>CAJYTY010000011.1 GCA_913777945.1 uncultured Acinetobacter sp. | reverse complement strand
CCCTCCGCATAACACAATTCAAAGTAGTGCACCATGGACTCCCCAGCGACCCCCGTAGGCTTATCTCCGCCACTACTCAGTCTGGTGCCCCACAATGAACCACACTAAACAAAAGGTAAAGCTGTTGCCCACGCTGGCTTGTGGTTGGCACTGTTAATGTCTCACAACAGTAGCTCGTGAACCGGTCCTTAACTGTCATGAGCACGACCTTCAAAACCATGTGCTGACAACCCACCATTAATTATATTTTAATTACCAATTAATTATCATAACACGATTAACCATCGTGAGCTACCATTAAATATAACCATAAATAATAATGTAGTATATATGATTCATCCCATTAGTGAGCTAATGTTTCTAAGCATTGCTAAGCAATTATATATATATAACATTTAGCTGAACCAAACCAATACATAAGGTTCAAGCTAATCAATTTATTACCCAAGGTATCAAGGAATAGGGCATTCAATGCAAATTGGCCATAACAAAGGAATAGGTTCACACCACCCGGTGACATTCGAAAATAAATGTACAGTTGAAATAAATAGAGAATTTAAATATAGGATCAACATGCTCAAAGGATTGTGTTTAGGATCTGTGTGACTTGCCTTGCAATAATCGATCTTCAATTAATCTTCTTGAACACTTCCGACGCACTCACGAACCTTCGCAACGACGGAAACGACAAAGCTAGCACGCAAAACGAAGAAAAAGACTAATAAAAACCAAATAAACAGTACAAAAACAAGCATAAACAGTATATGTGGATATTTTTAACATGTAGATCTTGATATTAGAAAAATTTAGCAACTAGAACCAGTCGAATCCGAGTTACGACGATTTAGTTATGAAGTTCCGAAGTTTAATCGATTTTCATCTAATAAAGAAAACCTAGAAAAAGGGATTTATGACGTCATCGCTGACGTCATCATCGCCGGCCATGGCACGGTTGACACGACCACCGGCAAAAGAGGGCTCGGTTGGGCTATCCGAGGACACCTACGCGTAGAGGACGACGACGCGAACTCACCGGTGCAAAGAACAACGACGGACGACGACGAACGACGGCCGGCGACGAGGTTCAACGGCGGCTCGACTCGGGTCCCCGACGGCGACGCTCCGGCGGTCTTCGGCGGCTGCGAAGGGGC
>CAJYTY010000010.1 GCA_913777945.1 uncultured Acinetobacter sp. | reverse complement strand
TCTTGTGTTAGCTGAATAAGTTGCTAGAATACGCAACATCAAAACGAGATGGGTCGTTAGCTCAGTTGGTAGAGCAGCGGACTTTTAATCCGTTGGTCCCGCGTTCGAGTCGCGGACGACCCACCATCTAATGTTTTGAACCCTTATGGGTCGTTAGCTCAGTTGGTAGAGCAGCGGACTTTTAATCCGTTGGTCCCGCGTTCGAGTCGCGGACGACCCACCAGATTCTAAAAAACCTCATCGTAAATGATGAGGTTTTTTATTTTGTGCGAATTATCTTTCTAAAAGATGACAACAACCATTAGATTACTTTAAGCATCCTTGCTCAAAGCAATCTTGCTGCTAAATTATAAAAAACTTTCCAACACCGAATTTAAAAAGATATGTCCCTGCTCTGTGCAAGCAATTCGATTTACATCATCGACCAAAAGTTTTTTGTCACGTAATTGATTCAGCGTCTCATTGATATCTTGCAAATCAAGACCTGTGCGTTGAGTATAAAATTTCGCATCTACCCCATCATTTAAACGCAAAGCATTCATCATAAATTCAAATGGCAATTCATCTGCTTCGATACGTTTCATTTGCACATGTTCAGCAGGTACTTTAGCCAAATAATCTTTTGGCAGCCGCGTCTTTTGAAAACGATAAATACCCTCTGGGCGAGTCACTTTGCCATGTGCTCCTGCGCCAATCGCTAAGTAATCACCAAACTTCCAATAATTCAAATTATGTGCTGAGGGTTTTTCTTTACGCCATGCTGAGACTTCGTAATTGATATAACCATTCGCTTTTAAATAAGCCTCACCCAATTCTTGGATATGTTCTAAAACTTCATCTTGTGGCAATACGGGTTGGGTTCTAAAGAACACCGTATTTGGCTCAATGGTCAGTTGATACCAACTAATATGTGTTGCACCATGTTCTACAGCTAATCTAAGGTCTTTTAAGGCCTGTTCTTGCGTTTGCTGTGATAAACCATGCATGAGGTCAACATTAACGCGCTCAAAGCCTGCTTGACGCGCTTGTTGGATTGCATCTAAAGCATTATTCGCTGTATGAATACGACCCAATCTCTGTAAATGCTCAGGATCAAAACTTTGTACACCTAATGATAAACGGTTGATGCCAACGGCAAGATAATCCGCAAATGGATCATGTTCAACCGTTCCAGGATTAGCTTCCAATGTGATTTCACAATCTACTTCAAAGTCTAATCGCGCCTTTAATTGACTAAATAACCACTGATAGCCTTGTGCTGAAATTAAAGACGGCGTTCCACCACCAATAAATACGCTATGAATTGACCGACCTTGCGCCATTTCAATTTGAGTCTCAAAATCAGCCACCAGTGCCTCAAGATATTGTTGCTCTAAATCCACAGACAATTCCCCATCAGGAACAGCATGTGAATTGAAGTCACAATAAGGGCACTTACGCACACACCAAGGCATATGGATATAAAGTGAAAGTGGAATATTTGCTGGATTTAAATGACTCAAAATGGAAGCTCAATAACAGAACCCTTTTATTTTAACATGACTCTATCAATCCGCTTATTATCATCACTTCACTATTCGGTTAGACTGAAACAACGAAGAACAATTAGATTGATAAAATGATCAAAATCACCAGCCAATTGCTATTTATTCTTCCTCTTGCATTAGGTGTGGGTATTGCAATGGCATTTCAAACTGCAATTAATTCACAACTTAGAGAACATTTACACTCACCTCTGCAAGCTGCCTTATTATCTTTTTTGGTAGGGACAATTGTGCTTGCATGTATGGTTTATTTTCAAAGCACAGCAAAACCTAGTCTTGGAGAACTATCCCAAATTCCATGGTTTCTGTGGGTGGGTGGATGTCTTGGGGTTTATGCCATCAGCATGAGCATTTATACTGCACCCAAACTAGGTTTTTTAACTTTTTCAGGCTTAGTTATTTTCGGCCAATTGACCATTTCAATGTTACTTGACCATTTCGGCTGGTTAGGTACAGAAAAAACACCTATCAATTGGCAACGTCTTGTCGGCAGTATTGTCATTTTTATTGGTGTCATATTCACTCTACAACGCTAATTCTCCCTCAATTCAATAAGAGTATTTTTTGTGTCTCACGCGACAACCAAGCGGTTTGAACTTAAGCAATTATTTCATTTAATGTTTCCGATCTTGATCACCCAATTTGCTCAGGCTGGGCTTGGTCTTATTGATACCATCATGGCAGGTCATCTTTCTGCTGCTGATTTGGCAGCCATTGCTGTCGGTGTTGGTCTATGGATTCCAATTATGTTGTTATTTGCAGGAATCATGATTGCAACAACACCTTTAGTCGCTGAAGCACGCGGTGCAAGAACACCAGAGAAAATTCCGACTATTGCACGTCAATCCTTATGGGTTGCGGTCATCCTCGGCATCGTTGCTATGTTGATTTTGCAATGTATGCCGATGTTTTTACCTCTCTTTGGAGTACCTGAAAGTTTATTACCCAAAGCTAGCTTGTTTTTACATGCGATTGGCTTTGGTATGCCTGCGGTGATGATGTACGCAGCGTTACGTAGTTATTCTGAAGCCTTAGGGCACCCACGACCTGTGACTGCGATTAGCTTGATTGCCTTATTGGTCCTGATTCCACTGAACTTTATTTTTATGTACGGTTTTGGACCTATTCCTGCTTTAGGGAGTGCGGGTTGTGGCTTTGCAACGGCAATCTTACAGTGGCTAATGTTTATTACACTGGCGATTTATATTTCAAAAGCTAAGGCTTATAAACAAGCGCCCATTTTCACAAAATGGGAAAAAATTGATCCTGTATGGGTGAAACGCATCTTAAAGCTGGGTCTGCCGATTGGTCTAGCTGTATTTTTTGAGGTAAGTATTTTCAGTACAGGTGCGATTGTCCTGAGTCCACTCGGTGAAAATGCGATTGCGGCGCATCAGATTGCAATTTCTGTGACTTCACAATTGTTTATGATCCCATTATCTCTTGCCATTGCACTCACGATTCGTGTGGGTACTTATTATGGAGAGAAAAATTGGTATGCGATGCGCCAAGTTCAAAAAGTAGGGTTGATTAGTGCAACCGTTTTTGCTGCTTTGACCATGACACTGATTGCTGTAGCGCGCCCCTATATCGTGGCAATCTATACCAATGATATTAATGTCATTCCTGTCGCGATGTATCTCTTGTGGTTCGCAATGGCGTATCAACTAATGGATGCATGGCAAGTAAGCGCTGCAGGCTGTCTACGTGGCATGCAAGACACGCAAGCACCAATGTGGATTACCTTAATGGCATACTGGGTCATTGCTTTCCCAATAGGCTTATATCTGGCGCGTTATACGATTTGGGGTGTTGCAGGTGTTTGGTTAGGATTGATTATCGGTTTAAGTATTGCCTGTGTATTCTTGATTGGTCGTTTATATTTAAACAATAAACGATTAGCGCAAATGATCAGTGCTAAGTTATAAGTGAATTAAGAAAATTTACGAGGGGGAACATCGTTCACCCTTACCATCCTAATGAATAGACAAACGAAATGACATTCTTTAGATGATTGATCGCATTTAAAATTGATCTTTGAGTAATAACCACTCTGCCCATTCAACTCCACTCACTCGGATATGATGACCAACACTTCTGCTTAAAACTGCACTTGGGTCATCATAAACATTTCCATAGATACTCCACCCACTACCCAAACTTTGACCTAATGCGATGATTTCTAAAACAAGTTCTGACCAAGAATAGTTTTCACTATGTGCAAGTTCTAAAGTTGCCATACAACCGCCTTTGTTATATTTCTCAATCTTTAAGCTTATTGGTACTCTTTCAAATACATCTATACATTGCTGTATGATCTTTTGAGCAGAACGTTCTGAAGTCGCATTGACATGTAATTTCCAGATCGATTTTGGCATTTATATATTAAAACTTATATTTATAGAGCATCTAAATATCTTATTACACGACTTAACATTTTGTTATAGGCAATTTAAGTTTTGTCGCCTATGATCAGGATATCACTTTGAAACTGAATCGAATGAGGTCAAGCGAATATGGCAAAACATGCAAGCTCTCCCAGTAGACGTTTTTTAAAACTGGCTGGTATGACCGCAAGTATTGCCAGTAAAAGCGTTGCCAACTCCATTCGTAATCTCACCGCAGATGAAGAACAAAAAAACGCAGCACGCAGCCAACTATTTCAAGATATTGGCTTACAGATTGCCGATACATTGGGTGAAATGAAAGGTGCTGTGATGAAAGTCGGGCAAATTGCCTCACAGTATAAAGATATCTTTCCACCCGAAGTGGCGAAAGCAATTGCTAAATTACAACGCCAAGCCCCTGCCATGCCTTTTGCTGCAATCCAACAGCAAGTCGAAAAAGAGTTAGGCAAACCCTTAAACCAAATTTTTAGCTCTTTTGAAACCGAACCATTTGCAGCAGCTTCGATTGGTCAAGTACATCGTGCGGTACTTCCAAATGGGCAAGCAGTTGTGGTGAAAGTACAATATCCAGGGGTTGACCAAGCCTGTGAAAGTGACTTAAAGCAAGTCCGCCTCGCATTACGCTTAATGGGCGTACTTAAGATTGATAAGAAGCTACAAGATCAACTATTTCAAGAAATTCAGGACAGCCTTTCTGCTGAATTGAACTACGAAATCGAAGCACAAAACCTCGAGGTTTTTAAAATTTTTCATGAGAAGTTGGATGATCAAATCATCATACCAACCGTCTATAAAGATTATTCATCTCGCCGCGTACTGACGCTAAGCCTTGAACAAGGTGATTCCATTGAAACTGCAAGTACATGGTCAGTTGAAACCCGTAATCAAATCGGTCGTCGTTTGATTCGCGCTTTAGGACAAGAAATGTTTTTCTTGAAGCGTTTTCATTGTGATCCACATCCAGGCAACTTCGCTTTCCGTGAAGATGGCAGTGTGATTATTTATGATTACGGTAGCGTCAAAACACTATCCCCTGAAATCATTCAACACTTTAAAGCATTGGTCAATGCAGCTCGCCAAGAAGATATTGCTCAGGTTGAAGATTTATTGGTTGAACTGCATTCCATTGCTGAAAAGCAGAAATTTCCAACTGAATTGTATACACAATGGATTGAAATTCTATTACGCCCGTTAAGTACACATTATGACTTTGCCGAAAATTCATCGCATCACGATGGAATGCGACTTGTTAAAAAATCGCTGAAATATTGGGATGTATTTAAACCTTCTCCAGATACGCTCATGGTCAATCGTACGATTTCAGGACATTATTGGAACTTGATTCACCTTAAAGTTCACGACAACTTAAATGATTTATTTGAAGAGCTTGTTCCAAATTACTAAAAAACCACCCCCTTTATTTTTGAATAAAGGGGGTGAAATATTTTACCTACAATTTATAGATCACTCACTTGAAAGCATTAGAATTGACTCCATATATTGTTATGTTATAACATATCTAAAAATAGGAGTCATTTAAATGCGTAAAGATATCCATCCTGCTTATCAACAAGTCTTGTTTCATGATACCAATGCTGATGCCTACTTTTTAATTGGTAGCACACTCCAGACCAAACAAAGCAAAGAATATCAAGGGAAAGTCTATCCATACGTTACCCTAGATATTTCAAGTGCATCGCATCCGTTTTATACAGGTGAAGTACGCCAAGCAAGTAATGAAGGTCGTGTTGCCAGCTTTAACAAACGCTTTGCACGTTTTAATCGCAAAGGTTAATCTTGTTTTAAGTTTCATTCATTAAGCTATTAATATTGGAAGTCTAAGGTTATATCTCCTCCGCTTAGACTTCTTTTTTTATGTCTAGATTCTATACATCCTAGCGATCAGTTGATTTACCCACCATGCCAAATTCAATCGGTGTTTTCACATAAAATAAAGAAATCTCTTTACTATTCAGATAACTCAATAATTCGATTGCCTGTTCAGAGCTTACTGCAAATTGAATTTGTATAGGTCGATCCGTTAATTCAAAGAAACGAGCAGAATGAAATAAACCCTGATGATCAACACCTTCCAAACCTGCTAATACTGTTGCCCCACGCAAATTCATTTGACTTGCGACTGCCAACAACCATTCGCTAATCGGTTGCCCCTGAACATTATGGTTTTGTGTTGTATAAAAAGTAATTAAAAATCCATTCATTTCATCACTCCTTGGCTATGTAGCACTAAGCCATTGATGCAGGCTCATACCTAAGATGGTAAACAGCAATGATCCAAGCACATGAATCAAAATCGCAGCACAGGCATAACCCAATTTACCACTTTGCAATAAGGTAATAATCTCAGCCGAAAATGTTGAGAACGTGGTCAATGCACCACAAAAGCCCGTGATCACGAACAGTTTGTAATTGGGACTCAATGAGCTTTGAGAAAAATAGGAAATTGCAAAACCAATAATAAAGCCACCAACAAAGTTGACCGTGACCGTTCCTAAAGGAATATTGGGAAAAATAGGATTCAGCTTTAATCCCAAAAACCAACGTAACCATGCACCTAATACCGAGCCAAGTGCAATTGAGAGTAAAGGATAGTACATGATTTACTCCACACACTGCGCTGGAGCTAAAATGATATTCAGCATGAGTTTATAGCTAATTTTCTGAAGATTTTTCATTTGCGAACTCCAAAATGGGAACAGAGCACGCACAAACCTACGCCCCTGTTCAGGGTAACGTAGGCATCATTAGCCAAAACGGCGGTTTGTAATAGGAGGAATGCCATCTCCTTTGCTCTAAAATAACATAATTTTTAGACAACTCAACTGCTGTGTATAAACATAAAGTTATCCACAATTTATTGAGATTCTGGCAATACTTTTTCTCCCACCACATAAAAATCCAGTTTAGGAACTACAAAAGTGAAAGTTGCGGCATCGTCATCTAAACCAAATTGTTGCAACAATTGAGGAGTCTGTAATTTATCGATCTCAGCAGCCTGAATTTGTTGAAATTGCACAGGCATGTTGATATCCCCTTGCGATATCCGAGTCGGCTGGTCAATCCATTCAGCCCACGCATAATCTTGATCCACCAGAAATTGAACGGCCTCCTCCCATGAGGAAAATAAGCTTTGCCAAGCCTCAGGTAAACGTTTCTGCATGATGATGTGTATATCACTACTAAAAGAATAATCTTCATCCATGCGAATACGAGTATGAATCGCGTTTTCATCTCGTTGATGCTGAAAATTTGGTGCATATTGTGCAGGCATCACATCACTGGCGAGGCGGCCACCGATCACATACAGAGCTTGATCAACGATCACTTGTTCAAAGATTACAGTCTTGGGCTTTGATTCATTTAAATAAAAGCGCCAATTACTTTGCCGAGGTGAAGGCATTAGCTGGCGTAGTTTTCCAAGGAAAGTAAAGCCAAAGTGCTGGTGCTGATAAGTTAAAATAGTAAAAATGGTTTTGCCCTGCTTTTCCCATAACACAACAGGATCTGGATAACGCTGGCGAACTTGCTCAACATCCACCAACCAAGACAAATAAACCACATTGCTCACCTGACTTTGTAAACGCATAAAAGGAAGTATGCGCATCATCATACGACGGAGTTGCAAAACAAAACGACAACTTAATATCGGCGCGAAAAATCGCAATGTAGACCATGGTGAGGACCACTTTAAACGGTGTCTATTCATTATTATTCAAAAGATTCATGCTCGCTTTGAGCATAAACTGCCAAGATTACAACGTCCAGTTCAAATGCGATGCTGTATTTTAAATGTTATGATGCTGGCATTACTTCATCAAACATGGAATTTTGAAATGGCTCAAAGCTTATTGGCACAACTTAAAGATGGTTCAGCAAAGTTTGCAGACGTATTGGCATTTATTGAAGCGCGTTATCAACATACGCCAACAGCCTTTCAAAATGGCGCACAATCAAATGCTGAAACCGAAAACCAAGGCAGCGCAAAAGTACTCAGCTTTGCTCAAATCGAAGGCTTAAATCAAGCGGATACGCTCAGTTTATTTGCGGAACATTATGCATCTGTATTGGCGACACCTGAAGCAACAGATCATCAAAATATTCGTCAGTTTATGCAAAATGGTTGGGATGGCGTGAAGTTTGAAGGTAAAGCACTAACTGCAAAATAAGATAAAGGAGGTCTTTAACCTCCTTTTTTACCATCCTTTTCTATTGTAATGTTGGGTCTAACCAATTTAGATAAATCTGTCGTTAAACTATAAAAATCGCCGCCCATTTTCCCAACACTATCGAGTTGTTGTTGATCAATCATCTGCCCATCCCATAACCGATCATCAATATAAATCGATTTGACATCCAGCAATACGACTGTACCTCCAGATGCTAAGCTACTGAGTTGAATCACCTCTCTTAATTGGCATTCATAACGCACTGGTGCATATTTTACTGCCAAGGCTGCGACCGCATGGCTCGGTTCAGACTCAATCTCAGCAAAATCAAACTCACTTTGCTCTGGTGGCAATAAAGCACAAGATAAATTCATCTGTTCAAGTAATTGTGAATTTACAATATGAATCGCACATTGTTGAGTCTCGATTAAATTCCTCAAAGTATCTTTATCTTGCCCATCTCTTGGATTGACTTGTGAATACCAAAGGATGGGAGGATTACAACTCGCAACGTTAAAGAATGAATAAGGGGCTATATTGGCCACGCCACCCGCAGAAATTGTACTGATCCATGCGATGGGTCTAGGCGTAATTCCCCCAACCAACAAACGATAGATCTGATTTGCATCTAACTCAGAGGTTTCAAAAATCATGATGCTTGCACTACCTAGTTATGGGCGTTCAGTATATTGTGGTAAATCATCTGTAATGCAGTCCCATTCTGCTTTTGACGCCGCGAAAATATGCATGCTTGGTTTTTGCTGTAAAGGTGTATCTAATGTACCAATTCTTAAACGATACAATTCTGGCTGCGCATCACGTGAGCTAATGAGTGGTGAACCACATTCCCCACAAAACCAGCGATAAACACCTGCAACAGCAAATTTTTTAACGAGGTGCTCACCTTGTACAATTTTAAAATCTCTACTACTAATCGGTGCATTAGTGGCATAAGCCGTCCCGTTAGCTTTACGGCAACGCTGACAATGGCATTGGACTATCTCACCAATTTCACCCTGAATTTCGTAGCGAATGCCCTGACATAAACAACTCCCTTGATATACTGGCGATTGTTCAGACATACCATCATGCATCCTATATTTATTGACTACTCAAAACTAACACTATTCACATATCAAACAAAGTACAAAACAGCGTATCTATCTGCTTAAAAAGTGTTGTACGCCTTGCCCTGCTGCTCGCCCTGTGGCAAAACAAGCCGTCAGCAAATATCCGCCTGTTGGTGCATCCCAGTCCAGCATTTCGCCACAGCAAAACACATAAGGATTAGATTTCAATTGCAGTTGTGAAGATAAAATATCTTGCTTGACCCCGCCTGCACAACTAATTGCCTCTTCGATTGGACGGAAGCCATCTAAAGAAATACTGAGATGCTTGATCTGCTGCACCATTTGCTTGGCATCTGACCATAAGCTTTTATCAACGATTTCCCGAAGCAGATTAATTTTGACCTGATCCAACCCTGCTTTACGCCAAAGATTGGTGAGAGACTGCTTTTTATTGCCTTGTAGCTTCTTTTCTAATCCTTCAATACTGAGATCTGGAAGTAAGTCTAGGTGAAGTTTTAGGTTTTTCTTTTGGCTCAGCTGTGTTCTTAAATCACGCCCCAGTTTATAAATCACTCCACTTTCAAAACCATAATGCGTAATGATGATATCACCATGCGTTTTGCTTTCTGTATTCACCCACGCATCAACACGTTTGAGTGGCTGACCGAAACAATCTTGCATAAACGGCGACCATTGTTTCAGTACCCCAGCATTGCTAGCCTGAAATGGTTCAATTTCATCGGCAGAAAGCCATTGCTGCCAAGCGCCATCACTGCCGAGTTGTGACCATGATACCGCACCACAAGCCAATACAATCGCATCATAAGTTGCACTAAATTGCTGAGTCTGATTCTCTATCGTGAGTTGATTGTTGGATAAATCCACACAACGATGACGATAATGAAATTTTACGCCATCATTCATCAATCGCTTTAACCAAGCACGAAGTAACGGTGCTGCTTTCATTTCTACAGGGAAGACACGTCCTGAACTGCCAACATAGGAACCGATCCCAAGACCTTGCATCCAATTTTGAATCCACTGAGCATCCCATTGTTTCACCCAAGGCCTCAACCAATCTGTACGATCATAGCGTTGTATAAATACGTCTACAGGCTCAGCATGTGAGATATTTAAACCTGTTTTGCCCGCCATTAAAAACTTGCGCGCTGCAGAAGGCTTTTGTTCAAACACATCAATTTGATAGTTGTATTGACTCAACACTTCAGCAGCCATCAAGCCCGCTGGACCTGCACCAATAATCGCAATGCGTTTAAACATCAAGGTTCTCTTGAATATTCTGCCCTTGCAATGGTGCAAAATCATCAAAACGAGTTGTATAACCTTTTGGTTTTCGAATGATCAATTGTTGGCACAATTCACCACGTTCTAAGTACTTAATTTCAAAATGAGTACGTGCAGAATCTACTGCAATTTTTTGTTTTTCATACGGTAATTTCCACAGCTCAAGCAACTGCTGTTCAGCTTCATCAATATATTCAGGAATATTGCTTGCGAGCGTAATCGAGCCATTGGGCTGAAGACGAGAAAGTAGGAACTCAAAGAATGGCATATTCAGCCAACGTTGTGCAGGATTATGCGGTTCTGGATTTGGATAGAGAATAAAAAATTGTTCGACCTGTGCAGGATATAAGGCATGCACAATCCAAGGTAAAGCATCGGCATGAATCGGATTGAGATATTCACGCGGTTCTAGTTGATGCTGTTTTTGCATAGCCAGAAATTTTTCTTTGGTTCGTTCAATCGCATACAACGTGGTGTGTGGATTTTGCCCCGTAAACAACAAAGCATGTTTGCCTTTTCCAGCACCAATTTCGACACAAATCGGTGTGCTGGGAATGGCAATAAAATCACGAGGGGCTTGCATACGTTGTGCTTGAAATTGACGAATCGACATAATCTCATCAAACTATCTAGAAATCGGCATAAGTCTAACAACTCACTTTACTTTTGCCTAATCTATTTGTTTTATGTTTTAGGAATTTTCTATGCCACGTACATTTCCCTGTCCTCGTTGTGGTGAAGCCAGCGCTTGGCAAGGTAATGAATTTCGTCCGTTTTGCTCGGAGCGTTGTAAACTAATCGATCTTGGGGCTTGGGCGAGCGATGAATACAAATTACCTACTCAAGATGCTCCTCAATCAGGCTTGCAACGCAAAGAAGATGATTACGAGGACTAACCTGCTTTACTTGCGACAAAAGGATTAAATTGCTTTTCATAGCCGATGGTACTCATCGGTCCATGACCTGAGATAAACTGAGTTTCATCAGGCAAGCTAAAGCATTCACGTTGAATTGAATCAAGTAATTGCTGATGATTACCTTTTGGAAAATCAGTACGCCCAATCGAACCTTTGAACAATACATCACCGGTCCATAGCAAACCATGTTTAGCATTGTAGAACATCACATGACCTGGAGTATGACCTGGCGCAAAACGGACTTCAAACTCATCCTCACCCAGTTTCAACGTTTCGCCACCCTCTAACCATTGATCAACTTTGACAGGCTGTGGGATCGGGAAACCATAGCGTGCTGAGACTTCTTGGATCATGTCCAACCAGAATTGATCGTCTTTATGCGGCCCAATCACTGGAATATTCCATGCCTCAGCAAGTTCACCCACCGCACCTGCATGATCAAGATGCCCATGCGTTAACCAAAGTGCTTTAACATTTAAACCAAGTGCTTCTACTTGTTGTTTGAGTACCGCAGCATCACCACCTGCGTCAATCAAAACAGCCTCTTTACTTTCACTATCCCACAGAATAGAACAATTTTGGGCAAATGCAGTAACGGGTACAATTTTGACTTGCAGCATAAAAACCTCTGGCGAAATAAAACGTCAATTTAACGATGGGCTAAGGTATGAGTAAGGGCATCAAGATTAGCCTGAACTAGATTAGCAAGCAAATCAATATGCGCTTGATCGCTGTTCAAAGCAGGAATATAAGCATATTCCCCACCACCCGCATGTTGAAACAGTTCTTTATTCTGGATGGCCAACTCTTCCAATGTTTCTAAACAATCCGCCGAAAATGCAGGGCTCAATACTTGCACTGATTTAATTTTTTGCTCACCCCATTGCTGTAAAATCACATCCGTATATGGCTTAACCCATTCTTGCTTACCAAAGCGAGATTGGAAACTAATAGCCCATTCATGCTCATTTAAGTGCAATGCTTCAGCGACGAGTTTCGCTGTCATACGACAACGATCAGCATAGGGATCACCTTTATCCGCATAAGGCTGCGGAATACCATGAAAAGACATCAATAATTTTTCAGGTTTACCATATTGGGCTTGATAAGCGACAACACTATCCGCTAATGCCTGAATAAACATAGGATGTTGATAATAATCTTTAATTAAAGTAAGACCGGGTAAATGGCGTTGTTTAGGAATCCATTTTGCAAAAGCATCATACAGGGGGGCTGTTGATGTTGCGGAATACTGCGGAAATAAAGGTAAAAGGATAACGTGCTCTTGTGGATTTTTTTCAAGCTGCTCAAAAACACCATATATGCTGGGTTGCCCATAGGTCATAGCAGGAACAACCGCCAAATCAAAATGCTGATTTTCCGATTGTAAGCGTTGCTTCACCAATTCAGTTTGCTCAAGCACAATTTCTCGCATTGGTGAATCTTTTGACCATACGGAAGCATAAGCTTCAGCCACTCTTTTAGGGCGGAATGTCAATACAAATAAATGTAAAATAATCCACCAAATCGGTTTCGGGATTTCAATTACACGTGTATCGGATAAAAATTGTTTTAAAAATCGACGTACTGCTGGGACAGTTGCTTCGTCTGGCGTACCTAAATTTGCTAAAACCACAGTCACTTTTGGTTTTGGTGTAGCTGACATAGATCGCTTCCGCTATAGCTGAATTTCTTCAATTACTTTAGCAGTTTTATGATTATTTTTTAAATTGAATTAATGCATGGTCTTAAATTGAAAAACCCGATTACTATCCAAAATGTTACTTTCTAATAACTTCTGCCCTTTTGAGGTCAATTGCCATAACATCCGTTGGCGATCATCACGACCAGTTGGCATGATCCATTCATTTTGACGCATTTGTGTTTTAATTTCATGGAGTGCACGAATATTGATTTGCGCGCGAGAAACAGCATGCGCTCTTGGCATTTCTACACGTGCATCATCGAGACCTGTTTCATTTAAATATTCATTCATACGTTTAGAAAAATATTCTTCAGGCGTAGGAATTACAAATGAGGCACCTAAGACATTCAGTAATTGTGCCCATGTCATTTTACGGAATGGTTTAACTTCTTTGAAATTACCATCTTGATATGCATGCATACGATATTCAAATGAATAAATCTCATGCATTGATACCTTTGGAACAGTTGCAATCGGATCTACTTCTCGACTTCCAACTTCAGTTTCAAGTTGTTTTACTTTTGCACGCAAACTGTCAATTTCATCTTGTAAAACTTGCGTATTTTGCGGACGCACCCAACCGACCACAGGATAACGCTCTAACATTTGCGGCATATTCGAACGTACCGCAAGTTCTAAATCACGCAAAGTCCGATAAGTAAAAACTTGATCAACTTCATGTTGAAGCTGTTTTCTAAACTCTTTGAATTTTTCTCTTAATTCTAATTTATGATCATGTAATACAGCATCACGTGATTCAGGATCTTCATGCATGAATACAATCACGGGTTTCTGCTTCGTCATGGCGTAAATATATTCCAGATGCATGTAACCGACACCTGAAACGGATTGTTCGCCATACTGGCTACCTAATAAGATTACGACGTAATCACAGTCATCTATTTGACGACGAGCAATAGAGGTACTTAATGGTGTGCGCTGTTCTAAGCCCCACGAAAAGAAACCCATCCCAACCAAAGTTTGAGTCAAGACTGCTCGCTCTGGTTGCATTTCATTGCCAGACGTAGAAATAAACACTTGATAACGGGTATCTTGCATAGGCTAAGCCTCAATTCACTGATCAATAATTTTAAGCTATTTTGCTTAAATTTTATTAATAGATAACCTAGATAAAACCACAAATATGATTAGATTTTACGCACTTAAGCAGTAATTTCATCCAAATTGCGAATCGTCCATGTTATTTGTTCTGGTACTAGATGTTTGAGCACTAATGATAACTCAATCGCATTATTACCGCTGACATAACATTCAATACGTGTAATATTATGACTTATTTTGTCACATAATAACCTATTTTTTATCAAAATATATGCTGTTTGTCGTGCAACCGCTTGCCCAGAGTCAATTAACTTTAACTTTTCACCAAAAACCTGACGAATCGCATCTTTTAGGAACGGATAATGGGTACAACCCAACACTAAAAAGTCCGCGCCTTGAGCAACAACAGGCTGTAAAATCTCTTGCAATACATTCAAACAATCTTGACTCATTTGCTGACCTGACTCTACAAAAGGTACCAGTTTTAAACTGGTTACAGCGAGAACTTTCACCCCAGCAGGTTCAGCAAATTTGAGCATGACATCTTTAATCAATTGACCGCGAAAAGTTGCTGGTGTTGCTAACACTGCTACAACTTTAGATTGGGTTTGGATCACAGCAGGCTTCAACGCAGGAACTAAACCTACGATTGGAAAACGTTCGCCATAATAATCTCGCAAATAATCCAAACTAAAAGCTGAAGCAGTGTTACAAGCGACAACTGCAATTTTGCAACCTTGTCGATACAACCACTCAATTGCTTGAGCAGTAAGCTTGCGAATCTCTTGATCTGAACGCGCACCATAGGGAACATGTGCTGTATCTGCATAATAAAGAATGCGTTCATTCGGTAAATGTTGTGCAATTTCTTGTGCAATCGATAGTCCACCAATACCCGAATCAAAAACCCCAATTGGCGCATCAGCAGATGCGTGTGGCATAGGATCCAATAAGAGAGGCATAGGTTGAACAGCTGTCATACACACGTGAGCACTAATTTATCTAATCTTTTAAGCTTAAACCTCAGGTGCTCAAATGCAAGATCAAATCACCACTTTTTAACGTTAAAACAGCCTCACCTTGAGCATTTTCAGACAAAGAACCATAGTTCACGAGATGATAAAAACTTTGTCTCTGGATTAATGCATTGATACCGAAACGTATATGTACATATGGGCGTAATTCACCTGCATATTCACGCATAAAAATAGGATGTGTTTCATCCACAATCACCACGTCCTGATTGGTTGTAGAGACTTGCAAATAAGATTTTCCATCGATTTCAATTTGATCCACATGATTGATTAATAAAGGCTCATCTTCTACCTCAATTTCAATCTGCTCCACAGGTGTTTTAAGATAAAATTTACCCTCTTCTTTCCAAAGCACTTTAGTAAACAAATCCAATAGTGCCTGCCGCTTGATCAATTGACCTTCGTGCCACCATTCACCATTGGCTTTTACTTTCAAATCCATTTTGCCACAATGCTTTGGATGCCATTGGTCTAAAGGTGGAATTGACCTTTTGTGACTTTGCTGTACATCTTTTAAGTATTGTGAAATGTTCATTAAGTTTTTATCATCAGAAAACATGATTTTTCCCTGATTTTCTAAAGGGTTTTGTGAAGAATCATTTTCATTTATCATAGTTTATGCCTTGCTGACGAGAAAATATGACCGCTCAGCCAATTGGCGAGCCCAAGGTTTAAAACTATACTATCCCAAACGTTTGCAAGCACAATAATAGCATTTGTGTTTGGCAATTCAGAACACTCATGGCAGCACCGAATCGCAATATTACGGTTGCCACCCTTAAAAATATGAGGAGTCCTACATGGAACACATCGAACGTGAAGCGATGGAGTTTGACGTAGTGATCGTAGGCGCAGGGCCTGCGGGTTTATCTGCTGCGATTAAAATTCGTCAATTAGCGATTGAAAACAACCTACCTGATCTTTCAGTGTGTGTTGTTGAAAAAGGCTCTGAAGTAGGTGCGCATATCCTTTCTGGTGCTGTACTTGAACCACGTGCCATGAATGAATTGTTCCCGAACTGGAAAGAAGAAGGTGCGCCACTCAATGTACCTGTAACGGGCGACGAAACCTATTTCTTACTTTCTGATACGAAAGCACAAAAAATGCCGTATTGGATGGTACCAAAATCAATGCACAACGAAGGGAACTATGTTATTTCCCTCGGTAATGTTGTGCGTTGGTTAGGTCAAAAAGCTGAAGAGCTTGAAGTTTCTATTTTCCCTGGTTTTGCTGCCTCTGAAGTGCTTTACCATGAAGATGGTACTGTGAAAGGAATTCAAACAGGTGATATGGGGATTGGCAAAAATGGTGAGCCAACACATAACTTCACGCCTGGTTATGAACTCCATGCAAAATATACGCTATTTGCTGAAGGCTGCCGTGGTCACCTTGGTAAGCGCCTAATTGCTAAATATAACCTAGATAAAGATGCTGATCCGCAACATTACGGTATTGGTATTAAAGAACTTTGGGAAATTGACCCAGCTAAACATAAACCTGGTCTAGTGATGCATGGTGCAGGTTGGCCATTATCTGAAACTGGTTCTGCTGGTGGTTGGTGGCTATACCACGCTGAGAACAACCAAGTAACTTTAGGTATGATCGTAGACTTATCTTACGAAAATCCAAATATGTATCCATTTATGGAAATGCAACGTTGGAAAACACATCCAACGATTAAGCAATTCCTAGAAGGTGGTAAGCGTATTTCTTACGGCGCACGTGCGGTTGTGAAAGGTGGTTTCAACTCTTTACCTAAACTAACATTCCCAGGCGGTTGCTTGATCGGTGATGATGCTGGTTTCTTGAACTTTTCAAAAATCAAAGGCTCTCACACTGCAATGAAGTCAGGGATGTTGTGTGGTGAGGCTGTGTTTGAAGCAATCGCAGCGGGCGTCGCAAAAGGTGGTGATCTTGCAATTGCTCGCGTTCTTGAAGGCGACGATCATTTTGCTAAAGAGTTAACTGCTTATACAGATAAGTATAATAACTCTTGGTTAAAAGAAGAGTTATATCAAGCACGTAACTTTGGTCCAGCGATGCACAAGTTTGGTACTTGGATTGGTGGCGCATTTAACTTTATTGATCAAAACATCCTTAAAGTGCCATTTACGTTACATGACTTAAAACAAGACTTTGCTGCACTTAAAACTGTAGATGCATCGACGTTCAAACCAAACTATCCAAAACCAGATGGTAAGTTGACCTTTGACCGTTTATCTTCAGTATTCGTGTCAAATACAGTGCATGAAGAGAACCAACCTGCTCACTTAAAGCTAACCGATCCATCAATTCCAGTGAATGTAAACCTACCGAAATGGGATGAGCCTGCTCAACGCTACTGCCCTGCTGGTGTTTATGAAATCATGGAAAATGATGATGGTTCTAAGCGCTTCCAGATTAACGCAGCAAACTGTGTACACTGTAAGACTTGTGACATTAAAGACCCTTCACAAAACATTACTTGGGTAACCCCTGAGGGTGGTGGTGGTCCAAACTATCCAAACATGTAATTGTTAGTATTAAAAAAGCCTCAATTTATTGAGGCTTTTTTTAATTTCTAAATAAACAATACAGAATGGTATTTTCAAGAAATGAATTCATATTAAACCTATACAAATACAATCATTTGAAATACTTTAACAAAATTAATTTAATAAAAGAGAAAAACTTAACTAAAATAAAAAATCACACTATTATTAAATGAATATTAAATATCTAAATTATATTCAAATAAAATATTAATTATAATAATGATAGAAAACCAACCTTAAAGATTGGTTTTATACTAAGTAATAAACTTAAAAACTTATTTCTTCGTAAATTTTTTGTTCTTTTGTTAGATCTTTTGCTAAAGGAATTTTCTTCTCAGTATTTAACGATTTTACATATTCGTTAAATTCATTTACCCAAGGTCCTGATTTAAACACAACTGTTTTAGAGAAGGTTTTCTTATATAAAACTTCAGAGTCGTAATAGATCGAATAGGTCTTATAAGCAATCACAATAAAGACTTCACGATCTTTATACTGCCATTTGTACCTTCTTTTAAAACCGATTTTTCCACCAAGCTCATCTAGCAGAAGGATCGATGAAATCAGTTTGTTTTCTTTAGGGAATGCACCATCACTTTCTTTAAACTTTTTACGAAGCGAACTGTATTTCAAATTTTCAGATTCTAAGAAAATTAAAACGCCCAAAAATAGAAGCAAGATACCAATGATTAAAAAAAAGTAATCTTTATTAAAAAATAGGAAATACCCTCCTAGTAAAAAAGAAGAGATAATGGATGACAACATTAGTCCGAACAAAGCCCAATAAAACATTTTCTTCTTTAACACAAGAGACAGATTATAAAAATTATACAAATATTACTGTTAATTACAATATAGTACGCCTGTCTACTATGCATTTATTTTCACATACATTAATGAGACTTTTGTGGCAATATTTGTCACATCAAAGCATTATATTTAAATAAAAATCATTATAATTCCACAATCATTTAGTATCACTTACAGATGAATTATATATTTAGTATATTAAAAACATATATTTTTTTTCACCCTAAATGCAATTTACATATATTTTAAATTGAAAATTAATACACTTTTCAACAAATATTAGATCAACAAAGAAGCAGCAAGGATAAGCATAATAATGCCAATCAGCACATCAAGAATTTTCCAAGCTTTAGGGTTAGCAAAAATAGACCGTAACAAACGAGCGCCAAAGCCCAAACTAAAAAAGAAAATAAAAGATGCTGAAACTGCCCCCATAGCAAAAGCGGTTTTATTAAGGTATTGAGCAGAAATAGAACCTAACAACACCACTGTATCCAAATAAACATGTGGGTTGAGCCAAGAAAAACTGAGGCACAAAATCAAAGTTTGTACCAAAGTTGTCGTAGGTTGATCAGAGGCAACTAGACCTGTATCAGCCTTGTAAGCATTATAAAAACTACGTAGACCATAGATCAGTAAGAATGCGGCACCAAAATATTTCATCGCCTGAATCAACCAAATCTGCTGACTCAAAATTGATGCAAAACCGAACACGCCAAAACAAATTAAAACTGCATCAGATAACGCACAAACTAAGCAAACCCAAAAAACGTATTGTTTCAATAAGCCCTGCTTCAGTACAAAAGCATTTTGTGCACCAATTGCTAGAATTAAAGAGAAACCTAAAAGTAGACCTGAGAAATATGTAGAAAGCAAAACTTAGCCTTTTTGAACTAAATAACGATATTCGGTGTGACTGTTTTCATCGAGACTTTCTTCTTTTAATAATAGTTCATGCCCAAGATGCATACAAAACTTAGGAATATCCCAAGATGTAGAAGGATCTGTAGCAAACACCTCGACGATATCACCTGATTTTGCTTTGCGAATCGCTTGGTGCAACATCATTACTGGCTCAGGACAACGTAAACCTCTAGTATTAAGTTGAATAGTGGGAAGTTGCGGTTGTTCGGACATCATCATACTCATATATTTTAATATTCACATTTTAACATAAAGTAAGTCGATAAAAATCATCAACAGCTTTTTGAAAAACTGTACATTTTTCGCATCGTTTTATTGATGCATATCCGCTTTTTCTTCGGTATGATGAAAATCATCTAATTGATATAGAGAGTCTTTAGGAAAGATCATGGTCGAGGAATCCAGTCCGTCGTGGGGTATGCGTGGCTTAAGAAAATGGTTAGGTACTGCACCTGAAACCCGCGATGAATTACTCAGGTTAGTTCAAGACTCACGTCGTTTTTTAGAACCAGATACTGTTGCTATGCTTGAGGGTGTTCTCGATCTACCAGCAACAAAAATTCGGGAAGTCATGACGCCTCGAACTGCAATCATCAGCTTACAAGAAGATGATCAGTTATTGGATATTTTAGATGTCCTGATTGATTCAGCACATTCGCGTTTCCCAGTGTTCTCAGCAGATCAAAGTGATAATGTTGTTGGTATTTTATTAGCAAAAGATCTTTTGCCTTTTTTGACTGAGCGTAATGTCAAAGTCGATATTCGCTCTCTGATGCGCCAACCTGTGTTTGTACCTGAAAGTGCACGTTCAGACCAAGTGTTACGTATGCTAAAAAACACCCAAACACATATTGCGATTGTTATCGATGAATATGGTTCAACTTCCGGTCTAGTCACCCTTGAAGACATTCTCGAAGAGATCGTCGGTGAAATTGAAGACGAACACGATATTGCCGATGAAGAAGCGCTATATATCGTACCTGACAATGATCCAACTACAGCCAATACATGGATTGTGCAGGCACTTACACCAATTGAACATTTCAACACAATTTTAGATGCAGATTTTTCTGATGATGAAG
The DNA here is from genome assembly GCA_913777945.1 of uncultured Acinetobacter sp. Lineage (GTDB taxonomy): Bacteria > Pseudomonadota > Gammaproteobacteria > Pseudomonadales > Moraxellaceae > Acinetobacter. Next base: position 111,661 of record CAJYTY010000010.1, on the reverse strand, counting down.
TTGAAACTATGGGCGGTTTACTGCTGCAAGAGATTGGTTTAGTGAGTGATTTACAAGGTCAAACCATTGAGCTTGGAGATTGGCAATTTACCATTATTGAAGCAGATGCACGCACTATTCATCTGATTCGAGCTGTACGTCAATGAGAGCCTATTTTGAAAAGCTGTTAAAAACTTCTCAACCGCAAAAACAGTTACCCTTTATTTTCCCTCTTTTGATTGCACTCATTTCAGGTGCAATCTTTAGTTTAGCTTTAGCACCTTATTATTTTTGGTGGCTGGCGATTCTATCACCAGCTCTGTTATATGCTGTATTACGTCAACGTAGCCCACGCCAAGCTTTTGCGCTAGGTTGGGCCTATGGTTTTGGTTTATGGTTTGTCGGCGCGTTCTGGCTCTACACCTCTATCCATACTTATGGTGATACCAATGCATTTTTAAGCATTTTGATGATTGCCTTTATGGCAGCAGCAATGGGTTTATTTACAGCTTTTCAAACATGGCTGTACCGTCGATTTTTCCCAGAAACACCGTTAACCTTCGCTCCACTCTGGGTGCTATTTGAGTGGGCAAAAACTTGGGTATTCACAGGATTTCCATGGCTATTTGCAGGCTATGCCTTCACTGAACGCTTACTTGATGGCTATGCCCCTTTATTTGGTGTCTATGCTGTTTCTTTTGTTGTGATTGTCTTGGCTTGTGCCTTGGTCGAGGTTTTAAATCGCCGTTGGTTCTGGGCTATTCCTTCTACGCTACTGATAGCGGGTGCATGGGGTGCTGGGTTGATTCAATTTGTGCAGCCTAAAGCAGCTAAACCACTAAGTGTTTCACTGATTCAAGGGAATATTCCGCAAGACCTGAAATGGCTGACTGAGTATCAGATTAAAACTTTAGAAATTTATGCCACTTTAACCCGTGCGGAATGGGGGCGTGATCTCATCGTTTGGCCTGAATCATCTATTCCCTTATTTCAAACGGATATTCCAGACTTTTTAAAAGCAATGGATATTCAAGCAAAAAAGGCAGATAGCGCTTGGGTCACTGGAATCCCTTACTGGGATATGCCAAAGTCTCAACAAGTGGGTGAACCCTTATATTACAACAGTATTATGGCGTCAGGCAGTGACTCGCATGGCTTGTATAAAAAACAACGTCTTGTTCCATTTGGCGAATATATTCCTCTTTCAGGAATGCTGAAATGGGTGCTGCCTGCGATGCAAAATGATATTAGTATGAGCGGCTTTTCACGTGGGGAAGCCAATCAAAAGCCTCTAACCATTAAAGGACATGCGCTTGCTGCTGCTATTTGTTATGAAGTAGCTTATCCTAATCTGACCCGTCGTAATGCATCCAATAGCGACTTTTTAATCACGGTTTCAAATGATGCATGGTTTACAGGTACAGCTGGCCCTTGGCAACATTTACAAATGGTACAAATGCGCGCCAAAGAAAATGGTCGTTGGTTTATTCGTGCGACTAATACCGGTGTAACTGCATTTATTGATCACAATGGGCACATTGTGAAACAAGCTCCTTTAGATCAGGAATTTGTATTACGTGGTGATTTGCCTGCTATGCAAGGCCAAACGTTATATAATCGTTTGAGTGATTATCCAATCTTGATTTTCTCACTATTATTGTTAGTGATGGGATGGATTTATCGCCCACGTAAAGTCGATATTTCGTTTAAATCTCGTCGATAAATTAGAGTAACTTTGTGCCTAGAGGAACATCAAACTCTAGGACACAAAGCACAACATCCCTTCCAGATTATGAAAATCCGTCACCAAGCACTTTGATTGAATCGGACTAATTTGTTTTTGCAGGAAATTCACAGCAACCACCAATTTTCCAATCAAATCCTCAGGCTGATATAGCTTGGTCATTTGTGCACTGGATTTTCGGATCTCCAACTCTTCGCCAAAATCGACCTGTCAGATATAAGTAGGTTTCCTAGCTTTCTTAAACACCTCTGCATGAATGATTCGCCCAGCCCGTAATTTTCAATCTTGATAAAATTATTCTACTTAATCTATTCCATTTACATACGGTGTGGATCATTGAAGAAATTTAATAAAATTCTCATTTTTCTTTTAAAGTTATAGACTTCATGCTAAATTAATCTTGCTGATCATAAAGCCGTAAACGTTTACGTCAATCAACGTGCCAACATATCTCCAACAAAGCGTGGAGCTATTTGATCAAGATATTTTTATCTTTGATAAGGCACTGGCGTTTGTTGGTTTACGGAGTAAAAAATGCAGAGTTCAAAATTTTCTTGTTTTAATTTTCAAAAGATTCCAAATCGTTACGCATCTATTGTTTTACCCTTCTTCTTATCAATTATTATGACATTTATCGTGTCTTGTATTAGTACACTCAGAAGTATGGGTTTTGAACAATTTTCTTCTGCGACGTGGATGTCAGCATGGGGGATTTCTTGGTTGATTGCATTTCCTGTACTGCTATTGGTATTACCTGTTGTGCGTAAATTAACCATGCTACTGGTTCAACCGACTTAATTTGAGACAAAAAACGTAGATCTTGGTCTACGTTTTTTTGAATATATTGGGCTTAGAAATTAATCGAGACTTGAACCGATAAATAAGCCACTAAACTGGATAAAAACAGCATCGGAATATAGCGATAGGCTTTAAACATAAGCTGCTCATATTTAGAAATGGTCTCATCATTATTCCAAACAGTGGTTTTTAATGCGCTCAAAAAACACAACACAAGCCATGCACTCAACATACTCAATGCAAAAAAGCCAATCATAATTTGGCTACTTCCTTCCGTGGCTTGCCACAATGTTAAAGCACCTTCACTAAAAGGCAATAACATTAAAATCAGTGAGACAGATTTAAGCATTGTCCAATGAAACTGATTCAGCTCATCCAACATAAAAAATGCTTTCATCTCATTTCCCCATACCTGATTTAAATGGTCTGAATTTATTATGCAAAGCTTTGATTTAAAGGAAAAGTCTATTTACCTACATAATTCATTGTTTCTTGTAACCATTAAGTATGGAAATAATTCTTATTATAAATCTCACATAGTTAATATTTTATTTTTATATATTTTTCAAAATCTTAAATAAAAATTATTAATCAATAAACATTATCACTTCACTCTCGATTTATTTAATCAAAAAAATGAAGTGATATTTTATTCAAACATTATGGCTGGTAATAAATATCGGCATCATTGCCTTCCCCGCCTTCTTTACCATCCGCACCAAACGAATATAAATCAAACGCGCGACCTTCACGACCTGGAATCACATATTGAACATCATTTTCCCAACTATCTTTTGGATAACCACCTTTAACATAACCACCTGGCAACCAGTTTTTAGCAGCCGCAGGTTTGTTGACTAAAGCATCTAAACCACCATCTTGCATCGATGGATAACGACCATTATCGAGCTTATATTGATCCAAAGCTCCAGCAACACCTTTAAGTGTAATACTGGTGGTATCAACTTTGGCTTTTTCTCCACGCCCCATCACATTCGGGACGATTAATGCAGCCAAAACACCTAAAATTACAATAACAACCATCACTTCAATGAGGGTAAATCCTGAGCGAGGATTAACAAAGTGAAACTTTGTCCGAGCGCAAGACGAAGAGCTATGCTCTGAGTTGCAAGATTCCGCAAGGGTAGAAGCATTCAAGCTACGTCCAACATTTTGTTTATCTATTGAATTATTCATATTCATCTCTTACATCTTACTCATCAGATCATATTGTTCATATTAATAATTGGCAACATTACTGCGATCACAATCACCAATACAATTGCCGCCATAAAAATCAGCATCAAAGGTTCAAGCAAGGCCAGTAATGTAGAAATAAAGGTCGTCACCTCGCGATCCTGCATCGTGGATGCACGGTCCAACATGCGATCCAGTTCACCTGACGCTTCACCACTTCGAATCATTTGTACCATCATTGGTGGGAAATAACCGCAACGCTCCAATTGTGTTGCTAAATTACCACCTTCTGTTACACGCTCCATCGCGACCTCAATCGCATCACGTATCACCCAGTTATTACTCACTTCAGCACCGATACGTAGAGCCTCAACCAAAGGCACACCTGAACGGGTTAGAATCGACAAAGTACTGGCAAAACGCGCCGCATTTATACCACGCGAAAGTTTACCAAATAGTGGCAATCTGAGTGTTAATCGGTCAAATGCATAATGCCCTGCAGTCGTTCTAAGGAAACGAGTGAACAGAATCATGGCAATAAAAGCGAGAATCAGCATAGCTATCCAAGTATGCCGAATAAAAGCACTGGCTTTCATCAAGGCAACCGTAATCCATGGCAAGGCTTCTTTACTTTGTTCAAAAGTCTTGACGATTTCAGGCACGACATAGGTCATTAGACCCATGACAATTCCGAAAGACATCAACATCAGTACAATCGGATAAATCATCGCGCCCTGAATTTTCTTTTGCATAGCAAAACGATTTTCGGTGTAATCCGAAAGCTGATCGAGAATCAGATCAAGATGGCCTGAACGCTCACCCGCAGCAACCGTTGCAATATACAGCTCAGGAAATCGCCCCGACTGCTGCATACTTTTCGCCAGTGAATGTCCTTCCAAAACCTTGGATCGTACGGCGATTAATAAATTTTGGACATGTGATTTTTCACTTTGTTTACTCACTGCACGCAGTGCTTCTTCAAGTGGAATTCCTGCAGCGACCAAGACTGAAAGCTGACGGGTCATCAGGGCAAGATCATAGGCACTAAAGCTTTTTTTAAACCATGAGCGTTGTTGCTGTTTGTCTTTTTGCTCAACGGCATCAACCGCAATCGGTGTCCATGCTTTATCGCGTAACTGTTGACGAATTTGGCGTGCGGAATCCCCTTCCAGCACACCTTTATGTTGCTTTCCAGAGGCATCAAGAGCGGTAAATTGATAAGCAGGCATGGTTCTGTTCTAATTGTCCCAAAATAGTTGTTGTTACAGTTGCATCCGTGTTTGAAATGAAACCTGATACTTTCACAAGAAATTCATCGACATAACACTTCGCACTTTAGCATAATTCCATGACATGCAGTCATGCCATTTTACCCATGAATGAAGCCTATATGCCTAGCCAAAATTCTAACGCTATTTTGTACCGTATTCGAGTTGCAATACCCGTTTATGTATACGACACGTTTGACTACACTGTCAGTGCTGAGCAATATGCACAGGCTCAAATCGGGGCACGCGTTGCTATTTCTTTTGGACGGCAAAATCTCGTGGGAATCATTACTGAAAAAGTTGATCCAAACGAAGCATTTATAGGGCAATTCAAACTTAAGGCCATCACAGAATTACTCGATCAGGAATCAATTCTAGATCAACAAGTTTTAACTTTGTTGACATGGTCAGCACAATATTACCAATTCCCGATTGGTGAAGTGATGCAAAGCGCTCTGCCTACTTTATTAAGACAAGGGCGCGCCTTAGATATCTTGTTTCATTTATGGAAAATCATCCCTCACAATGACCCAAATGCCTTGTTAAAACGCTCTCAAAAACAATATGATGCCTATCAGGTATTAAAACTTCATCCACATGGAGCCACCGAGAATATACTTAACCTGAGTGGCGTAGAAACATCAACCCTCAAAGCCCTAGAGAAAAAGGGCTTGGTTGAATGCTGTCTAGAACCACATGATTTCACCCCAACGCCTGTGCAACTGGCACAAGTGCCTTTGACACCAAACGAAGATCAAAAGAAAGCCATTCAACAGATTCTCAAAGAACAGCATCATTATCAGGCATTTTTACTCGATGGTTTGACCGGCAGTGGCAAAACTGAAGTTTATTTGCAAGTCATGCATGAGGTGTTAAAACAAGGCAAACAAGTATTGGTACTGGTGCCTGAAATTGGTCTAACCCCGCAAACGGTCGCTCGTTTTAAGTCACGTTTCCATTGTGATGTGGCTTTACTGCACTCAGGCTTAAATGACTCAAAACGTTTACAAGCATGGCAACATGCACAAACGGGCAAAGCATCGATCATTATTGGCACACGTTCAGCAATCTATACCCCACTGCCGCATTTGGGCTTAATCATTCTGGATGAGGAGCATGACCTCTCCTTTAAGCAGCAAGAAGGTTTCCGTTACCATACCCGCGATGTGGCGTTGTATCGTGGTTATTTACAGAACTGTCCTGTTATTCTCGGTTCAGCCACCCCAAGTATTGACAGTTATCACTTGGTAGAATCGGGCAAGTTACATCTGCTTGAGTTGAATCAGCGTGCAGGCGTCGCTGTACTGCCGAAAATGTATGTGGTGGATTTAAAAGTCGCAAAAAAGAAGCATGGTCTCAGCCAAACGCTCATCGAACAGATCAAACATACTTTAGAACGTAAAGAACAGGTGCTGATCTTTTTAAATCGACGCGGTTATGCGCCGATCCTGATGTGTGAAAGTTGTGGTTGGCAAGCCAACTGCCCACATTGCGATGCGCATTTTACTTTGCATTCACAGCCCTACCATTATTTGCATTGTCATCATTGCGGCACAATCAATCGTCTGCCTGATCATTGTCCTGCATGTCAGAAACAAAGCTTAAAAACTATTGGGGCAGGAACAGCAAAACTTGAAGAACATTTACAGGAGCTGTTCCCACATCATGAAGTGATTCGGGTCGATCGTGACAGCACCAGTCGAGTCGGTAGCTGGCAAAAAATCTATGATCGCATTCAGCAAAATAAACCGAGCATTTTGTTGGGCACACAAATGCTGGCCAAAGGCCATCATTTCCCGCATGTGACTCTCGTCGCGATTTTAGATATTGATGCAGGACTGCTCAGTGTTGACCCACGTGCACCTGAGCGAACCGCACAGCTGATTGTGCAGGTCGCTGGCCGTGCTGGTCGTGGCGAGCATAAAGGCAGTGTTTATTTGCAAAGTTTGCGTCCAGATCATCCGATGCTGACCACATTAATTGAACATGACTATCGTACTGTCGCCAAACAAATGCTGGCTGATCGCAAAATTGCCCTGCTACCACCTTATCGTTATGCAGTATTGGTTCGAGTTGAATCTAAAGACAGAGATTATAGTCAACAATTCTTGGCAGATATTGCACAAGAATTACGGACAATGGCTGGAGATTTAGTTGATATTTGGGGACCAATTCCCGCACCGATGGAACGTAAAGCTGGTCGTTATCGCGCGCATATGGTGATTTTATCAACTGATCGCGCCAAGCTGCACTTTTATTTACGTCAGTGGTGGCAACAAGTGGTACATTTACCACGTCAGCATTTGCTCAGACTCTCGATCGATGTTGATCCACAAGAGTTTAGTTAAAGCTAAACGTCCGTTGATTCAAATGACCAAGGGCGTTTCCGAATATCATCTTTGCAGATCATATTTTTACAGGCGCTTCATTTGAGTTAGTCTAGATAAAATAGAAAAATTGAGGCATTCAATGTCTTTACTGCTCCCGATTATTTTTTTACTGGCTGCGGCTTTAATTTTTGTTCCTTTGACAAAACGCTATGCCTCCACCACTGTTTTAGGTTATCTGATTGCAGGACTTTTGCTTGGTTCCAGTATTTCTGGTTTGATTGAAGATCCTGAATTGATTAATCAACTGCTGCATTTCGGTATGGTTGCCGTGATGTTCTTCATTGGCTTTGCTTTTCGCCCACTACAACTGTGGAGAGAACGCAGAGGCATCTTAAAAAAAAGTGGCCTACAATACTTCATCATCACGATCCTTCTAGTTGGAGCATGTTTCTTACTGCTTGATCAAGTGTGGCACAGTCTGATTCTCGGATGTGCTTTAGCGCTCTCCGCGTTGATTCTTCCACAACAACTACTCCAACAAAAACAACAGAGCAACCATAAATTAGAACAAGCTACTTTAGCCACCTTACAATTTCAGGCTTTTATTACCGTCATTCTGATTGCACTCTTTCCTTTACTAGAAGATACAGCCTCTACTCGACACGGAATCGCCTATTTTGCAGCGCTCATCGCTACGATTTCAGGCCTTTTTTTAGCTAATCGTTATTTAGTTCGTCCTATATTTCGTTTCTTAGCACATAAAAAAAGTCTTCATCTCATCCCTGTGCTCAGCTTATTGATCCTGCTTTCAGTCATCCTGATTATGGATATTTTAAATCTTCATATTTTGATTGCTGCATTTTTAGCTGGACTTTTACTTGCTGAGAGTGAATTTAAAGTTGAAGTTGAACGTATTCTAGAACCCTTTAAAGATGCGGCGACAGGCTTGTTTTTTCTGGCGATTGGCTTGGGTCTTTCATTGACACCTTTAAGCCAATCTCCGCTATTGATTCTAGGTTCAATCTTTGCACTGGTCTTAATTAAAGCAGTTGTGATAGGTGTGATCAGCTATTACCAACAACGCAATGCCAAGCTCAGTACGCTGTTTGCAATCAACTTGGCACAAAGTGGTGAATTTAGTTTTATTCTGCTCAAGCTGGCTGAAAGCGAAAATTTACTTAGCGCAGAATTATTAGCACCAACATTTCTCATTATCTTGGGTTCGATGCTACTCACACCGTTGCTCTATACACTGTTTGATCGAAAAATCTTGCCAATACTGCAAAAAAATAAAGTCGCTGTGGCTAATGCTGATATCCCACAACATCCAATTCTCATTATTGGATTTGGCCGTTTTGGGCAAGTCATTGCACGTGCTTTACATGCGCAAGGCAAAAACTTTAACGTGATTGATAGCAACCAACCTGATGCTGACTTTATTGAACAATATGGACATCATTTTATTGATGCCGATGTTACACAAATCGAAAACCTACGCGCTACGGGTATTGAATACTGCAAGTTACTGATTATTGCGATTGATGATGTCGAGGACAGCATGAATCTAGCACGACATCTGCGTTTAAATTATCCAGATTTGATCATTTTGGTTCGTGCTCGAGATCGTCATCATGCACGATTACTTAATGATTTAGGTATCTCACAGATTTGGCGTGAAACCTACGCATCTGCGTTAAGTATGGCGCAGCAAGCCTTGGTTGAAACAGGTCTTTCCGAAGATGAAGCACAAAATTTGATGATGCATTTTAAACAAGAAGATGAATGGCTTATCCAGCAACATTGGAATTCTAATCAACAAGAGATCATTAAAAACCATCCAAGTGCTATTGCCGAGCTTGAGTATTTATTTGCAAATACAAAAACTTTGATTTTAGATCGTGCGAGCAATGATCAAAACACACAAAGTGATGCAAAATCACTCAATGAAACATCTTGAGTTTTGGCAAACTGACACCATTATTGACTGCATAACCATGCACCTCTTTATAAAGTCTGAAGTGCGTTACAAAGCAAAGCGTTGCTTTGCGCTCCCTCGAAGGAGCACTGGAGAAAAATATGTCTGATTTACGCCAACGCTTTTTTATCGAAGACTGCCCTGTTCGTGGTGAAGTGGTTCATTTGGAAGAAGCACTACAAACCATATTGGCGCAACGTGAATATATGCCTGCGGTACAAAGTCTCTTGGGTGAAATGCTGAGTGCAACCGCATTACTTGCAAGTACACTCAAGATTCGTGGTCGTATTAGCTTACAAATTCAAGCAAGTGGAACATTTAAATGGGCTATGGCTGAGTGCAATCACTTAGGTGAAGTTCGTGCGCTCGCAGATTATGAAGAAGATCCGCGCTTCACAGAAGGCAAAGATAGTCGTACCGTGCTTGCTGCCCTGACCAACCCTGTGCTGTTCATCAATATTGAGCCTGAACACGGCGAACGCTACCAAGGTATCGTACCATTTGATCAACCGACATTAGCAGGTTGCTTAACGCAATATTATGATTTGTCTGCACAGATTCCAACACATATCGTACTGGCAACTAATGGTCAACGTTCAGGTGGTTTATTAATCCAACTACTCCCTCGTAATAATGAAGAAGAACAAAAGTTGGTTGATGAAGACCTGTGGCCTCGTTTGACCATGTTGACTGAAACCCTTAAACCAGAGGAATTGACGGATCTTTCAGCCAATGAAATTCTCTATCGTTTGTATAACGAAGAAGAGGTTCGTTTACCTGAAGTTGAGCAGTTAAAGTTCGGTTGTACCTGTTCAAAGGAACGTTGTGCCCACGCTTTGATTCAAATTGGTGTGGATGCAGTTCATGAAACACTAGAAGCACAAAATCCAATCCAGATGGATTGCCAATTCTGTAATACACGTTATGAGTTTAGTGCAGAAGAAGCTTTAGGCTTATTTGGTGAACATTTAAGTTAATTGAAAAGTAAAATAAAAAAAGACGGGCTTCCGTCTTTTTTTATTTTGTATTAAGGTCTATCCGATACAACAATTTTCAAATCTCCCAATAACATAGACCTTAATTTTTACTTATGAATTACTTCGAATACTTCTTGTTTATTATTAGCGTTATTGTCTTGATTGCTACCCCCGGCCCCGTAATGATCTTAGTGGCGAGTGCTGGTCTGAAAGGCGGTTATAGAAAAGCATTAGAAACTATTTTTGGTACCAATTTCGCTTCTTTAATCCTGATTTTTATTTCTGTACTTATTCTCAAAGGCTTTCTCACGATTGATGAGAACTACCTAAAAGCCATTCGTATATTAGGTTGCCTTTATATTGCCTATCTGGGCTATAGCATTATTAAAGAAGTGCTTCAGGCACCACATCCAACCGCCATTCAAACCGTATCCACACAAAGCGGAGGCTTTAAAAAAGGCTTTCTGGTGGGAATTTCCAATCCAAAAGATATTATTTTCTTTTCGGCTTTTTTCCCACAGTTTATTCATCTCTCGCCGAACATCAATTTCAGTTTAAGCTTACTTACAGTCACATGGATTATTTTGGACTTCTTAACCTTGTCTTTAGTGTATCTGTTCTTCAGTCGTCTCTCTCAAAGCAGAATCTATCCAAAGATTCTAGGTCTGTGTGGTGCTCTGCTCGTGTTGATTGCACTCTATGGGCTGATTGAAACCTTTATCTAAAGTGATCTTAGAAAACTGAAAGTACTCATACTTACTTTCAGCATTTAGCTAAACAAAACAACTCTTATACAATCGAATCCATTGAAATCTCTTGGATTCGTTTCATAATGAAAGAAACATCTCATTATTATATTTAAGATCATGGCAAAAAATTATTATGAAGAGCTAGGTGTTTCAAGAGATGCCTCAGCAGATGAAATTAAAAAAGCTTATCGAAAACTAGCACGTAAATATCATCCTGATGTGAGCAAAGAAACCGATGCGGAAGCTAAAATGCAGGCGATTAATGTCGCCTATGACACCTTAAGTGATGCTACAAAAAAAACTGAATACGATCAGATGTTAGATCATCCACAAGGTTTTTCTAATTTTGGACAAGGCAATCCAAATGGGTTTGACGACTCACAGTTCTATCGCCAAAGCTCAGGTGAAGGCGCTGACTTTAGTGGCTTTGAGGATTTATTCGGTCGATTTGGCTCAGGTTTTGGTGGCGGGCAACAACGTTCGCAACGTCAACAACGCAGCTATCGGGGTGAGGATCAACATGCCAGTATCCAAATTGATTTAGATATTGCCTATCACGGTTCAACAGAGCAAATTACGCTTCAAATTCCAACCTACAATGTTTATGGTGAACCTGAAGTACAGCGAAAAACTTTGCAGGTTAAGATTCCAAAAGGAATGAAAGAAGGTCAGCAAATTCGCTTAAATGGTCAAGGACAAAGTGGTATCAATGGCGGTGAAAATGGTGATCTTTATATTGAAATCCAATATAAAGATACCGACCGCATTCGTATTGAAGGGGCTGATGTCTATCAAACTATTGATGTAACTCCGTGGGAAGCAGCTCTAGGACAAAGCATTGAAGTCAATACTCCTGCAGGGCAACTCAAGGTCAATTTACCTAAAAATGCTAAGAATGGACAACAATTACGTCTCAAAGATAAAGGGATACCAAACAAAACCTCAGGGCATTTATATCTAATTATTAATATTGTTTTACCACCAGCACACAGTGAGCAAGAGCAACAGGCTTATCAACAGTTTGCAGATGCTTTTGCTTCATTCAGACCTCGTGCCTCATAAGGAGTAAGATCATGACAACTATTCAATACAAAGAAATTCAATATGACGGTCACTGCCAAGTTGAAATTATTGATGAACAATTGGCACTTGATCTCGAACACTTTGCAGAAGCATGTGGCCAAAGTACAGATTGGGTTTTAAAACTGATTGATTATGAAATTTTACAAATCCAAGTCGATCCACAAAGTTATCAGTTTATCGGTGAAGATGTAGCCCGAGCACGTCGAGCTTATCGTTTACAACGTGACTTCGATGCTAGCTTATCAGCAGTTGCGGTAATGTTGGATCTGATTGATGAAGTACAGCAACTGCGTAAACAGCTCAAACATTTTCACTAAGGCAACTTTATATATGACTAAACGCTTTATTTAAGTTTAGTCATTTTCTCTACTTCTTTGAGTGTTTGCTTAATTGGTTCATAGTCTAAGAACCAAAGTAAATTTACATTTCGTTGTTTATGCTGTTGTGCCAATAAATCAATTACGCTCCGTTCACCACGCCCTACTAGATGTTGCTGGTAAAAATAGTACAACAGTACCACCGTGCTCATTAGCATGACTGCAAGCATAATCCAAAAACCAACAGGTGACTTTAACCCTGGGATAAATTCAAAATTCATCCCATAAATCCCTGTTAATAAGGTCAACGGGGCAAATATTGCCGTAATAATTGCCAAAATACGCATATTTTCATTGGTTTGATTCGCAATAGCTGAAAAATGTAAATCAATCGCCGATTGAATCGCATTTCTTAAACGCAAGGTATGTTTTTGAACACGCTCTACATGGCTCATTAAATCATTGAGACGAACCAAGAGAATGTCTTGATTTTTATGCTTATGTTCCCCCATCACATGATGATAATTATCCACCAGTTCATCTCGAAACTCCTGCAAGGTCTCTATTTGTTCCTCACATAAATTTTCAATTTGCTGGAAAGCCATATCTTCATGAAACAATTGATGCCACTGTTTAAAACGGCGATTGCCCTGCAAAAGTTGCTGTTGCCAATATTCAACACGACGGGTCAAGGGCGTACGTAAATTCAAATAGCCATCAATCATGCTGTTCAATAAGCGTAAGCATAGATCGGCAGGTGTACTGGCTAATTTTCTCGGCTTATTTTGTTCAGCAATCGGACGACCCATGATTACTTGAATCCGTTGAATATAGCTTTCGATTGCTTTATTTCCCTGCTCCCTCACACTCACCAAAATATTCGGCGTTAGGATAAAACTCATCGGTGTAGTTGCTAGGCCAAAAATACTTTCATGAGATTCTAAAGCATTGTCACTTTCATAAATTTGATCGTCTGGACTGATCAATTTCCGAAATACTAATAGGTCATATTCTTCAACTGTATCAAAGGCACAAGGATGTTCAATATTGAGCAAATCGCGCATATGAAATTCGTTAAGCACCACACCTGTATGCTCATAAATATTTTTTTGCCAAGAATCGGTATGATTAACCAAATCCTGTCTCAAACTATCAACCCATAAAAACTCAAGCGTATGTTCTGTTTGTTGTTCCACGCTAATAAAAATCGTATTTTCACTGTTATGACGATAAAAATAATAAAGCTGCATAGAGTCGAGATAAGTTTGAAAATCTATAGAAATGCTGCCATGAAGCACAATAAAAAGCTATGTTTATTCTATTATCAAAATCAAATGACATGAAAAAGCCTCGTATGCGAGGCATCGAGGCTTTTTCAAATTAAGGGGTATTAAACTTCTTTGTTTATTACCACACCATGTTTTAAAGCTTGATCGAGTTGCTCTTTATCTAATGCTTTATCCCATTTTGCAACAACAATCGTTGCGCAAGCATTACCAACTAAATTGGTTAAAGCACGGCATTCAGACATAAAACGGTCAATGCCAAGGATCAACGCCATCCCCGCGACTGGAATCGCAGGAACAACCGAAAGCGTTGCAGCCAAAGTAATAAAGCCTGCGCCCGTGATCCCCGCAGCACCTTTAGAACTGAGCATAGCCACTAATAAAATTGTCACTTGTTGAGTGAGTGTCAATTCAATATTACATGCTTGTGCAATGAATAATGCCGCCAATGTCATGTAAATATTGGTACCATCTAAGTTAAATGAATACCCTGTCGGAATTACTAAACCCACAACCGATTTTTCACAGCCTGCTTTTTCCATTTTCGCCATCAATGATGGGAGTGCTGCTTCTGATGAACTTGTACCAAGAACCAACCACAGTTCATCTTTGATATAACGGATCAGGTCGATAATCGAAAAACCATTATAACGAGCGACTGCACCCAAGATAACAATAACGAAAAGTAATGCGGTAATGTAGAAGGTTGCGATTAATAACATCAAGTTCCCAATCGAACTAATTCCATAAGCGCCAATGGTAAATGCCATCGCACCAAATGCACCAATAGGTGCAAACTTCATCAACATACCCACTAAAGTGAATACAGGATTGGTTAATTGTTGTAAGAAGTCAGTAATTGGACGGCCTAAATCGCCTGATTTAGCAAGTGCCAAACCAAATAAGACTGCGACAAACAAAACTTGAAGAATTTGGCCTGATACAAATGGACTCACCAATGTATCTGGGATGATATTCATCAAGAAACCTGTAATAGTTGATTCATGTGCTTTAGCTGCATATTCATCAACTTTAGTGCTGTGTAATGTACTTGGATCGATATTTAATCCATGACCCGGTTGAATCACATTCCCAACAATTAACCCGACGACTAACGCCAATGTTGAAAAGGTCAGGAAGTAAATCATCGCTTTACCAGTGACTCGTCCAACACTGCCGAGATTTTTCATCCCAGCAATCCCGGTCACAACGGTCAAGAAAATTACGGGTGCAATAATCATTTTCACCATTTTAATGAAGGCTTCACCAAGCGGTTTTAAGCTTTCACCAAATTCAGGAAAAAAATGACCTAACAATATCCCTGCAACAATTGCAAAGATGACCTGTACGTAAAGAATTTGATAAAACTTGGGTTTCTTTGGTGGCTGCTGGTCATCTTGACCTGTGGCGGCATGATCGATATGCATGTGTAATATTCCTTCATATTGGGATAACAAATAGACTTCCGACTGTCTATCTAAAACCTTATAAACACAGGCAGGAGCGGAAATTTGGGGAATTCTACGTTAATTGTAATCCTCACAATTTAAGCATTCGACTAATGTCTAATATAAAATAATTTTATGTTTATTGTTTCGCCAATTTATATTTATAATTTTCATCTAGTTAATAAAAAAGCGCATTGTAAAAACAATGCGCTTTTTTTAAGCAAAAGTATTGCTATTATTGAGCTTGCTCAATATCTTTCATTGTCAACTTAATACGACCACGATTATCGACATCAGCAACTTGTACTTTTAGTTCCTGACCTTCTTTTAACACGTCTGTCACATTCGCAATACGCTCATTTGAGATTTGTGAAATGTGAAGTAAACCATCCGTACCAGGCATGATATTTACGAACGCACCAAATTCAACGATACGAATCACTTTACCGTCGTAGATTTTGCCTGGCTCAACTTCAGCAGTCAGTGCTTGGATTTTTGCAATCGCAGCACGAGCAGCAGCTTTAGTTTCACCAAATACACGAACTGTACCATTGTCTTCGATATCAATCGCAGCTTTGGTCTCTTCTGTAATGGCACGAATGGTAGCACCACCTTTACCAATCACATCACGAATCTTATCTGGATTGATGTTAATCACTTCGAAAGTCGGCGCATTAGCACTAATTTCTGCACGAGCACGTGAAATGACTTTATTCATTTCATTCAGGATATGCATACGACCAGCAAAAGCTTGGTTTAATGCAACTTCCATGATCTCTTCAGTAATACCTTCGATCTTGATGTCCATTTGAAGCGCAGTAATACCGTTTGCAGAACCTGCTACTTTAAAGTCCATATCACCAAGGTGGTCTTCGTCACCTAAAATGTCAGAAAGAACTGCAAAACGCTCACCTTCTTTCACTAAGCCCATTGCAATACCTGCAACTGGTGCTTTAAGCGGAACACCTGCATCCATAAGTGCAAGAGATGCACCACAAACAGACGCCATAGAAGATGAACCGTTTGATTCAGTAATATCAGATACGATACGAAGTACGTAAGGGAAACGATCAACAGGTGGAAGAACCGCTTGTACACCACGACGTGCTAAACGACCGTGACCAATTTCGCGACGCTTAGGACCTGATTCACGACCCGTTTCACCTACTGAGTAAGCAGGGAAGTTATAATGCAACATGAAGTTGTCAGTTTTCGTACCCGCTAAGGTATCAACCATCAATGCATCACGTGTGTTACCTAAAGTTGCAGTTACAAGTGCTTGTGTTTCACCACGTGTAAACAATGCTGAACCATGAGCACGACCTAATACACCCACTTGAACGTCGATACCACGAACTGTTTTGGTGTCACGACCATCAATACGTGGCTTACCAGACAAGATGTTGTCACGTACGGTACGGTATTTAAGATCTTCGAATAAGAAATCAACTTCATCAGCGATGCCATCAACATCTTCTTCAGGAACGAATTGCGCTTTTGCTTCTGCATAAAGTGCATCTAAAGCTGCATAACGTTCTTGTTTTACCGCAATCGTATACGCTTCTGAAATTTTTGCTTCAAATGCTTCTTTTAATTTCGCACGTAATTCTTCGTTGTGTGTTGGAGCAACCCACTCAGATTCTTTCGCACCAACAGCTGCAGCAAATTCTTTGATTGCTTGTACAGCAATTTGCATTTCGTCATGACCGAAAAGTACTGCGCCTAACATTTGGTCTTCTGAAAGTTCTTTTGCTTCAGATTCAACCATTAACACTGCTGATTCTGTACCTGCAACTACAAGATCAAGATCAGATTGTGCAAGTTGTTCTAGCGTTGGGTTAAGAACATATTCACCATTGATCAAACCAACACGTGCGCCACCAATTGGACCACGGAAAGGTGTACCCGCAATCGACAATGCAGCAGATGTACCTAACATTGCAGCAATATCAGCATCCATCGTTTTGTCAGAAGACACAACTGTTGCTGTCACTTGGATTTCGTTGAAATAACCTTCTGGGAACAATGGACGAATTGGACGGTCAATCAAACGAGAAATTAAAGTCTCAGCTTCAGATGCACGGCCTTCGCGCTTGCCATAACCACCAGGGATACGACCCGCCGCATATTGTTTTTCTTGATAGTTAACAGTTAACGGGAAAAAGTCTTGACCCGCTTTTGCTTTAGGCTGAGCCACAACCGCAACAAGCACAGTTACACCACCCATTGTGATTAAAACTGTATTTGCTTGACGTGCAACACGACCCGTTTCTAAAACAACTTGGTGCTGACCAAATTGGAATTCTTTACGAACGATATTAAACATTGACATGTATTATATTTTCCTAGTTTTATTCTAGTGAGACCCCTAAGGTTTGGCATTCAGACTACAACTCATGTGTAGATAAATGACAAAGCTTAGAAGCCATCGCACTAGATCAAAAATTTTTACATAAAAGTTAAACACAAAGAAGGAGCGAACAAGCGCCCCTTCTAAAATCACCTAAAGTAAATCAGGTGAAACTCTCTTTTCAGCGATAAAGCATAGCAACATGCGAAATAGCGAAAACAAAGTAAAATCGAATTAACGACGTAAACCTAATGCGCCGATCAAAGCAACATAACGACCGTGATCTTTACCATTTAAATAGTCAAGTAATTTACGACGTTGGTTAACCATACGAATCAAACCACGACGGCTGTGGTGGTCATGTTTGTGTTCTTTAAAGTGACCTTGCAAATCATTGATTTGAGCAGTCAATAAAGCAACTTGTACTTCAGGTGAACCAGTGTCGTTTTCTGCACGAGCAAATTTAGCAATGATCTCTGCACGATCTGCGTTAGTTAAAGCCATTCGATTTCTCCGAGATGCTTAAAAAATAAAATGATAATGATCAGTTGCAAGCAACTGACTGCCGTGCATCACTACAGCAAGTCGCCTATTTTAAGTGATCTATCACCATATTGCAAAAATGTTTTAACTTTGCTGGCATTTCGGCAGCTGACAGCATTGAACAAAATAGGCACACTATCGTATATCTGTTTTCAATTTATGACAGAGACGAAAGAAAACGAAAATATTGCGAGGGAATCGTGAAAATTTTATCAACCAATACTTGTTATGTACCAAATGACTTAAATCAAGTGATTCGCTCAAAAGATGAAGTTGCAGCTGAATTGGGTGGAATGACTGAAAAGCAGATTCAAAAGATCTGGAATAGCGTTGAATGCCTGTATAAAACAGGAAACTATCCACTCGTTACATTATGTTTGCGACGTCAAGGACAAATCTTACTGAACCGCAGTATTGGTTATGCACAGGGTAACTCCCCAGATGGCTTAGCCGCGGATGCAAAAATTGGTACGCCTGATACGCCTGTATGTTTATTCTCTGCATCAAAAATGGTTACAGCAATGCTGATCCATATGTTGGATGAGCGTGGTGATTTGAATCTGCTCGATCCGATTAGCTACTATATTCCTGAATATGGGGTCAATGGTAAACGTCGTGCGACTATTTTCCATTTGCTTTCTCACCGTGGCGGGATTCCACGCATTGATACAGAAGTCACACCAGAACTTTTATTTAACCAAGAAGAAATCTTAAAAGTACTTTGCGCAGCTAAACCTGTTTCGCCATCAGGGACACATCTTGCTTATCACGCTGTTACCGCTGGTTATATCCTAGGTGAAATCGTTCAGCGTGTAACTGGACAAAGCGTACGTGAGTTTTTGGCTGAAAATATTGAAAAACCAATGGGACTGGATTATTTCAACTATGGTTTGAAACCAGAATATCGAGATAATGTTGCACTAAATTATGCCACAGGAATTCACCCAAGCTTAGGTACAGACCATTATCTTAATCATGTACTCGGTGGTGGTTTACAACTTGCAGTGGATGTAACCAACGATACTCGTTTCATGGATACCATTTGTCCTGCTGGGAACATTTATACCAGCGCTGAACAAGTCGGTCGTTTTTTTGAAATGTTACTCAGCGGTGGTGAATATCAGGGTAAAGAGATCATGAGCGCAAAAACTGTATTTCGCTCAACCCTACCAACATCAGGAACAAGCCTAGACCGTACCCTACTCGCCCCAATGCGTTATGCGTTAGGTCCAATGCTTGGTAGTAATCCAGTCGGTTTATTTGGTCCAATGACTGGTCAGGCTTTTGGGCACATTGGTTTTTCTAATATTTTATGTTGGGCAGATCCAGAGCGTGATATTAGTGTATCGTTGCTTACCACAGGAAAATCTGTCGTTGGGACACACCTCCCTGCTCTTGCCAAAACATTATATCAAATCTCAACAAACTGCCCTAAGATTCCAAAGAATCAACGTCGTTCATTATTTGCAACAGATCGACACGAAGCAGACATCGTCTAATTCATTTGATGAGCAAAAAAAAGAGCCCAAGTCAGACTTGGGCTTTTGCGCGTTATTCAAGGTTCTTTTCATTTTTCTATTATTATTCTTTATGTTTCTTATTAAGCTACTTTCAGACCCTCTGAACGTATTTTACACATCACTTTTTATGTTTTTGCTTTGAGTGTGTATCTTCTTTATACCGACTATTCTGTCAGAACTAATTATGGAGAAAAATAGCATTTTTCTTATCTCTATGTAAGCAAAAACGTACAGGTCTGTATAACATTTAACTTAATAATACAGAAAAATTGTCAAACAATCATATTTTTAATTTAAACTTTTGGTTCAAAGCTTTTATAGAAAAATTAATGTTTGCTTCACACTGTCAGAGGTAGATATTCTTCATTAAAATCATTTTGATTAAAATAAGTACAATGACTATCATGATGTTAGTAAGATTAAGGATTAAAAATAAAAAAGCCCTGTAGTCTCTCCCAAAACTACAAGGCTTAGCGGCTGTAAGTTTCCTCTTTTATCACTTACCTCACTGTAAGTTCGCTGTCTTATTGACTTTATTATTATATTTTTGCGATTTACCTAGCTTTCCATGCTAGGCTCTTTGTGTGTACATGATCTCAAAAACATTTATTTCACTCTAGCGACAATATCTCGAATCCTTGTAAGCTTTTACTTACAAAACAGTGAATTTTAAAGAATAATTTCACAATCCCTCTAAATTGATCTTTTGCACTAAACCACTACGACGAACGGTTCTAATAATCAATGACTGTTGTAATGCCTTCCGATCAGCCAGAATACTCACTACTTTTTTAGCACGTGTCACTGCGGTATAGATCAATTCCTGACTCAATAATTTCTCGGCATGTGCATCCAAAACAATCGCGGTATGGGTAAACTCCGAACCTTGTGATTTATGAATGGTTAAAGCAAAAGCGGTTTGTATACTGCGTGGCAGTCGGTGCGCAGCAATCCATTTATTTAAGCTCGGGAAAAACACTTCGAATTGCTGTGACTGGGTGCGATGTTTAAAACAAATGCCAATATCACCATTAGAAATCCCAAGCTGATAATCATTATAGGTCATCATTACAGGACGTCCGATATACCAGTCTCCAACAGCGATTTGTTTCAATTGCTGATTGAGCCAATGCCCCGCATAACGATTCAGTTGCTCGATTCCCAACGGGCCATGTCGAACAGCCGTTAAGATTCGATAATCATCAAAGGCTTGAATCACATGCTGGATTTGCTCGGCAGGCTCATCTGCATCTATATAATGTTTTAAAGCTTCGATATAGGCTTGGAATCCAGCCATCAATTTATTCTGATAAAGCTCAATATCAACCTGCTGTTGCTCAGGTAAATATTCCAGCTGAATTAGGTCTGGCATATCCTTGCTCAAGGAAATCGTTTGCAAAGGTGCAGCCTGAACAATTTCTGCCTCTAGTTTTGATAAGACTAAATCGAGATTGCTTAAATCTTGCTGTGCCTGAATAAATCGTGCGAATTGTCCAATCTTGGCCTCGCCAGAGAAACGACGGCTGGTCTGTAGCTGGACTCGATTTTCAGTCAATTTTTGTACTTGCTGTAAATCAGCCAAAACCGAGCCAACATCAACCGAAGCCAACTGATTGGCATCACCCAACAAAATAATTCGGCATTGATCTGGAACGGCTTCAAATAACAGGGTTGCCAAGTTTAAGTCCAGCATCGATGCTTCATCGACCACAATCACATCATAGGGTAAAGGTTGCTTTAGATGAAAACGTGGTATTTGTCGATTGCCCAGACCCAGTAAACGATGCAGAGTTTGCGTGGTTTGATTACGTAACTCATCGGTGATGAGTCCTGATACTAATAATTTCGGATCATTAAAAGAATTTTGTAGCGCTTCCTGCATGCGTTGGGCGGCTTTACCTGTCGGTGCCGCCATGGCAATACGAATATCAGGTATGGTCTGGTTAAGCGCTGCGATAATACGCGCCAAGGTATAAGTTTTACCTGTCCCTGGTCCACCAGTAATAATGCTCAGGCCATGTTGCAGCACCATTTTCAGTGCAGCCTGCTGATGCTCATCACTGAGCAAGTCTTGATAGTGTTCGGCATCAACAGCCTGAATCGTTTGTCGCTTTAATCGACAAATCTGTTGTGCGAGGCGTTGCTCTAGGTGCCAATATCGGTATAATGCCAAGCCCTGCTGATCATAGACACACGGCGCGACTTGCGTCACTGCAATTTCACTAGAAACTGCTAAATCAGCCAGTGCTTCAATCTGCGCTGGATCAGCTTCAATACAACTGTCGCCTTGTAAGCTGGCTTCAACCAATTTTTGTAATAGTTGTGCAGCGCTAACTGCTTGAGCAGATTGAGAAAATGGTGGTTGTGAGAGATAGTTACTCCACATATTTAACCATGTCATTTGTGCTGACTGATCACCAATTTGTTTGTCCACAGAGTTATCCTCAAACTTACCCACACGCTTGTCCACAAGGTTATGAACAGAGTTATTCACAATCTAAGCTTTTGTTTAATTTAAAATCACGCACTTTATCTACACCATTTTTCCAGCTTTATCCTCAGAAAAATATCCAAGTATTGCATCCAGACGCAAGATAAACTCATCCTCAGGCTTCCAGTAGTAACAGCCTTGCTGCGCCTGCCCATTCATGCCGCGCAAATACAGATATGATGCACCACCTAAATGCTGCTGCATCTCATAATCCTGCAATTTCACTGACAGATAACGATGCAATGCCACCAGATACAATGCCGCTTGTAACCAATAACTCGACAGCGACATACTTTCTGCAATTTGAGTAGCCTGATAATCCAGTTGCTCTGCCCCCAGATAATTACTCTTATAATCGGCAATATGGTAACGCTGGCCATCGAAATAAACCAAGTCAATGGAGCCATTCAAGTAACGGGCAGATTTAGCCTCAAGTAACTCAGGCATTTCGATGCCGTATTCCTCAAATAGCTGCTGTACACGTTGCATCGCCAGTACTCGATCCGATAAAGCCAGATAGAATGGACATTCCGACAGATATTGCCCTGTAGCTAATTGCTTTAACTGAAAGCCCTGATTAAGTGGCGTGTGTAATACTTCATTGAGCCAATCAGCAATCCATTGATACAGTTGTTGCTCGCCATTTTCTTGTTCTGGGAAATGCAGTTGATACTGTTGTAACAGCTCTAACCATAAGCCTTGATAGGTATTTTTAAAACGACGGCGAATGTCTTCTACCCAGGTTTGGGGTTGCTGAAAATCAATCTGCTCAAAAATCTCATGCAGGAAATTGCCCGCCAAAGTCCCTTTCGGGAAATACTGTTTAATCCAAGCAATCGGCTGAGCCATGGCTTTATTTTCCAATTCTGCAAGATTCAACTCATCTTCTGCTTGCTCAAAATCGGTATCGATATTGGCCAATCGATCAGCGCGAGTCGCCTTATGCTTTAAATGCTGTGCCAAATAACTAAAACTGGTTTTCCCTCGTGCATAAAAACGTTGTGTCGGCAGTGTTTGGGCCAACAGCACATGCTGTTGTTGGGTTTGTTGCATCTGTAAGGCTTGTGGTCGCTCTAAGATCAGCGCAGCATCGGTACTATAGGGATGTTGAAAGTTGTCACCTTGATTCTTCCAAAAAGCCAAACCTGAAAATTTATTTTTATCGCCTTTTTCTGGTTCAAACACCGCATAGATCCGATGGCTGGCACGTGTCAGCGCCACATACCACAACCGGTTTTGTTCCGCTAAAGCGCGTTGCTGATGTTGATCCAGCTCAGTTTGCTGTAAAAAGTTTTTATCCGCCACGGCCACCACCCTTTGTGTCCGTATTTGACCCGTCTCAGGCAACTGGATTTCAGTGGTAGAAAAATTCAGTGTTTTCTGTACTTCAGCAAAGGCCTTATTCGCCCCCAGTAAAAACACGATTTTAAACTCTAAGCCTTTGGACTGATGAATCGTCATCAGTTGCACGCCCGCTTCACTGGACAGCTTGTGTTCAAGCTCCCAATCACGATCACTTGGTGAATTTAATTGTTTTAAATACCAGTGATACAGGTTTTGCATCCCTTGTACATGTTCACTGTGCTGGCTCAAGAGATCAGTGAGGTGGCGTAGATTCACCACGGCACGTTCATTATCTTTACTTTGTGTGGCTACCAGTTGCTGCCAAAGACCAAACTGATTTAAGCAACGCTGCCATGCCGATAAAAAGCCCTGATTCAGCCACATTTCACGTATGTCATCAAACTGCTGAATATAATCGCTCAAGCCTTCTGCACTTTGTTCTAGGGCCAATAATCGAGCTAGATCAAAGCCAAATAAACGGCTAAGTAAAGCCCGTTTGAGCTTGGCTTCATCATAGGGATGAAGCAGCGCCGTGAGCAGGGCCCCTACATCCTGTGCAATGCTGGAATCAAACACACTGCGTTTCGATGGTCGATTGACCCGAATCCCCATGCGTTCCAGTACATATTGCACTTCATCCAGTTGGCGATGGCTACGCGAAAGAATGGCAATATCATCTTCATCAATCGCAGTCGAGACATCACCCTCTAAGTACAATTGCTTTAAATACGATTGGTTGAGTAAGTGCTGAATCTGCCATGCCACCTGTGTGGCCTGCTCATTGCCCTCTTGCAAATGCAACCAGCGCAACGGCATTAGATTGGGTTGGGCATTTTCAATCAATGCGGGGTGTGGACGTGAACCCGCTTGAATCGGGTCATAACTGACCTGCTCACCAAAATCGATCTGGCGCTGAAACAGCACATCTACCACTTCAACCAGCTCTTTCACCGAACGGTGGTTATGCACCAACTTATACTCACGCCCCTGTTTGGCCATAATATCTTGATAGGCATTCAGGAAAGTCAACATATCTCCGCCACGGAAACCATAAATCGCCTGTTTACGGTCGCCCACCATAATCATGCAGCCCTTTTGATAACGCTGTGGATGACGCCAGATACTGGCTAACATATCATCTTGGTCTTGGTTGGTATCCTGAAACTCATCCACCAGAATCAATGGATAGCGTGACTGTACAAATACCGCGAAAGCTTGTCCTTGCTCACCTTTTAAAGCTTCAGACAGGGTTTTAATTTGCTGAGCAAAGGTGGTCTCTCCTTTTTGCTGCAACACTTGTGGTAAGCGTTTTTTAACTTCAACACATAAATAGGCTTTCAAATAGACCTGTAACTGCTCAAATTCTTGCTGAGTCTGCTGCACAGCTTGAAACAGCTGTTGCAGTTGCAACACACATGGATGTTGATAGAAGCCCTCGGCAATTTCCGCAGGACATTTCTTAAAAATTTTTTGTGCTTCGAGTTTGTCTAAAAACTTAAATACCGCATCACGTGCATCGGCAAAATAGACATCAAAGATCTGTATATTCTCAGGACTATTGAGTGCAGTTAATAAAGGCGGCAAGGATTCTGTAAACAGTCTATGAAAGGCATTATTACGGAAAGAAGCACCATTGATATGTGCATAATAGGCGCCCTCTAACTGAAAGTATTCAGCCAAGCTGCTCAGGTCAATCTGCTGTGCTTGCAGTTGCCACTGCTGCAACTGAGCCAACTCAATCTCAGGCATGGCAGGCAGTTTAAATTGTGCCGAGCTAAAATTCAGCGAGCTTTCCACCATCCCGACAAAATGATCGACACTTTTCAACCCACCCACGCTATACAACGCATTGATCACTTGCTGTGGTTGGGTCTGAATCCATTCCCGCAACACATCATGAATTAATTGACGGGTATAGCTTTTGGCATCCTCTGTGATTTCAGCGCGTTCGATTTTGCCACTTTCAAAGGCAAACTCACGCAATAGCTTTTGACTAAAACTATCCAAGGTTCCAACAAACAATTCATCCAATTGATCGATGACCAATTTGAGCCGTTCACTGGCATAGGCAATTCGTGGCGCAAAGTTTTGTAAGACCTGTTGTTTTAACGGATCAGTTTCTTGTAATGCCTTGACCTGAATATCTTGTTCCAATACATCACGGAAAGGCTCTAAAAACTCAAGGATTTCGACCAAACGTAAACGAATACGCGTTTTGAGTTCTGCGGCTGCAGCACGGGTAAAGGTGGTGGCAATCACCTGATTAGGTAGATATTTCTCTAAGAAAATCCGCACCATCAAACTGGATAGTGTATAGGTTTTACCTGTCCCCGCGGAGGCTTCGATTAAATGCAGCCCTTCAAATTGAATATCACCAATCGGCTGATAAGACACGGGATACTTCGAGTTCATGTCTTACTCCACCCGTAAAAATTCAAAAATCGGTTGATATAAAGCATAAGAATAATGGTCACAGGCATACTGCAATAAAGCGGTTGCATCTTGTTCCTGCAAAATGAACTGCCAATCACGGTGCAATTTACAGGCCTCATTCTGGGTCATATCAAAACCCGAGAAATCCCCCGTATCATTCCAGTCTTTCAATACTTGCTTTTGACTCTCTTCAGTTAACACCTGAGTTGAATCCAGCTCAATCCACTCATATTGCTTGCCCTTTTCTAAAGGCTTTAACACTAAGGCAGCAGGCAAGACCACAGGCTGCTGCTGTGCATCGTGCCAAAGCTGTAACCATGCCTTTAAATAATGCTGTGCCTGTTGTGAACTTAAGCCTTCACAAATCACCATCTGATCGCTAAACACTACAATTCGACGCTTCTCTGTAGCAGCGTCACTATTGATTAGCGCCAACCAAAGCAGATATTCCAGCCAGACTTTGGCAAAGCGCTTGGCACGTGCACTTGACGCCTCCAAACTGACCCAATCTTGGGTTAGTTGTTTCGGAGTCACACAGGCGATTTGTAATTGTTTCGAGACCCGCCAAACCCGTTGCGTGGTTTCAGTCGGTGCTGGGGCATATTGCTGCAAGCGCTCCAACAAGCGTTGCTGCTCTAAGCGACTTTGCTGCCAAGCACTGTGCTGAACTTTGCCAACGGGCAACTGATCTTGCAAAAGACTTGGAGAGAGCTGGTCATCCTGCTGCTGTAAAAAATGTCGAATGGCATATTTACCGAGACCATCGAGTAATAATGGTTCAGCTTGATCAAGCGATGCTTGTGCGGTTAAATTTTCCACACCTAAGGTCTTTAAATACAGCCGCGCAGGGAAACTGATATCTTGAATCCATTGCTGACTCTCCAAAATAATCATTTCATTTTGTTCAACAGGATAGGCAGTATTGGCCCACGCCTGCCGCTCACCTTTGACTTGCTGAATCTGTAATGCGACCTTAAACCATTGGTCTTGGAAGCGCACAGGTCGATCCGCAACAAAGCCGAGTGGATCGAACGGTTGTAAACGATGTAAATGATACAATGGATAAAGCTGTGCCGGGACTTGCAAAGCATCCAATCCGGCTAAATCCGCTTCGGATAAAGGAGGACCATCTTCACGGCTAGTCGGTTTTACAATCAAAGCCAAATGCTCGCGGAACCCCTGCAACACACTGGATGGCTCTCTGACTTCGCCATCATTGAGATCAAAGCCATTATAAAACAGCCAAACCTGTTCTTGTGCCAATAAGATGGCATCCAAAAATGCCCCTTGATCATCCTCCAAACGAGAACGATCACCCAATTGCTGACGCAGTGCATCCATCAAATCAAACGGAATATGACTGTCGCGATTTGGAAATTTACCTGTATCCAAATTCAACAGTACAATCAGCCGATAAGGAATCGGACGAATCTGTCCAATCTGACTAAAGGTGATTTGTCCTGTCGGTTCAACTTGCGCAGACTGGCTTTCTAAAGTGCGTTGAATTTCCTCAACAATATAAGGCAAAGGCAAGGAAATTTGACGTAACTGGGTTTCGGTATCTTCATAATAGCTGGCCAAAGTCAGCATACGTTCTTGCTTCTGAATAATTTCACGGATTGCTTTTAAAGCAACCACATCGGCTTGTTCAAACTCTTGCACATCCTGTTTGATCCGTTGTAACCAGACTTCAACAGGCAACCGCTGTCCTTGCTCATGTGCCAGCAGCCAATCACGTCGTTGCGCTATATCACGATAGATCTGAATCAGAATCCCAATCAGTTCAAAATCACTTGGCTGTACCAAAGCATAACTGAGCATCTCCTGCACCATCACATGGGCAGGCACGGCAATCCCAAGCGCCAAACGATCGAGAGCAAATTTAAAACTATAACGATAGTCTTGGTCGTCATCACTGAGCGTTTGTTTTAAATGTTCAGCATCCAAACCACGCTTAAAGCCAGCATCATCGAGTAAACTCAAAATCCGTTGTGCCTGCGTATAATCCAATCCATAACGTTGTTGCGTCGCGGAAAGATTGAGCCAATCAGCAAAGTCATCCTGCGTAAAACGACCCTGTGTCAATTGCAATCGCCCAAGTACAGCACGCCATGCATTTAACGCATCTAGCTGCGCCACCCCTGCAATTTTTACAGGTAAGAACACTTCATGTTCATTTGCAACCGCAGGGAACACGCTGCGGATCAAGGGCTCAAGTTCAGCCAGATTCGGGGTCAAAACCAGCACATCACTTGGGCGACGCGGTGTGGTATCTGTTTGAGACAGCCAATGCAGCAACTGCTCTTTTAAGACTTCGAGCTGTCGTACACTGGAATGGCAAACATGAATCTGAATTGACTCGTCCTCAGGCGCAAGTTCATATTGCTGAGGCTGAGGTTCAGCTAAATAGAAAATATCAGACTGAATCTTACCGAGTAGCGTTTCAGGAAACTGCTCTACAAAGGCATCGACCCACTTACCTTCATCTCCAGTTGCCAGTTGCGACAACAGTGAAAAGTGGTCACGTGCCTGCTTGCCCAAACGGGTCAGCAATGGATGTCGAGACTCTCGATTTAAGGCATTAAACCCCAGACTAAAACTGTCGAAGAATGCGGTAATGTCTGCATCACTGGCATGGGGATGTTTGGCGATATAGCGCTCTTTCACGCCGAGGTCATAACGCTTTTTCCAGAGTGGATCGACACTGTCCGCCCAATATTCCTGCGATGGGTTATAGTGCAGAATCACCACATCCAGATACTGTCCCAAACGACGTAAAAATTGCAGTTGGCTCGGTGGTAAATCTAAAATCGTAAATACAACCACCTGACTCGGCAATTGTGCCAAAGCTCGTGATCGTGTCTGCTCATTGTCTAGAAGCTGCCAGAAATCAGCATCAATGCTTTGTATTTCAACAAAATCATCATGAAAGTAGTTTTGCCACAACCAACGCTGCCAAGCTTCTAATTGTTCGGTTTGTTGTAAGCTAAAGGCTGAAGTTTGTTGATCCGTATGCGCAATCAATTGTTCGATATTTAAGGCTTTATTCTGTCCCCAAGTCGATAGCCAATTCCCCGCACAGGTACAATTGCTTTGGCAGCCGCGTTGACAATGACCGCGATAAATCATGTAGTTGTTAAACAGCTGCGAAACTTGCTCCGCCACCCAATACAGCATACTTTGTTTTTTTAGTTGTTTTTCAGTGCCTTGTTGCAGTTGATCGGCACTGGCATAAATCCGCTGCACAATCGAATATAAGGGATGTGTTTGCGCCAAAGTATTCTGATCGGATTGAATAAAAGGCTGTAAAGCTTGATGAATACGCCACTTTAAAATCAACCGCGGAATATTGGCTTTACGCACTTGTTCTTTATTTTCTAATACTTGCTGGTATGCATACCACTGAAAACCACGAATGCGTTGATGAAATTGATAGTTGGCAGTCATGCCTTGTTGTTCGGCAATTTTCTGCGTCAACCATTTTTCTTGTGCAGGACTGGGAACAATAAAATGCTGAGTTTTAAATACCTGAAATGGAGAAGAACTCGGTTGGGTGATTGATGCCATCACACCTTGTAATAACACTTCAAGGCGTTGACTTTGAATAACATGAATACCCATCTACGAATATGACCTCATCAGGAATGCTTATTGTATTGCACGAAAACGTACATATTTATCACTATACAACTTCATATAACTATGTCACGTTAAACACACAAGGAAATAAATAAATTGTTTTGAAATTCACCACTCAATACGATTGAATGTACTATCGAGGGATAGACTTTAGGTATAACTTTATGAAAATTGAAAAAATTCCTGATTCGATTGATCCAAGCTTAAATTTGGAGCAAATTCGCGAAGAGTGTTTGGCACTTACCAAAAATCGTGCATATTGGTCTGCAGGCGCAGCGATTGTACCCATCCCATTTTTTGATGTGGTCGTTGATTTGGGGATGCTCACTCAGATTATTCCTTATATTAATGCGCGTTTTGGTTTAGCACCTGAACATATCAGTGTCTATGATCCTGAAACCAAAAAAGTGCATTGGGATGAGCTACGTAAACGAGGTTTCGAATTTTCAGGTTTTGTGGTGGCGCGCACTGCAATGAAAAAATCTTTTAATGGCTTTTTCACGAAAATTGCCACCAAGCAAGTGACCAAGTTTATTCCTTTAGGTGGACAATTGGTTGCTGCAAGCCTTGGTTATTTCATGATGCGTAAAATTACTGAAGCACATATTCAAGATTGCTATAACCTTGCTAAACGAATTCAACAAAAAAGTCGCAGTACTATTGTGGCTTAATAATATTTGATGACGACAAGGCGGTTTAATCCGCCTTGAGTTGTTTTAAAATCGCCTTTAAAACTTCGATCCGTGCTGTATTTTTATCATCCGTAGCGATTACATACCATGGTGCATAATCTGTGTTGGTTCGTTCGAACATATCTGCAGCAGCTTTTAAATAATCGTCCCATTTATCACGATTACGCCAATCTTCTTCAGTAATCTTGAAACGCTTATGTGGGGTTTGTTCACGATCTTTAAATCGAACTTCTTGTTCATCCTTACTGATTGCAAGCCAAATTTTTACAATCACGGTTTGACTATCAACCAAATTTTCCTCAAACCGATTAATTTCATTATAAGCACGTTGCCATTCAACGACTGAAGCAAAACCTTCGATCCGCTCAACCAAAACACGACCATACCATGTACGATCAAAAATGGTAATTTTCCCGCCATCATTCAGCTTATTCCAAAAACGCCACAAATAAGGACGGCGTAATTCATAACGTTCAGGTGCAGCAATACTATGAATTTCATATTCACGTGGATCTAATTTTTTAACAATTCTTTTTATCGCTCCCCCTTTACCTGCAGCATCCATACCTTCAAAAGCAACAATCACTTTTCGTTCATCGTAACGTAATGCATCAGCAACTTTTTTGGTTAATTTGTTCAATTCCTCTTTGTAGTCATCTTTATCTAAGCTTTGTTTTGAAGGTTCTAACAGTGCTGTGGGAATCTGTGCTTGTTGCCATTTTTCCGTGACTTTAGTTTGATGGTCAGGCAACTCTTGCAAGGTTTGTAATATGTATTGAGCAAAACATTGATCACGTAGAGCTTCATCTTCACCGTCAATCACAAACCAATCATCGGTAAATCTTTGGCTTAACTCCTGCAAAGTATCGTATTGTTTTTTATTGCGCCAATCTAAACCATGTAATTTATGCCAATGTTGTTCGGACGCATCGATTTGGTCTAAGCGTTTTTGTAAAGACTTCCAAGATAGATCAAACCAAACTTTGACCACATGTACATTATTATGCTGTAAGTCATGTTCGAATGAACGCATCTGATCAATATAAGCATCAAACATTGTTTCATCCAATGGTTTTGACACATGCATCGCGGTTGAAAGCAAGTCACTGTACCAATTCCCAAACATCACCACGATCTGACCTTCGGCAGGAATAAAACGCGTATAAGACTGCCAAAAGGTTTGATAGGTCGTTAATAACCGTGGTGCATCTGCTTTAACTCTTAAATAGCGTGGATCTAACCATTCACGTAATTGCTTAACTGCCTCGCCTTTCCCCGCTAATTCAATGCCACTTACTAAAATCAGAACACTTTTTGCATTTTTTTTATCTTGGCTATCTCTTAAGGCATATTGTGCTTCAATCAAATCTAAAGAAAGCTCATCTTCATCGCGCAATTCAAACTTTGGTTGTTGTACACTCATGTTCTGCTCTAAATGGCTAATTATTAAGAATAAGTATAGTGAAATCTATTTCACTGAATGCAAAACCCTTGTACAGTTTCTGTAGAGTAAAATCAGTGTATAAACATACTGACCGATTGTTAGACATTTAGGGTTTAAGCTGTCATGGTTCTTCGTTATGATGCAGCCTATGATTTTCTGGTTTTATTTTCTTTGAGTTCGAATATGTCAAAACTCGCTGCATTTGATCATCTTTTATTACAATACCAGACTCTGAATTACCACCAAAATCCAGCACTTAAGCAACGTCTGCATGAAGTACAAGCGTGGATGAAAGCACGCATCGCAGAAACCCATAAAGAATTTTTTGCTCTGCCTGAAAATCAACTGATGGCACAGTATTTTCTCAATCGCTTGTACGGTGGTCCTGATTTTGATGCAATTGCACAGCAAATCGAACGCCTGTTGAAATATGCACATAAAGCAGAAAGCTTACTCCCTGAAAATGCAATTAAAACAGGAACAAAATCAGTCAGTCTTGCTGTACTTGCCACTCAACTCGATGAACAAGTCGCAGAACAACTACTCAAAGATTATCCTTTAGAAACACCATTAACTGATGAAATCATGCGCCAGACCTTAGTCAAACTCGATCAAGGCGATGTACGTTATGAACAATTACAATTACTTGACGAGCTTGGTCTCACATTAGATAAGTATATGCGCTCTACGATGATGTATGCGGCTTTTAAAATGTGTAAAGGCATTGCAACCAAATATCAATTTGAACGTATGTACGAGTTTATCCAAGAAGGTTTTGCTGCAATGAAACCAATGAAGTCTGCTGCAACGTTTATCAAAACATTTACGGCAAAAGAACGTGAAATCATCGAAAAAGTCCACGCTGGTCACCCAAACCCATTTCGTGACTAAATTGAATTGATAGCCATCCCTCTTCGTGTTAAGAGGGATTATTGAATTCCAAAACAAAAATTAAAAATGCTTTTGAGCGTGTGACTTTCTGTATATTATTCATAACAATGATATGCTAAACCCTGTAAAAAAATACAAAATCTGTCATCATGCTTGCTGATTCGTGCCGCTAGAGCGAAAGTTTAGGAGAAAACAATGTCTAACGAAAACCAACAGCCTACCCCAGAAGTTGAGCAAAACCCAAGTTCAGACAAAGTCAGTCCTTTCCTCAGTTCTCCACTTCCTCAAGGAGCACCTCAAGGTCAACAGCAATCGTTACAACAAGGTTCAACATCAACACCGAATACATCAGTACCAAAATATAATTTGCCACGTGGTGCCAACACGGGAAATGTTGGAGCAACCACTCACTTTGGCTATCAAACTGTAAGCAGTGATGATAAGGCACAAAAAGTTGCTGAAGTTTTTCATTCGG
Organism: uncultured Acinetobacter sp.; assembly: GCA_913777945.1. Taxonomy (GTDB): domain Bacteria; phylum Pseudomonadota; class Gammaproteobacteria; order Pseudomonadales; family Moraxellaceae; genus Acinetobacter. The sequence goes on along the minus strand of CAJYTY010000010.1, from coordinate 78,688 downwards.
TTGCAAGTAAATATGACATTATGAATGACCTGATGTCATTCGGTATCCATCGTATTTGGAAACGTTTTGCGATTAATATGTCAGGTGTTCGCCGTGGTCAACATGTACTTGATATTGCTGGTGGTACAGGTGACTTAGCAAAAGTATTTAGCCGTGAAGTCGGTCCACAAGGTCATGTCGTACTCTCAGACATCAATGAATCCATGCTAAATGTAGGTCGCGATCGTCTGATTGATGCTGGCTGTACTAACGTTGATTTCGTACTTGCCAACGCTGAAACATTAGAACCCTTTGCCGATAATAGTTTTGATTTAGTGACCATCAGTTTTGGTTTACGTAACGTGACGGATAAAGATGCCGCACTACAAGCCATGTATCGCGTACTTAAACCAGGTGGTCGTTTATTGATTCTCGAATTCTCTAAACCTGTGTTCGAACCATTCTCTAAGCTTTACGATCTTTATTCATTCACTGCATTACCAATCATGGGTAAACTCGTTGCAAATGACTCTGAAAGTTACAAGTATCTTGCAGAATCTATTCGTATGCATCCAGACCAACGTACCCTCAAAGGCATGATGGAAAATGCAGGCTTCCAAAGCTGTGACTACCATAATCTCACTGGTGGTATTGTTGCAGTTCACCGCGGATTCAAACTTTAAGGCTTAAGATATGTGGTCGATTTTAGCACTCGGTGCAGTCGAACGTATCATTCATCATGTGATTGATTTGGATGCGATTACACGTATTCAACTCAATCAACTGCAAGGGCAATTATTACGTGTTGTGATTGATAGCCCACAACTCTCAGTTGATGTTTTTTTTGATGAAAATGAAGTTCGTCTAGAGCCCACCGTAACGGGACAGAGTCAAAAGCCTTCTATTTTTGAACAGCGTCCATTTGATCCTCAATACAAAATCACCGATGCAACTGCGACATTACAAGTTGAAAATGTTGTTGAGTTAATTAAATTATTGCTGAGTGATATGGATCAGATTGGTAATATTCCCCTACAAGGCGATTATCATCTATTACAAGATATTCAAAGAATTATGCAGCAAGCTGAGCCTGATCTCGCTGCGCATTTATCCCCTTGGATTGGTCCGCAACTGGCACATGAACTGGGTAAGATTCAACTTGCACCCAAACAACTCAAGCGTTCATTACAAAGCCATTTGTTCTTTATTGAAGATACTTTAAAAGAAGATAGTGGTTTATTTGCACCACGTTGGCAAATGGATGATCTTCATCGCGAGACACGTCAACTCAATCAAGAATTAGATCGTTTAGAAGCAAGGTTGCAACAGTTACACGCTTCATTTAATCCAGCAAAACATTTCTCACAAGACTAGGTAAGATTTTATATGATTCCGCATGTTACACGGTTACTCGAACTCTGGCGTATTGCAGCACATTATCGCCTTGACACCTTGTTCCCTGCGGAAGAATTACCAGTTAAAGCCCGCCATGCCCTAAACATTATCAAAACCCATCCTGCGGCATGGTCAAGTCGAGAGAAAAAAAATCCACTCAAGCTTAAAGAAGCATTAGAGGATATGGGCCCGTTAGCCATTAAACTTGGACAATTACTCTCTACTCGCCGTGATTTGATTCCACCAGAAGTATTATCACAATTGGTGTTGTTACAAGACCGTGTCAAACCGTATGACACCCAATTGGCCAAACAACGTATACAAGAATCGCTCAAAGCAGATGTATCCACATTATTCTCTCGCTTTGATGAGCAACCCCTCGCTGCGGCATCGATTGCACAAGTTCATACTGCGGCTCTGCATGATGGTCGTGAAGTAGTGGTGAAAGTCACTCGCCCTGATATTCGTAATCAAATTCTGCAAGACTTTGAAATCTTAGCTTGGCTGGGTGATTGGCTTGAAAATCGTTTAGAGGCTGCTCGCGCCTTACATCTGACTGAAATCATTCAAGACTATCGTCAAATTATCTTGAATGAGCTTGATCTGAGTCTAGAAGCGGACAATACCCGCCGAATGCGTCATTACTTTACGGGCTCAAGCATGATGTACGTGCCTGAAGTCTATATGGACAGTAAAGATGTGATGGTGGCTGAACGCATCACGGGTGTACCTATTTCAGATATCGCAACCTTTGATCGTTTGGGTATGGATCGTGCAGACTTGGCTGAAAAAGGTTTAACCATCTTCTTTACCCAAGTATTTCGAGACAACTTTTTCCATGCCGACATGCATCCAGGTAATGTATTTGTTGAAACCATTAACCCAAGTAATCCGCGCTTTATTGCTCTAGATTGCGCCATCATGGGTGAACTGTCCAAACATGACCAGATGACAGTTGCCCGTATGTTGCTTGCAGTAATGAATAGCAACTTTATGCAACTGATTCAGATCGTACATCAAGCAGGCTGGATTCCACCGGGCACAGATCAAGATGCCTTGTCACGTGAGATGCGCCGTACTGTTGGTCCAATGGTATCAAAACCGATGGATCAATTAGATTTCGCAGGAATTTTGATTCAGGTGATGGATATTGCACGTCGTTTCCATTTGGAAATTCCGCCGCAATTGATGCTATTACTCAAAACATTGGTACACGTAGAAGGCTTAGGCACAGATCTTTACCCACAACTCGATATTTGGAAGCTGGCTAAACCGATTTTGACCGAATGGGTCAAAGCCAATATGAATCCAGTCAAAAATATCAAAGAACTTGGACAACAAATCCCAGATCTATTATTAGGTGCTCAAGATATCCCAAGCTTACTGATTGATAGCTTGAATGGTTTGAAAAATCAATCGGCTTGGCAAGATAAGCAACTCCGTGAAATTCAGCAAATGCGCTTACAAATGCAACAACAGCAACGCCGTAGTTGGATGTTTGGTAGCACTATGCTGATTATGCTCACCATTGCGATTATTAGTCCTTGGTTTGTCTCCATCATTTTAATCGTATTAAGTGCACTGATTGCAGTTTGGCGAATTATGAAATAAGTTCAAAAATCCCTTGTCAGAGCAAGGGATTTTTTATGGTTAAGATTTCTTTTCAAAAATCGTTTAGTTTCAATTAAGATCATAACTCAACAAATTTATAGATCCTTAAAAAAGAATAAATAATGAAAACTCCACACTTTGCCATTATTGGTGCAGGTACAGCAGGACTTGCAACAGCGATTCTTCTTGCGCGAGAAGGTCATCACGTTACGATTTTTGAACAAGTTGACAAACTCTCTCCTGTTGGTGCTGGTTTATTACTACAACCTGCGGGTTTGGCTGTTTTTGAACATTTAGGCGTACTCGATCAGGCGTTAAAACTCGGTGCGAAAGTCACAGGTTTAGAAGGGCAACTTCCCAATAAACGTCTCTTGGTGAATAGCCACTATCATCAGGCAGGTAACAACCTTTATGGTCTTGGTATTCATCGTGCAACCTTATGTCATGTCTTAACTGAAAAATTGGCGGAATATGCAAGTCATGTCACTTGGCGAATGAGTCATAACATTGAGAAAATTGAAGAACAGCCGAATGAAATTCGATTATTTGGCACTCACCAACAACATAACTTTGATGACTGTTTCGATGCGGTATTGATTGCCAATGGCGCGCGCAGTCAACTCCGCCCCAAAGCTTGGGTCAAGGTTGATCAAGCTTATCCGTGGGGAGCTGCATGGACAATCGTGCCTGAATGCCTAAGCTTGAATCCTGAAATTCTTCATCAATTTTATGATCGATCTAAAATCATGATGGGCGTTCTGCCAACAGGTGCTATCCCAACTGCTCCTCAGCAAAGGCTTTCCAGTGTATTTTGGAGTTTGCCAACTTCACAATTGCAATCATTCTTAAAAACTGACGAATCAGAACAGAATTGGTTACAGCAAATTTCTAAGCGCTGGCCCGAAGTCGCAGAATGGCTTAAACAGCTTTTATTGGATGAACAAAATCAACCGCAATGGTTATCTGCTCAATATCGTGATGTGGTCATGTCAAAATTTGGACAAGGTCGAATCGGGGTGATTGGTGATGCTGCACATGCCATGAGCCCACAACTCGGACAAGGGGCAAATATGGCACTTTTAGATGCGTGGGCTTTTTCCCAATCATTACAAGCTGCTCAGAAAAATCAACAAATTGACTGGTCGATATTATGGCAACACTATCACCAACAGCGTCGATCCTCGACTCAATTCTATCAGTTCCTTAGTCGTTTACTGACTCCGCTGTATCAATCTGATCATTGGTTGGCGGGTGGCATACGTGATCTGACCTTCCCGTGGATGTATCAAATCCCCTATTTCCGTAAAGAAATGGCGATTACCATTTCAGGCTTAAAAACGGGCATGTTCGAACAAATGAGCTATCAACAGATTGCGACATACCAACACAATCAAAATGTCTTGATTCAAAACAATCAATCACTACCTGAATATGATTAAGCGCAAAAATAGGATTTGAATTAAAAATGAAAATAAGTCATTTAGACCATTTAGTTCTGACAGTCGCTAATATTGAAACAACTTGTCAGTTTTATCAGTCTGCCCTGAATTTTGAAGTGATTACTTTCGGTGAAAATCGTAAGGCACTTCAATTTGGTCCTCAGAAAATCAATTTGCATCAAGTTGGAAAAGAGTTTGAACCTAAAGCACTTCGTCCGACCGCAGGTTCTGCGGATTTATGTTTTATTGCTGAAACACCTTTAAAGGACGTGATTGCACATCTTCACACATTAAACATAGAGATCGTTGAAGGTCCTATTGAAAGAACTGGAGCAACAGGAAAAATTTTATCAATCTATTTACGTGACCCAGATCAGAACTTGATTGAAATCTCGAATTATCTCAACACTTAAAAATTAAAATTCATCAATAAAAATAAGGTTAGACATGAAATATAGTTTTCTATGGGCTTTGTATCGGCAGGATAAAAGAAAGGCGATTCGTAAAGGATGCTGGTTCTTACTCCCTAGCATTTTTAATTTATTTTGTTTTCTAGATTTCCACTACCAACTCCTCGAATGGCAAGTGAATCCAAAATCATCATTAGCAAGATTAATCTCAGGACCCCATTTTTGGTGGGGCATGTTATTTGATTGTATCCCGTTTATTTTATTGATAACGGTATGGCAAAGGTACTTTCTAAAATTATTAAAAATTTGGCTATTTATTGCATTTTGCTATTTCCTAATTAATGCTTGGTTTTGGTCAAACTATTCTTTTATTACAGGAGTCATGGTTGCTTACGCATTACCCTTTCTCGAAATAGAAAATAAAAAAATCATAGCCACTTATATCCAACCCAGCACCTAAAGCATTTTTTCCCGAACAAGCATAGCCAACCCTAGTCACAAACGCTACACTAACGGCTTTCCACTCAATGGATTTTTCACTCATGTCAAACTGGTTAGATGAAGTTAAATTTGATTCCAATGGTCTTGTTCCTACCATTGCACAACATCATCAAACTGGTCGAGTGTTAATGGTTGCATGGATGAATCGTGATGCATTACAACTCACGGCTGAAAAAAATCAAGCCGTGTATTACTCACGTTCACGTCAAAAATTGTGGCACAAAGGCGAAGAATCAGGACACTTTCAAACAGTGCATGAAATTCGTTTGGATTGCGATGCTGATGTGATTATTCTGCAAATTGAACAGCATGGTGGAATTGCTTGCCATACAGGTCGTGAGTCTTGTTTTTATCGTAAACTCACGCCACAAGGTTGGGAAATTGTTGATGCTCAACTGAAAGATCCAACTGCAATTTACGGCGCATCTGCAAAAGTCGAAACACACGATCATGGTCAAGCTGAACAAGTTGACGTACTCAGTCACTTAGGGCGTTTGATGCAAGAACGCAAAAAAGCTGAAGCGGATAGTTCTTATGTTGCGAGCCTATACAAAAAAGGCATCAATAAAATTTTAGAAAAAGTTGGCGAAGAAAGCATCGAAAGCATTATTGCAGCCAAAGATTATGCAGCACATGCCTCTCTAGAAAATAAGCATGATCTCATTTATGAAGTTGCAGATTTATGGTTCCACAGCATTGTGATGTTGGGTTATTTCGACCTTGATCCACAAGTAGTGCTAGATGAATTGGCTCGTCGCCAAGGTCTTTCTGGTTTGGTTGAAAAAGCCAATCGTAGTCAAGAAGTGTAAACCTCGCCTGTGTCGAATATCGAGAAACCCAAAGCTACCTATGAGCAAGCGATTGCAATAGATAACGCTCGTTTAGGTCAGTCCTTTAAAGTGATTGCCTATGCTGGCACAGGTAAAACGACAACTTTACAAATGATCAGTGATGCCATGCCCGAACGGCGTGGTATGTATTTGGCTTTTAACAAAGCCATTGCATCTGAAGCACAAAGTAAATTTCACGGAAATGTAAATTGTCGTACCTTTCACTCTCTTGCCTTTCGTAGCGTACCCCGTGGCGTGACTGATAAATTACGACTGCCTCGCTTAAGCCCAAGTTTTATCGCTAAAGAATATCGTTTAGAACCAATCACACTTCGTCGTCTCATGGGCGGACGTTATGAAAAATATGTACTGATGCCAAGTCGTCTTGCGAGTTTGGTTGCCAATGCTGTCAGCTATTTCTGCTCGACCAGCTCACAATACCCTGCCCCTCGCCATATTCAAGCACCAAGCTGGTTGCATCAAGATGATATTGAATCGTTACAACAGCACTTATATCCAGCAGTTGAACGCCGTTGGTTAGAGTCAATTGATCAAAACCATCAAGCAGGGATTGGTCACGATATTTACCTCAAACTTTGGGCTTTATCAGAACCCAATATTCCAACAGATTATGTTCTGTTTGATGAAGCACAAGATGCTGACCCACTCATGTTGGGTATTTTACTACGTCAAAAAAGCACACAAGTGATTTATGTTGGTGATGCACATCAGCAAATTTATGCTTGGCGTGGCGCGGTCAATGCTATGCAACAGATGCCATTGCATGAAAGCCGCTTAACGACCTCTTTCCGTTTTGGTGATGCGATTGCTGATGTTGCCAATAGTCTGCTTGGCGCATTAAACGAAACTGTTCCACTATTGGGCAATCCAAATGTTAAATCAAGTGTAGTGAATAAACCCCATACCAAAATGCGCGATGCAATTTTGTGTCGTACCAATGCGCGTGCAATGGAACTACTACTTTCTGGTTTAGTGCATGGCGACAAAGTCAGCCTACAAGCTGATCATCAGAAACTTAGTCGTTTTGTGGATGCCGCTAGTTTACTCAAACAAGGCAAACGAATCACCGATGTACCAGAGCTTGCTTGGTTTAATTCATGGCATGATGTACATGAATATTGCGAAACTAATGACGGGAGCGACATCAAACCTTTAGTCAAACTGGTCGATGATCATGGTACTGAGCCACTCAAGAAAGCACTTGCCAAAATCACGCCGATTGAGCAAGCAGATTATGTGATTTCAACTGCACACAAAGCCAAAGGCTTGGAATGGAATCGTGTGCATATCGAAGATGATTACCAATTTAAAATAAATGGCCTAGAACATAAAATTACAGATGAGGAATTAAGACTACTTTATGTTGCCTGTACTCGTGCTAAAGTAAGTTTAAATATTCATCATCTTTACGATTTAATACAACAATTAAAACGGGGCGCTCCCTCAAGTCTTCGCCAGTCCGTAGGTTAAAGCGCTTATGTTCAGGGAGAGCTTATGCAACTTGAATCAGTGCTATTTAAACATGTTGGCATGTTTCGCGACTTAACTATTGAATTTCAACCGACTCAACGTCCAATTACACTTATTTTAGGTGAGCAAGCTACAGGCAAAACTACAATTTTAAAAAATATCTATCAAGCCTTAACGTGGTTTTCCGCACGTTATAAAGATATTCGTACTGCTGGTGTGGTGATTGCTGATCAAGATATTTTGTTGACACGCTTACAAGCCAAAGTTCAAGTCCAAGTTAGAATGAACAGCGAATTAAATCATCATCTACCAGAAAGTAGCTCTGCACAAACGACTGACACTCAGAACTGTAGTTGGAAGTTATTTAAAACATTTAACAGTCAAGGCGTTGGAATTAGCCAAGTTGAAACGCAGCAACTTGATCAAATGGTATCGCTATACCAAAAAACCAGTCTTCAAGATCCATTATTTGGATTACCGTTAATTGCGTATTATCCTGCTGAACGCTTTGTACAAGAGGTTAATTTACAAAGCAAGAATGCGCCAGGAACACTACAAGATATTGCTGCCTACGATTTAACAGCGATTCCATACACAACTTTTGCGCGTTTCTTTGAGTGGCTACGGGAAATTAGTGATGTTGAAAATGCTCACTCTGCCCATATCGTCAGACGTCTTATTGGCAACGATTTCAGTCAGCAAAATCAATCAGAGGTTTTGCAACAGTTACAACAAGAACTGATGAATCATCCTAAACAACTTTCAGCACCTAATTTATATGCGCTGAAAAAAAGCTTACATACCATCTTTCCAGAATTGAATGATATCTATATTCAATATATTCCTAAACTTCAATTAATGGTGCGTTACAAAGATCAGACCATTCCCTTTCAGCAATTATCGGCCTCTCTTAAATCATGGATTGCATTGGTAGGTGATATTACACGTCGTTTATGCTTGCTTAATCCACATTGTTTCGACCCTTGTTTAGAAGGTGAAGGCATATTATTAATTGATCAAATTGAGCATCAATTAGATCAAAATATGAGTGCTGAAATTTTAGAGCGTTTACATCAAGCATTTCCAAGACTGCAAATTATTGCTTCAGGCAATCGCGATGAATTATTAGAACATGCTTTAGAATATCAATGCTTAAGGTTAGGTGATAAAGAAATTTATGAGATTAATCTTGAGAAATCTCAACAACAACTTTCACAACTGTATAATGAGTTAAGCCAATCAGAAAGCATTCCCTTGCAGCAGAATCAAAACTTATTAGAATCAGAAAATTTGGTCAGTAAAGTTGATGAACTCTTTCATCAAATCCAAGCGCTTGATGAGCAAGAAAAGAGTAATTTGCTTCATCTACTTAAAATTGATGATACCCCTCAAGAGACATCACTTTAAGACTGATTGCATCATTAATCCTTATAAACTAGAGTTCAATTTTTTCTTTTGAATAGGTCTAACACTAATTGTAGGGATACGCATTTGATCCAAGACTAGATCTCTATCCCTCTTATGTACACAGATAATCGAATGGAAAATATTCAATTAAATAGCGAACAAAAACGTTGATAGACAAGTTTTAGCGACAAAGATGTTGTTAGTTTCATGTAATAACATCAGATTTTTGTTGATTTTTTATAGTAAAATAAAATTCATTTTTTACTTTCAAGTTGTGCAATACAACTTGCTCTTTCCGTTAACTTGATTGGGTTTCGAGACTTGAAACTTTGGCTTTCTCTTTGAACGCCTTAAGTCTTGGAAGAAAATCCACCATTAGGTCTCTCTCGACCTAAATCATCGACATGGATACCAGTGTGCTACCGATTATTATTTTATTACCACTCATACTTGGCACAACCCTTGTCTCACAATTGCAACGTATTTCACGGGGTATGACGGCAATTGGAGCAATTGGCATTAGCCTGAGTTGTTTTATTTTACTGCTTAGCCAAGCTGAAACGGTTTTACAGGGTAATGCCCTGCAACAGAGTTGGGAATGGCTTCCACAACTGGGCATCAATCTTAGTTTTCGCCTTGATGCATTAGGATTATTGTTCGGTTTACTCATTAGTGGGATCGGCACACTGATTTATATTTATGCCTATTATTATCTCAGCCCCAAAAACTCACTCAGTAAACTGTATCAGTTGCTCATGCTATTCATGGCGGCTATGCTTGGAATTTCACTCTCCAACAATTTGATTATCTTACTGGTGTTTTGGGAACTGACCAGTATTTCTTCATTCTTGCTCGTGGGCTATTGGAGTCAATATGATGCCGCCCAACGTGGTGCGCGTATGGCACTCACGATCACAGGAATGGGCGGTTTGGCGATGCTAGGGGGCTTTGTCCTCTTAGGACAGATTACAGGTACTTACCAGATTGACCAATTGGTGTTAATGAAAGAGTCTATTCAACAGCATCAATTATTTGTTCCCACTCTACTGCTCATTTTACTAGGTGCATTTACCAAAAGTGCGCAATTCCCATTTCACTTTTGGTTGCCAAATGCAATGGCAGCACCTACACCTGTTTCAGCCTACCTCCATTCAGCAACGATGGTGAAAGCAGGTATATTTTTATTAGCCCGCTTAGCTCCGCTCTTTATTGGGGCAGCGTTGTACCACAATATCGTAACCTTCGTTGGTTTATTCACTTTATGTATGGCAGCGGGTTTCGCCATATTCAAAGAAGATCTCAAAGGGCTTTTAGCTTATTCAACCATCAGCCATTTAGGTTTGATTGTTTGTTTACTCGGCATCGGTTCACCACTCGCTGTTGCAGCAGCAATCTTTCATATCATTAATCATGCAACATTCAAAGCTGCTCTTTTCATGATTGCAGGCATTATTGATCATGAAACAGGAACACGTGATTTACGTAAGCTCAGCGGTATCTGGCAACTCCTTCCGTTCACAGGTACCCTAACCATGATCACCGCTGCATCGATGGCTGGTGTACCACTGACCAATGGCTTTATTTCTAAAGAGATGTTCTTTACGGAATTACTGGCAAACCTATCAGGCCCAGTAATGATAATTGCAGCAATCGTTGCAACTTTATCCGGTATTTTTGCTGTTACTTATTCTATTCGTTTGGTACATGGTGTGTTCTTTGATGGTGGGATTGGTAAACACGTTCCTAATAAAGATGCGCACGAACCACCTCTCGGAATGCGCTTACCAGCGATTATATTAGCGACATTATGTATTCTGGTCGGCATTCTGCCTGCTCTATTGGCCGGAACAGTAGTGAATAGTGTAACGCGTGCGAGTTTGGCTCAACCTGAATTTGAGGGTGTTCACTTAGCGATTTGGCACGGTATTAATGCACCTTTAATCATGAGTCTAGTTGCATTAATGGGTGGTGGTTTATTTTACTTTAGCCTCATTAAAAATGAGCGTTTACGTAAAATTGACTTAGACCCTTATTTAGGTAAATTCCAAGGCAAACTTTTATTTGAATCATTCCTGAAGCATCTCTTACTTACCAGTCGAAAAATCAAACAAAAGACTGAAACAGGTTCTCTACAAAGTTATCTTCTTTGGATTGTTTTCTTTAGCATCATCATGGTGGGTTTACCCTTATTCAATCAGGGATTAACAACTGGTACACGTGAGCTTACCCATGCCCCATGGATTGCCGTGGTCTTATGGCTCACATTATTCTCTGGCTGTTGGATGATGTTGTGGTTCCACCACGAACGGATTAAAGCTGTTTTAATTAGTGGCGCTGTTGGACTTGTCGTCACCATGGTGTTTGTCACCTTATCTGCACCAGATCTTGCACTCACGCAGATCACAGTTGACGTTGTTACTACTGTTTTATTGTTGATGAGCTTATCGCTATTACCGCAGTTAACCCCTTACGAATCGAGCCGTCCACGCCGTTGGCGAGATGCAAGCTTAGCAATCGCAGGTGGTATCGGTATTGGTTGGATTACATGGCTAATACTAACACGAGAACATAATTCAATCTCATGGTTCTTCTTACAGCAATCTCTCCCATTAGGCGGTGGTTCAAACGTCGTCAACGTCATTCTTGTTGATTTCCGTGGTTTTGATACCTTCGGTGAAATTACAGTATTAGGTATTGCGGCAATAGGAGCACTGTGCCTCATGGATGGTATGCGTGCACATGGCACCACCATGACACAAGGTTTATCTTATCGTTTTAACCCTTCACCATTGATGTTACGTATTTCAGCCTCATGGGTACTTCCCCTTGCCCTTGTCGTCAGTATCTACATTTTTATGCGTGGTCATAACTATCCGGGGGGTGGCTTCATTGCAGGTCTGATCACGGCAATGGCGCTTATCATTCAATATATTGTTTTAGGTCAGGATAGAACCGAACAACTGATCAAAGCAAAATCTGGTCGTTTATATGAGATTTGGATTGGCTCAGGTTTAGCAATTGCAGGTTTAACGGGTATTGCAGCTTGGTTTTGGGCACGCCCATTCTTAACAACAGCACATATTTATATAGAACCACCATTATTTGGAAAAATGCATTTAGCTTCGGCTGTGTCATTTGATCTCGGGGTTTATATGACCGTTGTTGGTGCAACAATGCTGTTAATTTCAGTCTTAGGTGATTCGCGTCACTCAAGTATGTCTGGACCTGTTCCAAGTGGAGATAAATAAAAATGGTTAGTATTGAATTTTTGCTCGCTTCGGGAATTGGTCTGCTAACAGCAACAGGCATCTATTTAATTTTACGTGCCAGAACCTTTCCAGTCGTACTCGGTCTGGCCATGATCGGTTATGCCGTAAATTTATTTTTATTTGCAGTCGGTCGTATTCAAATTAATGCACCTGCAATCATTACAGAAACAACTAAAGTAACAGATCCGTTACCGCAAGCATTGGTACTTACTGCGATTGTGATTGGTTTTGCAACAACCGCTTTTATTGTACAGCTTGCTTTACGTAGTCGCTATGAATCTGGAACAGATCATGTTGACTCCAAAGAAGAACCAACTGTGACTTATGACCCACGTGAGGATGAGCCATAATGTTTGATTTCAATAATTTTTGGCATGCTCATACTCCTATTTTAAGTATTTTAATTCCAGCATTTACGAGTTTTTTATTACTTTTATTAGGCAATCCTGGTTCCGGTTCTCTAAAACAGGATTGGCGCCAACCTTGGCGACGTGGCATTAGTTTAGGTTCTGCACTTCTAGGCTTAATCACAGCAATCAGTTATTTGATGATCGCCAATACAGGTCAAGTTACCGTTTACCAACTTGGTGAATGGTCTGCTCCTTTTGGAATTGTTTTAGTTCTCGATCGTCTCTCTGCATTCATGTTGGTGCTCACTTATGCACTTGCAGTGCCTGTCATTTGGTATGCAAGTGATAATTGGGATACACGTGGCCGCTATTTCCACACCATGTTCCATTTTTTGTTAATGGGTATAACGGGTGCATTCCTGACAGGTGACTTATTTAACTTATTCGTGTTTTTTGAAATCCTGTTAATGGCATCTTATGTATTGCTATTACATGGTCAAGGGCGACCGCGTTTCCAGCTAGGTATACATTACGTCACGATTAACTTACTCGCATCATCGCTATTTTTGGTTGGTTTAGGGATGATCTATGGCAGCGTGGGTAGTTTAAATATGGCTGATGTGGGTCGCCTTATCCCAACCTTAGACAGTGATCAACATAAACTTGCAATCGCGGGTGGCTTGTTACTGTTTGTGGTATTTGGGATCAAAGCAGCAATGTTACCTGTCGGCTTTTGGCTACCAAAAACCTATGCAGTCGCGAGCACACCCGTTGCTGCAATTTTTACTATTATGACCAAAGTTGGTATTTATGCCATTCTACGTGTCAATGGTACTGTTTTTGATGATGCAATGGCACAGAGTATTTTCAAAAACTGCTTATTAATGATTGGTTTGATTACTTCATTCTATGGTGTAATCGGTGCAATTGCTGCTGAACGCTTACGCCGTTTTGTTGGCTTTATGGTGTTGTCATCGATTGGAACATTACTCATCGCTATTGCCATGTTTAATACCCAAGCATGGTCAGCAGCATTGTATTATTTAGTCCACAGCACCCTAATTGCGGCTGCATTCTATTTATTTTGTGGTTGGATGACTGCGCAACGTGGTTCATTCAAAGATCATTTAAAAGTTGCACCAAAAATCAAACAGGAAAAAGCGGCTGCTTTTACTTATTTTACCATTGCATTAATGATGGCAGGTTTACCCCCTTTCAGTGGTTTTCTAGGTAAAGTTTTTATCTTACAGGCTACCGCTGAAACGCCTTATCAAGGTTGGATTATTGCTGTTATTCTGATTGTTAGCTTACTTAGCATTATCGCATTCACACGTGTTGGTTTTATCCTTTTTTGGCGTGCTAGTCCACCCGAAGAAAATTCTAAAGAACCAGCATATACTGCTTATCAAGCATTACCTGATACAGCTCCTAATCGGAATGACAAAGCAATCTATGTACTACTGATTGCTTTGATGAGTTATGTTGTATTTGCAGCACCAATCCAGAGTTATACAACTTCAACTGCACAACAAATTCAAAATCATGCGCTTTATCAACAAGCGATTCTAAAACATGATAGTCAAGGTCGTGCCATTAGCGTGCAGCCATTTGATGCAGCATATTTGCCTGAAACTAAATATGGCGGTGAGGTTGAAGATCATAATGCGGTATTAATTCCAGATGTTATCTCAAAACCGACGCTACAAGGCGAACATATTTCGGAATATAAACAACGTCAAATTGCTGAGCAAACTTTATCAAATCCAACTATTCCAAATGCCACACAATTAAAACCGATGGAGGAACACTAATGCAAAAACGTGCTTTGCTTGATCGTTGGTTTCCCCACCCCTTTGTGTCATTTTTAATTTTTGTGACTTGGCTCATGCTGTCGCATAGTTTAGACATCACAGATATTTTTATTGCAATTCTATTAGGTATCTTTGTTTCACGTTTGGTAAGTCCTTTTATTGCACGTACACCACATATTCATTGGTTACCTGCAATCAAACTTTTTTTTGTGGTGCTATGGGATATTGTGATTTCCAACTTTCGTGTAGCTAGAATGGTGCTTGGACCAATGGATGAGTTGCATCCAAAATGGTATCGCGTGCCATTAGAAACTGAACATGAGCAAGTAAATACTCTACTCGCAATGATCATCACAACAACACCAGGTACAGTATCCGCAGGGATTGATCAAGAGCGAGGAGATATTTTAGTTCATGCACTCAGTACCGATAATGCTGAATTAGATATTCAAGACATCAAAAATCGTTATGAGCTACCTTTGCTCGAAATCTTTGATGTAAAGATTGCAGAAGGAGCAGCGAAATGACCATTTTACCTTATGCACTTGCGATTAGTTTAGTAGCGATCACGATCTCCATGTTTCTTTGTCTGATCCGCATGATCGTTGGGCCATCTGTTGTTGATCGATTGTTAGCACTCGATACTCTTTTTCTTAATGCAACATGCCTGATTGTGGTGTTAGGTATCTATTGGGCAAGTACCAATGTATTTGAAGGTGCTTTATTGGTGGCGATGCTCGGTTTCGTTTCAACTGTTGCACTGGCCCGCTATTTTACCACTGGACATGTGATTGATTAAGGAGAGTGGTTATGCAAATAATTTTTGAGATTATCATTTCGTTCTTTTTGATCTTTGGTGCATTTTTCATGCTCGTTGGTTCAATCGGAATGATTCGCCTACCCGACTTATTTATGCGTCTGCATGCACCGACTAAATCAAGTACGCTAGGCTTAGGAAGCTTTTTAATTGCGGCTATGATATTTGGCGCGACTCAAGGTCGTTTCGGTTTTGCCGAATTATTGATTACTTTATTTGCCTTTATTACTGCCCCAGTATCTGCCAATTTAATGGCACAAGCTGCAATTCATTTACGTTTGCGTTCAACCAGTGGTGATGTTCCAGAAGCTTTAAATCGTCCGCTACCATGGCAACGTTATCGTCGTAATGCAGAAAAGAAAGATCAACTTTAAGTTGGTCTTTTTATTGAGTTCAATGTGTTTTTTAAGTTTTAGAAAGCCTAAACTAATTAACTAGCTGAAAGATATAATTTTAATAGAAAAAATCATATCAATCACAATGATCTATAGCACAAAAGAAAGCCACCCGAAGGTGGCTTTCTTTTAAAACTTATTCTTTATCGTCTTGCCCTTGTTCAGGCAGATCCTTCACAGCTTCCGCGATCAGACCAAACATATAGTTACCATAAGCATTGGTTTTATCGTAATGGAAACGCAATCTTGGCGTAATACGTGTCTTGATACGACGGCTCAATTCATGACGCAAGAAACCAGAAGCTTTATTCAATACATCTAAAGTTTCTTTATTTGCAACTTCACTTTGCTCATCACCAAGTTCACGTCCCATCACAGTGACATAAACTTCAGCATAACCCATGTCTGCACTGACTTTCACCGCAGAGATGGTCACTAGACCACCTAAGCGAGGATCTTTAAGCTCTTGACGGATCAGCTCAGACAACTCACGTTGTACTGAATCCGCCATGCGCTTTAAGCGTTGGCTACCCGCCATTAAAGACTCCGTTTAATCAATTGAACATCATAGACTTCGATCTTGTCTTTAACTTTGATGTCTTTATAGCCTTTGACCGCAAGACCACATTCCATACCAGCACGAACTTCTTCAACAACTTCTTTATAACGACGAAGAGATTCAAGTTCGCCTTGGAATACAACCACGTCATCACGTAATACGCGAATCGGTTTATTACGATGCAATGTACCTTCAAGTACCATACAGCCAGCTGCTGCACCAAACTTACTTGAGTGGAAGACTTCACGTACTTCTGCAACACCCAAGATCGTTTCACGATGTTCAGGTGCAAGCTTACCGCTCATTGCAGCTTTTACATCATCAATTAAATGATAGATGACGCTGTAATAACGAATATCGATGCCATCTTGATCAGATTTTTGACGAGCCGTGTTATCTGCACGGACGTTGAAACCTAATAATACTGCTTCTGATGATTCAGCTAAAGTCACATCTGACTCTGTGATTGCACCAACACCAGAACCAATGATACGGACTTTCACTTCATCAGTAGAAAGCTCATCAAGTGCAACATGTAATGCTTCTAAAGTACCACGCACATCAGTTTTGAGTACGACATTCACATAAGGAATATCTTTTTTACCCATAGATGCCATAATGTTTTCAAGACGCATTGCACTTGCACGCTCTAGACGTTTATGACGCTCACGATCAGAACGAGCATCCGCAACTTCACGTGCTTTCTTCTCATCATTCACGACAAGAACTTCATCACCGGCCATTGGTGCATCAGGTAAACCTAAAATTTCAACTGGAATTGAAGGACCCGCTGAAGTGATACGTTGACCATTTTCATCAACCATCGCACGTACACGACCATAAGATGAACCTGCAAGAACCAAATCACCAATATTCAAAGTACCGTTTTGTACCAGAATAGAAGTCACTGCACCGCGACCTTTGTCAACACGTGCTTCAATCACTACACCTTGTGCCGCGCCTTCTGCTGAAGCTTTAAGCTCCATCAATTCAGCTTGGATCAAGATGAGATCAAGTAACTCATCGATACCCGCACCAGAGTGTGCTGAAACTTTAGCGATAGGTGTATCCCCACCCCATTCTTCAGGCACGATTTCTTTATGTGCTAATTCATTTAATACACGATCGACATCAGCAGATTCTTTGTCCATCTTGTTAATAGCAACAATAATCGGTGTACCCGCAGCACGCGCATGATCAATTGCTTCAGCAGTTTGTGGCATTACACCATCATCAGCTGCAACAACAAGAACTACGATATCCGTTGCTTTCGCACCACGTGCACGCATCGATGTAAACGCAGCATGTCCTGGTGTATCTAAGAAAGTAATAATGCCTTTCTCAGTTTCAACATGGTATGCACCGATATGCTGGGTAATACCACCCGCTTCGCCTGCTGCCACTTTAGAACGACGAATGCGATCAAGTAACGATGTCTTACCATGGTCAACGTGACCCATGATTGTGACTACTGGAGGACGAGTCGTTTGTTCGCCACGAGCTTCTTCAGCTGCAACCAATAAATTGTCTTCAGCTTGTGTATCAGAAACTAAAACTGGATTGTGACCCAATTCTTCGACTACCAATACTGCTGTATCTTGATCAATCGCTTGGTTTTGAGTAACGAGTTCACCCATTTTCATAAGTGTTTTAATTACTTCACGAACCTTAACCGCCATTTTCTGTGCAAGATCAGCAACAATAATTTTTTCGCCGATCTCAACATCATAAATTTGCTTCTTCACAGGTTTTTCAAAACCATGTTTATTCGCTTGGCTAGTTTTTAAACCACGCTTATGATGACTCTTACTAAAGCTTTGCTCAGCCTGAGCATCACCACCACGACCACCTTTTTTACCGGCACGTGGATTTGCTGTCGCACCACCGCGTTTAATTTCACGGTCTTCCTTATTAAAGGAATCTTCATATGCTTGTCCAACAAGACCAGCAGCTAAAGGTGAATCATCGATTACACGAATCGTTGTAGTCGCATCATCACTCGAATATTTTGATGCCATTTTACGCATTTGCTCAAGCGTACGCTGTTGCGCTTCTTCAGCAGCCTTACGACGCACTGCTTCTTCAGTTGCTTTCAACTGTGCTGCTTGTGCTTCACGTGCTTTCTTTTGTTCAGGTGTTTCTGTAGGGCGAACAACAGGCGCTTTCAAAATCTTATCGCTGTTACGTTTTTTCACGACAACTGCTGCTTTCGCAGTTGTTTGACCTGCATTATCAGAAGTATGTGCTGCACGCATTGCTTCTAACGTTGCATTGGCTTTTTGTTCAGCTACATCACGTGCATTTTGAACAGCTACATCACGTGCATTTTGCTCTGCGCGTACTTTAGCATCTGCTTCTGCACGTGCTTTCGCTTCTGCTGCAAGTAATTCTGGATTCGGTTTAGCAAAAACTTGTTTCTTGCGAACTTCAACATTAATGTTTTTTGCTTTACCCGAAGTACTTGTTACTTTAGCAGTACTGGTTGTTTTACGTTTCAACGCAATTTTTCCTGTGTTACCACTGTCCTGCCCATGTACTTTTTTCAAGTGATTGATCAAAGTATCTTGCTGTTCAGCGGTAATAATGTCATCTGCTTTACGCTGTGGTAGACCTGCTTCGCGAACCTGCTCTAGGAGTTTCTCTACAGGACGTTCTACGCTGAGCGCTAACTCTTGAATCGACTTGTCCGTCATCTATTATCTCCTAGTTAAACCATGATTCACGTGCTTTCATGATCAATTGACCTGCTTTGTCATGACCTAAACCTTCGATATCTGAAATATCATCAGTCGCTTGATCAGCCAAATCATCAATTGTAATCACACCACGCGCCGCCAATGCATAAGCAATCTCAGTGGTCATACCATCCATACCGAGAAGTTCTGCGCTTGGCTCTTGAATATTTTCTTGCTGTTTCAGTGCATCAGTTAAAGCAGCTTCTTTAGCACGGCTTTGAAGCAATTCAACTAAATCTGCATCTAGTTCAATTTCATCAAATGTTTCAGCTGGAACATAAGCAATCTCTTCTAATGAAGTAAAGCCCATTTCTACCAATGCCATTGCTAAATCTTCTTCAATATCGAGACGTGTAACAAACATATCTAAATACTGTTGTGCTTCATTTTGCTGACGAGCACGATACTCTTCTTCTAACATCATGTCGAGTTTATAACCCGTCAATTCCGATGCTAAACGAACATTTTGCCCTTGCGAACCAATTGCACGTGCTAACTGATCATTGGTTGCGAAGATAATATCTGCACTGCGTGCATCTTCATCTAGCACAATACCTGATACATCAGCTGGCTCTAATGCGCTTGCAATATATTGTGCTGGATCATCAGACCACACAACCACATCAATACGCTCACCATTCAACTCTTGTTGTACTGCTTGAATACGTGTACCACGCATACCAATACATGCACCTACAGGGTCAATACGATGGTCATTGGTTTTCACTGCAATTTTAGCACGAACACCTGGTTGACGAGCAGCTGCTTTAATTTCGATGATTTCTTCAGAAATTTCTGGAATTTCTTTTTTCATCAATGCAATTAACATCTCAGGACGCGCACGCGACAATAATAATTGTGCGCCACGACCTTCGCGGTTTACGCTGTATAAAATGGCATTGATACGTTGCTTAGGACGCAAAATTTCTTTATGAATGGTTTCTTCACGCGCCAAATAAGCTTCAGCGTTATCACCTAGATCAATGATAAAACCATCTTTGGTTTGTTTTTTGACTTCGCCGTAAATCAACTCACCCACTTTAGATTCATAGGCATCTGCAACCAAAGCACGCTCAGCTTCACGAATCTTTTGTACAATGACTTGTTTCGCAATTTGAGCAGCGATACGACCAAATTCAATTGATTCAACTTCTAGCTCACGCACATCGCCAATTGACCATTTTGATGGATCAACATCTGAGATTGCATCTTGGCAAGCTGGCATTTCATGATCTTCATCCGCCACAACTGTCCACTGACGGAAGGTGCGATAATCACCTGTTTTACGATCAATCTCAATACGAAGCTGTGCTTCTTCTGAATGTGTTCCTTCGTAAAACTTTTTCTTCGTTGCTGCAACAAGTGCTTGCTCTAATGCTTGGAAGATCGCCTCACGACTAACACCTTTTTCATTACTAACCGTTTCTGCAACGGTAAGAATTTCGCGGCCCATAAGTCACCTACCGATTTCTTATAAAATTAAGTTAATATTAGTCTTGATAGATTAAATTTGCTTTATCAATATTATTACTATCAATTTCAAGCACATGTTTACCTTCCACTTCAACTTGAATGATTTCATTTTCTAAGTCTACAGAAAGTAATTTCGCTTGAAACTTACGACGATTTTCGACGGCAGCAATTAATCGTAAAGCCACTTGTTGCCCAATATAAGCAGGCAATTGATTGAGTTGGAAAAATGGACGATCCCAGCCTGGTGAAGAGACTTCTAAAGCATATTCACCTGAAATTGGGTCATGAACATCAAGCATTGCACCCACTTGTTGTGTCACTAAAACACAATCTTGAACGCCAATACCACGCCCTTGTTCAACTTCGCCATCTTCATTCAAGATAGGTTCAACATTCTCATCAACTACTTTATCAATATAAATACGTAATAAAGAACGTTTACCTTGAGGTAGGAATTCAATCCCCCATAGATCTACACCACACGCAGCTACTGCTGGCGCGATTAGATCATGCAATGCTTGAGATTTATTTGATAATTTCATTTACTCTCGTCGCTCTCATGCGAGCCAATCAATCTTAACCGTATAGTGAAGCACGACTATTTGACCAATTGATGTCGAACACTACACGATAGCTAAACAACCAATAAAAAAGGGCGTAAATCGCCCCTATATTACACAGAAAACCGAAGTCCACTGTGCAAAAAGGCCCACCTTATTGTGAGCCTCTTTTAGAAACTTGGTAGCGGGAGCTGGATTTGAACCAACGACCTTCGGGTTATGAGCCCGACGAGCTACCAGACTGCTCCATCCCGCATCAACGTGCAAAAATTATATACAAATATAAAAAAAAGTCAATTTAAGTTTTTCTATATTTGCTTGATTAAGTTACACCTTAATCAAATGGTAGCGGGAGCTGGATTTGAACCAACGACCTTCGGGTTATGAGCCCGACGAGCTACCAGACTGCTCCATCCCGCATCAACAACATCACTGCATACACCAAACTTACTGGTTATTAAGCTTGGTGCGGAAGGGGGGACTTGAACCCCCACGCCCGAAAGCACTACCACCTCAAGGTAGCGTGTCTACCAATTCCACCACCACCGCAGCTTTGTGGGACGCATTCTATTCCTTTAAATATAAAAAGGAAAGTGCTAATTCAACTTATTCAGTTGTTTTAGGTGCGTTTGATGAAGTTTCAGGCGATGTTACTGGTGCAGAGGTCGCGGTTTGAGCAGATTTTAAGCTATACGCATCAGCTGTTTGTTTTTTTGCAAAAACAGCCAAAGTTAAACTCGTAGCAAAAAATAAGGCTGTAAAAATCGCGGTTAAGCGCGTTAAAAAGTTACCCGCTCCTGAGGCACCAAATACCGTAGCAGCACCACCGCCACCAAACGACGCTCCCGCTTCAGCACCCTTACCTTGTTGTACTAAAACCAATCCAATAATCATAACTGCTAAAATGATATGTACAACGAGTATAAAACTATACATTTCTACTTCCTATTATTTGCTTTGAGCAAATGCTTTTGCAATTTGATAAAAAGATTGTGCATTGAGTGATGCACCTCCAACCAAAGCGCCATTAATATCAGGACATGCAGCCAACTCAACAGCATTCTCGGCTTTGACACTACCGCCATACAATATAGCCATGTTTGTACCGAATGATGTAATTTGTTTTAAGCCTTCACGTATTTTTGCATGCATTGCTTGAGCATCCGCAGGTGAAGCTGTCTTCCCTGTTCCAATGGCCCAAATCGGCTCATACGCTATCACAATATTTTGCCATTGTTCAGCTTTAACGACGGATGCAATATCACAAATTTGTTGTAATACAACTTGTTCCGCAGCACCTTGCTCACGCTGCTCTAAGCTTTCGCCAACGCAATAGATCACCGTCAAACCTGCATTTAATGCATTTTGCAGTTTTGCTTTTAAAATATTGACGTTGTCACCAAATAATTCACGGCGCTCAGAATGTCCAATCAATACATATTCAATCTGACTATCTTTTAATAGTTCCGCACTTACCTCACCTGTGTAAGCACCAGTACCGGCCACACGAGAAAGATCCTGAGCCACAGTATAAACAGCTCTGGTTGCATCTTTTAACTGAGCGTGAACACCAGTCAACGCAATCGTCACGGGCGCTACACCAATATGACATTGCTCAGGAGAAATATTATCCTGTTGTAGTAACTGCTTAAATTCTTCTATTAATTGGAAAGCATTCGCATGCATTGGATTCATTTTCCAATTGCCAATAACCCAAGGGGTAATCGCCGAATTCGACATACTTCGCCCACCTACGACTAATTTATAAAAAATGCTGCATATTTTACACGTATTTTTATAAAATTCAGTTTTTCTTTTCAGTTTAGGTTTCCACCAACAAAAAACAGATCTAAAAAATCTCCACCCTTTTTACATATATATGTCGATTTTTTACAATCGTTTGCTTTATTTCTAGCGAAGGCTACTCTCTAAATCAGAAATTAATTTGTAAAAAAATCGATCAGTTCAAGTTTTTCAATATGAACCAAGTAAAAAACAACACTTTCTATAGTAGTATTTTTACGTAACAAAAGTATAATTTTGGGAATAGCTATTATAACCATATTGTGAGTAAGGCGGACAGATGTCAGGATTACATACGTCTCCAAAGTTTTCGGGGTTCATTCGACGTTTAGTTGAAGATGGTCATATGACTGCTGCAAATATGCAGAATGCAATTGATGCAGCCAAGAAAGCCAAACAAGATATTGTTGCTCATTTAATCGAACAACATCGTCTTTCTCCACTTACCATTGCAGAAAGCATCTCAGTAGAATTTGGCGAACCACTTTTTGATTTGGCGGTTTACGATGTTGGATTATTACCTCGAGAATTAACCGACAATAAACTCATACAAAAACATCGTGTTGTTCCGTTAATACAACGTGGACAAATTTTGTATGTTGCTACGAGCAATCCAACCAATATTGATGCATTAGATGCAATTCGTTTCAATACCAAACTTAATATTGAACCAATTATTGTTGAGCATACGAAACTTGAAAAGTTAATCGAACAACATTTCGGTGATTCAGGTAGTTTCGATTTTGGTGACAGTGAAGACTTCGACTTAGATATTGATGTTAATCAAGATTCTCCTCAAGAAGATGATGATGCATCACCACAAGGTGACGAATCTCCAATTGTCAAATATATTAATAAGCTTTTAATTGATGCAATTCGGATGGGTGCATCAGATTTACATTTTGAGCCTTACGAAAAAACATATCGTGTGCGTTATCGTGTAGACGGTGTTCTACGTCAAATCGCTACACCTCCTTTACAAATGGCAACCCGCTTGGCTTCTCGTTTAAAAGTGATGTCTCAAATGGATATCTCTGAAAAACGAATGCCTCAAGATGGTCGTATTAAACTCAAATTGTCAAAAACCAAAGCCATCGATTTCCGTGTAAACTCTTTACCCACACTGTTTGGGGAAAAGTTGGTACTGCGTATTTTGGATCCATCAAGTGCTATGCTTGGGATTGAAGCATTAGGCTATGAAGATGATCAAAAAGCATTATTCATGGAAGCACTTGAAAAGCCTCAAGGAATGCTACTGATTACGGGTCCAACAGGTTCAGGTAAAACCGTATCTCTATATACAGGTTTAAATATTCTAAACACTGAGGATACTAATATTTCAACAGCGGAAGATCCTGTTGAAATTAACTTGGAAGGTATTAACCAAGTCAACGTGAATCCCAAAACGGGGTTAACTTTCTCTGCTGCACTGAAAGCTTTTCTACGTCAAGATCCAGATGTGATCATGGTCGGTGAGATTCGTGACCTCGAAACTGCTGAAATTGCAATTAAAGCAGCTCAGACAGGTCATATGGTGATGTCAACATTACACACCAACAGCGCACCAGAAACCTTAACTCGCTTACGCAACATGGGTGTACCTTCGTTTAATATCGCAACATCAGTTAATCTTGTCATCGCACAACGTTTAGCACGACGTTTATGCTCACAATGTAAAGTACCAGTAGATGTACCTAAACAAAGTCTTTTAGAGTTAGGGTTTACAGAACAAGATTTATCGAACCCAGATTTACAGATATTTCAACCGATTGGCTGCCCTGAATGTCGAGAAGGGTACAAAGGACGTGTAGGTATTTATGAGGTGATGAAGGTCACTCCTGCAATCTCTCAAATCATCATGGAAGATGGTAATGCACTACAAATTGCAGCGGCCTCAGAAAAAGCTGGTTTTGATAATCTGCGTCGCTCAGGACTAAAAAAAGTAATGCAAGGAATTACCTCCTTGCAAGAAATTAACCGCGTAACAAGTGAATAAAATCAATAAAAAGGATTAATATCATGGCAGCAAATAAAGCGCAAATGATGCCTACTTTTGCTTATGAAGGCGTAGATCGCAAAGGGGCTAAAATTAAAGGGGAGTTACCTGCACGTAATATGGCTTTAGCCAAAGTCACGTTACGAAAACAAGGAATTACCATTAAAAATATTCGAGAAAAACGCAAAAATATTCTCGAAGGTTTAATGAAGAAAAAAGTATCAACATTAGATATTACGATTTTTACTCGTCAATTAGCAACAATGATGAAAGCAGGCGTTCCACTTGTGCAAGGGTTCGAGATCGTTGCAGAAGGTTTAGAAAATCCCTCTATGCGAGAGGTTGTACTCGGCATTAAAGGAGAGGTTGAAGGCGGTAATACTTTTGCAGGCGCATTACGCAAGTATCCACAATACTTTGATAATCTATTTTGCTCCCTTGTTGAATCTGGCGAACAATCTGGTGCTCTTGAAACAATGCTGGATCGCGTCGCGATTTATAAAGAAAAAAGTGAACTTTTAAAACAAAAAATTAAAAAAGCCATGAAATATCCTATCGCAGTCATAGTTGTGGCTGTGCTTGTTACAATTATCTTAATGGTCAAAGTTGTTCCCGTTTTCCAAGATCTTTTCAACTCATTTGGTGCCGATCTCCCAGCATTCACACAAATGGTCGTTAATATGTCAAAATGGATGCAAGAATATTGGTTTATTCTGATTCTTGTAATTGGAGCGATTATTACAGCTTTTCTTGAAACAAAAAAACGTAGTAAAAAATTTCGCGATCTTTTAGACAAAATGGCACTAAAAGCACCAATTTTCGGTGATCTTGTTTATAAAGCAATTATTGCGCGTTATAGCCGCACGCTTGCAACTACTTTTGCAGCAGGTGTACCACTGATTGATGCTCTTGAATCCACAGCAGGTGCAACAAATAATGTGATTTACGAAGAAGCTGTTATGAAAATTCGTGAAGATGTTGCGACAGGTCAACAACTACAATTTGCAATGCGCGTTTCTAATCGCTTTCCATCTATGGCAATTCAAATGGTTGCAATTGGCGAAGAATCAGGTGCACTAGATAGTATGTTAGATAAAGTAGCAACACATTTTGAAAACGAAGTGGATAATGCTGTTGATGGTCTTACCTCAATGATGGAACCATTAATTATGGCAATTTTAGGTGTACTTGTTGGTGGTCTAGTTATTGCAATGTACCTCCCTATCTTCCAAATGGGTTCAGTTGTTGGTTAATTATGCAAGATATTATTAATTATTTTATAAATGAGCCAACTGCGTTATATATTACTATTGGTCTTTTCAGCCTGTGTGTAGGTAGTTTTTTAAATGTCGTCATTTATAGAACACCAAAGATGATGGAACAAGAATGGCATCATGAATGCCAAATGTTATTACATCCAGAACAACCTATAATAGACGAAGCTAAATTAACTTTAAGCACCCCACCATCTACATGTCCAAAATGTAAATCTACTATTCGCTGGTATCAAAATATTCCTGTAATTAGTTGGTTAATACTTCGTGGCAAATGTGGTTCTTGTCAAAATCCAATTAGTATTCGCTATCCACTTATTGAATTATTAACAATGATTTGCTCATTGATAGTAGTTGCTATATTTGGCGCGACCGTACAAATGTTATTTGGCTTAATACTCACTTGGGTCTTAATCACATTAACGTTTATTGATTTCGACACACAGCTATTACCTGATCGCTTTACCTTACCACTTGCCGCACTAGGCTTGGGAATCAATAGTTTCACTATTTATACTTCTGCTGGTTCAGCGATTTGGGGCTATTTGATTGGCTTTCTATGTTTATGGATTGTTTACTATATCTTTAAACTCGTCACGGGCAAGGAAGGTATGGGCTATGGTGATTTTAAACTGCTTGCAGCTTTAGGTGCTTGGATGGGACCAATGATGCTACCCCTAATTGTGCTACTTTCTTCAGTTGTTGGTGCAATTATTGGAATTATTTTGATAAAAATGCGTGGTGAAAACCAACCTTTTGCATTTGGTCCTTATATTGCAATTGCTGGCTGGATTGCATTTTTATGGGGAAATCAAATTATGAAAATATACCTAGGTGGATAATATGAGTTTTATCTTGGGCATTACTGGTGGCATTGGTAGTGGCAAATCAGCAGCTACGCAATGGTTTGAATCCCAAGGAATTGTTGTAGTCGATGCAGATATTGTAGCTCGTGAAGTGGTTGAACTAGGTCAACCTGCTTTGAAAGAAATTCAACTTTCTTTTGGAGAATGGGTATTATTAGAAGATGGCAATCTGAATCGACGTGCACTTCGTGAACATATATTCCAGTTTCCAGAAGCGCGAGAAATTCTCGAAAAGATTACTCACCCTGCTATACGCCAATCCATTATTCAACAATTACAACAAGCAGAAAGCCCTTATGCTATTTTAGTTTCGCCTCTTCTCTTTGAAACCAATCAACATGAACTTGTGCATCATACCCTACTCATCGATGCGAATGAACAAACACAACTACAACGTGCAAGTCAAAGGGATGGACAAAATGAAGAACAAATTCGAAAAATTATCGCGGTACAAATGCCTCGCACTCAAAAGCAATTACTCGCAAATGATATTGTTATGAATGATGGTTTACTTGAGCACCTTCACCAACAACTAAAACCATTACATCTAAAATATCTAAAAAGCGCTGAGCAGGCATTTTAATCCTGCTTCTGTTGCGCGAGTCGTTCACTTAGCGTGTCTTTTTTAAACCAGCGCCACGGCTGTAATGCACCAATACCCATTCCTACTAAACCACAAGCAATCGCTGCATTTAAAGGCTCATCAAGCAGTGGAACAGCAATCACAGCAGCAATAAAAGGTGCCAAAGTAACGATACTACCCGTTTTAAATGCACCTAAGCGCTCAATCGCAGCAACATAGGTCAATGTCGCAATAATTACGACCAATACACCATGAAATAAACCTTGAATGACTAAATGAATGGGTTCTGCTTCTTGAAAATGTTTTGGAACAAATAAAATATATACAGGTAAATAAATAATCGCTGACCAAATTGCCACGCTTGCCATGGAATGCCAAGCCGATAATTTCCATTGTTTAAGCAATACTGTAAAAATTCCCCACCAGACAGCACTGATAAAAAAAAGTAAATCGCCTAAGCCAAAAGCGGCTGCTTGATCATGCAACATCAGATAGCTCATCAATACAAGCGCACTTAACATAATGCTAAGACTTAACCAAGTATGTTTATCAAAAGGTTGTCTAAACAATAAATAAGCAGCAACTGCCGTACATAAAGGAATACAGCCATTTAAGAAAATTGCAGCGTGGGCTGCTGGTGCTTGCAAAAAAGCAGTATAAACGGTCAGACAATAGGCTAAACCACCTGTTAAGGCTAAAATGACTGGACGTGGATGCCATAAGAAAGCTAAATCTTTTTTATAAATGAGCACAGGCATTAAAATAAGAAAGGCTATCGCAAAACGCATTGCCACCAAATCCCATGCACTCACATGCCAATGTAAATTTAAACGGGAGAAAATGGTGAATCCCCCCCAAATACACATTGTAATTAAAACAAATAGATAACCTTGTGAACGAGCAGTCATTTAAGATTACATTGGCAATACTTGCTTGAATTATACAACACTACGCTGGCGACATGCTTCATAAAGTGCCATACCAGTTGCGACACTCACATTTAGACTTTGCAAATCACCAGACATTGGAATATAAACCGTATGATCACATTGAGACTGAGTAATCGGTCTTAAACCCGTATCTTCCGCACCCATGACAATGACAACTGCACCCTTAAAGTCACATTGCTGAATTGGCAATGCTTTTTCATCTAGCATTGTGCCAATAACACGCATATATGTTGTCTCTTTTAAATGAGCTAGGGTTCGAGCTAAGTTAGTCACTTGAATAAACTTAACTTTTTCCGCCCCACCTGCTGCAACTTTACGTGCCGTCGGAGTTAAACTAGCCGAACGATCACGTGGTACAATCACCGCCTGAACACCCATCGCAGCTGCGGTACGAATACATGCACCGAGATTATGCGGATCAGTCACTTGATCTAATGCCAATAACAAAGCATCTGGTGACTGCTGCATCAATTCGTCTAAATCTTTTTCATTTAAGGTTGGATGTGGTCGAACTGCAGCCACTACACCTTGATGAAAAGGTAAGCCTGCAAGCTTTTCCAAACTATCCCGACTCGCCTTTTGGACGCTAATCCCAAAAGGTTCTGCGAGTTGCAAAATCTTTTGTAATCGCTGGTCATCACGACCTTTTAAGGTAAATAAAGTCAAAACGCGTTCAGGCTCTAACTCCAATAATGACTCAACCGAATGAACGCCATAATAATATTCAGGTTTTGCCATGAACGACCTCTTGCAGTATTCCCGATATATAAAGGGAGATTTTGAAAAATAAAAATCCTGCAAAGTAGCTTTACAGGATTTTCTTTAGCGATAGTGTACTCGATTTAGAACGGAATAGGTTAACCTTCTAAATGACATACATAATCAAGCACTTCATCAGTCTCGATGTGGAAAACACTATTTCCTGGGACATAAAAAGACTGACCTGCGCGGAATAACTCACTTTCTGTACTATCTGCAATTTTTACACGACATTCACCAGAAATGATTTCCATACGTTCTGGCACATGTGTTTCAAAAGTTAATGCCTGTTCAGTAGGTAAAATCACACCTAGTGTCTTTTTAGTACCATCTTCAAATTGTACAGTATGGCTGATACATGCCCCACCAAAATATACATTTGACTTTTTAATGACCGTAACATGATCAAACTGCACTGAACTCATGCATACTCTCCAAATAATGCAGCATTTATATTAGGTTATGATGGACGTAGTTTAATTGTGCCTGCGTCACTAATCAATCCATTTTTATCATGCTTTAACAGCAATTTTTATGCCTTTCTACTAAAGTTATGTTCAACTCACAAGCGCTTTTAGATCAAAGCATCCGATCTAAAATACAATAGAAAAAATCTTATAAATTGATAGACGAGCTTTAGATCACTAAATTATTCAAAACAACTCCAGAAATAAAACATGATTTCATCAACACAACGCTGATCCTCTTGTTCGATTAGCAAAATTTCTCTATCTTTAAGCAAAAGATTGCGTGCACTGGATGCATATATGCTCACCCATTTAACTTTAATTAATTTTGCACTTGCAGACCATTTAGCTTTAGATATTGAACAAGGTTTCAATGTTTTGACTGGGGAAACTGGTGCAGGAAAATCGTTATTGTTAGATGCACTGTCTGCATGCTTAGGTGAACGTACCGATACCAACTATGTCCGTTATGGTGCAGACAAAGCAGATGTCACTGCTGTATTTAGTTATCAAACTGAAAGTGCGGAAGCAAAATGGCTCACAGAACATGAACTAGATGATGATTCTGGTGAAATTCATTTAAGACGTGTGATATTTGCGACAGGTCGAAGTAAAGCATGGATCAATGGGCGTCCAAGTAGCTTGTCAGAGTTAAAAGAAATTGGACGCTTACTGGTACAACTTTATAGCCAGCATAGCCAACAGCAATTACTTGAGCCCCCTTATCCGAAGCACTGGTTAGATCGTTATCATAATTTTGCCGAACCAGCTGATGAAGTACGTGAAGCGTATAGCACATGGCAAAAAAACATTCGCCAACATCAAGCCGCTTTGGATGCGCAAGCCACGCGTATTCAAAAAATACAAAATTTAGAATCCCAAATAGAAGAACTTGAAGAGATTGTCCAAACGGATTATCGAGAGATTGAACAAGAATTTGATCGTCTCAGCCATCATGAACATATTATGCAAGACTGTAGTTACAGTCTAAATGTCTTGGATGAGGCTGAACAAAATATCACTCAAGAAGTTGCTTCAATCATTCGTCGTTTAGAGTCTCATGCAGGACGCAGTGAACAGTTATCAAATATTTATAATTCGTTACTCAATGCGCAAAGTGAGATTGAAGATGCAACCGCGAGTTTACGTCAATTTATTGATCGCCAAAGTTTTGATCCTGAAAGAATGGAACAGCTCAATACAACCTTAGAAATTTTCCATCGTCTCGCGCGCAAACACCGTACCCAACCTGAATTACTCAAACAAGAATATGAAACTTGGCAACAGGAATTAGAGCAATTACATCTATTAGAAGATCCTGAAACCTTAGCTGAACAGGTAGAAATTTCTTATCAAATTTTTATGCAAAAAGCTGAACATCTAGATCAAATTCGTCGTGCTGCCGCAGTTCCATTGGCGAAGCAATTGACTGAACAAGTGAAACCCCTTGCTCTACCTGAAGCATATTTTGAATTTAAGTTCGAGCCAATGGAAGCAAATGCCGAAGGTCTCAGCTTTATTCAGCTTCTTTTCACTGCCAATAAAGGGATTCCGCCACAACCGTTGGCTCGCGTTGCTTCTGGCGGTGAACTCTCTCGTATTGCACTGGTCATGCAAGTGATGAATGCTGAAAAAACAGAATCCGAAGTTTTGGTCTTTGATGAAATTGATGTCGGAATTAGTGGTGGTACGGCCGAAGTGGTTGGTCGTTTACTCGCTGATTTGGCTCAACATGTACAACTGCTCTGTATCACTCACCAAGCTCAAGTTGCTGCACAGTCTGACCAACACTTATTGGTCAAAAAACAACAAACAGATCCAGCAAGCAGTACCATTATTGAGTTAAATGAGGAACAACGCATTCTAGAACTGGCACGTATGTCTGGCGGCGTCGAGATTAGCGAAACCACCTTGCAACATGCCAAACAACTGCGTCAACTAAAATTTCAATCAGCTTAATACGCATAACAAAATGTGAGAAAAAGATTGGCGAAATCCGATTAACTCTTGTATGTTGATAAGAAGAACCTATATAGATAGATCAGCATAATATTTTTGATGGAGAATCGCCTAGGTGACGAAACAATATCTAACTCACCGTTGTCTCATCGCTCCACCAGACATAACAGATGACTTCTTTGCCAATACTGTTATCTATGTGGCACGCCATGATGAAGATGGTGCACAAGGCATTATTATCAATCGCCCTTCTGAGTTACAAATCAAAGAATTATTGAATGATTTAGAGATTGATGCCGATAATGTACAACCTCATGCCGTGTTGCAAGGTGGACCATTACGCCCAGAAGCAGGTTTTGTACTACACACAGGTCAACCTACTTGGCATTCATCAATCGCAGTCGGTGAAAATGTTTGCATTACCACCAGTAAAGATATTTTGGATGCAATTGCACATAACGAAGGTGTCGGTCGTTACCAAATTGCTCTAGGCTATGCCAGCTGGGGCAAAAATCAGCTTGAAGAAGAAATGGCACGTGGTGACTGGTTGATTTGTGACTCAGACATGGATTTAATCTTTAATCTACCTTATGGCGATCGTTGGGATGCGGCATACAAAAAAATTGGGGTAGACCGTACATGGTTTGCTTCAGAGATTGGTCATGCCTGATTTTAAAACTTCGCAATCCATTATGGCCTTTGATTTTGGTACTCAAAAAATGGGGATCGCAATTGGTCAATCAACTATTGAGAGTGCTAATCCTCTGCCATTATTCGTGATGAAAGATGGTATCCCTGACTGGAACCAACTATTAAAACTTGTCAAAGAATGGCAGCCCAATCTTTTTTTAGTCGGTTTACCATTAAATATGGATGATAGTGAATCTGAACTCTCTGCTCGCGCACGAAAATTTGCACGACGTTTGCGTCATCAAACCAATATTGAAACGTGGATGGTGGATGAGCGCTTGACTACACGCGAAGCGAGAGAAGAACTTGAGTCTTATCAAAATAAAGGCCAAGCAAAACGATTATCGGCTGATAGTTTCGCAGCTGCGCTACTCATTCAAAGCTGGTATCGTGATCCTAATGGAATAACACCTTAATCATTTATATTTAAGCGCTTTATCACGGTATAGCACACTGATGTACCGTGATAAATCAGATCCAGACCATCAAAATAACTGCTTTAGCACGCCTACAACCCAAACCATTTGAATAAAATTTAGAATGTAATTCTTAAAAAATAAATCAGCTCAGACTACGCCTGATTATTTCTCAATAATTCTAACCGTTGCAGTTCGCCCTGAAACAAAAGCCAATGGATTCTGAGGTTGCTCATCTAAAACAATTTTTACAGGCACACGTTGCGCTAAACGTACCCAACTAAAAGTAGGGTTTACATTTGCTAATAGATTAGAACTACCAGAACGCTCACGATCTTCGATCCCTGTTGCAATACCTTGAACATGTCCACGAATTAATTGACGATCCCCCATCAACTGCACCGTCGCCGAATCACCGACATGAATACGATTCAATTTGGTTTCTTCAAAATAACCCACGACATAAAGCTGATGACGATCTAGCAGCGCAGCAACCGCTTGCCCAACCTTAACATAATTCCCAACACGTAAATCAAAGTTAGCTAAGGTCCCATCCGCAGGTGCAACGACTGCTGAACGACTCATATTGAGCTGAGCTAAATGTAAATTGCTGTTCGCTACTTCGATCAAAGCTTGCTGTTGTTGGATGGCCGCTTCGGCTTGTTCAATACTCGCTGCTAGCTGCTCTTTTTCCGCAATCGCCTGATCGCGTGTAGCAAAAACCTGATCTTGCTCTTGCTTAGAGATTGCACCATCCATCAAACTCGCATAACGTGCTGCATTCTTCTCAGCCAATTTCATATTAGCTTCAGTCTTGGCCAAATTTGCCTTTGAACCGACTAAGTTTGCATGCGCCTGAGCCAAACCAGCATTGGCTTTAGCTAAATCAGATTTAGCTTGTTCAACGTCAAGCGCTTGACGCTCTACATCAATCTTAAAAAGAACTTGTCCTTTCTTTACCGTTTGATTGTCCTGTACCAGCACCTCAGTTACTAATCCATTAACATCTGAAGCCACTTGAACCACATCACCACGCACACGACCATCACGTGTCCACGGTGCAGCATTGTAGTAATTCCATAAATGCACGACTGCATATATCGCAATCAAAACCGAAAGTACTAATACAATTGGACGTATGACTTTTCGTACATCAAATGCATTCATGTTCATCACCTTTACCACATATTTTTAAATTATTAAATTTCGGAGAGAGCTACTTAAGGGCTTGTACCTTGTAAATAAAGACATAACCAATGCATACACAGCAACAATCCCAAGTACAAACACAAGTTGAAAATGTTAGGTAGTACAATCCAACCTCTTATAACTAAACGATCGATCAGTGGACTCATCAGCTTAAAGAGCACGTAGGCAATGATGGCTTGCACCAAAAGAATTGGAATATAGATTCCATAAACGTTAATCTCACCCATGCAATACACCTAAATCATATGTTTCTGAATCCATCTTTTGTGTTGAGACATGCCCTATGCTTTCACAAATATTATTCAGAGAAATCAACATTCTTTGAGCGAGTTGCTCATCTTCAATTTGCACTGTAATCCGCTGTAATAGATCAATCTGCTGTACAATTCGAATTGGAAAATGGTTTAGAGAAAGTTGTTTCTCCTGCATTTGAAAATATTCGGTCAGTTGCTGTTGCAGCACATTGACTTCATTTTTCAAACCGATCAATTGGGAGAGTTTTTGGCTAATTTCTTGCAATCGGACTAAGTCAATAATTGAACTACTTTCAATCAGAGCATTCTGAATCGAGATTTTAACTTCAGGATTTTGAACCATTTTGGTATTTAATACTCCAACTCGGTCCAACATACTGCGTAGATGAATTTTGAACTCACTGCCATAAGATAGATTTAATGCCTGACGCATCGCCTGATAATGTAAAGTTAAAATTCGCGTTGCACTGGTATCAGGTGAAACAGCTCGAACTAAATCAATCACAATTAATGAAACCAATACGCCCAGAACCATTGCAAATGAACTATCTAAATAAGAAACAGCATCCATAGTGTATTTATTATGCAGATTCAATCCCATCATGGTGTTAATCCCAAGTACCATTCCTACAGGCATTAACATTTGATTTGCCATCATGGTGACAGCCACTAAAAACACAGGAAATAGCACCAAAGCCAATTGCCAAAAATGAGTCACATGCGGAAAAATACCAAATGCATATAAGAATACTAAGCCTGCAGAGACAATACTGCCCCAAATAAAAATCCGTAGCACAGGTACTGGGTTATCCAATGCTGTTAAGATACAGGCCGTGATAGCCCCCATTTGCGCCATCATAAAACCCGCCTTCCAACCTGACAGAATCCAAGCTGCAGTGACAATAAAAGTAATCAATACGGCACTAATTCCACCTCGTATCGCAATACCATGATCACGATGTAAACTTGGATATTTCGTCGTAATTGCTGTAATTTCTATTGGAATCTCTTTATTACCTTGCTGAATCTGTTGCCAAAGTAGTTTTACTGCCAAGATATTGGCTATAAAATGACGTACATCCATCTTTAATGCAGCCAATACAACTTCCTGTTCAGACGTTGCTTTAGAAATCAGCTCAGCAAAATCCTCTTCAAATCCAATCGGCAAAGTCTGTAAATCAGCAGGTACTAAACTTTTCTCTTGTTTTAAAAATGTCAAAGTATGCTGACGAATCATATCCAAATTCGAAACAAGATTAACTAAGTGCAAATGTTCGAGTTGTTTCACACGTTGAGACAATGCAACCAAATTCGCAACCACCAAGGACACTTGATGTAGCATTTCTTGTAAAGGTTTGGTCATGCCTTTCAACTCACCTTTTTCATAAGCCAAATGTACAGCTAAAGCATGAATATCAGAGGCATCACGAGTAATCACAGATAAAACTTGCGTGTAATTTTCAGGTGTTTCTTGAACTGCGATCAATTTTTCAAAAGTTGCTTCTAGATCGTTTAACGTTTTATTGACACGTTGCTTAATCATTGCGCCAACATGAACTGGAAAAAAAGTTGCCGAAACAACGGCAGAAGAAACCACGCCAACTGAGATTTCAAGTACACGTGCAACAGCGATATCAAAAATATTGTAGGTATCGATATAGGTAATTGCATTGTAAACAATCATGGCAGTTGAATATCCTGCCAACATAAATACGTAGCTACGCGGCGTGCGGTCTAGTAATGACACATATAAAGCAAAGCCCACACAGAGAGATAAAATAACCGTAAATAGCCACGGCGTATTAATAAAATGTGGGGTTAATAACAGTGCTATGACTGCCCCTGCTACAGTTCCAATCAAACGATATACACATTTCGAAGACACCATTCCCGAATAAGGATTGGCAATAATCATGACCGTTCCAATCGACCACATAGGATTAATCAAATCTAATTCAAAAGAAATAAACAGTGCCAGCATACCTGCTACAAAGGTTTTACAAGCAAAAATAAGATCAAGTCGGCTTGGTCTGAAAGCTAACAGCTGTTTAAGTAACATGAATATGTCTCAATTCTAAGTCAGCCTGATCTAATGACACATAACAATGTGGCACGAAATTACACCGATTTGGAGTATCAAATCAGTTGACAAGAAAAAGCTGATTATGGGGAGCAAGGCATAGTGTCTAGAGCAAATGGAGATAATTTAACTAATTTCATTATCCAATAAAGACACTACATCTATAATTTTTTCAAAACAAAGCGAATTAGTCAATATAAATTATCACTATTTGATAATTTTTCATTTTAATTTAAAATATTTTCAATAAAAACCATATTTTTTCTCAATTCAATTCCTAATTGATTGAGCAAAAATATTCCGACCTAAAAGTCCATACACGATCTC
Source organism: uncultured Acinetobacter sp. (assembly GCA_913777945.1). Taxonomy (GTDB): domain Bacteria; phylum Pseudomonadota; class Gammaproteobacteria; order Pseudomonadales; family Moraxellaceae; genus Acinetobacter. The sequence continues at coordinate 42,023 of CAJYTY010000010.1, read as the reverse complement.
GGGCTTTTCTGTTATAAAGCAATAAAAGTTCGATTTTCACGTTATTTTTAAGGAGTAGACAACGGATCATGGCAATTTCGAGTTTTGGTAAAATTCTCACCGTGCTGGATTTATTTTCAGTTTCACGTCCGATTATCAATGTCGATATCATTTGTGATGAGCTTGGTCTCTCAAAACCCACAGCCTATCGTTATCTTAAAGAACTTGTTTCAACAGATATTTTAAAACGCATTAGTGGTACATCAGGAGACTACACTTTAGGCTCTAAAATTGCCGTTCTTGATTATATTTCTCATAGTACCGATCCATTGGTTCAGATCAGTATTCCTTTTATGCGTGATATCGTAGATCGTACTGAACTCTGTTGTTTATTAACCTATTTAAACCATGATTATTGTATTGATCTACATCATGAAACCTTTAAAGAAGCAGAACTTATCTCGTACGGAAGAGGTTGTCCACGCCCTGTTTATGTAGGTGCTTCACCCAAAATTGTGATTGCTCATCTCTCGAAGCAGCATATTCAAGCTTATTATCATCAGTTTACTCAGGAACTTGCTCAGGTAGGCTTTGCCCATAGCCTCGATGAATTTATGCAGCAAATGCGGAAAATTAAAAAACAAGGCTTTTATTTATCTCAGGGTGAGATTGATCCAATGGTATGTGGCCTTTCCGTGCCGATTCGCTTTTCTACTAAAGAGGCGCCGATTGCACTCACGCTAGTAGCATCAAAAAATCGTTTTGATTTCTTGAATATTCAAAAACTGATCGAGATCTTGCAAAATAATGCAGCGCAAATTGAACATAAATTTGCAACACTTTCCGAAAATCAGTCAAACTGAATTGAGAATTTTAAAAAATATTTACATTTTTATCCGTTGTAAATAGCAATATATTCTCATATTATGATTATGTTCTTCAGCATACCCTCCTAAAAAGAGTATGACTTTCCTCAGAGAACTAAGCCCATCTTTGTTATGGGCTTTTTTCTTAATCACTATCTAAAAATATTAATTAAAATATTTTATAAACAATGAGTTAAAATATCACTATTGAACTAACACATAATTTTATTGATTAGCTTTGCTTCGACCAGCATCTGTTCAGTCTGATCAGCCGTCATTTCAACCAAATATTTACCATTTGAATAATAAAGCGAACCATCCTGATTCAGGGCATAGCCTAACACCCCTCTTTTCAGAACTTTCTGCCCCCCATTCGTTGCATATTGAATCAGTTCCCAATTACGAGGAATCACACCAGCAAATTTTTCACCTGCACTTTGATTTTGTTGCAAAATTTTCTGAGCTTTAATCAAATTACCTTCAACAAATAATTCTTCTTCAGATTTTTGTTTAGTCTTAGCAGGATTTCTACCTGAAGTCGACTTAAGCGATTCGCCAGTATAACGTTGCGTAAAAAAGTCTAACCAACCAATCACAGCACGAATAATTTTGAACGGCGCAAATATAATATCTTTGAGTGAATTGCCACTGTGATGCTGATTTTTATATGGACGTTTAAGGAAATAAAGCTGCCCAGCCGCATCAATTTTTGGTTTATAAAAATCAAACTTCGGATCAGCAATGATTGTTTCTAGTTCACCTGTTTTTAGATTTAAGCGACAAATCTCTTTCGGTCCCACACTGACATTACCTTGATGATCATAGGCAAAACCACAGCTATCATAATAAACAATATCAGGATCTTGAGGATCAAAACTTGGATGTTCGTCTTGACAGTCACCTTCCGTAATATATTGGATGCGATTCGAATCTAGCCCCAAAACACAAAGATGCCTTTCATATGCATAACCTTTACTTGCAGATAAAATTAATCTTTGTTTTTGCGCTGCATAATCAAGATGATGAACAATAAATTCATTGTTTCTAAGAACCAAAGCTTCTGGCTGTTGTAACTCAGTTAATGATTTCATATAAATTGCACAACCATCTTGTAGTCGCGCCGCATAAATCATCTGTTGATTATCAGTCAATACAGCATCAACTGGAAATACATAGGCTAACTCATTTGGATCATCTTGATGGGTCAACCCCATAAATTGCGCGCCAGTCCCAGTGGTTTTCCATTGTTTGCGCTGCTTAATTTCTTGTAAATTTTTCTTGTACTGACTGACCGCATGACAATCTATAGTCTGTGTTTTTTGATTTTGTAATAGATACAATTCTTGATTTGATAAATACAATACAGATGACATGTAACCGTGTTCCTACGTTATCATTTTTAACATTCACTATATTTCACAAATTTTATAGTGAATGCTTTGATTATTTAGATTTTTATTAAATTTAAATAAAATAGTGATGGCAAATCATTTTAAGGCTGTTTTAAATATGGCCAAGCAGCTTTCATATAAATAAACATCGACCATAAAGTCAAAATAACGGCGGTATACAGTAAAGCATATGCCCAGATTTCGAGTGGTTTCCAGTTTAATAAGAACACACTAATCGCAATCATTTGAAATGCTGTTTTATACTTTCCTACCGTAGAAACTGCAACGCTAGTACGTGCACCTAACTCAGCCATCCATTCACGCAATGCTGAAACGGTAATTTCACGCGAAATAATCACAATTGCAGCAAAAGCCATTGAGATCGTCGGTTGCCATTGCACCAATACAATTAATGCAGCTGCAACCATAAGCTTATCGGCGACTGGGTCAAGGAAACGCCCGAAAGCAGAAGTCTGATTCAAAGTCCGAGCTAAATAACCATCGAACCAATCTGTCACTGCTGCAAGAACAAAGATTGCAGTCAATACCAAATGTCGCATCATTCCCCCATGATGCTCAGCAATTCCAATTGCAGGTGGCCAATAGGCAATTGCCAAAAATACAGGAATGAGGGCGATACGCGCCAAAGTTAAAATATTAGGAATGTTCAGGATTCGCCCTGTGCTCATAAACACCGCCATGTTGTTCGCATCAAATATGCATGTCGCACAAAGGATGTGCCGAGATTGTATCCATGTGTAAGCAACTTTATACGAAATGCACGGCAGTGTCGACTAGGCAAAAACGGCAACTGTTTGTCTAAGTATCGCAATCAGTCGATTTTCATCATCCCAAAGATAGGCATACTCGGTTGAATAACCATGTTCAGCATATTCAGTCACTACTTTGTATTTGAACCAATCCTGTACTTGATGAGCAATCGGCTGCAAATAGGTAATTTGCCATGTTAATGAACTTGCAGGTGCAGGGATTTTAAACATCGGCAACACACCCGGTGGCCACACATCCATCAATCCAAATAGATCGGCTAATTTCATTTCGCGATTTGGATGCAACTGAGGAATAAAACGACACCATCCGCCAAAGTCAGGCACTTTGCTGCCAGCCATTGGATAATTGCCTTCAGCCCAACATAGTTCAAACTGTTGCAAACATTCTGGCATTAAGCCTTCAATATAAGCCGTTTTTTCCAACTGTGCCGGCAGTGGATAATCAGGAATTTGCGGTAGATTTTGCACATGAATCCGAGATTCACGCTGAGAACCAAAACTCGCAATTAATATACTTTGTACAGTATCAGCTTGCCATAACCGCACTTCTAAGGTTGTAACCGATTTACCCTCTCGCAACACCTCCGCCGTGAGTTTAGCCTGCCCTTCTTGTACAGGGCCAACAAAGGTCACATTACAACTCAACAACTGCTTTGTTGTATCATGAACCACACTCTGCGCCTTTTGGATTAATAATCCTGCAACTAAACCGCCAAATACGGTGCGACCTTGTAACCATCCTAATGGAATATCAATCCACTCTTGATGTTCAACCTGTTGATATAGCGGAAGCAATGACATTATCTTTCCTTAATCGTCAAACCATCTTATCTTTAAATGTTTTTATCTTTTTGTGAATGATCATTGACGCATCAGTCATTGAGAGATTGAGCCAATCGGTCAAGTTATTCATGCAAAATTTTATAAATCGTTTTCGCCATGACTTCACCCAAACCCGGTACAAGCATCAACTCTTTTTCTGACGCTTTTAAAACACCTTGTATACCACCAAAATGAGTGAGTAGATCACGACGGCGTTTTGGTCCTAGCCCAGGAATAGCCTCTAAAACAGAACTACTACGGCGTTTATCACGCTTAGCTCGATGTTTGGTAATGGCGAAACGATGCGCTTCATCTCGCACTTGTTGGATGAGGTGTAAAGCTTTATGGTCTTCGGGTAATTGAATCTTAGTCCCATCGGTAAAATGTAGCGTTTCTAACCCCGGTTTACGTCCCTCACCTTTAGAGACACCAATCATAAAAGCATCAAGCGCTAATTCTTGCATAACCTCCATCGCCATATGCAACTGCCCTTTACCACCATCAATCAAGAGTAGATCAGGTAACATATTTTTTTTATAACGGCGTATCAATGCTTGGCGCATCGCCGCATAATCATCACCGCCCGTAATATCCTGAATCGCAAACTGACGATAATCTCGCTTTCTTGCACCGCCCTGATCAAAGACTACACAAGAAGCAATCGGTGCTTCACCCATGGTATGACTGATATCAAAGCATTCAATCCGATCAATAGGTCTTCCAACCATTTGTTCAAGTTGATGAAAGCGCTCGTTTAATTCCAAGTGATTACTCAGTTTGCCTTTAATCGCATGTTGCACATTCATTTGTGCCAACTCTAGCCATTCAGCCCGAGTCTCTCGCACTTTATGCTTGATTTGAACTTTCTTATTGAAGGTTTGTTGTAATGCTTCTTCTAATTGTTTTTGATCGGGAATATCTACATTTACAATCAATTCTGATGGCACTTCATCCGCCACTTGGAAATAGAAATTCGCCATAAAATCATTTAGCATTTGCGCCAAATCATCTCCCAACATATCTGGAAAATAACTTTTTCCACCAAGCATACGTCCATTACGAACATGCATGATTTGTACACAAGTCACACCAGCTTGATAGGCAATCGCCAAAATATCGGCTTCGCCTTTGATCTTAAATACTGCTTGTTGTGCTTGAACCTCACGTAATAACGCGAGTCGATCACGATAAAATACGGCTTTTTCAAACTCAAGAGCTTCGGCAGCCTGTTCCATTTTTCCAATCAGCTCTTGATTGAGTTCTTTGGTATCACCCTGTAAAAAACGAATTGAATTATCCACGTCTTCCTTATAGTCCTGAGGGCTAATCAGACCGACACAAGGCGCTGTACAACGTTTAATCTGATACTGTAAACAAGGGCGTTTACGTTGTGAAAAATAACTGTTTTCACATTGGCGGACATTAAATAATTTTTGTAATACAAGTAGCGTATCTCTAGCACTATAAGCACTTGGATATGGACCAAAAAACTTGCCAATTTGATGTTTACCTTTGCCACGGCCACTGGCAATACGTGGGTAAGGTTTATCTGCTGAAACAAAGATATACACATACGACTTATCGTCACGCAACATAATATTGTATGGCGGACGATGTAATTTAATCAGATTTTGTTCAAGTAATAATGCTTCAGTTTCAGAACGAACAACCAAACTTTCGATGTCATAAATTCGCGCGACTAAAGCCTGTGTCTTAGGATGGTCAATCGTTTTAACAAAATAGCTGGATACACGATTCTTTAAGTTTTTGGCTTTTCCGACATACAGTAACTCTCCATCTTTGCCGAGCATTTTATAAACACCAGGCAATTGAGTCATATGAGTCAATATTTTTTCAATATGTTCACGCGCGTTTGGATTCACAGCAGACTTTCATCATCAGTAATGCTTTTGATGATGTAGTCTGCATAAATCAATTTCAAGTCAATTGAGCCAAAATGCATCAATTCAATTACTCAAATGACACCAATTATTTAAAAACTCGACTCAATACGTTATTAGCGCTATTAAATGCAGACTCATTAAAGAAATCACAGGCTAGTTCATTTGTTGGAGTGATTTGATTAATTTCTCTAGTTGTATGGTAAAAACCCCAATATTCACGAGACTGATGACGAATGCGTGTATCTGCTAAATTAAACTCATTATTAGGTTGAAATGCAGTCCAAGCTGCATTTTGCCAAATATCTTGGCGGATAATATTACTTCCTACACTTACATGTGACAGATTTTGGGTTGGATAAGATTCAATATAATCTTGAGTACTCAACTGAACTTGTTTTTGCCAACATGTTGCACCTGCTGGGAATTTATCCTGACTGGCAAACAATATTCCTTTAATAATATCTAATGTTACATCGCTGATGAACGATGAAGCTTTTGCTTGAGTCAAAAAATAGCTGATATAATCAGAGACGTTTAAGCCAGACAAATCAATTTTTTTAAGTTGATAGGTGAGTTTAAATGTTGTCCTTTGCTCTAAATTATAAGGCTCATATTCTAAAACAGTGTCATTGAATATCGCTTTACGACCGACCATATAAGCACCCGTAGTATTTTGAGGTGGTAATATAGTGGATATACCATTGCTCGTTATAAAGTTTCGAAGCGCTTCTGTTTGCAATTTCGGTGTTTCAGTATAACGAATTAAAAGATCATTATTTTTATCTACTTGGTATAATTTCTTTGTTAGTTTGTTTGATGTATTTGCCGCTGCAAAATCATAACTGTAAAAAGCTTTATTCTTTGGGTCAACCTTTCCATAGATATCATTATTTTCATCACTACAAGCCACTAAACTTAAAAGGCTTAAATTAATCAGTAAAAATTTTTTCATTATGGTTTCTCAATTTTAATAAAATGCCTGCAAATTATGCTCAATTTAGACCATTTGATACAATATTAATAAACAAATAAATAACCAAATCATCGTTATAAAAAAACGCCCGTTCGGGCGTTGATCTCATTCAGACTTAAAATACATAAGGTCGAATAAAAATTAAGAAAAATAGCCCTAACATGATGAACCATTTCAAAAAATAATATAAACCACGATTGCTTGCTTTTAAAGCTTTGGCTTTTAAACGGAATTGATAAACATATCCAAAAAGCTTATTCAACCCACCAGTTTGATCACCCGCTTCATTGGGTGAACTGGCTGCCGTCATGACACTTTTACCAAACCAATGATTAAACTTTTCCATAAAACGGGTTTTTAATGGGCGTTCTACATCAGCGAAAAAGATAATACGGTTCTGTTCAGTGGTGTTTTCCGCATAATGGATATAGGTTTCATCAAACACTACACTTTCACCATCGCGCCACGAATAGCGCTGACCATCAACATCAATAAAACAGCGATCATCATTTGGTGTAATAAGACCTAAATGGTAACGCAATGAACCCGCATAAGGATCACGATGGCGAACTAAACGGCTATCTGGTGCCAACTCAGTAAACATCGCAGCTTTAATTGTTGGGAGGGTTTTTAATAATGCGGTTGTTTTTGGGCAAAGTTCAGCAGCAGATGGATGTGCCGAGTCGTACCATTTCAAATAGAAACGTTTCCAACCTGTTTTAAAGAAGGAATTGAAACCGAGGTCATCATAACTACTTGAAGCTTTAATCCCACCTTTGTCATATAAAGCTTTGGCTTCGTCTCGAATCATTTCCCAATTTTCATCTAAAACTTTTAAATCTTTAAAATACTGCGTATCAATATAAGGTTGATTCGGTACTTTAGAAAACATGTACATTAAAAAGTTTATAGGCGCAAGAATCGTTGAATGATCGAAAAATTGACGATAAAACGAATGCTTTACTTTACCGCGTCGTTGAATATACAAAGCTGAAATAATAAAAATCGCTAAAATGATCCATTTAACCATTGAAAAAATCGACCAAAAAAATGAATCTCGGAATTTTATCATTGTCTTTTTTAATTTCTAGCCAATTTTGGTTCAACAATTTGTTCCACTTAATTCATTAGATAAAATAAACAATAAATATCATGCAGATATAAAAATTAATCTTCCAATGAAAATTGTTATTTTTTTATTTTTTGCTGTTTTTTGACCAAATACATTTTTGCATCAGCTTCATGAATCAAAGTAGATGCATCTAAGTAACCATCAACATGATCTGTTTGTTTTACACCGATACTCAAAGTAATACTCGGCTCAATTTGATAAACATACTGTAGTAACCTCGGAACGAAACTTTCAAGTGCCTGTGCTTCAGTACAACGCGGAAATACAATACAAAACTCATCTCCACCACATCTAAAACAATGATCATCCAAACGTGCAACGAATCGAATCGCATCCGCTACAACTTTTAAGATTTGATCACCTTTAGAATGTCCAAAATTATCATTGATCATTTTAAAATCATTGATGTCGATAAATACGACTGTAACAGGTTCTAAACTTCGTTCAGCTGCATAAATTGTCGAATTTAAAATACGATTTAAATGTCTCACATTTAATAGTCCTGTGAGCGGATCAGTTTGAGATAAAGCTTCCATTTGCTGAGCACGATCTTCTAATACAGACGCATATTGCTCAATTTTTTCTTTAGATGCCTTCAACTCACTGACCAAACTCCATACATAGGTTTCTACAACCAGCGAAATATCAAACATAAATAACTTTTCTAAAGTAGAACGTATTTGATGAAAATTCTCTGTATCGCCTAACTGTTGTTGAATCATCGATACCAGCATGGTTTTGAGATGATAGACGGCGGATAAATATAATTTGGGTTCGACGCCAATTCTTTTATGCACTAAACCGATTCTCAATCGGTTATTGACATAATTGGCATCATAATTACCAGAAAAAAGTTCTACCAAGTATTGGCGTTGTGCATGTTGTAACCGAGATAAAGTGTCTATATCGCCAATCAGTGAAGCAATCTCAGAAATCGAGGTTTGCTGTTGATAAAAGGTAATCACAACTTGGTCAAGTAGATACTCAAGATCAATTTGTTCCCCTAAGTCAACCAACTGCTGTAATTCTTGATGACTTAAACTAAGCAAAGATCGTCGATATTCAATTTCTTCAATCGAAATATGCATTTGTTTCATCAATGTTTGGTCTGTTGGTTTCATCTTTTACCCATCCTTCCCTAAACAGGTTTGTTTTTTTATTCAGCTTCCCAACCACATCATCAACAAATAATTATTTTCTATTCGTTTTCACATAAACCCTAAAAATAGCTATAACTAACATTTTTTGTCATAAAATCAAACCATGTCTCATTTCAAAAACAAAAAAAATCTTTCAAAATCCTTTTTCAACAAAGAGTTAACAACAAAATATTGCTTTCTCTACATCTATAATAAAGCAATAAATAAGCCATAACTTTATCAACTTAACTTAAATATTAGCTTAAATATGCTAATAAAAAATATATGAATTTAAAAATGATTTATGGGTTGCTTAATGCACTTTTTACGTTTAAAACCGATAATCACATGACTAAAATCAATCAACTTTTCACTGTTTTTAAAGGAAAAAATAGCTTTCTATTTTTATACAAGCCTTAGAAATAAATTCTTTAAAAGAATAGATGACCCTAGCGTCACGGCTTGATACAACTTGTTATGTCCTTTTTGGATATAGTTATCGTAAGATTAGCGAAGCATTTTGTGTGCGCTAACGCATACACGCTTTATGACATCAACTCAGAATCCTCCACAACAAGGGAGATCAGGCATGATCCACGCTGGCAATGCCATTACCGTCCAAATGCTTGCGGACGGAATTGCAGAATTCCGCTTTGACTTACAAGGTGAGTCGGTTAATAAATTTAACCGTGCAACCATCGAAGACTTCCAAGCAGCAATTGCTGCGGTTAAAGCCAATAACGACATTAAAGGCTTAGTTGTTACCTCTGGTAAATCAACATTTATCGTTGGTGCAGATATTACTGAATTTGGCGACAACTTCGCTGCTGGTGAACAAGCAATTGTTGATTGGCTTATGCCTGTACATGACGTCTTCAATAGCTTTGAAGATTTAGACATCCCTAAAGTTGCTGCGATTAATGGAACAGCGCTTGGTGGTGGTTTTGAAATGTGCTTAGTGTGTGACTACCGTGTCATGTCTGAGCAAGCTCAAGTTGGCTTACCAGAAATCAAACTCGGTATCTATCCTGGTTTTGGTGGTAGCGTACGTTTAAGCCGTTTAATCGGTATCGACAATGCCGTTGAATGGATGGCAATGGCAAACCCGAAAAAACCAGCTGCTGCACTGAAAGATGGTGCTGTAGATGCGGTTGTTGCTGCTGACAAACTTCAAGAAGCTGCGATTGATTTGGTAAAACAAGCCATTGCTGGTCGTTTGAACTGGAAAGCAAAACGTCAAGAAAAATTAGACGCAATTAAATTAAACCCACTTGAACAAATGATGGCGTTCAATACGGCGAAAGGTGCGGTACTTGCAAAAGCAAACCCTGCTCAATACCCTGCGCCAAAATTATTGCTTGATTCATTACAAGCAGGTGCAAGCTTAACACGTGATGACGCATTAAAAGCTGAAGCTCAAGGTTTTGCTAAAGCAGCAATTACTCCACAAGCTGGCGCATTGATTGGTTTATTCATCAATGACCAAGTTGTGAAGAAAACTGCGAAGAAATATGAGAAAGGTGCTCACCCTGTAAACCAAGCAGCTGTATTAGGTGCGGGTATCATGGGTGGTGGTATTGCTTACCAAACGGCAAGCAAAGGCACACCAATCATCATGAAAGACATTGGTAACCCACAACTTGCACTTGGTATGAAAGAAGCGAACGGCTTACTGACGAAGCAAGTTGAACGCAAGAAAATGAAACCTGCGCAAATGGGTGAAACACTTGCTCGCATCCGTCCAACTTTAAGCTACGATGAGTTTAAAGAAGTGGATATCGTGATCGAAGCAGTGACTGAAAATCCAAAAGTAAAAGAAATGGTACTTGCAGACACAGAGAAAAATGTTCGTGAAAACACGATTATTGCTTCTAACACGTCTACAATCTCAATTACGCGTTTGGCGAAAGCATTACAACGTCCTGAAAACTTCGTTGGTATGCACTTCTTCAACCCAGTACACATGATGCCATTGGTTGAAGTGATTCGTGGTGAGAAGACATCTGATGAAGCGATTGCAACCACTGTTGTTCTTGCTCAAAAAATGGGTAAAACACCAATCGTTGTCAACGACTGCCCTGGTTTCTTAGTTAACCGTGTATTGTTCCCTTACTTTGGTGCATTCGACCTTCTTGTAAAAGATGGCGCGGATTTCCAACAAGTGGATAATGTAATGGCGAAATTCGGCTGGCCTATGGGTCCTGCATACTTGATCGATGTTGTTGGTATCGATACAGGTGTTCATGGCGCAGAAGTAATGGCTGAAGGTTTCCCTGACCGTATGAAGCCAGACTACAAAGGTTCGATCGAAGCGATGTATGAAGCAAAACGTCTTGGTCAAAAGAATGACGTTGGTTTCTACAAATACGTGTTAGATAAGAAAGGTAAGAAAGCGAAAACTGTTGATCCAACAGCTTACGAAATCATTGCGCCTTTCGTTACTGGTGAAAAACGCGAGTTTGACAACCAAGAAATCATCGACCGTATGATGCTTGCTTTCTGTAACGAAACAGTTCGTTGCTTAGAAGACAACATCGTTGCAACTGCTTCTGAAGCAGATATGGCGATGATCATGGGTGTAGGTTTCCCTCCATTCCGTGGTGGTCCATGCCGTTACATCGACCAAACAGGTGTTGCTGAATACGTTGCGCTTTGCGACAAATATGCACACTTAGGTAAGGCTTATGAAGCGCCACAAATGTTGCGTGACATGGCTGCTAACAACAAAAAATTCTACGGTTAAGGAGCGACGTGAATGGCTACTTTAAATCCACGTGACGTTGTGATTGTTGATGGCGTTCGTTCTGCCATGGGCAAATCACGTAACGGTATGTTCCGCAATGTTCGTGCCGACAGTTTATCTGCTGAATTAGTACGTGCACTTGTTGCTCGTAACCAGTTTGATACCAATGAAGTTGAAGACGTAATTTGGGGCTGTGTAAACCAAACTTTAGAGCAAGGTATGAACATTGCTCGTAACATCGGTTTATTGGCTGACATTCCAAAAACTGCTGGTGGTCAAACAGTAAACCGTCTTTGTGGTTCTTCTATGCAAGCAATCCATACGGCTGCTGCACAGATTGCAACCAACCAAGGTGATGTATTCATCATTGGTGGTGTTGAGCACATGGGGCACGTCGGTATGATGCACGGCATCGACCTTAACCCAGAAGCATCTAAACACTATGCGAAAGCATCGAACATGATGGGCTTAACAGCTGAAATGTTAGGTCGTATGAACGGTATCTCTCGTGAAGAGCAAGATGCTTTCGGTGTTGAATCTCACCGCCGTGCTTGGGCTGCAACTCAAGAAGGTCGTTTCAAAAACGAAATCGTTGGTGTTGAAGGTCATGATGCTAATGGCTTCAAAATCCTTTGCGACATCGATGAAGTAATTCGTGCTGATGCAAACCTTGAAGCATTCAAAGCATTGAAACCTGTTTTTGATCCTAAAGGTGGTTCAGTAACAGCAGCAACTTCTTCTGCTCTTTCTGACGGTGCATCTGCAATGTTGTTGATGTCAGCTGAACGTGCTGCATCTTTAGGTTTAAAACCTCGTGCTGTGATTCGCTCTATGGCGATTGCAGGTTGTGATGCTGCAATCATGGGTTACGGCCCTGTTCCAGCAACTCAAAAAGCACTTAAACGTGCTGGTTTAACGATGGCCGATATTCAAACTATCGAATTAAACGAAGCATTTGCTGCTCAAGGCTTATCAGTAATGAAAGGCTTAGGCGTCTATGACAAACAAGACATAATCAACTTGAATGGTGGTGCGATTGCATTAGGTCACCCATTGGGCTGTTCAGGTGCACGTATCACAACTACATTATTAAACGTGATGGAACAACAAGATACACAAATCGGTCTTGCGACGATGTGTATCGGTCTTGGTCAAGGTATCGCGACCATTATCGAACGTGTTTAATCAACACTGAGATAAAAAGAAAATCCCCGCTATACGCGGGGATTTTTTATGTGATAGAAATTCATTTCATCGTTGTATCGAATCTTTGAAATACAAATATCCACTGTAGACAGAACAATACACAGCAAATTATGATCGCAGTTCCAACAAATAATAAGGTTCTAACAATGTTTAAAAATATGGCAGCCGATCTAATGGGAACAAGCGATATCGGTAAAATTATTGAACCTAAAGATTATGATAAAACGGATATTGATGACTATATTTTCCATGAAGACAATGAAAAAATTTTCTTTTTGATCAAAGCAAAAACCGATGAATATTGCTTCACCAACACATCATTTATTCATCTTGATGGTACCAGTGCGGTCAGCAAAAAACGCACTTTAAATCGCTATTCTTATAAACATTATCAGATCAGTCGCGTGTTGCTTGAAACCGCAGGTACAATTGATCGCGATGTCGAAATCAAATTCCAACTTGGTGGAGCAAGTTATTCCATTGATATTGAAAAATCACAAATCGAAAAAGTACGAGATTTGTATAAAGCTCTGTTTAGTATTGGGGAAGCATGTAAAGAAATTGAACGACAAATGAATTCACTAGTAATTACTCAACAAGCTGTAAATAACATGTTTTCTCTGCGTGAATTACCAGAACAAGTGTTGTTAAACCTCCCCGATATTATTTCACAGACGACGATTCAAGTTGAAAATAAATTTACTGAACGCCGTAAACAAATTGAAAATTATGATTTCTCTAGTATTTTTGAGCGTTATCTCAAACAATAATAGAAAAAATCCCCACTAGATATGCGGGGATTTTTATCTTAATCAATGATATAAGCTACGGTTGTCTAAAATCTTTTAAACCATTTTGAATTTGCTGCTGTAATAACAAAATATCATTCAAATTGACTTTAATCGAACCATCACGAATGCCATCAATATTGTTTCGATTTATATTAAGTGGCTCTAATATTTTAAATACACCATTAGTTGGATCAGATGATTGAAAACCTGAAGCCACCGCTAGAATATACTCTTGTAACCCAGGTGAAACTTGAGATAAGCCTGACTGCACCTTTGGTTCAAATTCAACTGCACTAATATTCTCAGGAATTTCTGCATTCTGCATATCAGTATGAGTTTTATAAATACGATGCTGAAGTGCTTGACGTACTTTTTTATCTTCTTGAAATGGAGTAGGTCCTACGACTTCTTCACGTAATTCAGATTCAGCCATAAGACGAATGGTTGGTAAAGTTGCAACCTCTTCGGCATGTACTGCTGAAAACCCAACCAAAGTAAATGCCATCATCAGCGCTGATCGTTTTAGAAAGTTCATCACTTGCTCCAAAAATCATTCACCTTAAACATTAAATAAAAATAACTGTAAGCTTAAGCCTACAACAAAGTAATATTGAATTCTGTATCACTCTGATAAACGGTAAATAGGATTATTTTTTGAACGTAAGATAAAATGCACGAATCAAATAATATGTCTGATCTTTGTAAAATGAATAGATAAAAGAGGAAAAAATCTCGCATAAGATCGTTTTTTTGATTACTGTGCTCGAGTGAATTTATAAATATTGATTATTTTCTATACTTTAAAAACCGATTGGGAGAAATGGATGTTTTCAACTCTAATTAAAATGACTACAGTAATATCGATTACAGGATTATGTTTAGCAGGTTGTGCAACCAAAACCCTTATTACCAAAGACAGTAAAACTTATATTCGCACAACTAAGGTTACTTTAGTTGAAGATACTGTCATTGCGTTTGGAAGACCCGCTCAACAATCTGCAAATTTACCTAAAGATAGTCTCGTAATCGCAGGGCAAAAGAATAGCTATATCCTTACCCAAGGTGGATCCCAATTTGTGAATTTAATCACAAAGCTCGACCCAAAAAATATTCAAATTACACGTGAGCTAAGCTTTTATTCTGAAAAAAATGATGGCAATTTTTCGGGCACATTACCACTTTCATACATAAAACTAAAAGAAGACTTGAGCAAAAAAGATTTAGAGTTTTTCATTGAGAATGGTGCGAGAGAATGTTCTTCTTCAAGTGATGAACGTATGCAAGCTCAACGCTTCTGTTTCGATATCAAACTCGCTGGTGTGGCTTATCCTACAGCAAATAATCTAAGTTCACTTAAAGCCTTAAGTAAGCCTTATCAAGTCTCTATCTATACCAATAAAGAAGAAAGTTATAAATCAAAATCAGGTATGAATCCTTTGGAAAAATTGGTATTGCTCCCTTTTGCCGTGGCGATTGATGTAGTGAGTCTACCTTTCCAAGCAGCAGAAAAGATCTTTGATTAAGCTTAAGCTCGAACTCAGTCATGCAATGATGTATGCAAGGCATCATTGCATCACGAAATTATAATTCTTCATCTAATACTTCAACATTTTTTTGCTTAATTTTATCCATCTTCTGATTTAATCTGAGCACATCTTGATAAAGCGCATTAAACTTTTTGACTTGTGCTGTTTCCTTAAAAAGAATCTTCTTATCTTCTCTTTGCCAAGGGTAAGTGTTTAGCATATCAAACATCGCTTGTGCTTTATCAATCACTTGTTGTTCAATCGGAAAAATGTCATGCGCCTTGTCTGTTTTCAGGTTATTTTGCAATTTTTCTTGTAAGGATTTTCTCAGTTCATTATGAATGGCAAGATTTTTTGCTTGTTCAAGTGAATCTGCCTGTATTTTCTGTCTCTTTATTCCGTATTCAGTCGAGATTTTTCGAACATCCTGAAGCATTTTTTCAGTCTCAAGATAACCTTTCTGACGGTCTTGATCTAAACGTTCGACATCTAAAAAAGTATCCCAATTTGCTGCTTTGAGTTGCCTTAAATAAGCGTTTCTTGCCTCAACATTTTGTATCCAATAACTAAGTAGAAACTCGGACATCAACTTATAATCACCAGATAAACGATCATCATGCACGTTGAGTTGTATAGGCTTGCTCCAATCCTGCGCTTGATCATAGAGCTCACGCATTTTTTCAGCCATAACAATTTCAAACATTTGTTCGGTATTGGCTGCATTTTGCTTTACGCGATACTGATAGAAAAAGAATGTACCCAAACAAATCACGACTACAGTTAAAAATAATAAAAAACGGCGCATAGAGCCTCCAAGTATATTTATATTTTTTATGTTCTGGATTTAAGTTTAATCAATCAAACATAGACTGTTAATTGATTTTTATTTCATTTCTCGTAACGGAGCATTACATTTTCATCGCTTTAAATTTCATACTTTCGCCCCTATTATCAAATCAACTGAAATTGTAGAGATATGCCATGCGCGTAGATATTTGGTCAGATGTCGTTTGCCCTTTTTGTTATATTGGGAAAAAGCGTCTTGAACATGTTGCTGAACAAGCAGGAATTGAGCTTGATATTCATTGGCATAGCTTTGAACTCGATCCAGATGCTCCAGCTAAACACGAGACTTCAAATACGGAGCGCTTAGCAAAGAAATATGGGCGTAGCTTTGCTGAAATGGAAGAAATGGAACGTAATGTTGCGGCTATGGCAGCGACTGAAGACATTGACTTTCAATGGCAAAAAGCCAATTCAGGCAACAGCTTTAATGCACATCGTATTATCCATTTGGCTCAAAGCAAAGGCTTGGGTAACGAAGCAAAAGAAGCTTTTTTTCATGCTTATATGACTGAAGGTCTTGCAATTGGTGAACGTGAAGTGGTTGAAGAAATCGCTTCACGGATTGGTTTGGATCATGCTGAAGTCGAGTATGTATTGAATTCAGATGAACTGGCAGATTTTGTTCGCCATGATGAAAAAATTGCCCATGAGCAATTAAATGTAACGGGTGTACCCTTTTTTGTTTTTGATCAAAAACTAACTCTTTCAGGCGCACAACCGCGTGAAATTTTCTTACAGGCATTACAACAAGCTCAATCCGCTTCTACAGAAGAAATTCAGCAAACAGATGCGGCTCAATGTAGCGATGATCAATGCGAAATTAAGCCTTAACAAGCTAGCTAAAATACAAGCTTCAGCAACTGTCCGAAGCTTGTGCGCAGCAAACTATTCAAGCTAGATGTGATAGTTACGTCACCTATTATCTTAAAAAGCATACCGTTTATCTCTAGTGGTAAATTCTGTAACAAACTAAGTATTTTATTGATCAACTTTTAACTAAAAAAAATGTGATTAAAATCACACTACAGAGATAGATTTATAGATATACTTCCTCAGCGCGATCTATTTATCCGATTTATTGTTTTAAAATGTTGATACTTTGAAAGCCAAAACATGATCAAAATCTCTATTTGGAATACCTAAATGAGATTTTTTACTAACTTGCAGTCTATAGATTTTGCATATTTTTCTTCTATAATCGTCATAAAGTGACATTCTTTTGTTATGAAAATTCAAGAGTTACAAGCCCTAATAAATGGTCAGATTCAACCCGAACAAATATGCATTGAGCAACTTGTAGCCTTGGCTAGACAGCATAATTTGACGAATACACCTGAATACAAACTGTTAGATGATGCTGTGAATATTGTACTTATTCATTATTTAAAACAGGCTCAAGCCTATCTCTAAGGAAACTATCAATGGACGTATTAGAGAAAGCATTATTGGTTGATGAGCTCAAACATCTGATTGTTGGGCTAAACAACGATAAAAACTCACTTTTTGAGATTGCAAAATCAAAGCAACGTATTAAGGATATTTGTGCTTCTTGTGACGATCCATTGTTTCAAGAACAACTCACTCCATTTAAAGAATTTATTCAACAAGAAGAATTTTCGGCTGAAGAATTAGAAAGCTTTGGGTATGCACTCACTTATCGCGGAACATTTAAATTTATGGGGCGTGTTGAACATGCTTTATTTGCATCAGGCGACATGGGATGGGCAGCTTTACGTCAGTCACAGCATTGGCAAATTTGGGTTATTCGTCCTGCATTGTCTTTTATAAAGAGCCCTTGGTTTACATCTACTCGACAAGCACTTGAATGGATTCAAACGAGTACAAGTGATTATATAAAAACAGATGATGAACTCAAAAGTCTCATCCCTATTTTAGAACCAATTCATCAAACTTCAACAGAATTATCGTTAGATCTAAATCAGACAATTCACAAGGACAGATTATCTGCAATGAGAGAAGAAACTGCGAATTTTGAAGCACAACTCGAAGCAATTATTCAGGAAAGAATTCAATCTGTACCTAATACTCCAGCACCAAGTATGCCAACGGTCGCAAAGCCTAAACCAAGTTTTAGACAAAATGTGCGTCCTGTTGCAAATCTAAATAAAGCTAAACCTGTTGCGCTAAAAGATTTTAATTTAGATGGACTCGTTTGTCGCTTAGAGCGTATCGATCCTAAAACATTTCCATCTTTATATCGTGTAGAGCTACACGATGAGATTGATCAAAATATTAAAATTGATTGGTTATATTTAAAAGCTGAGAATGACGTTCAACCTGTTTGGGAAACAGCTCAAATCTTTGTTGCTGAACAGCTTTATGCTCAAGGACAGTTTTCACATTATGTCGTACTTATTGGTACTCATAGTGTCGAATATGCTGCAACAATCTTACAAGCTTATACAGACCAACGTCATACTCAAACAAGCTCGATTCATCAAACAGACTGGGTTATTTTTAAACAGCATTACCACCAACATGAAACACTATTTAATGAATGTATCATGAATGGTAGTCAAGTTTGGCAGCGTAATGAGCGATCTTACCCTTATATTCCTGCTGCCTTTATTAACACGCAAAAGTTTATTCCTTTTGAAGAAACAACAGCAACCTTTTTGACGCCGGTTATCCTACTCAAAGAGCGTCAAAAAATCAGAGTGCTACACGGCGCAGAACGCGTAAAATTATCGAGCGAAGATCAAGCTTATCCGTATCTATTATTAGATCGTGCAGACGGCTATACATGGCAATTAATACGTCAAGTGATTAGCCGTCTCCCTCAACCAATTTCAGTTCACGATCTCTATCAAGCACTCGAAAATGCGGATGTTTCAGCAACCTAAATATCCATTTTTAAGATACATCTAATCCACCATCAAACTTGTGATTGCTTATTGCAAGTTTCATGGTGGACTTTCATAAGTAATAATTAAAATTTTCAAAAGCATTGTTAAATTGCTGTTTTTTTGTGTCTTTAGCTTGATTTTATTGCTTGAATAATCAAAAGTTAAATGAAGAACAATATATAAGTTTTAACTATGACGACTTTAAATCAAACGGTACCATCATATATTTTATATACGCTCATTGCACTTCCATTAGGTTTATCAACAACTGTCAGCGCAGCAACTAAACCAGTTGAACAAACTGAGAATAATATTCCCAAAGCGGAAACATCAAATCAAGAAAATTTCTTAGATTATATTCCTAAATGGGTAGATGCAAGTCCGACGGTTCTTCCTGAACAATCTGATCAATCTATTGTTCCTCCAACCGCTGAAACTGAGAATAAAACTTGGGTTGATCGTAAACAGCGTGATATTCGCAACTGGGCTGATCGAACCTCGGTTAAGATTGATGACTGGTTTGGTGATGTCGACCCTGAAAAACCAGCTTCAGCAACAATTCGTTTTATGTTGGATAATTATTGGAATGAATATGATAACTACGAGGTCAAACCTCGTATTCGAGGAAAAATCAAACTTCCAACTTTAGAAAAAAAATTTAGCGTAGTTTTTGGTGATGATTCTCTAGATGACGAATTTAAAAACAATATTGCCAATACCAATACACAACCGAATCAAGATCCAGATAAGAAGTTTGATTCCAAACAGACACGAGATAGTAATGGCTCTATTGCATTACGTTGGTCTAATTTTTCCAAAAAGCTACCATTTGATACAGATGCAGATATTGGTATTCGTTCCGGTGATGATGTTTACCTACGTCTAAGAGCCGAGAAGCACTGGGATTTACACAATGATTTCCACTTTAATGCTGAACAAATCTATCGATATGGTAGTAAAAGTGAGAACTATTTGCGTACAAATTTAGAATTGATACATGCTCGACCCAACCAACCTTTTCTTTCAAATCAATTCAGCTTAACTTACGCTGACAAGCAAGATGATGATTTGTTATGGGACAATCGCATTTTCCGCCAACACCAATTCTTTGCGCATAACAATTTTAATTACGGTCTCTATACAGGTGGCTATTACAACAATAATGACTTACGTCTAAACAGTTGGGGGCCTTTTGTTTCTTGGAGACAACCTTTATGGCGTGAGTGGTTCTATGTACAAGGTGATCTAAACTATTTCAATGATCATCGCGAGGATCGAAATCATTATGTGAGTACTTTCGTTCGTCTTGAAACCTTATTCTAAATTCATTTATATGATCTGAATGCTCAATTTAAATTTCGATTGAGCATTTTCATTTTTAAACAATCTTATAAAATAAATAATTAATTAAGCTTTGATTGTTATTATTTGATTCTTTAATTTTTCTTTTATGCATGAATCATCGATACGCCATCCTTGTGTATGTTTTGATTATAGGAAATCTATATTTAGGTTACCTACTGCTCCCCTTTTTTCCTGTTTTGATCCCAAGCAATAGACATCATACGCATCTTGCTCATCAATCTTTTTTACAGCAGCATTCGCAAGTACATCATGTTTTAAAATGTTCTACGGTGATTACAGATGAAGCTCATGAAGTAAGCAACGATCAACAACTTGCCGATGAACTTATGCAGGTTTTTGGTCATGACACTTTATGGCAACGTGCTCAGCAAAACCAATTGCCTAAAAAACTAGGCAAAAATACCAAGCACAATGCCCACAAAACAATTCCCACGCCGAATCCACTCAGCGCAAGTTGGTCAACCATTTCTAATTTATTGCCCTTTCATAATGATCTAGATTTAGGATCAAATTCAGATACAGATATTTATATTCAATTTCTAGCGAAGAAAAACTGGATCTTGCATTCAGGGCTACGGCTCAATACAACTCAAATCTTTCGTTACGGTTCAAGCAGTAAAAACTATGCGGAAACCTACTTAGATTTAACCCAAAAATTTCAACAACAAGCACAAATTTCCACGCAATTTAACTTTTCTAAAACTCAAGACTCAGAATATGTATGGAGTAATCGTACTTTTCAGAAATTAAATCTGTTATCTCAAAACAATCTCACCTATGGAATTTTGAGTACAGGTGAGTATGAAAACAAGGCTCTTCGTGTGAATGAGTGGGGGCCATATTTTTCTTGGAAAAGACCAATTTGGCGTAATTGGGTCTTTATGCAAAATGACATTAATTATGTAAACATACCAACGAGTGAACAAGGATATTCTTTCAACTATCAAATGAAGTTTGAAGCACAGTTTTGATCAAAAGACCAACATAATTGTGGATAACTTAAATGTTATCCATAGATATAAAAAACCTCTGCCGAAGCAGAGGTTTTTAGGTCAAATCACTTATTGTAATAACAAACTGTTAATACGTTTTACATAGGCTGCTGGGTCTTCAGGTAAGCCACCTTCTGCTATCACCGCCTGATCAAAAATCACATTCGCGAGATCATCAAACTGCGCAGAGCTTTCTAATTTTTTCACCAATGGATGTTCTGGATTGATCTCCAGTGTTGGTTTAATTTCTGGAACTGCTTGACCTGCCTGTTTCAACATGCGAATCAATTGCGGAGAAAGTTCACCCTCACTCGTTACCAAACATGCTGGTGAATCAACTAAACGCGTCGTAACACGCACTTCTTTGGTTTTGTCTTTTAACGATGTGGTTAAGCGATCCACCACAGGCTTAAACTGCTCAGCCGCTTGCTCTAGAGCCTTTTTCTCTTCGGCATCCTGTAGATCTCCTAAATCCACGGCACCTTTAGATACGTTTTGTAGTGGCGTACCATCAAACTCAAAGACAAAATTCATTGCCCACTCATCAACACGATCTGCCATGAGCAATACTTCAATACCTTTTTTCTTGAATACTTCAAGTTGTGGCGAATTTTTCGCGGCTGTAAGGTTATCAGCCGTCACATAGTAAATCGCTTTCTGCCCTTCTTTCATACGTGCTTTATAGTCGGCAAATGAAGTCGAGATTTCATCATTGCTAGAAGTTGCATAACGCAATAACTTCAAGATACGTTCACGGTTACCCGTGTCTTCGCCTAAACCTTCTTTTAATACCGAACCAAATTCAGTATAGAAAGCTTTGAATTTCTCTTGGTCTTTTTCATCTTCCGACTTTGCTAAACCATCCAATAAAGTCAAGACACGACGCGCATTGCCTTCACGAATGGTTTTCACATCACGGCTTTCTTGAAGTAATTCACGGCTGACATTTAATGGTAAATCAGCACTATCGACCACGCCTTGTACAAAACGTAAATAGTTTGGAATGAGGTTGTCTGCTTCATCCAAAATGAATACACGCTTCACATACAATTTGATGCCCGCTTTTGCTTCACGTGTAAACAGATCTTGTTTAGCTTGACTTGGAATATACAATAATTGCGTATATTCAGTACTACCTTCGACACGGTTATGTGCCCATGCTAGAGGTTCTGCAAAATCATGGCTGAGGTTTTTATAAAAGTCGATGTATTGCTCATCAGTGATTTCGCTCTTACTGCGTGTCCATAATGCGCTAGCAGAGTTAATCGCCTCCCATTCATCCGTTTTAACCATCTGACCGCCTTTAGGCTCTTCACCTTCAGCGACTTCCTCTTCTTGCCATATTTCTTTTTGCATTTCGATTGGCAAGCTGATGTGATCTGAATACTTATTGATGATTTGTTTAACTTTCCACGACTCTAAATAGTCGAGTGCATCATCACGTAAATGCAAGATGATATCGGTACCACGGGTTGCTTTCTCAATTGTTTGAACTTCGAACTCACCTGTACCGCCACTGATCCAACGCACACCTTCAGCAGTCTCTAAGCCAGCGCGGCGTGATTCAACCGTAATTTTATCGGCTACAATAAATCCAGAATAAAAACCAACCCCAAATTGACCAATTAACTGTGCGTCGGCTTTCTGATCACCACTTAACTTTGACATAAAATCTTTAGTGCCCGATTTTGCAATCGTACCAAGATTCTCTATCGCCTCTTGTTGACTCAGACCAATACCATTATCGGAAATAGTTAAAGTTTTATTCTCTTTATTCAAGCTCACACGAACATGTAAGTTTGCATCATTTTCATAATATTCAGGGTGATTAATCCCTTCAAAGCGTAACTTATCGCAAGCATCCGAAGCATTTGAAATCAGTTCACGTAAGAAAATTTCTGGGTTGGAATACAGCGAATGTGTCACCAAATGTAATAACTGAGCAACTTCAGCTTGGAAACTATAATTTTGTGCAACTTGTTCACTCATAAATCACTCCTTATCTTGAGGCTTATATATTTGGAATGATTTATGAATGGTGCATATCTTCAATATTTCAATCCTTGTGTTTTATTTTTTCAGTTAAAAAATGCGCAAAAGAACAATTAGAATGGTCCTTGGCTCAATATACGTGTTTGTAGAAGTTGATCCAATTGCTGTTGTCTTTGTGCATAAGCACGACGAAGACAAGAGGTATTTGCTGCACATGAATTACGCTGTTTCAACCATTGGAATTGCTTATCTTTTTCTGCATCACGTCCTCCCATAGGTAGTGCGTGCAAAATAATCTGGTAAGTTGTTGCCAGTTTTACATCCGCATCATTTAAACCACGATCATTACAAATCTGTTGTTCCGATTTTAATTTTGCAGCTTTGCATGAGAAACTGGCGGCATGGGTTTGAGATAAAATGAGTAATGACATAAGAAATAATGCTGAGCTTAATAATTTTTTCATCACCGATCACAACTTATTAAAAACTAGTTCTTAGCTTACCGCACGCTCTGTTTCAGGCTTGTATCTGTTTTATATTACGATTGCAAAATAAAAAACCTCACGATTTGTGAGGTTTCTTTAAATCTAAATCGTCTTAGAACTTATAGCTATAGCCCAAAGTATAGACCATTGGATTTAGGTCTAAATCAAACTTCGTACCATTAACCAACTTAACTTCAGGGCTAATATCTGCATATCGAACATCCATATATACACCCCAGTTTTTAGCGTCAGCAGGTTGGAAATTAAAACCTAACTGACCAGCAAAACCATAAGTATTTTTCACGTCATCAGCTAAGCCCTTTTCGTGCCATGCAATGAAGGCTGTACCACCAACACCAATATATGGAGTAAATCGAGTTGAATTCTTAAAGTTATATTTTGCTGTGATTGTCGGTGGTAATTGACGAACACTTGCAACTTTCTCACCATTTAATAGAACATCGTGATTAATTGGGTTAGCAAGCAAAACCTCAGCTGAAAAAGGCGTATCACCAAAGAAATATTCCACCGAAGGTGTAAATGCGAATTCATGATCACCTTTAACTACAGCACCTGGAGCTACTGTTGTATCTGCAGTTGGCGCAATAACACTACCACCGACCTTAACTTGAAAACCACCTGCAAACGCAGTTGATGATAACCCCAATAATGCAACAACCAATACATTTTTTAGCATTTAAACAACCTCTTTTAAAAAATTATGTTCTTGTTCAACATAATAAACACGTGTTTTTACATTATGCAATACATATTAATTCCAACCTTTTTGATTGATTTTGTAATATATTGAATAATAAAAAAATATATTTGTTAAAATATGTAATATAAAATAATTCAGACCAATTTAATCAACTTAAATCATTATAAAACCTAGTGTTTTTATCAAGTTTTATTATTTAAAATTTAGCTAAAGTTTTTAAAAAAATAAAATTAAGATTAATTTAAAAATTAAATTACATATAAATTTCTGTTTAGAATACATTATAAAATTAGATTAAAAAACAGACAAAAAATGTCACTTCTTGATATTTTTTATACTTAATAAAAAAGGCTCATATCGAG
The DNA here is from genome assembly GCA_913777945.1 of uncultured Acinetobacter sp. Taxonomy (GTDB): domain Bacteria; phylum Pseudomonadota; class Gammaproteobacteria; order Pseudomonadales; family Moraxellaceae; genus Acinetobacter. The sequence continues at coordinate 17,130 of CAJYTY010000010.1, read as the reverse complement.
CCTCTTTTATTATAAAACCATTGCTGCGATCCAGCCAAAAATAAGTAGCGGGATATTAAAATGTATAAATGTTGGCACTACAGTATCCCAAATGTGATCATGTTGACCATCTACACCTAGTCCTGCTGTAGGTCCTAACGTTGAATCTGAGGCAGGTGAACCTGCATCACCTAATGCAGCAGCAGTACCAATCAATGCAATTGTTGCTAAAGGTGAGAATCCAAATTGTACGCAGAGTGGCACATAAATCACTGCCAACACAGGCACACTTGAGAAAGATGAACCAATACCGATCGTGACAAATAAGCCAATAAATAGCATCAAGAACGCAGCTAAAGCATGATTATCACCAATGATATGTACAACGCCATTCACTAAATGAGCAATGTCGCCTGTATGCGTCATGACTGAAGCAAAACCTGCCGCAGAAATCATGATAAAACCAACTAAGGCCATCATCCGCATCCCTTGCACAAACACATCATCGGCTTCTTGCCATTTAAAGATGCCAGAAGCCGATAACACAGCAAAACCAACAAGGCCACCTAAAATCATCGAACCTGAATACAACTGTGCAACTAAGGTTAAACCGATTGCAAGTAACGCCATGAGCATGGTTTTTTTGGAAATATAAGGTACATTTTCAGCTTCATGCTTCAACTCTTCAGCATCCGCTTTAAGGTCATATTCAGCTTGTGTTGTTGCTCGTAGTGGTTTATCCAATTCAATGCTTGTAACAGGTGAAATTGATCGATCAACATATTCACGGGGCTTACGATAACTAATAAACACAGCGACTAAAGTACCTAAAACCATACCCAAAACAGGTATCGCCATGCCCATAGGCATCATGCTACGTTCTACATGCAAACCATATGCAGCCCCAATTTTATTGATATTCCCCATCAGAATTTGTTCAAGGAAAATGGCGCCAAAGCCCACAGGTAAGAATATATATGTTCCAACTAAACCTAACGTCAGTACACATGCTGCCGCACGTCGATCAAGCTTGAGGTGATTCATCACTTTTAACAATGGCGGAACCAATACAGGAATAAAAGCAATATGAACTGGGATTAGATTTTGAGAGAAAATTGCAGCGATGAGTAAAATCGTTAATAAAAGATATTTCACTTTTTTTTCTTGATTTTTACTGGCTTCCATTCCTAATAAACCAATCAGTTTATGTGCAAGTAAATCTGGTAAACCAGATTTAGATAATGCTAAGGCAAAAGCACCTAGAACAGCATAAGCCAAAGCAACTTCAGCACCATCTCCCAGTCCTGCATTAAAAGCTTCTACAGTTTGAGAAAGGCTCAGTCCAGCAACCAAACCACCAATAATGGCTGATATGACCAAAGTGAGAACAACAGAAACGCGTGCCAGTGACAAAATAAACATCACGGCAATCGCAATTACGACAGCATTCATGGACAAAATTTAGGAGCAAAAAGAAAGGCGACATTCTAGCAGATTCATTGTATAGAAGCTGAAAATGTCGCCAAATTGCAATCTGTTTTAAGTGATTTTTATTTTGATAAATCCGCTAAACCATTAAACAGTCTGGCGTTTTATAAAATGACGAATTAGTTCAGCAATTTTAGTTGGCTGACTTAAAACTGCCCAATGGTTGGCATCAAGTTCAACATATTCAAAGTTTTCAACCCATTTTGGCATCGATTCTGTAATGTACTCAGGGCTAACAAATGCATCGCGTTTTAATACAATCGCCTGTACAGGACACTGAGCATAGCGTTGGCGTGGTTGAGTCAGTGAAGGAATAAAGTTAGCACGATATAGATTAATACCATATTTACCATCTGACACAATATTTGCATTTAATGGCAAGTTTTGTTTTTTCTCTAAGCCACTTAAAATCTTACCCCACTTTTCTGGACTAAAGAAAGTCCATACGGTTGGAGCAACTAATGGCAAATGGAAAGCACCAATGTACCAAGATTTAGTCAGCATTTTCAGTACATTACTTGGTGCAGATTTAAACTTTTCACGCAAATATAAAGAAGCATGATCCAAGCAAGGGCCTGAGATTGTTGTATAAGATAGTAAACGGCCTTTTAACTTAGGTTCAGTTGCTGATTCCCAAGACTGTAAAGAACCCCAGTCATGCGCTGCCATATGGAAATTGCGGTTTGGTAACACTTCATCAACGACTTCTTGTAGATCCAAAGATAAACGCGGTAATCGATAGTCTTTAATACGCTTTGGAATTGATGACAAACCTGCACCACGTACATCGTAAGTAACGACATAATAGTCATCAACCAATTGCTCGATAATCGGTTCCCATACTTCCTGGTTATCGGGATAACCATGTACTAACACCAATGGTGTTTTCTTTTCATCCCCCCATGTTTTGACACAGAGGCTTTGTTGGTCAGAAGTGGTTACTGTTTTTACTTGTGCTTGCATAATTCTTTCCCATTTTGTTTTCTATCGGCTTGGTTATAAAACAGCCATTGCCAGCGATGCACTAAAAATGATACTTATGGAGTATGAATAGAGTTGCAAGAAAAAAAATTGACCATGAAAGACTTTTTCAAAAAAATTCGAACCATTCCAGCGATTTCTAAATTTATGCTGAATCACTATTCCCCTTATCGTGGGGCAGGCATTGCAATCGAAACATTTGATCTTGATCATTACTTCATTCGTGTCAAAATGCCGCTGACTAGAAAAAATCGTAATATTGTCGGGACACATTTTGGGGGCAGCTTATATTCGATGGTTGATCCCTTTTATATGCTGATTCTCATGCATCATTTAGGACATAAATATATTGTTTGGGACAAAAGTGCTTCTATTAATTTCCTATCACCTGGTCGTAGTGAGGTCATTGCCGACATTAAACTAAGTAAAAATGAAATTGATGAAATCAAACGATTGGCAGAAAATTATGAACCTGTTTTACGTCATTACACGCTAAATATTTTAGATGATGCAGGAACACGAATTGCAGAGGTTGAAAAAATTTTATATATACGTCGGAAAAAGCCCAAAGCAAATTCTTCAGGATGAACCTAAATATAAAATGCCTGCAAACAATAGCAGGCATTTACTAAAATTTTAATTCATATTACTTTTTCTTTTCTTGGATTGCAGCTCCTGCGCCACCACCGATTGCACCACCAATCGCTGCACCAGTATCACCACCAAAAATAGACTTACCAATCACAGAACCAATACCTGCGCCAATTGCACTACTTGTGGTTGAATTACTGCTACCACCCTTGGCATTTGCACCTACACCAGCACCTGCTGCTGCACCAACACCCGCTCCTAAGCCGCCACCAACATGATTACCAACACCACCACCAACTGCACCACCCAATGCTGCTGCACCAATACGCTGATCAGATGCACTCATATTTTGGCAGCCTGTAAACATTAAAGTAGATAATACTAATGTTGAAATTAAACCAATTGTTTTTTTCATATCCAGAACTCCTCAATTTTATAGTCTAAGCATAATCTGATTTTTGTTAGAAAATAATCAGATTATGTAATTGCTCTAAGTGCATTCTTTTCTTTTTGTAATAAAATAAACTAAATGGAAGAATCTTTGATCAATACAGTACTACACTGTTGATTGAATTATGTTATTAAAAATGAAGTCAAAGTTCCAATCTAATCAGCATGAAAACAAAATGTGTGGCTCAATTTAGAAATACAATTTAACAGGGGCGAAAAAATGACAAGATTTATGCTATCCATTTTGATCTTGATGTGTTTGAATTCAGCAACTCAGGCAAATTTTTTCAAGTTCCAAACATTAGCAAAAGTAGAATCACTTAAAAATATTGCTTACGGTAATGATTCCCAACAAATGATGGATATCTATTTCCCATCTAAACCACACACCGATAATAATCTAGCTCCAATCATCGTTATGGTACATGGTGGTGCTTGGAGTATCGGTGATAAAAATAATGCTGCTGTAGTAAAAAATAAAGTCGATTATTGGGGTAAACGAGGGTGGCTTTTGATCTCCGTTAATTACCGATTAGTTCCAAATGCAACCGTACAGCAACAGACTCAAGATATATCAAATGCTTTACTCTATATTCAAAAACATGCAAATGATTGGCATGCAAACTCAAAACGGCTTATTTTGGTAGGGCATTCTGCTGGTGCACATTTAGTCAGCTTAGTTACAGTACGGCCCTCGTGGTTAACTCCACAACCGCAACCTTGGCGAGCAACGATTGCCTTAGATAGCGCTGCTTACGATATCGAAAAAATAATGCAAAATCGGCATGCTCGATTTTATGATCGAGCCTTTGGTCAACAACCTGAAAACTGGAAAGCCCTATCTCCGATTTTACAACTTCATCAAAGTTTACCTGCATTTCTCGCTGTTTGCTCAACCACTCGCCCAGATCAACCCTGTATACAGGCTCAACAATTTATTCACAAAGCACAAAAACTCGGTACATCTGCACAATTATTATCACTCCCACTTTCACATCGTGAAATAAATAGATCTTTGGGAGAAGATAATGAATATACCCAACAAGTGAATCAATTTATACAATCACACTAATTTATACCTATGAAAATTTAGTTTCGTTTTCTAAATACAATCATTTTGCTATTTTCAAACATAAAAAAGGCACCCAAAGGTGCCTTTTTAATTCGTTAAGACTTAGAACTGATCTGAGTTCAACGCTTGACTAAATGCTTGGTCAACTTCACTGAAATCGTTATGAAGTTCAAATTCAGCAGCTTCTGCCTCTTGACGACGACGCTCTAAGTGATATGCAAGACCTGTACCCGCTGGGATCAAGCGACCCACAACAACGTTTTCTTTCAAGCCACGTAAATCATCTTCTTTACCTGTTACAGCAGCTTCAGTTAACACGCGTGTTGTTTCCTGGAACGATGCAGCAGAAATGAATGAGTCAGTAGAAAGCGACGCTTTAGTGATACCCATCAATTGACGTTCAAACTTCGCTGGGAACTTGTTCTGAGCCAAGACAGCTTGGTTCTCTTGAACAACGCGGATGTAATCCACTTGCTCGCCTTTGATGAAGCTTGTATCACCGCCATCAGTGATATCAACTTTACGCAACATTTGACGTACAACAACTTCAATGTGCTTATCGTTGATTTTTACACCTTGGAGACGGTAAACGTCTTGAACTTCGTTCACGATGTAGTTGGTTAATGCAACTTCACCTTTCAAACGCAAGATGTCATGTGGGTTTTGTGGACCATCAGAAATGGTTTCACCACGGTTCACATGTTCACCTTCGAACACGTTAATGGTACGCCATTTTGGAATTAACTCTTCATAAATCTCAGAGCCGTCATCCGGGCTGATCACTAAACGGTTCTTACCTTTGGTCTCTTTACCGAAGCTTACAACACCTGATACTTCTGCAAGAATCGCGTGTTCTTTCGGTTTACGTGCTTCAAATAAGTCAGCTACGCGTGGAAGACCACCGGTAATATCACGGGTACGTGAAGTTTCTTGTGGTACACGACCAAGTACATCACCCACACCAATCGTTGCGCCATCACGAACGGTTACGATTGTATTTTGTGGTAAGAAGTAGAATTGTTCGCCACCATCTGTTGTATCCAACACAATTGCAGGACGTAAATCTTTACCAGAAGCAGGACGAGCTGTTACAGGCAAAATTTCAACAGTGGTCATACCCGTTGCATCATCAGTTTTCGATGTTGCAGTTACGCCATCAGCGATCTGGCTGAAACGCGCTTTACCAGCAACTTCGGTAACAAGTGGATGTGTATGTGGATCCCAAGTCGCCACGATACCACCCGCTTCTACAGCTTCACCATCTTTCAACAAGATGCTTGCACCGTAAGGAAGTTTATAACGTTCACGCTCACGACCTAAGTCATCTGCAATACCGATTTCACCTGAACGTGAAACTGACACTAAGTGACCTTTGGCATGTTGTACAGTTTTCACATTGTGGAAACGCACAGTACCTTTGTTACGTACTTGAACACTGTTTGCAGCAGACGTTCGGCTTGCAGCACCACCTACGTGGAAGGTACGCATCGTTAACTGTGTACCCGGCTCACCAATTGATTGTGCAGCCATTACACCCACTGATTCACCTGGGTTCACCAAGTGACCACGTGCAAGATCACGACCATAACAGCGCGCACATACACCGAAGGTAGATTCACATGCAATTACTGAACGTACTTTAACTTCATCGACACCCGCTTCTTCAAGCTGAGCAGCAATTTTCTCGTCAATTAACGTACCACGTGGAAGTACAACTTCATCATCAGATGCACGACGTACATCTTCAGCGGTTACACGACCTAATACGCGATCGCGCAATGGTTCAATAACGTCACCACCTTGAATGAATGGTGTCATCACTAGGCCACCGGCTGTACCACAGTCAGACTCAGTAATTACTAAATCTTGTGCTACGTCTACAAGACGACGTGTCAAGTAACCCGAGTTCGCAGTTTTCAATGCGGTATCGGCCAAACCTTTACGCGCACCGTGTGTCGAGATGAAGTACTGAAGTACCGTCAAACCTTCACGGAAGTTTGCTTTAATTGGGGTCTCAATGATCGAGCCATCCGGCTTCGCCATCAAACCACGCATACCAGCAAGCTGACGGATCTGCGCCGCACTACCACGGGCACCCGAGTCAGACATCATATAAATCGAGTTGAATGATTTCTGCTTCTCGTCTTCACCTTGTTTGTTTTTCACAAGTGTATAAGACAAGTTATCCATCATCGCTTTCGCAACTTGGTCGTTGGTACGCGCCCAAATATCGACAACTTTGTTATAACGCTCACCCGCAGTTACGAAACCTTGCTCAAACTGTTGTTCGATTTCACGAACTTCTGTTTCAGCTTTATCGATAATCGTATGCTTGGTTGGTGGAATTAACATATCTTCCATACCAACAGATACACCTGAACGCGTCGCTTGACGGAAACCCAAATACATCAATTGGTCAGCGAAGATAACAGTATCTTTCAAACCAAGTTTACGGTAGCAAGAGTTGATTAACTTCGAGATGTTTTTCTTAGTCATCTCAAGGTTGATCGATTCGAAGCTTAAACCTTGTGGAACAACTTCCCATAACAAGCAACGACCAGGTGTTGTATCAACAATGATAGTTTGCTTTTCACGGTTACCGTTTTCATCAATAACAGTTTGGTGTACACGTACTTTTACGCGTGCATGGATTGCAACTTTACCCGTCGCTAACGCACGGTTAACTTCGTGAGTATCGGCAAACACCATGCCTTCACCTTTGGCATTTACCGCATCACGTGTGATGTAGTAAAGACCCAAGACAACGTCCTGAGAAGGAACGATGATCGGCTCACCATTGGCAGGTGACAAGATGTTATTGGTCGACATCATCAACGCACGTGCTTCTAACTGTGCTTCCAATGTCAATGGAACGTGTACCGCCATTTGGTCACCATCGAAGTCGGCGTTAAACGCAGCACATACGAGTGGGTGAAGACGGATCGCTTTACCTTCGATCAGAATAGGTTCAAATGCTTGAAGACCTAGACGGTGAAGTGTTGGCGCACGGTTCAACATGACTGGATGTTGACGAATTACAGAAGCTAGAACGTCCCAAACTTCCGGCGTCTCGCGCTCAACCATTTTCTTGGCAGCTTTAATGGTTGTTGCTTGGCCAGATGCTTGTAGTTTCGCGAAAATAAATGGCTTGAATAATTCAAGTGCCATCTTCTTCGGAAGACCACATTGGTGAAGACGTAAAGTAGGACCTACAGTAATTACCGAACGGCCTGAATAGTCAACACGCTTACCGAGCAAGTTTTGACGGAAACGACCTTGTTTACCTTTGATCATATCTGCCAAAGATTTCAATGGACGTTTGTTCGAACCTGTAATTGCACGACCACGACGACCGTTATCAAGCAACGCATCAACAGACTCTTGTAACATACGTTTTTCGTTACGTACGATGATGTCTGGCGCAGCAAGGTCAAGAAGACGCTTCAAACGGTTGTTACGGTTGATCACACGACGATATAAATCGTTCAAGTCTGAAGTCGCGAAACGACCACCTTCAAGTGGTACAAGCGGACGTAAGTCTGGTGGAAGTACAGGAAGTACGTTCATCACCATCCATTCAGGCTTGTTGTTTGAATCTTTGAATGCTTCCATCAATTTCAAACGCTTAGACGCTTTTTTAAGTTTCGTCTCAGAGGTTGTTTGTGGAATTTCTTCACGTAAACGCGCAATCTCAGCTTCAAGATCGATATCTTTTAATAAATCCTGAACTGCTTCTGCACCCATTTTCGCAGTGAATTCATCACCGTGTTCTTCAAGTGCATTGTAGTATTCTTCGTCTGTTAAAAGTTGATACTTTTCAAACGGAGTCATACCAGGATCAGTAACAACATAAGATTCGAAATACAATACACGTTCGATATCACGTAATGTCATATCAAGAAGTAAACCGATACGGCTCGGTAATGATTTCAAAAACCAGATGTGTGCAACTGGAGAAGCAAGGTCAATATGACCCATACGCTCACGACGAACTTTTGCAGTTGTTACTTCAACGCCACATTTTTCACAAATGACGCCTTTGTATTTCATACGCTTGTATTTACCACACAAGCATTCGTAATCTTTTACTGGACCAAAAATTTTGGCACAGAACAAACCGTCACGTTCAGGTTTAAAAGTACGGTAGTTAATGGTTTCAGGCTTTTTAACTTCACCGTGAGACCATGACTTAATCATCTCTGGTGACGCAAGACCAATACGGATACGGTCAAATTCAACAGGTGCATGACCTTCTGAATCCGTTTTCTTACGCATGATATCGAGCAAGTCTTTCAATTTTTTTCTCCGTGTGTCGGGGAGCTACGCTCTTCCGACTGGGTCACAAATATTGTTTTTACTGAAATTTGGAAATCTCGAATCCCCCTAAAGCCCACTTTATAAAGGAGGCCTTTCTTCCCTCTTTCTTAAAGAGGGATTGGGGGAGATTTTTTAGTCACCATTTTTCAGTTCAATGTTGATACCTAAAGAACGGATCTCTTTGGTCAATACGTTGAACGATTCAGGCATACCCGGATCCATATAATGGTTTCCATCTACAATATTCTTATAGATGCGTGTACGACCTTCAACGTCATCCGACTTCACTGTAAGCATTTCTTGGAGCGTATATGCAGCACCGTATGCTTCAAGTGCCCATACTTCCATCTCACCGAAACGCTGACCACCGAATTGTGCTTTACCACCAAGCGGCTGTTGAGTCACAAGTGAGTAAGAACCTGTTGAACGCGCATGCATCTTGTCATCAACCAAGTGGTTCAATTTGAGCATGTACATGTAACCTACAGTTACAGGACGGTCAAACTGTTCACCTGTACGACCATCAAACAATACTGTTTGACCTGTACGAGAAATGTCTGCCAATTCAAGTAAGTCTTTGATCTGGCTTTCTTCAGCACCATCAAATACTGGAGTCGCTAATGGAACACCAGCACGTAAGTTACCTGAAAGCGCCAAGATTTCTGCGTCAGTCAAGCTATCAAGCTCTTCCTGCTCGCCACCAACCTTGTTATAAATCTTGTCTAAGAATTCACGCAGTTCAATCACTGTACGTTGTTCTTTCAACATTTTTTCAATCTTATCGCCAAGACCTTTCGCCGCCATACCCAAGTGAGTCTCAAGAATCTGACCCACGTTCATACGTGATGGTACACCGAGTGGGTTCAATACGATGTCGACTGGTACGCCATTCGCATCATGTGGCATGTCTTCAACTGGCAAGATGTTTGATACAACACCCTTGTTACCGTGACGACCCGCCATCTTATCACCAGGCTGGATACGACGTTTAACTGCAAGGTAAACCTTAACAACTTTCAATACGCCAGTTGTTAATTCATCACCTGTAGAAAGTTTACGCTTCTTCTCAGCAAACTTCTCGTCAATCTCGTAACTCTTCTCTTTCAAGAACACTTGAATTTGAGTTAAACGCTCAGCAATTGCTTCATCATTTGGCTGGATTTCAAGTAAATCAACAAGCTCTAAACCAGACAATACGTCTTCAGAAAGTTTATCACCGCGTTTAGTTGAACCACCACCGTTAGATTCTTGACCTTTCAACAAACGAACAATACGTTCACGTGCTGCTTCTTCAAAGATTTTGTATTCTTCTTTCAAGTCTTTACGGTATGCGTCAAGCTGAGCTTTCTCAATTGCTTGAGCACGTTCATCTTTTTCTAAACCATCACGTGTGAAGACTTGAACGTCAATCACTGTACCTTTAGTACCAGACGGAACACGTAAAGACGAGTCTTTTACGTCAGCCGCTTTTTCACCAAAGATTGCGCGAAGTAATTTTTCTTCAGGTGTTAACTGAGTTTCACCTTTAGGCGTTACCTTACCAACAAGGATGTCACCTGCAGTCACTTCCGCACCGATATAAACAATACCTGACTCATCCAATTTAGACAGTGCAGCTTCACCAACGTTAGGAATATCGGCAGTAATTTCTTCTGCACCTAACTTAGTATCACGTGCTACACATGACAATTCTTGAATGTGAATTGACGTTAAACGGTCTTCTTGAAGTACACGCTCAGAAAGTAAGATCGAGTCTTCATAGTTATAACCGTTCCATGTCATGAACGCGACGCGCATGTTTTGACCAAGCGCAAGTTCACCCATGTCAGTCGATGGACCGTCAGCCAAGATATCACCACGGGCAACTTTATCGCCCAAGTTCACGATGACATTTTGGTTAATACATGTATTTTGGTTTGAACGTGTATATTTGATCAGGTTGTAGATATCTACACCTGCTTCACCCGCGATCATTTCATCTTCGTTTACACGAATAACGATACGAGATGCATCAACATATTCAATCGCACCACCACGGTTTGCGATCACACACACACCAGAGTCACGTGCTACGTTTGCTTCCATACCTGTACCAACAAGCGGCTTGTCAGCACGCAATGTAGGAACAGCCTGACGTTGCATGTTCGAACCCATTAATGCACGGTTCGCATCATCGTGTTCAAGGAATGGAATCAATGATGCTGCAACAGAAACAACCTGCTGTGCAGAAACGTCCATATGTGTTACGCGTTCAGGCGACATACGTACGAATTCACCTTGATGACGTACAGAAACCATTTCTTCAGTCAAGTTGCCATCTTTATCCACTGCAGAATCGGCCTGTGCAATAACAGTACCTACTTCTTCAATTGCAGATAAATATTCAACATCATCGGTTACACGGCCATCGACAACTTTACGGTATGGTGTTTCCAAGAAACCGAAGTCATTCGCTTTTGCATAAACAGAAAGCGAGTTGATCAAACCAATGTTTGGACCTTCAGGCGTTTCAATAGGACAAACACGACCATAGTGAGTTTGATGTACGTCACGTACTTCGAAGCCCGCGCGTTCACGTGTCAAACCACCAGGGCCAAGCGCAGATACACGACGTTTGTGCGTAATCTCAGACAATGGGTTGTTTTGGTCCATGAACTGAGATAACTGGCTTGAACCAAAGAATTCTTTGATTGCAGCAGCAACTGGTTTCGCGTTGATTAAATCTTGTGGAGATAAGTTATCAGTTTCTGCTTGGCTTAAACGCTCTTTAACCGCACGTTCAACACGAACTAGACCAACACGGAATTGGTTTTCAGTCATTTCACCAACAGAACGTACACGACGGTTACCCAAGTGATCGATATCGTCGACTTCACCTTTACCGTTACGGATCTCAACCAATGTACGTAATACATCAATAATATCGTCGTGTGACAGAATACCTTCAACTTCACGTGACTTCTGATCTGTACCCACTTCGTAAGGACGACCCAAACGACGGTTGAACTTCATACGACCTACTGGAGAAAGGTCATAACGCTCAGAAGAGAAGAATAAGTTGTTGAATAAGTTTTCAGCAGCTTCTTTCGTTGGTGGTTCGCCTGGACGCATTACTTTATAGATTTCAACAAGTGCTTCTTCACGACCTGTTGTTGTATCCGCACGCAATGTATCTGCAACGAAAGGACCACGATCGATGTCGTTCGTGAACAGGATGTTAAACTGTTTAACACCACCTTCGGCGATCTTCACCATGATGTCATGGCTAAGTACAGTATTCGCAGGAATCACATCACCACTTTTCAGTGTGATATCTTCAGCTGTAATACGCTCATATAAATATTCATCAGGTACAGAAAGCTTGGCTAAGTTCGCAGCTTCCATTTGACGTACGTGACGTGCATTAATACGTTTACCTTGTTCAACGATCGCTTTACCATCATTGTCTAAGATATCGAATTGTGCCATTTCACCACGTAAGCGATCTGGAACAAGATCAATTTGATAGCTACCCATATCAAGATATACAGGTACTTTTTCATAGAACAAATTCAAGATTTGTTCATTGCTGTAATTCAAGGCACGTAGAATCACCGTTGCAAGCAGCTTACGACGACGGTCAATACGTACGAATACTAAATCTTTAGCATCAAATTCAAAATCTAACCATGAACCACGGTAAGGAATAATACGTGCTGAATACAACACTTTACCACTTGAGTGGGTTTTACCCTTGTCATGGTCAAAGAATACACCTGGTGAACGGTGTAATTGAGATACGATGACACGCTCAGTACCATTGATAACGAAAGTACCGTTATCGGTCATGAGTGGCATTTCACCCATGTATACTTCTTGTTCACGAACGTCTTTAATTGATTTCGTTTCACGATCTTTAATGATCAAACGAATTTTTACGCGCATTGGTGCTGCATAAGTTGAACCACGTAAAATACATTCACGTACGTCAAACTCAGGCTTACCAAGACTATACTCAACAAATTCTAAAGCAGCATTGCCAGAATAACTTTCAATAGGAAAAACTGAACGAAATGCGGCTTGGAGACCGATATCTTCGCGATTTTTTGGAGTTTTACCGCCTTGTAAGAATGTACGGTACGAATCGACCTGAATCGACAGTAAGTACGGTGCTTCCATTACGTGGGGCAATTTACCAAAATTCTTACGGATCCGTTTCTTTTCGGTATATGAGTATGCCATCTGGAGTCCTCGGAAAGTAAACTAAACCCGCCTGCAGAACGGGTCTAGAAGGAATTACGCAGGCCGATATGGCCACCACTGTTTACAAATGCTGCAATTTTTAGTGGTATTAAAACGCTTAACAATATTTTTATAAGCAAAAAAATATTGGTAAGCGTTTGATTTCATGAATTTTGTTTAAATAATACGCACAATAAACGTAAAACTATCAAAAAACGAGCCGATTATTGTAACGCAAAAAGGCTGATGACCCAAGAGCCATCAGCCATTTTTTGGAGCCGATTTTGAAAAAATCGACTCCCTACAGCATTACTTAAGTGTAACTGTAGCACCAGCTTCTTCAAGCTTCTTCTTAAGTTCTTCGCCTTCTTCTTTAGAAACGCCTTCTTTAAGAACTGCAGGAGCGCCTTCAACAAGATCTTTAGCTTCTTTAAGACCAAGGCCAGTAGCTTCACGAACTGCTTTAATTACAGCAACTTTGTTAGCACCGAAAGAAGTCAACTCAACGTTGAATTCAGTTTGTTCTTCAACAGCAGCAGCAGCTGGACCAGCAGCTACAGCTACAGCAGCAGCAGATACATTGAAACGCTCTTCAAATGCTTTGATTAAGTCAACAAGTTCGATAACTTTTAATTCAGCAACTGCGTCTAAGATTTGTTCGTTTGTTAAAGCCATGAGAATAACTCCAAATGGATATTGAATGGTGTGAAAGTAGATTTAAGCTTAAGCAGCTTCTGACTCGTTTTTCTCTTGGAGCGCTGTAAGTAAACGACCCAATTTCGAAATAGGAGCTTGAAGAACAGAGGCAAGCATAGTAAGCGCTTTTTCGTGGTTCGGAAGGTTTGCAATAATACTAACTTCTTCACCTTGATAAAGTTTGCCGTCAAATGCAGCAGCTTTTAATTCAAATGCTTTGTTAGTTTTAGCAAATTCTTCGAACAAGCGTGCAGCTGCACCCATATCGTCTTCAGAAGTTGAGAATGCTAAGATTGTTGGACCAACAAGATTGTCATTCAAGATAGAGAATTGCGTATCTTGAAGAGCACGTTTAGCTAAAGTATTACGTACAACACGTGTAGCAACACCTAGTTTACGAGCTTCAACACGAAGAGCAGTTAATTGCTCAACCGTTAAACCTTGGTAGTCAGCAACAACGGCAGCGAACGCTGTAGAAGCAACTTCAGTTACTTCAGCAACGATCTGTTTTTTGTCTTCGATAAGAAGAGCCATTGTAAAACCTCCTAACGGTGATTTATGTACCTACACAGGTACACTCCCAATTCGTAAGTCTTTCGACTTACACGCGGAGGAGCAACAAATCACACCACCGCGTCTACTCAGACTGGTATTTTAAGAAGCAAATCCTAAAACCTGCCTCGCCTGAGGTCTTTGACGCTGATAAACCTTCATTTATCAATTCAAAGTTTGCTTAGATTTTCTGCAAGAGAAAATCTAAGGCTTTAAAATTCTTTCTAATTACTTAGAAACGTTGTTTACGTCAACGATCAAACCAGGACCCATAGTTGAGCTCAAAGTGATCTTCTTAACGTATACACCTTTAGAAGTTGCAGGTTTTAAACGTTTTAAATCTGCAATTAAAGTTTCAACGTTTTGACGCACAGCTTCTTCGCTAAAGCCAAGTTGACCGATTGCAGCATGGATGATACCACCCTTGTCTACACGGTAACGTGCCTGACCAGATTTAGCATTTTTAACTGCATTCGCAACATCTGGAGTCACTGTACCCACTTTAGGGTTTGGCATTAAGCCACGTGGACCAAGAATTGTACCTAACTTACCAACAACGCGCATTGCATCAGGAGCAGCAATAACTACGTCGAAATCAAGATTTCCACCTTGAATGCTTTCAGCAAGGTCATCAAATCCAACAACATCTGCACCAGCTTCTTTTGCAGCTTCAGCAGCAGCACCTTGAGCAAATACTGCTACACGTACAGTTTTACCTGTACCTGCAGGTAAAGTCGTCGCACCACGAACAACCTGATCAGATTTACGTGGATCAACACCAAGGTTTACAGAGATGTCTAATGATTCTTTGAACTTCGCAGCTGGAAGGCTGTTAAGAACTTGTACTGCTTCTTCCAAAGTATAAACTTTGTTTGCTTCTACAGCAGCAGCAATGGCTTTTTGACGTTTAGTTAACTTTGCCATGTCTTATAGCTCCACTTCCAAGCCCATAGAACGTGCAGAACCAGCAATGGTACGCACACGAGCGTCTAAATCAGCACCAGTTAAATCTGGTTCTTTAGTAGTCGCAATTTCTTCTAATTGAGCACGAGTCAACTTACCAACTTTAGTTTTGTTAGGTACAGAAGAACCCTTTTGAATACCAGCAGCTTTCTTAAGAAGAATAGATGCAGGTGGAGTTTTCATGATGAATGTGAACGACTTATCGTTGTACACAGTGATCACGACAGGAATTGGCAAGCCAACTTCAAGTTTTTGTGTAGCAGCATTGAATTCTTTACAGAATGCCATGATGTTTACACCACGTTGACCTAAAGCAGGACCAATTGGTGGAGATGGATTTGCTTTACCAGCTGGAACTTGCAGCTTGATATAGCCGTCAATCTTCTTAGCCATTGAAAATTACCTCTGGGTACAGACGCCGTCAGGCTCCCCAAAAAATTAAACAACACCGAAGTGTTAGAACAACAATGCCCGATCAAATCGGGCGCTTACCAACCAACTCAAATTAAATCGTTTTTTCGACTTGTCGAAACTCGAGTTCAACTTGCGTTGGTCGATTAAATACATTAATCGTCAACGTTAAACGTGACTTTTCGTATTGCACTTCCTCCACGACCCCTTTAAAGTCAGTGAACGGACCATCAACTACGAGTAATTCTTCACCAGGCTCAAACATCGTCTTAGGACGAGGTGCTTCACCTGTATTACGTACACGCGCAAGAATTGCATCAGCTTCACGTTGAGAAATTGGTGCTGGTTTTTCTGGTGTACCACCAATAAAACCTAGAACCTTTGGACACTCTTTAACGATGTGCCAAGTATCATCATTCATTTCCATTTCGACTAATACATAGCCAGGAAAGAATTTACGCTCAGACTTACGCTTCTTACCATCCTTCATTTCCACTACTTCTTCAGTAGGAACAAGGACTTCACCAAAACTATCAGCAACAGTGCTGCGCTGGATTCGGTCATTAAGTGAACGCATCACTTGTTTTTCAAAACCTGAATAGGCATGAATAATATACCAACGTTTCATCGCACTCTTACCCGATAATTAACTTAATAAACCAACCTAACCCGTAATCGAAACACCATAAAACCAATGATGCAACAACCACAACCAAAAGCACTTGCCACGATGTCGTGATCGTCTCTTGTTTTGTTGGCCAGGTCACTCGACGCAGTTCAATTCGCGCATCTTGCAACAAACGCACAAAGCCTTTGCCTTGATGGGTGGCGTATAATAAACCTAAAGCGACAACGACACAAGCCAAAATTACCCCAACGCGCACCCAAATATCATTTGCAGGTGCCCAATAGGCTGGTAAATGTTGATTTACCAATGCTGAACCAACTAACAAAACAATTGCAATTAACCACAAGACAATATCAAGGGGAGAACTTGCATTTATAACTTCTGCAGCATTATTTCTTTGAGGGATTGGCGCGTCGCTTAATGCGTCACGCGATTTATCATTCGACATTTTTTTACTCGTCGTAGAATTCGCGAATTATTATATGACAACTTAGCCAGAATTAAGCTTTTTTATTTAAAAAAAGTGGCAGGCCAGGAGGGACTCGAACCCCCAACATTCGGTTTTGGAGACCGACGCTCTACCAATTGAACTACTAGCCTATGAAGCAAATCGAAAGCCGAAGCTTCCGATTTGAATGTAATACAATATTGGGCTTATGCAGTTACTTTAGCAACAACACCAGCACCTACAGTACGACCACCTTCACGGATCGCAAAACGTAGACCTGGGTCCATTGCGATCGGGTGGATTAACTCTACTGACATCTCAACGTTGTCACCA
>CAJYTY010000009.1 GCA_913777945.1 uncultured Acinetobacter sp. | reverse complement strand
CTCTCGTTTGGAGAAAGTAAAATATATACGACATCTACAGGTTCAATTTTACTTAAATCAAGTTTAAAGATATCTTGAACAAGATGTGTTGCGTAACTATCCGTTTTTATACTACGGCTGATTGTGGTAATTTGATGTTCTTTCTCAAATAGTTGTTTAGCAACACGCTGAGATGTTTTACCATAACCGATAAATAATATATGCATAGAAAACTCGTTGAGGGGACATGACTTCAGTCCATCAGTTACAAGGCGTTGGATCGGCTTCAGCAGCCCTACTCGAAAAACTAAATATTTTTACCACAGATGATTTACTGTTTCATCTGCCACGTGATTATGAAGACCGCAGTACGATTATTCCAATGAATCAACTGGTGGTTGGGCGGAGCTATTTACTCGAAGGAGAAGTCAAATCAATTGATTTCCCTCCCGGAAAGCGAAAATCTATGGCAGCCTTGGTGCAAGATGAATTCGGTAAAGTCACCTTACGCTTTTATCATATTTATAAAAACCTGACTGATAAAATAAAACCCGGTCATCGCTTACGTATTTTTGGTGAAGTCCGTGTAGGTGCTCGCGGCCTTGAGATGTATCATCCTGAAATTCAGCTCATTCATGAACATACACCCCTTCCAAAAACTCAGCTGACAGCAATTTATCCAAGTACGGATGGATTAACTCAACCCAAATTACGGGCATACGTTAAACAAGCTTTAAAGCATCATAGTGATGCCTTACCAGAGCTACTCCCAAAGCAATATACCAATGGCTATGCGCTTAAAGAGGCTTTGTATTACATTCATGAGCCTCCTGTGGATGCCAACATGCTGCAATTGGCTCAAGGCTCGCATCCTGCTCAGCAACGGCTTATTTTTGAAGAGCTGGTTGCACACCAAATTAGTTTACTTAATCGCCGTGCTTATATTCGTCAAATTGCGTCACCTGCATTTTCAAGCAGTAAAGTATTAGCTAAAAAACTATTAGAAGCTTTACCATTTCAAATGACCAATGCACAAAAACGTGTATCTAAAGAAATTTTAAATGACTTAAAACAACACCAACCTATGCTACGTTTAGTACAAGGCGACGTAGGTGCTGGAAAAACCCTTGTTGCCGCTGTAGCCGCTTGCCATGCTTTAGAAGCAGATTGGCAGGTTGCATTAATGGCTCCGACTGAAATTCTTGCAGAACAACATTATTTAAACTTTAAACGTTGGTTTGAACCATTAGGTGTAACCGTGGCATGGTTATCTGGCAAACAAAAAG
>CAJYTY010000008.1 GCA_913777945.1 uncultured Acinetobacter sp. | reverse complement strand
TTTTGGTCTAACATGCCTAACAGCTCCAAAGGAGTAAATAATTTAACTTGTTGAGAAGAATAAGATAAATGCATTGATAGGTGAAACGGTATGTTTTTATCAATACAATCGGTTTTTTGAATAAATACTAAAATCGAGCTTCAATCCGCCGAATACGAGCTTTAAGGTTTACATTTAAACCATAAAGTATTGCCCCAGCCAAAAACGCCACGAAGCTTAATCCCCAGCTCAATCGCTGAGTGACCTCACTGATACGTGCTGCTTGACGTGCTTGCGCATCGATACTTTGCGCCATCGGTGTGATGCTTTTTCCGTAAACTTGATGCTGAATGGTCCACAATTGCTCGCGTTTGAGGCCGTATTCAAAGAAATGTGGATCCGTGCGTTCGGCACGAATCAGACTACTGGTGTAGGATACAGCAGCATCCTTGTCTATGGGACGATGTAACAGCGCAGTTTGCGCGAGTAAATAATCTTTGACGGGTTGAGGTGAATGGGCTTGTTGTAAATATTGAAAAATCGGACTGGTCTGAATGCGCTGATCATATTGAACCAACTCAGCATACGCTTGCGCTTCATCACTTTGCTGATGATATTGGAGAAAGGTTAAGCCAGACCAAATCAAAATCCACCCAATGAGCCATGCCACAAAGCGTAAAATCAAAGATTTAAATCGGACTTTAAAAAAACGGAATTTTTTAAGTAACCGTACAAAAATAAAAGCACCAAAAAAACTTACCGTAAGTTTGAGTATCAACCACCCCAACCATGACAATAAGGTCATTAAATAATCGGGTTGCTCATCGACAAACAATTGCCCCTCAAACCCTGCTGGAATATGAAGCTGCTTGATTTGTGTACTCAAATCAAAAAAGCCATAAATGACGGGCTGAAGTGCAAATGAAAACAATACCGCAAGTGCACATACACTGAGTGCAGCAATCCCGAATATACTCAAGCCACGCTGTCTTTTTTTCAAAGTGACAAGACGAGTTTGGATATCTTCGGGGTGAATGGGGTAATGTTTGACCGATGGCAATGTTTTCTCCCAAAGCGTATTTCAATCAAGTTTCTGTTTTGGTGCGACTTGAATCAATCACCAGTTGCTGCAAATTATCTTGTAATGCACGTAAACGAACGGTAGCTTCATCGCGCTTTTGCATGCCCTCTTTTTGAATCTGAATCACATCATTGACCGTTTTAATCAGCGTATTTTGAACGTGCTCAAGTGTTTCAATATCAATAACAGACCGTTGATTGGCCTTCGCGGTGTCAATTGAATTTTGATGTAGTAATTCTGCATTACGTCGTAAAAGTTCATTAGTGGCATCATCAATATGTTTGGCAAGCTGCACACTGTTTTGTTGCTCTTGCAAGGAAATTGCCAAGCTAATCTGATTTTTCCAAGCGGGTAATGTAATGTTTTTTATGGCATAAAATTTATCCACTAGCATTAAGTTATTCGATTGAATAATCCGGATCATAGGCAATGTCTGCATGGCGGATTGCTGCAATACTTGTAAATCACTCACACGCTTTTCAAGATTATTGGATAAATAATTTAAATCGTAAATGGCCTGAGTATGCTGCTGAGCATTGGAATCTTCGGTTAATTGCTGAATTTGTGCTTGTAATTGTTGCTGCTTGATTTTTCCTGCTGCAACCAAAACCCCGAGTTGTTTGTGTTCATCTTGTACAGCTGTAAACATTTTATCGAGGGTATTGACTCGAGTTTTTAAGCCGATTTGCGTGGTCTCGATCTCTTTAACCAAGCCATCAATCTGCTCTTTGGTATTGACAAAGTTTTGATCAAAGCTTTGTTTTGCGCCCTTCATACGATTTAGAAGTCCGCCAATCAGTGGAATGGTCGAGGTTTTAGGTTTATTTAAAATACTTGAAGTGTTGAGCTGTTTGGCCACGTGTACCACTTCGTTCAATTTCTTACCCGTTTCATCGAGATCCTTACTACGCACCAAGTGTAAAAGCTCGTCCGTATATGCAGAGGTTACGCTGGCAATGTCTTTACCATATTCGGCTACAGTAGCGTGATTTAAATCTGCAAGCTCACGATGAGCATCCTGCACATGAATAAAATCCTCTGGCTGTAAACCTAGCGCTTTTAAATCCAATCGATCAAATTCATGCTGCGTGAGAGCAGTGTCGGATTTCATCACATTCGGCTGTTGGTCTGACTCGAACTGCGTCATGGTTCTACCCTCTTTTCTAATGATTGTCTTAAAATAGTTAATAAACTTTCGCGGCTATGATCAAGTTTTTGCAATTCAAGTGCCGAGCTGTTTTGCATACTTTGTTTCAAATGATATTGCCAAGCTGGAATCAGTACTTGCTGAGCTTCTTTAAAACGATCAAGCAAACCAAACGAGAGCTGTTGGGTTAAAAACATTTGCGTGATGGCAAGATCATTACTGGCTTGTAGTGTTTGCAAACTATTGATTTTTTTAGATAGCCGCTCTAAAAAGTGATCGAGTGGATGCTGATGGCGGATAAAAGCAGGATACTCACCCAAAAATTCTTGTGCAGCCACGATATAAAGTGCCATTTGTTCGCGCAGACCAAGTAACTGTTGAATTCGTGATTGTGATTTTTGAATTTCGACTGCAAGCTGCTGACTCAATCGATCCGCCTGCTCGATTAATGCATCTAATCCATGCAAATAATTGAGTTGTGTCTGATCATGCTCGATGTCTACGCCAAACCATTTTTGTAAACGATTAAAAGATTTTTTCTTAATGACCTTGTCAGATTTAGACAATTTATCAATCAAATGAGAAATCACACGACTTAAATCATGCGTAAGTTCAGGCGAAATTTGGTTCAGCAATACAGCCTGAGCTTGAATCAGCTGATCGGCATAGTGATTTAGTCGGTACGGATTGTCGAGTAGTGGCACAAGATCCATACGTTTGATCGCCAAGACCTGTTTTGGGTCTGTATCAATCTGATCAAGCGGAATTAATGCATTCAACTGAGCCATAACCATGAATTGAACTGATGAATAACATCATAGGATGATTTTAAGTAAACACCTAGATGATAAACTTAGCAAGATGATGGATTTATGTTAAACATTTTTTACACACTCCAAAAACCGATATAAAAAAACCTCCCGGATGGGAGGTCTTTTTTTCAGTATGACTTAGTTCGCATAAACTGGGAACTTCGCACACACTGCTTCAACTTTTGCTTTTACTTCAGCGATCACGCTTTCGTCGCCTTTGCTATCAAGTACATCAGCAATCCAGCCCGCCAATTCACGCGTTTCAGACTCACCAAAACCACGCGTAGTAACCGCTGGAGTACCAATACGGATACCAGAAGTCACAAATGGTGAACGTGGATCGTTTGGTACAGCGTTTTTGTTAACGGTGATGTTGGCAGCGCCTAACCATGCATCAGCTTCTTTACCAGTGATGTCTTGTTTGATAAGTGACAACAAGAACAAGTGGTTGTTTGTACCACCCGATACGATGTCGTAACCGCGCGCAATTAAGACATCTGCCATAGCTTGCGCGTTTTTAACAACTTGTTGTTGATACGTTTTAAATTCAGGCGTCATTGCTTCTTTAAAGCAGATTGCTTTTGCAGCAATAGCGTGTACAAGCGGACCGCCTTGATTGCCTGGGAACACAGCAGACTGAAGTTTCTTCTCGATTTCTTCATTTGCTTTCGCCAAGATCAAGCCAGAACGTGGGCCACGAAGTGTTTTGTGAGTCGTTGTTGTAGTAACGTCCGCAATTTGAACTGGGTTTGGATACACACCAGCTGCAACCAAACCAGCGATGTGTGCCATATCAACAAATAGATATGCACCCACTTGATCCGCGATATCACGGAAACGCTGCCAGTCGACAATACGGCTATAAGCAGAGAAACCAGCAACGATCATACGTGGCTTGTGCTCAAGTGCCAAACGCTCAACTTCGTCGTAATCGATTTCACCAGTTTCTGGATTTAAACCGTACTGTACAGCATTGTAAGTTTTACCAGAGAAGTTAACTTTTGCACCGTGAGTCAAGTGACCACCGTGTGCAAGGCTCATACCCAAAACCGTATCA
Source organism: uncultured Acinetobacter sp. (assembly GCA_913777945.1). Lineage (GTDB taxonomy): Bacteria > Pseudomonadota > Gammaproteobacteria > Pseudomonadales > Moraxellaceae > Acinetobacter. The sequence continues at coordinate 621,210 of CAJYTY010000008.1, read as the reverse complement.
CCTGCATTTAAAAGTGCAAGATATACCGCAGCATTTGCTTGTGAACCAGCATGCGGTTGAACGTTTGCATAGTCAGCACCAAAAAGCGCTTTTGCACGGTCAATTGCAAGTTGTTCGATTACATCTACATATTCGCATCCGCCGTAATAGCGTTTGCCCGGATAACCTTCTGCATATTTATTGGTAAGCTTTGATCCTTGCGCTTCCATCACCGCAGGAGAGCAATAGTTTTCAGATGCAATTAACTCAATATGCGCTTCCTGGCGCGCATCTTCAGCTTCAATTGCTTTGGCCAATTCTGGATCAAATTCAGAAAGAGAAATGTTGGCAAACATTAGCGAGGGTCCTATGTAGTAGGGCTTTTAAGCCGTGCTAAGATTGGACGCTATTGTATCATGAAGTTTGAGTTTAAGCAGGGCGAAGTTGCTCAGTTATGCATAAAAATGGCTCATCCTGCGCGGATCAGCCATTTTGCCATAAAAAGTTTAACTCACTGTGTAAACAAAGTATTTACGTCGGTGACAATATTGGAGATATTCAAGCTATACGCGCTGCCGTGTGTCCAATTCGAATTGGTAATAAAGTTGATATTCGTACCGGCTAATTTTGCTTCCGTAACAAGCTTGTTCGTTGCAATAAATGGCACCGTAGTATCGGCCTGCCCCTGATAAATCTTAATAGGCGTTGAAACTTTAACTGTTAGTGGTTGCCCATCTGTACTGGTAAAATTTTTCACTACAGATAAATTGAGAAAGCCATCCTGAGTACGACCATAGCCAGTTAAGCTATTGTTGTTCTGATTAGCGTACGCTGTCAGCCCTACCGCAAATGATTGTGCCAAGGCTGGCGCACAGACACTTTCTGCTTGAGCGGCAATTTTATCTGAAGGGCTTTTAAAAATTTGACTGTATTGCAAGGACGGATTTGGATTGCGCAGTCCGGCAGTAATTAAGGCTGTGTAAGTATCTAAATTGGTATATGTTGGAATTTGGACAGCTACAGGCTGGTTTGCAGCTGAAAGCTCCCCGGCGTTTAAAATAAGATCCAGATTTGATGCTGGTGCTACAGCGATTGTACCTTTATAGGTCAGCTTTGCACGCGACGCATATTGTGCTGCTCCGAGCGCGGCCTGTCCACCTTGCGAGTGCCCCACTGCGACCCATCTTGTGGCAGCTTTTGCTCCCAAATAGCTTTTTGCTGCTACAACCGCATCGGTAATTGAATACGCTTCACTTTTTACATTTAAGAAAGGATGAATTTCTTTACCATTCGGCTCTCCTAATCCTTCATAATCTGGTGCTACAACAACATAACCCTGCGCCAGCAACTGAGTGATCATGGTTTTTACATTTTCATCCATGACATTACGACTTGGCGCACAAATATCAGCCACACCTGTCGTTCCATGTGCCCAAGCCACAATTGGCCAACCTGCACTTGGTGGTGTACCTTTTGGTGTGAAAACCAGTGATGTTGCCAATACTTCTTGCCCACTTATTCCGAGCATTTTGTAAGTCATGACCACACTTTCACCAGCAACCTGATCCATACCAGATTGAGTATATGCTGCAGGTATTCCTACAACAGGATTCTGAATATTATTTTCAGGCACATTACTTGATGAGCTTGATGAATCGGAGTCACTACTATCATTACAGGCGCTTAGAAAAATACAGGCACTGAGTGTGGTTAAAACCATGAGATGTTTTTTCATTGTTGCTTTGTCCTTTAAGCTTCTTTACTGATTGTATTTATTTTCTGTTTAAACATAGCGGAAAAGTTAGCGGTTCACAAGCATCGCTTGCAGGTTGATCAAAACACCTTTTAAAGGCTTTGCCTGATTACAAGAGAATGATAAATTGACAAATCACCTGTCAGCTTACTGAGCAATATGAACGCCATTATTTTAGATACCGAAACGCATCAGTTAAACGGTAATCCAATTGAAATTGCTTATGCGCCTGTAGAAATCTTTGAAGGTAAATTAACGCTCGACAAGAGTGAGCTATTTGATCAACTTTATAGTGTAGATGAGCCGATTTCATATGCTTCAATGGCCGTTCATCACATTCTTGAATCTGATCTAGAACATCAACCGCATTTCACGACCTTTTCTTTACCTAAGCAAACACAATACATTATTGGACATAATGTCGATTACGATATCAATGCAATTGCGAGATGTGGTGTCGATACCTCACAGATTAAGGCAATTTGCACATTGGCACTTGCGCGTAAAGTGTGGCCACAAGCTGAGGCACACAATATATCTGCGTTGATTTATCTAATCTCAAAAGGCAGTACAAAAGCACGAGAAATGCTTAAAGGTGCCCATCGTGCCGATGCAGACATTATTCTGACAGCCAATATACTGATGCATATCGTACATCATTTAAATATTTCAAATATCGACGCCCTTTATGTCGCCTCGGAAGAAGCACGGATTCCTGAACAAATTAACTTTGGTAAACATCGTGGCACTGCTATCAAGGATTTACCACACGATTACGTGCAATGGCTACTACGTCAAGATGAACTCGATCCTTATCTAAAAAAAGCCTTGGAAACGAAGGCCATTTCATAAGTGAAATCCTGCCAGATTTTATAAGAACAAGTTATATATTTAAGGTCGATTACTGATAAATGATAGACCTCATAACTATATAAGTTTTAAAAACTCGATCTTGAGTTTGATTTAGATGCGATTGGTCTAAGTATATCTATGCTATTTTTGCATAGATGTACTGAAGCCACTCAACAATTTTAATCTTAGTACAATTTTAAGGTTTTGTTTTTTATGATTTTTATTTTAAAAATTAAAACCAAGCTACTAGATGACGACTGGCACGTCTAAAAAATAATCGAACTACGACTAAAGACGAAGAAACATTTATTGAAATTCTTAGTATGATGCTATGAATTTTCAAAATATGCATATTTATAATTCTTATGGATATGCAAGATTTAGCCCTTTAGCCCATCTCGATGGGCTCTTTTTATTTGTACGCCAATAAAGATCAATTGCTTACAATTGATGATTTAATAAACATAAGAAAAACTTCTGTGTATGAGTCACTTTACCCCAGGCCTTTTTTTGCCTATGATGTGCTTCGCATGCGCTCGTAGCTCAGTTGGATAGAGTACAGGTTTCCGAAGCCTGGGGTCGTGGGTTCGATCCCCGCCGAGCGCACCAATATTCCTTTATTTATATAGGTTTCAGCATACTTTGGCGTAAATCTGGCGTAATAGAATAAAAACTGCTTAAGTTCGACTCGATTCGGAACAATTCAAATCTTCTTATTAAAAGCAACTTAATTACCATATAACTTGCATATACAACCCACGTATAACAATTAATTTTGGTTAAGTATGATTAACAACAGTTTTTTTTGTTCAAGTCCGACCATAGGAGTTGAACTCATTTTAAAAAATTCTAAGCTAGCCTCCTTCTATTTTAGTTTACTATAAAGATCAATATAAAAATTATGATAGAAACGCGTTCTCTTTCTCTTTATTTTAGGGCTTACAACTGAGCTATATGCAACCGAAGTTTCTTCTATTTCTTCCTCAATAAATCCTAGAACTTCTAGATCTTTGAAATCACTCACTAAAAGATTTTCAAATTCCCAATATTTGTTGTAATCAGTAGCATCTTTTGGTAATCCTTCACAAGGTATGGATTGTCCACGAAGCGTTTCAGGATATTGCAGGTCATTATTAATTACTTCAAAAATATGAGCATCAATTTTTTTTATTAAATTTATATACTTATTAAATTGACTTTTATCAGCCTTACCCTGTAAATAGTTCTGAAAGTTAATGGCTAACAAATTAGCTTGCTTTTCTATATAGGTACTTTCTAAAATTTTAAATAATTCAATTCCTAGTCGATTGTTATCTTTATTTTTACTAAAAAAATCTTTCACTTCGTCTTCATCTAAATCGATTGTCTCAAGAAATGTTTTAATTTGCATTAGATACAGTGCATCATTACATTGACTTACATGATCTTTAATTTCATAAAAGGAATTTTTTACAGCTGAACCTAGCCCTAAAGTTACTGAGTCCACCACAGCCAATCCACAATTTTTAGCTATTACTTCCAATAAATTCATTTTAACTTTTCTCCAAAAAACAAATTATATTAATATCTTACTTAAAATTTTCAGAAGACTTTTTTATTAAAAACTTCATACATAATTATATAAAACCTTTACTCTAAAATTGTCATACTAAAACTAAATAATAAGGAAATAATAATGTGCGCAAACTACGAACCTATAAAAAGATCGCAAGCTATACAGCTTGGATTGTTTGAACCGACTTTCGATTACAAAGCGGATATTTATCCTGGTTACGACTGCCCTCTTATTTTTAGTACGGGCGATGCCATTGAATGGCGTGAAGTGAAATTTGGTCTTGTGCCGAAATGGGCCAAAGATTTGAAAATCTGCCGCAACACGTACAACGCCCGAACAGAGACTGTTCATGAGAAGCCAAGCTTTAAAAACGCATGGGCAAAAAGTCAGTTTGCTTTGATTCCAGTACAAACCATTTTTGAACCACGCTATACAGATGGTGGTAAGGCTGAACGATGGGGAATTTATCGCAAAGATTATCAACCTTTCACTGTCGCGGCCATTTACGAGAATGCTTTGATCGATGGAAAGCAAGTGCGATCAATGTCTATGCTTACGATTAATGCGGATCATCACCCGTTTATGAAGCAATTTCATAAGCCTACTGATGAAAAGCGATCAATTATCGTCATTCCAGATGAATACCGTAAGGATTGGTTGAACTGTAAAAACGACGAAGCGCAAAATTTCTTTTTTGATATGCCTATCGATGAATTTGATGCAATGCCTAAATCTGATATGAAGAATTTCCAACCGCATATCCTTTTAGTGAAAAAAAATTAATCCTCACTAATGTGCCTAGTGCGTATGATCTTATTATTACTCTAGCTCTTTAATTTTAAATTTCATTGTTTAACCACAGTTCGAGTTAGTGTGGCATTCTAAAGTTACATTTTTTTGATTGATGCAAATTAAGAACACTGTGTTATATATTTGAGCTGTTATTTTCTCAAGAAAATACTATGATCAATCCTTAATTTGATTGGACTTTTCATATGGAATCCCAAAAAAAATATTATACAAGGACAGCTCAATGGCTTCATTGGATTATGGCCCTTATTTTTATCTCTGCATGGATCATCGGTTTTTATAGTGGTAACTTTTTGAGTTGGGAAACTGAAGGAGACTTAAGAGGAAATATGATTGATTTGCATAAAAATATTGCAACAACTCTTATTTTCTTAATTGTTATACGTATTTGCTGGCGATTCACTCACCCAACACCAAAACTTCCAGATACAATGTCATTTGCAATGAAACGTTTTGCTCATTTTGCACATTTAGCTTTATATTTAATGCTTATTGCCTTACCTATTACGGGTTGTTTATATAGTTGGACAGCAGGACATCCGGCGCCAGTTCTATATCTTTTTGAAATTCCGCGTCTAGTTCAACCGAATCCTGAATTGAGTGAGTTTGCACATACTATTCATGTTTACGTTTCTTGGTTTGCGAGTTTACTTATTGTAGGTCACATATTAGCAGCACTTAAACATCACTTTATTGACAAAGATGATGTGTTGAGAAGTATGACAAGTCAGCCAAATGACTAAAATATTATTTTTAGACTCTTGTTAAATCAAAATAAAATTAGCGAGATAGTTTTACTTAACCCGAATCCTGTTTAAGCCGATGTTTCCATAATACGAATCATTGGCTTATTTTGATGACAAAGTTGATAAGCGCACAAAGACGCACAAATGCCTGTCAAATAACCTGTAATACTCCGTGCTTTGCTCGTGACTAAGTTGTATGTCCCTTTTAGCAAGCTGAATAATGTTTCTATTTTATTACGTTGTTTTAATTGGTAGTTATCCGCTTTTGATAATTTAATCGCTTGCATGTTTTTACGATGATAGGTCATCAAATCAATATCTTGATCTTTAAGCCTGCTCTTAAGCTTATGACTAATATAGCCGCGATCAGCATACAATTTGGCAGTCATTCCTTTGACTAGTTGCTCCACCATTTTGATATCTGCTGTATGCCCATTAGATAAAATCGTATTTACTATCCCACCTGATTGATTCATTAGCAAATGCAGCTTACAGCCAAAGAACCAACCCATTGAGCTTTTTCCACGTGTTGCAATAGCCGATAAAGACTTATGACGTTGTATTCGCTGATTTTTTCAGACAGGTAATATGGTTTAATCAATCCATAAATAATTGCTTTGCTGATCTTTCATCAAAGCAAAATGTAGGGTATGTAAAGCCAGCTGATGTGTATTCATCAGATGAATCATGCGTTGATAACACGGTAGATGTTTAAATAGATGGCTATTGTTATATTTTAACGCTGTAAAGAATGCTTTGAAATTATTGAAATGAGAGCACTTATACCAAATTGCAATAAAGGTAATTTCAGAAATACTGAGCTGAGCAGGGTGAACTCTTGAGCATCGAAAGTTCTGCTTTAAGAAATTCCAATAGATTGATTCAAATTTTAGAAAGAAATCATCAATTATGCAGAATAATTGGGTACTATCAATCATAAGGACTAGAGCTTTAAGTTTGGTGTGGTAACTCAACTGATAGCTTTAGTCCTTCTCTTTTTCAAGTCAATTGCTTATCCGAGATTCGGGTTAGATAAAATTATAGCTATATAAAATATTTTATAAAAAAAATATAAAACATGAAGACTGTAAGCTAAATTCTATTTTCATTCTTTATTTATATAGATTAATTTAATTTCTATATATCTGATTTTCTTTAATGTAAGTATCAAACTTACTCCACCCGACTAAATATATTTTCATGACGACCATTGTACTTATGGAAATTAAAAGCATCATTAAAACATCAAGCGTCTGACTCAAGTAAAACAATATACCATAATAAAATAAATGACAAAGCAATGATGAAACAATAGTCTTAAAATAGAAGAAAGTTAGTAAACCAAAGATAATGGCACTGACGGTAATATTGACATATTTATGAATACCAATTCGGTAAAATATTACAATTAAAATAGAAACAATCATCATATACACAAATGATATAAAGATATTTTTAACAATCTGCATTTTGATGACCTTTTCGAATGAAAATAAAAATTTCCTCCTCCTTAGGAAGGTGTGTGCTAAGGAGGAGGAAACACGCTATACATTATCTAACTCGTAAGTCCCCTAATCTTATTCTTTTATTCTTTATAAAATTATTATAAAGGTGTTTAAGTTATTACTCATTTTTCTATGGAAAAAATGAACAAGATAATGTACGAACTGAGTATAGATAACTTACGCAAACTTAAAATAATCCATAGCTTACATGATTGTGAGAAATAGCTTACATTTGTCTATTTTTTATACAACATCAATTTTTAAAAATAACTTATATTTCAATAAATTCAAAATCTTATGTATACCATTTGGTAAATTTCTCACTATATACTTACAAAAACATATAAAACCACATGTAATTAGAAACATTTTATTTTATATTTTTTTACTTATAAAACAGTGATTTAATTTATAATATACATGAATCGGGAAATTCTTTATGAAAGAAGTGGTTTTGTCGATTAAAACTATGTATTGTGTGCGGCTTATCACATAAAGACCAATTCACACCTTACATTTCTTGTCTTACCACACGTGGGCGAAGTACCAGTGCCATTACCCACTAAAAACCTTATTGTTAGCTTTGGAAAATGTCATGGAAATGGTTAGAATCTTGTACGCAAGTAAAGCAAGTCATCTACACCCAGAATTAAAGCAAGATCTGATTGATATTTTAGACACTGCTGTTGATTTTAATTCTAGAAATGAAATAACAGGTGTACTATATTACGGATATGGTTACTTTGTGCAGTGCCTAGAAGGTGAACAATCGAAAATCGATACGCTTTTTTATCAACATATTCTTAAAGATTCCCGACATCAAAATTGTGAAATTCTATATCGTGAATCGATGCAACAGCGTCTTTTTAAACATTGGAGCATGAAGTTTGCACCTGTAAATAAACGGTTAGCTGATTTTTTCCAACAGACCCATCTAGATGAATTTAACCCTTATCTTTTGTCTGACTCAACAATACCGTCATTCATCCAGCTTTTAAGTGAAGAACCGCACACGTTGGCAAACCAGTATCATCATCCTAAAATTTGATTTCGATTTATTCTCAATAGCAGGACGTAGTTAATGAAAATAAGACTGTGCTACTCCAGCATACGACCAGTGGATGCTGGCGATTTGATTGAAGATCTGAATGATATTTTAAGTAAGGCTCGTGATTTCAATGCAAAGCACCAAATTTATGGTGTACTGTATTATGCCAATAATGCATTTTTCCAGTGCCTTGAAGGTGAAGAGGAAATCTTAAACGATCTTATGCAACGCATAATGCAAGACCCTCGTCACCATGAAATTAATGTGTTTGAAGCCATTGAAATTAAAAGAATTTATTTTAAAAAATGGTCGATGAAATATGTTCAAAAAAGCTCTAAAATTGACCTTTTTTTCCAACAGCTCAATGCAGATGGTTTTCATCCCTCCATGTTGAATGAGGATGTTCTACCCCAATTTGTGAATGAGTTACTGCAAGAAGAGCAAACTAAGCTGCGCCGCAAGGTAGGGCTTCATCAGCGAGGAATTAACCCTTACCTGTAAAAAGCCCATCTCTACGGCGCTTATACAATTAACAGATCAATGGCTTATAATCGCATAGATTTCGATTCACCCAGATTGTCTTGCTCTCCCGTAACTGAAGCTTTGGCGAGCTTAAATAACGTCACAAGTTTTCCATCCCCTTCCCAATATTGCGCACCATGACATGTGACTTGAATCAGTTGAATATCAGGATCGTGTAAACCTTCTTTAAAGAAGACTTGATAAGCAGGCGACCAGAGTTCTTCGAGCAACTGTGGATCATTAATACACTGCGCCTTACCGCTGATGGATACAAAAGAATCACTACCCGAATAAGCAAGGTTAACTTCTGGCTGTGATGTAATACTTTGAACTAATTCGGAGTGTTTGGCTCCGATAAAAAATACATTACCGTCAAATGATTTATTTTGTCTGGTCATAGGCGCACTATGTAAGTGTCCGTCATGATTAGTAAAAGTAACCATCACAATTCGACTATGCTGGATCAGTTTTTCAATTTTTTCGTAATCGTTTAAAGTGTTATCCATGATATTTTCTTCAATGTAAAAATATCAATATGGCCTATTTATTCAGATATTTAAATTTCATCCTGTTCATGGTGTGTTGTATTTCGATACACAATCGTCAGTTCATGTTAATTTCGCATCAGTTCAAGAGAATAGCGGATGATCTTCATCGTCAATGTGAATAACCTTAAAGGTAAGATCCTTATAAACTAATTTCTCATTCACTTGAACACGATCAAGTTGGGTCCATAACTCGAAAGGAAAAAACTCCGATGTTGTTTTATAAATCCATAACCACTGACACGTTTCAGTTTTCTTGATTGGATCTACAATAAGGTCTTTCACTCGCATAAGATGGTGAATGTTCGAATATTTATCCTGTAAAGTAACGTGTCGATTATTCATAACTCTATCTTAATCTTAATTTATCAACTTAAGCCTTTTGTCATCTAATAGTTTATGCCAAAGTGCTTCTAGATCACACGTTCCAATATATCATAAGTGTTTTTTTATATTTCTTAAAATACATAATGTATCCTATTTTATGCTTATTGTTTCGTTTTACTTAACAATTTTAAAAAGCATCATGCTAAATAACTATATTACACATCACATAGTATGTCTGTTTTTTCAGCGTTCTATATTTCGTTCCGCTCAATCCCATCTTATCACTTGGTTTATTTTTCGATATCACTCAAAATAGTACTATTAAATTAAGTGTGAGCGTTTCATGACTGATGCCTTGATATTACGTGATTTGTCCAAAACTTATCGTAATGGATTTCAAGCCTTAAAAGGAATCAACCTAACTGTTCCGGAAGGTGAATTTTATGCGCTTCTAGGTCCAAACGGTGCTGGAAAATCGACCACCATCAGTATCATCAGTTCCTTAACAAAAAAAAGTGCTGGTGAGGTCAATATTTTTGGCCATGATTTAGACAAGCAACCTTCCCGTGCAAAACAATGCTTAGGTGTTGTGCCACAAGAGTTTAATTTTGGCCATTTTGAAAAGACCTTCGATATTCTGGTGACACAGGCTGGTTATTACGGCATCCCTAAAAAACTTGCCGAGCAGCGCGCAGAATTGTATCTCGAAAAATTAGGGCTTTGGGAAAAGCGCAACATGCAAGCCAGAATGCTTTCTGGCGGTATGAAGCGTCGACTAATGATTGCCAGAGCCATGATGCACGAACCAAAGTTACTGATCCTCGATGAACCTACCGCAGGTGTCGATATCGAGTTGCGCCGTTCGATGTGGGATTTTCTAGTCGAGATGAATAACGCCGGTACTTCAATCATTTTAACCACGCATTATCTTGAAGAAGCCGAAATGTTATGTCGCCGCATTGCAATTATTGATCGGGGCGTGATTAAAGAAGACACCACGATGAAAAGCTTCTTAAATCAGTTAAGTGAAGAGTCTTTTATTTTTGATCTGGCAGAACCAGTTGAACTATCGAATGATCTTAACATTATTGGGGTGCGCTTTAATTTGATCGATCCGCTGACACTTGAAGTGACACTAGATAAAGCACACAGTATGAATGATTTGTTTCAGCTTTTAGAAGCACAAGGCATTCAAGTCCGCAGTATGCGCAATAAGTCCAACCGACTTGAAGAATTATTTGTACGTATGGTCGAAAAAAATCTAGAGCAACAAGGAGCGGCACAATGAATTTTAGTCAGCTCTGTACAGCCTTCGGTACCTTAGTACGTAAAGAAATCCGTCGTTTTATGCGGATTTGGCCTCAAACACTGCTACCACCTGCCATCACCATGAGCCTGTACTTTATTATCTTTGGTAATCTGGTCGGTTCTCGTGTCGGTCAAATGGGTGGATTCAGCTACATGCAGTTTATTGTGCCGGGTCTGATCATGATGGCTATCATTACCAACAGTTATGCAAATGTCTCGTCAAGCTTTTTTAGTGCTAAGTTTCAAAAAAGCATTGAAGAACTGATCATGAGCCCGGTACCTTTACACCTCATTTTGTGGGGCTATGTGGTTGGAGGCGTGTTTCGTGGGGTTTTGGTGGGCATTATTGTGACCATGATGAGCCTATTTTTTACCGACCTTTATATACATAACTGGTTTGTGACTATTTATACCGTCTTGGTCACATCCTTTTTGTTCGCTTTAGGTGGATTCATCAATGCCGTATATGCCAAATCGTTTGATGATATCTCGATTATTCCCACTTTTGTTCTTACCCCTTTAACGTATTTAGGTGGCGTATTCTACGCCATTAGTGCTTTGGGGCCATTTTGGCAAAAATTATCGTTGATCAATCCAATTGTGTATATGGTCAATGCATTTCGCTATGGCATTTTGGGTCAGAGCGATGTCAACGTTTCATTGTCACTGATTGTGGTGACCGTGTGCTGCGTTCTTTTATATGGCGTAGCGTATTATTTACTTTCTCGTGGTTCAGGAATGCGTGAATGAGTGTAGAAAAATCTCTTTTAGGTAAAGAAACAGAATATCCAACAACTTATGAACCCGGCATTTTGTTTCCTATTTCACGTTCATCTTCACGTGAACAATATGCAAACATTACAGGTGTTTCTCAGGGCAAAGATTGGTGGCATGTTTTTGAGCTTTCTTGGCTCAATCAAGACGGGATTCCACAAGTTGCAATTGGACGGATTACCCTTCCCGCAACCTCTGAAAATCTGATCGAGTCAAAATCATTAAAGTTATACTTTAATAGTCTAAACTTTCATCGTTTTGTGTCTAAAGCATCACTAATTGACCTTGTTGAAAAAGATTTGAGTCAAGCTGCCAATGCAAAGGTCGGCTTTGAGTTGTTTGATGTAGATACGCTCGAGATCAGCCAACCGTCTGGAATCTGTATCGATCAATTCAAACCAACACGCTTGGAGTCACATCCAGATGCAAGCTTGCTTGCGCTAGATGCTGATGACCAGTCACAAATCGAAGTGAATTTATATTCACATCTATTACGCAGTAATTGTCCTGTGACTGGACAGCCGGATTGGGGAACAGTTTTCATTCGTTATCAAGGTATTAAGCCTTGTTATAACAGTATTCTCGCGTATATTATTTCTTATCGTCAGCACAATGGCTTTCATGAGCAATGCGTCGAGCAGATGTACGCCGACATATGGCAAAACTTAAAGCCTGAAAAACTGATGGTGTATGCAACCTATACGCGACGCGGTGGTTTAGACATTAATCCGTGTCGTGTATCTGACTTGTCATGGATGCCAAGCCCTATTCGATTGGCCCGACAATAAAATCAATAATTGAGGATCAGACATGCCATTTTTTGGTTTTACTCCATCTGAAGCATTGCTTAAAAATATTCAGACAGGTATCGAAAAAAAGAACTCAAGTGAGCCACTGTATCCATTACGCGATCAGGTAGCCCTACAAATCAATGATGAAATTATTGATGCGCTTTTAATCGAACTTGTTCGTCGCTTTCCAGAGAGCGATAAGCGTGAAACCGCTGAAAAATTGGCAGGCTATGTCAAATCAACCGTTGCCGTTTTGCTCAAACAACTTTTAAGCAAAGCGCCCAATGATGTTGTAAAACAGTCCATCGAGTTTTCCGAACGTAGTTTATTTAAAACCACTGAAGGAGAATATAAAGTCGGTGAGTCGCTTGATCCAGGTTTGGTCACAAATCTGAAGCATAGTTTTGCCGAAATTCAAGCAGGTAATGCTGTCGACAAGCAAGCTCTGGCTGAACTTTATAAGCAATTTGCAGATGCCACGATCCGTCATTTTATGATTGAATTTAATAAAACACTGGATTTAGGCATGATCAAACGCAAGGCTGCAGATATTGGCGCCGCCGCAGTGACTAAAGCCGTTCATATCGCCATCGACAAGCTGATTCCAAATCTAAATCGCTTAGAGTTAAAAGCGCTCGCTGAGTATCATGATACGTTATTTTTTAGCAACTAAAACATAGCGCAAAAAACCTGGAATTTTCCAGGTTTTTTTATTGCAAAATATGGATATAGATTGCCTAAATTAAGGGATATGTTAGCATGCGCCATGCATTGATTATTCCTTTGTAAAACCTTATGTCTCCAAGCTCTCAATACAAATTTCTACGCCAGGCGCCGCGCGATGGCTTAAGCACAGCAATGCTTCCATCCAAATGGCAAAGATTACATATTGATCCTTGGTTATGTTCTTTTTTGATTTTAAATGCCTGTCTTGGGCTGACTGTCTTATATAGTGCCTCTGCACAAGATATCGGGTTAGTCTCTAAGCAAGCCATGAGCTTTGGAATTGGCTTTATTGTCATGTTGACGCTCGCACAAATTCCACCGAAGGTTTATCAAGCATTTTCTCCTTACTTTTATCTGTTTGGCCTCTTTTCACTGATTGCTGTAATGGTATTTGGTGAAATTCGCATGGGTGCACAGCGCTGGATTGATATTCCCGGTTTCGGAAGTGTACAACCCAGTGAGTTCATGAAAATCGGTATGCCAATGATGGTGGCGTGGTTTTTATCGCGTAAACCGCTTCCGCCGAGCGTTCCTAATGTCATGATCACCATGCTTTTGGTGGGAATTCCATTTCTCCTAATTGCAGAACAACCTGACTTGGGTACATCTTTACTGGTATTGGCCAGTGGGTTATTTGTGTTGTTTTTAAGCGGGCTCTCTTGGAAACTCATTGGTGCTGCTGTTGCTGGCGCAGGACTTTTAATCCCAATTGCGTGGGAATTTTTGTTACATGATTATCAGCGACAACGTGTACTCACACTCTTGAACCCCGAGGCAGATGCGCTCGGTACAGGCTGGAATATTATTCAATCAAAAACAGCCATTGGTTCAGGTGGATTTTCAGGTAAAGGCTTTTTAGAAGGCACACAATCACATTTACACTTTTTACCTGAGGGTCATACCGACTTTATTATTGCAGCCTACTCCGAAGAATTTGGTTTGATTGGTGTCACCATATTAGTGCTGCTGTATTTTGCAATTATTTTTAGAACATTCCAAATTGGATTACAGTGCTTTCATAACTACGGCCGCCTTGTTGCAGGGTCGTTAGGTTTGTCCTTTTTTGTTTATGTATTTGTAAATGCTGGCATGGTTAGTGGTATTTTACCCGTAGTGGGTGTACCGCTACCGTTCATGAGCTATGGCGGCACCGCAATTATTACCTTGATGGCGACTTTTGGACTGGTTATGTCGATCCACACCCATCGATAATTATATTTTTTTATTTTAATTCAGGAATTTATAATACTATGTTGAACATGGTAGTGAAGCAACCATTTAGACGTTTTTTACTTCTCGGCAGTTTTTTTCTTACTGCCAGCTGCTCTCAAGCGAACGACTTTATCACCGATCCAAATTATCCAAGCTTTAAGCAAAAAACCATGGCCACTTATGGTCTGACTGCCGAGCAAGTCGACAATGCGATGTCAGGCGCCAAAAATCTTCCCAATATTTTAAACATCATGACACGTCCGGGTGAGAGTAAGCCATGGTATGACTATAAAGCCATGTTTTTGAGCGAAGGTACTATTCAGCGTGGTGTACGTTTTAAAAATCAGTATGCAGATGTTTTAAACCGCGCAGAACAGCAATTTGGTGTGCCGCAATCGATTATCTTAGGTATCTTAGGGGTCGAAACAGGCTATGGCGCAAACAAAGGCTCGTTTATCACGCGTGACGCACTTGCGACTCTAGCTTTTGGTTACCCTCGCCGAGCAGATTATTTTAGTGATGAATTAGGTGCTTTGATCGCTTGGACATATAAAGAAGGCTACCCAACCAACAGTATCGTGGGTTCTTATGCGGGTGCAATTGGTTATCCTCAATTTATGCCAAGCAACATTACCAAGTTTGGTGTTGATTACGATGCAAGCGGACATATTGACCTACGCAATTCTGCTGAAGATGCAATTGCATCAATTGCAAATTACCTTGCTCAAAATGGCTGGCAACGAAATCAACCTATTGGATTTGCCGCACGTTATACAGGTAATACGCCAGATACAATTATTGCAAAGGATCTGACCCAGCCTACCCCTTATGGCGCACTCAAAACGCAAGGTGTTACGCCGCTAAATCCGATTGTGAAAATCGATGATCTTGACTTGGTCAACGTTATACAATTACAAGAAAATTATGGTCCTATGTACTATATTACCTATCCAAATTTTCAAGTCATTACGACCTATAACCGCAGCAGAATGTATGCCACAGCGGTTTGGTTGTTGGGTACCGAAGTCACCAGTAGATGATGGAATTTTTTAAAAATACATAAAAGTCAATAAATATTTTTGTTAAAAAGAGCACTAAATAGCCATTTTAAACTTAATGTTACAATTTAGGTTATTTTTTGCTCATTTTTTGTGAGATTTTGTCCTTTTTGTAACTTTTTTACTTCAAACACTAGACACTCTGCAAAGCCGATGAATATCATCCCCCTCCATAAAGCAATTGCAAAAGTGAATAAATTAGGCTGTTCACATTATTTTGGCTACTTGCTAAGCCTTGTGAATTGTCTCTAGGAGTTTAAGTAATGCAGTTAACGTTAAAGTACGCTTTAGCACTCAGTATTGGACTGGCAGTTATCCAGTCACAAGCAGAAATGGTTCCCGCATCATCTCTTAATGGCGATGCAGACGGTTCAAGTTTGGCTGCTCGCGTCTTGAATAAAGATTCGCAGAACAACTTCAATTCCCATTTCTCTAATTTAAATAGTCTTTCAATCACCGAAAGTTCGGGTGACAAAATCCGTCGTCAAACTATCGCGGCTAAAATCGAGATCCCTGAAGAAGAGCCTTCAGTGATTGAAAAATTAAATTCTGTAGCATCGAACACTGTTCGTAAATTTAGCCAGACCGGTATCGCATCTTGGTATGGTCGTCAGTTTCATGGTCGTAAAACGGCTAACGGTGAAACTTTCGACATGAACGAGCTTACTGCAGCACACCGTAGTCTGCCGCTGAATTGCTACATTCGAGTGACCAATAAAGACAACGGCAAAAGTGTCGTGGTTAAAGTCAACGATCGAGGTCCATTTCATGGCAATCGAGTCGTAGATTTATCTTACGCAGCAGCTAAACGCATTGGACTCGCGAATGCGGGTACAGGCAAAGTAAGTATTGAGCGTGTTGATGGTCCAAATTCATAAGCTTTAGCTCCTTCACTTTTGCAATAAAGAGGCCACCATTCGGTGGTTTCTTTATTTTTGTTCGATACATTCTTGTTCTGATGTGTGAATGTTTAAGTTAAAATGATTAGCCGTGGTTCACAATGCAATTTTACGAAACGATCACTTTTTAAACACAAAAACTAACCAAATTGTAGCTTAGTCTTAATTTGCTCTGATTCGCGTGCTATACAACAAAATCCCTGCAAAGCTACCCTAGTAGCAAAAATGTTTAAAGATGCGGTTTAACGCGAGCTTATAAGGCAAATTCGAGAAAGTTTTAAGGTCACTTTTGCTCAAAATGGTTTTTCCAATTGTTTTAAACGTTTTTGGCGATGAATTTTACATTTTTTAGATTTGTTCGCCCGAGTCAAAAATCTGCTTTGACCGCATGCATATTGTGTTTTATATTCGTTAAATAGAGGAATAAATAAAATAAGGATGATCCACATGAAAACCATTACGGAATGGTTTGACGAATACAGCCAAAGCCATCAAAACCAAACCAATAAAAAAATTCATTGGGTGTGCGTACCTGCAATTTTGTTTTCAATTATTGGTTTGATTTATCATTTTAGTGCATTACTGACCGCACTACTGATTGTACTTTCACTGATATTTTATGCACGATTAGACTTAGTCCTTGCCGTGGCAATGGCGGCTCTAGTTGCTGTCATGGCATGGTTGATCTATGTATTGCCTGTTGGCGTGGGATTTTATATTGGTGTTTTTATTGTGGCGTGGATTGGGCAATTCTACGGCCATAAGGTTGAAGGCAAAAAACCTTCCTTTTTAAAAGATGTACAATTTCTGTTGATTGGTCCGCTCTGGTGCATGGATGCCTACTTGGCTAAAATTTTACCCAGCTGGAAAAGTAAACAACAATTAAATTAACACACACTCTCGGCATTTAATGAATGACTTAAATGTTTCGCTGGAAGCATCTCTTCATTACTGATAGATGCTTCCATTAAATTTTAGCCAGCCATTTAAGTGCCTGCCTTTCGGGTCACGATGCGTCCAGTGTATAACACCGCCTTTTGGCGTGTACTCATATTCACCATAAAACTCTACACGATCACCTTTTTGCAAGCCCTGTAAACGCGGCGATAAGTCGATGTTATGTGCAATAAGTACCGTTTGACCATTTTCCAATCTTAAGATAAATTTCTGGTGCCGTGACCCTTGATTATCGTCAGGCAAAACGGCTTTGACCTGCCCTGCTCCTTGTACCTGAACATTACTTTTTTTCTGCTCGAAAGCCAATTTGATTGCATCGTTGTTAAAATCTTGAGTAGTGACTGGCGACGTTTGAATTTGTGATGCAACATGAGGCTCACGTTGATTTAAAACAAAAAAATACACCAGCAAAAAGGCAATAACAGTCACAACGATGTAGGTATTTATTTTTTTCATTTTTGAAATATCCATTTTTGTCTAAAAAAAAGCCCCTAATTTAGGGGCTTTTTTTTACAAAATAAATAATTATTTTGCAGCGGCTTGAGCAGCAGCAACTTCTTCAGCGAAGCTCATTTCTGCTTTTTTCTCAATACCTTCACCCACTTCGAAACGTACAAATTCAACAATAGTCGTTTCAGTTGCTTTAAGTACATCAGCAACTTTCTTGTCATTGTCGATTACATACATTTGACGATCAAGTGCAACTTCGTTCAAGTATTTATCAACTGAACCAGATACCATTTTTTCTACGATATTTGCAGGTTTGCCAGATTCAATTGCTTTTGCTTCAGCAATTTCTTTCTCTTTTGCAACTAGATCTGCTGGTACTGCATCAGCACTTACCGCAACTGGATTGAACGCTGCAACGTGCATTGCAATACCTTTACCAGTTTCTGCGCTACCTGTAAATGATACAACAACACCGATACGAAGACCGTGTTTGTAAACTGCAAGGTTTTGACCTTCAACAATTTTCGCACGACGAACTTGGATGTTTTCACCAATTTTTTGAACAAGAGCAATACGCGCTTCTTCAACTGATTGACCGTCTTCCAATTTAAGTTCAGCAATTTTTTCAGCTTCAGTTACACCTGAAGCAAGAATTGCTTTTGCAACCGCATTAGAGAAGTTAGAGAAGTTTTCGTCTTTTGCAACGAAGTCAGTTTGACAGTTTACTTCTACCAATGCTGCTTTGTTACCGTCTTGAACGATTGTGATCGCGCCATCAGCTGCAATGTTACCTGCTTTTTTCGCTGCTTTTGCTTGACCAGATTTACGAAGGTTATCAATCGCAAGCTCGATATCGCCATTCGCTTCTGTTAATGCTTTTTTGCATTCCATCATTGCAAGACCAGTACGGTCACGTAATTCTTTTACCATGCTTGCAGAAATTGCAGTCATGTTGTTCTCCTAAATAGGTAGAAAAAGTAAATCTTTGAACAAAAACGGCCCAAGGAAACTCTGGGCCGTTTGCTTTTTTTCGACGCTTAATTTGCCACCCTTACATGTCGCAAAAATGACAATCAGGCGTCAAACGCATTAAGCCTCAGAAGCAGCTGCTGCTTCTTCGCCTTTAGCTTGAGCATTCGCTTGAGATTGCGCGTATTCTTTACCAGCAAGAATTGCATCAGCCATAGCTGAAGCATATAAAGTTACTGCACGAATCGCATCATCGTTACCCGGGATAACGTAGTCTACATTGTCTGGGTTAGAGTTTGTATCAACGATACCAATTACAGGAATACCAAGGTTTTTAGCTTCTTTAATTGCAATCGCTTCGTGATCAACGTCGATTACAAATAATGCGTCAGGTAAACCACCCATGTTTTTAACACCGCCTAAAGAACGCTCAAGTTTCTCCATCTCACGGCTACGCTCTAATGCTTCACGCTTAGTCAGCTTAGCAAAAGTACCATCTTGAGATTGAGTTTGAAGATCTTTCAAACGGCTGATAGATTGGCGAAGTGTTTTCCAGTTCGTCAACATACCACCTAACCAACGGTGATCTACATATGGTTGACCAGCGCGTTGAGCTTGTTCACGGATGATGTTAGAAGCAGCACGTTTAGTACCAACGAACAAAACTTTGTTCTTTTTGCTTGCTAATTGGTTAGCGAAGTTCAAAGCATCATTTAACGCAGGAACAGTGTGCTCAAGGTTGATGATGTGAATTTTGTTGCGTGCGCCAAAAATGTATTGACGCATTTTTGGGTTCCAGAAACGAGTTTGGTGACCAAAGTGCGCGCCTGCTTGAAGAAGGTCGCGCATGCTTACGTTGTAATCTGCCATTTTCTTTACCTTAAAGTTGGGTTAGGCCTCCATATGTCCGCATTCTCCACCTATTGCTAGGCACCCAGAGTAATGTGACGACATATGTGCGGATTTTTTCCTATTTCATCTACGCAATTCATAAAATATATTCACGAAAAGCATTTGATAAAATGGGCGGGTATTTATACCATAACTGCTTTGAAATTACCAAAAGTTTTTAAGTATCATGAATAGTACGTACACGGCTCCAAGTCGACTGATTAAAACTCCTGAAGAAATTGAAAAAATGCGTATCGCAGGACGACTGGCGGCTGAAGTTCTTGACATGATTAAACCGTATATTCAGCCAGGCGTGAGCACGCTTGAGCTGGATCGAATCTGTCATGATCATATCGTCAATGTTCAACAGGCCATTCCGGCATGTCTGGGCTATGGCGCAGCGCCAGGTCGTCCAGCGTTTCAGCACACCATTTGTACTTCTGTTAACCACGTGGTGTGTCACGGGATTCCATCTGCTGAAAAGATTCTCAAAAAAGGCGATATTTTAAATATCGACGTAACTGTGATTAAAGATGGTTACCATGGCGACACCAACATGATGTATGTGGTAGGTGGAGAAACTTCAATTCTAGCAAATCGTTTATGCAATGTGGCACAAGAAGCCATGTACCGCGGCATGCAAACGGTTCGTGCCGGCTCATTTATTGGCGACATTGGTCATGCCATTCAAAAGTATGTCGAATCTGAGCGTTTCAGTGTGGTGCGTGAATATTGTGGTCATGGTATCGGGACTGTATTCCATGATGAACCACAAGTTTTACACTACGGTCAGAAAGGCACCGGCATGCAACTCGAGGCAGGCATGACTTTTACCATTGAGCCAATGGTCAACGCTGGTGTTTGGCAAACCAAATTGCTTGGCGACAAATGGACTGTGGTCACCAAAGACCACAAACTCTCTGCACAGTTTGAACACACGATTTTGGTGACTGAAACCGGACTCGAAGTGCTCACTGCTCGTCCAGAAGAAGATCTGTCTCGTTTTATGTAAAACTTAAAATTTGCGTGTTTAAAAGGCCATCAAGATGGCCTTTTTTATTGACTTTAGCGTTCATTCATATTTCCTTCATAATTCCAAACTTCATTTCTTTTTTGCTACATATGAAATATTTTATTTTACAGGATCTGCTCGTTTTAACATTTAAGATGTTTTTTAGAAAAATGATCACAAAAACTGGACATGGAGTCCCTTCAGATGAACAAATCTTTTGCTGGCTTAATGACAAGCCTCTTATTCATTTCTGCGCATAGCCATGCTGCCTCACCTTACTTTAGCTTAAAAGATGGCGATGGATTTAAACGCTTTTCCGTTTCAGCGGGCTGGTTACATGCCATGCCACAAGGAAAAGCCAACCCCGTTAGAATCAATACCCCAATTGCCGAAGGTACACAGTCTAAAGTAGGTGATGTCTCGACGGATAGCGTACTCAATGCCATTGACCAAAGCACTGTTTCGGGTAAGGCATGGTATACCCTACTTAATTCAGGCTATAAGGGCTTACTTGGAGGTAATACCTTACCTGCGGCATTATCTGGTACTGCAACCATTAATGGCTTGTCACAATGGGAAGCACCAAATTCAGGCCTTGAAGCCGATGATGTCGATACTCTTGGCCTACTGTTTAACTATAATTTTACCGATAATTTATCGCTTGAGATTAAAGGTGGTATCCCGCCTAAGGTCGATATTTTAGGTAAAGGTACAATTTATGCACCTCTCTCTGGCGCTGCCACTCCCCTAAAAGACGGTTCTTTGCTGGGTGATGCCTTGGGTAATATTATTGGTGAAGCTGGCGGCAATATCCCACTAAAACAAGATATCAAAATCACAGATTTATCCCAAGGGAAGCGTGCTTCATCTGTACGGGCATGGTTACCTGCAGCAGAACTACAGTACCAGTTTGGTAAATCTGGTGTAAATAAATTCAGACCCTATGTGGGAGTGGGCGTGATGTATGCCTATTTTAATGACATTAAGCTAAACCCTGGGATTGAATCTGATCTGATCACCGCAGGTAATATGATCCGGAACATTCAGGACAACAAAGCGGGCGCAGCATTAGATAAAAAAACATCAAGCGCCAATCCAGTGGTGAAAGTAGATGCAGCTGATGCATTCGCACCGATTGCCACAGTGGGTGCAACTTACGACTTTAATGATAGCTGGTTCGCAGTGGGTTCTGTGTCTTATGCCAAACTTAACAGTGAGGCAAAAATTACGGTCACCGATGGTAATACTGGCGCAGAGTTAATCAACTCAAAAACAAAAATCGATATTGATCCAATCATTACTTATGTCGGTGTCGGTTATCGCTTCTAAATGTAAGATTAAGCTGTTTTAAATATAAATTAAAAGCAACTTCGGTTGCTTTTTTTCACGTAAGCGAGATTAAAAAGAAAGAGCGCCGAATGTGACTATTGTTATCTGATAATAATAAATAGATAAAAAACAAGAGACTGCACTAAGATTCCAGCTTTTCATAATCTATTCACTTTTTATCATTTCATTGTTTGTATGGGATTTCATATGCTCAAAACCAGCCAAATTAAAATACGAGTAGATTTACATGAGCAGTTTCACGCCACTCTCACAAGCGATTCATAATGCGCCGCGCTGGCATGAACCTAAACATCTTCAATCTAGTGAAGAAATTCAGATTCAACCACTTGAGCATGCTGCTTTGGGTGCTATTGTGACTGGACTCGATGCAAAAAAAGCGCAAACTGGCGAAACCATCTTTAAGTTAAAACAGGCTTTGGCCCAGCATCTGGTACTTATTTTTAAAAAACAGCAACTCGATGATTTACAGTTTTTAGCATTTGCCAGTTATTTTGGCTCAATTTTCCGACCAAGCAAAGACAATCCCGTGTTGGGATATGATCTGGAAACAGGCGTACCACCCGATGTTGTACCCGTATCTAATGCCGTGTGGCAAGGCGACTATACAGGGCACGGCGAACTGGCACCCCATGCCGATCACCAATGGACACCTCTACCCTCTTTTGGTTCATTGCTGTATGCAATTGAATTACCCAAAGCGGGTGGAAAAACATCATGGATCAATACCATTGCAGCCTATGAAGCACTCGACGACGATCTCAAACAACATATTCGTTCACTGCAATTGATTACTTACAATCCATTTGTACGCGCTCAAAGCAACAACGGTTCAAAAGCTAATGGGCATACTCCATTGTATCGTTTTGATGATCAGCCTGTCGTGGGTCATGCTTATCCTCACCCACTGGTTCGGACACATGCAGAATCTGGCAGATCAGCTCTTTGGCTCAGTGCAAAAAATGAAGTTGAACTGGTAAATTACAATGATATTGTCGGGGCAGAATTAATTGCACGCTTACGCGAACATTTGGCTCAACCTGAATTTCGCTATACGCATGATTGGGAAGTCGGAGATATCGTGTTTTGGGACAATCAAGTTACCTTACATGCACGTGAGCCCTTTCCTTCAGAGCAGCGACGCTTATTAAAACGTATTAGTCTGGCTGGTGGTCGTCCGTTCTAATTGTCATAAAAGTATCAAATTTTTTTGATCTAATAAAAATAAAAAACAAAAATAATGTTCAACTTATCAACGCAAAAGCCCGTCAAACGACGGGCTTCATTTTTAGCTACATCATACTCAAGTTTAAATCTTAAAATAAACGATTTAGACCATTCAATGCTGCAACACGGTAGGCTTCAGCCATGGTCGGATAGTTAAAGGTCGTTTCCATAAAATACTTTAATGTATTATTTGGACTTTGCATTACAGCCTGACCAATGTGAATAATTTCAGACGCATTATTACCAAAACAATGAATCCCTAAAATTTCCAAGCTATCGCGGTGGAACAAGATTTTAAGCTCGCCCACAGTATCACCCGTAATTTGTGCGCGCGCCAAATGACGAAACGATGATTGTCCTACTTCGTAAGGAATTTTTTCGTCTGTCAGCTCTTGCTCAGTTTTACCAAAACACGAAATTTCTGGAATGGTATAAATACCAGTTGGAATATCGGTTACAGGTTTTACATTTTCTTCGCCACTCATATTTGCACCGGCACAGCGCCCTTGGTCATAAGCTGCTGATGCTAGAGATGGCCAACCTACGACATCGCCCGCGGCATAGATATTTTCCACTTCAGTCTGATATTTCTCGTTCACTGCCAGCTGGCCACGGCCATTTGGTTTCAGGCCAACATTTTCTAATCCCAAACCATCGGTATTACCTGAGCGTCCGTTACACCACAAAATCGCATCGGCTTTGATTTTTTTACCACTTTGTAAATGTAACACCACATAATCATCGTGCGTTTCCAGATGATCAATTTGTTCATTATGACGAATCAGCACGCCTTGTTCACGTAAGTGATATGACAATGCATCGGCAATTTCATCATCGAGATAGCTCAGAAGCTTATGTTGCGTGTTAATCAAATCGACTTTGTGATTCAAACCAATAAAAATTGATGCATATTCACAGCCAATTACGCCTGCACCGTAGATAATAATTTTATGAATGGTGTAGTCGAGATCTAGGATCTTGTCCGAATCAAACACACGTTTATGATTAAAGTCTAGACCTTTGGGTTGATAAGGACGACTACCGGTCGCAATCACAAGTTGATCAAAAATAATAGTTTCTTTGATTCCTTCAGGCGTAAACACCAACACCGTATTTTGGTCTTGGATGTAAGCGCGACCATAAAATACATCAATATTATTACGATCATAGAATCGAGTATGCGTAGCCACTTGTTGCTGAATTACACGATGTGCATGACTCAAAACTTGTTTCATGGTGAACTTCTTCCATTCACCCACTTTTTGAAACATTGGGTCACGTTGGTAACGAATAATACTCGATACAGTTTGACGTAAAGCTTTACTCGGGATTGTCCCGACATGCGCGCAGTTTCCACCTAACTGCTCACGAATATCAACAATTGCAACACGCTTACCTGCTTTTGCAAGCTTCATTGCCGCGCCTTCGCCCGCAGGTCCAGAACCGAGAACTAACGCATCATATCTGATGAAATTCCCATTAACGACCTCTTTCTTACGTGGCATTTAAAGCTCCTTCAATCCGATCAGTTGAAACATTTTATAATAAATAGGGGCACTATGCTGCCCAATAATGTATTTCTCAAGCCTATATTATGCAATAACGACATTTTTTATATGAATAATGAATTTGCCCCATTTTAGACTAAGTCCGTTATAATAATGTCAATTAAAATTCTCGCGAATAACATTGGAATTGTTAACTATGTCTGAAAACCGTAAACCTGAACAGGGTGTAAAACTACGTGGTGCGGAAAAAGTAGCCCGAATTCCTGTAAAAGTTGTTCCTACGGTTGAAGTACCGCGCAAGCCAGACTGGATTCGCGTCAAAATGACGGCACCAGAAGAGGTGCAACGAATTAAGACCACTTTACGTGCACAAAAACTTCACACGGTATGTGAAGAAGCTGCTTGTCCGAATCTGCCTGAATGTTTTGGTGGTGGCACAGCAACCTTCATGATCATGGGCGATATCTGTACGCGCCGCTGTCCGTTTTGTGATGTTGCACACGGTCGACCAAATGCACTAGATGCAGATGAACCTCGCCACATGGCAGAAACCATTGCCAATTTAAAGCTTAAATACGCGGTGATTACCTCTGTTGACCGTGATGACCTTCTAGACGGCGGTGCTCAGCATTTTGTCGACTGTATTAAAGAAGCGCGCGCATTAAGCCCGACCACCTTACTTGAAATTCTGGTACCAGATTTCCGTGGTCGTATGGATATTGCGCTTCGAATCATGACTGAATGTCCGCCAGATGTGTTTAACCATAATATCGAAACGGTTCCACGCTTGTACAAAGCAATGCGTCCAGGTTCTGATTATCAGCATTCTTTAACATTACTTAAGATGTTTAAAGAATATTGCCCAGATATTCCAACTAAATGTGGCTTGATGGTGGGGATTGGTGAAACTGAAGAAGAAGTGATTGCCCTACTTGATGATCTGCGTGCGCATGATGTCGATTACGTCACGATCGGGCAATATCTACAACCCTCTAAACAGCACGCACCGATCGATCGATTTGTCAGCCCAGAAGAGTTTGAGCGCTATGCAGAGCATGGTCGTAAACTCGGTTTTCGTAATATCTGGTCGGCACCAATGGTACGTTCAAGCTACTTTGCAGATCGTCAGTATCATGGTGAGCCAGTCCCTGCTGTTCGTCGTAAAGCAGATCCAGCCAAAAAAATTAATGTACAAACTATCGAAGCCTAAATTTAGTTTAGCTTCAAAGTCGAAAAAAGCCTCTCATTTTTAGAGGCTTTTTTTGTTGAAAAAACGCCAAATTAGTTTAACGTTTTGTGACAAATCAACAACATAGCTCACATTTTTTACATTTTAATATACAATAGTCATTGAAAGTACAAAAATAACTTGTTTATCTTGATCAATATAAAGGGAAATACAAAATTAATTCATGATTAATCAGATTGCCCCTAAAAACGACAAATCGCGTCATTGATTCAAATAAAGAAGTTCCTGTTTTAGTTACCTGTTAGCGCATTAATTTTAATTCTAAATGCAACAACCCAAGGAGTAAGTATGACTTTTTTCCTGTTTATCGTTGCTCTACTGGTACAAATCTTCACTGTTTGGGCTGTATTTTATTTCAGCGTTTCCAGAAGTGTCGGAAGTATTGTGACCATTATTGTGGCCTTGGCCTGTGCTTTTGTATTTACTGCATGGTCACTCTTGTTAGGTATTCCACTTATTCTGCTCAGCGTCATCTTGCTGGTCGATCCATTACGCTTTGGTCTGATCACTAAACCTGCCTATAAAACTCTAGCCAACTCAATGCCAAGCATCAGCACAACAGAACAAGAAGCGCTTGAAGCAGGCACCAGCTGGTGGGAAAAAGAACTTTTTACAGGCGCACCTGATTGGAATACATTCAATGCCTATGCTTTTCCACAATTATCTGAAGAAGAGCAAGCCTATCTGGACACTGAAGTTGAACAGCTTTGTAGCATGTTAGATGAATGGGAAATTCATCATAAAGGTAAAGATTTACCCGAGCATGTATGGCAATTCATTAAAGATAAAGGTTTTTTAAGTTTAATTATTCCTAAATCTTACGGCGGTAAAGAATTTAGTTCATTTGCGCAAAGCCGCATCATGAGTAAAATTGCTTCTCGCTCCCTCACCGCTGCTGTAAGTTGTATGGTGCCAAACTCATTGGGACCAGGTGAGCTTTTGATGCACTACGGCACAGACGAACAAAAGCAACGCTACTTGCCGGGTTTGGCTGCTGGTACAGAAATTCCATGTTTTGGTCTAACAAGTCCAGAGGCCGGTTCAGATGCTGGTGCAATTCCCGACACAGGTGTAGTGTGTTACGGCGAATACGAAGGTCAGGAAGTTCTTGGCTTACGTATGAACTTCTCTAAACGTTGGATTACCCTCGCACCGGTTGCGACTGTGGTGGGTCTGGCATTTAAACTTTATGATCCGGATGGATTGCTTGGCGATACGTCTAAAAATGAATACGGCATTACCTGTGCCTTAATTCCTGCCACACATCACGGGATTCAGATTGGTGCGCGGCACTATCCTGGCTCGCCATTTATGAATGGTACTGTAGAAGGCCGTGATGTTTTTATTCCAATCGACTGGATTATCGGTGGCCCTAAAAATGCTGGGCGTGGCTGGCGTATGCTCATGGAGTGTCTCGGTGTTGGCCGTGGTATTTCACTTCCTGCACTTGCAACGTCTGCAGGCGAAATGAGCTATTTGACGGTGGGTGCATTTGCTAAAGTACGCGAACAGTTCAAACTCTCTGTAGGTAAGTTTGAAGGTGTGCAAGAAGCCACCAGTGATATTGCCAGCGATACGTATATGCTTGAGGCATTTCGCTACTTTGTGACCTGTGGTCTAAATGAAGGCGGCAAACCTGCTGTCATGACCGCCATGGCGAAATATTACGCCACTGAAACTATGCGTAAAGTTATCAACCATGGTATGGATGTTGTCGGCGGACGTGCGATTCAGCTTGGACCACGTAACTTTTTGGCTCTGTCTTATCAAGCCATTCCAGTTGCAATTACGGTTGAAGGCGCCAATATTCTTACCCGCTCATTGATGATCTTCGGGCAGGGTTCGATGCGCTGTCATCCCTACTTGTTTGATGAACTACAACTGCTTCAATCGAACGACAAGCAATCTGCGATCAAGCAGTTTCATGAGATTTTGTTTAAGCATCTTGGATATACCTTTAACCGTGGGGCGCGCTCATTTGCTTATGGCTTTACCGGGGGATCAAGCGATTCACCCGTCATTTCAGATGACTTTACCCAGCCTTACTATAAAATCATCAATCGCTTTAGCGCCAATCTTGCACTGACTGCGGATATGTCTTTGGGACTACTGGCAGGTGATATTAAACGTAAAGAAATGCTTTCGGGTCGTTTGGCCGATATCCACGCGCATATCTTCATTGCCAGTGCGATTTTAAAATACTACGCTTATGGTACAAAATCGGAAGCAGAACAACTGCATGCAAAATTAGCACTGGAAAAATCACTTTATACCGTTCAAGAAGCATTTTTCGGGTTATTTGAAAACTTTCCGGTCAAACTGGGTGCAGCTTTGGTCAAATTCGTGTGCTTCCCGCTTGGTCGCCCACTCTCCAAACCAAGTGATGATCTTAAACAAGCTGTAGCGGATTTGATGATTAAAGAAAATCCTTTCCGTGCCGAACTTAAAAAGCATGTGTTCTATACACAAGATCCAGATGATGTGACAGGTCGACTTGAGTCTACGTTCCAGATGCTCCTGCAAATTGAACCACTCTGGCATAAGTTTAAAAAAGCTGAATCTAAAGATCAGTTTAAAGGTCTTACTTTTGAAGAGCATATTACAGATGCGGTGAGTCAGGGTTTTGTCACTGAATCTGAAGCACAAAGCCTGATTGTCTATAATGCAAAACGCTTCGACAGCATGCTCACCGATGTGTTTGATATGCAACTTAAGGAAGATTTAGAGCTGGATAATCCTCATCTTCCACGAACAGGCGAAGCAACCTTCGATCTTGATCGTATTTAACTCAATCGATAGATTATGGTAAAAGCGTCTTCGGACGCTTTTATTTTATTGAGAGGAAAATCGAAATGTCACAAGACGACTATAACAATGGACTGAAAGTACGCACCGAAGTCATGGGTGAGCACTTTGTTAAACGTGCCCAAGACAATACCGTACCTTTTACAGCACCATTGCAGGATTGGATTAACGAACATGCATGGGGCTCGACATGGCAACGTGACGGTGTTTTACCACGCAAATACCGCTCATTGATTACTCTAGCGATGCTGACAGCACTCAAAGCTCCCACTGAACTCAAAGGTCATGTTCGTGGTGCATTGAACAATGGATGCACTGTAGAAGAAATTCAGGAAACCTTGCTGCACTCATTGCCATATTGCGGCGCACCAGCAGCACAAGAAGCGTTTCGTGCTGCGCTTGAAGTAATTGAGGAGTATCAACTCAAGCAATCTGATTAAAACAACTGGATACCGTTTCTTCCATGTCGTTTCACCAGATATAGCGCCTTATCTGCGACACCAAACCAGTCTGAGACAGACTGTGCACTCTCAGATGAGGCAATCCCGATACTGACTGTGGTAAAAAAAGCTGAATCTGTCGACAATCTAATCTGCTGTACAGCAGATTGAATGTTTTGTGCCAACTGAATAACATCCTCATCAGATCGATTCATAACAATAATCGCAAGCTCATCCCCACCAAACCGAGCCGGTGTATCTTCAGGTCCACTCATTTGTCGTAAAAGGTCTGACATCTGACTTAAAAAGTAATCACCTTCATCGTGACCATAGTTATCGTTGATGTGTTTGAAATAATCTACATCCAGAAGCATTAAATGTGCGGTCACGCTACTATTTTGCGTCTGAGCAAAAGTGGTTGCTAAACGCTGCTCAAACAATCTTCGATTGGGAATTTGTAATCGGGGATCTATTAACGCAATACGCTCATATTCATGGTTTTTATCAATTAATTGGATTGCCAGATTACGGGTGAGCACACTTAGCGACATCAAATAGATCGTCGCCAATGGTAACGACCACCACACCATTTGGGGGCTCAACGCGAGATTTAGCTTAAAGCCAGCCAATCCCCACACCATAATCAGTGTAATAAATAGTGCGATGAGCGAAGGTCTTAGAATCTTCCATCCACCAGCTGCATATCGATCTGAAATTAAAATTGCCAATAATATCAACGAGGGAAAAGGACTCAATTGCATCATTGCGATCCAGAAGCCACCCAACGCACCGTCAATAATCAAACTGATATTGGTTGAGCGCACCGCATTTGAGGAATTCATCGCAATCACATAGGCAGTTAAAGGCCAAATCAATGCATTAAAAGCCAATAAGACATAAAACTCATATTGATAATTTAAAAAATACAAAACCGATGCGATTGACATGAAGCACAGCAATGAGCCAACTTGACGCATTACAAAGATTCGAAAAACATAACGTTTTCGACGCGTCATTAAAATTGTGTTGTCCGTTTTTATGTATGGCATGATCGGCTGCTATATAAAAATTGAAAGTAACTGCCTATACGTTCTGAAAAAGTAAATCCATCACTTTTGTCATTATTAATTCTAACTGTCTTTTTAGAGAAATATAATAGCTTTACTTCATAATTCCATTTTTTTAATATGCGATATCCAAAAACCTGATATATATCACATATTATTCAATGAGATTGAATCCTACAGCCAAACTAAAAAATTACGATAAATATTTATCATTTTGCTTAATACCAAAGTAATTTAAATTTTTTTACATAAAACACGTACAGCATGTACAGATTGTTCATGATCATGCAACACATCAGATCGCGTGTTCGTCTTAAACTTATAATCAATTGATATTTAATTAGTTTAAGCACAGTTAAAACAGCCAAATTTGCCATTTTGATTGCGCAACAAACTGATTATTGGTTCGATTTTATGCTTATGTTCTCTAAACATCACTTTACTTTGTTAAAAAGTTAAAGTGAGTTTAACCACAAGGAACCGTTGATTCATGTCTAGAAAAACAACAACACCACTCGGTATTGATGATGTCGAGATTGTCGACTACGACAAGACCAAAAAAGCCATTAAGGCTGCAGCTCTGGGGAATGCAATCGAATGGTTTGATTTTGGTGTATACGGCTACGTCGCCTATATCTTAGGTAAAGTATTTTTCCCAAATGCTTCACCCAGTGTTCAAATGATTGCAGCACTGGCCACTTTCTCTATTCCTTTTATTTTCAGGCCTCTTGGAGGGCTTTTTTTTGGTCGTTTAGGCGATAAATATGGCCGGCAAAAAGTTTTAGCGATCACCATTATCATCATGTCTGTGAGTACCTTTGGTATTGGCTTAATTCCCTCTTATGAAAGCATCGGAATATGGGCACCAATTTTACTGTTAATTGTGAAAATCGCGCAGGGCTTTTCCGTAGGCGGTGAGTATGCAGGCGCCGCAATCTTTGTGGCCGAGTATTCTCCAGACCGTAAACGCGGCTTCATGGGGAGCTGGTTAGACTTTGGCTCTATTTTGGGTTTTGTGGTCGGTGCAGGTGTTGTTTCAGTCATTAGCTTCGCCGTAGGCGAAAATGCCTTTATGGAATGGGGCTGGAGAATTCCGTTTTATCTTGCACTGCCTTTGGGTCTGATTGGATTGTATTTACGCCATAGCTTAGATGAAACACCTACATTTCAAGCCCATACTGAAACTCAAAGCCAATTAAAAAAACCGAAAAAAATTGGATTTATGCAAATCTTGCGTCAGCATAAACGTAGTTTAATGGTGTGCGTGGGTCTGGTTATTTGTACCAATGTCACCTACTACATGCTACTTACGTACTTGCCCAGCTACTTTTCGCATAACTTAGGCTATTCAGAAGATCATGGCGTACTGATCATTATCGCAGTTATGGTGGGTATGTTATTTGTACAGCCGTTTGTGGGTATGCTGAGCGATAAAATCGGACGTAGACCATTCGTGTTTGCGGGCAGTATTGCGCTTGTGTTGTTTGCTTATCCTGCATTTGTATTACTCGACACCAACAACACCCTATTGATCTTTTTAGGCTTGTTAATTTTAGCGCTGTCATTAAATATGTTGATTGGTGTAATGGCATCCACCCTGCCTGCATTATTTCCAACCGAAATCCGCTATAGCGCGCTTGCAATTGCCTTTAATATTTCTGTTGTCATTGCCGGTTTGACGCCAACCATTACAGCCACTTTGGTTGAAACCACACACAATATTATGATTCCAGCTTATTATCTGATGGTCTGTGGTGTATTTGGAATTATCACCGCAATTTATCTGAAAGAAACGGCCAATCTACCGTTAAAAGGCGCAACGCCAATGGCAGTGGATAGCGATGAAGCGGAAGAGTTACTTGAGCAATATCACGGTAATATCGAACAAAAAATCGAGCAAATTGATGAGCAAATTGATGAGTTGCAAAAAAAACGCGACAAACTTGCTAAACAACATCCAGATATCGATTAAGTCATATAAAAAAAGTGGGCGATATTGCCCACTTTTTTAATGCGATTTAAAAAAATATTTTAGTTTAACTTGGCCGAATACATCAGTTGAACCCGACGATCATCGATCAGGATCACTTGTCGGCAAATGCCCTCAGCCTTGCGCTGATGCTCAAATACGAGCTTTGGCATTGGGTCAAAACTATCAAAAAAACAGATCTCTTGATCGTCAATACTATATACCAAAGACTGATTTCCTATTCCATCCAGCGTGTCATACGAGACAATGGCCATTTTGCCCTGTTCGATTGCTGTTTGAATCGCATCGTAGGAGATTGCAGGTTCTATAGCAATATCACGCGTACGTGCTTCCTGATAAAGCTTGCGTTCACTGGCATCGATATGCGGATCTTCATCGGTATAAAAAGCCACCTGAAAGCCAAGCGTATCGAGTGCCACTGCCAATGCAATGGTAAAAGTACCCTGCTCCGGATCGTGCTGACATAATCTTGCAATTTCGCCAACATCCATTTCAATACCGTGATGTTGAAACAGCATCCATAAAGAAAAAACCCCACAATTGGCCTCAAGATGAAGTAATGATTCAGGAATATTTAAAGCCATCGAATTGAGCTCGCTGTTTATTTATGCGAATCATACACAAAACAGCGTTGGCACTATAGTGATTTCCAAGTACAATACTTCACTAGTCGAGGGATGCTGCGACGATTGATTGGCACTAAAAATCAATTCGCCAGGCTCGACGATCGGTCAATTGAAAGTGCTTGCACCAACTGACCAACAACGGCATCCGCGAACTGAATGATCAATATTTGTTTTTTAATAGGAGATCGTGATGAACGCGGTTAATGCTTCATTTACTGATTACAAAGTTGCTGACATCTCTTTAGCAGAATACGGCCGTAAAGAAATTAAACTTGCAGAAGCTGAAATGCCAGCTTTGATTGGTTTGCGTAAGCGTTATGCAGCAGACAAACCACTTGCAGGTGCAAAAATTCTGGGTTGTATTCACATGACCATCCAGACAGCTGTACTTATCGAGACTTTGGTTGAACTTGGTGCAGAAGTACGTTGGACATCATGCAATATTTTCTCGACACAAGATCATGCAGCAGCAGCAATTGCGGCGCGTGGTATTCCTGTATTTGCATGGAAAGGCGAGACGGAAGAAGAATACAACTGGTGTCTTGAACAGCAGATCAATGTGAACGGCAAACCATGGGATGCCAACATGATTCTGGACGATGGCGGTGACTTAACTGCACTTGTTCACACCAACTACCCTGCGCTTTTAGACCGTATTCACGGGATTACAGAAGAAACCACGACAGGTGTTCAGCGTCTGCTCGAAATGTGGAAAGATGGCAGCCTGAAAGTACCTGCAATCAATGTAAATGATTCTGTGACCAAGTCAAAAAATGACAATAAATACGGTTGCCGCCACTCTCTAAACGATGCAATCAAACGTGCAACCGATATGTTTTTATCTGGCCGCCGTGCATTAGTGATTGGCTATGGTGACGTAGGTAAAGGTTCTGCTCAATCGCTTCGTCAAGAAGGCATGATTGTACGTGTGACTGAAGTCGACCCGATTTGTGCAATGCAAGCCTGCATGGACGGTTACGAAGTCGTTTCACCGTACAAAAACGGTATTCAAACGGGTAAAAAAGAAGACATCAACCTTGATCTTCTTCAAAACACCGATTTGATTGTAACCACAACTGGTAACTACCATGTTTGTGATGCTGCAATGCTTGATACTTTAAAAGCGGGCGCAGTGGTATGTAACATCGGTCACTTTGATACCGAAATTGATACCAACTACTTACGCGGTTACAAGTGGGTTGAAGTGAAGCCACAAGTTCACCAAGTTTACCGCACAGAAAATGACCAAGATTACTTGATCTTGCTTTCTGAAGGCCGTCTGGTTAACTTAGGCAACGCGACTGGTCACCCTTCACGTGTGATGGATGGTTCATTTGCAAACCAAGTATTGGGTCAAATGCATTTGTTCCAAGAAAAATTTGCTGATCTTCCTGCTGAAGAAAAAGCGGCAAAAATTCGTGTAGAAGTACTACCGAAGAAACTTGACGAAGAAGTTGCTGCTGCAATGGTGGTTGGTTTTGGTGGTGTGCTTACACAACTGACAAATGTTCAGGCCGACTATCTGGGTGTACCAGTTGAAGGTCCATACAAGTCTGACGCTTATAAGTACTAAGAAATATAGGGCAGACGTTTAACGGACTGCCCTTTTTTCTGGTATCGTTTCAGTGAGTTAAAAGGATTTGATGATGACCAAACGTGTTCCAATTTCATTTGAGTTTTTCCCACCTAAAACAGATATTGGTGCTGAAAAGTTAATTACAGTACACCAAGATCTACAGCAGCTTCAGCCAGAGTTTTTTTCGATTACATATGGTGCAGGCGGTTCAACACGTGAGCGTACCCTTGCAGCAATCAAAGAATTCAATGGTAAAGGCACGCCTGTTGCACCACATTTGTCGTGTATTGGCGATGATAAAGCCAGAATTGCCGAATTGCTTGATTTATATGTTGCGCAAGGGATTAACAAAATTGTGGCATTACGTGGTGATCTACCTTCAGGTCAGGTGGGTTTAGGCGAACTGCCGTATGCTCAAGATCTGGTTAGATTTATACGCGAGCATTCTGGTGATCATTTTCATATTGAAGTTGCTGCCTATCCTGAAATGCACCCTCAGGCAGAAACATTCGATCAAGATATTCAGCGTTTTACCGAAAAAGTCAATGCAGGCGCAAATTCTGCGATTACACAGTTTTTCTTTAATCCAGATGCGTATTTTTACTTTTTAGATCGCCTTCAAAAGCAAGGTATTACCATTCCGGTCGCTCCGGGAATTATGCCGATTACCAATGCCAGTAATTTGATACGTTTTGCTGATGGTACAGGTGCAGAAATACCGCGCTGGATTCGTAAACAACTACAAGCATACGGCGATGACAGCCGCAGTATCAGAGCATTTGGTCATGAAGTGATCCTGAAACTCTGTGAGCGCCTCATCGATGGCGGCGCACAAAGTTTGCATTTTTACACCATGAACACCACAGAACCTACTCGCCAACTCGTTGTTGATTTAGGTTTGAACTAACTTTTTTGAGTCACATCCCAATGAACCGTTTTTTTATCGAAGCAGATCTTCACGTCGACACGCAACTCTTGTTAACCGAGTCTGTATTTCATCATTGGGTTCGTGTGTTGCGCGCACAATTGAATGATCAGGCTGTTTTTTTTAATGGTCAGGGCGGTGAATATCATGTCCGCCTTATTGAAATCAATAAAAAAAATGCCACTGTACAAGTCGAGGCATTTGATGCAACGGATCGTAGCCCACGCTTTAAAGCCTTGCTTGGGCAG
The DNA here is from genome assembly GCA_913777945.1 of uncultured Acinetobacter sp. Classification (GTDB taxonomy): domain Bacteria; phylum Pseudomonadota; class Gammaproteobacteria; order Pseudomonadales; family Moraxellaceae; genus Acinetobacter. The sequence continues at coordinate 585,513 of CAJYTY010000008.1, read as the reverse complement.
GTCATGAGTAAAGGCGATCGTATGGATTATGCAATTCAGAAAGCCACTGAATTGGGGGTCGATCAGATTCAGCTGCTCACCAGTGAACGCTGTGAAATGCGTCTAAAATACGATCGTGATCAAAAAAAGCTGGATCATTGGCAAAGTGTAGCAATCGCAGCATGTGAACAATGCGGTTTAAATCGTGTGCCTCAAATTTTAGCACCCATTGCACTTCATGAATGGTTGCAGTCTGATTCACTTCCAGCGACCAAATTGGTACTGGCCCCCGAAAAAGAGCAATCCCCAGTTTTGCAACATGCAAATCAGGCACTGGCCTTACTGATTGGCCCCGAGGGTGGCTTGAGCGAATCTGAAATCAGTGCGGCCAATCAAGCAGGCTTCATCAACTGGTGTATTGGTGAGCGTGTACTACGCACGGAAACCGCACCTGTAGTTGCTTTATCAATTTTGAACTATCACTTTAGTGCTTAACATTTTGGTGATCTAATCACCTCAACTTCATATTCAACAAGCGATGCGCTATTAATCGCTAAAATCTATAAGTTAGATCACGCAGGGCTTTTTTTCAAAAAAAAATCTGGTCAGTGTGGTCTGACCTCGCTATACAGGTAAAGGCGAACTTTATTGAATTTTGATATTTTTTGACTGTGAGAAGTATCGAACTAATGATATATTCGATTGAATTTAGCCCATTACACCCCCTGTATTTGACTAGTTAAACACTTGTAACAACCGAGACTCAGATGGACGATCAATCATTAAAACAGGCTGCTTTGTATTACCACGAAAACCCAACTCCGGGGAAAATCAGCGTTACGCCGAGTAAGCAGCTTGTCAATCAGCATGACTTAGCACTTGCATACTCACCTGGCGTTGCGGCTCCATGTTTAGAGATTGAACGTGATCCTTCAGCTGCTGCAAAATATACGGCACGTGGTAACTTGGTCGCCGTTGTCAGTAATGGTACTGCTGTTTTAGGTCTAGGCAATATCGGACCTTTGGCATCTAAGCCAGTGATGGAAGGTAAAGGCGTTTTATTTAAAAAATTCGCTGGTGTAGATGTATTTGACATCGAAATTGATGAAAATGATCCAGACAAAATCGTGGATATTGTTGCAGCGTTAGAACCTACTTTTGGTGGGATCAACCTTGAAGACATCAAAGCGCCAGAATGTTTTTATATCGAGAAAAAACTTCGTGAACGCATGAACATTCCTGTGTTTCATGACGATCAACATGGAACAAGTATTATTGTCGGTTCTGCCCTATTAAATGCACTTCAAATCGTCAACAAAAAGATTGAAGATATTAAAATTGTGGCATCAGGCGCAGGTGCAGCGGCACTTTCTTGCCTAGATTTACTTTGTGCTATTGGCGTAAATAAAGAAAATATCATCGTTGCGGACTCACGCGGCCTAATCACAACTTCTCGTGACGGCTTGGACGATTCTAAAAAGCGTTATGTTCAAGACATTGCTGCCACTCAACTTCACGAAGTGATGGCGGGAGCAGATATGTTCCTTGGCCTTTCAGCTGCGGGTATTCTCACCAAAGAAATGGTGAAGGTGATGGCTGAAAACCCAATCATCTTTGCTTTGGCCAACCCTGATCCTGAAATTTTACCTGAAGATGCGCATGCTGTGCGTCCAGATGTCATTATGGCAACTGGTCGTTCAGACTATCCAAACCAAGTAAACAACGCACTGTGCTTCCCGTACATTTTCCGTGGCGCATTGGATGTGGGCGCAACCACAATCAATGAAGATATGAAGATTGCTTGTGTTCACGCGATTGCGCGTATGGCGCACATTGAAGCCGATGCTGCAACTTACGGTGAGAAATCAGCATCTTTTGGTCGTGATTACCTCATTCCACGCCCGCTTGATCAACGTTTGATTCTTGAAATTGCACCTGCCGTAGCAAAAGCAGCAATGGATTCTGGCGTAGCGACTCGTCCAATCGAAGATTTTTCTGCATATCGCCAAAAACTGTCTGAGTTTGTATATAACTCAGCGTTTATTATGAAGCCTATTTTCTCTCAGGCAAAAACCGATCCTAAACGTATCGCTTATGCTGAAGGTGAAGATTACCGCGTGTTACGGACAGCACAAATTGCAGTGGATGACGGTATTGCCTTCCCTGTTTTGGTTGGTCGTACTGCTGTCATTGAAGCCAATATCAAAAAATTAGGTCTTCGCTTGGAAAATGGCGTAAACGTTGAAATTGTTGACCAAGAAAATAATCCACTTTACGAAGAGTTCTGGAAAGATTACTACCAGATTATGCAACGTAAAGGCGTGACTGTTGAATATGCTCAACGTGAAGCTCGTCGCCGCTCGACCTTAATTGCAGCGATGCTGGTGAAGTTTGGTAAAGCAGACGGTATGCTTTGCGGTACTTATAGTAGCTACGATATTCATTTAGACTTTGTTAGCAACATTATTGGGCTTAAAGAAGGTTCAAATACGTTCTTCACTCTCAATGCCTTGATGCTTGAAGATCGTAACTTATTTATTGCAGATACTTATGTCAATACCAATCCAAGCGCAGAACAACTGGTCGAAATGACTATTCTGGCAGCTGAAGAAGTGCGTCGTTTTGGTATTACACCACGTGTTGCACTCCTTTCACACTCAAGCTTTGGTAGCAATCAGCATGATCCAAGCGCGCAAAAAATGCGTGAAGTGCATCGTTTACTCAGTGAACGTGCGCCTGAGCTTGAAGTTGAAGGCGAAATGCACGGTGATGCAGCACTTGATGAGAGCATTCGTCATTCTGCATTCCCAAGCTCAAGCTTTAAAGGTTCTGCAAACTTGTTGATCATGCCAAATCTTGATGCGGCAAACATTTCGTTTAACCTGTTAAAAGCAACGTCTGGTAACAACGTGACGATTGGCCCAATTTTGCTTGGTGCTGCAAAACCTGTACATATCTTGACGCCAACAGCAACAACACGTCGTGTGTTAAACATGACCGCCTTGACTGTAGCAGAAATTCAGCAAAGTGAAGCATAAGCCTTTGCTTTATTGAAAAGCACATTTTTGTGACTTGTGAAAACCTCTGTTCTGTAGCATGATTGCTTAAGGAACAGAGGTTTTTTCATGCACGTGTATTTAGTCGGCGGCGCCGTTCGAGATCAGCTTTTAGGTCATTCCTATCACGAAAAAGATTACGTGGTGGTGGGTGCAACCCCACAACAATTACTCGATCAAGGTTTTACCCCCGTGGGGAAAGATTTCCCCGTTTTTCTACATCCAAAAACAAAAGAAGAATACGCACTCGCCCGTACCGAACGTAAATCGGGAACGGGTTATCATGGTTTCAATTTTTTCACCGCGCCAGAAGTCAGTTTAGAAGACGATCTGATCCGTCGGGATTTAACCATCAATGCCATGGCCATGGACGATGCTGGAAATGTTTATGATCCCTATGGTGGCCAAGATGATTTAAATAACCGGATATTACGTCATGTATCCGAGGCATTTGTCGAAGATCCTTTACGAGTATTACGTGTAGCTCGTTTTGCAGCCCGCTATACAAAATATGGCTTTCAAATTGCCGATGAAACCTTACAACTTATGCAGCGGATCAGTGCATCTGGTGAACTTGAATGTTTAACAGCGGAACGTGTATGGAAAGAAACATCGCGAGCACTGATGGAAGAGCACGCAGATGTTTACTTTCAGGTTTTACGCGATTGTGATGCACTCAAAGTACTTTTTCCAGAAATTGATGCGCTGTTTGGTGTACCGCAGCGGCCAGAATATCACCCCGAAATTGACTGTGGTATTCATACCTTGATGTCTTTAAGACAAGCGTGTAAAGCGAACTATTCACTCGATGTGCGTTATGCGGTACTGGTTCATGATTTAGGTAAGGCCCTCACCCCCAAAGAGATGCTACCGCGGCACATCATGCACGAAGAGCGAGGAATCCCACCTGTCGAGGCATTGTCTGACCGGTTAAAAGTATCAACACAAACCAAACAGCTTGCGCTTGCAGTATGTAAAGAACACTTAAAATGCCATCAAGCGATGTCGCTCAAGCCCGGTACGTTATGGCGTTTATTACAACGCCTAGATGTGTTACGTCGACCTGAACGTGTAGAAGCCTTTATACAAGCCTGTGAATGTGATGCACGTGGACGCCTAGGACTCGAAAATCGTCCTTATCCTCAAGCATCATTTTTATATGAGGCGATACAAGTGGTCCGCTCAATCAAGGCACAAGATTTACCCGCTGACATTAAGGGGCCGGAAATTGGCGAAATGTTGATTCAGTATCGTATTGATGCGCTTGCTTCACTTAAACAACGCCATGAGCGATCTGAACATAGTTCATAAAAAAAAGCCTCGAGTGTTCGCACTCGGGGCTTTTTTAATCAAGACAGTCACTTCTTCTAATTAATACATCATACTTTAATATGTGTTCAATTTATTCCTAAGTTTTTATTTTTTAATCTTTAACTATTAAATTCAATTTTATTCACAATTTAATCCAACCAAAATACTTGGTTTAAAATATTATAAAAATATAGTTAATTCTGATTAATCCACTCAGAATTAACCTAATTAATCTTACTAATTTTATCAGAATTACATTAATTCCAACCATTTTAATAGGATTAAATTATAATTCCAACTATTTTAATATGAATTAATTTTTTATTATTTAAGTTTATGATTTATATATAAATATTAAATTTTTTAAAATAAATTATTAAATTATATTTATTTTAAATTTTTTTTATTTAATAATAAAAATAACAACTCAATCTATTTGATTAAATAATGAAATCAAATCAGAATTTAGATAAAAAGCTAATTCGAGAATTAACTTTAATATTAATCTTAAAGTTAATTCTTCTAATATCAATCAAACTTATTTGGTTTGATCATCCTACAACTCCCAAAAACTTTGACCATCACGCTGCTGAGCATATTGCTGGCAGTTTATCCTCAAGCAAGGAGACACGTTGATGATTTCAGAAAGCGTTGTCGATCTTTCGCGGTTCCAGTTTGCCATGACTGCGATGTATCATTTTTTATTTGTACCATTGACGCTTGGTCTAGCATTTCTGCTGGCGATTATGGAAACCACTTATGTGATTTCTGGCAAACAAATCTATAAGGATATGACCCAGTTTTGGGGAAAACTTTTCGGGATTAATTTTGCGCTCGGTGTTACCACAGGTCTAACAATGGAGTTTCAGTTTGGAACCAATTGGGCATACTATTCTCATTATGTTGGAGACATTTTTGGCGCACCTTTGGCAATCGAAGGTTTAATGGCTTTTTTCCTTGAATCAACCTTTATTGGCCTGTTTTTCTTTGGGTGGGACAGATTATCTAAAGTTCAACACCTTGCTGTCACGTGGCTCGTCGCGATTGGTTCCAATATGTCAGCATTGTGGATTTTAGTCGCCAATGGCTGGATGCAAAATCCTGTGGGTGCAGCATTTAATTATCAAACAATGCGCATGGAGCTCGTCGATTTCTCAGCATTAATTTTCAACCCTGTTGCACAGGTCAAGTTTGTTCATACGGTGTCTGCTGGTTATGTCACAGGCGCCGTATTTGTACTGGCCATTTCAAGCTATTATTTACTTAAAAAACGCGACCTTCCCTTTGCACGTCGTTCTTTTGCAATTGCTGCCATTTTTGGCATGGCCTCAATTTTGTCGGTCATATTGCTTGGAGACGAGTCAGGCTATGAACTTGGTGATGTACAAAAAACCAAACTTGCTGCAATTGAATCTGAATGGGAAACTCAAGCGGCTCCAGCAAGTTTTACGCTCTTTGGTATTCCAAATCAGACAGAAATGCGAACCGATTATGCAATCAAAATACCTTATGCATTAGGTCTGATTGCAACACGATCAACCACAGAGCAAGTGACCGGCATTCAGGACTTAATGCGCCAGCATGAAATTCGGATTCGAAATGGTATGCATGCTTATCGAGATTTAGAGCAGTTGCGCGCTGGTGAACGCTCATTAAAAGTATTGACCTCTTTTGAGAAAAACCAAAAAGATCTCGGTTATGGTCTGTTACTGAAAAAATATGCACCCAATGTTGTTGATGCCTCTGAAACCGAAATCAAAATGGCGGTTAAAGATTCAATTCCAAATGTAAAAGCCTTGTTTTTCTCATTTCGTGCCATGGTTGCAGCAGGCATGCTGATGTTGCTGCTATTTATTTTAGCCGCTTGGGCCGTTGCAAAACGCAATGCAGAAAACAAACCGTGGCTACTCAAATTTGCGCTTTTCGCTCTTCCCTTACCTTGGATTGCTGCACAAACAGGCTGGTATGTCGCAGAAGGTGGCCGTCAGCCTTGGACAATTGGTGAAGTATTACCAACCCATTTATCAGCTTCAACTTTAACTTCACATGATGTATGGGGATCAATCCTAGCGCTTGCAACCTTTTATACCGTTTTACTGATTATTGAGATGTATTTAATGATCAAATTTGCACGACTAGGCCCAAGTGCTTTGCACACAGGCAAATATCACTTTGAACAGCCACAGCCGCAAAGGTTCTCGACTGGTGAGGTAAAATCATAATGGAATACGAACTATTAAAAATCATTTGGTGGGTTTTGGTTGGCGTATTACTCATCGGATTTGCACTGACAGATGGCTTTGATATGGGGGCTATGGCTATCATGCCTTTCGTTGGTAAAACGGATACTGAAAGACGTAGTGCAATCAATACAATTGCTCCGCATTGGGATGGCAATCAGGTCTGGTTTATTACTGCAGGGGGTGCATTATTTGCTGCTTGGCCTATGGTCTACGCTGTCGCATTTTCAGGTCTATACTGGGCATTACTCTTGGTCTTATTTGCGCTTTTTTTAAGACCGGTGGGGTTCGATTATCGTTCTAAACTCGAAAATACGACATGGCGTAATGCGTGGGACTGGGCGCTTTGTATTGGAGGTGCAGTACCTGCTTTAGTTTTTGGTATTGCATTTGGCAATCTCTTTTTGGGAATTCCATTTAATCTTGACGACACCTTACGCTCCACTTATAGCGGTAGCTTTTTTGGTTTATTAAATCCATTTGCGCTGCTGTGTGGTGTGGTTAGCCTCTCTATGCTATGTGCACATGGTGGATCATGGCTGATGCTTCGTACAGAGGGTGATCTGTATAAGCGCGCAGCGCGGGCAACACGTTATATGTCTATCGTTTTTCTGATGGGTTTTGTTGTTGCAGGCGTTTGGCTTTTTATGGGTCATATTAACGGATACAGCTTCGCAAGCCATATAAACACTAACGCCGCTTTAAATCCTCTTGCAAAAGTTGTAGTGACCACTGCAAATCCTGGCTGGATGAATAACTACCATACTTATCCGGTCACATTGCTTGCTCCACTCATCGCCATTTTAGGTGCATTGCTGGCGACTGGTGGCAGCGTAATAAATAGAGCAGGTTTAAGTTTTACCGGAACCAGCCTAAGTATTATCGGATGCATTCTAACTGCTGGCTTTGCGCTCTTTCCTTTTTTACTGCCATCGAGTGTTCAGCCAAATTCGAGTTTAACGCTTTGGGATGCTGTCTCTAGCCAAAAAACATTGGGCGTTATGACCATTGCGGCCTGTATCTTTGTACCACTCATTTTGCTATATACCGCGTGGTCGTATTACAAAATGTGGGGCGTCATCACCAATCAACATGTTGAATCTCATTCACATCATTTGTATTAAGACGGAGAACGCTTATGTGGTACTTTGCATGGATTTTAGGAATATTGATGGCCTGTTTTGCCAGTGTATTAGGGGCACTTTATATTGAACATCATCAGAATCTCGATGAGGATTAGATCATGTCAGTCGATATATCCACTCCTTTACATCATCGATTCATAAGCTGGACTAGACCGATCTCATTTTTAATGGCTTTACCACTGGCCGCAATCATGATGGTCTATCCGAATCTCATGCTTGATCAATATGGAAATTATAGTCACGGTGCTTTAACACTGATCATGTTTGGGATTTGCGGTGGATTTGTTCATGGCGTGGGATTTATTCCAAAATTTTGGCTTTGGAAACTGCTCTTTAGCCCGTTAATTTCTTGGCCACTCATGCTGTTGGGCTACATACTGTGGTATTTACCCTAGAACTTATTTATCCACCCTGCTTAGGGAGGGTGGATAATTTAAATAGATTTATACAAATGAATCAACTCAATCGGCACACATGGTACGCCGACATCTGCATCAACGGGATAAGGTTCTGTATGGCCGCTTTTGATATAGCCTGCACGCAAATAAAATGCGATAAGCTCAGTCCTGACATCTAGTACATACATTTCAAAAATTTTCAGATTTGGATACTTCTGAAGCGCATAGGCTTCAGCCAAAGATAATACTTGTCGTCCTAATCCTAAATTTTGATATGCTGGTGCTACGCAATAAGTGCCAATTTCAACCCGATCTTTGTTAGAGCTTAAGGCCAGACAAGCAACAGTAACAGGACTATGCTGGCTCGCAGTGAAAATTTCTCCAACCAAAAGCGTTACGTTGCTCTTATAAAAGAGCTGCTTCAACTGATCGAAACCAATACGCTGCCCTTGTACCAGCCCTCGCTCTGAGGTCCAGCTACGCTGTCCGCCAGCTCGATACGATTGATTAATGATCTCGACTAAAGTTGTTAAGTCGTCAGGTTGTGCTTCTCGAATAGTGAGGTTATGCATGCGCTATTTACACAAAAATTCATACCCTCAAACTACTCTAAATGCACTTTAATTCCAACAAAATTCAGTCAGTTATATATTTACTGTGCTTGCTCTGCCAACCAGGCCATAAATTTTTGACGTTCAGCGTTGGAGGACTTTTTCCAGACATCAACTAAACTCTGGCCATTAGCAGCAACCGAAGCCGTATTTGCTGTATGAACCGTTGTGTAGACAGGTGCTGGCTGCTGAATCGCTGTTGTCTTTTTTTGCGTCAGATCATAGGCTTTACCAAAAATACCACCACTTAACCAAGGCTTAGATTGTGTATTGGCACCTGTTTGCTGAACAAGCAATTGATTGGCACTGTTATACAAACCAATGGTCGGTTGTTCGGCATATTTTTTGGCAGCCTCAAACTCTTGAGGTGCATTGATCAATGCAAGGCGATAGGTTTGATTGTCTTGTAGTGCAGGTGTTTTCAATGTAATTACACCTGATTTTAAAATGTCATGCTCACCATCATTATGACCAAAGTAGCCTTGATAACGAACACTTAGGCTATTTTCACCTGAATCGACTTTAAACACGTTTTTAGTGCCACGAAATAGTCCGCTATTCACTTCTTGATCATTGACAGCAAGAATTACAATTTCTTCTGGTGTGGTCAATGTTGCAGCTGCGAACACAGAGCTGCTTAGCATCAATCCCAGTACAGCAGTAGTTAATCTAAATGTCATGGCCTACCTTCTTTTGGATCATTTTTTCGATTCAGTGCAGGCACTATGCAACGAGAGCATGACAATTTTATGACACTTATGCGAATTAACTGATGATTAGTTCAATAAATCTCTTTATAAAAAAAGAGCATCCTAGATGCTCTTTTTTTATATTCAATATGAATTAGTTAAAGGTTTTAAAACGCTCTTCGTCATTCATAAATGTTTTTTCACCCGCTGGTGCTTCAATTGAACCAAATACCAGTTGTGCACGAAGCTTCCAGTTCGCTGGAACGTCAAAAGTTTGTGCAACTTCTTCATCAATAATTGGGTTGTAGTGCTGTAAAGATGCGCCAATGTTATGATCTGCAAGCGCAGTCCATGTCGCAAATTGTGCAATTGCAGACGAATGTTCAGACCATACTGGGAAATTATCAGCGTAAGCAGCGAATTGCTCTTGTAACCCTTTAATTACATTTTGATCTTCATAAAACAATGCTGTACCAAAACCTGCAGCAAAGCTATCAATCTTGGCATTGGTCCCTTCAAACGCATCTGCTGGTACGATTTTACGCAATGTTTCACGTACGATATTCCAGAACTGATGATGTGACTCACCAAATAAAATCACGACGCGTGATGACTGTGAGTTAAATGAAGACGGGCTATGTTTTACGGCATCTTTAATGATGTCTTCGATCTGATGTTGCTCTAGGGCAACATTTTTACCAATAGCATAGATTGAGCGGCGTTCTTTAATTTTGTCTAAAAATGAAACCATTTTTTGTGTCCTATCGATTTAAGGCACGCAGGCCAGTTGTCTTTGAATGAGTTAAGTTTATCGAGGTCATATGTTGAAATCAGTATTAAATGTACGACATATCGTTTTATTTATAGGACAGTTTTATATTATTAAGCAGATTGAAACAAAAACTCCACATAATGTGGAGTTTTGAAATTAAACTAAGCGATTTGTTACTTCTCAGTTTCAAATAACGCTGCAACAAATGATTTAGCGGAAAAAGGACGCAAATCGTCAATTTTCTCACCCACACCAATAAAGCGAATGGGCACATGAGTACGACTTGCAATATTGAAAAGTACGCCACCTTTTGCAGTTCCATCCAGCTTCGTGATGGTCAGTCCTGTTAATCCAACGGCCTGATCAAACTCTTGCACTTGATTAATCGCATTTTGACCTGTTCCAGCATCAACCACCAACATGATTTCATGCGGTGCAGTTGCATCAATCTTTTGCATGACACGTTTTACTTTTTTGAGCTCTTCCATCAAATTGCTCTTGTTGTGTAAACGTCCAGCCGTATCTGCAATCAGAACATCTATTCCTTTAGCACGCGCACTTTCAAAAGCATCGAAAATAACCGACGCACTGTCTGCGCCATGACCTTGCGCTACAACTGGAATATTGTTGCGTTCACCCCAGATTTGTAATTGCTCAGTGGCAGCAGCACGGAAAGTATCGCCAGCAGCCAGCATGACTTTCTTTCCTTCGCCCTGTAAACGTTTTGCAAGTTTACCGATGGTGGTGGTTTTCCCCACACCGTTGACACCTACCATTAAAATCACATACGGCGCCTTATTCGGATCGATATGCAACGGTTTAACGCGTGGCGCAAGCAGTGCTACAAGTTCTTCTTGCAAAGCCTTATATAATGAGTGCGAATAAATCAAATCGCCACGCGCAGTTCGTTCGGTCAAGTTGGTAATAATAGTTTTGGTTGCTTCGACACCAATATCGGCCACCAGTAATTGCTCTTCAACCTCTTCGAGCAACTCATCATCAATTTCTTTACCACCAATCAGAATATTTACCATTCCGTCGGCAAGGTTCCGACGGGTTTTGGTTAAACCTTCTTTCATTCGACTGAAAAAACCACCTTTTGCTGATGTCTCTTCAGTCTGTTCAGTTTCTATTTTTTGTTCTTGTACCGCAGGTGTAGGGGCTGCGGTGAAATTTGTTGTATGAGATTCAACAATAGGCACATCAACTGCTGGTAAATTAGGTAATGTGACATCGTCATCACCGATATCAGCATCTATCAAGAATTTATTGTGCATATTGGATTGCTGTTGCATGCCGATTCCCTTGAAAAGCAGCGGGTTAAAAGCGAGAGTTTAACACAGTTTCAGCGCCATGCCTGTGAATATCTGGCACAGGAAGCGGCATAACTAAATCACAACAGGAAAACATTGTTTTCAAAAAATGTTTTTTCAACAATAGAACTCAAGATCAAGCGCCTTGTCACGGATTGGATTGTGTTAAAAGCGAAATATAAGACATTTTTACGTAAAGGCGTTCATTCCTTTTTGTGTGGTTTAAGTGTTTTAGTTGTATGTAAAGTATCGACGCTACAAGCGGCTGAGAGTCAGTTATCGCGTAGCATTGTAGAAAGTACACTTCCAAACGGTCTGAAAGTCATTATCCGTGAGGATCACCGTGCCCCGATTGCAGTGGTACAACTCTGGTATGGTGTGGGAAGTGCCGACGAACCCGGCCATCTTATGGGAATTTCGCATGCTTTAGAGCACATGATGTTTAAAGGCACCACCAAAGTACCAGACAATGAGTTCACTCGCTTAAGCCGAATTTACGGCGGCCGTGTCAATGCTGCAACTGCGAGTAACTACACCTATTACTATCAGTTGTATCCTAAAGCCTATTTACCATTGGCACTCGAACTCGAGGCCGACCGAATGAAAAATCTGCGCATGAGACAGCAAGATTTCGATACCGAAATTCAGGTGGTGATGGAAGAGCGTCGCCAGCGAATTGAAGATAAACCGACTGCTTTAGGATTTGAACGCTTTCAATGGCTTACCTATCCCACCAGTACCTATCGACAGCCTGTGGCCGGATATATGAAAAATCTTCAAAATCTCAAGCTTGATCAGCTCAAAGACTGGTACAAGACTTGGTATACACCAAACAATGCAACATTGGTGATTATTGGAGATGTAGATGCAGAGCAAACACTCAAACAAGTTCACACCTACTTTGCTTCAATCACATCGTCTCCCTTACCTGCACGTAACGATTTGCTTGAATTTGAACGTGTTGGCTACCGACATATGGAATCCAGTTTAGGTGTACAGGTCCCTAACCTTTATATGGCATGGAATGTTAAATCTTTAGTCACCGCTAAAAATCCGCAGGATGCCTATGCGTTGAGTATTATTCAATCCATACTCAATGGTGGTGTTTCTTCACGCTTGCAAACTGAATTGATCCGCAAAAAGAAAATTTTAACATCGATCAATGTCAGTTATGAACCATACAATCGTGGCGATAGCTTGTTTACCATTACCGCACTGCCTGCGCCTGGCATATCACTTCGTGATGCACAGTACGCTATTCAAGAAGAGCTAGACCAACTTAAAACTCAGCCTTTAGATAACAATGAACTACAGCGAGTAAGATCAAGGTTTGTTTCACAGCTGGTGTTTAGCCAAGACGATATTGCAGGACAAGCGCACATGATTGGAAATCTCGAAGTGAACGGATTAAGTTTTCGTCTGATTGACGAACTGCCAAGCCACTATGAAAGCGTTCAGCCACAAGATATTCAGCGCGTTGCAAATGCTTATTTTGTTCGAGACAACCTCACCACACTGTACTTGCAACCCGCTTCTAAAGATACACAGGCAGATTAACCCATGAACAAAGTCCTCTGCCTAAAACCATTTCAATTACTGCTGCTATCAAGTTTTTTATGTACCACGGTCTACGCCGAAATAACCGAATCGGCGAATATCATGGCAGAAACTGAAAGCGGACAACTCAAATCACTTCAACAGCTCAGAAGCCTAAAAAGCATATCAGACGATTTGACCAGTAGCGCACCGTATGTGGTCGAACTGCCCACTCCACAAGGCATTCGCTCACTATTTGTAGAGTCTCAAGCGCTGCCAATGGTCGACATTCAATTGACCTTTAACGCTGGCTCTGCAAGAGACGAATCACTTGGCAAGGGGCTATATGGTATTGCGAATATGACGGCCAAACTGCTCGATGACGGAACACCCGATTTAAGTGCAGCGCAAATTGCAAATCGTTTTGAGCAATTGGGAGCAAAGCTAAACGTACAAGCTTACCGCGATATGTTTGTGATTCGCTTACGTGTATTGTCTGATCCCCAGAAGCTTAATCCGGCTGTCGATTTAATGCTTGATCTGATTCAACATTCAAGCTTTGAGCCTTCGGGACTCAATTTGATACTGAGCAATACCAATGTGGGACAAAAACAGCTACAGGAAAATCCGGAACGTTTAAGCAATATTGCCTTGTACCGTGCAATTTATGGCTATCATCCCTATGCAGAGCCAACTAGTGGCACCGTAGTCAGTACAAAAAAACTCACACCCGTCTTATTAAAACAATTTCGCGATACATTTTTAGTGGCACAAAATATGAACCTCGCTATAACAGGACAGCTCAATGCACTAGAAGCCAAGCAATTATCATCACGTATTTTTGAACGCCTTCCTCAAGGGCAACTTGCAGCACCACTACCTGATGCACTTGAGCAACAGGGATTTGATGTCCGAATTCTGCCTTATGCAGCCACACAGGCGCATGTCAGTATGGGGCACCTAAGCTTGAAACGTAGCGATCCTGACGTTCTGGCGCTTGAAGTAGCCAATCAAATGCTCGGAGGCAATGGCTTTAACTCGGCACTCATGAAAGAATTACGTGTTAAACGCGGCTATACCTACGGCGCATACAGTTCGTTTAGCTTCACCCAATCTTCAGGACTTTTCCAGCTTAATTATTCCACTCAGCAAAAACAACTTCTTGAAAGCATACGCGTGGCGCATCAAACCTTAATCAACTTTGTAAACACACCAATTGATTCAAAGCAACTTCAAGAAACCAAAATAGGCATGCTACGTGCATTTCCAATGAGCTTTAGTAGCAATGCCAGTATTAATGCCCAACTCGGAGCAATTGGCTTTTACGGGTTGCCATCGGACTATTTGACAGAATATCCCAAAGCATTGAATGCGCTTAAAGCAGAAGATATTCAGCACGCCATTCATCGTCACCTTCACCCCGACCGCCTTACCGTGATTGTGGCAGGTCAAGATATCAGTTCAGAACAGATTGAAACGCTTTTAAAAGAGAATCTGCACAACTTATCAAGCTCGGCAAAGTCTGTACAAAAATAGCTCAATTGTCTATTGTGGGTCGTCTAAAGAAATTGCTGGATAATAACGCGCTTGAGATTTTTCAAATTGATACGCATGCATCAATTTTAAATAATCACCCAAATCAATCTCAGATTGCTGCAATATGCGCTTGGCCATAATTTGCGTTTTTGGATTATTGGCCTGCTGCGAAAGTGCCACGATATGACGATAATATTGAGTCTTAATCGGCTTATGAAGAGACTGAAAACCAAAGAAAAGAATTGCAGAAATAATCAGAATAACGACGGCATTATAGATTCGTTCAATTTTAAATTCTGACTTAAGTTTTAAAATGTTTTGTTTAGATATGAGCATACCCTACCTCGAATCTGAAGTAGTGTATGACTCATTGAGACTTTTCACAAGTAATCGTGTGAAATGAAACGCATTTTTGAGCACATTAACTGGTTAATGCGCGCACAAAAGCAAAATATAAAATAAATGCAATTAACAAAAGCGTAACGCCAATTGCAAAATAACTTAGTCCCCCTTCAGCATCTGCGGGATGCAAATCATCTTCGTCGGCCAAACGAAGCAGCTCTCCATCGTAAATACGATAAAACTCAGCTTTAAGCTCTGGATCAAGCTGGCGAGTATAATCATACACGCGTTTACGCTGTGCTAAGCAGTAGTCCCCTAAGTGAATCTCTTGGTGAAATACCGCCTCGTCAAGCTGTTGACGATGATATTGAGCCAAGGCAATAATGTCATTACGATCAAAAGGGATGCCAAAGTTAAAGCCATCAATCGTGGTTATCATGTTTTTCTCCTTTGATATAATTCTTCAATTGATTTTAATAAAAAATATTTCAGTTCATTGTTTAATCATGTAAACTTGAAATACAATAAAGTTACCCCACTTATTGTTTGACTTATCCACTAAAATGTAATATTAGTTTAACAATGAACTGTTAAATTGGTTCGCAAGACTGAGATAAGTCTAAAAATGTAATCATAACTACAACTATAAGGAGTTTTTAACTATGATTCAGCAAATCTCTCATCATGAGTTAGAGCATGTGTATGCAACTGCAGTCAACACAATTCAATCACAAATGAATTTCCAAGACGCAGTAACACAGCTCGAAGAAGCGGCCCGTGCCGGCCATGGTAAAGCGGCATTGTTCTTGGCAGAACTTTATTATCAAGGTTTTCGCGTAGAACGTGATTCGATGAAAGCCCAGTACTGGCAAAAGATGGCCACAATGCAAGCATAATGAAACGTCACCTAGGTGGCGTTTTTTAATGTCCGGTTAAAAAAAATTACGATTTTATTCAAGACTTAAACGAAACTTAAATCTTTCTTTTTTATAATACAAAAGCATTTTTAGAACATTTATATCATGAGACGCATTACTCACCTTCCCCCAGCTTCTAAAGATTTAATTCTCAAAATTTCAATTCTTAAAACAATGATGTACTGCGGTACACTTTGGGGTCTTTACCATCAAGGCTGGGCAATTAAATCCGACGAAGACAGTTTCATTTTTCCCTTTTGGTTAAATGGTGTACAAGCTCATCGTTATGCCAAAAAGCATTGGCCTAATTATGTTCCAAAAAAAATCAAGCCGCAGGATTTTCAAACCGCTTTATTACCCACTTTAAAGCGGTTAAACGTAACGCCTGCCTTGTTTAGTTCATCGCAGTGCAAATTTAAACTTTCAACTACGCAAATGAGTCATTTCTTTTTTGCGCAATCTCAGTTGAATGTAATGTAAATCCATCTCGTCATAAGTTTTTTTGTAGGAAGTGATTTTTTTGCATAATTGTTGATCAGCCCATATTTGAATTTTGCTTAATTCAAGTTAAGTTTAATGGGAACAACAAAAACATCCAGAGGGACCCGAATATGACCAATGTCGCCCAAGTTTTACATGAAAAACGTGAACACACCGTATATACCATTTCACCGGACGCCACAGTACTTGAGGCCATCACCCTCATGGCAGACAAAGGCATTGGTGCGCTGGTTGTGGTTGAAAATGATGCAGTAGCGGGAATATTGTCTGAACGCGATTATATGCGCAAGATCACGCTGATGGAACGTTCCTCAGACAACACGTTGGTCAGCGAAATCATGACTGCAAAAGTTTTTACAGTTGATAAATCATTTAGTGTAGAAGATTGCTTACAGCTCATGACAGACCGACATTTACGTCACCTTCCAGTGGTCGAAAACGGTAAACTTCAAGGGCTTATTTCAATTGGTGACTTGGTCAAGGCTGCTATGGAAGATCAACGTCAGTTGATCGTACAACTTAAGCAATATATCTCGGGTTAAGGCTATAAGTTTAAAGCCGTACACGCGCCTAGCACATCGTTGAAGGTGGCTAAGCGTGTGTTTTAGTCACAACATCAATAAATAAAAGCACCTTCATCAATCATTATCGAGATAAATAACGTGTCATGTCCTCAACCCCTTTGAGGGTCATGGGATACATATGCTTCTCAAAAATTTCATCAATCTGTGCAATGGTTTGTGTGTATTTCCAATACCCTTCTTCTTCTGGATTTAACCACGCAGTCTTATCAAAGTGCTGACGCAAACGGCGTAACCACACTTCACCTGACTCATCATTCATATATTCTACCGAGCCACCAACCGATCTTAATTCATATGGCGCCATACTGGCATCACCAACAAAGATCACACGATAATCACGGCCATAAGTATGCAACAAGTCCCAAGTGTTTAAGCGACTTGAGGTACGTCGATAATTATCCTTCCAGACGTAATCATATAAACAATTATGGAAATAAAAGTATTCAAGTGTCTTAAATTCAGTCTTTGCAGCGCTAAATAATTTTTCACATTGCGCCACATGGGCATCCATCGAGCCACCAACATCAAATAACATCAATACCTTAATGCGATTGCGTCGCTCTGGAACCATTTGCACATCTAAAATGCCTTGCTTGGCTGTTTCATGAATAGTTTTGTCGACATCTAGCTCTTCGGCAGCACCTTGACGCGCAAATTTACGTAATCGCCTTAATGCGAGCTGCATTTGCCGAGTACCTAAAACTTGCTCATCATCCAGATTTTGATATTTGCGTTGTTCCCAAACCTTAACCGCAGATTTTTTTCGCCCCGGCCCACCAATGCGAACACCCTCGGGATGATCGCCAAATGCACCAAATGGTGAAGTACCCCCTGTGCCAATCATCCGATTGCCACCTTGATGCTTCTTATGCTGCTCTTGAAGACGTTCTTCGAGCATTTTCATTAGTGCCTCGATCGAGCCTGCCTTTTCAAGTGCCTCTCGTTCTTCAGACGATAAATGCTTTTCTAGTAGTTCTAGATCAAACCAGTCTTTGGGGAGTTTTTGAACCTGTTTAAGCAGCTCATCAAGATCATAGGTTTCGATACCATCAAAATAGTCTTTAATGGCACGATCAAATTTATCGAAGAAACGTTCGTCTTTGACCAAAATAGTTTTGGCCAATTCATAAAATTCCTCTTGATCCGCAAAGACAACGCCTTGAGCAATCGCCTGATTAAGATCAATCAGCTCACGTGTTGTGACCGGAACACCATACTTGCGTAGCGTATAAAACAATCGAACGAACATGGCGCACCATCCTTAACGACGTGTCATAAATGCTAGTCGTTCGAGTAACTGTACATCCTGTTCATTTTTAATCAATGCGCCATATAACGGAGGTATGGCCTTGGTACGATCATGATTGCGTAAGATATCTTCAGGCATATCATCGGCCATAAGCAAGCTGAGCCAGTCGATCAGTTCTGAGGTAGAAGGTGGCTTCTTTAAATTAGGCACTTGTCTGAGTTTAAAGAAAATCTGAAGTGCTTCATTGACCAAGGTATTTGAGATCTGCGGAAAATGCACATCAATAATTTCGCGCATAGTCGCTTCATCTGGAAATTCAATATAATGAAAGAAGCAGCGGCGCAAAAATGCATCGGGTAGTTCTTTTTCATTATTCGAGGTAATAATCACGATCGGACGTTGAATTGCACTAATCGTTTCACCAGTTTCGTACACGTAAAAAGACATTTTATCCAGTTCGTGTAGTAGGTCATTAGGAAACTCGATGTCGGCTTTGTCAATTTCATCAATCAACAACACACATCGCTCCTCGCTACGAAAAGCTTCCCATAATTTGCCCGGTTTAATATAGTTTTTTATATCATAAACACGATCATCGCCCAACTGACTGTCACGCAAGCGAGAAACGGCATCATACTCGTAGAGGCCTTGCTGTGCCTTCGTGGTAGATTTGATGTGCCACGTAATGAGCTTCATGCCTAAACTTTGCGCGACTTCTTCTGCCAGCAAGGTTTTACCAGTGCCCGGTTCGCCCTTAATCAACAGCGGCTTTTGCAAAGCGCGCGCTGCTTTTACTGCCAGTTTAAGACCTTCAGTTGCAATATACTGATCTGTACCCGTAAATTGTTGTGCGTCGACAGTCATGTTTTACCTTTATTTTTATTAAACAGAGGATGTGTCCTTGTTCGCGCTATAGTTTGACCATAAATAGCCAATCAATAACCCAAGTCCTGTTACAAATAAAATTAAAGACAAATTTGCCCAAATAAGCGGTTGCTCTTTAGTGAGTACACCAAAAATCACACCAAAAATAGCAGGTGCAATTCCGGCATTCACTCCTTCAGAAATTGTGGGCGTGGCCAGTACGGCAAACAGTACAATCCACGTTACGCCACCAATTAGTCGCGGTAAGCGTTTTGCGATACTGTACCAGCACCACAAAACAATTAGGGTTCCGCCCACATAAGCGGTTATGGCAATGCTGTCTTCAGGAACTGAATCCAGCACTGAAAGTAAGCCGCTCCAAATTCCTGCAAGTTGTTCAAGCACCACGTAATCCCTCTGGCTCATCAGATAAGTTGATAAACCCTTCTGGCGGCATTTGGATAAAAAAGCCTTTTGTTTCAAGTGAATCAAGGACATGCAAAACATTGACACGTGCAAGTTTGCGCGTTTGAGAAAGCTCAAGATGCATGACAAATGTCGGACGACCAAATGCCGTACGCAATGTTTCAGGTAAGATTTCTAAAGGATCTTTGCCTTCTACATCATCATTTGGGTAATCTGGACGAGCTATATAAACGTACATCTCATCTTTCTTACTCGATCTGTAAATATCACAGTGCATAAATCACAACTCTCAAAACTCTAAAAAAGCATACATTAAAAAAATCAACAGATACATGAATGTTTTTCAACGCACCAGTCGTACCACATTTTAAATTTCTATCTTCATTTGCGTCGATAGATACTGTTCATCTTGTTGCAAAATCGCAATCAAAGGCTCGGTCAAAAGGCGATAGCGCCAGCCAAGCAGGTATTCGGGTAATTCATCTTCGTGGCGATGAAACACCACATGTTGATACAACGCATTTAACCATTTCTTACGCAGCAAGACTTCTTTGGGTACCTGCGTTTCATTCACGACATTGTCAATCAATTGATTCATTTTACTCGTAATTTCTTGAGATGAATGTCGGATTGGTCTGGCCATACGTAGTGGCCATTCGTGCTGCTCAGGTAAAAATTTAAGTAAATCTAGAATAGTTTTGCCATGCTCTCGCACGATATTGGGACGGATATCCTTAACTTGCGACAACTGAAAGGTATTTTTTGGATTTTTTTCGACCAGATCAATCATGGTCGCATTTTTTAAGATAAAACTGCGTGGCTGGTTGATCGCCTTAATCAGTTGTTCGCGCCACACAGTGAGTTGCTGTAACTGCATCAGTTGACGCCGAGAATGGCGATAATTCGCAACATCGGTATATAGTAAATGCTGGGGTGTTTCGGTTCCAATTTCTTTGGTCAGATGCCGGCAATCTTCGATCACGAAATCGCACAATTGTTTGGCCTGTAATTGCGCTTTGATTTCATCAGACAATTGTAAAATATACAGTACGTCATTGGCGGCGTATTGGAGCTGTTCTTCACTAAGTGGTCTTGCGAGCCAGTCAGATCGGGTTTGATCTTTTTCGATATCAATATTTAAAATGAGTTTGAGCGCGGCCTGATAGCTCACTTGCAAACCATGGCCTAAAAAAGACAATCCCACTTGGGTATCAAATACATTGTCTAGATATTTACGCTGCGCATAGTGATAAATCAGATCGATATCTTCGCCGCAGGCGTGAAAAACGTTTTGCTCTGCTGCAAAAAGCTTATTCCAAAATTCACTTAAATCGAGTGTGGCCCCATCGAGTAAAAAGACAGTACCATTTAAATTGATTTGAAAAACACCTAATTTAGGCCAAAGCGTATCCACTTTGATGAACTCTGTATCCAGCCCATACACTGAACATTGGTTCATGATTGATAAAACATCAGCAAGTTGATCTTGCTGCTGGATAAACTGAAACATTTTTTCCCGATTTAGCCACAAGGTGCATTTAATATTCTGGCATATATATACCACTTCAATTGCAACTTTTGCCAGACAAACTATTCCTAATATTTTATTTTTTAGACAAACCCACAAAATCGCTTATTATATAAGCACATTCTTCATTTTATAGTGACCTGCACATTCTAAAATATGCAGGTTCAAATAGACCAAATGATAAAAATCATTCAAAAAGACTATTTCATTTGCATTCGATTATGCACAGCCTGACTCAGGGTATGGCTATCGACATATTCAAGCTCACCGCCTTGAGGTACACCTTGTGCAATGCGTGTCATATGGATCGGTAAATGCTTGGTGGCTTCGAGCAAATAGTGCGCAGTTGCCTGACCTTCTACCGTTGCATTGGTTGCTAGAATCACTTCTTCAATTTCACCCTGACTCAAACGGTGAATCAGTTGCGGAATACCGATTTCTTCAGGCCCAATACCATCTAGAGGCGACAGATGCCCACCCAATACATGATATTTGCCGCGAAAGCTTCCGCTTTGCTCTATGGCCATGACATCTGCGGGTGATTCCACCACACAGAGTACCTGCCCGTCACGTTCATTAGATAAGCAAATATCACAGACCTCATTTTCAGTCAGTGAATTGCAAATACGACAGGCATGAATATGACTTGAGGCTTCATGTAGCGCATGAGACAGCGCAAACGCGCCTTCTCTATTTTTCATGAGCAGATGCAAAGCCATGCGCTGAGCCGATTTCGGCCCAACACTTGGTAAAATTCGCAGTGCTTGAACAAGTTGTTCAAATCGATCGCTAAACACGCTTTATGGGTCCTTAAAATAAACCAGATAGGCCAGGCGGTAAGCCCATGCCTGCATTTGCACCTTTCATTTTTTCTTCTGCAACTGCTTCAGCTTGACGTACCGCGTCGTTTACTGCAGCAGCGATTAAGTCTTCAATCATGTCAGGTTCATCTTGTAGCAGATCCGGACTAATCTCGATACGTTTGACAACAAAACGGCCTGTCATGGTCACTTTAACTAAACCACCACCCGCTTCTGCCTGTACTTCGGTTTTTGCAAGCTCTTCTTTGGCCTTTTTGGTATTGGCTTCCATATCTTTTTGCATGCGCTGTGCTTGCTGCATAAGCATATTAATGTTCATCGGGATTCCTCCAAAAACAGTAAATTTGTTTGACTCTATATAAATTAGATCAGATCAAGTCCGCGTTCGATATCACGGATGATATCAGATACATCTTCCAAGCCCGCAGATAAACGAATCAAACCTTCTTGAATACCGGCGGCCTGTTTCGCTTCAGGCGATAATTTACCATGGGTTGTGGTTGCAGGATGCGTAATCGTCGATTTGGCATCACCAAAGTTACCTGTAATTGAAATAAATCGAGTGGTATCGATTACTTTCCACGCACCTTCACGGCCACCTTTCACCACAAAAGAAACAATGCCACCAAAACCTTTTTGCTGCTTGGCTGCACGTTCATGACCAATATGCTCTGGTAAACCCGCATAATAGACTTTTTCCACTTTCTCATGTTGGTTGAGCCATTCCGCGATTTTTTGTGCATTTTCACAATGCACTCTCATTCTGAGTTTCAGTGTTTCAAGCCCTTTAAGGAAAATCCATGCGTTAAAAGGACTCATCGATGGCCCTAATGTACGTACCACGCCAAAGACTTCCTCAAGCAACTTATGGCTACCTGTGACTGCACCACCTAATGCACGGCCTTGCCCATCGATGTATTTGGTTGCAGAGTAGATCACCAAATCTGCCCCTAATTTGAGGGGCTGTTGCAATACAGGTGTACAAAAGCAGTTATCGATCACCAGCATGGCATTTTGTGAATGAGCAATTTCTGACAATGCGGGAATATCAGCAACTTCAGCTAACGGATTCGATGGCGACTCTGCAAATAAGATTTTCGTTTCAGGACGCAAGGCATTTTTCCATGCATCCATGTCGTTTAAATCGACAAAGGTAACCTCTACACCGAATTTTGCGATGTACTTTTCAAACAAAGCCACAATCGAACCAAAAACGGCACGCGAACAAATGACATGATCGCCCGCTTTTAAAAATGCCATACAAACTGACAAAATTGCGCCCATTCCCGAGCTAGTCGCAATCGCACGTTCTGCACCATCCATTGCCGCTAGACGCTTTTCAAACATGGCCACCGTTGGATTGGTAAAACGAGAATAAATATTGCCCGACACTTCACCTGAAAATTTTGATGCCGCTTCAGCTGCATTTTTATAAACAAAAGATGACGTCAAATAAATCGGCTCGGCATGTTCACCTTCAAAGCTGCGGTTATGACCGGTTCGAATGGATAATGTGTCTACTTGATATTCTAATTCATCGTCATGGCTATGCATTGCTGTGCTCTCAGTCTTAAGACCGCTCATATAAAAATGCCAACATTTTGAGCGTGTCATGTATTTAAGGTCAAGGTAAAAGATCAATTAATCGCTTAGACTGCATCCAAACCCTTTCGGATTTTGGAAAATGCAAAGAATGGATTCACTCAAATCCCTTATTCACAACCAGCAGATCAAGCTTAAACATCTTTCGGCTCGACTCTTTAGGGAAGAATCTCTCGTTATTTCTCAAACTACGCCTTATCAGGTGATTGGTGAGTTTGGGCAAACACGCATCCGCTATTATGCAGCAAGCACCAAACGATATAAAGAACCTCTGGTTTTTGTTGCACCGCTTGCCATCAACATGGCCATTTACGATCTTTATCCGTATCGCTCATTGATTCGTTACTTTCAAGAAAACGGATTTGATATCTACCTGATTGACTGGGGCCGTTTAAGCTATCGTGATCGACATCTGAATTTTTTATCGTTTATCGATGACGCCCTACCGCGTTATTTAAAGATGATTTGCACACATGCCAAAAGTGATCAGGTGTCGTTGCATGGCTGGAGTATGGCTGGGATTTTTGTCATGCTCTATAGTGCCTTGCATCATGCGAAGCATGTAAAAAACCTGATTGTACTGGGAAGCCCTATCGATAGTTATGCCTCGGGAAGAATTGGCAAGCTGTATCGTTTTGTCCATAACACCATCCAAAAAAATCCGTCTCTTGAGCGTCGCATTTATGCAGGTTTACCCAAAAAACTGATTCATACGCCGGGCGTGTTAAATGCGTTGGGATTTAAAATTTTAGATCCTAAAGGCTGGATTGATGGTCACGTACAGTTACTTAAAAATCTTGAAAGCAAAAAACTGGTTCAGGAGCATGCCACACTGAGTCACTTTTTAAATAACATGATTGATTATCCGGGGGGAATCAATCAGGACATGCTATTTAATGTTTGGCTACAAAATCCATTAAAAGATGGCAAAATTCAGCTTAAAAATACCATAGTCGATCTAAAGAATATTGATTGCGCGCTTTTGGTGGGTGCAGGTCGTTCCGATCAGCTCGTCACAGCAGACGCGGTAAAACCATTAATTAAATTGACAAACAGTACAGATGTCACGTTTACTCTTATTCCGGGTGGACATCTGGGTTTGATGTCGAGCCAAGCCAGTTCCGAAGAGTTTTGGCCGCAGTTTAAAGATTGGTTAATACAACGTTCAACGCAAATAAAGAAAGAGTAAATCTATGATTCAATCAGTTGCATTTATCGGTTTAGGCGCTATGGGATATCGTATGGCGTCGCATTTACCGAAGCATTTTGACACGGTCTATGTATGGAATCGAAACTTTGAAAAAGCCAAACAACACGCCAATGAGTATGGTACTCAGGCTGTTGAACTTGAACAGGCTGTACAAGCCGATGTTATTTTTTCATGTTTACCTACCAGTACAGATGTCGAAAACCTGATTGAATCGTTACAACTTAAACCCGGCACTATCTGGGTAGATTGTACCAGTGGCGTGCCAGACTCAGCGCGCACCTTGTCTGAAACACTTAAAGCCCAAAATGTAGATTATCTCGATGCACCAGTGAGCGGTCAGACTATTGGCGCCGAAAATGCAACACTTACCGTGATGGTCGGTGGTGATGCCGCTGCCTTTGAGCGTGCCTATCCGGCGATGCAAGCGATTGGCAAATTGATCAAACATGTAGGTACATCTGGTGCGGGCTTTGCCGTGAAGGCCGTCAACAACATGTTGCTTGCTGTTAACCTGTGGTCAGTGGCAGAAGGATTTACTGCACTTAAAGCCCACGGCGTTAATTTAAATGAAGCTCTAGACTGCATCAATGCCTCAAGCGGAAAAAGTGGCGTGACTGAAACCGTGTTGCCTCAGCGTGTGTTAAATCGAAGCTTTCCGGTCACATTTGCACTTCCGCTCTTAGCAAAAGACACTGGAATTGCATTAGATTTACTGCAATCTGCAAAACTTCCTGCACCAGTGATAGGATTAACGCAAAGCCTGATTCAAGCCGCAAGCGCAACAGCCGACGAAAATAGTGATTTTTCTGCGGCTGTAAAGTTTTATGAATCTTGGAGCAAAATCACACTTGAATAGCCAAAATTTTAAAAGTCGCATGCTTTTACTATAAGCTATTCATACAAGTCATTTTTAGGTAAGAGAATCATCTAGTGTTCTTTTACCTTTTTTATTCTTTTCTGTCACCCAAAGGGTAATGACACCATCGACCACCAACACGCCATCGGCTGTGTGTGCCTGAACCTTAATTTCAAAATCACCCGTATGCCAATCTTGTGCAATCGAAGCGGTCAGCTTGATATCTGAATCGGCCTTCGCCAAATAACTGACTTGCATTCCTTTGGGTAACCAACGTAAATGTTTTGGAACAGATGCTTCTGCCAATACGCCCATTACAAATTCAAGCCCATTACAAATGGCAATCACGTGCACTGTACCAATATGATTTTCTAAAGATCTTCTTTTCTTGATATGGGCGATACAGCTTTGCGTATCTAAATGCTCAATCACAGGATCAACTGTTTTAAAATAAGGTGCGACCCGACTCACTACTTTAGATAAAACCGTTAAACCACCCGGTATGTGGCGGAGTGATTTAAATAACGCCAATACATCATTTTCATGTGGATGCGGCTGCTTTAAAAATTTTGCTTTTAAACTTGAAATATAATGACTCATGTCTTTGCTCTTTTGAGAATTTGATTGCATTACACTGGGGTGATCTTAATTGCCGTACTCAAATCACGCACTAAACTGAAATTGAGGGTATCACCCAGATGCACTTTTGATAACAATAAAAACTGAACCACTCGTTTAAAACCATAAAAACTAAGCTATTTTTATCGCTTCATGAAGTATTACAGGAAGTATCGGCGCTTTTTTACAAGATATGGATGAAATATGAAGCGAAATTACACTTGAGTAATTATTCAGCATTGAATTATTTTTGAAACCCCTTATATTGGGAAATAGGTCGTTACAATTAAGTCGACGATACAAGAGGAAAAGCGCATGAATAAGCTTGCTGTTGCATTTTTTACTGGACTCATTACCTTAAGTGGTGCCTCAGTGTTCGCTGCAACACCTGAACAAGAGTGTAAAAAACTGCAAGATGATTACAACCTCATTTATGCAGCAAAAGGCTTCTGCTTTAAAGATCCGGAAGCGAAAGCCAAATATGGTAATGATAACTGCTTTACCACCAAGCCAAAGTTTTCAGACAAAGAGCAGCAACGACTTGACCAGATCAAAGATCGTCAGAAAGAATTGAACTGTAAATAATCCCTGCTGTTGATGTTGATAAGGAATAAACATGGCTTACGATGACCAAAACATTTTTGCGCGTATTTTACGTGGTGAACTTCCGGCTATAAAAGTGTATGAAGATGATCACGTGCTTGCATTTATGGATATCATGCCTCAGGCCGATGGTCATACACTTGTGATACCAAAAACTCCTGCTGAAACTCTGCTGGATTTACCAGCTGATGCAGCAGCCTACACCATTCAAATTGTGCAAAAAGTTGCGCAGGCAATTGAGAAAGCACTTGATGCCAAAGGCATTGTATTAATGCAATTATCTGGTGCGGCGGCAGGTCAAACGGTTCCACACGTACACTTTCATCTGATTCCAAGTTCAATTCATGAACTCGGCCGCCATGCAGCCCAAATGGGTGATCAAGAGAAAATTGCTGGGTTTGCAGAAAAAATTAAAGCTGCACTCTAGTCGTTATAGAAATTAAAAGGAGCTTCGGCTCCTTTTTTATTGGTCAATTTAAGCATATAGAATAAAGATAAGTTTTCCATAACTCGTCATTAAATTGTCACTTAGTCTTCACCCCTTTGTAACAAAGTTTGCAGATACTGCTTAGCAAGTTGGTGAGCTTATGTAACTTTTTGTACAGAAGCAAACTTATAAAAGTGAATTGGATCTTCTGCCAGTTACAAAAAATCGTGGAGATATTTAATGAAAAAATTGCTTCTTGTTGCTGCTGTTTCAACGTTGGGGTTTAGTACTGTTCAAGCTGCACCTACACTATATGGTAAGTTGAACGTGACTTTGGATCAGGCTGATAATTTCGACTTTGCAGGCAACAACGTGACAGCGCTTAACTCAAATGCTTCACGTATCGGGATTAAAGGCGAAGAAAAATTAACCGATAAACTTTCTGTACTATATTTGGCAGAATGGGCAATTTCGACTGATGGTTCTGGCTCTGACGGTGACTTGAATGCGCGTAACCGTTACTTGGGCTTAAAATTCAAGGATATCGGCAGCCTTAAAGCAGGTAAATACGATTCTTACTTTAAAACTGCGGCGGGTAACAACCAAGACATCTTTAACGATCACACCATTTTGGATATGACCTCTGTACTACATGGTGAAGAGCGTCTGAACAACGTGATTGGCTTTGAAACTGATAAAAATCTGATCATTCCGGGTTTGCAGTTCAATATCATGGCGCAGCAAGGCGAACAAAATACTGGTGACAACACTGCTTTGGGCCAAGAAGGCAAACGTAATGGCTTTGGTGACAGTATTTCAACCTCACTCAGCTACGAAAACAAAAATTATGGTTTGGCTGCTGCTATTGCAGGTAACTTTGGTGTGGCTGGTAAATACAATGCCTACAACCTTTCTGGCATTTACTCAGATGCAATCCGTCTGACCGGTTCGGTTGATTTTGCAACTTATGGTCTAGATGGTTTTGTGGTAGGTGCGTTATGGCAAAATGCCAAACCAACTGACGATACTGTATCGACCACTGCAAGCTCTGTTGTGACCTCATACCGTGGCCTTGAAGAAGATGCTTATAGTATTACTGCAGCGTATGCGTTCCCATCAACACCATGGAAACTCAAAGCTGAATATATTGCCTCAGATACGTCTGTAGATACGCGTTCAGATCGCAAGATTTCACAATATGGCCTTGGGGTAGATTACAACCTCAATAAGCAAGCCCGCTTGTACGGCGTGTTGGCTCAGCAAAAACGTGACTGGTTAGCTAGCGATGATAAGCGTACCGTGATTGGTTTAGGTATGGAATACAATTTCTAAGCCTTACAGCTTACATAAAATAAAAGGGCTAATGCCCTTTTATTTTTTTAAGAAACCCGAAACCAAATTAAGCACATTTTGAATATCTTGATTGGCTTCTTGTGAGTTGGTCTTATCGCCTTGAGGCGTTAACGAGTTGATAATTTGCGGCAAAACTGACGAAATAGCACTATATACATCCTGCTTAGGTGCTTGAGTTTGCTGTGCCACCTGCTCGACCTCTTGATCATCAAAAAGCTGCTCAACCTGCTCCTTAGCCACATCGTGGTTATTGGTTTGCTGAGGATCCACCCAGCTTTGCACCTGAGTACCCAGACCTGCATTTTTAAGCTTATCGAGCGCGCCTTGCAAACCACCTTGCTTTTGAATCCATGCCAAAATAAGTGGTACAACTGCAATCAGTAACGTTTGCGCTGTACTTTTGCCTGCTCCCGTTGCCGATGTATTTGAGCTGTTTCCAAACTGATTGAGCACTGAGCTTAAAATCCCGCCTAATCCGGTATTGGTATTTTGCTGCGGATTCGCTTGTTGCTGCTGCGTTTGGCCACTGAGTTGCCCAAGTACACTACCTAAAATCCCACCCAATCCACTATTTTGCGAAGATTGGGAATTATTGCCAAGCGCCTGCTCTGCGAGCGTTTCAACAATATTTTTTAAATCCGTCATTGTTCGAATCCTGCCATCATTTCTTCTATCGTCTTAAACAGCATAGAAAAAGCAGAGAGCGGATTCAAAATACAATTTGTATTTTTTACTTAACAATGGTGTATTACCAACGAAATTTATCCCAGTTTTCAGGGTTGGCCCAAAATTTGGAGTTAAACCAATCTGGTACATGTTTATAGGTCAAAATGTTAAATTGCCATAACGCAAAATCTGCATCGTGAATGGTTTTATCAATTAACTGGGTAAATCCTAATGAACGCAATAATTTCTCGTCTTGTCTTTTACTGACCACCACAATCCGTTTGGCCATTAAATCACGCAAACGGACCAGTACTTGCGCTTTTTCTGTCTCTGAAATGTTTTGCATTTCAGCGGTATCAAAAACAACAAAACCCAAATCATAACGCTGCGTAAAAGGAAGACTTAAAAACGCATTTACGCTAAAATAATGCCACTGAATTGCGCTATTTTGGTCAATATTCTGACCTATACAAAGTGCAGTATGTATGGGCTGTTCACTTGATAAATCGTCTAGCATAGAAGTGATGACATTCTGTTCAGCCATAACTGCAACCTTTCTTGATGAGAGTTTAAATTCATGGAACTACAAGGCATTTGCCATAAAATGCACGCAGCTGCCAAAGACTGTAGTGTAACTGATCCGCACACAAGCAAGGCAAATGTTGAATACAAATTTGTTTTAAATCGTTCAGAAGTTGATCTTCCATTTGTACCGGGTCAAGAAGTCGAAATTGAATGGACAGGTAATATTTATTGCACTTCTTGTGGTGCTAAAACACCTAAATCATATGCACAGGGTCACTGCTTTAAATGCTTTAAAACCAAAGCAGAATGTGACCTATGTATTATGAAGCCCGAAACCTGTCATTATCATTTGGGTACCTGCCGTGAAAATGAGTTTGCACACAATGTGTGCTTTCAGCCGCATATCGTTTACTTGGCGAATTCAAGTGCATTAAAAGTGGGAATCACTCGTATCAGCCACATGCCAACCCGATGGCTTGATCAAGGTGCGACACAAGCCTTACCTATTTTTCGTGTTGGTTCGCGTCGTTTATCGGGTCATATCGAAACTTTATTTGGCTCTCAGGTTGCAGATAAAACTGACTGGCGTAAGCTACTGAAAGGTGAAGCAGAGCCGCTAGACCTTATAGAGCAACGCGATCAGCTTGTGCAAGAATTTGCACCTAAAATTCAGGCGATTCGGGATGAGTTTGGACAAAACCTTGAATTTAATGAAACGATTGAATTGCTTGAAAATGAAAAACCACGCGAATTTATTTATCCGGTAGAGCAATATCCAGAAAAAATTAAATCATTGAATCTGGATAAAACCCCTACCATTCGTGGTGTTTTACACGGGATTAAAGGTCAATATCTGATTTTTGAACAAGGCGTGATCAATGTTCGAAAATATTCAGGTTATGAGCTGATTATTCGTACTTAAATTCAGTTAAAGGAGCTAATCGCTCCTTTTTTTAGGTCTGAATCAATTTCAAAATTGCATCTACAGGGTTTTCTGTATCACCCGAAATAAGTTGTTTATGCATACTCAAGTGCTGCAAGGCTTGCAGTTGAGCCGTTTCCGTATGCATGAGCCTCTCTATTTCATTGGCTAAACGCTCGGGAGTCGCATCAGACTGAATCAGTTCTTCGATGACTTTCTTGCCGGCTATAATGTTGGGTAAAGAATAATACTGAATTTTGACCAGAAGTTTGGCAATGATATAAGTGATGGTATTTAACTTATAAAAAGTGACCATTGGACGGTGTAGCAGCATCGCCTCTAAGGTTGCCGTGCCTGATGCCAAGGCGACAACATCACTGGCATTCATCACCTGACGACCAATCTTAGATTCTTTGTCCTGATTTTCGAGCACATGGATTTTTTTCGCCCATGAACTTGGCTTACTTCGCAAATGGGCTTGGATCTGAGCTTTACGTTGCTCATTAATGGCGGGCATTAAAAATTCAAGTTCAGGATGTTGATTCGAAAGACGCTCGGCTGCTCCCATTAAAAGCGGCATTAATCGTTCGACTTCGCCCTTACGACTTCCCGGTAAAAGTGCAATATAAGTTTTTTCAGGATCAAGATTTAAGGCCTGTTTTGCTTCAACTAAAGGATTTTTTAATGGTAACTGCTTGGCCAGAGGATGTCCCACAAAAGCAGCATTTACCTGATGCTGCGTATAAAAATTTTTCTCGAATGGAAATAGGCACAGCACCAAATTAATCGTTTTTTTAATGCCATGTACCCGACCTTGCCGCCAGGCCCAAACAGACGGACTCACATATTGAACGGTTTTAATCGGAAGATTATTTTCTTTTAATGTTTTAGAAAGACGTAAATTAAAATCTGGTGCATCGATGCCTACAAATACATCTACCGGGTTCTCTGTCCACTTTTGAACCAAGCCATCTCGGACCGCAAAAAGTTTTTTCAAGTCTTTAAGTACTTCAACGATACCCATCACCGATAAGGTTTCCATCGGATAATAGCTTTTAAATCCTTCGGCGATCATTTGTGGGCCACCAATGCCTTCAAATTCTGCATCAATGCCTTGTGCTTTAAAGCTGCGCATTAACTCAACGCCTAGCGTATCGCCAGATACCTCACCAACCACAATTCCGATTTTTAATTTTTGGATAGACAAATGACGAACCTTTTAACGAATTCACAAATACGCTTTGATAGTAACATACTCAAATTTGGAAAATAATTTTTCTATTCATGAGTGCCTTGAGGGTAGCAAAAAATTAAATCATGAATTCAAAATAACGTTGATTCATTATTTTACAATCCAAATTAACGATAAATAAGTGATTGTGAGTTACACAAACAAACAATAAAATTAATGATAATTATTTTCATTCGTAAATATGGATATGAACGCTCCACGCTCCCACCTGTTTAAACTTTCTGTCGTTGCGCTGGCAATTTCTCAAGTGCAATTGAGTTATGCTGAAGATGCCACACTGCCAGTCATCAAATTGCAAGCAGAATCAAATGCCGAGCAAAGTTCTGAGCAGACCAAAGCATACATCATAAAAAAAAGCAGCAGTGCAACCAAACTCAACATCGATGCGCAGGAAACACCCCAAACGATCAATGTAGTTACACGCCAGCAAATTGATGATTTTAAGTTAAATTCGACGCGAGATGTTTTGGCTCATACGCCTGGCGTAACTGTACTGAATCAGGAAACCGAACGAACGACATATATATCACGTGGCTATGAAATTTCAAATATCCTTACCGATGGCGTTGGCTTTCCATTAACCAATTACAATTACAACAATACCAACCCAGATACTTATTTTTATGATCGTGTGGAAGTCGTAAAAGGTGCAGATGCGCTCAATAGTGCTTTTGGAGACCCTGGTGCAACCATCAATAATATTCGCAAGCGTCCAACTAAAGATTTTCAGGCGAGTGCAGGCATAAGCTATGGTTCTTGGAATACCCAGCGTTACGAAGCCGATATGTCTGGATCACTGACTTCAGATGGAAGTGTCCGTGGTCGAGTCATGGGTTACGAGCAAACCGGTGACAGTTATCTCGATAAATACTCACTGGAGAAGAATGGTTTTGCAGGAATTTTAGATGCTGATTTGACAGAAAGCACCACATTTACAGTGGGTTATAGCGAGCAAAATCATTTACCAAATGCCAATAATTGGGGAGCTTTACCACTCTTAGATGGTCAAGGTCAACAAATCAGTTACAGCCGTAGTTATAATCCTGCACCAAATTGGGCATACTGGGACGGTAAAATCCAAAACGCGTTTGCTGAACTCAAACAAAAACTTGGCGATACATGGACTGCCAAGCTGACCTATAATTATGAAAAAAATAAAAAAGACAGTCGACTACTGTATTACTACGGCTATCCGAATGCTGATGGCTCAAATGTCTCACTTTACGCAGGAGGTTATAAGGAAGTAAATCGTCGTAATCAATATAACTTTGACTTGAGTGGCGAATATACGCTCTGGGGCAAAAACCACGAAGCTAGCGTTGGCTATAGTCATGTCAACAGCAAACAAAAAGATCAGCAATCGACTGGCTTTATTAATGACAGCAATGTGAACAATGACTACTCAAAAGGTTATTTAAGACAACTTACCACCAATTGGGCCAGTTGGACGCCTGAATCGGTCACATGGTCAGATTTTGCCGAATCTGCTAATTATGAGCAAAACGTCGATTCAATCTATGCAGCGACGCGACTGCATTTATCTGAAAAGCTCAAATTCATTTTAGGTGGTAATTACATTAAGGCTGAGAGTAAGGGAATAAGTTACGGTTCAGATATGTCGTTTAAAGACGATAAGGTGTCACCTTACGCAGGCATTACTTATAGCTTTACGCCTGAATACATGGGCTATGCCAGCTATACTTCAATTTTCAGACCGCAAACAGGGATTGATCAGGCAACCAATCAAGCACTTAAGCCAATCGATGGTAAAAGTTACGAGCTGGGCGTGAAAAGTACATGGTTAGATAATGCATTGGTTGGAAGTTTAGCCGTATTTAAAACCGAGCAGAATAATTATCCACTGAAATCTTCAGACGGAAATCCACTGAATAGGAAAACGCTAACAAGTGATCTGGAATCTCAAGGTGTTGAAGTCACCCTAGCAGGCCAAATCACTGATCACACCAATATAGCATTTGGCTACACACAATTTAGTCTGAAAGATAAAGTCAATGGTGGACAAGCACGTACCTATAATCCAAATCAAACCATCAACCTTTTGGCGACCTATACAGTGCCTGCATTGCCAAAACTCAAGCTCGGTGCAGGTTTGCGTTGGCAAGATGCCACAAAACAATCCGATGTAGGTTTAGGCACCTCTTACCTGATTAAACAAGATGCCTATACATTGATCGACCTGATGGCAAGTTACGATGTGAATGAACATTTGAGCATACAAGCCAATGGTAAGAATGTGACCAACAAAAAATATTTAAACAGCTTTCCAGACGGTCAGGCCTATTATGGCGAGCCTGCAAATTATACCGTCAGTGTAAAGTTTAAATACTAAGACTTTATGGCTATGAAGCAGCATGCTGCAGAGCCAATTGCTGCTTTGGGAAATTGGTTACCATGAAAAAAACTGCACGTCTCGATTACACATATACCATGGCTGTAATCTATCGATTTATCCTTGCTTTTATAGTGGGTTTTGTTGCGACAGCACTGCTTTCAGTTGCCCTCACCTTTATTTTAAATTTAGTACAACCCAAAGCAGAGTCGATTTATCTCGCAGGCTTTCTTTCAATATTATTTTATGTATTTTTTGTGATCTTCTCTTTTTGTATTCATTCACTTGTCAAATTAAGTCTATTTAGTGGCTTAGTTTGCTTATTTTTCTGCCTGCTCATTGTAGGAGTAGCTTGAGCCATGCAAAAAAATATTCGTCAATCCATGGCATGGTTACATTCTTGGACAGGTCTTTTACTCGGTTGGCTACTCTTTGCGATCTTTTTGATGGGTTCGATGTCGTATTACCGTCACGAAATCACCATGTGGATGCAACCCGAATTAACCCAGTACGATGTCGCTCAAGAAACAGCCCTCAAAACAGCCTATCAATATCTAGATGTGCATGCATATGATGCTAAATCATGGTATATCGGTGTAGCATCTGAAAAGTCACCTGTGAATAATGTGTATTGGCAAAAAGCAGATGGTGGATTTGAACGCAAAACTTTAAATCCAGCCACAGGTCAGGAGCTGCAATTATCTGCGACTAAAGGCGGCGATTTCTTTTATGAATTTCATTTCCAGCTTTTTGGCGTACCCTATCTGATCGGTCGCATCATTGTGTGTATTGCTGCCTTTATCATGTTGATTGCTTTGGTTTCGGGCATTATCACGCATAAAAAAATCTTCACCGACTTTTTTACTTTAAGAACATTTAAATCGCAGCGCTCTTGGCTTGATTTTCACAATGTTTCTTCTGTACTGGCTTTACCGTTTTTTCTGACCATTACATTTACCGGACTGGCCATTTTCTTTTATATTTACCTGCCCTGGGGGATGCAAAAACTCTATCCTGACGACCCCTTTCAGTATTTTAAAGAAATTCGTGCTAAAGCTACCGAGCAAACTGTTGTATCGAGTACACGCCAAGATTTACCAATCAACACACTGCTTGCTACAGTGCATAAAGAATGGGGCGATACAACATTCGATTCTGTAAGCGCGCAAAACCCGAACACTACACACAGTCAAATTACGTTCACGCAAAGCAAAGATGAGACGATTACCCAAAATCGTCCGACACTGACCTTAAATGCTCAAACTGGTGAAGTGATAGCCAACACTCGAAATGACAGTGCTATTGCAACATTGAGTTTTGGCGTATATGGCTTACATATGGCAACTTTTGCACAACCCCTGCTCCGCCTTGCCTTCTTTTTCTCGGGTATTTTGGGGTGTTTTATGATTGCCTCAGGATTATTACTATGGAGCTTAAAACGTCAATTACAAAATAAACAGCAGCATTTTCATTTCGGGCATTATTTGGTAGATCGGCTCAATGTGGCGTCATTTGTGGGCTTACCGATTGCTATGCTGAGTTATTTATTTGCAAACCGTTTAATCGATGTACAGGCTTCTACAGCAAACTATGAAATTATCAGTTTCTTTACTGTCTGGCTCAGTAGTTTTTTGCTGGCGCTTGTTACGCCAAGACAATTATTGTGGAAATCACAACTGAGCGTTTTTATTTTTTGTTCGATCTCTCTCGCATGTTTTAATTTGATGTATCTCTTTCAGCACGACTATGTTCATCATATCTCAAGCTATTGGATTTTTTTACGTATTGATCTTATGCTGATTATATTTGCCGGACTGGCTTTGTTTATTTTAAAAAATATTCACCCCATTCAAACGCATGCACACAAGAAATTAAGTAAAAAAATTCATTCTGCAAAAAACACTAAAAACACTGAGGTCAATGCCTCATGATTGATCTCATTGCCTTTTTATTGATTTTACTCGGTATGTTCTTGCTTTACGCTGTGAGTACAAAACAGATAGAAAAAACCAAAAAATCAAGATTTCATCTACTCACCCGATCGGCATCCATCACCAGATGTATCGCTTGGTTATGTTTTCTTACTGCGTGCGGATCACTTACTTATATTTACGGCAACAGCATTGGAATTGTGAGCTGGTTTATTTTTGCAACGCCGCTGATTTTTTTATTGATTTGTACAGTAAACGATCTCAAAGCAAAAGCTAAATAATTGCTTTAGCGTTTTTTTGCATAAGCAAATCATTTTTCATCACAACCATTTATCTCAAAAAGTCATAAGATATGCATGTTTTGTGTATTTGGCTGATTAGTGAAATGTTTGGTCCTTTTGAGTTTATTTTGGCTGGTGTGTTGGTAGGGTTTTGCGTCGGTATTACAGGTGTTGGTGGCGGCTCACTGATGACACCTATTCTAATTAGTTTGTTTAGAATTGAACCGCATATCGCGATTGGTACAGATTTGCTCTATGCCGCTATTTCAAAATTTTGTGGATCAATGGTCCATGCTAAAAAGCTCAATATTGTATGGCCAATCGTGCTTTGGTTAGCGGTGGGAAGTATTCCCGCGTCTTTTGCGACCTCTTGGGTACTTGAGCATTATTTAAGTCAATCTACACATTATAAAGCGGTCTTAACTATGGTATTGGGCTTTATGCTCACGCTTACTGGTATTTCTATTATTTTCCGCTCACGCATTGAAAAGTTTTTCATGCGCTTTCGTAAGCCAGATACTACTCAAATCAATGCTGAAAACCTCACCACCAATAAACGCATTTATGTGGTGATCATGGGTATCGTGCTGGGTGTGTTTGTGACCTTATCTTCGGTAGGTGCTGGTGCCTTTGGAATCATGGCCTTGATTATCATGTTTCCAAATTTACCCATGATTCGTATTATTGGTTCTGATGTGGTACATGCCGTCTTGCTCACCTCGGTCGCAGGTTTAAGCCATATGAGTGCAGGTAATGTCGATTTCGTACTCCTGATGTGGTTATTGGTTGGGTCTATTCCTGCCATCATTATTGGTACTTTAATCAGCTCAAAAATGCCAGAAAAACTGATTCGTAAAATTTTGGGTATCACCTTGTTTGCTCTGGGTGTCAATTTTATGATCAATCCAGTGAAGGCAAAACCAGTACAAAAACCTGCTGTTGTAGAACAGCACACACCTGAAAAAACCACTAAAGTTTAAAGGATAGAACGGGTTAATCGATTTTTTTAAACGATTAATCCGTGCCAACTATAGCTTTATCATTCTCGTTTCATGGTATATTCAGTAAACAGAAAACCAGTAAGATCCAGTCAGTGACAGCAATGAATACTTTACAGTCCAATCCAGTTTCACAGCCAGATATCGATGATGTTAACATCAAAAGCATTCAACCTCTTGTAACCCCTGCCGAGCTAAAAGCAGAGTTGCCATTGACAGAAAGTGCCTATCAAACCGTATTACATGGTCGTGAAACCATTCGTAATATTCTTGATGGTTCGGACAAACGTGTCTTTGTTGTGATTGGCCCATGTTCTATTCATGATCCAAAAGCTGCTCATGAATATGCAGATCGTTTGAAAGTTCTCAGCGAAAAAGTAAAAGATACGCTTTACATCGTCATGCGCGTTTATTTTGAAAAACCACGTACCACAGTGGGTTGGAAAGGTTTAATTAACGATCCAGATATGGACGATTCTTTCAACATTGAAAAAGGGTTACGTATCGGACGCAAACTTTTACTTGAGTTGAATGAAAAAGGCTTACCTTGCGCAACTGAAGCTCTCGATCCAAACTCACCTCAGTATTATCAAGATTTAATTTCATGGTCAGCGATCGGTGCGCGGACAACTGAAAGCCAAACCCACCGTGAAATGTCGTCAGGTCTTTCATCGCCTGTAGGCTTTAAAAATGGTACCGACGGCGGTTTGACGGTTGCGACCAACGCGATGCAATCGGTTAAACACGGCCACAGCTTTTTGGGCCTCAATGAAAATGGTCAGGTTTCGGTCATTCATACCAGCGGAAACCCATATGCACATGTGGTACTGCGTGGTGGTAATGGTAAACCAAACTATGATGCTGGCTCAGTCGCTGAAGCAGAAAACGCCTTGGCTAAAGCGAAGGTTAGCAATAAAATCATGATCGATGCCAGCCATGCGAACTCAAACAAAGATCCGTACTTACAGCCTCTGGTTCTAAAAAATGTGACCGAACAGATTTTAGAAGGCAACAAATCGATTGTTGGCCTGATGGTTGAAAGTCACTTAAAAGGTGGACGTCAGGATATCCCTGAAAATCTTTGTGATTTAGAGTACGGCAAATCTGTTACAGACGGCTGTATCGATTGGGACACCACTGAACAAGTGTTACTTGAAATGCACGAAACGCTCAAAACCGTTTTGCCTTCGCGTTAATTCCTTATATAAAAAAAGCTCTCATTCATGAGAGCTTTTTTTTACATTTCAAATTAATCAGTTGGATATATAATTTTCACTAATTTGATTCGATTGCCGTCCATTTCAATCACTTCGAAGTAAATTGTTTCGTACACAATCGAGGTACCCACCTGCACTTCTGTTTGGGTCTTGTCTAAGATTAAACCTGCCACACTGATATAGTCAGCATGATCTGGCATCAGCTCAATCATGCCCAGTTCCAATTCAAGCTGGTAAAGATCTAATAAACCATTGGCATGCCACGTACGCTCATCGACCTTAATCAAATCCAGTTGTTCGTCGGCATCTGGAAACTCACCCGCAATCGCTTCAAATACGTCTAGCGGTGAAATCAAACCTTGTACCACACCAAATTCATCACTGACCAAGACCAATGAACCTTTTGACGTTCTGAGTGTATTAATTGCATCAATCACTTTCATTTTTTCAAAAATGAAAATAGGTCGCTGACGTTTGAGTACATTCGAAAGTTCATCTGGATCATCTAAGGCATCAATCAAATCCTTAGCACGTGCAATTGTCATGACTTTATCCAGACTTCCTCGACATACCGGAAACAGACTATGTGGCACTGAGAGAATTTGTTCGCGAATAATGTCATGATCTTCATCGATGTTGATCCATGAAATTTGCGTGCGAGGCGTCATGATCGAGGCCACCGAGCGTTCTGCAAGTGTCAATACACCTCCAATCATATAGCGCTCTTCACTCACAAAAAGGCCATCCGTATCTTTTTTATCAATTGGCGTACTGATTTCGTCTTTTTCACCCATCAGTTTAAAAATTGCATTTGCAGTCCGATGACGCAATGGAATTTTGGCTTGATGTTTTTCCACATTACGCTGCGAAAACTGATTAAAGGCTTCAATCAAAATTGCAACGCCAATACCCGAATAGATATATCCTTTTGGAATATGGAAACCAAAACCTTCTGCAATCAAGCTAATGCCGATCAGCAACAAGAAGCTTAAGCACAAGATTACTACAGTTGGATGTCGGTTAACAAAGTTAGTCAATGGTTTAGATGCGATGAGCATGACAATGACAGCAACAACAACGGCTGTCATCATGACATAAATGTTATCGACCATACCGATCGCGGTAATGACAGAATCTAAAGAGAAGACTGCATCAAGTACAATAATCTGCGTTACCACTGCCCAGAAACTGGCATAGGCCACTGAAGAATTTGTTTTGATTTCAGGCTTGCCTTCCATTTTTTCATGCAGTTCTGTAACAGCCTTGTACACCAAAAATAATCCACCAAAAAGAAGAATTAAGTCGCGACCAGAAAAACTGTAATCGAAGATAAAAACCAAAGGTTTGGTTAAAGTGACAAGCCATGAAATGACAGACAATAATGCCAAGCGCATGACCAAAGCCAATGAAAGGCCAATCACGCGTGCTTTATCACGTTGTTCAGGAGGTAATTTGTCGGCCAAAATGGCAATAAAAACGAGATTATCAATCCCTAAAACAATTTCCAATACAATTAAAGTAAGCAGCCCCACCCATATTCCTGGATCTAAAAGAAACTCCATCTTTAGATCTCCATCTTCTTATTTAAGGATGAGTAACACAATAACCTACACGGCGACGGATCCATATGGATAACCTCTACTTTTGAAAAACTTAAAATCATTATGCATAATTTTTTAAGGTTTTTTTAATTTTTTTGTGATTTTTAAATATTTTTTTACGTTCAATTTTTTAATTAAAAATAACTTATCGTATTCCTTTGTAAAACTGACAAAACAATCGTTATTGAGTCGATCAAGCCTTTAAATCACCATTTATTTCACAAATTTTATTCATGTAAATACACTCAAGATGATTTTAAGTCAGCTTATTGATCAGTTTTTCTAATCAATTACTTGACATATGAAGTTGTTAAAATATCAAAAAATATGATCAATCTCTCAAAGTTACAAAATAATGTTTTAAGCATCAAATAAAAAGTAGAATTCATAAATTATAAAATTCGATAATGATTAAATAATAAACAATATATCAATATGATAAATAAGGGAATTTTAATGAAAAAAATTGTGGGAATTTTATCGTGAGTTAAATTATTATTTAATTTATCTATATATTTTGTGTAATTTTTATAGCAAGAAAATTACTCTACTTTTATAATTTTTATTTAAGGCAAGCTTAAATAATTTCTTTAAAGAATGACCAGTTAGGTTATACATTTTAAGCGCAAATTGAAAAAA
Source organism: uncultured Acinetobacter sp. (assembly GCA_913777945.1). Taxonomy (GTDB): domain Bacteria; phylum Pseudomonadota; class Gammaproteobacteria; order Pseudomonadales; family Moraxellaceae; genus Acinetobacter. The sequence goes on along the minus strand of CAJYTY010000008.1, from coordinate 544,644 downwards.
ATACGTTGCTTATAATTCAATATTTAAAATAAGATTACATTAAGGGATGAAAATTAAAACTGTTGAGGATGCAGGTATGACTAAAAAATATGATCGCTTCTTGCCATCAGAGAAGTCCTTCGACGTAAATAACTTTCCTTATTACTGGATCAGTCAAGTTCATGCCCAATATGTCATTAATATCGATAATGTACTAAAAAAATACGGTCTCGATAATTCACGACGCCGCATCTTGCTGGCACTTTATTCAAGACCTAATGCCAGTGTTTCAGAGCTGTCTGAAATGGTGATCTCAAAAATGTCGACGACCACCAAAATTGTCTATCGACTTAAAGATGAAGGCTATGTAAATACCTACTCTTGCGATGGTGATGCTCGAATTACACGTGTAGTGCTTACCGATCATGGTATGCAAATGATACACAAGATTAATGATTTGACTGGCGCTGTACTGGAGCAGTCTTTCGAAGGTCTAACGCCTTTGCAAATTGAAAAGATGATCGATGGCCTAAAAATCCTGTTTAGAAACCTTTCCAATTAATCAAAAAAATTCAGTTGATTGGTTTGCTTAGTGCGATTGAGCTTAGGAACATAGGCACATTCAAACTCTTCAACTGGAAAACCTTCAATAAAAGATTCAATATCTGGAATGGTCAAACTAAGCCACTGATCCAGGCGCTCTTCGGGAATCACCACTACAGAGCGCTTTACATCGCCTGGCTCATGGAACTCTCTCATCATAGGATGATCAATCGCATCCATGGTAATCATGGTCGCTGAACGAATCACTTGGTCATCAATCTTGCAAATCTCATAAAGTGCCGCAATAAAAAACGCTTTTTTATCCTTACGCCTTACACACCAACGCTGTGGTTTGCCTTGAATATATTTGGCTTCATAAAACTCAGTGACCGGAATCACGCCAAATTGACATTTGGTGGTTGGCTCAAAAAAACTTGCTTTCTGTAGTAGCGTTTCACTTCTGGCATTATAAGTTTTCTTGGCGATCGTAAGATCTGTTGCCCATTTAGGTACCAGACCAAACATGACCTCGCGCCATTGATATTCACTGTCTTTTTTAAACATTAATGGCAAGCTATAGCCCGGATAAACCTCATCCACATATTCAAAATCAATCATGGGCAACTGCTGTTGTTTCAATTGCTCCAATGTCAACGGTTTAAAATTGGCACACATTAATGTTGTCTGATGACCTATTTTGATTGGTGTCTTAGTGTAAAACCGAGACGGATTGAGGGTCAATTGATTACACATAAATCGATAAAAAAGCCGCAACATATGTTGCGGCTTTTCGCGACACACTGTTTACTTAATCACCTGTGTAACCTTTAAGTTTTAAACGTGCAGCATGTAGTAGAGGTTCGGTATAACCTGAAGGTTGTTCACCACCTTTAAAAATCAAATCTGAAGCAGCTTGGAATGCAATTCCTTCAAATCCAGGCGACATCGGCGTGTACTCTGGATCATTGGCATTTTGTTCATCCACTACTTTTGCCATACGCTTAAGCACCTCTTCAACCTGTGCTTTTGTCACGATACCGTGACGCAGCCAGTTTGCAACGTGCTGTGAGGAAATACGTAAAGTCGCGCGATCTTCCATTAGACCAACGTTATTAATGTCTGGCACTTTCGAACAACCCACACCTAAATCAACCCAGCGTACAACATAACCAAGAATACCTTGGCAGTTATTTTCTAGCTCTTTGGTAATTTCATCGGCAGACCAGTTGGTTTCTGTAGCTAATGGTGGTGTCAGCAAGTCATCAAGTGAAATCGGCTGTGTACTTAACAGCTCTTGTTGACGCTCTGTGACATTGCACTGATGGTAATGGATGGCATGGATCACCGCACCAGATGGTGAAGGCACCCAAGCACATGATGCACCTGCTTCAGGATGTTCAATCTTGGTGTTATACATGTCTAGCAGCATGTCTGGTTTTGGCCACATGCCCTTGCCAATTTGTGCTTTTCCACGTAAACCTGCTTGCAAACCAATCATAACATTGCGGTTTTCATAAGCTGGGAACCATTTTTGTCCTTTGATCTCACCCTTACGAACAAAAGGACCGGCTTCCATGAAAGTATGAATCTCATCACCAGTACGGTCCATGAAGCCTGTATTAATAAAGATGGTACGATCTTTGGCCTGGGCAATACAGTTTTTCAGGTTGACCGAAGTACGACGCTCTTCATCCATAATACCGACTTTGAGCGATTTTTCAGGTAAGCCAAGCGCCTTTTCAACGCGCTCAAACAGCTCAACCGTAAATGCAACCTCCTCTGGGCCATGCATTTTTGGTTTAACAATATACATCGACCCTTTGCGCGAGTTCTTAATGGTATTTTGACCTTTAATATCCACCACGGAAAGCAGTGGCGTAATCAAGGCATCCATAATACCTTCGTAAATTTCTTCACCATCAACCAAAATTGCAGGGTTAGTCATCAGGTGACCCACATTACGTAGCAGCATCAACGAACGGCCATGTAAAGTTGTGGTTCCACCAATCAAGTTTTTACATGTACGATCTTCACTGAGTTTACGTGTGATAGTTTTGCCATTTTTTTCAATTGACTCTTGCAATGTGCCTTGCATGAGCCCTAGCCAGTTACGATAACCTTCGACTTTTTCCTCTGCATCTACCGCAGCGACTGAATCTTCTAAATCCTGAATGGTCGTGATCGCAGCTTCAAGCACAAGGTCTTTCACCCCTGCTGCATCTGTTTGACCAATTGGACTGGTCGCATCAATTTCGATAATGACATGTAAACCATTATTTTTAAGCACGATTTCAGTTGGTGCTTGTTCATCGCCATTAAAACCAACAAATAAGGCTTCATGTTTCAAGGTGGTGCTTTCACCAGATTTTAATTGAATCACCAGTGCATTGTGCTCAACGCTATATTTCACTGCATCTGAATGAGAGCCTTGTGCCAATGGGAATGTTTCGTCTAGAAAGTTTTTTGCAAATGCAATCACTTTTGCACCGCGCGCAGGATTGTATCCCTTACCTTTCTCAGCTCCTCCTTCTTCAGAGATCACATCAAAGCCATATAGCGCATCATAGAGTGATCCCCAACGCGCGTTGGCAGCATTCAGTGAATAGCGTGCATTACGTACAGGAACCACCAATTGTGGTCCAGCCAGCAGTGCAATTTCTTCATCCACATTCTCTGTGGTAATTTGAAAATCTTCGACTTCAGGTAATAAGTAACCAATTTCTTTGAGAAAGGCTTTATAAGCACCTAGTTCAAATGTGTTATTGCGATGCCATTCATCAATTTGAGCTTGTAAATCATCTCGCTTCGCCAAAAGTGCCTTATTTTTTGGGCTCAGATCGACAACGACCTGCTCAAAGTTTTTCCAGTAGGTTTCACTGTCTAACCCCGAAGCAGTTAACGCTTCATTTTCTATAAAATCGTAAAGTTCTTTCGCAATCGCGAGCTTGCCTTTTTGAATACGTGCCGTCATCGTCTTTCCTGATATTGCTACTTTTTATACAAGAGATTCTAGTATAACCATTTATACCATCCTGAATAGCAGAATCACATTGTGAAATAACAAACATTTCACAGTAAAATTAAGCACCCAATTTACTTCGTTGTGTCTTGCAATCTCAGAAACTGAATTCTTGGTTTAAAGTATATAAAGTATGATCCATGTTAAAAAATAGCCAAAATTGGCTGGTTTATTCAACATATCCAAAACAACATGATTAGTTATAGCAAAATTTTTAGATTATTAAACAGATTTGAAAAATAATTTTTATGTGGATTTAAATATAATAAGGCATTCAAAATGAATGCCTTATCTTTAACTATGATGTTTTTGCGTCATCAATTTGTCGGTGAGCTGCGTGTAAATAATCGTCCGACTGCATTTCAAGCAAACGCGAACGGGTTCGCTCAATTTCAAACGCCAGTTTCTCGCCTTCGTATAACTCAATAATTGAATCTTGCGAAGTAAGTAGGAGCTTTACGCCGCGATCGTAAAATTCATCAACCAGATAAATAAAACGACGTGTGCCTTCGGAGAGGTAATCATTAAGATGCGGAACATTGCTTACCAAGACTGTATTGTAGATATTGGCAATCTCAATAAAATCGGCTGGGCTACGTGGCTTAACACACAATTCTGAAAATTCACACCACAGTACATCTTCGGTATGGCCTAAGGTTTCGACAATCCGATTATTAATGGTAATCGGCTCTTGAGAAACCGTTTGTGAACGGGTAATTGCCTCAAAACGCTGTGTCATCCATTCACTTGCATCGGCACTTAACGGATATTTAAACAGTTGTGCCTGCTTGAGAACGCGAAGTCGATAATCCACACCTGCATCGACATTTAAAATAGTACAGTTTTTTTGCAATAAATCGATGGTAGGTAAAAAGCGATCACGATGAATACCATTTTTATATAACCCTTCCGGTGCAATATTCGAGGTAGCCACCAAAGTCACGCCACGCGCAAACAGCTTTTGAAACAGGTCACTTAAGATCATGGCATCAGTAACATTCGATACAAAAAACTCATCAAAGCAGATAATCACGGCATCTTTATAAATTTTGTCTGCAACTTGATCGAGAGGATTGCGCTGCCCCGAAAGCTTGTTGAGCTCACGATGTACATGCTGCATGAAATGATGAAAATGCATGCGTGTTTTACGACGAAATGGAATTGACTCAAAAAATTGATCCATCAGCCAAGTTTTGCCACGTCCAACACCGCCCCACATATATACACCTTTTGGTGAAGTTTGACGGCGAAAACGGCGAAAAGCCTTTTTAGATGCCTTATAACGATTTAACAGTTCTTGCCAAACACGCTCAAGCTCACTGACCGCTTGGGCTTGAGCTTCATCTGGCATGAATTGTCCGGACGCTAGCGCTTGTGCATAGCGTTCTGCTGGCGATAAGGGCGTAAAAGCGGTATTGTGCGAAGCGCTACTATTTGACATATCGTTCTGTGCTATCTGGGTCTGATGAAAAGTATATTAGATGTTGGTTGAATACATATAGAACTTTAGCTGCATAATGCAACACAACTTATTTACCATAGCGCCGGGGGCTTTGTCCAAACCATCGCTTAAATGCATGATTAAATGCAGCAGGTTCAGAGTAACCAAGCAATTCTGCAATCATTTCAATTGAGTATTCTTTATATTCCATAAGTTTGAGTGCTTTATCCTTAATCAACTGTTCACGTATTTTTTTATAGCTGGTGTCGTGTTGCTGTAATTGGTGTCGAAGTGTTCGCTCAGGTATATTTAGCGCAAAAGCCGTTTCTGCCATCGTTGGAATAACACCTTGTTGTAACTCCAGATAATCATGCACTTGCTGCACGAGCAGTGGTTGCTTTTTTTGCTCGGCATTTAAGCGTTCAATTTCTGTCTGACATTTCACCTCATATACACGATGCGTAATTGCATCGGCAGATGGAATTTTTACATCCAACACATCCGCATCAAGACTAAAAGCCGCACACGTATGGCCAAAATGCAGATTAAGACCATAATAATCGTAATATTGATGCAGTATTTGAGGGTCCTGAGGTGCTGAAAATGGCAATTCAACCCGAATCTCTGGCGCCATGAGTCCCATCATTTTATAAATATCTTGAATAAATTTATAAGTGCCTGAGACTTCACACTGTGCTCTGAGCAAACCTATTGAAGAGTTTAAATCTGATGGTCGGTATACCAAAGAAGTTTTTGCTGCGGTCGTGATTAGGTCTAGCTCACCTGAAAGATGAGTCAGTTTTTGATATTCAATGCCTTTACAAATCGCTGTGCGGATACTGTCACTCGTAACAAGCAGCATCAATAGAGGGCCATAACCTGCCAATGCATAATGCTGCCCAATAAACAGTCCGTTTTCAGGCGCAACATCTTTTCCAATCACATACTGGATGTCCCACTCAAGTGAGTCATGAATGATCGAGTTCGGATCGATTGCATCGAGCTTAATTCCAATGGATGCCAAGCGTGTATCTACGTCGATACCCGCATTCCGCATACCTTGGATAAGATACATAAGTCCGAGGATGGAGCGCTGCATTCTTTCAACTATATTAAAACTACCAAAATGTTTTACTATAAATACCAATTAATTTTAATTGCCGAATCTATCAATTTTAATGGCAGTGCAATCATGGAATTTACAGATAGCAGTCTTTAATCTCATGCTTAAGGTTTAACCAAGGAATAAATCATGCAGCATGCATCCTATCAAAAGATTCAAACAATAAAGATTGCCATTATTGGAGCAGGTTTTGGTGGTTTAGCCATGGCCATTCGACTACTCCAAAACAATATTCGTGATTTTGTCGTGTTAGAAAAAGCAGCAGATTTAGGTGGAACATGGCGAGACAATCAGTATCCGGGGGCAGCCTGCGATGTTCAGTCGCATATGTATTCCCTTTCATTCGCTCCCAAAACTGACTGGTCTAAACGCTATGCACAAGCCGATGAAATTTTTGGATATATGCAAGATCTAGCAGCGCGTTATCAATTCAAAGAATTTTGTCGTTTTGAACATGAAGTCATTTGCGCAAAATATGATGAAGATGGATGTTATTGGCATATCGACATTAAAGACGAAGCACCACTTCAAGCACAATTCTTAATTTTTGCTTCGGGGCCTTTGCATGTTCCGCAAATCCCGCATATTCAAGGCATTGAAACATTCAAAGGAAAAGTGTTTCACTCATCTCAATGGGATCACAGCTACGATCTAAGTAATAAACATGTTGCATCGATTGGCACAGGTGGTAGTGCAATTCAATATATCCCCGAAATTGCACCTCAAGTCAAACAGCTTTACGTGATGCAGCGCACCGCAGCATGGGTAATTCCGCGCGATGAACGACATTATTCAAAGCTGGATCAAACATTATTTAAACACTCTGAAGCGTATCGCAAGCTGCATCGTACTCGACTGTACTGGAGCAATGAATCGCGGGTTGTACCGATTGTTAAACCCACCATTATGAAATACGGGCAAAAACTGGCAGAAGCATTTATTCGTTATCAGGTAAAAGATAAACAACTTGCCAAAAAACTTACACCCGATTTTGTCATGGGGTGTAAGCGAATTCTAATATCGAACAAATACTTCCCGACGTTTAATCGAGAAAATGTAGAACTTGTTACAGACGGCATTCGGGAATTAAAAGCACATAGCATAGTGACCAATGACGGTAAAGAACGCCCCATTGACTGTTTGATCTATGGCACGGGCTTTGTAACCGATCCGCGCATTTATCTAAAAAAGTTTGAATGCTATGGCAAGCAAAATATCGAACTCAAAACAGCGTGGAAAAATGGTCCAGAAAGCTATTATGGTATTTGTACGGCAGGCTTTCCAAATCTGTTTCAGTTACTCGGCCCCAATACCGTATTGGGTCACAATTCAGTAATTTTCATGATTGAATCACAAGTCGACTATATTCTACAGTTAATTAGAAAAGTCGACCTGTCACAATGCAGCGCCATTGAGGTTAAACAAGAACAACAAGATCGATTCAATCAAAAAATTCAACAGCAATTGCAAGGTACGGTATGGCAAGCAGGAGGATGTGTCAGTTGGTATCAAACCCAAGAAGGAAAAAACTTTTCACTCTGGCCAACGTATACTTGGCAATACTGGCTTCAAACCCGTAAAGTTGATATCGCGGATTATCATCTCTGGTCAAATCGGGATGCAAAAAAGATTGCAGTATAATTGATGATCGTCATAATAAGTAAGTTGTCTACAGCTTACTTATTTCATGCAATCTCTTCTTCTTATTACACAAATTTTAATTGTAGGTACTCTGGGTTATTTTTTGGGGCCTCGTTTATCTCAAACATTGCAGAAGCTTGTATTTAAAGTACTGCCTTATTTTTCTTATTTGCTACTTATGGCGGTCGCTTTTGAATTTAGCTTTGCATTTCATCAGCTCAAAGATCCACAACAAATTTTGCCAACTGCGCTGATTCTGGCTTTCACGACCACATGTGCTTCGTTTGTAGTGTGTATGCTTGCCTATCAGTTTTTAGATCGTGATAGCGTGCAAGGTAAAATTTCATTTTCACTATTTTTAAACGCAATTAAAAATATCAGTCATGCCTGTCTGGCCTTAATGCTAGGGGGAGCTATTGGCGCCATCTGTTTATGGCAAAACTGGGATCCGCACTTTAATAGCTGGTATTTATTGTTATTGTTTATTTTCCTCATTGGGATTGAACTGGCTTTTACACGCTTAGACAGATCATGGCTCAGCTGGAAAATACTGGTGGTGCCATGTGCTGCAATTTTAGGGTCTTGCTTGGCAGCGTTGGGATGTCATTACTTTCTACATGACCTTTCACTTAAAGAGACCTTCGCGCTCTCCCAAGGGTACGGCTGGTACTCGATGTCTGGTATTTTACTGACACAGCTACATTCTAGTGAACTCGGTGGAATGGCGCTCTTGACCGATCTGTTTCGCGAAATTTTTGCAATATTGTTGATGTATTGTTTTGGCTGGCGATTCCCTCGCTCGGCAATTTCTAGCGCAGGCGCTACATCGATGGATGCTACGCTGGCCATGGTCAAGCAGTCATGCGGCACACATTATGTGCCGTATGCGATGGTCAGCGGCATTATTCTGTCATTGCTTGCACCAATTCTGATGAGTTTGGTGCTTATGCTTTAAGCAAGGCTAGATAAAATACTTTTCAGCATTTCATTTGGATTTTCTGCACGCGTGATTGGGCGACCAATCACCAAGTGCGTCGAGCCATCCAGCATGGCCTGTTTCGGTGTCACGATGCGCTTTTGATCATCAGCATTGGCGCCTTCAGGTCGAATACCTGGGGTCACCAACGCAAAATCTTGACCTAAAAGATCACGCAACATCTTTGCTTCTTGCGCCGAACATACCACACCATCAAGACCGCTTTCTTTAGTAAGTTGAGCTAAGCGTTTTACCTGTTCAGACGGCTCAATATCTAGACCAATATCACGTAAATCTTCACGACCCATCGAGGTCAATACAGTCACAGCAATCAGTTGTGTCTGATAGTTTCCTGCCTTAAGACGTTCAACGCAGGTTTCCATCATTTTACGACCACCCGAGGCATGAACGTTCACCATCCACACCCCCAAATCTGCTGCCGCACATACGGCTTGTGCTGTGGTGTTTGGAATGTCATGAAATTTCAAATCGAGGAATAGTTCAAAACCGCGATCTTGCAAAATTCTGACTGTTTGCGGCCCATCGTGAGTAAATAGCTCCTTGCCTACTTTGACACGACAAAGTGATGGATCGAGCTGATCTACAATGCTCAAAGCGTCATATTGGCTCTTTGCGTCTAAGGCAACAATAATACTCACGAATCTAATTCCACAGCTTAAAATTCGGGTAATTATAGATGTATTCATGCTTTGCACAAAGCATGAATGTGGTTTTTACCAAAAAAAGCGTTTAAGACAAGTCCAATCGACCTTATCTTTGTTCAGAGATCAGTATTGCACGCGTATCTGCTTCAAGGGCCTCAAAAATGTGTTCCTGATCGGCCGGATAACAAATGTAATCACCCTCGTTCAGAATCTTAGGCTCAGATGTCAGCCCCACTCTGGCTTGCCCTTTCATAATGACAATGTGCTCAACACTTCCAATCGGATGTGGATGACTTAATCTTGGTTCTCCCGGTTGCGTGGTTAAAATATATAGGTCTCGACGAGCACCCGTCGGACATACCGCAAGAAGGATGGCCTGATAGTGCGCTACTTCGGATGAAACCGATGGCCCTTCGCCAAATCGAATAATTTGAGTCTGGGGGCTATGACTTTCCATTAATTTTGCAAAAGGAATATCCAGTGCAACACACAGCGCCCATAATGTCTCAAGGCTTGGATTACCTTGAGCAGTTTCAAGTTGCGATAAGGTAGATTTTGCAACTCCAGCGCGCCGTGCTACTTCTGCCAGTGACAAACCAGCTTTTTGTCTTTCTCGCTGTAAATTTTTAGAGACAATTTCAATGGGCAACGACATAACTCACCATAAAAAACGATTGTTCGTTTTGACGAACGATGTAGAATAAACTATTATAACGTACGTTCGTTTGATATAAAAAACAATCATGTCAACCAAAACATACATTTCTCTCGCTAAAGCCATCATATTGATTTCCATTGCGATTGGTATCGTTGGTCTATCACTTGGCTCGGTAGCTTCCAGCTTTGGGCTTCCTATGTGGATTCCAGTACTGTTATCTGTGAGTGTTTTAGCGGGCGCGGCAGAGTTTACTTTTATTGGTATGGTTGCTTCTGGTGCACATCCCGTTTTTGCAGCATGTACAGGTATCCTGATTAATTTACGTCACTTGCCTTTTGGCTTATCAGTCGCAGAATTTATCAAAAATAATCGTTTAAAATTTTTGGCCTGCCATATTATGAATGACGAAAGTGTCATGTTCGGTTTAAGTCAATCGGATCTGGCACTCAAAGCTAAGGCCTACTGGTTCTGCGGTATTTGCGTTGCAATTTTTTGGCCTTTAGGCGTTATCTTAGGCTATATTTTGGGTCAATTCATTCCAGATATTTATGCGTTTGGTATCGATGCCGCTTTTCCAGCAATTTTATTTGCGCTCATTATGCCGATGTTAAAAAACAAGACCACTCGGAAACGCGCTTTTCTTGGTGCAGGACTTTCTCTGACCTCAATCCCGTTTCTTGCAACAGGATTGCCTGTTTTAGTTTCAATGTTGGGCCTTTTACTCGGAAGAAAATCAAAATGAATACTAATGAAATCATTATTTTTATTGGAATTATGGTGCTTTCAGCGGGTACCTATCTGATTCGTTATACTGGCTTCTACCTTGCCCACCAAATTTCGTTTCAAGAAAAACACAAACAACTCATGTCTGATGCTGCATGCGTATTGTTATTCACGTTAGCCGTTTTTAACACGTTATTTGAACAAGATCAGTTTAGTGGAATGAGTAAGCTAATCGGTGTGCTCGTGGCAATCGGTATTGCTTGGAAAAATGGCTCTTTGGTATTTGTCATTCTCTCAGCCGTAGGCACCACTGCAATTTTACGCTTTCTCGGAATTAAATAAAAAAATGGCCCTTAGATAAGAGAGCCATTTTATTTGTAATCATCACAACTTAAAAAACTAGTCTGTATGCTATTTAAAGTGGATTACGGTTTTGAGGTTCAGGTTGCACATCTAATACGGTTTTTTCATGTCTTACACTGGCTGCAGCCTCGGCAGCAGCGATCTGAGCAGTTTGAATCTGCTCTTTACGTAAGTATTCGATATCTTTACGTAGTCTTTTAATTTCCCAGCTTTTCTGGATTACCTTAAAGACTAACACCCCTAACAATAGGCCGATGACAACGCCGAGCACCAAAGTCAGTAAGAGTAACAAGCCCAATCGCATAGCAGGAACTTGAGTAAACAATAAGTCGACCGGTAATTCTGTTGGATTTTGAAGTACCAATGCTAATGAATATCCGAACAAAATAACGAGTAATGCGACAAGTATATAACGCATAAAGACCTCATTTTATTGAGTTTATAATTTATTTAGTAATTGCCTCATTCACGGCATCACGAAGTGCTTTACCGGGCTTAAAATGAGGAACAGCTTTTGCAGCAACTTCAACCGATCTGCCTGTTTTAGGGTTACGGCCTACACGAGGTTCTCTATGATGCAACGCAAAGCTCCCAAAACCACGAATCTCGATACGATTATCATTTGATAATGCATCGATCATTTGGTCGATCATGATTCTGACTGCTTCTTCAACCAAAGGTTCAGCCAAATGTGGATTTTTTAAAGCAATACGTTCTATTAAGTCAGACTTGTTAAGTGCTTCAGTAGTCATCGATGACCTCTTTAATTATTGCTGCTTTGAATTAAGTTTTATAATAACCTGTTTAAATACAAAACGGTAGCGCAGTACACTAATACTACGCTACCGTTTACAGTAATTGTATAAAAAGTACCAATTAGTTACACTAACCGTACTTTTTTAACAGTACTTATTTCATTTGCGCTTTAATCAAGTCACCAATAGTCTTAGGACCATTGTCTTGAGATACAGAAGCTGTACGAAGGTTCGCAACCGCTTCTTTCTCTTCAGCTTCGTCTTTCGCTTTGATAGACAAGTTGATAGAGCGAGATTTACGATCTACGTTGATGATTTTCGCTTCAACTTCTTGACCAACTTCTAGGAACTTAGTTGCATCTTCAACGCGATCACGGTTGATTTCAGATGCTTTAAGTGTCGCTTCGATTTCGTCACCTAACTTAACAGTAGCGCCTTTAGCGTCTACAGCAGTTACAGTACCTTTAACCAACGCACCACGTTCGTTCGCAGCTAAGAAATCATTGAATGGATCGCTGTTCAATTGCTTGATACCAAGGCTGATACGGTTGCCTTCAGCGTCTACAGACAAGATAACCGCTTCAACAGTGTCACCTTTCTTGTAACGACGGATAGCTTCTTCGCCTTGTTCGTTCCAAGAAATATCAGACAAGTGTACTAGACCGTCGATACCACCTGGTAAACCGATGAAGATACCGAAGTCAGTGATTGACTTGATCGTACCAGAAACTTTTTCGCCTTTCTCGTGTGCTTTGGCAAACTCTTCCCATGGGTTAGCACGAGTTTGTTTGATACCAAGAGAAATACGACGACGCTCTTCGTCCACTTCAAGAACCATAACATCAACTTCGTCACCAATCTGAACAACTTTAGATGGGTGGATGTTTTTGTTAGTGTGGTCCATTTCAGATACGTGAACAAGACCTTCAACGCCTTCAGCGATTTCTGCGAAGCAACCGTAGTCAGTCAAGTTAGTTACACGTGCTTTAACGATAGAACCTTTAGGGTAACGGCTCATGATCGCTAACCATGGATCTTCACCAAGTTGTTTAAGACCTAGTGATACACGGTTACGCTCGCGGTCAAATTTAAGTACTTTAACAGTAACTTCTTGACCCACTTCAACCACTTCAGATGGATGCTTGATACGTTTCCAAGCCATGTCTGTAATGTGAAGAAGACCATCAATACCGCCAAGATCAACGAACGCGCCGTAATCAGTAAGGTTTTTGATGGTACCAGTAACAGTTTGACCTTCTTCAAGCTGAGCAAGAAGCGCTTCACGGTCAGCTGAAGATTCAGCTTCCATTACCGCACGACGAGAAACAACAACGTTGTTGCGTTTTGCATCAAGCTTGATTACTTTGAACTCGAGCTCTTTACCTTCAAGGTGAGTCGTGTCACGGATAGGACGAGTGTCAACCAATGAACCTGGTAGAAACGCACGAACTGGACCGATGTCAACAGTGAAACCGCCTTTTACTTTACCAGAGATAACACCAGTAACGATTTCGCCGTCTTCAAAGATTTTTTCAAGTTTAGTCCAAGTTTCAGCACGTTTAGCTTTTTCACGTGACAAAACTGTTTGACCCATACCGTTGTCAAGCGCTTCAACAACAACGTCAACAGTATCACCAACTTGAACTTCAAGTTCACGTTGATCATTTAAAAATTCAGTACGGTCAACAACGCCTTCAGATTTAAGGCCAGTGTCAACAGTTACCCAGTCACTATCGATGCTAACAACAACACCTTGGATGACTGCACCCTTTTCTACATTGAGGTTTAATTCACTTTCTTCAAAGAGGGCTGCAAAAGATTCGGTCATGATATACCTGATAAAGTCAGCGGTCTTGGATCAGACAAGGCCGGTTTAGTTAAGTCTCTACATAGTCCGTGTAAAACTGATCAAGCTATGCTTCAACTGATTGTTAATTTGTTTTAGGCCAAACGAAGATCGATGTAATCTGTCATTAACTGAAAAACATCGTCGATAGATAACGCCGAACTGTCGATAATATAGGCATCGGGTGCAGGACGCAGAGGGGCAACCTCTCGTTCCATATCACGCTTATCACGTGCCTGTATATTGGCCAAAATGTCGTTTATTTTAACATCAAGCCCCATACCCTGCAACTGTTTTACACGACGCTCTGCGCGAGATTCTGCCGATGCAGTGAGGTAAATTTTCGCTTGTGCTTCCGGAAAAATCGCAGTGGCCATATCACGACCATCGGCGACCAAACCAGGTGCTTGAATAAATGCGCGCTGGCGATCAAACAATGCTTGACGAAGCTCTGGCACAGCAGCCACCTTCGATGCGTATTCACCCACATGCTCTGTTCGAATCGTTTTGGTGACATCTTGCCCTTCCAGATCGATCGATATTCCACCAGATTGAGTATTAAATTGAATATCCAAATGCTGTGCAATCTTCACACATTCATCTAGCTGATCTGAAAGCTGATCGAGTAGCTGTTTGTTGTGCAATGACAGCCCCAGCAAACGATACAATGCGCCCGAGTCTAGAAGATGAAATCCGTAATGTGATGCAAGCTTTGCCGCAAGCGTTCCCTTACCTGATCCACTTGGACCATCGATTGTGATGATATGCGCTGTCATTGAATTATGGCTAACCTATCAATTTTGCTAATTTTGAAAAACCTAGTGTAATGGCTGACTTGAGTTGTGCAAGAATTAATTTACTTACAAAGGGTACTTTTGCTGTTAATTCAATCGTATAAATCACTCGCGTACGTGTATCTGAGAGTGCTTCAAACTCGATAATCCCAATATGATGCTTAATTAATGGATTATGGATCAATTTATATTCAATACGCTTATTTTCTTCTAAATAAGTGATTTCTTCTTGTATGGGTTTAACTGGACCAAACCCCATTCTTCGAATTGATCCAATTCCATCTGGCCGTGCCGGATCAGATGAGTCTTTCACACGCACAACCTGTATAGGAGCAAATAGCTTGTTATAGGCAGAGTGTTTAGACAAAACATCAAAAACCTGATCGATAGACGCATTAAATTCTTTTTTTACTGTTATTGCGTTCATATACTTTCCTTTGACAATTCGAATTGTCGAATCAACATACTCAATTTAACGCAATTACTCAAGGCCATCATTTTCAGAAAATGTGTGCATTCAGGTCAATTTAATCTGAGCTTTGCGCACTATATTGCAATCGGAGTAATCGCTTTTGTTCACGGCGCTTTTTAAAAAAGTCACTCAGTTGAGTCGAACATTCTTCTTGCAAACACCCATACTCATAAATAAATTTATGGTTGAAATAACCCAAGTTTAAAAGTTGACGCGCACTCACAAGCGAACCAGCTTTTGGCTCAGTAGTGGCAAACACGACGCGATGTATGCGCGCATGTACCAAAGCCCCCACGCACATTGTGCATGGCTCTAAAGTGACATAAAGGGTCGCATCTTCAGGGAGTCGATAATTTTGAATTGATTCACATGCCATTCGGATGGCACGGATTTCTGCATGTGCAGTAGGATCATGCAAGCTGATTGGCGCATTATAACCTGAGCCAATGATCTTATTTTGGCTCACAATAATGGCACCCACTGGCACCTCGTTACATGCACCAGCAACAGCGGCTTGCTCGAAAGCAAGCCGCATCCACTGTTCATCTGTTTCTTTTTGATCAGACATTTTGCTTAATTCATAATGCCGTAATGCTTCAATAGCTCATTCCAGCTTGCAATATCCGTTACTGGCGGATGGTCACCTAAAATCCCTTTCAAACTTAAATCTTGGGTATTTTTCCATGCTGGAGACAAATCCTTATCGACCAGACGCGCACGCACTCCTTCTACAAAGTCAGGATGGCGAATTTTCCAGTCTGAGATTTGCGCTTCAAGTTTAAACACTTCGTCCCATGCATGTACTTTTCTGCCCCATTGCCACAACAACCAAGTGATTGCAGCAGTGCTTGGAGAGCCTTTTTGCAAGTTTTCACTGGCCTGACGTAGCCAGTCGCTTCGAGCATCGATTAACCCGACAATCGACTGATAATCCTGTTCGAAGTTTTGACCCTTACATACACTATGAATCACATCGAGTGAATTTTGTAGCGGACCCGCTGCAACAGGACGATGCAAACTATTTAACGTGTCATCAATGGCTCTAAAATTTCCTGCTGGATAATGAGTCCAGTCGATATCCAGTACTTTTTTAAGTACATTGTCACGCTGCGCATCACAAATGTGGGTCGCCCAGCCGATACTATAGGCTCCTGCCGCGGTCATGATGGAACCCGTTAATCCGGTAAACAACCCTACAGGCCCACGGTCGGCCAGAAAACGACTGGCTCCTACATCAGGATAAAGGCCGATATTGATTTCTGGCATTGCCAAGCGTGAGTACGGGGTAACCAGTCTGAACGGTGCAGCCATAAATAGACCAAGACCACCACCCATTACATAACCCTCACCCCAAACAATGATGGGTTTGGCATAGTTATGTAGCAGCAAATCAAGCGCATATTCTTTTTCAAAGAAACGATTTGCACTGTCGACTTCCTGATTAATCACCAGTTGTCTTAATTTGCGTACATCTCCACCTGCACAAAATGCTTTTGGCGTAGTGGAATCCAACCAAATGGCTTTTACTTCGTCATCTTCATGAAACTCTTCAAACACCTGCAACAGCGCGGTGACAATCGACTCATCAAGTGCGTGTAGGGATTTCGGACGGTTAAGACGGATGATACGCCAACCATTACTTGCTTCTTCAACAATTAAATCCGGATGATAACGTGTTACGTCGGAAGAATTACTCATGCGTCCAGCTGCCAGTCTATTGGCTCAATGCCATGTTGTTTCAGATAATTATTTGCTTTGGAGAATACTTTACATCCAAAAAATCCACCACGATTTGCAGCAAGTGGAGATGGATGCGCTGCTTTTAATACCAAATGTTTTTCACGATCAATACGCTGACCTTTACGTTGTGCGTAAGCACCCCATAAAATAAAAACAATATGTTCACACTGCTCATTCAATACATCAATCACGGCATCGGTAAACTGCTCCCACCCTTTACCCTGATGTGAAGTCGGCTGTCCTGCCTCAACGGTTAAAACACTGTTCAGCAGTAATACACCTTGATCTGCCCACTTGGTTAAATCACCATGCTTGGACAATGGTATGCCTAAGTCAGTATTGAGCTCGTGAAAAATATTTCGAAGTGAGGGTGGCAGTGTAATGCCTTTTTGCACAGAGAAGCTTAGCCCATTGGCTTGGTTGGGCCCGTGATAGGGATCTTGTCCTAAAATCACCACTTTGACATCAGCCAACGGTGTTGTATTAAGCGCATTGAAGATTTGCTTACTTGGCGGATAGATGATCTTGTCTTGATTTTTTTGCTGCATCAAGAATTCACGCAAGTCATCCATGCGCGAACTTAACAAAAATTCCGCTAAAGAATATTTCCAACTTTCATCCAACTGAACTTTACTGAGTTTTTCATGTTGTTGCTCAGTCAACTGCATTTTTTCATCCTAAACGCTTATTTCATACCATGTAATGATGAGTGATAGGTTGAGTTAAACCTGAACCTGTAACTCAACCTGTGGATTTTTAAATCGATTACCTTGCTTTAACTTCTCATACATTAGTGCATCTGTCCATTCAGTTTGCACTTGTTCTGAGAAAATAATATCTTGCAAATGGAGTTGTCCCATTTGCGGGTTTTCAATATCTTCAATAAAGCTTTGCGCATATCCTGTATCTGTTTCATGCACAATCACAGAATATACCTCGACATCCCCTTCACCATTTTGCGTGATGGTTGAGTTAAGCACCTGTTGCGCTAGATAAAAGAAAATACGTGAAAATTGCTCCGCAGATGGCGACACTGGCAATGATACCCAACGCGCACTAAACTGTTTGCACGCCTGAATATATTCAGGACTGTCGTCTTGCCAGAAACAGATCGCATGATCAAAACTGTCATACAGCTCTTTAATCACACCTTTAAGCAACCCAAAATCGTAAACCATCTGACCATGATCGAGTTTATTGGCTTTAAGTAGCAATTCAACTTTATAGCTGTGACCGTGGATTGAACGTTTGCAACGATCTGAGGTACAGTTACGCACAATATGCGCATTTTCAAATTTGAATAACTTACGAATTAACATGCGTCCGATCAAACTTCGACAACTAGATCGTACATTATAGATCAATTCGTCAGGCATTACATTTCTTTTAACGTTACTGACAATTAGCAAAACGTCTTAATTCAACTCAATTACGTATTTTTCTTCTTCAAATACCTCAAAATTCATGATTGCTCTACTAAAAATTAGTCCATAGCAGCTTTGGGCACAGATGCTAAACTACGAGAATACACATAAACTTTTTTATTGATACGTACCAGATCGCTCGTAAACTGACGTTTACGTTCACTTAACAACACCTCAATGTAAGCTCTGAAATAATCTGAGCGAACATCGAGCAAATTTTTAAATTTGTTCCGGTTTTCCGCACTGACCCCCTTAAAGGCATCAAGCGTCCACAATTCATCTACACTTTTAAAGTATCCCATATTGGACATTTTTTCTTGTAGCGCGTTTTGAACGGCTGCCGGATTTAAACTGGTATCCAAGCTGGTCAAGAGTAGCGTAGATGCCGTATTGATATTGACTTTGGTCGGTGCATTTGAAGGTAATGCTGTGACATAAGGACGTATTAAATCAAAATTTTTACCCTCAAATCCGCGAACCATACGCAGCTCATCCACACTATGAAATTTTGTGTTGGCTGCCAAATAAGGACGGCTCAAACCTTGATAATAGCTACTTTCTGCGCCAGCAGAACCCGACACTTCATCATTACGATCTTGCCAGTCAATCACTGCTTCACTTAACTGTGGTGACAATCCCACACGTATCAGTAACTGCTCAAACCATGCTTTGGCATTTTCATCGACTTTATCTTGCGCATCGACCAGATTATTCAGATTAAACTTTCCCGATTCGTCTTTTAATACGCCAGAGACAAAACCATCTTCAACCGGAAACGGTGGCATGGGCTGAGCCCAGATTTCTGCTGGATGATCTGCTTCAGCCGCATTTTGTGCATCTTGCACCAGCAATTCGGAAAAAAATGCTTCGGCACTTTTTGCATATAACAGGGATTGGTTTTGACGGATTAGATATCCTGTATTTTGTGCCGTATTGCTCTGATGTTTTACAATAGATGCTGCCAAAATCGTTGCCAAAGCCACCATTACCAGAATCGTGATTAACGCAACGCCTTGCTGTCGTTTCATCGGTTTATCCTTTGGCCTATGATCCGTTTACACTCATAAATTGAGTATCTAAAAGCGGAAAAATCCATTCATAGTTTACATCTGAACGCTGTACATCAATCTTAAGCCCCCGCGGCAGACGCTGCATGCTGGTTGGCTGACTTAAATCTGCACCCGCCTCAGGCCATTGGTTGAGTATCTGCGGATTCAACACGTTTATCCGAAATTGATCTACATTTTTGAGCAGTACACTCGATTCTGGCTGCTCGTTGTTGGTGATATTCAGGCTACGGTATTTCAACCGATATACCATCTTTTCACTGGGTACATAACGATATTCAATACGTTCGTATGGCGCGAGGCCCTCTTTGAGCGGATCACTCACTCCTGCCTTGCTAAATTGCAAACTGGTATCACTCAGGCTGAGTGCAGGCCGGATTTGTCCGTTGATATTGGCAGTCATCGGGATGAGCTGAAGTGAATCTCGAAGTATAATTTGATAGGCATCTTGCAACTCAAAAATCTGAAGCTCATGTTGCTGGTTGCGTTCCTTGGTCTTAATCAGATAGTCAAAAATTTTCCAGCCCAATGCAGAAAGAACCGCAAAAATCGCAATCGCCACCAAGAGCTCAACCAGCGTAAATCCCGATCTTTTTTTCATGAGACGTTTTCTTTAGGCGGATAATTGAAAAACACCATATGCGTAATTCCCGCTTCAACTTTGTTTTGCTGAGGATCAAAGCGGCTGATCTGAATTTCAATCCGCTGTACGTTTGGGCTAATCGTCGCCTGCGCAGTTTTATCGACTTGCCACGTTTCACCCTGAGACGTCACTTGCTTTGAAGATGTGCCTTGCATCCATTCACGATTAATTTGCATCATGGCGGCTTCGTTCATTGCCACGAATTGTGCTTTGGTTCTTAATACGGCATTGGCCGTAGACTGAGTATACTGCATACCGAGCTTGGTCAAGGCCACCGCAGCGGTTGCAAAAATCGCGAGCGCCACCATCACTTCTAATAATGTAAACCCTTTAGTTTTCATTTATTTTACCCAAGTGATCTACTTCAATTTCTGCACCGACTGGTGTCTGGGCAGAATAAAACTGGATGCCAACAGGTTTAACTTCGCCATTTCCTAACCAGACCAACTGAGGCGCCTGTTGCCCCACCAGATCCTGATTCGATGCGGCACGATAATCGTAATCTACAGGCCGAATTTGAAAGCTGATATTGGTAGGCAATGAGCGCACTGGAAGGTCTTTGTAGACTTGCCATTTGTTATTGGCCTGAATGACGGTTTGAGCAGACGGTTCTATGTACTCAAGTATCTGGTAGCCAAATGGGCGTACATCGGTTTGTGGAAGTGTTGCCAGCGCTAGAATTCGCCCCTGATCTGTAGCTTCGCGATTAATACGCTGTAAATCCAAGAGAAAGAACTCGCGCGCCTGCATGGCTTTACGCTGATCTACACCACTTATATTCAAAACAATCAGTGACGCTAAAATTCCAACAATTACAATGACCACCATCAGCTCGACCAAGGTAAAACCGGACTGCCGCAGTGGTTTATTGTTCATGTGGATACTCTAAACAAAATGAGGTTCTTGAAAATGTTTTGGAAGCGCCAATGCCTGATCAATATAGGCCACGCGTAAAGTATCGCGAGATCCTAAATAGCGCTGATAAAAGCTCGAATTTAAAATAGCCGCTGCGCCATGGGTCAGCGACCAAATTGCAGCCAAATAGTCCCGCACCGGCATGGTACTATGAATTTCTTCAAGATATTTTTCAGTCATGTTGATGATGATTCTCAAGCGCTGTTTGCGCACCTGATATAACTCTTGAAACAGATGATAAATTCCCTGACCAGTAGTCGATAAGCGTTCTTCGATTTGATGAAATAACACTGTACGTTCGGGATGATGTAAATGATGCAACATAAAGAATGCCAGATGCTCTGGAAAGGTTTTTTCTTTGTCCTGTACCATTTCTAGCAACATGCGCTCATTACGAACAATAAGCAGCATATACAATTCATCTTTACTCTGAAAATGCTTGTACAGCGTTCCTTTGGCAAGATCCAGTTCAGCAGCCAAGGCATCAAGTGTCATACCGGCTTCTCCATTGTCGAGAAGAAGTTGCTCTGCCACTTCAAATATTAATGCTTCTCTTGCCCTGAACTGAGCTTGTCGATCCATCTTCACGCCGTCACTCGCTTATCTATGTCATTTTAAAGTTATGTGTTTGCAAGGAGATTTTCAAAATTTTGACGTGTAATCAATGCAATCTCCTCGAGTGATTTATCATATACATCACT
Organism: uncultured Acinetobacter sp.; assembly: GCA_913777945.1. Classification (GTDB taxonomy): domain Bacteria; phylum Pseudomonadota; class Gammaproteobacteria; order Pseudomonadales; family Moraxellaceae; genus Acinetobacter. The sequence continues at coordinate 523,156 of CAJYTY010000008.1, read as the reverse complement.
CAACGCTTTGGCTACATATGGCACGTATTTTGGTTCATTTGATTTACCGCGATACGGTACTGGCGCAAGATATGGACTATCGGTTTCAATCAGCAGACGATCAAGCGGCACTTGTTTGGCAACATCGCGTAAATCTTGCGCATTTTTAAACGATACAATCCCCGAGAACGAAATATAATAACCGCAGTCCAAAGCAGCTTTAGCGGTTTCCCAGTCTTCGGTAAAACAGTGCAAAATACCGTGTGTCGATTGCTCTGCACGAATGATATCAATGGTATCGGTCTTGGCAGAACGTGTATGCACCACCACAGGCTTTCCGACCTGTTTGGATGCCTGCAAATGTCGCGCAAAACAGGCCTTTTGCTGATCGACGAATTCCGCACTGTGATAATAGTCGAGCCCTGTTTCACCAAGTGCCCAGACTTTTTCAGGTTGAGCCAACTCGACCAAATACTCTGTCGTTGCTCGTGCCATGACTTCAACATCTTCACACGGATGCACCCCTACCGTATACCCGACATCTTCATGACGCGCTGCAATTGCTGATAATGCGATATGGTCATCAAGATCGACAGAGATGCTCATAAATTTAGATACACCTGCCGCGCGCGCTTCGTTTAGTGCCTGATCCAAATCACCACCATATGGCGTTAAGTCGAGCATGGTTAAATGACAATGCGTATCTACAAACACAATTCTTTCCTAAAACTACATGGTAAAATTTGAACGATCTGAGGACATACTACCTGCCAAAATTTTTTCGGCTTCAGTTTTATAGTATATACCTCGTTCTCCAGAGAGCTGTATGGCAAACCCTTGTGGTTTGATTCCAGCTTGCTTACGAGAAATCCAAATGACTTTTCCCGTAAGTGGAATTTTCAGTGTTTGTTCAGGCAAGGTTGCAAGAACAAATATCTCCTCGCCTAACGTGACTGCCTCTCTAGAAGGAATAAACAAGCCGCCACCTTGTACAAAATGCATGTAACTGGCTTGCAAGGTTGCCCGATCCGGAATGTGCACATGAATCAGGCCGCCACTAATTCTCGATTCCATGTTCAACTCCCATTGACGTTCATGAGCTGAATAAACAATTGATCGATCACAAGATTGGTTTGAACATTCTGTCCGATCAATTGTTTTGAATGCTGGATCTGCGCATATAGATCAAAGAGTTGTTCAAGTGCATACTCACCCGACAGTTCCTTAAAGTCCAAATCAATATTCTTAGGATCCTGATTTAGCTTGACACAAATTAAATCACCCAACAAGTATTCAAACATGATCAGCCAATCTGCCGCCGCTAGCTCTTTTTGCCACTTCGATGCAATCATCAAGGGCATATTTTTCTGTTTGACCAGTTTAATCCAGTCAGATACAAAATCACGGCGCTTGTTAAACCAGTCAGCTTCTGCAAGCTCTACCGCCTTGAGCGGCATGTCATTGCTCAAATTTAACAGAAGCTGAATTTCTGCTGGATCGAGCGTTGGTAGTTGTTCGATTAAATAGTCCTGTGCCTGATCAAAGGTCATTCGATCCAGTGAAAAATGCTGAAGGCGGCTTCGAATGGTTGCTGGAAGCTTCAGATAATGATCGGCAATCAAGATAATCAATACTTTCTCGCCGGGTTCTTCAAGCGTTTTCAGTAATGCATTTGCAGACGCGATATTTAAAGCCTCTGCTGGCTCAATCACAATAACGCGCCAGCCATCGACGGTTTGCTGCACAAACGGCAGCAGATCGCGGATTTTTTCAATCTTGATTTTAGCATTTTGTTTTTTATTGTCGTCATCGGTAGTGATATACACATAATTTGGATGAGTATCCGATTTAAGCCACTGACAACTGATGCATTCACCGCACGCACCTTCTGGTTTTTTTTGCGTACACAGCACCCAGCTTAAAAAATGTAATGCAAAAGCGTGTTTGCCACTGCCCGACTTTCCATAAAATAACAGGCCATGACCCAATTGAGGGAAACGTCCTGTGAGCGATTTCCACACTGTAGCTTGCCAAGGATAAACCTTTGCTTGATGCTGTTTCACGCCATCATTTCCAATTAATCAAAATATGAAACAGGCAATGCGTTTAAACGCGCCAGATCTTCAGGTGTATCCACACCCGGTGGAAGTGCACTGTCTGCAACAGCAATGGCAATACGATGTCCATTTTCGAGTACACGAAGCTGCTCCAAACTCTCAAGTTTCTCAAGCACACCTTGCGACCATTTCACATATTCTTGTAACAGGCTCACGCGATACGCATACAAACCCAAGTGACGGTAAGCGTGATCAAAACTTGATGAAACCTGTTTCTGAGCTGCATCACGGTCGTACGGTATTGTGGCGCGACTAAAATACAGGGCTTCTTGCACATTGTTCATCACCACTTTGACAATACTGTCACGCTCGAACTCTTCTAAAGAATGAATCGACTCACATAAAGTCGACATCGAGCAATCTGGCTTAGCCACCAACAGTGATGCGACCTGTTGCACCAGTGCTGCAGGTAAAAGCGGCTCGTCCCCTTGAACATTGACAATAATATCGTCTTTGCCCCAGCCCTTAATACGCGCTACTTCACTTAATCGATCTGTTCCTGATGGATGAGCAGGATTGGTCATGACCACATCGATTTGCTCTGCACGACAGACTTCTGCAATTCGCTCATCATCGGTTGCAACGCATAGATCATCAAAACCCTCTACTTTTTTGGCCTGATCAACCACACGTAAGATCATCGGACGCCCATGAATCTCAAGCAATGGCTTTCCAGGCAAACGAGTACTGGAAAATCGAGCCGGGATAACAATATGTTTCATATGAATGTCCTAAGAAAAGCGAATTCCAAGTGTTGTAAGCTGCTCTTCGAGCAAAGTGTAGCAGGCGTCGGATAAAACTGCCTCGACAGGAACCACCCAAATTTTTCGACTAAATTCCGGGTGCTGTTTTAGCAAAGGCAGTAATTTTACAGCATCTTTTTCAGTGGTAATAATGGCGTGCCGATCGTCAAATTCAAGATCTGCCAGCTGGTAGTCGTGATGGTCTGGAAACTCATGACATTGAAAATCATGGATTCCCATCGATTCTAAAGTGGTATAAAACCGCTGCGGAAAACCAATCCCCACCACTGCATAGAAACTCTCATGAGGATTAAAAAGAGAGACATCATGGGTAGGCGACATTAAATAAGGTTCACTTGGCTGTAAAAACATATTCAACGGCGACTGAGACGCATGACCATGCTCGATTACTGTCGCGCCAACCAAGCGCTGTTTGGACTCCCGTAGAAATCCTTCGGGCAATAATTTTTCATTGCCCAAACCGCGGTTTAAATCCAGCACAATCCACTCCAGATCACGTGCCAGCGCCCAGTGCTGTAATCCATCATCACTAATAATGAGATCAAGCTGATGATGTTTGATGAGTAATTCGATTGATGCTTGACGATTCGGGCCGACAGCCATCGGCACATGAGTAGACTGAACAATTAAACAAGGTTCATCACCCACTTGTTCGGGTGTCGAGGTTTGAGTAACCAGCGCCGGAAACGGGCCTTCAGCACCATAACCCCGACTAATTACACCCACGCGGACGCCCTTGAGCTGCAAATAGTTGACCAACCGAATCAGTAATGGCGTCTTGCCGCTTCCTCCTACCGTAATATTCCCAATCACCAGTACAGGTAGCGGCGCACGATATACCGATTTCAGTTTTGTATCGAATAAAGATTTATTTAGCTTTGAACCGGCACAATACAACCAAGACAGTGGACGCAGCAACACCAACCATTTGGCTTGACGGTTCCATGCATCTTGAATGATCTGTGCCAGAGACATGAATCTTTATTCCTCAAAATTACGCTGATGCAACTGGAAGTAAGCGCCCTGTTTATCTAACAGCTCTTGATGTGTACCTTTTTCAACAATCTGTCCTTTATCCATCACCACAATCATGTCGGCATTTTCAATGGTGGACAGACGATGCGCAATCACCAGTGTGGTTCGATTTTGCATCGCTTCATCGAAAGCTTTTTGAATGAAATGCTCGGATTCATTATCTAGCGCACTGGTTGCTTCATCCAAAATCAAGATTGGCGCATTTTTTAAAATCGCACGTGCAATGGCAATACGCTGGCGCTGACCGCCAGAAAGATTCAGGCCTTGAGCACCGAGTACCGTGTCGTAGCCTTGAGGTAAATTCATAATAAATTCGTGCGCATAGGCGGCTTTTGCTGCCGCGATGATATCTTCATCTGCCGCACCTTCAAGCTGGCCATAAGCAATGTTTTCACGCACTGAACGGTTGAACAACACCACCTGCTGATTCACCATCGCCACTTGCTGACGCAACACCGAGAGCTCAATATCACGAATTGGAATACCATCAAGATATAGTCCACCCGAAGTAGTTTCCTGAAAGCGAACCAACAAATTCACCAAAGAGGTTTTACCAGCCCCCGAACGACCAACCAAAGCAATGGTTTGGCCTGCCTGAATATCCAATGTAAAATCTTGAATGGCCTTTACACCGGCTGCATATTCAAGTGTCACATGATCAAAGCGTACACCGCCTTCAAGTTTTGGCGTTAATACACCTTTATTTTCTTCTGTCGGCAAATCGAGTACTTCAAATACCGAATACGCCGCCGCAATACCGCGCTGAAGTTTTTCATTGACATCGGTCAAGTTCTTTACAGGCTTAGCCAAAAGTCCCGCTGCGGTAATATATGCCACAAACTCACCCGCAGAGGTATCGCCTAAAATTTGTGGACGAAGTGCCAACCATACAATCAAGCTCATCGCCATCGCCATGACCAACTGAACCAGCGGACTGTTTAGATTTTGCACGACCACCATTTTCAAGCCGCGCTTTAAGTTGTCTTCAGATGACGTATAAAAACGTTTTTGTTCTGAAGCTTCACCTGCAAAGCTTTTGACCACGGCCTGACCCGCGATACTTTCTTGAACCACATGGTTCACATCGCCCATGGTGTTTTGCACCTGTATAGACAGTTTACGCATGCGCTTCGATGCTTTACGCACCAAAAAGCCAATAATCGGCATAAAAATAAAGATACATAGCGTAAGACGCCAGTTGGTGTAGAGCAGATAACCCAATAACCCCATGGTCACCAAACCATCTTTCACCATAATTTTTAATGATTCAGAGGAAGCTGCCGTGAGTTGCTCGACGTTGTACATGATCTTGGCAGAGATATGCCCAGAGGAATTATCGAGGTAGTACTGCGAGGGCAGACGCATAAGTTTGGCATAAACTTCTTGTCGAATACTAAAAATGAGTCGACGCGAAATCACCGCAGTGTAGTATCCACCCATAAATAAGCCAAGACCACGGAAGAAGACCAGTAATACAATTAGCAAAGGAAACCAGTCTAAGTCTTCTCGACTACCGAGTTGAATGGCATCAATAATATATTTTAAGAGTTTTGCGACTGATACTTCGGTTGCGGCATTTAAACCAAAACCAATCAGCACCAACAAAGCGATACCCCAATAAGGTTTTAAATAGGATATTAGACGTATATAAACCTTAAAATCTTGCTTCACTCAATCAACCTCTAATTCGGCACTAGCATAATATCAAGTAGTGCTTAGCGTTCCTTAGCTTGCTTCACTCATCTCAATGAGCCAACAACAGCAGTGTAAACCACCAACATTCACCTTGAACAAATAAACATACTAGATGCGAGCTGGAGTTTAACATACTTCAATACTTGCACCGTATGGTTTTGGTGGCAGATGTTGTTGTCTTAAGCTTAAAAAAGTATGAATTTTCAATAAAAATAAGGCATCAATACCGTTCATATCGACGCCTTATTTCATACAGAAAAGCTATAGCAAATCAGTCCGCGTATTTAAACCAAACAATTACGCATCTGGCAAACACAGGGTGAGAATACCATCTAGCTCATCAAGTGAATGGTACTGAATCACCAACTTACCTTTACCTTGTTTGTTGTGGTCAATTTTAACCTGCGCACCAAAACGCTCAGATAAACGCTGGGTTAATTGCTCAATATCTGGTGGTGTTGCCTCTTTAGGCTTTGACTGTTTCGGCTGATTCCACTCGCGAACCAACTGTTCGGTTTGACGAACCGACAGGTTTTTATCAATGATGACTTTTGCAATCGCAATTTGATCTTTTGCCTTTAAGGCCAGAATGGCACGGGCATGACCCATATCGAGTTGCCCTTCTTGCATGAAGTCTTTAATTACATCATCGAGACTGAGTAAACGCAGAAGATTGCTGACTGTTGTTCTCGCCTTACCCACCGTTTCGGCAATTTCCTGATGACTCAGACCAAATTCGTCATGAAAGCGTTGCAATGCCAAGGCTTGATCAATTGGATTGAGATCTTGACGCTGGATATTTTCAATTAGAGCCAGTGCAATGGCAACCTGATCATTTAAATCACGAACAATTGCAGGAACCTGTTTCAATCCAGCCAACTGTGCTGCACGCCAGCGACGCTCACCCGCGATAATTTCATAACTAAACTGATCATCTTGAATCGGACGAATCACGATCGGCTGCATCACACCATGTTTTTCAATTGATGCTGCAAGCTCTTTTAAATCTTGTTCTTGAATAAATCGGCGTGGTTGATACTCACCACGTTTTAACAGATCAACATCGACTTGTTTTAGCTGACCATGATCAATTGCCTGTGCTTCAAGCTGGAGTTTTTCTTTTTGAATCGAACCAAGTAATGCATCGAGTCCGCGACCTTTTGCCAAACCTCGTTTTTTTGTGGTCATGCGCTGGTTCCTTTTTTCACTTTGTTTTTCTTCAACATCTCGGCAGCCAAGTTTAAATACGCTATCGCGCCTTTAGAACTTTTTTCAAAGTAAATAATCGGCAAGCCGTGTGCAGGCGCCTCGGCCAATCGAACATTACGCGGAATAACCGTATCGTAAAGCTTTTTACCAAAGAACTGCTCAAGCTCTGCCGATACATCACGCGTCAATGCGTTTCGAGCATCATACATGGTACGCAAGACACCAGTGATCTGCAAATTCGGATTGAGCGCCTGCTGAATACGATCAATAGTCTGGGTTAAGTCAGCCAGACCTTCTAGCGCATAATATTCGCACTGCATCGGAATGATCACACTATCGACCGCAGCAAGCGCATTGACTGTAATGAGACTCAAACTTGGTGCACAGTCGATCACAATGTAATCAAACTTATCACGAATGGTATCTAGCGCTTTTTTTAGAATAAACTCGCGACCATCCTGCTCTGCAATTGCCAATTCGACGCCTGCCAAGTCACGGTTAGAACCTAAAACTTTGTAGCCGACCTCAGCCTTGGTAATAGCGGTTTCAATCGGAACTTCACCCAGTAAAACATCGGTTACTGAATACAACAGGTCATTTTTTTGAACACCCGACCCCATTGTGGCATTACCCTGTGAATCCATATCCACCAGCAATACCCGTTTTTTCAATACCGCTAAAGAGGCCGCCAGATTTACAGCTGTCGTGGTTTTACCTACGCCACCCTTCTGGTTTGCAATCGCAATAATCTGAGCCATGAGAACCCCAAACTTAATTTTTTAATTGTTGCAATAAAAGCAAATGACGCTGCTCGTCCAAACGTGGAACACGCAGTTCGATCACTTGACATGAAAATTCAGTTTTTAACTGTTCGGCCTCTTCGGTCGGTACCAAGCCTTTCATTGCTGCAATCACGGTTGAATCGTGCATATACGGACGTGCTGCCGCAACAAAATCTGACAGCGACGCAAAAGCACGACTGGTCACCACATCAAATTTACCCAAATCTTGGATCGAGTCTTCGTTTTCAACGCGGGTTTGTACTGCTATGACATTTTTTAATTTTAAATCTGCAATAAATTGCTTGAGAAAACGAATTTTTTTACCGTTCGAATCGAGCAATACACAATCACGCTCAGGCTGACACAAGGCAACAATCATGCCGGGCATTCCGCCGCCTGTACCAACGTCTAAAAGACGCCCCGCTGGTAAATCTTTTAAAATGCTTAAACTATCAAGCAAGTGCTTGACCAGCATTTCTTTTGGATCTCGAATTGCGGTCAGGTTATATGCCTTGTTCCATAATACCAAGGCATCTTGATACTTTAATAACAATCCTAAAGCATCATCGCTTAGATTCAACCCAAGGGACTGACTGCCCTGTTTTAACTCTTGGAAAAATGGATGCATATCCGCTTCACATCTTAAAAATTTAGGGGAAGTATACCGATTTCTCGGTCTACGCCTAGTCTCTACCGCTTAGTGAATACACAGTTGACTGTAGAAACCTTGCTTAATTTGTTGATCTAACAGGCTTAATCGCTCTGGGGTACCTACATCAACCCAATCTGCCTGCATTTTCTGTGCGCTTGCGCGTCCATCAAGCATGGCTTTTTGCAATAAAGGTGCCAAAGGTCTTTTGCCGTCACTTAAACCCGCAAACAGTTGAGGCGATATTACCGCCAAACCACTATAGGTCAATGCCTCACCCGCTACTGCCTGCTCAAAGGTAAAGGCGCGCTGTTTGGCCAGTATAAAGTCACCTCTTGGATGCTGCACAGGATTATCGACCAAAACCAGATGCACCAAATTATCATGCAGTTCAATTTCAGTAAGTTCATTAAACGCCATGGTGGTCCAGACATCGCCATTAACCAGCAAAAAGGGATCTTGCCCCAAAAGCGGTAATGCTCGAATAATTCCACCTGCCGTTTCAAGCCCTTCACCTTCATGCGACCAGAGGATATTTACCCCCAGAGCAGCACCATCTCCAAGCGCCTCGACCAGTTTATCTGCAAGCCATGCCGTATTGATGACAATATCAGTAATACCGACTTTTTTGAGCTTTTCAATATGCCATACGATTAACGGTTTGCCGCCAACCTGAAGTAACGGTTTAGGCGTGTGCAGGGTCAATGGGCGCATGCGATTGCCGAGTCCGGCGGCCAAAATCATCGCCTTCATGCTGCAACACTCTCAAAGGTGCCGTAAGTTTCTTCAAACTTAGGTAAAACTTGTTCCATCATATAACGTCTAAATTCGGCAAGTTCTGGGTAAGGCTGACTTTCTTCCAGCAAATACCACATGACTCGCGGAAGATCTTTCAAATATCCTGATTTACCGTCACGTACAAATAAGCGCACAAAAATCCCTAAAATTTTGATGTGTCGCTGAATGGCCATCCAGTCAGCATCACGCTTAAAGGTTTCAAAACTACGCGCTACTTTTACTTGAGCTGGCAACAACGTATAAAAAGTTTCAAACCATTGGTAAACACGGCTTGGGTCCCACTGTACGTAAGCATCACGTGTAATTGAGATCAAATCATATGTGTCAGCACCAATTACTGCATCCTGAAAGTCAATCACACCGAGTGTCTCTTCATTGCCCAGTTTCATGAGGTTACGGCTGTGAAAATCTCGATGCACAATGACTTGTGGCTGAGCCAGTGCATTTTTGGCGAGCAAATCAAAGGTCTGCTGAATCAATTGTTGCTCATCTGAATCAGGCTGAATCTCCAGCGCAGGCAGCATCCACTCGGTGAGTAAATGCATTTCTGCCATCAATTTTTCGTAGCTATATACTGGAAATTGATCTTGTGGCGGTATCGATTGCAAGTGAATGAGCTGCTTAAACGACTGTAAATAGTAGGCATCAACTGTCTGCTCATTAAGTAAAGTCGAAAGCAACACATCGCCAAAATCTTCAAGCAATAAAAAACCTTGAGCTAGATCTTTGGCCACAATATGCGGAACACGAACACCATGCCGATCAAAAAACTCGTCAATTTGAACAAATGGCACACAATCTTCTTTTTCTGGTGGCGCATCCATTAACATATAGGTATTATTTTTGTATTCGACTCGCGCATAACGGCGAAAACTTGCGTCTCCGGCAAGAAATTGAATTCTAAAATCGCTTGAATTTAGAATCGAAGTAAGCCAGATATGTATCAATTGTTCACGTTGTGTATTCATTTGCAATAAAATCTAAAACGGGCTGAGATTTTGAAGTTCTAAGTGTAGCCACTTATAAACTTTTTCTCTATGATGCGACAATAATTAATTGCGTTTTAGCATACTTGGTTAATGACACAAATGAAGTATCAGTTTAAATTTAATCCGTTAGCAGCTGCTATTTTTACACTTTTGTGTGGTAGCACCATACAATCAAGCTATGCTGAAGCCAACGATACAGCTTCGACTGTGGACAATAAAAGACTCAAGGACAGCATTCAAAAAGCCTATCCGGGACAAGAGTTTTTTGAGCAGTATTATGTCGAGAAATCATCTCCAGAAGCTCAGGTGCGTGATACCAAATCATTGAGTTCCGCTTTTTGTAGCGGTACATGGATTACCCCGATCAGTCCGACCACACAAGCTGTTGACCCTAAAGAGGCCACATCTACAGTCACAGCAGACTATGCACATTACAATCCGAATGGCGATTCAGAACTTGAAGGCAATGTCCTGATTGATCAGCAAGGCCGATCTGTGCGTGCCGATAAAGTCACGATCGATAAAAGCCAAACCTATGCCAACGCGCAAGGGAATGTGCAACTTGCACAAGCTGGATTGCTGGCCAAAAGCGATCAGGTTAATTACAACCTGAAAACCCAGCAAGGTGATTTAAAAAATAGCTATTACATTTCTGAGCAGCAACATGCGCATGGCCGTGCAGACCTGATTCAGCGTACCTCACCTGATGTACTGGTACTGCACAATGCCACCTATACCACTTGCCCACCCGAGCAAAAGCCAACTTGGAAAATTCAAGCCAAAGAAATTGAACTAAATCAGGAAACCGGGCGTGGTGTAACCAAAGGCACCAAGTTATATGTAAAAGATGTCCCTGTTTTGGCAGTACCGTATTTTAATTTCCCGATTGATGACCGCCGAACCACCGGTATTCTTAACCCAAACCTGGGTTTCTCAAACGATGGTGGGCTTGAACTCACCGTACCGGTTTATTTGAATCTTGCGCCAAATTACGATGCAACGGTTACTCCGCGATATATTTCAGATCGTGGCATGATGATGCAAGGCGAATTTAGATACCTCACCGAGAATTATGGTCAAGGTAAAATCTGGGGTGGCTACTTACCAAGTGATGATCGATACAATAATCAAGATCGTAAAGATTTTAACCTTTTGCACAAATGGCAAATTAACGATTATTTAACGGCAGATGCAGAATATCACTACGCCTCTGATAAAGATTACATCACTGACTTAGATACCAATCCAGATTCTAAAACCGATTTGAATCTACGCCGTGCGGTCACTCTAAAGTATAAAAATCAAATTCCTGGCCTGACTGCGCAGTTAAAAGTTGAAGACTATCAAACTTTAGATAAAACCATTTTGGATGCAGACAAGCCTTATGCACGCTTGCCGCAGTTCTTGCTCAACTATGTGACGGGCAATCCGCTTGGTTTGCAATATGAATATAACAACGACACCGCGTATTTCAAAAAATCGATTAATGACAACTCTGCACAAGAAAGCAGTGGTACGCGTTTGTATAACCAGTTTGCAGTGCGTTATAACTACCGCACCCCTTGGGCCTTTGTGATTCCAGAAGCTTCTGTTCGAAGCATCAATACTTTCTATGATAAAGACAGTATTGCCTCACAAAACCTAGATGCCAGCTCGGAAACTAAGTCGGTAGTTGTACCGCAGTTTACCCTCGATTCAGGTTTGATTTTCCAGCGTGATGGTAAGTACCTTCAAACCATTACACCACGTGCATTTTATGCATACGCGCCGTATGAAAATCAAAATGGCTATGCCAACTTTGATACCACATCTGCTTCAATCAGCTACGATCAGCTGTTTAGCCCGTATCGTTTTTATGGTCATGACCGTTTAGAAGACAACAACTTCCTTTCTCTGGGCGTTAGCTATAGCTTGTTTGATACCGAAGGCCTTGAACGAATTCGTGCAGGTGTTGGCCAAAGTTTTTATTTCTCTGATCGCCGTGTGACGCTAACAAACAGCACTGACACTGAAGATACGTCTAAAACATCAGGGCCGATTGTCAGTATCTCGAGCCAGCTAACAAACAAGTTTACAGTAAGTGCCAACTCGGCATGGATGTCTAATGGCAATAATTCTCAGCACGATTTCCAAGCCTATTTCACAGGTGACAACGGAAATCTTTATAACGTTGGTTATTTTAACCGCAAGGAAATTGTAGATCGTCAAGTGGCGTACGATGCGGCTGTTGCATCATTTGTACAACCAATCAAGAACAACTGGCGTATTATGGGCCATGTTCAATATGACTTCAGAAACAACGTCGCACGTGAATACCTGCTTGGCGTAAATTATGAATCATGTTGTTATGCGGTTTCTGTTTACGGCCGTTCTTACTACAACGATCTAGACGATCCGAAAGATCCGAACGTCAACGTTAAGCGCGCGGTGATGGCAGAAATCACATTTAAAGGATTAGGCGGCTTAAACAACAAGTTAGCTTCTTTATTGGAAAATCGCGTTTTAGGCTTTAAAGAAATTAATCAATCTTGGACACAACGTTAATGAAGACAAAGTATTTGAAACAGTTATTTAAAACAACCGCGCTGGCTCTGGTTGTTTCTTCATCAATGCAAAGTTTTGCAGCGCCAACAGACGAAGTCGTTGCAATTGTGGACAATAGCGTCATTCTTAAAAGCGATTTAGATCAAGGTGTCACTGAAGCAACACACCAGCTTGAAGCACAAAAAAAAGGGCTTCCACCACAAAACTTCTTGCAACGTCAGGTGCTTGACCAGTTGATTTTACGTGAAGCCCAACTTGAAATGGTGAAACGTTATAACATCAAGATTGATGAAAACACACTCAATGATGCTGTACTCAAAGTAGCTGGTCAGTCAGGTATTAAATCACTCCCTGCTTTTCAACAGAAACTCGATGGCATAGCACCGGGAACTTATGCTGCACTGCGTGCTCGTATCAGTCAAGATTTGGCAATCAATCGCTTACGTCAGCAGCAAGTCATGTCACGTATCAAAATTAGTGATCAAGACGTTGAAAACTTTTTGAAGTCGCCTCAAGGTCAGGCAATGCTTGGTAGTCAGGTTCATGTTATTCATGCGCGTATCTCTGCCCAACAAGGAGTAGATCCGCAGCAGCTTGCCAAAGTTGCGCAAGATGTAAAACAAGCCTTGAATGAAAGTAATGACATTGCGGCGATTGGTAAAAAATTCTCAACCAAAGACGTTAAGGTCGAAGGTGCAGACATGGGATACCGTGATCTTGCCGACCTGCCTTCCGAATTAGCTGCGCGTGTTAGTCCACTTCAGCAAGGTCAAACTACCGAGCTGATTAATGTTCGTGATGGCATTCATGTTTTGAAATTGATCGAACGAAAAAGTAGCGATCAAAAAGCCATGGTGACCCAATACCAGACGCGCCATATTTTAATTCAGCCATCTGAAGTCATCAGTCCGGATATGGCCAAACAAACTATTGATAGCATTTATAATCGTTTAAAGTCGGGTGAAGACTTTACCACACTCGCTGCAACCTACTCTTCTGATACAGGCTCAGCACGTGATGGCGGAAGTTTGGGCTGGGTAACGCCGGGCAGTATGGTGCCACAGTTCGAAGAGAAAATGAAAAATACACCAGTCGGACAAATTAGTCAGCCATTCCAGACTCAATATGGATGGCATATTCTTGAAGTCACTGGCGTTCGTGAAAAAGACATGACTCAAGAATATCAAGAGCGTATGGCACGCCAGATCTTGGGTGAGCGACAGTTTGATAGTGAACTGGATAGCTGGTTGCGTGAAGTACGTGCCCATGCGTATGTACAAATCAAGGATCCGGAACTTGATACAAAATTGCAGCGAGCAAAAGCCATAGCAGCACAGTAATCATTTTTTAAAAGAACCAGCCAAATGCTGGTTCTTTTTTTATATTTTAGATAAAAAAAACCTCAGTCATATCGACTGAGGTTTTTTACTGAAACAGATTAACGATTGTTAGAATCGTCGTCCTGTCCATCTTCGAATTTTGTGTCGTTGTCAAAGCCAGAAGCGCCTTGACCGCCGAAGCCGCCGCCTTGACCACCGAAGCCGCCTTGACCACCAAAGCCACCTTGACCACCGAAGCCGCCTTGACCGCCGAAGCCGCCGCCTTGACCACCGAAGCCGCCTTGACCACCGAAGCCACCTTGACCACCGAAGCCACCGCCTTGACCGCCGAAGCCGCTACCTTGACCGCCGAAGCCACCACCCTGACCACCAAAACCACCTTGTGGTGCACCAGCTGGCGCGCCTGCTGGACGTGGGTTACGTGCAGGAACTACAGTTGAAATTGCATGCTTGTAAACCATTTGGCTTACCGTATTTTTTAGCAACACTACGTATTGGTCGAAAGATTCAATGTGACCTTGTAATTTAATACCATTCACAAGAAAGATTGACACAGGAATACGTTCTTTACGGAGAGAATTTAAGAACGGATCTTGTAATGTTTGACCTTTAGACATTTTATAACTCCAAAAAAATTAAAATCAGCGCAAAAAACCATCTTTATTTTTCAATTAAAATTTATAAAAAAGATAGTATGTAAATTTTGCTTTATCCATAAGAGTTTCGCAAGTCTTGTTGAGCCTGCTTTATAGTTAAATAAGTTTTAAAATAGTGCTTTTCTTGCAACGAACGTAACCAAGTGTATTGACGTTTCGCAAGTTGTCGTGTCGCGAATAATGCCTTATCTTCCATTTCCCTCCTATTTATGTGACTTTTATCACTTTTTAACAGAAAATCGAGTGCTTGACGATACCCGACAGACCGCATTGAAGGTAAATTTTCATTCAAATCGTATTTTTTAATTAAAGCTTCCACCTCATTTAAAAAACCGATATCCCACATTTTGAGCAATCTTTGCTCAATTCGCTGATGTAATTCTACCCGATCTGGCAGCAAAGCATAGTTATGAAATGTGTAACGATATGGTAAATTTTTCGGTTGCTCCATTTGTAATTGCGTAATCGGTATACCAGTCAATCGATAGACTTCTAGCGCGCGAATAATACGCTGGCGATCAGATACATTAAACTTTTCACCTGCGGTCGGATCCACTTTGCGCAATTGTTCATGCACAGCTTCCCACCCTTCAAGCGCAGCCTGCTGTTCAATTTCCGCCCGAATATCGGCATTTGCACTTGGAAGATTGCTTGACAGTCCTTCAAGTAAGGCCTTGAAGTACAGCATGGTTCCACCAACTAAAATAGGCGTTTTGCCTTGCTGGTGGCACTGGTCGATCAAGCGCGTGGCATCATCGACAAATTGCGCAGCAGAATACACTTCTAGTGGCGTAATAATATCAATTAAATGATGCGGATATTGTGCCTGCTCTTCTTTGGTGGGCTTTGCTGTACCGATATCCATGTCTTGATAAATCAATGCAGAATCTACAGAAATCAGTTCAAATTGACCCTGTTCATACAGTTCACATGCCAAGGCTGTTTTACCGCTTGCGGTCGGCCCCATCAAATTGATTACGGGCAAAGAAGTTGACATGAAAAACTATTCTCCTCGAGCAAAAAGCTTGTCAAGTTGATGAAGTGGAAATGCGCGCCATGTTGGACGGCCATGATTACACTGACTGGCGAATTCTGTCTGCTCCATTTGACGTAACAAAGCATTCATTTCAGACAGACTCAGCATGCGATGTGCACGAACTGCACCGTGACATGCCATGCCAGCCAAAATGGCATCACGCTTATGCATAAGCGCCTGTGCCTGATCATTTGGATCCAGATCATGCAAAAGCTCAGGAATCAGTTTCTCAAAATTAGCTTTATGCAAAATGGCCGGAACTCCACGCACAATTGCTTGATCATCACCATATTGATCAATATCCAGACCCAATCGCGCCAGCTGATCTTTCAGATCTTCAATTCGTGCCGCTTGCATACGTGTAATTGAAACCACTTTAGGAATGAGCAATTGCTGTGAAATCCAAAACTCGGGCTTATCCCAGGCAGATTTCATCTGTTGTAATAAAATACGCTCATGTGCAGCATGCATATCAACAATAATCAGGCCTTCGGTATTTTGCGCCAGAATATAAATACCGTGCAATTGTGCTATGGCAATTCCCAGCGGAAACTCATCTACTTCGGACTCTGCTTGACGTTCTGTCGTATTTTCTACCGCTTCTGTTTGCTCACGCAATGGAGCTAGATAACTTTTAAGGGCATTGTTGAGCCGCTCTGGATCACTCACAGGTTGTGGGCGTCGCGAATAATCAACAGAATTGGGCCGACTGGCATTAAATTCGGTTAACAGCTCTGTTGATACGGCTTTAGTTGCCGCATGTGTGTGATCGGCCTCATGCAGTGCTTGAGTTGATGCTGTTTCAGCGCGGTGCAAACTAAATTGTTCTTGATAGCTCGGCTGCGGCATGCGCTCAACGGACAATTGTTCAGGTTTCATGGCCTGAGACAACTCGGCCGCTGCGGTCTGAAATTGTGAGAGTGTTTCTTTGGCATAATGCCGTACAAACTCATGCACTTCACGCTGGTTTAAAAAGCGAATCTCATGCTTGGTAGGATGTACATTGACATCAATTTGTTCTGGATCGACCTCTAAAAACAGTAAATAAGCCGAATACTGATGACCATGCAAAATTCCATCGTAAGCCATGCGCAGTGCATGTGAAATGGTTTTATCTTTGACTATACGGCCATTCACATAGACATATTGCAAATCGGCCTGTGGGCGCGCGTCGGAGGGATGACCCAACCAGCCCGACAATCGCATGGAAATACTTTGCGTATCGAGCCAATAGGCATTTTGAGTAAACTGATGCCCAAGCAGTTGCTGAACACGCTGAAAACGCAGTTGTCCGCTGTCTGCTACAGGTAAATTCAAACGAACCTGATTGTTGTGTTCTAACATAAATCGAATATCAAAATGTGTCAGTGCCAGACGTCTAACAATTTCTTCGATATGTCCAAATTCGGTGCTGGGTTTTTTTAAAAATTTACGCCGCGCAGGAACATTAAAAAATAAGTCCTGTACACGAATGTGTGTGCCCTTTCTGAGCGCAACAGGTTGAATCGCTTGATGATCAAAGGCTGTACCATTGACTTCAACCTGATACCCGACGCCATCGTCAGATTGACTACTCATTAGCGTTAAGCGAGATACGGCGGCAATCGATGCCAAGGCTTCGCCTCGAAATCCCAAACTTACGATGGCATGCAAATCGTCGGAAGTCTTGATCTTACTTGTGGCATGACGCATTACCGCCAGCGGTAAATCGTCACTATGAATCCCCTGACCGTTGTCGATGATTTCAATGAGCGTAGCGCCACCTTGCTCGACGCGAATGATCAGTTCGGTTGCGCCTGCATCAATTGCATTTTCAAGTAATTCCTTCACAACCGATGCAGGCCGCTCAATCACCTCACCAGCCGCAATCTGGTTGGCCAGCGCAGGATCGAGAGTATGAATACGTCGCAGATCGCGGGATTCTTGCAGCATGTTAAATGAGGTCCTTTAATTGTGCGTATTGCTGAGCATCATTCAATTCAATCGTCACATATCGTTCAAGATCATCTTCAGATTTTTCAATTTGAATGATGATATCCGGCTCTGGAATCTCGTTTTCTCCCTTCGATGGCCATTCAAACAAAAACAAAGCATGCGGAACATCCAGATAATCCCGAATTCCCATTAACTCAAGCTCATAGGGATCGTTAAGGCGATACAAGTCGAAATGAAATATCTCTTTTTGCTGGATACGATATGGCTCGACCAAGGTATAGGTTGGACTTTTTACTGCCCCCTGATGACCCAGTGCTTGCAGAAAATGACGAGTAAACGTGGTTTTGCCTGCGCCTAAATCGCCAATTAAATACACCACACCTTCTTGGATCACACTAGAGAGTGTTGTTGCCAGTTTTTGTGTGTCGAGTTCATCCGCTAGGGTTAAACGAAGGGAATACTGCATTACGCTCATACATGATTCAATCGGACTGTGTATAATACCATCCTGAATGTTTAAAAGCCTATGATCAAGTAAAAAGCTGCTTGCTTTTCAAACAGCCTGACTCTCTAGCGATATCTCCAAAATGGCCAACATGACCGCACACGAATTTATCCCTCCTACTCGTCAAGGCGTAAGTGCCAGCAAAGTATTTTTACCCAGCATGCATGGCAAACCACCTGAAACAACTTTTGCTTACCTGTGTGCGCATTTTCCTCATATATTAGCCTCAGAATGGCAACAGCGCTTCGATGATGGACTAATTATCGATGCTCAAGGCCAAACGCTGAGTGTAGCTAGCCCCTATTTATCCAACCAGCATATTTTTTATTATCGTTTTTTATCGCATGAAGTTGCAGTGCCATTTCAGCATGAGATTTTATTTGAAAATGAACATCTACTGGTGGTCGATAAACCACATTTTTTAACCATGACACCCACCGGCAAGTATGTACAAGAAACACTGCTGGTTCGCTTAAAACAAAGTGGCCAAACTCCTGATCTAACTCCAATCCATCGTCTTGATCGTGAAACGGCGGGTGTGGTGATGTTTTGTAAAAAACCTGAATCCCGCGGTGTGTATCAATCTTTATTTGCAGCGCGCGATGTGCAAAAAACCTATCACGCCATCGCTCCTTATCATCACACGCTTCAGTTTCCTCGCACAGTTCGACTCAACATGAGCAAAGGTGAGCCGTTTTACACCATGAAAGTCAATCCAGACGCCGAGCCGAATAGTGAAACCTGGATTGAATGCCTAGAGTATTCAAATCATTGGGCAAAATATCGTTTAAGCCCCAAAACCGGAAAACAGCATCAACTTCGTGTGCATTTGGCTCACTTGGGGCTTGCTATCCAGAACGATCCGCTTTATCCATTTTTGGCACACAAAGCCGACGATGACTTTTCCAACCCCTTACAGCTTTTGGCAAAAGAATTACAGTTTGTCGACCCCATTACACAAACTGAAATGTACTTTTGCTCAAGACAGTCACTTTCTTTGTCATTTGATCGTAATGACAACCACGCTATTTTTTAGTTTTAAGATTGAAATTACAAATTCTTGCTTTAGAATAAGCCATTAAAAATTAAAAAATCGTTTGGTTTTTATTCATGCGAAAAACAGAAGTTTATCAGGTTCGACTTGATTCACACGAAAAGAAGCAGGCCTTTGCTGTTTTCAAACAATTGGGGATTACACCGGCACAAGCCGTGCGTCTTTTTTTTAAGCAGGTGGTTTTAACCAAATCCATCCCCTTTGCAATTGAAAATCAAAACATCGATATGGAGCAGCTCCTCAAATTGCGTAAAATCAAGTCGCAATCTGCCGCTGTTACGCCACGTGAAAATGATCAAGCCGATAGCGATCTACTCATGGATGATCATATGGATGATCATGAAGCACTTTTTGATGAGCTTAATGCCTTACTCGGTGAGAGTGATCAAGCGCCATAATGTTGCAGTTTTAAACAAGTTTTAACGTTCTTCGTATTTGATTTTGGTTATGCTTCTTCTCTATGACACATAATAATAAAGCTGGAGAATCGCATGATCGTTCGACGAGCCACTGTAGAAGATTTAAATCAACTCGCGGTATTGTTTGATGAATACCGTCAGTTTTATGGCGCATCATCCAACTTAACGCAATCCTATGATTTTTTAAAACAACGCTTTGAAAACAAACAGAGTGTCATTTTTATTCATGTCAAAAATGATGTTTTTACTGGTTTTATTCTGCTTTATTTGGGCTTTTCATCTGTCGCCTGCTCGACCTATTATATTTTAGATGATGTGTATGTTACGCCACTTTATCGCCGTCAAGGCTCTGCAAAGCAACTCATCGATACTGCCATTTTGTTTGCACGCCATGAAAATGCGCTCAGAATCTCGTTGGAAACCCAAAAAAACAATATCGAATCAATGCGTTTATATCAAAAAATGGGTTTTGTGCTGGATCAGGAATTTCAAACCTATCACTGTTTTCTTAGGTAGACTGCCTGGCTAAATGAATCTGTGCATCAGACAAATAGATCCAATCCCCTTGTGCTAATTCAGGTAAAACCAACTGCCCGATTTGCTGACGGTGCAGCGATTCAACTTTATTTCCAACCGCAGCGATCATGCGTTTGACCTGATGATATACCCCTTGATGAATCGTCAAGCTTAAATGATATTCATCAAGCTGTTGAACCGCGGTCGCAGCGAAAAGCCCTGTTTCATTACGTAGTTCCACCCCTTGCTCAAGCTGACTCAGCTGAACTTCAGTAATCGGATCTGCCGTGTGTACATGATATACCTTAGGGACATGTTTTTTAGGATGGGTTAAGGCATGCAGAAATTGCCCGTCATCGGTCAACAGCAGTAGTCCAGTGGTATCTTGATCGAGTCGTCCAACTGCTGCTATTCCACGATCGATCAGAATATCTGGCAGCAAACTGAATACACTCTGATGATGCTGAGGTTGATGCGAACATTCAAAACCTTGTGGTTTATTGAGCGCGATATACACCTTTTCACGATAGATATACGATTCACCAAATACACGGAACTGCAAGTGCTCGGTCTGAACGCGCAACTTTAAATCGGTAACGGTATCCTCTCCTATAGACACATGCCCATTTTTAATTAGCTGCTGGCAATGTTTACGTGAACCGAAGCCTTGTGATTGCAACATTTTTTCTAGAAGCATTGCCGAAATTTACCTGATATATTTTCGGCATAGTCTAACGGATTAGCTAAAAAAGTGAATGCCTTGAATGAGGTTATCACTCAAAATGCAGACGTTAAGGTTTGTTTTAAGTACACCAGCTTTTTAAATCAAGCGTTTATTTTTATCTTATGATCAAAGCGCGCTACACTATAGCTCCCGCTTAAATAAAAAGATGTTGATGATGTTGTCTCAGCTTGATGTCAATTTAATTGTATTACTGGTATTGCTAGCCTGTGGAATTTTTAGCCAAAATACAGCTGTGACCATTGCTGTAGGCGTTTTAATTTTATTTAAACTCACTCCGCTTAATACTTTCTTCCCCTATTTACAGCAACATGGATTAAACATTGGCATTATTATTTTGACCATTGGTGTACTGACTCCAATTGCAAGCGGTCAGCTCAGTGGCGAAAGTATTTTAAAGTCCTTTTTTAGCTATAAATCTTTGCTCGCCATCGGCGTCGGCTTACTGGTGGCATGGCTAGGCGGTCGAGGCGTCAAGCTCATGAGTAGCCAGCCCGATATTATTGCAGGGTTATTAATTGGTACCATTGCAGGTGTAGCGCTGCTAAGAGGCGTTCCGGTGGGGCCACTGATTGCGGCAGGATTACTCTCATTAGTGTTGTGGAATTAATAAGGCTTGGCAGTAAAACTTACTGCAAATACATCTATATAACATATTAAATCATCATGGCCTTATACAAAAATCCATGATGATTCAATAAATTCTATCTAGCACTTGAGTATTTAGGCAGCATAATAATTGGTGCGTTTTTGCGAAAATTTAGCTAACTGCTTTAAAAACCCTTCAAAATAACTTTTTTCTTTTTCCTCAGTTCTAAAGCCTGCATACAAGGTACGGCGCAACCCTTGCTCTGCCACACACTCCAGACGTCGACTCGTCACCCAGCCCTTTTGCTCGTATTCATTCACCACCCAGTCTGGTAGTGCCGAAATACCCCGACCACTTGCAACCAACTGAATCAGCATTTGAGTCAGATCGGTGGTACGGATTTCTTTAGGTTGAATATTTGCAGGCAGAAACAGATGCGCCATGATGTCAAGTCGATGCTTATCGACCGGATAGGTAATCAGTGTTTCCTCTGCTAAATCCTGCACAGTGACTTTTTCAGCACGCACCAGATGGTGTGTATTTGACAAGACCAAACGTGACTCATATTCAAAAATAGGAAAATACTCAACCCCTTTGAGAGCAATCGGATCTGCGGTAATGAGCAAATCAAATTCGGCATTTTGCAATAGCTCATGTGGGTTGGCTTCAAAGCCCGAGGCAAAATCCAGATCAACATCAGGATACTGCTGGCGATACTGATTCAATAATGGCATCAACCAATCAAAACAACTATGACACTCAGAAGAAAAAATAATCCGACCGGTTTGTCCATGCACAATACGGGTGATATCACTTTGTGCAATCTGAATTTGCGGCAGAATATCATCTGCAAGTTTCAGCAAACGCTGCCCAACATTTGAAAAAGTGACTGGACGACTGCGCCGATTAACCACCTCGACCCCATACCAATGATCGAGTTCTTTTAATTGATGAGAAATAGCAGATGGTGTCAAACATAAATCATTTGCAGCAGCAACCAATGATCCATGCTCACGTAGTGCTAACAAAGTTTTAAGATGTCGAATTTCGAGCATGAAAATAACCTATATATGACCAACCGTAAGGGAAAACATCTTGTGAACGTTAGCTCCCGACTCAGCATCTCATCGAAATGAAACCGTTTGGATGACAAACAGCCCATGATGATTCTTTAATTCTAAACAGCTAATTTTAAATGTATTTTGATTTATACATCCAGCATTATTTAATGCAACAAAATCGAACAACGCGAAGGCAATAAAAAAACCGAATTATGAATAATACTCATCTTATCATGGATGGCTTGAACCGACCTCAATTCAGCAAGCGTATTTGCACGCACAATAAAGTCAATCAAACACATCATGCTTAAATTTAAGTTGATATTCGCACTAGCCTCTTGCCCGAGTTCGCTTCGCTTTTATGTTCTTTTTCCATTATAATTTTCACTGTTTTTTCTCCCATTTTGTCTTTTTATTATGTCATTAAAACCGAACACTTCTGTTCGATCAGCCCGACAATTTTCATTATTCTGGGTCATTCTCGCTTTAGCCAGTGGGGGTTTTTGTATTGGAACCACTGAATTTGTCGCGATGGGTCTGATACAGGAAATAGCGTCTGATCTACAGATTACTGTGCCACAAGCGGGTCATTTTATTAGTGCTTACGCACTTGGTGTGGTAATTGGTGCACCAGTCATTGCAATTTTGGGTGCACGTGTACCACGTAAAACTTTACTGCTTGGCCTGATGCTATTTTACGGCATTGCAAATGCACTGACTGCACTGGCAAAAACACCGGATATGATTTTAGTCTCGCGATTTATCGCAGGCTTTCCGCACGGCGCCTACTTTGGTGTGGGCGCTTTAGTGGCGGCAGAACTGGCAGGGCCAAATCGTCGTGCATCTGCAGTGGCGCAAATGATGATGGGCTTAACCGTTGCAACCGTACTTGGCGTACCGCTGGCAACTTGGGTAGGCCAGCAGTTTGGCTGGCGCTCAGGATTTGAATTTTCAGCCCTCATTGCCCTTGTTACCTTAGTGTCTGTTGCAGTTTTTGTACCTCAAATACAAGTCCGTAGCACGGCCAGTATACGAAGTGAGCTATCCGGTTTAAAAAATATCAACATGTGGCTGACCCTTGCAGTTGGTGCAATTGGCTTTGGCGGCATGTTTTCGGTATATAGCTATGTATCGCCAATTTTGACTGAATATACCAAAGTCAGTATTCAGATTGTGCCGATTGCCTTGGCAATCTGGGGCATCGGTATGGTGATTGGCGGTTTGGTGGCAGGTTGGCTGGCTGATAAAAATCTCAATAAAACCATTATTGGCGTTCTCATCAGTGCGTCACTGGCTTTTATTGCTGCCAGCTTCATGATGCACAACGTATACACCGCCATTGCTGGCTTGTTTATGATTGGTATTACGGTGATGGGCTTAGGTGGTGGATTACAAATGCGCCTGATGGATGTAGCCGGAGATGCACAAGGCTTGGCAGCATCGCTGAATCACTCTGCCTTCAATATAGCCAATGCACTAGGTGCCTATTTGGGTGGTTGGGTATTGAGCCATAATATGGGCTGGATTGCACCTATCTGGGTAGGATTTGTACTCAGCCTAGGTGGGCTGATTATTTTATTGATTGCCTTTGCAGTCGAGAAAAAAACCCGAGCAGTACACTGATCGGGTTTAATCATAACTGATACAACTTCAATTACGCGTAAGTCGCCAGTCGCTCTGACAGTAATTGAAAGAAGGCATCTCGGTCAATGCTACGTAAAAACTCGGCATTGGCCTTACGCCCAGTCACATTCCACCAATCGGCAACCGTTGCACCCACAGTCAGCGGGCTATCTGTTTCAATTTCAACGTTAATCCAACGGCCTGTAAATAACGCTGGATTAATCATGTAGCCAATCACACATGGATCATGTAATGGCGCACCTTCCGAGCCATATTTTTCCATATCGTAACGCTCAAAGAAGTCAGTCCATGCTGCAACAGCCGGTCCAACCTTATTGTTCATTTTACGCAGACCATCCACCCACTCTTTTGAGGTTAATGCCTGATGAGTCACATCTAATGGAATGACGGTAAGTGGAATGCCCGCTGCAAACACAACTTTTGCTGCATCAGGATCGACAAACATATTAAATTCAGCTGATGGTGTAATATTTCCGCCTTCAAAGAAACCACCACCCATGAGGACAATGCGCTCAATACGCGTGGCGATATCAGGGGCTTTGAGCAGTGCCTGAGCCGTGTTGGTCATTGGGCCTAACGAGCAAATCGTAATCGATTTTTCTGGTGCACGGCGAAAGGTTTCAATTAGAAAGTCGACTGAATGCTCAGGACGAAGCGGCATTTTCGGTTCAGGTAATTCAATTCCATCTAAACCCGTTTTGCCATGCACATTTTCTGCAGTAATTAATGGACGTTTGAGCGGACGATCACATCCTGCAAATACAGGAATGTCTGGACGACCAGCCAATTCACACACTTTTCTGGCATTTACGCTGGTCAAACTTAAAGGTACATTTCCAGCAACTGTCGTAATTGCCAAAACATCAAGTTCCGGGCTGGCCAGCGCCAGTAAGATCGCAACTGCATCGTCTTGCCCTGGATCTGTATCAATAATAATTTGACGAGGTGTATTAGTCATTCCACTACCTTTTTTTTAAAAACAGCCTGAACTCGTGCTCAAGCCTAAACGCAATATATAAATCGATCTAAACGTTATAGCAAAATTTTGCCATCTTGGATTACTTTGAGTTCGCGCATTCGCTCTGCATGATATTCACCGGCGGTATAGCGTGACGAGAGCACCACATCACCGCGTGGTTGTAAAAAGAATGGCATCGAAATTCGTTCTTGCTGTGCATCTTGATCTTTGAATTTCACCACACGATGGGTGGTCGACGGGTAAAAGAACTGGGACGCTTCTTGAAGCATATCGCCAATATTAATAACCAGTGAATTCGGCTCGACAGGCACATCGTACCACTCACCTGCTGCATTTTTTACCTGAAGCCCCGGTGCTGTCGCAGCAGGCAAAATAGTAATGAGATTAATATCTTCATGCGCAGCAGCACGAACATAATCTTGATCTGTCGCTATAGGTGTATAACGTAATACGCGTAATAAACCCTCCGCGCCCTCAATCATACTGGGTAACGGCTCACTATAGGCAGCGCGAATATGCTCGGGTGTAAACTCCTGAATCCATTGTAAAAGATGTTTAGCCAAGCCGAATGCTTGTTGATAATAATTTAAGCTCAGCGCTGATAATTCGGAAGGAAATACACCAGAAGGGAAAATATGAAAAAATTCTTTTAAATCTTTGACCGTTTCACCTTTGGCTGTTTCGGATAAGTCGGTTGGAAAAAATCCGCCTTTTTGTTCGGGGCGAACACGGTAATTGTTTTTATACTCAGATTTAAAAAATGTCAGCCACTCAGTGTAGATCGACTGGATTAATGACAAGTCCAGCGGATGATTGATAATCACGGCAAAACCAGTTTCACGTAACGACTGTGCAAATGCCGCCCCTGCTTCGGGATGCGTATAATCAATGGTTGCAATGTGCATAAGAACTCCATGTTATTGTGTTTATGGAAGCAAAAAATAAGCCGTATTTATAGAATGAAATACGGCTATTTTTGTCAGTATTTGGTCAAAACTGAATACATTAAAACTATCTGCGACAACGCAATTAGAGCGCGAAGCCTAGACAAATACCGGCAATTGTCGCGCTCATCAAGTTTGACAAAGTCGCGGCCAACAACGCACGGATGGCAAGCTTAGATAATACGGGCGTCAGTTTTGGTTCTACCATACCAAAAGCACCAAGTACTACACCAATCGAGCTGAAGTTGGCAAAACCACACAACCCAAAAGAAATAATGGCTGCGGTATGTGCCGAAATGGTCTGATCTGCCAGATGCGGCGCTAAGTTTAGGTAAGCAACAAACTCATTGATGACCAGCTTTTGCCCAAGTAAAGAACCTGCTAACTGCGCTTCATTCCAGTCTACGCCCATCACATAAGCTAAAGGAGAAAGGACATAACCAAAAATGGCATCTAGACTCAAGCCTGAATAGCCAAACCATCCACCCACGAAACCGAAGATACCGTTCACCAGACTGAGCAGGCCAACAAAAACCATAATCACGGTTCCGACACCTGCTGCAATTTTAAGCCCCATCATGGCGCCATTCGCAGCGGCCTCAATGATATTGGATGGACGTTGTTCGCCAAATTCAAGATCCGATACTTCAACAGTTGAAGGCTCAGTGGCTGGACTCAATAAACGTGCAAACAGAATACCGCCAGGAATCGCCATCAGCGAAGCCGCCAATAAGTATTCCATGGGTACGCCTAATCCGGCATAGCCAACCAACACCGAACCAGAAACAGCAGCCATACCACTACACATGACGGTAAACAGTTCATTTTTATTCATACGTAACAAAAATGGACGCAACGCGGCTGGTAATTCGTTTTGACCAATAAAGATGGTCGTCACCGCAGCAAAGGACTCAACCTTACTGATACCCAGCGCTTTTTGAAATAAACCACCCAGTACTTTAATAAATACCGTCATGATTTTTAAATAATACAAAATCGAAATCAGGGCAGTAACAAAAATAATGGTTGGCAGTACTTTCAGCGCAAAGATAAAACCTGCGCCATTAAATACCGTGTTCATCTGATCGCCGACCAAGGCACCGAACAAGAAAGCGCTACCTGAATCTGCATAACCAATCACATGGTTTACGCCATTGGCAAGCTGTTCAAAAATGTATTTTCCTAATGGAACATACAAAATGATAATTCCAAGCAGGAACTGCAAGCCCAAAGCCGGTAAAATCGTTCTCACTTTAATCATGCTTCGGTTATTGGAAAAAATATATCCAATCAACAAAAGAATAAAAATACCGATCAATCCACGATATTCAAACATTTTCATCTCCGTAACCTGAGCACACCCCATTCCAGCAACTCATGTCAACATCGTTGTACCTGCTGTATAAACAAACCAAGATGTCGTTACTGATCGCCCTGTACTCGAGTTACCTTATCGCGCCATTCAGTGATGCTTCATAATCACTGATTTGTAAAATGAGGAATTGGAGACAATACAAAGATCATGCCATCTCAAAAAACAGCATGAATCTGAAAATTATCTTACCAATCATGATTTTGCCAGCTTTATACAAGGGGCAAATAATGCAAAAAGCCTAAAAATAAGCATTTGTTTTTAAACAAATATTTAATTGGGCTATTTATCGGGCGGTAAATTTAACAAAATTTTGCAGAAATTTCGAATGTTTTTTTTAGACTGCCCGATCAATTTTGATCAAATTAAAAAGCAGTATCGCATTTTTTTATTTTTTTCTTTTTATAATCGTGACTTAATTATATCAAACTCATAATAAAAATTTATAGCATTACAAAATTCTGCTTATGAATACCAGTGATGGTCTAAGACATTGCCTTTTTTGAACTTACGGTAAAAAACAGTGCGTATTGAATCGTTTTTATACATTTAATTTTCTGAACTAAGTGAAATACAACACTAAGATTCAAAAAAAACAAGCACGAAATGTGCTTGTTTTATGGAGAATTCATTTGTTATGCCGCCTTTGGATAGGTAATCACTTTACCCTGTGCCAGATGCGCAATTGCGTTACTGTTAAAATCGATAGTTAAAATATGGTTGTCATGGCTGATATGGTAAGATTTCACCAATGGTTCGTTTCCATTATTGGTTTCAATCACGTATTCGTCCACGATATTGAGAATACCTTCTAAGTTGGTACTGCTCGAAGCGAAGTCATGATCAAAGAGATCATAAATCGTATTTAGGTTGAAGGTTTCTTGCACATGATTTGGATGATGCTTGATGTAGTTTTCTAGGAACAAAACAAGTTTGTGTGCAAAGAAATAGTAGTTCGGCTTATGAGTATAATGCAGATTCATCTCTGACTCCTTCAACAGTCTAGAATATCATTGTTTGTATGCCACTCATTCGTTTTAGGATTTCTATCTTAAATTAGTCTTAAAACACCTCCTTATGCATATCATTCTCACAATACGATAACATTATTAATTTTTGTTACTTTGCTTAGAAAAGCTGAATAACTAATCAGCAATATGGGCCACTTTTTTTAAGCGCTTGTTTGTTAAATTATACATCGCTTAAAATTAAAGGCATAATACGCCGCTTTTTTAATTTAGAGTTTCTAATGAGTTCAACCCGTCCTTTGCTTACTGTAATTGGCAGCATCAATGTTGACCATATCCTTTCTCTTGAACACTTCCCTCATCCGGGACAAACCCTGAATGGTCAGGAGTATCAGGTCGCGTTTGGTGGTAAAGGTGCAAATCAGGCAGTAGCAGCAGGCCGAAGTGGCGCCAATACCAGTTTTATTGCCTGTGTAGGTGGCGATACCGTGGGCGAACAAATTCGTCACCAGCTCATCAAAGACCACATTGATACTCAAGCCGTACGTGCCGTTGAAGGTTTCACCACAGGTGTCGCACTGATTTTTGTTAATCAGCATGCAGAGAATTTTATTGGTATTCATGCCGGTGCCAATGCTGCACTCGATATTGCGTATATCGATCAGCATGCAGAGCTAATTCAACGCTCAAGCGCAATTCTTTTACAGCTTGAAACACCGTTGGCGACTATCTTGCACGCTGCAAAGCTTGCCAAAGCTGCTGGCGTAAAAGTGATTTTAAATCCGGCGCCAGCTTGTGAGTTGCCAGAAGAATTACTACGTTTGGTCGATATTATTACGCCCAACGAAACTGAAGCTTTGAGCCTTACCAACGTGATTGTGCATGATGATCACGACGCTGCCGAAGCGGCAAATGTGTTGCATCAAAAAGGCATTAAAACTGTAGTCATTACTATGGGCTCTCGTGGTGTTTGGCTGAGTGAATACGGTCAGGGCAAACTGATTGAAGGGTTTAAAGTAAATGCAATCGATACCATTGCCGCAGGCGATACCTTTAACGGTGCATTTGTGACGGCACTTCTTGAAGGAAAAACCGCACAAGACGCTGCACGCTTTGCCAATGCAGCCGCCGCTATTGCCGTTACCCGATCTGGTGCCCAGCCGTCTGTGCCATGGCGTCAAGAAATTGATGACTTTTTGGCATCTCGATAAATGTATTTTGCATAAAAAAACGCAGATATGTCTGCGTTTTTTTATGCTTATTTTACTATTTCAGCGCGTGCAGCAAGCCTATTGAAAAGCACCCTTCTTTTCAATAGGCTCGCTGCACATCAAAATCACTACCCATATGACTTTGATTGAATAAAAACATCTTAACTTGAACGCTCTCAAAAATTTTACCGAATATTCAATTTTTTTTAGTTCTAACAGCATAAAATTTATGTATATTGAAAATATACAGCATAATTTTCTTTGGTTTAAATTTTGAACAGCACAGAATACACATTAGACCGTACAGATCGGAAAATTTTATCTGCCCTTCGTGGTAATGGCCGACTTACGATTGCACAACTCTCTGAAGAGGTCGGTTTATCATCCTCACCCTGCTGGACACGACTAAAGCGGCTCGAATCACTTAAAATTATCGATGGTTATACTGCTAACATTAATCCCAAAGCCATTGGAATTAATGAATTATTTTTTATTGAAATTACACTCGAACGACATGACGATGAAATGCTCGAAAACTTTAGCGAAGCACTCGCAGAGATTCCAGAAGTGATTGAGGCGCATTTGGTTACCGGAGAATACGACTATCTTGTAAAAGTTGCGGTGAAGGATTCAGAACACTATGAGCGGTTTTTAAGAAAGAAACTTTATTCCATTAAAGGAATTCGGCATACACGTTCGACTTTTGCACTACGCCCATTAAAATTGGCGCATACCGCAGATTTTATGCTGATTGAATAATGTTGAAGATAGTTGCTGCAACTGACAGCTAAATATGATTTAATACGCGCAGTTTGAGATGAGCCTCATACAGTATATGACTCGATTCGTATACGACTAGCCCCGCTAATATGCGGGGCTTTTTATTATTTTATAGGTAACAATTCAAGCAACTTAACACGAGCTGCTTTAGCTAAACTCTTTCCACGAATGGTAGATGGGTGTTGTATTTTATAGCATATAATTTTCTTCTTGTAGATAAATTGATAAAGCTGATTTTTACTGATGCCCTGATCTGCATAATGCTTTCCCTCTGAGTAAAAACATGGATTAAATAATTCTCTTCGATAAACTGTATTTTGACTACCATTTGCAAAAATAATAATATGAGGTTCAAAATAATTTATCTGCGCATTTAAAAGCTCGAAAGAAAGATCTTTAATGAAAGAAAAGTATTTAGAGTTTATTGGACTTTTTTCTTTCCAAGAAAAGCAAAATAAGTTGCAATAAACTAGCCCATCACTCCCCGAATGATCTGCAATAGATCTAGTAAAGTCATGAAAAGTGATTTTTTTACTTCTAGGCTCACTCAACATTTTTTTAAAAAAATTTTTATTCTTTTTTATTGATTCTGATAAATATTTATTCAGGGAATAATCTTGCTGTAAGTTAATATTCCATGCTCTAGTCTCTGCACCTATTATCATAATTTTATTTTTAGCATTCCAATAGTTATCTGGTTCACTAGCTAGAAATAAACCCGATAAACCTTCTGTCACTTTACTATTTTCATGATTTGTATTGAAGAAAGATTCATCTATTTTTCTTAATATATCCAGATATTCTTGTCTTAAACAATCGAAATTTTTCATTTTTTCTAAAATAATAAGGGCTGATTTATCAGCCCTTATTATTAACTCATTTAAACTCAATCATCAATCGATTAAGTTAACTGAGCCGCAGCAATTTTCTTGGTATCTACTTGATCAGCAGCATTAGTATATTCGCCCATTTGGTCGAAATTCAAATACTTGTAGATATCGGCAGACATGCTGTCGATTTGTGCTGCATATTGTTGGTACTCTTCTGGCGTTGGTAATTTACCAAGTACAGCAGCAACAGATGCAAGCTCGGCAGATGCCAAGTATACGTTAGAGCCTTGACCCAAACGGTTCGGGAAGTTACGTGTAGAAGTCGATACAACTGTAGTATTAGGTGCAACACGTGCTTGGTTACCCATACATAGTGAGCAACCTGGCATTTCAGTACGCGCACCAGCACGACCATAAGTATTGTAAAAACCTTCTTCCATTAACTGATGTTCGTCCATACGTGTTGGTGGTGCCAACCATAAACGAGTTGTTAATGAACCACTTGGTACTTTCTCAAGTAACTGACCCGCTGCACGGAAGTGACCAATGTTGGTCATACAAGAACCGATAAATACTTCATCAATTTTGTCGCCTTGAACGTCAGAAAGAAGTTTCGCATCGTCTGGGTCGTTCGGGCAGCAAAGAATCGGCTCTTTGATGTCTGCAAGATCAATTTCATACACTTTGGTGTATTCAGCATCCGCATCCGCTTTAAGAAGTGATGGATTAGCCAACCATTTTTCCATGTTTTCAACACGGCGCGCCATTGTACGTGCATCGCCATAGCCTTGTGAAATCATCCACTTCAACATGGTAATGTTTGAACGCAAGTACTCAGCTACTTTCTCTTCAGAAAGTGTGATTGCACAACCCGCTGCCGAACGTTCAGCAGACGCATCAGACAATTCAAATGCTTGCTCAACGGTCAAGTCAGTTTCCATTTCCGACAAGTCGATTTCTAAGATACGACCAGAGAAAATGTTTTTCTTACCTTTCTTCTCTACTGTCAAATCGCCTTCTTTGATTGCGTAGTAAGGAATTGCATGTACAAGGTCACGTAGCGTGATACCAGGCTGCATTTTACCTTTAAACTTCACAAGTACAGATTCAGGCATATCAAGTGGCATAACACCAGTCGCTGCCGCGAACGCAACAAGGCCAGAACCTGCTGGGAACGAAATACCGATTGGGAAACGTGTATGTGAGTCACCACCAGTACCGACTGTATCTGGAAGCAACATACGGTTTAACCAAGAGTGGATAATACCGTCACCTGGACGAAGCGACACACCACCACGGTTCATGATGAAGTCTGGCAATGTGTGTTGCATCTGTACGTCGACTGGCTTTGGATAAGCAGCAGTGTGACAGAACGATTGCATAACCAAGTCAGCAGAGAAGCCCAAGCAAGCCAAATCTTTTAACTCGTCACGTGTCATTGGACCAGTGGTATCTTGAGAACCAACTGTCGTCATCTTAGGTTCACAGTAAGTACCCGGAATAACGCCTTGACCTTCTGGAAGACCACAAGCGCGACCCACCATTTTCTGAGCCAAAGTAAAACCTTTGCCTGTTGCAGCAGGTTGTACTGGCGTACGGAATAATGTAGATGGCTCAAGACCTAAAGCTTCACGCGCTTTCGCAGTTAAACCACGACCTACGATCAAGTTAATACGACCACCCGCACGTACTTCGTCTAGAAGTACTGGCGTTTTAAGTTCAGATTCAGCAATTTGCTCGCCGTTTTTGAACGCAGTGACTTTCGCTGCTGCGTGGTCAATCTTAAGAACGATTTCGTCGCCCATGTTCATGTTGGCAACATCAATCTCTACAGGTAACGCACCAGCATCTTCCATGGTATTGAAGAAAATCGGCGCGATTTTAGAACCTAAGCAGTAACCACCGTCTTTCTTATTTGGAATGTGCGCGATTTCGTCACCGAAGAACCAAAGCACAGAGTTTGTTGCAGATTTACGAGATGAACCTGTACCCACAACATCGCCAACATAAGCAACTTGATTGCCTTTCGCAATAAGTTCTTTAATTTGGCTTAGTGGACCAATTTCACCTTGTTTTTCAGGGTTGATACCATCACGCTCGTTTTTCAACATTGCATTTGCGTGTAATGGGATATCCGGACGGCTCCAAGCATCTTGCGCTGGAGACAAGTCGTCGGTGTTGGTTTCACCCGTCACTTTAAATACGGTTAATTTGATTTCTTCTGGTACATCTTTGCGGCTGGTAAACCACTCAGCATCTGCCCAAGATTGCAAAACTGCTTTCGCGTTAGTGTTACCCGCTTTTGCTTTGTCTGCCACATCATGGAATGCATCAAATACAAGAAGTGTTTTTTTCAGTGCATCTGCTGCTAAAGCACCGAGTTGGGCATCATCCAGTAGCTCAACCAATGGTGCAACGTTGTAACCACCAAGCATGGTGCCAAGTAAATACACTGCACGTTCTTTCGAAACGAGTGGAGAGGTCGCTTCGCCTTTTGCCAAGGCTGCCAAGAAAGCAGCTTTAACATATGCCGCTTGGTCGACACCTGCTGGAACGCGATTTTCAAGCAAGTCGACGAGGAATGCTTCTTCACCTGCTGGCGGGTTTTTAAGTAATTCGACTAAGTCAGCAGTTTGAGCATCATCAAGTGGCTTCGGTGGTACACCGAGTGCGGCACGCTCTTCAACGTGTTGGCGGTAAGCTTCTAGCACAGTGTTATTCCTCTTTTTAAAAATTTACTTGTGAATTCCTGCTTATTAAAGCTTCACAAGTAATATGGACAGCAAAATTTTACTAAAAATCAAGTGAAAAGTTAATGCAAGGACCGTATTTCTCCGTGATTCTCGTTATTTTATAGCGAAATAGTAGTACACCCTAAACAGCGCTAAAAACCATTCAAAATACCTGTAGTTCTTGCAATTGCTTCCTGATTTTTTGCTCCCTTTTGCATTCATCAAAATGCAGATGCATCATGCATGATTTAATCATGAAATGCGATATCCACCTTGCAGATCCTTTAAAAGAAATCATCTATTTATCTACACGAGTGTGCCAATAAAATGAGTGAATTTTTAGCAAACACAATGTCAAATATGAGGAAAGCCGTGTTAGACATGATGCAATAATCAAAATTGTTTTAAACTGTAGAATTGTCAGGCCCAGTGATCTGAATTAATCAGAATTCCAATCGATCATGTGGTTGCTTTATTTTATTCAAAGACGATTCGCCAACATGGGCGAATCAATCATATGGCATTATTTTATAAGGTAATTAAGCTTATCTCTTAAAATTAGAACTGCTTGTAATTTGGTACTTTATCGTGTGGGGTTACCAAACATTTTTGCGTCACTTCACTTCGGATCTGCTCACGGATTGCATCTGGCTTATTCGTCACTTGCTGTTGTGGCAGTGCATACACCTGTTCAACAATACTTAAAATAAAAGTTTTGGTGAACGGCTCTTCAATTTTATTGGCATGTTCAACGGCTTGTGTTTTCTGAATGCCATTTTGACGATCGAGCAAAATTGAACGCGCCGCATTGCCCATGCTGGTACAGTAGCCATGCCACTGTTCTTCAGGGGTAAGTGGTTTTTTTTCGCCACAGCCAACCAGTGCAACCAAGACAGTCAACGGTAGAAATTTTTTCATGAACGCTCTCCTTTGCAAATCATGATACTGAAATTTAGTTATTTTCCCAACTAGAACTTGGTTAAGTTTTTCATAGCGATACGATCAATTTTCTAGCGCATTTTTTTAATGAGCGTTACAAGCTCATCCATGACCTCGTCTGTATTGTCATCTAACACCGCACGGCGCACACAGCCTTTAACGTGATCGTCAAGTAATTGCCTAGACACTGCGTCAAGCGCAGATCGAATGGCAGAAATTTGAGTGATGATATCGACACAATAACGATCATTTTCAATCATTTGGCTGACGCCATTGACTTGCCCCTGTACTCGACTCAATCGATTCAGCAATGCTTTTTTATGCGGTTGAATCACCTGCTTCGGACTTTGGCCAGTTTGAGTTTCAGATGTCTCACATTGCATACAAGCTGAAGGCTGAGTACTTGAATCAGCCTCTGATGTGTTGTGCTTCGAGGTGCCGGATTGAGGTTTTGACATATTGATAGTCCTTCACAAATATACCCCATTGGGGTATTATTGATTTTATTTTACAGGAAATTAAAATGTCAGTACATACACATCAAGTGCGTCACTTTAATCTTCCTGTTCACGGTATGTCGTGTACAGCTTGTGCCATGCGGATTGAAAAAGTCCTGAATCGCTTACCAGATGTTCACGCCGAGGTCAGCTTCGCCAATGAGCGTGCACAAGTACGTTTGCAAGGCAGCGCCAGTTCGATAGAAGACGTGATTCAGGGGATTCAAAAGGCAGGTTTTGCCCTTCATGAAAACACGCTTGAATTAAAGATTGAGGGCATGAGTTGTACGGCTTGCAGCCAACGTATCGAGAAAGTTCTCAAACGCCAGCCAATACTGAATGCTCAGGTTAATTTTGCCACCGAAACGGCATCTGTGCATTATGTAGAGGGCTTGATTACGCCACAAGAGATTATCTCGACCATTGAGAAAGCTGGATTTTCAGCTCAGCAAAAAAAGACAGGCATTGATACCGAAAGTGCCAATCGATCTGCCCAGTTTAAACAACAAAAATGGCTATTTTTAACTGCTGCATTATTTACTCTTCCGTTATTCATTGAAATGCTGGCGATGATGCTGGGCTACCATGAAATTATTCCGCGAGGTATACAGTGGCTACTGGCTACTCCCGTACAGTTTTGGTGTGGTCGTTTTTTTTATAAACATGCCTTGAATGCAGTACGAGGCGGTTCTGCCAATATGGATGTATTGGTGGTTTTAGGTACCAGTGCCGCGTATTTGTTTAGTAGTGTTGTTTTGTTTTTCAATTTATCAGAGCATGTCTATTTCGAAGCCAGTGCCAGTATTATTACCCTTGTGTTATTAGGTAAATTACTTGAAGCACGTGCCAAAGCCAAAACTGGAGCAGCCATTGAGCAGCTGTTAAATTTACAGCCAAAACAGGCACATCAAGAGATCAATGGTCAAATTATTGATGTGGATGTCGATCAGCTTGCGCTTAATGACATTTTTATTGTTCGTGCTGGAGAAAGCATTCCAGTAGATGGAATAATTATTGAGGGCAATTCTGAAGTAAATGAAGCAATGCTCACGGGTGAAAGCATGCCGGTTTCTAAGCAGCCCGATGATTCGCTTTTTGCAGGAACAGTAAACCACCATGGCGTACTGAAAGTTCGTGCAACTGGTATTGGTCAACACACCATGATTGCCCGAATTGTGCACATGGTGGAGCAGGCTCAAGGTTCAAAAGCAGAAATCCAGCGCCTTGCCGATCAAATTTCTTCAATTTTTGTTCCCGCTGTTCTTACTATCAGTGTACTCACCTTTGGTTTTACATGGTGGTTTACAGATACATTTACAGCCAGTCTGATCAGTGCAGTTGCTGTTTTGGTGATTGCCTGCCCTTGCGCACTCGGACTCGCAACACCCACAGCGATTATGGTGGGAACAGGCCGCGGGGCGCAATCAGGTATCTTATTCCGTAATGCACAGGCACTTGAGCATGCTCAGCGCATCACCACGCTCGTGCTCGATAAAACAGGTACACTCACGCAAGGTACGCCAGTGGTCGCCAGTACCACCATACAAACGTCTATTACAGCCAAAGTGTTTTGGTCAGTTATCAGCGCGCTTGAAAGCCATTCCGAACATCCAATTGCTCGCGCATTGGTTGATCATGCCCAGCAGCTGAATATCGAATCAAATCCTGTGCAAAATATTGAAATTTTACCGGGTCATGGTATCCAAGCTGAACTTGATTCACAGCGTGTTCTACTCGGATCGCCTCGCTTATTAGCTCATCATGATGTTCAGCTTGATCAAGCATTGATCGAAAAATTTGAAGCGCAAGGGCAAACTGTAATTGGTCTTGCCATAAACGGCCAGATTCAGGGGTATGTCGGATTACACGATTCAATTCGTCCAGATGCAAAATCAACAATTGCCGCACTGAAGGCCCGTGGTATTGACGTCATTATGTTGACTGGTGATACCGCACGTGTTGCACAAGTGGTTGCTGAGCAACTTGAGATTCAACATTATATCGCAGGCGTTTTACCTCAAGATAAACTCAGTGAAATCGAGCGTTTGAAGCAACAAGGTAAATGGATTGCAATGGTTGGTGACGGAATTAATGACGCACCAGCACTTGCTACAGCAGATGTTGCTTTTGCAATTGGTGCAGGTTCAGAGATTGCAATTGAAGCGGCCGATGTGGTGCTGATGCGCAATCAACTCAGCGGCTTGATTCACGCAATTGACTTGTCTCAAGCCACCTTATCTAAGGTTAAACAGAATCTTTTCTTTGCCTTTATTTACAACTCGCTTGGTATTCCTCTGGCAGCACTGGGTTTACTAAATCCAGTGCTGGCAGGCGCTGCGATGGCACTCAGTTCGGTTTCGGTATTATCGAATTCTCTGCTTTTGCGTCGCTGGAAACCACGCCCTTTTTCTTCGGAGTGAAGTGATCATGTCGCATTATATTTTTCATGTTGAAGGAATGTCCTGTGGTGGATGTTCAAGTAAGATCAAGTCTGCTCTCTCTGCACTTGAGCACGTTCAAAATGTTGAGGTCGATCTCGCTTCGGCTGAAGTTAAGGTGTATAGCGATGCTGCACAAGAACTCAATCGAGATACCCTTGTAAGTACAATAGAAGACTTGGGTTTTGATGTGGTGAGCTAAATGCATCTCAATAAAAAAGGGCAATCGATCGGATTGCCCTTTTTTTATTCTGGCATTAGAAGCGCCAGTTGTAGAAAATATCGAGCGATCGTTCCAGTGCCTGACTCGCTTCAAGGTATAAGCGCTTATTCACCTGATAACGCAAGGTCAGTTTATTGACTGGTGTAAATACGCCTACACCATATCGAATAAATAAATCTGGTGTGATGTAGCCCGTCAGGCTGACTTGGGTATCATCGCCTGTGCCTTGTGCGTCTAGAGCCAAACCGCTCAAACCGAAGGTCCGACCAATCTGATTCGTCAGTGCACGCGTTCCACCCAAGCCCATACTGATCCCTGCTGCTGCAATGGTATTGTTCACATCCGATTTAAAGCCGGCCGTATTACTTAAGCTACTACTTCCTTCATTGATTCGGCCTGTCACCAAGGCATTGAGTGCCTCTTGTTCAGACAACCCTGCATCGTTGTAAATCTGAATATTCGGTACCGAAGCTGTTCCCGTAACACGTACACCGACCGTACTGCCCTGCACGCTCTTATTGGCATCGACATCAAGGGTTGGGTTTGAAACAGGTCCATTAAAACGGGCAATTGCACGATTTAAATCTAGACTCTGCCCATAGGCTTCAATTTTAACTTTCTGACTCACCCCAATTGCCCCTGAGGCATTCATTGCAGTATCTAAACCGCGCTGGGTAAGGTTTAAACGACCCACCAATGGTATACGGCTATTAAAACCTTGGAAAATGACTTGATTGCCAATCGAAACGCCAATATCCGCACGAATTTGCCATGGTTTTGCCGCACGCAAAATCGCCAGCTGATCTTGGCCTTCACGCACCACGCGAACATCCGAAGAAACACCAACCACAGGTTCAGTCGCTTCAGGCATCGAAATTAATGCACGTGGTACATCGACTTTTCCTTGTACCGTTAAACGCTTACTTACAGGATACGCTTCCATCGAGATATCCGGTGTCACCAGTGCCGTAATCAATGGCGCCTGACGAACCAGTAAATTTTCACCTTTAAGATTTAACTTGATACGCGGATCATCTTTCCAGTCAACATCTCCGGTAAGGGTGCCCGCACCACGACCACTGTTAAACGCACCGTTAATACTTGCAGAATCTTGGCGAATAGATGAATACAACTGAATGTTAGTGAGATTGACAGGTAGCGAAATCATGCTGATTGCACCGTCTTTTAGTCGCATTTCTCCAGTTATTTGTGGCTGTGTCAGTGTTCCATTAACTTTACCCGCCAACGACAAGGTGCCTGCCATTGAGCGCACATCACTAATAAATGGTTTGAGTACTTTGAGTTGCACATTGTTAAATGCGACCTCACCCGACATCGGCATTGGTGTCTGATAGGGATTAATGACAACTTTGGCGTAGCCTGTACCGATTGCATCTGTTTGTACATCTAAACGCATCAGCAAACCTTGCGGAACACTTTTGGCAACCACACTTAACTGGTTATAGCTCAACGTCGATGCTGGATCTTGCGGATCAGACGCTGCCAAACCAATTTCACCATTACGCGTAACCAGCTGTGCATCGACTTGAGGCTTGCCGCCGTTGGCCCAATTGGCCTTGGCGTAACCATTGAGCTTACCAGTAATGGCCAGCCCCTCTGGCATAAATGCGGCAAAGTCATTTAAGTCTAAGTTACGAGTTGCAAAGGATACATTACCACGCTGCTGACTCACCCGTAGCGGCTGATCAAAGCATAGCTGGCTTTGCTGGCTGGCCCAGCAATGCTGCCCCACAAATAACTCTTGGCGAGCGCGATTAAAGATTACAGCCGCATTTTGCTGCTGCTTTAATACCGCACGACGAGAATCAAATACACCTTGCTGAATCTGGCCAAACCAGTCATTTGAGGTATTAAAGCCACCCGCCAGTTGTACATAAAACTTAGAATAGTAATTCCAGCCTTGAAGTTGAACCAGATGTGCCTTACGCGTACCAGACAAGGTAATGCCGGCATACTGGATTTGACGCGTGCCACTTTGCAAATCATTTAATGTGGCTTTGAGTGATGTTGGAACGCTCTCAGATGTCGGTAATTCACCTTGAATCAGAATTTTTTTGATGCTGATGGTGTTCAGACCAAAATTATCTACAGCCAGATTCGCCGTCGCTTTAAGCCGTGGCTGCGCCTGTAGATTTAAATAACCGTAAGCACGACCACGTAGCGGTGCATAAATCTCATTGAGTGCAGGTGCATTTACTTTTAAACGTAAATTTTGTGCATTTCCTGAGGCTTGAACTTGGTTCTTCCCATAGGCTAAAAAGAGATTATTGGCTTCAAACTGCTGCGGTAATAAACCTTTCTGATTTGCATTGATCACCAACGCAAGATTCCCCATTCCACGAACCAGTTTATTGTTGATATAGCCCGCGAGATTAAGTTTTTCCAGATTGATACGTTTGCTTTGCTCAGACCACAGCCCTTGCGTCTTTAGATTACCCGATACTTCACCACGAACGCTCGAAACAAAATACTGTGGCTTGAATCGCACCAGAGAAGCATTGATATCCCAAGCAATTGCATTTTTTAGATTCACCAGCCCGCTGGCAAAAATTTTACCTGCGACACCATCGTGCTGAAGCTGTGCGATTTTGATCAATTCAGGCGTACCTGAAATATTAAATTTGAGTAACCCTTTGCCTTGATTCAACGCATTTAAGCCGCCGTCATATTGAACAGCGAAGCCTTTAAAACCACCACCCGATTTTTCATCGTGAAAAACCATGGCAGCCGTACTGGTACCCGTCAGTTCAATCACATCATTTGGCCCAGAATTTGCCAAGTGTCCTTTTAAATCAATCGCATTAAGCTGAATAATCTGCTGGTTGGGTTTGGCATAGCCATTGGCTTTGACTTGTCCATTCAAACGATCGACAGGCGCAGCAGTCGAGATCGATTGCGGATTGAAGTCTTTTGCCGTTAGAAATGCATTCCATTTAAGCTGACGCTTTTCAGTTGGCAACTCAACTTTCGCTTGTCCACTTAAACTACCAGTTTGCGTGGCTTTGTAAGTAAATGCCGGTATATTTAAAATATTGTCTTTTAAATCTAGTCGTGCATCGTATTGACCGGGAGGCAACGTTGCCTGTTCATGTGCTTTAATGACTGTCGCAACATGAATGTCTTGTTTATTGTCAACTAACGCCAGATTAACTTGCCCGGAATCACTACTGAGCCAACCAATGTATGGCATGGCACGATCAATTTTACTCCATGAGATATCCAGCAATAACGGCTGTGGTTTTGCCTTGGCTTCTGCCTGATTCAGCTTAACCGACCACGCTTCATATTTATCAAAATCAAGATTGGCAGTGAGTGCCATTCCATTTTCAAGCGTTCCTTTCGAGCTAATATTGGCATCGAGTGAAGGCGGTAGAAAATCTTGAATCGCTTGCGGAATCACTTCATCTTTAGGATTTAATCGATTCAGACGACCATTCACATCCCATGTCACACGATCATCCCATCCCACATAACCGGCTAAATTGACAGATCCTTTCATGAGCTGACCATTGAAATCCTGAATGGTTAATCCATTGACCAGATCCGTTTGCATATTGGCAGTATATTGCCCTTCAGGGATGTTTTCGCCCTTTAAGTCTGTATCAAGCGTAAGGGCCAATGACTGGACATCCCCTTTAAATTTTGCAACGCCGTTTTTGGCAAAAAGCTTTTGCTCGGCCAACAATGGAAGATGATAGTTCTTAAACTGAAGCTCACCAAACATTGGCACATGATCACGCACAGGATGCACCACGACCCATCCTGTTAGCAAATCTGGTGTATTGGTTGCAACACCTGCCTGAATCGTATCTAAAGTCCCTTTAGCCGCCACTTTAATGGTTTTAATATTCAGGCTATTTAAGGACGGTAAACTTAGATCACCTGTAAGCGACAGCGGATATTTCCCGCTAAAGGTCATTTGGCCTGTGGCATTTTTTACCGCCAGATAGCCCATATCGAATTCTGAATCTTCAAACTTTAACTCTGTGCCCGACCATAATGCATCTTTGAGATAGATATCATTAAAATCAACATGAGTTCCGCTGGTTTGAATGCGCAAGTGATCCACATTGGCTTCATTCACACGCAAAATAAACGGCAGTTTGATTTCGCTAAACTTAAATGGTTCTCCAGTAGGCTTGGCATAGCTGATAATCTGCAAATTTTCCACATCAGCATGGCTTAAATGCACCTCTTTATTGATCAGTGCACGCCAACCCAGCCCAATATCGGCATGATCTATTTTTATATCGAGTTCTTTGAGTTTGACTAAGATATTACGCAGAATAATACCGTTGAGCAGATTTCCACCTTCGTATTCGTAGCGAATAATTTGCTGGCGTTCCATCACCCGATCAAGCAAAAATTTACTCCCACGGTCCGTCGATACCATGATGGTCAAGGCAGACACTAAAAACAGCAGAATAATGCCGAACGTAAATAAAACACTTCTTAAAATACGGCGTTTTTTTTCTGGTTTTTGAGCTGGTTGCTGTTCGAATTCACCCATAATGATCCTAGTACAAATTTTGTTTTAAAGTTGTGGGCCAATAAAGAAATGTAAACGAATCGGATGGTTTGGATCGGAAATTCCCGATGCCACATCGATACGAATTGGTCCAACAGGTGATTTCCAGCGAATCCCCACCCCTACACCATATTCTGTTGGTGTATTAAAATCTTTATCGTAAGCATTACCAAAGTCAGAGAATACCGCAGCTCGCCAACCCTCTTTGAACTGATAATTATATTCAAGTGATCCAACAGCCAAGGCTTGCCCACCCACCTTATAGCCAAATTCGAGTGGTGCAAGGCTCTTATAATCGAAGCCGCGTATGCTTTCATCTCCACCGGCAAAATAGCGCAAATTGTATGGTACTTTCTCGAAGTCATTGGTGAAGATATAGCCTAAATCTGCTCGTCCGACAAATTGGTGATCGTCATTTTCACCTACTGAATAAATAGCACGCCAAGCGGCAGCTGGCATAATAATATTGGCATCTGAAATCAGGGCATCACTTGCCACCTGAAGCTTATAGGTTTGCTTAAAACCCTTGGTCGGATTGATATTGTTATTGCTACTGGTTTTAGAAACTGAATAGCCAAATAGCAAAGCTTGTTGATTTGGATCGGAACCAGGTACCTTAAATGCATCTGGCAGACTAGATTCATCAACCGTACCACGCTGGTTAAGTGAATCTACGCGATAGCGAACGCCATAGGTTTGTTGCCAACCGCCCAGTGGATTTTTGATAATTCGCTCTGCACCAATCACAGCAGTCTGAGTTTCAAGGGTGACGTTTGGTCCAATATCATTGTCAAGTTCACGCTCAAACCCACCCACAATACTGATGTAATCATTGAGCGGATGTTTATAGGGAATGTTATAACGCACATCGACCGCTTGACGAATTTGCGAGACTTCCATGTTGGCATCGAATGAGTGGCCACGGCTATTTACGATCGCACGGCGATATTGACCACGCACTCGAAATCCCGTATCGGTTCCATAACCAAAACCAGTTTCGATACTGTTTAAACGATCTGCATTGAGTGTCACGATCACAGGAATTTTCTTTTCTTCACGCGCTTTATTTTCAAGCTGATTACGCTCAGACTCTTGTTCTTTTTGCTCGCTACGCTGTAATCGTAATGCTCGATCTTGATTGTCAGACGCTTGTGTGCCAGCAAACTCTGCTTCATCTACAACATTTTGCGTCACTTCATTTGCAGACACAACTTTTTTACCCTGTTGAGGGCTTTGTTGTAACGTTTGTGATTGATTATCTTGATCCACCAAGGCCTGTAAATCTGGCGGCAACTCTAATGGCTTTTGAATCGGGTCTGGTTTAATTGTATCGACCAAGGTGTAGTTAAAGTAACGGGAGTTGGTCAAGTTGTTGGCCAGTGCATTGACACGCCAGAAAGTGTAGTCGTCTCCCTCTTTCCAAGGTGTCATGCTGAGCAATACATCCATATCGAGGGGAATTTTCTTCGAAGGATCACTCATTCGAAATTCAACATTACCCAACTGATAACGCTCGCCTGTTTCATACTTTAAATTGATGTCGGCTGTATTTTGAGGTTGATTAACACGCACATCATGCAAGCGCCAATAACTATCAAAAAATCCGTTATCTGAGGCTACTGTCGCAATACGTGATTTTGTTTCTTCGTATTTACCGTGATTTAAAATATCACCCACGTCTTGTTCAGGAACAAGTCGAATCACTTGGAATTGAGGCAGCGATGCACCTG
This sequence comes from uncultured Acinetobacter sp., assembly GCA_913777945.1. Classification (GTDB taxonomy): domain Bacteria; phylum Pseudomonadota; class Gammaproteobacteria; order Pseudomonadales; family Moraxellaceae; genus Acinetobacter. The sequence continues at coordinate 478,906 of CAJYTY010000008.1, read as the reverse complement.
GGCCAGTGAAGTCGATATTTTGCTCTTCAATTTTAACTGGCTCATGCGGTATAACATTGACACGAACTTTGGAGTCGCTCAACTTTTCAAATTTAAACTCTGCGTTGTAATATCCCACCGCCTGCGCAGCCTGATTCGATAAGTTACGAAGTTGCGGTAATGAGCTATTAAAATCTTGAAAAGCTTCTTGAGAATAACTCGATAACTTCGCCTTAATATTTGCAGCCAGCTCAGTGGGAGCACCTTTTACCTCTGCCGTAATACGAGGAATGGATTGTCCGCCAAGGTCTCGCTTTGGCTTAATTTTATCGATAATTCGTTTAAAGAATCCCTTTTTTTCTTCGGGTTGGCTGGCTTGTTGCAGACTGGTTCGTTCAAGCGTTTGACCAGTGGTATTGGCCTGAACATTAATCTGGCTATCCGAGCGGATTTGCTGCATCAGATTATCAACATTAACGGGAGCCTGATTAATCTGTGCCAGATCTTGCGATGGATTGGTCGTGGCAGATGTCGCTGTAGTCGGTGCTCTTGATGCAGTGGCCTGAGCTTCTGCTTTGGCTTGCTCTGCAACACGGTAAATTTCGTTGGCCATTGCCGAATCTACGGCAGTCGATGGTAAATTTTCAAGATCTTCAAACTCTATTGGTTTGAATTCTGCAATTGTTTTTGAAGATTGCGCTTGTTGTTGCAAGATTGCCAAACTATCCTGCTGGTTAGGTGCTGTTGTTGGTACATTCGTGGCAACGTTATTAAGATCATTAGAGTCGATTGTAGGCTGAGTCTGCGATGAACTCGATACAGCAACAGATGGGTTTATTTCTTGAGCGTAACTGGTCGACACCGTCAAACCCAATAACATGCTCGTGTAGATGAGTTTATTCAGGTCATGTACATTTAATATAAAACGTACAGACTGGGCAAGCGCGGACTGTTTAAATTTTTTGGTCGCAAGCATGTACAATGAACTCTAAACTTATTTTATTAATGGACTGCACAAATGTACCGATAATACTGATAAATCAATTGATTTTTCACTCGATCAACTACCGAAGTATCATACATGATTTTGAAGCAAACTTAACAAGGCAATGACACTTCTTAATAAAACGCAATGAAATATACACATGATGAAAAACAATGAACATCTCCTGAGCACTCGTCGTTTTTTGCCGATGTTTCTCACCCAGTTTTTTGGCGCATTGAATGACAATGTGTACAAACAATCCTTGTTGCTGGTCATTACCTATGGCTGGATCAGCCAACAAAATGCCAGTGTGAGTACCTTAAACAATCTTGCTGCATTGCTGTTTATTTTGCCTTACTTTATTTTTTCTGCAACGGCTGGGCAAATTGCGGATAAATATGAGCGCGCTCAGTTGGTTAGAGCCATTAAGATTCTTGAGATTGTGATCATGCTAATCGGTATGGCAGGCTTCTTAACGGGTCATTTGTATTTACTGATGATTGCGCTTTTTATGATGGGCATTCACTCCACTTTTTTTGGGCCGATCAAATACGCAATATTACCAGAGATTTTAAAACCCAATGAACTCATGTCTGGAAATGCGCTGTTTCAGTCGGGCACTTCAATTGCAATTTTACTCGGTATGATTTTGGGCGGTGCCGTGATTGCGTCGTCAGATGGCAATTTACTATGGATCAGCCTAATGGTGGTCGGCATTGCCCTGATTGGGTACATTTGCAGTCGCTTCGTACTTAAACAAAAAGTATCTGCGCCTGATATTAAAATCGACTGGAATTTTTTTAGAACCAGTTTGCAAACCATTCGTTATGCCAAAAGTCTACCGCTGATTTTCACCATTTTGCTTGGAAACTCATGGTACTGGTTTTACGGTGCGACCTATCTTACCCAGATTCCCCAAATGACCCAACAAAACCTGCATGCTTCTGAAAATGTTGTGAGTCTTTTGCTCACCTTTTTTTCGGTAGGCATTGGGGTAGGATCATTGCTGTGCCGTAAAATTGGTGGGTCTGAGCTTAACATCAAGATGGTTCCGATTGGTGCGGTTGGCCTGACTGTATTTGCCTTTTATCTGGCTGCAAGTTTGTCGTTTGTTCCAGAACGAACCGGCGCCCTGCTTAGCCTAAAAGAGATATTCACCTCCGGACAAGTGTATTATCACGTCATGCTGGCTGTCACTTTACTGGGAATTAGCGGTGGATTTTATATTGTACCGCTCTATGCCATGATGCAAGCCTATTCTCCTCGCTCTCACCGCGCGCGCGTAGTGGCAGCCAATAATATTTTAAATGCCGCATTTATGGTGAGTTCTGCCATTTTTTCCATTGTCATCTTAAGTATTTTAAAAATAGACATTAAAATATTATTTATAATTACAGCCATATTCAGTGCAGTATTCACATTCTGGCTCTTACGTAAACTTCCACCCATGCTGCATAATGCTCAAGATACTTTAGAGGACTAATCCTATGCGTCAGTACAATGGTGTTGATCGACTCATTCAATCTTTTGATCAGGCGTTGCGCAGCTTAGTACCAGGCGCAACAGCTGCCCAGCGCAGCAATCCGGCAGACAACGCATCGACCCATTTAAGTGTCAGCGATGCACGCCATGTCGCAGGTTTGATGCGAGTTAACCATACTGGTGAGGTCTGCGCGCAAGCGCTGTATCATGGGCAGGCACTGACCGCAAAATTGCCAAATGTCCGTGATGAAATGAAACAAGCTGCGCTAGAAGAACAGGATCATTTGGCTTGGTGTGAAGACCGGCTTAAAGAACTAGACAGTCTGCCAAGTTTATTAAACCCAGTTTGGTATGGTCTTTCATTTGGTATGGGTGCTATTGCAGGAATTGCAGGCGACAAATACAGCTTGGGCTTTGTTGCCGAAACAGAACGTCAGGTAAGTCTGCATTTGCAAAGCCATCTAGACCAGCTACCTGCTCACGATGATCGATCTAAACGTATCTTAGAGCAAATGAATCAGGATGAACTACATCATCGCGAATCGGCACTTGAGGCTGGCGGTGTTGAATTGCCATTTGCAGTCAAAATTACCATGACTGCGATTTCCAAACTCATGACGACAACCAGTTATTATATTTAATTTGCATATCAAGCAATCGATTAAATGCCCCTTTAGTTCGTATTCATTCGTGCGATACTAAAGGGAATCGATGTTAATCAAGCTTGATTTTTTATATTTAAATAGATGTTTGAAGATAAATAACAACTAAAAAAATCGATCAATGCGTCGATGCATAAAAATGATCAGTTTTAAAATCAACCACTGGAAAATTAGACACTTCAACCGCAAGGGCAGGATTTTGCCACAGCGTAGAAAGTGGAATTTTCACATCAAGTGCCAACGGCATTTTTTTAGGATTAAACTGCATTTGATCGAGCTGCTTACCCCATGCGATTAAGTCGATATCTAAACTGATCTGGTGTGAAGGTCGGATACGCCCCGCTTGTGCCTCTAAATGCTTAAGCTCGACTTCAATCTCGGCAGATGTCTTGTTTGAGATGAGCAAACAGGCCGAATTCCAATAATCTTGACCGACACCATCTCGGCATGGAATGAGATAAACATCTGAAAACTGCACCTCACCCCACGACTGAATCACCCGATAACCCTGCGCGAAATGCTGCTCTGGCAGATGATTACTCGCCAGTGCGAGCGCAAAAATGTTTTCGTTGGCGTTCAAGGCGAATTCCTACCGACTGAGCTTCTGCAATAATCGCAGGTTTACGAATGGTAATAATGATAGATTCAATCGTGGGAAAAGTCTCAAACAATTTTTTTAAGACCAGATGGGCGGCATGCTCAATCAGTTTAGGCTGAGCATGCTCGATTGCATGTGCAGCCAATTCACAAATCAATGCATAGTTAAGCGTATCATCTAGCTCATCAGATTGTGCTGCCCGTTGCAGATCGTTATGAATGGTTAAATCGAGTAACAAAGGTTGCTTGATTTGACGCTCCCAATTAAAACAGCCTACGACGGTATTGACCTTTAGGCCTTCAATAACAATGGCATCCATAACGAACAAACTCGACACTTAATGCTTTAACAACGATTGTGGCTCCATAGTTTGAACCATTTTTAAACGCTGGTCTGCATAAATATCGGTATAAGGTGCAAGGATGCGCATAAACCGATCAAAATACAGCATTTGTTTAAACAAAAGCGCAAAGTCACGCGGAAATTTAATGCCGTGACGCTCACCCACCGCCACCACATCCAGCATGATGTCATTTAAATCAGAGGGTTTCGACGCGAGAATATCTTGTGGATCGGCAAGTAATACACCACTAAATAGTCGCTCAAGATCTTGCGCGAGCACCGTTGTATCGACTTGAGTATCGGTCATGCCCATTTTGAGCATATTTTCAGCCATGGCCGTGTAGTCGGTTTTTTGTAAGGCATCCATAAAAGCCAGACATGCTGTCCAGACTTGTGGGTTGAGTTGACCTACAATACCAAAATCGATAAACCCGATACGTCCGTCTTCAAGCAGCATCAAATTCCCTGCATGTAAATCGGCATGAAAGCTTTTGCACAGCATCAAGCTACCAAACCACGTGTTCATGGCAGTAATCAGCACTTGCGAAGGATCTTTAGAGTATTGTTTTACAACATCAAAATCCGTAAGTGAAACGCCGTATAAGCGCTCCATAGTCAACACGCGACGCGTCGAGAATTGATGATAAACTTTTGGGGCAGTTGCGGCTTGATTGTTAGTGAGTTTGAGATAAGCAGTAAAGTCATCTAGGTTTTGCGCTTCTTCGATAAAATCGACTTCACGAATCATTCGAATTTTGATTTCTTCAACAATGTCAGATAGCGATGCAAACTTCACCTTAGGAATTGCACGTTCAAACATACGTGTCGCCCAATGCACCACATTGAGATCGGTATACAAAATGGTTTCAACACCCGGTTTTTGTACTTTAATGACCACGTCTTCACCAGTGATCAGCTTGGCAGCATGAACCTGCGCAATAGATGCCGAAGCCAGCGGTTTTTCATCAATCGATGCAAAAATTTGCCCTAAATCGCGCCCCTCGAACTCGCTGTCGAGCACACCTTGAATATAGCTAAAAGGGAGCGTTGGCGTTTGATCTAGGCACCCTTGAAACTCTTCGACATACTCACGAGGAAATAACGATGGCGTACTGGCAATAAACTGACCTAATTTAATATATGTCGACCCTAGTGATTCAAAGGTTTCACGCATCAATTTTGCATTACTCGGCTTTTCAACTGCATATTTATAGCCAGCTTTAGCTGCAAAAAAAGCGGTTTCGCCAATTCGTGCAACCGAGCGCAGTCCATCAAACAGAATATTTTTTTTCATATGATTCAATGTTATTTAACTCATTGGACAGTGTATCAAACTGAGTTTAGTTTACAGACAAACTTGCCTGACAAGTGGAACAATTTGTATCTTTTTCAAAATGTAAAATACGCTGTTTCATGCTGAGTCCATCCCAAAGCAATAACTTTTCTTTGAGTGGGCTTTTGTCTAACCCCAGATATAGCAGCGCATGATGCGCCTGAAGTGAGGCCATGACTACGGGTGAGGTGGCGAGCACTCCTGAATCTGCGCAGCGTAAGCCTTCATCTGTCATTTGCTCTTTTGGAAACAAGCATTCGTAACAGGCCGAATCCGCATCGACCATAAAGAGTTGACCTTGAAATCCAATCGCAGATGCACTAATTAATGGTATTGCATTTTTTTTACATGCTGCATTCACCACATAACGCGTTGTAAAATTATCACAACCGTCTAATACCAAATCTTGCTGTCGAACGAACTCATCGGCATTGCTTTGGTCAAGCTTACCCACATAAAACTCTACACGGATATGCGGATTGATTTGCATCAGACGTTTTGCCAAAGTATCGGATTTAAACTGCCCGATATCGGCAGGTGTAAATGCGATTTGACGTTGCAAATTACTGGTTTCAATGGTGTCGGCATCAATCAGCGTGATTTTGCCTACGCCTGCTCGAGCCAGCAGCTCTGCTGTTGTACAACCGATTCCACCCGCGCCTACTATCAAAACATTGGCGAACTTTAGTTTTTCTTGAGCATCTAAATCCCATCCATCGAGTAAAATTTGTCTGCTATATAAATGCATTTCGGCATCATTTAGCTCTAAATCCAGATTGTCCTGATTGTTCACTCGTGATTATCCCAATTTATCAATACCAAATTCATCGCCATGATTATAAAGACAAGCTTGTGTTGTGAGATGTTTTATTTTGACAAAAGTGAACTTTTACCCCAATATTTTACTTACTCTTTAATAGTTAAATAAAATCAAATACTTAGTTAGAGCTAAAATAAAATAGGTATTTTTATTTTATTTGCTTTAGTATATTGTTTTTAATATATATTTTTATATTTTATTACTCTTCACTACCGCACAGGTAGCTTAGAAAATCTCTGTTTACTTCTATTGCACCTTCCAGAACTTCACTACCGCACAGGTAGCTTAGAAAAGATAAGAAATCTTGAATATCTGACAATGTATCTTCACTACCGCACAGGTAGCTTAGAAATTTAAATATTTTGATGTGGTCACACTATACAACTTCACTACCGCACAGGTAGCTTAGAAAAATAGAATCAAACAGGTGAGTATCATAATGGACTTCACTACCGCACAGGTAGCTTAGAAAGTCTGAATCGCAGTACTCGGGACGTAAATGGACTTCACTACCGCACAGGTAGCTTAGAAATGTCTGCGCAAAACAAATCACTGAAAAAAGAACTTCACTACCGCACAGGTAGCTTAGAAACCTGAACTTATGACGGCTTCCAGTGTTGTATTGCTTCACTACCGCACAGGTAGCTTAGAAAATAGATTCAGCAATAGACATAACGTCATTGAACTTCACTACCGCACAGGTAGCTTTATTAATATATTTTGATCAATCATTTGAAGCATATTAAAATAGTCACTCAAACTATCAATCAAATATTACTTTGCTGATTCATATCAGCTTTTACTGACGATAGATAAGAAAATTTTGAGTAAAAGAAATGACTGCATGGCAACAACTTGGAATAGAACCTACTACAAATTTAAGAGCAATTAAGAAAGCATACGCTATAAAGCTCAAACAAATTGATCAAGACACTCAGCCAGATCAGTTTATTTCATTGAGAGAAGCCCTTCAAACTGCCCAATATGAAGCGCAGTATGAATTGTTTGATCAAGAAGAGATTAATGATTCTATTTTTAATGATGAACAACGCACAGACCGTTTAATTGAGCAAACTGAATCTCTTCAAGAAATCGAAATTAATCAATTACCAGATAGCGAGCTTGAAGAAATTTATCTTGCAATTCAGCAGCGTATCATCGAGCAAGACATTCACTTTAATATTCGAGAAGCATTGCACGAATTTGGTGATCATCTCAATACAGTGAATGAAGAGGTAACGCGATTATCTTACATTGAACGCATGGATCACTTGTTACGTGATCACGATCTTGAAGACTTTATCGGCTATTTAGCAGAATCGACAGAACACTTAACTATAACATCTAACCAAACTAATGAGTTTTACAATCATTCAGAAATGGTTATTGACCTTAATGATGAACAATCTGATCAAAATATTACTCAGGGAATTGATCCTGTCACTGATGAGCTTTATCAAGTCAAACAGTTACTGTGGGAAGATAATATTAGTAATGACGTTTTTGAAAGATTTAGTTTACTACTCAATCAACAGTTTGATCTACCACTTGAGCAGCAAATTGAGATTAAAGACCAACTCATGAGTGCTGTGGCAGAGCTAAGAGTAGATACGATGAGCCCACAATATTTCAGGTTTCTTGAGCGCTGGAATGATGTATATCCAGATGATCTGCATGAATACAACGATCATTATTATCATCGTATACTACAGCAACGTTTGCATGATTTTTTGCAGAAACGTGATTTATATAAATCATTATCGCATGAGGATTATTCTATCTTCGAGTACCTTTCAAGTTCACAAAGTTTTCATCCATTTAAGATGCTGCATCTTCAAAAACAGCTTGGACACCATCATCCAGAACAGAACGTCATTGATGTTATTGATCAATTTGAGATAAACGATACCGCATCCAATATCAACTACAACTTTCTTAAAAGCATCAATCATATAAAACACTTTGTTTTATTCAATTTAGTACTTTCTGTAGCTACTTTCTTCGTATTGAATCAGTTTTTATCAAATTTACTTACACAGAAAAGTCTGATTTTAATTTCAATTGGCGTTTTCATCGTATTTACATTTATTGTTCAACCTATAACTCATGCAAAAATTTTGGCTTTTCCAAATCGTGATGAGCAGTTACTTCGCTATCAGAAAATCTGGTTTATCAGCGGCTTTCTTATGTGCATTGCCGCTTCAGCTCTACCAACGATTCTGTATTCTTCACTGAGTTATCTATGGGTAATTTTTACAATTATTCTGTTGGGCTGCCTTAAACTAGATGCCCATAAAAATATGAATCGTATCTTTCAAAGCGCTTATATTAAATATGATTATCTCATGATAGGAATAGGTATAGCAATTTTGTGTCTTGGATTTGGTTTTATTTTTTATACTTTGGGTCAACCGTATCGACCTTGGCTCATCAGCTTTAGTTTAATTCCGATCAGTTGTTTATTATTTCCAGATTCATTTCGACCGCTGTTTTACGTGTTTGGTGCCAAGAAAAATACGGATGATTTAACCGAACAACAAGTTACACGCAAAGCAATCATCATTATTTTGCTTCGAATTGCTTTTGTTGGATCGGTTGGCTATTTTGTTATATCTGAAAATTCTCAGCACTATATTTATGCCGCCTGCTTAACTTTCTTAGGATTATTTTTTACGATATTCAATACCAAAAAATTTTCTTCTTTTATCAAATATATCTCTTATATCGCCACTATGATTGTTGGACTTTATATCCTTATCTTAGGCCTTATCACTGCTTTTTATCTTTATCAAAGCATAAAAATAAAAAAACAGTTGAGTTAATTGCGTTGTAAAGATCAAGTGCCTGAAATTTCTGACAGGCACTCGTTCAACAAAGTTATGTTTACGTCATGAAAGGTTTTTCATGGTCATTGTTAGTCATTCAAAACTATTTAATATTCTTCGAACAAACTCAAATCTTCAACCTCATTCAAGAAAGCCTCAAAATATTGTCTGGCTTCACGAATTTGTCGTTCATCCTGTTGATTGAGAATTTGATTAAAGCGTTCTGTACGATCGCCAATTTGATAACGAAGATCACCCGTTCGTTCACTATACAGACGCTCGGCTCGTAATAGTAAACTCTTATTAATCAGGTTATCTCGTGGATGAATTTTAAGTGATTGGAGTTGTAACCGAGCTTTTTCAATCTCATCAGCAGACATGACACTTTGATGATTCACCACAACCTTTTGTAATCGCTCACCTGTTGCTGGAACATCCACATCCACATCCAGAATTCCGTTAGGATTATATGAAAATCTAACATCGATGGATAAGTAATCGTCATTTGGGGGTAATGGTACAGTTAAAGAGCCTAGAGAGACATTTTCTCGACATAATCGGTGTTCACCCTGATAAATCTGCACCACAATCTCTCGCTGGCCTTTCTTCATTGCAGTATAGGTATTTACCTTACTGGCTGGAATGACAATATTACGCTCCAGAATAGGTGAAAACTGATCTTCATCACCTACAGCAATTCCTAAACTAAATGGGCAAACATCAGTTAGAACCACTTCTTTTAAAGATTGATCTTTTGCTTTTAAACCAGCCTGAATACATGCGCCTCGAACAATTGCCTCATCTGGCTGAATACTGGTTGAAGGAAAACGTCCAAATAATTTGGTAACCAATTTGCGTACAGCAGGTATGCGCGTTGCTCCACCTACCATAATAATCTGGTCTACTTGCTTAGGTAAAATTCGGGCATCCCGCAGGGCTCGTTCAAGCGGACGGCGTAATCTTAATAGCAACGGCTCTGCCCAGTTGGTCAAATCATCTTGAGAAATTTCGAGTGTTGCTTCATGATCATTCCATTTAAAATTAAGCTGGGTAGATGTCTGCTTACTCAGTACATGTAGACAATATTGAGCTTTGGCTTTTAATGCAATTTCAACATCATAAGGAATCGTAGTTTCATTATATCCAAACAGAGAAGCATTCTTTTTCCAGTATTGCTTCATGATTAACTGTACAAAGTCGTCTCCACCTAAGTAATTATCTCCTGCACTGGCTCGCACTTCAATAACACCATCAAATAACTCGACAATTGAAACATCAAACGTACCGCCGCCTAAATCAAAAATAAGAAAGCAACTATCCTCATTCTGACCAAGTCCATAAGCTAAAGCCGCAGCAGTTGGTTCATTTATAAGGCGACTTACTTTCAAGCCAGCCAGTTCGGCGGCAGAAATTGTGGCTTGACGTTGTATATCATTAAAATAAGCGGGCACAGTAATCACTGCTTCATCAACTTCAGATTGCAAAGCATGCTCAGCGTCCTGTTTAAGAGAACGTAAAATCAGTGATGAAAGCTCAATCGCTGAAAAACTACGATCTCCTAATTTTAATGGTTTAGATGTACCCATCAAACGTTTGAAACTCGTCAAAACATCCCGACCAGAAGCGCGTAGCTCTAAAGCAGCCTGCCCAATCAAAATTTGCTGATCTTCATCCATCGCAATTGCTGAAGGTGTCAATTTGCTTCCATAAGCATTTTCAATGAGTCTGGGTTGACCATTTTCAAATACACCTACAAGCGAGTTACTTGTTCCAAGATCAATGCCAATTAAAGGTTTTATTTCTTTCATTTTTTATCAAATATTAAAAGTTTCGTTGAGAAAAGAGTAGTTTTAGCTACTCACATTCTAGCCAAGAAAAATATGTTTGACGACTCAAAATCATCAATATTCAGGTAGGTATTTGATTAAAAATGCATATACTTAAATCAACAACAATAGTTTAGATTTTGGCACTTTTTTCTTATGCTCAAACAGCCCTTCCTCAAAAAGATAATTCAATATGCGCCAGTCATTTTATTTTGCATAGCATTATTTATCATACATAAAGAACTTGAAACCCATGAGTTTTCAGGCTTACTTAAACACTGGAACAATATTCCTTGGTCAATCGCGCTAATGGCATGTGGTTTGACATTAGCCAGCTATCTACTCCTTACACTTTATGATGTTTTGGCTTTAAGGTCATTAGGATATCGCAACACCAAATATAGATATATTCTATTCACTTCGTTTGTCAGCTTTGCTATCAGTAACAACACTGGGCATGCATGGGCCTCTGGGGGTTCAATTCGCTATCGTTTTTATCAAAAAATGGGCGTTCACGGCTGGGATATTGCAAAAATCTCGGCTTTTTTAAGTCTGACTTTTTTTATTGGTCTGATGACACTTGGACTAATTTCAATTGTGCTTGCCCCAGCAAATGTACTCGATCACTTAAATCAGCTACATCTCTTTTATATTTTAATCTTGTTGAGTGCAGGATTTTTGATCATATATTGGGGCATCGTTGTTCTTGTCAAAAAGCCAATAAGAATTAAAAACCTCAGTATCGATCTTCCTTCCCCCAAAACTGCTTTTTTACAAACTTTACTGGCTTGTTCAGATCTTATCTTAGCCTCTACTGTGCTCTGGATATTGCTAAAAGATATTCCAGGCATCAACTTTGAAAGCTTTATCGTTATTTTTATCTTGGCTCAGCTTCTAGGTTTAGTTTCTCAAGTACCCGGTGGTATTGGCGTTTTTGAAGGTTCTTTTTTGTGGCTTTCCAGCAATGTATTGGCAACAAGCCAACCCGCGATTGCAATTGCATTGGTTTTGTATCGGGTGATTTATTACTTTTTACCTTTATTCATTGCTGGAACTCTACTGGTTTTAAAAGATTTTTATCAGCATCGAAGTAAACTTATTCAGGCAGAAAAACTCGCAACACGAATAATTCCTTCTGTAGCGCCGCAAATTTTTGCATTATTTTTATTTTTAAGCGGTGCTTATCTATTGGTTTCAGGGGCTTTACCCACTTTACCCAATAATCTGCACTGGTTGAGTAATTTCATCCCACTGCCAGTGCTGGAACTGTCGCACTTAATGGGCTCACTCGTTGGGGTATTATTGCTATTTCTAGCACGGGGTATTTATCTCAAACTAGATGCAGCATGGTACGGCGCTTTAATTCTTTTGGCATTGGCAATTTTAAGCTCAGTTTTGACAGCAAGTGGCTGGGTTAAAGTTGTTGCATTACTCATTATTTTTGTTTGTATTTTAATTTCTCATCGTTATTTTTATCGAAAATCATCACTGTTTGAGCTATCACCAGAGCCTTTTTGGCTCATCAGTATCGTTCTTGTAGTCGCCGGCAGTACATGGTTAGGCTTTTTTGCCTATCATCATGTTATCTACTCTGATGATCTATGGTGGCAGTTTTCCTATAAAAATGATGTTTCACGATTTTTACGTTCATCTATCGTAATTGTAGTACTTCTAATTGCAATATTTATCTGGCAATTATTTGGAATTTCTCGACCTGAACATATTGAACAACTTGATGAATCCGAACTTAACGATATAGAAAATATTCTCCATCAGACTCATGATACCCAAGGCTTTTTAGCATTACTGGGAGATAAAAAAATCTTCTGGTCAGAAGATCGATCCGCATTTATTGCCTACGCTACGACCAAAAAATACTGGATTGCAATGGGAGATCCGGTAGGCAATTCGTCGGCATTTGGCGAACTCCTTTGGAAATTCAAAGAACAGGCCGATCGGTTTGGTGCCAAAATTGTTTTTTATCAAATTAGTGAAGAATATTTACCGATTTATCTTGATCTTGGACTAAGTTTACTCAAATTAGGCCAAGAAGCTCGCGTTGAATTATCACAATTTGGACTGGAAGGAAAAAAACGAGATAACTTGCGCCGAGGTCGAAATAAATTAATTAAACAAAACTATTACTTTGAAGTACTTGAACGAGATGCCGTGGTGGCCAATATTAATCGACTGAAAGAAATTTCTGATGCTTGGCTGACACAAAAACAGGTTCGTGAAAAACGATTTTCGTTAGGTTTTTTTAGTGAAGCCTATATCTGCCGAACGCGGGTTGCGGTTGCACGATCACCTGAAGGTCAAATTATGGCTTTTGCCAATCTGTGGGAAACTTTTTCACATGAAGAGCTTTCTATAGATTTAATGCGTTATGACCCATTGGCTCCAAATGGTGTGATGGATTTTATATTTGCGGAGCTAATGCTATGGGGAAAAACGCAGCAATATACCTGGTTCAACTTAGGTGTAGCTCCATTATCTGGTCTGGAGCGGCATCCTCTTGCGCCACTTTGGCACAAAATTGGCACCACGATTTTTGATCTTGGTGAAGAATTTTACAATTTTGAAGGTCTTTATGAATATAAAGCTAAATTCAATCCGGTGTGGCAATCACGTTATTTAGCAACACCCGCTGGCTTGTCTGCTCCCTTTACCCTGTTAACCATCACGCGTTTAATTGCAGGCGGATGGAAAGGAATTATCAAAAAATAGCCAAATCTCCATTAAAAGGTAAAAATTTTTATGCATCATAATACACACATTCAATCGGTTGAATTACCCAAATCATATCGCTTGCTAAATCATGGTCCAACCGTATTGGTGTCTGCAAAGTCGGCAGATACAGAAAATGTCATGGCTGCCTCATGGGCCTGTGCACTTGAATTTTCACCCGCAAAAGTGACTGTGGTCTTAGATAAAAGTACACGAACGCGTCAACTGGTTGAGGAAAGCGGTTATTTTGCCTTACAGGTTCCTTGTCTTGCTCAAATTGATATGACCAAAGAACTGGGCACATTAAGCTTATTTAATGAACCCAATAAACTCGAGCAATGTGGAACCAAACTTTTTTATCAGGATGGGCTAGATGTACCACTTGTTGAAGGTTGTATCGCCTGGTTGGTGTGTAAACTTATTCCAGAACCCCACAACCAGCAAGAACATGATCTATTCATTGGCGCAGTTGTAGGTGCATGGGCAGATAATCGTGTATTTCGCGATGGACATTGGTATTTTGATGATGCCGATCCACAACTGAAAAGTTTACATTACATCGCTGGTGGAACGTTTTACACCATTGGCGATGAAGTAAAAACCGATAAATAAATACTTCAAAGCAGGTTGAGCCACGGTGCAACCTGCTTTTTTTAAACCTAACTGATTAAAGCATGCATCTGCATTTTGTCGATTTCTTGCTGTTTGAGCACGCCACGTTGAATTTTTCCGCTAACGGTTTTGGGCAAAGCTGCCATGAATTCAATCTCTTTAGGATAGGCATGCTTTGATAATCGACCACGAACATACATCTGAAGCTTTTCTTTCAAAGCATCTGAAGCAAGGTGCTGTGGTTTAAGCACCACAAACGCTTTCACAATTTCAGTGCGTGCAGCATCAGGCTTACCAATCACTGCAGACTCAAGCACTTCTTCACATTCGAGCAAGGTACTTTCTACATCAAATGGGCCAACACGATAACCCGACGTTGTAATGACATCGTCTGCACGCCCGACAAAATCGATTCCTCCCAACTCATTGAGTTGAACAGTATCTCCAGTTAAATAATAATTACCTTTAAATGATTTTCGATTTGTACCTGCATAACCTTTAAACCACATGAGTGGCGATTGTGTCCAATCAATCGCCAACATGCCAACACCACCCTTTTCAAGTTCTTGCAATTGTTCATTTAAAACAGCAAAACGATGTCCAGGTATCGCAAAACCAGCCGATCCGATCTTGACTTCATGTTGAAGTGCATGATGATTACCTATCACCATACCCAATTCAGTTTGCCCATATTGGTCATAGATATCGACCTGAAGATATTCTTTAAACCAGTGAATCACTTCAGGCGTCAGCGGCTCTCCTGCACTACTTACCACTCTTAAATGTTGTGCAATTTGTGCATCAAATTTTTCTTTAAAGCCAAAGAACATCCGAAATGCTGTAGGAGAGCCTGTTAAATTGTTAATCTGATATTTCTGAAGTAATGTTACTGCACGATCGACACTAAACGGCTGTTCATCCAAGAGGATGCGATGTCCCATACTTAACGGGCCCGTAATTCCATAATACAATCCGTAAGCCCAGCCTGGATCTGCTAAATTCCAAAATGCATCTTCCGCTCTCAAATCTACAGCATGTTGCAAATAACCTTTAAATGCCAAAATGGCTTTAAGTGGTACAGGAACCGATTTGGCTAGCCCTGTGGTTCCCGAAGTGAACATGAGTAAAAAGTCATCTTCAAATGTTCGATATTCAACCGGACAGACCGACTCAAAGCGATTCAGCATTGTCCAGAAATCTGGCAGATTTTGATTTGGCTCATTACTTGCATCGACTACCAGTATCGAGTCCAAATTAAGCTGATTCAGTTTATGTAGATGTTCGGCATGTGTAACGATTAGCTGAGTATTTGCAGTTTCGATACGATGCTGTATGGCTTTAGATTCAAACGCAGTAAATAAGGGCTGATAAATCGCACCAATTCGCCATGTGGCCAAAATTGTGATTAAAAGCTCGGGCGTTCGAGGCAATAACCCTGCAATACTGTCACCAACACGAATATTTTGACTTTTAAAAAAATTGGCCAATTGTGCTGAACGTAGATCGAGCTGCTCAAAGGTATAGTGTTCAACTTGGCCATGTTTTCCTTCCCAAATCAGCGCTGTTTTGTGTTGTCCAATATATCGGCCACAACATTCATCAAAGGCATTGATGTATTGTGCCGAGCCATGAAGCTGTTGCTCTATCAGTTGATCTAGATCAAATTCTGCATATGCCTGTGCTAATGTTTTCATTTTTATCGTCTCGCTCTTCCATTTTGCTGACAGATATCAATCTGTTGTCCATACGGCTTTTTTGTTTTTGTTGTCGTGGTTAAGACGTGTATGACCCCATCTTCCTCTTCACTCACTCACTAAATCGTTTTATACCTAGTTTAGGGTCTACTTCGGAGCCATTCGAATCGCGCCATCGAGTCGAATCACTTCACCATTGATATAGCTATTTTCTATAATATGACCAGCCAGTGCTGCAAATTCCTCTGGCCGCCCGAGTCTTGAGGGATACGGTACCATCTGGCCCAGCGCATCCTGTACCTGCTGAGGCATTGCTTTTAGCATGGGTGTTTCCATAATGCCGGGAGCAATCGTGACTACACGTATTGCATGTCGTGCCAGTTCACGTGCAATCGGCAAGGTCATGGAAACAATTGCACCTTTTGATGCCGCATAAGCAGCTTGTCCAATTTGACCATCAAATGCAGCAACAGACGCTGTATTAATAATTACGCCACGATCTTCATCATGCAGCGGATCGGTCTGTTTTAGCATGGCATCTGCCGCAAAGCGCATCATATTGAATGAACCCGTGACATTAATATTCATCACTTTTTGAAATAATGCGAGATCATGTAGGCCGTCTTTTCCCACCACTTTGGCTGAAGGGCCAATCCCTGCGCAATTGATCAGGCCATGTAGCGCGGCATGCTGGTGAAGATACTCCTCAAAAAAACGTTGTACTTCATTTTCACTCGTTACATCGAGCTGAAAAAACTGAGCACCTTTACCCAGACGGGCTGCTGTGGCCTGTCCGGCCTCGAGATTCATATCAATCAAACTCACATGGGCTTGCTGAGCAATTAAATACTCTGCCGTTGCAGCCCCTAAACCAGAAGCCGCACCCGTCACAATAAAATGCTTATCCTTAACTTTCATTGCTATTTTTACCTACTGAATGCTTATTGCGAATTCACACTTACAGGTTAAAATCGAACGAACCGAAGTACAATTTCAAAACACCTCAATTGTACTGAGGTATTTGGCCAGTGAATTAGAACGTTCAATGTGGCTTTTTCAGATATGGGATATTCAAAACGTGACGATGCAACACACCAAAGGTACTATTTCAATCGCACTCGTCAATGAAGCCCTGAGTGTCGCCCTCGCACGTGGCATTTTTATCGATCAAATTGCTCTACGTGCAGGTATTTCACCTGAATTGCTGGCATATCCTAAGGCGCGTATTTCAGTATCGGCTTATGCGCAGCTCTGGATTGAAATTGCCAAATGTCTGAATGATGAATTTTTTGGCATGGACTCACATCCAATGCGTTATGGAAGTTACAAACTTCTTTGCTACCTCATCATCTCGACAGACACAACAGAAATGGCGCTTCGTACTATTTTGGATTATTTTAATTTACTTCTTGATGATACTCACGCACGACTCGAGATAGACCAGCACAAGGCTTATATTTATCTCGATGACCAGACACACATCAAACGCATGTTTACCTATGCCACCTATATCATGTTGGTTCATGGCTTGCTGTGCTGGATTTCAGATCAGCGTATTCCGATTCATCAGATCCGTGTGAAATGCGCTCAACCTGAATATCCGCAAGATTATTATGTGCGATTCTGTGAAAATATCGTATTTGATGATACGGTCAACTGCATTGAAATTGATCTGAGTTATTTAACGCTAAAAGTAAAAAAAGATAAAAAAGCTGCACATGCATTTTTAGAACAGGTACCGCATAATTTGCTTATCAAATATAAAAATGAAAATGCGCTAAGTGTCATTATTCGCAGGCAATTGATACATCTACATCCTTCGAACTGGCCTGAACTCAAAATACTGGCACAGCAGCTATGCTTATCAGAAGCCACCATTCAACGGCGATTAAAAAATGAAAATACCAGCTATCAGCAGCTAAAAAATGATATCCGCTGTGATATTGCGATTGATCGATTGACCCATACACAACAAAGCATTCAAGAAATTAGTGATGCACTCAATTTCCATGAAGCCAGTGCATTTCATCGCGCATTCAAAAAATGGACTGGTGTGAGCCCAGGAGCCTATCGGCAGCAGACTCAACCCTTCATCTGACCCAAACTGATACGGTCATTTCCACCATAATCTTTTACTGTTTGCACCTGCGCAAACCCTGCTGCACTAAAAATCTGCCGCACCGCATTACCTTGATCATAGCCATGTTCGAGCACCAACCATCCATCAATATTGAGCCACTCAGGTGCCTGCTTGATAATATGCTCAAGATCAGACAAACCCTGATGATCTGCAACCAAGGCAC
The DNA here is from genome assembly GCA_913777945.1 of uncultured Acinetobacter sp. GTDB lineage: Bacteria > Pseudomonadota > Gammaproteobacteria > Pseudomonadales > Moraxellaceae > Acinetobacter. The sequence continues at coordinate 460,718 of CAJYTY010000008.1, read as the reverse complement.
GACGTGGTTCTGTAGCCAAGTGCTGCATGTGCACATCATCGGCATCGATATAGGGCGGATTAGATACAATCAAATCAAATCGCTGTGCGGGAATTGCCTCATACCATGCACCGCACACAAACTCCACCCGATCTAGCTGATGCTTCTGGGCATTTTTTGCGGCGATGTCTAATGTAGGTTGATAAATATCTGTCGCCAATACGCGCCAATCTGGACGCTCTTTTGCCAGAGACAGCGCAATCGCGCCAGTTCCTGTTCCTAAATCAACCACGTTACTGTGCTTGGGCAAGGTCAATTCGAGTACCGTTTCAATCAGGATTTCGGTGTCTGGTCGTGGTACTAGCGTATCTTTAGTCACAATCAGATCCAGACTCCAAAATGGTTGCGAACCCGTGATATAGGCCAAAGGCTCACCTTGTGCCAAGCGCATTAAGCCGTCGAGATAAGCTTGCTCTTGCTCTGAACTCAATACTTGTAACGAACGCATTCTAAGCTCTAGCGCACTAAGATGAACAATATGTTCAAGCAGCCAGATTGCCTCTTGCCGTTCATAGCTATCAGGTTCACCACGCAAATTTAGTGCTTGCGCAATATTCATCAACCACCATTCTCTTGTGCCAACATGGCCAATTGATCAGCTTGATATTCACGATGCAAACTATCGAGTAATTCTGTCAAATCACCTTCCATAATGGCATCCAATTTATAAAGCGTTAAATTGATACGATGATCCGTCATTCGACCTTGCGGATAGTTATAGGTACGAATACGTTCTGAACGGTCGCCCGATCCCACCAAGTCACGTCGCATTTCCGAGGTCGCACTTTCTTGCGCAGCACGTTTTGCATTTTCTAAACGAGATGCCAATAGTGCTAACGCCTTGGCTTTGTTTTTATGCTGTGAACGTTCTTCTTGACACTCAACCACAACACCGGTTGGAATGTGCGTAATACGCACTGCCGAATCGGTTTTGTTGACGTGCTGACCACCGGCACCCGACGCACGATAGGTATCGATACGTAAATCGGCCGCATTAATTTCGACGGTAGTGTCTACATCGACTTCAGGCAAAATCGCAACTGTACAGGCAGAGGTATGCACACGGCCTTGAGATTCAGTTGCCGGAACACGTTGTACGCGATGCGCACCACTTTCAAATTTTAAACGGCCATATACGCTATCGCCATCGACACGACAAATCACTTCTTTATAGCCGCCGTGTTCGCCTTCATTTTCAGATAACACTTCAATACGCCAGCCTTGGGTCTCGGCATATTTGCTGTACATACGGAATAAGTCGCCAGAGAAAATCGCAGCTTCATCACCACCCGTGCCTGCACGAATTTCGAGATAAGCGGCATTGGCATCGTTTGGATCTTTAGGGATCATCAAAATATTTAACTGGCCCTCGAGCGTTTCAATCAAAGCACGGTTTTCTTTGATCTCCTCTTGTGCCATATCCTTAAAATCAGGATCTTCCAGCATTTCTTCTGCTGTTTTGATGTCTTCTTCAGCCTGACGATACTGTCCCCACACCTGCACAATCTCATTTAAGTCACTGTGCTCACGCGATAATTTTCGAAAGCGTTTATTGTCTGAAATAACTTCGGCGTCGGCCAACAATGCATTCAGCTCTTCATGACGATCACACAATTGATCTAAACGTAAACGTAGCGATTCTTTCATAAGAAGAACAATCTCAATAAATCTGGTTGGTTAGCTTTAATCTGACTAAGACTTGACAAACCATCTAAGAATAAAAAATTGCGCATAGTTTACAGACTCTCCTATGCAAAAGACATAGCGATTGCGCAGTAAGGAAAAAACCTAGTTGTTTTTTTATGATTCACAAGGCTGATAAAGGAATATCAAACGGTTTGAATAACCTAAAAACGAAAAGCAACCCCTCAAAACTTTAATTTCTTATTAATGAAAAATTAATCAAACTATGAATAAAATGATTAAATTTATATAAATCAATTTTTTGAAACAAAAAATGCTTCTTTATTGCGTATATTTCCATCAAATAAAATAAATAAGTTCTTCATATTTTGGGGTAATGACACAAAACATCACAATCTGCACACCAAATCGCAATAGTCTGGATGATCGTCTTCACACTTTTTGACTCATCTCTTGTTACATTTACTTCAACGAAATATAGAAGGTCCTGTATCCACACACGGGGCATGGAGTTAAAAATGAAAATTAAAACTTGGTTAATGAGTGCCGTGATCGCGAGTTCATCAATGATGGCCATTTCAGCACATGCAGACAATACCACACGTGTCGCTGCAACATCTGCTTTGGGTAGTGTCGTGGGTACTGCATTGGGTAAACAAATGGGCGGTCAGTCTGGTGCCATGATTGGTTCTGCATTGGGTGGCGCTGGTGGTGCTGCCGTCGCAAGTAACCGTCGTGACCGTACCTCTTCTGCTATTGGTGGTGGTTTAGGTGGTGTTGGTGGTTATACCGTAGGTCGTAATGTTGGTGGCACAAATGGCGGTTACATTGGTGCAGCTTTAGGTGCAGCAGGTGGTTCAGCTTTAGGTAACAAGATTTCTAAAGATCGTGCCGAAGAGCGTTATTACGACAATGGTAATCATCGCGGCTGGAAAAAACATCACCGTCACCACCGTCGCTACTAATTTATCTTTACTGATACCGAAGGCAGCATTTCATATGCTGCCTTTTTTTGTTTGTAAAAATTTACAAAGTCAATTTTATTTATCGTTTTTTATCGATATAAAATATCGTATAATATCGAAAAACATCGATATATGAGAGTAGATATGTCTATCACGTCGCTTAAAGATACTCAGTTTTCCATTCTCGAATTAGCTTCTGTGCGTGACGACAAAAGCATTCAGTTTACTTTGCAACATGCCCTGCAACTTGCACAACATGCAGAACAGCTGGGTTATCGTCGTTTTTGGCTTGCCGAACATCACAATATGGATGGTATTGCTAGCTCTGCAACGGCCGTCATGATTGGCTATATCGCAGCAAACACACAATCTCTTCGACTCGGTTCGGGCGGTATCATGCTCCCCAATCATGCTCCTTTGGTTGTTGCAGAGCAGTTTGGAACCTTGGCAACGCTTTATCCAGACAGAATTGAACTCGGACTTGGCCGCGCTCCCGGTACCGACCAAATGACCATGCGTGCGCTGCGCCGTGGGCACAAGGAAACTGAAGAGCAATTTCCACAAGATGTTGCAGAGATTCTTCGCTACTTTGATACGCCAAAACCAGACCAATCCATTATTGCCACACCCGGGCACAGTACCCATGTTCCCGTCTGGCTGCTCGGATCGAGTTTATTTAGTGCTCAATTGGCTGCAAAATTAGGCTTACCGTATTCATTTGCATCCCACTTTGCACCGCGTATGCTCGGGCAGGCGATCCAACTGTATCGTGATAATTTTCAGCCTTCAAAATATTTAGACCAACCGTATGTATCGATGGGTGTGCCGACTGTTGTGGCAGAAACGGATGAAGAAGCAAACTATCTTGCAACCAGTGCTTATCAACGTATATTAGGACTGATGCGAGGTCAAAGTCTGCGCCTTAAACCACCTGTGGATTCAATGGATTTACTTTGGGGGCCGGCAGAAAAACTCTCTGTAGAAAACTTTTTTGGTATGGCTCAAATTGGTTCGGTCGAACGAGTTAAAGCTGGTCTTGAACAACTTGTCGATCAATACGCCGTGGATGAGTTTATTTTTACCTGCGATATTTACGATACGCAAAAACGCTTGGATAATTTCAGTTATCTAATGGACATCAAAAACGCGTAGCCTAATGTGCATGGCTTAACGCGCCAAATAAGCAGCTTAAATTATATTATGATAAAAGTGCTTTGGCTTCAGCAGGAGCCAAAGCATGGCTAAACAAAAAGCCCTGCCCGATTTCACAGCCTTGTTGTTTGAGTAATTCTAGCTGGTGAACATTTTCAATGCCTTCGGCAACCACATCGATCCCCAAATTTGAGCTCATACTGATGATCGATTGAACAATCGCAAAAATGAGTTTTTCTTGCTCCATACGCTGCACGAAATCACAGTCTATTTTAAGGCAATCCACAGGTAAATTTGCCAAACGCGTCAGAGATGAATGCCCTGTACCAAAATCGTCTAATGCGATTCGTATTCCCTCGTGTTTGAGCTTGTTCAATGCACGCGAAATATAGGCTTTGCCATGTTCATCTAAAAGATGCTCAGTAATTTCAATTTCTACCAAAGAATGCGGAATATTGAAACGATCTAACCGATCAAGCAAAAGTTCAGCATAATTATCTTTTAAAAATTCCACGGGTGCGGCATTAATCGAGACAGGCACCATATCTAAACCTTGATCAATCCATTCGGCCATATCCCGAAAAACACGTAGCTGCATGATTTCACTCAAGCGGCTAGCAAGGTTATAGTCTTCAAAAGCATTTTTAATGCGTCTGGGGAGTTGAAGCTGATCATGCTGATCATACCAGCGCAGCAATGCTTCAAAACCGGTGAGTTGACCATTTTTTAAATTAAATTTTGGCTGATAAAAAGGACAAATTAGATTGTGCCTTAAGATATAACGGGCACAATTGAATTGTTGTGCAATCACATTTTGCTCAATTTGCATTTCACGTTTAAAAATACAGTATCCACCACGCCCTGAAAGTTTTAAGCGACACAATGCGATATTGGCAGCTTGTACAACGTTCATGGTATCTGTCACATCACGAGGATAAATGGCGCATCCTGCACTAATATTGCTTTCTATAATCTGATCTAAATATTCAATTGGTCTCGAAATTTCTTGATGAATCAGTGCATAGGCTTCAATGAGGTAAGCATCAGAATGAATATGAGGAATAAGTAATGCAAACTCATCACTACCCAATCGTGTGAAGAAAACTTCTTGCGGTAAAACGCGTTGAACTCGCTCTGCAAGCGTTTTTAAGATTTGATCGCCAACCAAATGTCCATGATTACTATTAATTTGATTAAAATAATCGAAATCAAACAAAATTAATCCAAACGACTCATCAAGTTTGATCTGGCACTCTCTCATCATCAGATTAAGTTTCTTATTAAATCCCGATTGATCTGGCAAACCGGTTAAGGAGTCTATTTCAGTGCTGTGTTCTGCGACGTCTTCAATATGAACATTGTGCTGGTGTGAGATATTTTCTGACAAGGGATGAACCGCAAGGTGATGAGCGGTCTTGTGCAAGCGAATACGATCAACTTTTGAATCAAGTTCATAACAGCCAAGATGACGTGGAGTCATAAGATTCATACGCATCTCTCCTACTTACGAATGAAAAAAGTCAATGTAACTGCCACCCTTGATAGATTATAAAACTAAAATGTGACGCAATTTACATTTGGTTTGTACACTTATTGTCATAATTTTTCAAGTTTTAATTTTAGTACTCAATGAGTAAAGTCAAACAAAACAACGATAAAGAGAAATACATTTTTTGTATTTCTCTTTTTAAATCAAAATAAATTAGCCAATTCGGCGTTTTAAACCCGTCGTTTGAAGAATGCGAGTTGAAATTTCCTCAATCGACATTTCAGAAACATCTAAATACGGAATGCCTTCCGAAATGAAAATTCCCTCCACCGCACGCAGCTCCATCTGACACTGACTATAGCTGGCATAGCGACTATTGGCTTTACGTTCTGTTCGGATGGCGACCAAACGTTCCGCATCAATCATTAAACCAAAAAGCTTGTTCTTATGCTCTTTGAGCACTTTAGGTAAGCGGTTATCGTCGAGATCTTCTTCTGTCAATGGATAGTTGGCAACTCGAATACCAAATTGCAAAGACAAGTAGATCGATGTAGGCGTTTTACCTGATCGCGATACCCCGATTAAAATAATATCTGCTTTATCATAATGTCGTGTCAATGCGCCATCATCATTGTCTAGTGCAAAATGCACTGCATCGATACGTGCCTTATAATATTCCGAGTCAGTAACTGCATGCGTCTGACCCACTAAAGTGGTAGGTGACGTTCCAAGTTCTTGCTCAAGCTTACTGATCAGCCCTTCAAAAACATCTAGATTGACGGCTTTGGCCGTATTAATAATTTCACGTACATTGGGATCGACTAAAGTATCAAATACCAATGGTAGGGTTCCATCACGCGACTGGCACTGATTAATCGACTCTACAATGTTCATAGCCGCTTCTTCTGTTGCAATATACGGCATGATATGAATATCAAAGTCTACGTTAGGAAATTGTGCAAGCAATGAATGTCCGAGAGTTTCTGCTGTAATGGCAGTTCCGTCCGAAATAAAGAACACACTGCGCTTAATTTGTTTTCCTTCAGACATCAAAATTCTCCTCACAGATTTGTCTTAGTGCTATATAATCTTTATAGTAAACTGATCTTATATAACTGTCGCTTAGTAAAATCAAAACCTAAGGACATTTAATCATGTCTTCATGCCAAGATAGTACTAAATACTGGAAATGTGGAGTAGAAACATTGGAAGCGCGCGTAATCGGTCTAGAAAAATTAGGGAAGCACGACGTCGAACTTGTAGGTGGGAAAAACTCATCTCTGGGTGAAATGATCAGCCACTTATCCAATGCTGGCGTATCAGTACCAGGTGGCTTCGCGACAACGGCTGGCGCTTATCGTGAATTCCTCGATCAAAGTGGACTCAACGCTAAAATTCAAGCAGAACTTGCCCAGTTAAATGTAGAAGACGTGAATGCCCTAGCGCAGTCAGGTGCTAAAATTCGTCAGTGGATTATTGAAACTCCTCTGACGCCAGAATTTGAAAAAGAAGTCCGCGAAGCATTTAGTGCTTTGTCAAACGGCAACCCGGAAATCGCGGTTGCCGTTCGTTCTTCAGCTACAGCTGAAGACTTGCCTGACGCTTCTTTTGCAGGCCAACAAGAAACCTTCCTGAATATCCGTGGCATTGACAATGTTCTGATTGCCATCAAAGAAGTTTTTGCTTCATTGTACAATGACCGTGCAATTGCCTATCGTGTTCACCAAGGTTTTGATCACGATGTTGTGGCATTATCTGCTGGTATTCAGCGCATGGTTCGCTCAGAAACTGGCGCTGCAGGCGTAATGTTTACCCTAGACACAGAATCTGGATTCAGAGATGTCGTATTCATCACAGCCTCATATGGCTTAGGTGAAATGGTTGTACAAGGTGCTGTCAACCCAGACGAATTTTATCTTTCTAAACCATTAATACGTAACGGCAAACATGCTGTATTACGCCGTAATCTTGGTTCTAAACACCAAAAGATGATTTATGGTGACGAAGGCGCTGCAGGCAAGTCTGTAGTTGTGGTTGACGTCGAGAAACAAGAACGTCAGCAATTTGCACTGAATGATCACGAACTACAAGAATTAGCCAAACAAGCACTTATTATTGAATCTCACTATGGCGCACCAATGGATATTGAATGGGCCAAAGATGGAGATGACGGTCAGATTTATATCGTTCAAGCGCGTCCTGAAACGGTTAAAAGCCGTCAAAATGTAGGCACAATGGAGCGTTACTTACTCAAACAACGCGGAACAGTTGTATGCGAAGGTCGCTCGATTGGTCAGCGTATTGGCGCAGGTAAAGTTCGCATTGTGACGTCGATCAAAGAAATGGATAAAGTCCAAGACGGTGATGTTCTGGTTTCAGACATGACAGATCCAGACTGGGAACCAGTGATGAAACGCGCAGCGGCGATTATCACCAACCGTGGTGGTCGTACATGTCACGCAGCAATTATTGCACGCGAGTTGGGTGTACCTGCAATCGTGGGTTGTGGTAATGCGACCGAAGTCTTGAACGATGGTCAGGAAGTGACTGTTTCATGTGCTGAAGGCGATACAGGCTTTATCTATGAAGGCGCACTGGACTTTGAAGTACAGCGCAACTCAATTGAGTCAATGCCAAAACTACCGTTTAAAATCATGATGAACGTGGGGAACCCAGACCGCGCATTTGACTTTGCTCAAATTCCAAACGAAGGTATTGGTCTTGCACGTCTTGAATTCATCATCAACCGTATGATTGGTGTTCACCCGAAAGCGTTACTGAATATCGACAGCTTGCCACGTGAAACACGTGCTGCTGTGCTGGCGCGTACTGCGGGTTACACCTCACCAATCGATTTTTATGTCGAAAAACTGGTTGAAGGTATTTCTACTTTGGCAGCTGCATTTGCTGAAAAGCCAGTCATTGTACGTATGTCAGATTTTAAATCGAACGAATATGCCAACCTTATTGGCGGAAAGCTTTACGAGCCAGAAGAAGAAAACCCAATGTTGGGCTTCCGTGGTGCAAGCCGTTACGTATCGGACAACTTCCGCGACTGCTTCGAGCTTGAATGCCGTGCATTGAAAAAAGCACGTGATGAAATGGGTCTTACCAACATCCAGATTATGATTCCGTTTGTTCGTACTGTTGCAGAAGCAAAACGAGTGATCGAACTCTTGGCACTCAATGGTCTTAAGCGTGGTGAAAATGGTCTTAAAGTGATCATGATGTGCGAATTGCCAACCAATGCCCTACTTGCCGAGCAATTCTTGGAGCACTTTGATGGTTTCTCGATTGGTTCAAACGATTTAACTCAATTAACGCTCGGACTCGATCGTGACTCTGGTATTGTTTCTCATCTGTTTGATGAGCGCGACCCAGCAGTTAAGGCATTGTTATCAATGGCCATTCATGCGTGTCGTAAAGCAGGCAAATATGTGGGTATTTGTGGACAAGGCCCATCTGACCATCCAGATCTAGCTAAATGGCTTATGGAGCAAGGTATTGAGTCTGTTTCATTAAACCCAGACTCTGTTCTTGATACATGGTTCTTCTTAGCAGAAGAAAAAATCAAGCAAGCCTAATTATTCGTAAAAAAGGCCCATTCGTGGGTCTTTTTTCATCATTGGATGTTGAGATTAAAGACTTATGCAAATTTATTTGGCGCGCAATAATCAACAAGCTGGCCCATACACCTTAGAACAACTGAATCAGATGTTGGCGAGTCAACAGGTGCTCTTAACCGATTTGGCTTGGCATGAAGGTATGACCGAATGGAAAGCCTTAGGTGAGTTAACGCAAGGTAAACTTTTTTATCAGCCACAAATGCCACAAACTCAAGCGTATGAATTACCGTCAGCAGAAATTCATCACAATGATGTGATCAAACACGTTCAAGTGAATAACAAAGCGATCATCACGCCAGCCAAAGTAGGAAAGCGTATTTCTGCGAAGTTGGTTGATCTCTTACTTTTTACGTTGCCACAGATTTTAGTGACACTGGCTTTTTTACCTCGTGACCTGATCCAGCAAGCACAAAGTTTTGATGTGAACGAACAGATCAAAATCGCAGAAGCCATGTCCAACAATATGCCATCTTGGGTTCCGATGGTCTTACTCGCCTACACCCTCGGGCTGCTGTTTGTTCAAAACTTTTTGATCTCAAAAAGCGGTCAATCGATCGGCAAGAAACTTTTCAAATTACAGATTGTCGACGCCACAACCAACAAGTTAGTGGGCCAATTCCGTGGATTTTTTATTCGCTCTTTCTTGTTCATTATTCTTTCACAATTCGTGAGCCTATTTCCGTTAATCGCCATCGTGTTTATTGCCGATCTCGTTTTGTTTTTCTCAAAAGGAAACAACAGCTTACATGACCGTCTTGCAAAAACTAAAGTGATTGATATTTCTAAATAATTATCGCTTAAAATTTACACTGTGCAGTTCATTTCTTGAGCTTGATGTGCCTGTTGTCAAACCGCTAGAATAAGCTAAACCGAGTGAAAAACTCAGGTTTATCAACAGGCATATAAAGCGACTTTTGTATAGCTTAGTTTGTCGTTATCAGGCATAATGCCCTACAACGTAGCAGTGTCTCATGATCGAGAAATATGTTCTATTTTACATAGAAATTATTCTTCTCAATCATGCGACACTTTTATCGCTATCCCGTTTTTTCAAACGGGAATGGGACTCTTCACCGAGGTTGTAAAATGAGACAAACGATTTTAGCTGTATTGTCTTTATCTACGATTGCCGCACTTTTAACAGGGTGTGGTGGTGATATGGTACTTCTAAACTCAAAAGGTCCAGTGGGTCAGGGTCAAGGCGACCTCATGATGACTGCGATCTACCTAATGTTATTGGTGGTTATCCCATCAATTATCATGGCACTGTGGTTTAGTTGGAAATATCGCGCGTCGAATAAAGATGCAGACTATAAACCTACATGGGCACATTCAACTGCAATCGAGATTGTAGTATGGGGTGTTCCAGTCATTATTATTGGTATTCTAGCTTGGTTAACTTGGTGGGGTTCCCACAAGTATGACCCATACCGCCCTCTGGATTCAGATAAAGCACCTTTGACTATTCAGGTTATTGCTGAACAGTTTAAGTGGATTTTTATCTATCCTGAACAAAATATTGCAACGGTTAATGAAGTACGTTTCCCAGAAAAAACTCCATTAAGCTTCAAAATCACCTCTAACTTTACGATGAACTCGTTCTTCATTCCACAGTTAGGCGGACAGATTTATGCAATGGCGGGCATGCAAACTCATTTGCATTTGCAAGCTGATGAAACTGGTGTATTCCGCGGTATATCATCAAACTACTCAGGTTACGGTTTCTCACAAATGCGTTTTAAAGCGCACAGTGTAACTGACGCTGAATTTGCTCAATGGGTTGAAGCAGTAAAAGCTGGTAAGGGTAATACAATTAATCCTGCCGCTGTTCAAAAAGGTCTTCTTGATCAACCAGAACTTGCTGCGCTTAAAGACGGTGACCGCTCTAAACACCAGATCGAAGCTTTAGTCAACCGTGCCAAAGCTGCTGGTGATGAAGAAGCTCTTGCGAAAGCTGAAGCGATGAAGCCGTTCCCGAACAAGCCACACCCTGTGACATATTACTCTTCGGTTGAACCTAAATTGTTTGAAACAGTTATCAATCGTTACATGAGTAACTATCATGGTGCTGATCACTCTGCTGGACATGCAACGGCAGACACTCATGCTGCAGCTCCACACGCTGCTCAAGGGGAATAAGACATGGATATGATTTTTGGCAAACTGGGTTGGGATTCTATTCCAACAGAGCCGATTGTACTCGTTACCATGGTCATTATGGCAATTGGTGCAATTGCTGTTTTTGGCGGGATCACTTACTTTAAAAAGTGGGGATACCTCTGGAATGTATGGTTTAAAACTGTAGACCATAAAAAGATTGGTATCATGTATATCATCGTATCCGTGATCATGCTTTTGCGTGGTTTTGCAGATGCGATCATGATGCGTCTTCAACTTTTCCTAGCCCGTGGCGGTGGTGAAGGTTACTTGCATCCAGACCACTACGATCAGATCTTTACCGCACACGGTGTGATCATGATTTTCTTCGTGGCGATGGGTCTTGTAGTGGGTATGATGAACATTTCTGTTCCACTACAGATTGGTGCACGTGACGTAGCATTCCCTTTGCTTAACTCTTTAAGCTTCTGGTTATTTGCTGGTGCGGCTGGCCTAATGATGGCTTCGCTTGTACTTGGTGAGTTTGCTGCAACAGGTTGGATGGCTTACCCGCCTCTATCTGGTATTCAGTATTCACCAGGCGTGGGTGTTGATTACTATATCTGGGCGCTTCAGGTTTCTGGTTTAGGTACACTTTTATCTGGTGTTAACTTCTTTGTTACCATCATTAAAATGCGTGCACCAGGCATGAAACTTATGGACATGCCAATCTTTACCTGGACATCTTTGTGTACTGCGGTACTGATTATTGCTGCATTCCCTGTGCTAACAGCAACCCTAGCTATGCTAACGCTTGACCGTTACTTTGGCTTCCATTTCTTCACAAACGAGCTTGGCGGTAGCCCAATGCTGTATGTGAACTTGATCTGGACATGGGGTCACCCTGAAGTATATATCTTGGTACTACCAGCATTTGGTTTGTATTCAGAAATTGTTGCAACGTTCTCCCGCAAGACACTTTTTGGTTACAAATCAATGGTGTATGCAACAATTGCAATTACTGTGCTTGCGTTCGTCGTTTGGTTACACCACTTCTTTACTATGGGTGCTGGTGCCAACGTTAACGCATTCTTCGGTATCATGACCATGGTCATTGCAATTCCGACTGGTGTGAAAATCTTCTCATGGTTATTTACCATGTATAAAGGTCGTATCACTTTCGAAACGCCAATGCTTTGGACAATCGGCTTCTTGGTTACCTTTGGTATTGGTGGTCTGACCGGTGTTCTAATGGCTGTACCGCCAGCAGACTTCTTGGTTCACAACTCCCTGTTCCTTATTGCTCACTTCCATAACGTTATTATTGGTGGTGTGGTATTTGGTATGTTTGCAGGTATCATTTTCTACTGGCCAAAAATGTTTGGCTGGAAGCTTAATGAAGCTTGGGGCAAAGCAGCGTTCTGGTTCTGGTTCTTTGGTTTCTATTTTGCATTCATGCCGCTTTATATCCTTGGTTTCATGGGTATGACTCGTCGTTTGAATACATATGACAACCCTGAATGGGACCCGTACTTGGCTATTGCACTCTTTGGTGCCGTGCTTGTTGCAATCGGTATTGCATGCTTCTTGATGCAAATTATTGTAGGTTTCCTACAACGTCATCAAAACATGGACCATACAGGCGATCCATGGGATAGTCGTGTGCTCGAGTGGTCTACCTCTTCTCCTGCTCCGTTTTATAACTTTGCTAAAATTCCTGAAATCCGTGGTATTGACACGTTCTGGACTGACAAAGAAAACGGTGTAGCGTATGCACGCCCGACTAAATATGAAGACATTCATATGCCAACAGACCGTGCAGCTGGCTTTGTTATGGCGATGTTTATCAGCGCTATGGGCTTTGCACTTATCTGGCACATCTGGTGGCTAGTAGCAGTAACGTTTATTGCTTCAGTTGTAAGCCTGATTCGCAGTTCATTCACAAAAGAAGTGGATTACTACGTACCTGCTGCTGAAGTTGAGCGTATCGAAAACGAACGTTACGCGTTACTTGAAAAACACTTGAAGAAGGACTAAGTAAATGGCTGAAGTACTTCATCACGAAAACCATGGACACGACGATCATCATGAACATGATGATACGGACTTAACAGTCTTTGGTTTTTGGACATACTTGATGAGTGACTTGATTTTATTCGGTACACTCTTCATCGCGTTCGCTGTATTGAGCAGCCATGTTCCACCAGGCACACCAACAGCACACGATTTGTTCAGTGAATCATTAGGCTTTGTTTTAACTGAAACATTTGCCCTCTTGATCTCATCTGTAACGTTTGGTTTTGCGGTTCTTGCATCATACAAAAAGAACGTCAACCAAGTGATTGTATGGCTTTTTGTCACCTTCATTTTTGGTGCATCGTTCATTGGTATGGAACTTTATGAATTTCATCATTTAGTTCACGCTGGACATGGTCCGAGCACAAGTGCGTTCTTATCTGCGTTCTTTACCTTGGTAGGTACGCACGGTATTCACGTAACTTCTGGCTTGGTGTGGATGCTTGTTTTGATGTATCAAATCAAGACACAAGGCCTCACTTTACCAAACACCCGTCGTCTTGCTTGTCTAAGCTTGTTCTGGCACTTCCTTGATATCGTATGGATCTGTGTATTCAGTATCGTTTACCTAATGGGAGTTCTCTAATGAGTCATGATCATAATGCTTCTGGCGCTTCACATGGTAACTTCAAGCAATACACGATTGGATTCATCCTATCAGTCGTGTTAACCATTATTCCGTTTGGAATGGTTATGGCTGGAGGGTTTGGTCGTGGCCTACTCATGACTGTAATCGGTATTACTGCCGTTGCTCAGGTATTGGTTCAACTTGTGTTCTTTTTACACATGAATACCTCATCTGAACAACGCTGGAATCTTATTGCATTTATCTATACCATTTTAACGATTGCTATCTTGCTAGTCGGTTCGGTATGGATCATGAATTACCTTCATTTCAACATGATGATCTAAACTGATTGTCATGCTGAAAAAGTATTTATTCCTGACAAAACCAGGAATTCTGTTTGGTAATTTCATTACCACCTTGGGCGGCTTCTTTTTAGCCGCCCAAGGCCATGTAGATTTCCTTTTACTTATCCTTACTCTTCTAGGAACCACTTTTGTTGTCGCCTCTGGTTGTGTGGTCAATAATGTGATTGATCAAGATATCGACCAGAAAATGGAGCGTACACAAAATCGTGCCTTAGTGAAAAAAACCATTTCTCCTACTACTGCACTCATTTTTGCCTTGGCTTTAGGTTTAATTGGGTTTGGTATTTTATGGTTTTGGGTAAATCCGTATTCATTTGCATTTGCTTTAATTGGTTTTGTTGTTTATGTGGTGCTTTATAGTCTTTGGACGAAGCGCACATCTATTCATCAGACTATCATTGGCAGTGTCTCTGGAGCATGTCCGCCGGTTATTGGTTACACGGCAGTGAGTCAGCAATTTGATGTTGCGGCATTACTGGTATTTTTGGCTTATGCGCTGTGGCAAATGCCTCATTCTTGGGCCATTGCGATTTATCGATTTGATGACTACAAAAATGCTGGGATTCCCATTCTTCCTGTTGCACGTAGCGTCTTTCGAACCAAAGTGGAATGTTTAATTTACATTGTACTTTTTGCGGCGGTTTTAAATGGACTGTACTGTTTTGGCTATACCAATATTTTCTTCCTGATCACCTTTAATGCACTCAGTGCATACTGGTTATATTTGTCGATTATTGGTTTCAAGGCAGAAAACGATCAACTCTGGGCAAAGCGTTTGTTTCTCTTTTCTGTAATTTTGATTACGTTATTGAGCTTAAGCTTTAGTTTTAGTTATCAGTCCCCTGCTCCAAATCTTCCTCTCTTTTAATAAGAGAGGATTATTTTATATATCATCAGAAATAAATCACGTCGTTTTTGCTAATTCATTTGTTTTCAATACCGTTATTCTTTATAATCTAGCCTCGCTATTTTGCGACATGGCTTTTTAAGCTATGACTCCTTGCTTCTGACCACAATATGGTTAGGGGCTGTTTAAACCGTAAGGAGCTGACAATGCGTCACTACGAAATCGTACTCTTGGTACATCCAGACCAAAGCGATCAAGTTGTGGGTATGGTTGAACGCTATATCTCACAAATTAAAGAAGCTGAAGGTCAAATTCACCGTCTAGAAGATTGGGGCCGTCGTCAATTGGCTTACCCAATTAACAAGATTCATAAAGCACACTACATTCTAATGAATGTTGAATGTGGTCAAACGACTCTTGATGAGCTTGAAGAATTGTTCCGTTATAACGATGCAATTATTCGTAACATCATTATCCGTCGTGAAAACGCAATCACTGAAGAATCTTTACTTGCTAAAAGTGCTGAAGAAAAACGTGCGCGTAAAGCTCAACGTGAAGAAGCACAACAAGCTCAAGAATCTGCTGAAGCTTAAGGAGAACATCAATGGCACGTTTTTACCGTCGTCGCAAGTTCTGCCGCTTTACAGCTGAGAATGTTGCGTACATCGACTACAAAGATATCGACACTTTAAAACAGTACATCACTGAAAACGGCAAGATCGTTCCTAGCCGTATCACTGGTACTAAAGCTCGTTATCAACGTCAACTCGCGCTTGCGATCAAACAAGCTCGTTACTTGGCTTTGATTCCGTACACTGACAATCATAAGTGAGGTGAGCTGTGGACGTTATCTTATTACAACGCATTAAAAACCTAGGTAAACTTGGTGACAAAGTATCAGTTAAAGCTGGTTATGGCCGTAACTTCTTGATCCCTCAGGGTAAAGCTGTTGCTGCAACCGAAGCAAACACTGCTGCTTTTGAAGCTCGTCGTGCTGAACTTGAAAAACAAGAAGCTGAAGTTTTGTCTTCTGCTCAAGCACGTGCTGATCAATTGAACGAAGTTAACATCGTAATCACTGCGAAAGCTG
The DNA here is from genome assembly GCA_913777945.1 of uncultured Acinetobacter sp. Lineage (GTDB taxonomy): Bacteria > Pseudomonadota > Gammaproteobacteria > Pseudomonadales > Moraxellaceae > Acinetobacter. The sequence goes on along the minus strand of CAJYTY010000008.1, from coordinate 444,760 downwards.
GTGACGAAGGTAAACTATTCGGTTCAATCGGTACTCGTGATATTGCAGACGCATTAACAAATGCTGGTCTTGCAGTTGACCGTGCTGAAGTACGCCTACCAAACGGTGCGCTTCGTCACACTGGTGAATTCAACATCGCAATCCAATTGCACCATGATGTTGTTGCAGAAGTTCTCGTTACAATCGTATCTGAGTAATTTTTGCTTCACAAAAAAAGCATGCTTTTTAGCATGCTTTTTTTATTATTAAAATGATGAATTTATACACGATGATTTATAGATGGTCATAACGATGAAAAAGAAAAATCGAATTGTTGCTCTTATTCTTGCCATGTTCTTTGGAATTCTAGGCCTAGATCGCTTCTATCTTGGAAAAAAACTGAGTGGTTTTTTAAAATTAATTACGCTAGGTGGGCTGGGGTTTTGGTGGTTTATCGACTTCACTCTACTGCTGATCGATGCATTTCTTTATTCTCTTGGGAAAGATACTGGATTTGTCAAAGATGCAGCTCATAATAATCTTCGTTATGGGCTTTCGCTTTATCGATTAAAACATGGCAAGTTTGAAAAAGACTGGTTTGCCAAGCCTTAAATTTTATTTTACTCAAAATAAGCATGAAGAGATTGAATATCTCATCTCTTCATGAATGATCGAATAGAGATCACCTTCAATCATCTTTTCCCTTAATACCACTGTACAATCTACCTCAGTGTTTTGTGTGCTTATCATCAAAGTGTTGATTGAATAGACTATTGTACTGCTTACACAATTTTCAATGAATTTATTTGTCCTGTTCCGCTGCATTTGCATTAAGATAGGCACTTGGTTTTTGGTTCATCTTTTTATTAGGTCTTGCTATGTCACAGGCGAATGCCAATTTTACAAAAAATTCTCCAAACACAGAGAGTAAAGTGAGTGACTCAGGTCAGTTAAAAGAATTTCGTACCCCACCGCATAATTTAGCTATTGAACAAGCTGTTTTGGCAGCCTTAATGACCGTTGCCGAATCTTTTGAACAAGTGGGTGACTTACTCAAAGAAAATGATTTTTATGCGACACGCCATAAATATATCTATCGTGCTATTGAAAAATTAGCCCTTGAGAACTCTCCGTACGATGCTGTATTGGTCAATGACTGGTTACTCAAACAAAATCTACTCGATGCCATTGGCGGTGAAGAATATTTAATGCAACTAATGGCAGATTCGCCATCGAGTTTTTACAATCTTGAAACCTATGCCAATAAAATTAAAGAGTTTTCAACACTTCGAAGCATGATCAAGGTCAGCAGTGACATTTTACAAAATGCCTATGACACCAAAGGTCGCCCGGTCAGCGAAATTTTGGATTTAGCTGAAACCAATATTTTTTCGCTGGCCGAACAGCACAATAACAACAAAAAAGATGCAGGCCCAAAATCGATTAGCTCGGTAACCGCAGATGTCATCACCAAACTCGATGAACTATCGAAACTTGATGGCAATATTACCGGGCTATCTACTGGTTTTCTTGAGCTTGATAATAAAACTTACGGAATGCAGTCTGGCGATATGATTATCGTGGCCGCACGTCCATCAATGGGTAAAACTACTTTTGCCATGAATTTGGTCGAAAGTGTACTTTTCAACTGTAATTTACCTGCGTTGGTATTTTCGATGGAAATGCCCGCAGATTCGATTGCCATGCGTCTGATTTCATCTTATGGCAAAGTGCATCAAGGGCATTTACGTTCGGGCAAGCTCGACGGCGATGAATGGTCAAAGGTCACAGGTACAATTTTACAACTTCAAGAAAAGCATTTGTACATCGATGACTCCTCTGCACTTCCACCCACAGAAGTTCGTGCACGGGCTCGACGTATTGCCAAACAACATGGTGGCAAACTCGGCTGTATCATGATCGATTATTTACAGCTCATGAAAGTTCCGGGCATGGGTGACAACCGTGTAGGTGAGATTGGTGAAATTTCACGAAGTTTAAAAGCACTTGCCAAAGAGATGGAATGTCCTGTGATTGCACTATCTCAGCTCAACCGTAGTTTAGAAAATAGACCCAATAAACGTCCGGTTATGTCAGATTTGCGTGAATCGGGTGCGATTGAGCAGGATGCCGACTTAATCATGTTTATTTATCGTGATGAAGTCTATAACAAAGAATCTAAAGAAGCAGGCACCGCCGAAATTATCATTGGTAAGCAACGTAACGGCCCAATTGGTACTGTGCGATTGGCTTTTGAAGGACAGTACACACGTTTTAGTAATCTCTCGCCAGAGTATTACAGCCAATACGATGACGAAGAGTAAGTTAGATTTGCAAGGGAGTAATCAGAGTGCGTCAAGCGACAGTCTACATCGACCAAACAGCACTTCAGCATAATTTTAATCGTGTTAAAGCGCTGGCACCAAATGCCAAGTTGGTGAGTATGGTCAAGGCCAATGCTTATGGGCATGGTGTCAAAGACTGTTTAGATGCCTTAAATGCCACAGATTCATTTGGGGTGGCGTGCTTGAGTGAAGCCTTAGAAATCCGACAAGCTGGCTATCAACACCCTGTGACACTCATAGAGGGCGTATTTTCAGAACAAGAAATGCCTGTTGTACTTCAGCACCGATTCGAATGCGTGGTTCATCATGCTGAGCAGTTAAACTGGCTGCTTGCTCACAAAACACAATATATTGCGCAAGGACTTAAGGTCTGGGTCAAACTCAATAGCGGCATGAACCGCTTGGGTTTTAAACCAAAAGTGATTGTAGATGTAATTAAATTACTACAATCTGAAGGTTTTCACTGTGTTTTAACTATGCACTTTGCCAATGCAGATGAGCCTGATCATCCCATGAATCGGCAGCAGATCGACACCCTGCTGAGCATTCAATCTCAATGCGCACCTATTGAGCTCTCGTGCTGTAATTCAGCCGCGATCTATAACTGGCCAGAGTTGCATTTTGATTATGTCCGCCCAGGTATTATGCTTTATGGTGCAAGCCCATTTGCAGATCGAAGTGTAGAAGAATTAGGCCTGAAACCGGTGATGCGTTTAACTGCCAGTGTGATGGCAATTAATCATCTTAATACGGGTGATCGTGTTGGTTACGGTTCACTATTTACTGCGCCCCATGCAATGGACATTGCCATCGTTTCGATTGGCTATGGTGATGGCTACCCGCGTGCCTTTATTGAACAAAATTATGTTTCAATAAATGGCCAATTAAAGCCATTGATTGGTCGCGTGAGTATGGATATGCTGGCTATTGATATCACAGATGAACAGATTGAACTTGGAGCAGAAGTCGAATTGTGGGGCGAAAAACGCTTGGTCGATGATGTAGCTAAAGCCAATGGAACGATCGGCTATGAACTGCTGTGTCGTCTTACCCAACGTCCACAGCGTCAAAAAATTTAAATTGAGCTGACTGCATTTATCTGGAATAAATTTAAGTCTTTATTCCAGATAGTCTTCTTCAGGTTTAGGAATTTCATGTAGACCACGGCGCAAAGTCTCAGACCATTGTCGGCTGATCTTTTGAAAATACTCATCTTGTTGAGTGATTCGTTTTCCTCTTGGCATTTTCAATGTATCCGCACGATAAACCAGCAAATCGAGTGGCATACCCACAGATACATTTGATCTGAGCGTCGAGTCAAACGAAATTAAGCTACAGCGTACAGCTTCATCGAGTGGCATATCGTAGGTAAGCGCACGGTCTAGAATCGGCTTACCATATTTACTTTCCCCAATTTGAAAAAATGGTGTGTCTTTAGTGGCACAGATAAAATTCCCTTGAGGATAAATATGATATAACTGCATTTCAGTATTACCAATTTGTCCGCCTACCAACAAGTTACAATAATAATTACTTTGTTCTTGAGTATCATCGGTCACATCTGCAATGATTTTACGCAAAGTACGCCCAACATGCTGCGCCACCTCAAACATGGTATTGAGCGTATAAATATTTGGCTCTTCTTGCAACGTTAACTGATTACGCAAATGTCCAATCACCGCCTGAGTCGTTGCTAAATTTCCGGCAGTTTGAATCGCAATAATACGATCTCCTTCTTTACCAAAAGTATAAAGTTTGCGAAAAACCGAGATTTGATCCACACCTGCATTTGTTCGTGTATCACTGATAAACACCAAACCATCTTTTAAACGTAATGCACAACAATAGGTCATATATTCCACTTCCATCTAACACGCCAACACTTGCACCGTTGATATCATCTTTTCAATACCCCCCTTTTCACGAATCCCCCGTACAGGAGCGGCATCAAAATAATCACGTCCTATTGCAACATAAATTAACGTGTTTGGCTCAAAAATCTGATTACTGACATCGAAACAATGCCATTTTTCGTCAAGATACACTTCCGCCCATGCATGGCTGGCCAAGTGCGGCGAATTATTATCATACAAATAACCAGAAATATAGCGCGCAGGTAATCCAAGCGCCCTGCACATTGCCACCATAATGTGGGCATGATCCTGACACACACCATTTTTTAACTCAAACGCATGCTCAGCAGTGGTTTGCACTGTTGTCGATTCAGGCAAATACGAGACGTGACTTAAGATACGTTCACTCAAAACACGCAAACTATTGAGCGTTTTATTACTCATAATAGACATCGCAAAGTCCAGCATCTCAACCGAGCATTGTGTCGCAGATGTATGTTGCAAAAACAATTCCACAGGTAGGTGCAGTGCATGGTTTACACCACTTTGAGGAGACAACTCAATTATACCCTGCGCCATAATGGTGAGATTCAGATAATTAAAACGTTGCGACGAAGTCATCCAAATATTATCAAAGATATCGCGCTGAACATCATGTACACCTGGGACACTGATGTCCCAGTTATGTACAGTTTGATGCGCTGAACTTTGGGGAACCATCTTGATATACTGGATACTATTACACGCCATTTCACTGTAATGGTAATGGGTTTGATGGTTCACCATTAACTTCATGCAGTTCCCTCAAACATTAACTGCAATTGATCGCCAAAGTGATAAAGTGACATGGTGTCTGGAGACTGCTTCAATGAAATCCAAGCATCATCAAGTGCAGTCCATCCCAATTCATTTAATAGCCCTACAATCACATCGATTTCGTTTAATACCGCTGATGGGTCTTGTTTAAACCGTATCAGACTGTCTAGCAGTTCAAGCTTTTGACCTAAACTAAAAAACAAAAAGACATCCTCAGATTCAGACTCCAGCAGCTCATTACATTCCGAAACAACATCGCATATATAACCCGGCTGACTACTGGCATTTTTCACTAGTTGAATCATTTCAGCGTATGTATTTGCACTCAATACGGCGCGCAGTTCATGAATATTATCGCGTGCAACTGCAAACTGGCTCATTAATGAAAATTGCTGTTCAGGATCAAGTGCCAAGGTGTTGAGTGATGCAGCATCATAAGCTGGCAAACAAAACGCATGACTAAAATCAATTGCCTTTTGATCGTCCGTAAAAGGGAGTTTATTGCAAAAGTACTGGATGCGCGTTAAATAGCGCCCTAACCAAAAAATATTATTCGCGTTTGAACTAAGTAAAATCATAAAGTTCCTTCCTGATTTAGTTAGGAATGCAGTGCATCAACAACCCACGTATCTTTAATTCCGCCACCCTGTGAAGAATTAACCACAAGAGAGCCTTCTTTCATGGCAACTCGGGTTAAACCACCAGGAACAATTTCAGTGCGATCAGGTGAAGTCAGTACAAATGGTCGTAAATCGATATGACGTTCAGCAATCCCATCCTGAGTTAATGTCGGAGCAACCGATAGATCGAGTGTAGGTTGAGCAATATATAAATGCGGATGCGCAAGGATTTTTTTTCTAAATTCGGAAATTTCAGCAGATTCAGCTTTTGGCCCAATCAACATTCCGTATCCTCCCGAGCCCTGAGCCTCTTTAACCACCAGACGCTCAAGATTACCAAGTACATAGTCTAGATGTTCATCTAGGCGGCACTGGTAAGTCGGGACATTCTTTAAGATTGGAGTTTCATTCAGATAAAATTTAATCATGTCATCGACATACGGATAAACCGATTTGTCATCGGCCACACCCGTTCCCGGTGCATTGGCAATCACCACACGATTTTTTAAATATGCAGACATCAAACCTGGTACACCTAAGCTACTGTCAGGTCTAAATGTAAGCGGATCTAAAAATGCATCATCGATACGACGATAAATCACATCGACACGTTGACGACCACGTATCGTCTTGACATAAACCGTATCGTTTTCAACATACAAATCGCGACTAGTGACTAAAGGAACGTCCATTTCTCGGGCGAGAAAGGCATGTTCATAGTAAGCACTATTGAATCGACCCGGTGTCAATATCACAATTAAAGGATTATCCACATGTGCATTTTCGGCTAGAATCGCCTTGAGCACTGTTGGATATTGTTCGATTTCATGTAGCTTGTTTGCAACACAAAGTTCTGGCATCAGTTTTTTACTGATTTTTCTGCTTTCCAGCATATATGAAACACCAGAAGGTGTACGTAGATTATCTTCTAAAACAAAAAACTCACCTTTTCCATCTCGAATAATATCGATACCGCTAATTTGTGAATAAACCTGCCCTTTTAAACTGTGGTTCAGCATATGTGGCTGAAAAGCTTCGTGGGTCATAATTTGTGTATGCGGTACAATACCTTCTTTGAGTATATTTTGATGGTGATAAATATCGTCTAAAAATAAATTAAGTGCTTTAACTCGCTGTTCACAACCTGTAGAAATTTTTTCCCATTGTTTTGTTTCAATAATTCGTGGAATAAGATCAAATGGGATAGTTCGCTCTGTTCCTTCCTGATCGCCATAAACCGTAAACGTAATTCCCTCATACAAAAAATGCTGCTTCGCATGAGTGTTTAACTGTTTTAACTCCTCCAATGAATGAGTCGATAGCCATTGTTCAATTTTTTTTGATGCTTCTCCGTTAGACGTTACATCATCCAGCATCTCGTTAAAAAACTTAGATTTAAGTTGATCAAAAAGATTTGTGCTTACGCTAAGCTGGTTCAGAAACGAAGGCTGGGTTGATAAAACGTTGGTCAATTTTTCTTTCATATAATGCTCACTTATCGTATGCAAGTCTTTCTCTTCTTCTAACATACAGACCTCGCCTTTCTCGTTTACTTATTTTATGACTAGCAAATATGATGCCATTTCGCTGTCTCGTTGTGTTTCTTGTCTTACATAATGAACCGAGTTGTGATGTATTTCATCTATTAACCTGTATCAAAATATAGGCAATATTGTTCTTACATTCTTGCCAAACCAAAATAGTTTTTTTAAGGTGTAGGTAATTAAAGTATTTTGTTTGATTTAGTCGCTTATGTCTTCACAAGAAAAAGAAACATCGAATAGCCTCTTTCGCCAGTGGCACATCTTATCACGACTCTCGACCGGAAAATGGATGGGCACACGTGAATTGCAAGAAATTTTAGAGCGTGAAGGCATTGAAATCAGTTTGCGTACCATACAGCGAGATTTAAACCAGATTGCACAACGATTTCCAATCGAAAGCAATAAAACCGTTCCTCAGGGATGGCGCTGGCGAGCAGATGCACCGCTACAAAGTTTACCGCACATGACCAGCTCTCAGGCCGTTACGTTTATGATGGTGGAACAGCATCTCAAACATTTACTTCCACCCAGTTTGATCGACGAAATGAACCCATGGTTTGATCTGGCACGTCGAAGCCTGTCTACTCAAAACAACGTCAGACAGTGGATCAATCGAGTTCGGATTGTACCTGCTAGCCAACCTCTAATTCCACCCACTGTCGACAAGCAGGCTCAGCAGGCAATTTACGAAGGTTTATTGCAAGACAAGCAAATCGAATGTATTTACACACCACGTAATATTCAGGCAGATGAAAAAACCTATATTTTAAATCCACTTGCATTGGTTCAAAAAGGTGCAATTATTTATTTGATCTGTACTCGTCATGGTAAAAGTGAAGTGCAAACCTTCGCCTTGCACCGTTTTAAATCAGCAACTGTACTGAATTCGCGCGCTTTGCACCCCGTCGATTTCGATATCGATGACTACATTGAGTCGGGTGCCCTTGGTTTCCGTTTTGATTACAGTAAACCGACCGAGATGATTCAGCTCAAACTCACCGTTAATGAAAGTACGGCGCAGAGCTTTTACGAAAGCCAGCTTACCAAAGAACAGCATATTCAGATGATCGATGAAAATCTGTATGAAGTGAGCGCTGAAGTGCCGTTTACATCACAATTGGTATGGTGGCTCAGAAGTTTTGGTAAAAAACTCATTCACATTGAACCAGCCGAACTTCATCAAGCCGTCAATGAAATAGAAGAATAAAAAAAAGAGAGCAACTATGCTCTCTTGAAAATCGTTTTTATTGCTGTTCTTAGTTTTGCGCTGTCAGTTTTTATTGTACAGAACTTGCCACATGAAGCCCCGTTCTTCAGTGTGGCACCCGTAATACGTGTTAAGCCATACATGAAAAACAGCATGCAAGGTCATAACCGTTGTAACGAATGGATTTCATGGTCATAAACATTACCTCTTGCTTTAGAATGTAAAGACACTATAGAAAAAATTTGATCAGATGAAAAATAAGAAAAAACGCACAGAATATGCATTTAAATGTTTAACAGTATTTCTTCTTTCGTCTTTACGTTCATAAAAAAAGCCCAATCAAAATTGGGCTTTTTGTTCAGCATAAGGCCTAAACTATGCTGTTTTCTTTAATTGCGCATTTTTACGGATAGTAATCATAATGAGCTGAACGGCCGCAGGAGTTACACCCGGAATGCGATGCGCTTGAGCTAGCGTATCAGGACGAACGGTTTTGAGCTTCTGCGTAATTTCTCTTGATAAACCAGATACAGCGTCGTAATCAAAATCGGTTGGAATTTTTGTTTCTTCAAGGCGCTTGAGCTGTGCGACATCTTCGTGCTGACGATTGATATAGCCTTCATACTTGACTGCAATCTCAATTTGCTCACCCACATGTACAGCAACATCTGAACCTGTAAGCTCAGCAATTTGGGTAAAATTAATATTTGGGCGTTTAAGCAAATCAATTGCACTGCACTCTTTACTTAAGTCGGCACCAGTCATTTCGACAAACTTTTTACCCATTGGGTTGTTTGGTGCAGCCCAAAGGTGCGCCAAGCGTGCCGTTTCAGTTTCAACTGCTTCCATTTTTTCACAGTAAGCTGCCCAGCGGATATCATCGACCAATCCAAGTTCACGTCCGATCGGGGTCAAACGCTGATCTGCATTATCTTCACGTAGCATTAAGCGATACTCGGCACGTGAGGTAAACATACGGTAGGGTTCTTTCGTACCCAAGGTAATTAAGTCATCGACCAGCACACCCATATATGCTTCATCACGTTTAGGCGTCCATTGTTCCTGATCCCATGCACGACGTGCTGCATTTAGACCCGCCAATAGACCCTGCGCACCAGCTTCTTCATAACCGGTTGTGCCATTGATCTGACCTGCAAAGTACAAGTTCTGGATCGCTTTAGTTTCTAGAGTAAATTTTAATGCTTGCGGATTAAAATAATCGTATTCAATGGCATAGCCTGGACGCAAAATATGGGCATTTTCCATCCCGCGAATTGAACGAACCAATTCAAACTGAACATCAAACGGCAATGATGTTGAAATCCCGTTCGGATAAAGTTCGTGCGTATCTAGCCCTTCAGGCTCCAAAAATACCTGATGTGAATCTTTATCGGCAAAACGATGAATCTTGTCTTCAATAGATGGGCAATAACGTGGGCCAACCCCTTCAATCACGCCCGTATACATTGGTGAACGATCCAGTCCACCACGGATAATGTCATGAGTTTTTTCGTTGGTGTGCGTGATATAGCAGCTTACCTGCTCTGGATGCATGGATACATCACCCATAAACGACATCACAGGAGATGGAAAATCACCTGGCTGAGCCGTCATGACAGAAAAATCAACCGAGCGTGCATCAATACGTGGCGGCGTACCTGTTTTAAGACGTCCTACCGGAAGTTTTAACTCACGTAAACGATCAGCCAAAGCAATGGAAGGCGGATCACCGGCACGACCACCGCTCGACTTTTCTAAGCCAATATGAATCACACCGCCCAAAAACGTACCTGTGGTCAAAACCACTGTTTTGGTGTCAAAACGAATGCCCATCTGGGTGACAACACCTTTGACGGTATCACCTTCTACAATCAGATCATCGGCTGCTTGCTGAAAAATATCTAGATTTGGCTGATTTTCGAGTGAATCACGAATAGCCGCTTTATAGCGTACACGGTCTGCCTGTGCACGCGTAGCACGAACGGCTGCACCCTTTCTTGAGTTGAGAATTCGAAATTGAATCCCCCCTTTATCTGCTGCCAGCGCCATAGCACCGCCCAAGGCATCAATTTCGCGAACCAAATGCGATTTACCAATACCACCAATGGCCGGATTACAGCTCATCTGCCCTAAAGTCTCAATGTTGTGAGTCAAGAGCAAAGTCTGTCGTCCCATACGTGCAGCAGCCAATGCCGCCTCGGTACCTGCGTGCCCGCCACCGATCACGATAACATCATAAACTTTAGGATAATGCATGGCAAAAAATCACCAGAAAAAAAAGACGGAACATTATAGCAAAGTTCACCCTAGGATCATGCATGTTATTACAAAATTATTGATACAAAATTCATAGTCGCACACAGGTTTTGACAATTTGTTTCAGTATTAAAATAGAAAGCAATAGACTTTTTTAAAATCAATTTTAGAATAAAAAATGTACCACCACTTATGAATCACTTTCAAAATCAAATTTATATAATAGGTATGCAAAATGAAAAACATCATGTTAAAAACTTTTTCTGTGGCAATTGTCAGCTTAGCAGCAATGAGTATGGCAAATGCTGAAATGACCAAAGCAGAAACCAATGCTCAGATAAAAGCGTGTATGAAGAAAAAGCAAGGTGACTGGGCCTCTTATGGCTACAAAGGTGTCACATTTAATGGTACCTGTCAGCCAAACGCCGATGGCAAACTGCAGTTCAAAGCACCTGCGCCATAACCCAAACGATTCAAATTATTTCGCCCAGTAAAAACACAGGTTTTAATAACCTGTGTTTTTGTATGTATCAATGATCTATGAAATAACATAAAAGTCACGACAGAATTAAAACAACAGCTCATTCAGGATTTAAAAAATGGATTTAGGTATTATTACGGTATTCCTCCCGATTGCGCTTGCCATTATCATGGCTGGGCTTGGTCTGGAACTTCGCCCTCAGGATTTCACACGCGTTGCTAAGCACCCTAAGGCAGTTTTACTGGCATTGGTATGTCAATTGGTCATTCTGGTTGGAATTGCTTTTTTCATCTGCAAACTGTTAAGCCTTTCACCCCTTCTTGCCGTTGGTTTAATGTTGCTCGCCGCATCACCGGGTGGGCCCACAGCAAATTTATTCAGTTATTTATATCAAGGTGATATTGCACTCAATATTACGCTTACTGCAATCAACTCGGTCATCGCCGCGTTTACCTTACCTTTTATTGTCAATCTTGCAATTCAACACTTTATTAATGACGGTCAGCAGCTCGGATTACAGTTTAGTAAAGTGATTCAAGTGTTTTTAATCATCTTGGTTCCAGTCTGCTTGGGCATGATTATACGGCATACTTTGCCTCGTCTGGCAGACCGCTTGCATAAGCCCGTACGCACCTTTGCTGTGGTCTTTTTGGTGTTTATTATTTTGGCAGCCCTTACCAGAGAGCGACACAATATTATGGAGTACATTACTCAAGTCGGACTGGCAACTGCACTTTTTTGTTTTGCAAGCCTGTTCATTGGTTACTTTGTACCACGCTACTTCGGTATTAATAGTACGCAAGCGCGCGCCTGTGCGTTTGAGATCGGGATTCATAACAGTACATTGGCCATGACCATTGCGCTCACGATTTTATCGAGTACCACCATCGCCATGCCAGCCGCTATTTACTCAATCTTCATGTACATTTTTGCTGCCCTCTTCGGCAGTATGTTGAAGCGTTATTCACCCATAACGACTGAAAATAAGATGGCTATAAAAACCGAGTAAAGCGCCATAAATACGGATAAATCGTATGGCTTAAGAAATTAATGTTCTGGCTTTGCATTTATCCGTTACAATACCGCTTTAGAAGAAAATTTAGGTCTCATTCCCGTGAAGTGGTTACAAATACACATTACTGTCGATCAAGAACACGTTGATTTCACTGAAACATTGCTTTTGTCACTCGGAGCAGTCAGTGTCACTTTAGATGATGCAGAAGATCAGGCATTACTTGAACCGCTTCCAGGCGAAACACCGCTTTGGAATAAAGTGATTGTGACTGGAATTTATCAAGAAGATGAGCAAGATCCAATCGATGTTGCCAAACTTGAAGCGTTCTTAAGTGCGCAATTGCCTAATGCACCAATGCGTCATGAACAACTTGAAGATCAAGTCTGGGAACGCGCATGGATGGATTACTATGATCCGATCCAAATTAGCGAGAAGTTCTGGATTGTACCTGAGTGGCTAGAAGCACCCGATGCAGATGCAGTCAATATTAAGCTTGATCCGGGCCTAGCTTTTGGAACCGGTAATCATGCCAGTACATTCTTATGCCTGCAATGGTTGGGGCAAACCGATCTAAAAGACAAGACGGTGATTGATTTTGGTTGTGGTTCAGGCATTTTAGCCGTTGCAGCGCTTTTATTGGGTGCTAAAAAAGTATATGCCACCGATATCGATCCGCAAGCGGTACTTGCAACAAAACAAAATGCCGAACTCAATGGCGTACTTGATCGTCTGTATGTAGGTTTGCCTGAAGAGTTCGATGCAGAATTTAAATCAAAAGAATCTCAAGCTGATGTATTAGTGGCAAACATTCTGGCTAGCCCACTCATGATGCTGGCACCAGAATTTGCAACGCTACTAAAACCTGAAGGCGAATTTGCACTTGCAGGCGTGATCGAAGAACAGGTTGAAGATGTCTCTGCCGTTTACATGCAGTATTTTGATATCTTGCAAATCGAGAAACGCGAAGAAAACTGGTGTCGTATTTCTGGAAAACGCCACGCGTAAGCTTTAGACGAGGCTGGTCTATACATGAGCGCCAAACAAACCCGCTGCCCTCAGTGCAAAACGATTTACCACGTAACGCAAAAGCAGCTTACGCTGGCTCAGGGTATGGTTTGTTGCGCAAAGTGTAATTTCACTTTTAATGCCATCACACATTTGTATGCACCAGCAACGCTGGTTGATAAATTTGATGAGCTGCATCATGTTACATCCGCCATACAGCATGACAATGAAAAACCCAATGTGCTTGAGATTTTTCAGCAGAAAATTGAAAACTCCAATATTGACTTATTAACCTATCTCAACAATTTAAAATATTTTCAAAGTATAGACAGCTTAAATTCTCCATTATTGTATTTATCGAGTGACCGTGACAACTTGCGTCAGCAGCAAATAAAACAACGGAAAAGTAAACACTGGAAATACTATCTAATCTGGTGTGTGATTAACTTAATTTTATTTGGCTTATTATTGTTGCAGATTGTATGGTTTAATCCAGAGCTTGCGGCGCATTATGAAATCTTGCGTCAACTACGCGCCTTATTTTAATTGCTGGTTTCTTTAAAGACTCAGTACGCTTGCCGACAGCATGTCGGGTGATGACTCATTTACCTGCCTCTGCGCATCATATTTCATCAATTCACCTGCCTGTTCAATCGTGATGCTTATACAATGACTTAATAAATTCGAAGACGATAATGACACTTTTTATATCGAGTTTATTCAATATAAAAAATCATATCAGCTTGAGTACGATTAAATAAATCTATCCAAACCCGATATTTTAATTAGAATTTACGATTGGCAAATTTTAAAATCGTTTTATTCGCTCTAAGTTAGGTTTTATAAGGCCTAGATATTCAAAAAAAATACAAAAAATTTAAAAAAAATGCAGTTAATTTGCTCACTTTTGTTTAGACAATGGTATGATACGCGCCACGAAAGCTTAGCCCTACATCGTCCTCGCGATTTACTCACAATAATCATTATTGTCATGCGTGCTTTATCAGAAGATAGTGCGTAGCGTGGCTTTTTTGTTTTTTAAATCGCAGCGGTAACAAATATTAAATTATTGTTACGCTTATTTTTCATACAAATGTGAGGAGTTGTGGCAAGCTAATTGTTTCCAAGTTTTAGAACCACTGTTTTAGGATCTAAAACGGGGTTCAGTAATTTTTAGACCACTTTTATATACTGCTTTACCCAAGCGGTATTTGATTTTCGGATTAACTCGCATGAATAGCAAATCTCCTATTTTTACTGCACAATCTGATGTTGCTCTACGCATCCATGTGGATCGCGCAGTTCGCCATTACTTTGCACAACTGCAAGGTGAGCAACCATCACAAGTTTACGACATGGTGCTGGCAGAAATGGAGAAACCTCTTTTATCTGTTGTTCTAGAATATACGCGTGGTAACCAAACCCGCGCTGCTGAAATTTTAGGGCTCAACCGTGGGACTTTACGTAAAAAGTTAAAAGCTCACGGTTTGATGAGTGAATAATTGATAAAATGCTCACGTTCTCGTGGGCATTTTTTATGCCTATTTGTTTTAATCTGTTTGACTTAAACCGTTGACTTTATCATGACTATTAAACGCGCTTTGATTTCTGTTTCTGACAAAACAGGAATTGTTGAATTTGCTCAGAATCTTGCGAAACTTGGGGTAGAGCTTTTATCTACTGGTGGAACTTACAAGCTACTCAAAGACAATAACATTGCTGTAGTTGAAGTTTCAGAACACACTGGCTTTCCAGAAATGATGGATGGCCGTGTAAAAACACTTCACCCTAAAATTCATGGTGGTATTTTGGCTCGTCGTGGTCTGGACGAAGCCGTAATGCAAGAACACAACATCGATCCGATTGATCTTGTTGTGGTCAACCTCTACCCGTTTGCTGCAACCGTGGCGAAGCCAAACTGTTCTCTTGCAGATGCCATTGAGAATATTGATATTGGTGGCCCAACAATGGTTCGTGCTGCAGCAAAAAATCACGCGTCTGTTGGTATCGTGGTCAATGCCAGCGACTACGCGACAGTGATTGCAGAACTTGAGCAAAGCGGCGCATTATCATACGAAACACGTTTTGATCTTGCAGTTAAAGCATTTGAACATACCGCTCAATACGACGGTATGATCGCGTCTTACCTTGGCGCACGTGTGGGTAAAGAAGAAGGTCAGGCAGATTCATTTGCACGTACCTTTAATACACAGCTTCAAAAAGCGCAAGACTTACGTTACGGTGAAAATCCGCATCAGTCAGCTGCATTTTATATCGACCCGCAAGCCACCGAAGCGTCTGTTTCTACGTCGAAGCAACTTCAGGGTAAAGAGCTTTCTTACAACAACATCGCCGATACAGACGCTGCACTTGAATGTGTTAAGTCATTTGCAAAGCCTGCCTGTGTGATTGTTAAACATGCTAACCCATGTGGCGTAGCCGTATCTTTAGATGGCATTAAAGCTGCTTACGATTTGGCATATGCAACCGATACAGAATCTGCATTTGGTGGCATCATTGCTTTTAACCGCGAGCTTGATATTGAAACAGCAAAAGCGATTGTAGAGCGTCAATTTGTTGAAGTAATTATTGCACCTAGCATTGCTGATGGCGTACTTGAGGTTACCGGTGCGAAGAAAAATGTTCGCGTATTGGTATGTGGCGAACTTCCAGCAATTGATGAACGTGCAGCACAACTCGACTACAAGCGTGTAAATGGCGGCCTACTGGTACAAGATCAAGATCTTGGCATGATCAAGGCAGCCGACCTTAAAGTAGTAACTGAGCGCGCACCAACAGAACAGGAAATCGATGATCTGATTTTTGCTTGGAAAGTTGCCAAGTATGTGAAATCAAATGCGATCGTGTATGCAAAAGGCCATCAAACCATTGGTATTGGTGCAGGTCAGATGAGCCGTGTCAACTCTGCACGTATTGCGGCAATTAAAGCAGAACATGCAGGCCTTGTGGTTGAAGGCGCTGTGATGGCATCGGATGCATTCTTCCCATTCCGTGACGGCATCGATAATGCAGCAAAAGCTGGAATTAAGTGTATTATTCAACCTGGCGGTTCAATGCGTGATGAAGAAGTTATTGCTGCTGCAAACGAACATGGTATTGCCATGGTCTTTACAGGTATGCGCCACTTCCGCCACTAATTAAAACTCATTTAAAGCATAAGAAACTTTCCGGTTCTTTATCTTGACTTACCCTCTCCATGTGAGAGGGTCTTGTACTCAAGCAGCAAGGTAAAGTGAAGGATTTGGTTCTCGACTCATGGAGTATGAACCCAATGAATATTCTCGTTCTCGGTAGCGGTGGTCGTGAGCATGCGTTGGCATGGAAGATCGCTCAAGATCCGCAAGTCACTCAAGTATTTGTTGCACCCGGTAATGCAGGCACTGCAACCGAAGACAAATGCAAAAATGTTGAACTGGATATTTTAAATAACCCAGCCATCATTGCGTTTGCAAAGGACAATCAGGTTGAGTTGATTATTGTTGGTCCAGAAGCACCATTGGTCAATGGCGTGGTCAATGCATGCCGTGAAGCTGGTTTAAAAATTTGGGGCCCAACACAATATGCCGCACAGCTTGAAGGCTCTAAGGCGTTTGCCAAAGACTTCCTGAAAAAGCATCAGATTCCAACAGCATTCTATGATGTGTTTACTGAAGTAGATGCTGCAAAAGCATATGTAACGCAGCACGGCGCGCCGATTGTGATTAAAGCTGACGGTCTTGCAGCCGGCAAAGGCGTTATCGTCGCGATGACCAATGAGGAAGCCTTTGCAGCCATTGATGACATGCTGGCAGGCAATAAATTTGGTGATGCGGGTTCACGTGTCGTGATTGAAGAGTTTCTCGCAGGCGAAGAAGCTAGTTTCATTTGTATGATCGACGGTCAAAATATTTTACCAATGGCCACTTCTCAAGATCATAAGCGTATTTTTGAAGGTGATCAGGGTCCAAATACCGGTGGTATGGGTGCGTATTCCCCTGCGCCTGTGGTTACTTCAGACGTGTTTGATCGTGTCATGAAAGACATTATGCGACCAACGGTTGATGGTATGGCCAAAGACGGTCATGTTTATACTGGTTTCTTATATGCTGGCCTCATGATTGATGAGCAAGGTCAACCACGAGTGATTGAGTTCAACTGCCGCTTTGGCGACCCTGAAACTCAGCCAATCATGATGCGCCTTAAATCATCATTGGTGGATCTTGTGCAAGCAGGTCTTGAGGGTCAGTTGCCAAGTGAAGCCGAGTGGGACGAGCGTAAATCGATTGGTATCGTGCTTGCAGCAGAAGGTTACCCTGAAACTGTACGTAAAGGCGATGTGATTTCAGGTCTTGGTCAGTCGCCAGAAGATACTAAAATCTTTCATGCTGGCACAGACACGACAGCCGATGGTCATATCATCACTGCGGGTGGACGCGTATTGTGCGTAACTGCGCTTGGCGATACCGTACTTGAAGCACAAATCAATGCACTTGAAGTATGCGGTCAGGTGACTTTTGCAGGCATGCAATATCGAAGCGATATTGGATACCGCGCGATTGCACGCGAACAAGCCTGATTTTAAAGCTTAAAAAACGCGCATTTTTGCGCGTTTTTTTATTGTTATGATGCCTCTCAGGCTAATAACTCTTTTCAGAAAAACTCATATATATTTTTGTTTATATTGTTTTGCGTTCTGATCAAAAAACACTATACTCGCCTACTTTTAAGATTAACTGACTTTATTGCGTTTAACGTTGGATTGGGATGACTGTCATCTACACATCATCATGTACACACAGTATGATATCCGGACGATATTAAAACGCTGTAACTGGGAAAAACCTGATGAAAAAAGTATTGAGTGTTGTTCTTACCTCAAGCATATTGCTTGCGGCTGGTTGTAGCAAAAAAGAGCCTGAGCAAGGCAATGCAGCAGCTGCAGATCAGACTAAAAAGATCGTGCTGGCGTCTACAGGTTCTGATACCGACGTTTGGAAATTTATTGCGACACTACCTGAAACCAAACAAGCAGGTATTAATCTTGAAGTGAAAAACTTCACTGACTACGTGGCAATGAACAAAGCGACGGCAAACAAAGAAATCGATGTCAATGCATTCCAGTCGTATAACTACATGGTCGCTTACAACACCGAAAGCAAAGATAAAGTTGCACCCGTTTCGACAACTTATATCGAACCAATGGGACTTTATTCTGACAAATACAAAAAAATTGATCAGTTCCCAGCAAAAGCAACCATTGCAATTCCAAACGATGCTGCAAATGAAGCACGTGCACTTTCATTGTTGCAAACTGCTGGTTTAATCAAATTAAAAGCAGACTTTAACCCAATTCAGGGCACAACCAACGACGTCATTGAAAATCCGAAACAGATTCAGCTTAAAACCATTCCAATGGCAACAGCTGTTCGTGTAAAAAGCGATGTTGACGGAATTGTGCTAGGCAACACTTTAGCTATGGAAGGCGGCTTGAACGTTCTTAAAGATGCCGTATTTTATGAGCCAGCAGATCAATCGACTAAACTGTATGTTAACCTTTTGGTGACTGCTGAAGGACGTCAAAACGATCCTGTATTGCAAAAATTAGGTACGCTTTACCATACAGAAGCAGTGAAAAAATTCATTGATGAGAAGTTTGGTGGTACGAAGGTGGATGTTAATAAGCCGATTAGCTACCTTACTGAATCAAAATAGTAATATAATGGTGTAATTGAAACAGGCAAGGTCGACTTGCCTGTTTTTTCTTTTATGTATAGTTTCTGACGACATGATCCAATTTAAAAACATTTCTAAACACTACGAGCTGAAAGGCCAAACGATTCGCGCACTGGATCAGATTAATCTGGATATTCCGGCGGGCAGTATCTTTGGCATTATTGGCTATAGTGGTGCAGGTAAAAGTACCTTAATTCGTTTGATTAATTTGCTCGAACGCCCAACACAGGGACAGGTCATTATCAATCAAAAAGATTTTACCGCCCTGAATGCAGCATCATTACGTCAGGAACGTGCAAATATAGGTATGATCTTTCAGCATTTTAATTTATTGCAAACCAAAACTGTGGCTGCAAATATTGAAATGCCAATGAAGCTCTTGGGTTATAGCAAAGCCGAGCGCGAAAAACGTTTGATGGAGCTACTCGAGTTTATCGATCTGGCACATAAAAAAGATGCCTTTCCAGATGAGCTATCGGGTGGTCAAAAACAACGTGTCGGTATTGCACGTGCGCTGGCCAATCACCCTAAAATTTTACTTTGTGACGAAGCCACCTCCGCGCTCGATCCACAGACCACCAAATCCGTACTGGCATTGCTCAAAAAGATCAATCAGGAGCAAGGCATCACAATTGTGATGGTCACTCACGAAATGGACGTGATTGAATCTATTTGTGACCATGTGGCCGTAATGGAATCTGGTCATGTGATTGAAACCGGACCGACCGTGGACATTTTCAGCCGTCCACAGCACCCAACGACAAAAACCTTTATCCAGACCGTGTTGCAACAACATTTACCGGTCAATATTTTAAATAAGCTCGAACATCAACATCATCACAGTATTTATCGACTACAGTTTTTAGGCAAATCAGCCCAAGAACCTGTGATTCAATCGATGATCAAGCAGTTTGATATCAGTCTGAATATTTTGTTTGCCAATATGACCGAAATTGATGGCACGGTGATTGGGCAGATGTTTGTTCAATTACTTGGTGACGACACCCTTATCCAGCAAGCGATCGAGTTTTTAGAGCGTCATGGTGTCAGTGTCAATCAAAGTGGAGAACAAGTATGAGAGACGTAATTGTGCAATGGCTGACTGAATTGACACAACCGTTTTGGAACAGCTCACTTTCGATTGATCAGTTTGTCACAGCGCTTCAAGAAACCTTTCACATGGTGTGCTTCTCGCTGCTGTTTGGTGGCATCTGGGGATTTATCCAAGGAATTGTGCTGTTGGTGACACGACCAAACGGTATTTTACCTAACCGATTTATTTATCACTTGCTCAACCCAATTGTAAACGCCCTGCGTTCACTGCCATTTATCATTTTGTTGATTGCCGTGATTCCTTTGACTAAATTCTTAGTGGGAAGTTCAATTGGAACATGGGCCGCAATTGTTCCCTTGACCATTTATATTGGTCCTTATATGGGCCGATTGATTGAAACCTCCTTGCTTGAAGTCAACGAAGGTATTATTGAGTCTGCGCAAGCCATGGGCGCCTCTCCGTTTCAAATCATTTTCAAGTTTATTTTGCCAGAAGCACGTAGCTCACTCATTTTAAACTTAACCACAGCCACCATTAGTCTAATTGGTGCAACGGCAATGGCCGGTGCAGTAGGTGCCGGCGGAATTGGTGACTTGGCGATTTCATACGGTTACCAACGCTTCGATACCAGTGTGGTGATTCTTACGGTCATCATCTTATTATTGCTGGTGCAGTTTATTCAAATGCTGGGCGACTGGCTCTCTAAACTTCGCTAGATTGCTGCCCTCTCCGGAGGGTTTTTTTATATCTGAAGCTGTATTTTTTCGTATCTACTGGTGCTGCACTACGCAGATCGTGATTAAATAAAAACAGTACATACCATTTGATCAGGTTATCCATCATGCGTTATCAAATTGATTATATTGATGTAAAAAACAGCCTTAAAAATTATATCTGGATTATTCAAGACACCCATACTTCAGAAATTGTGGTGATCGATCCAACGGAAGCAAAGCCTGTTCAGGACTATTGCCAATTACATCAGCTCAAGCTTGCGCAAATCTGGCTAACACATTGGCATAAAGACCATATTGGCGGTGTGCCAGACTTGATCGAAGGTACCCAAATTCCTGTATTTGGCCCGCGTGAAGAGCTCAGTAAAATTCATTTGATTTCAAATGCACTACAACATGATGATCAATTCAAGTTTCATGACTTGCATGTAGAAGTTGTTGCAACGCCTGGTCATACCTTAGGGCATATTGTCTATTTTGTTGAAGCATTACGCAGTGTATTTTGCGGTGATACCTTGTTTGCGATGGGCTGTGGACGTGTATTTGAAGGCACCTTTGAACAGATGTATCATTCACTTAACCGACTAGCTGCACTACCAACAGATACCCAAGTGTATTGTACTCATGAATACACCTTGTCTAACGCCGAATTTGCCCTGACCATCGAACCCGACAATCTTGCACTACAAGAGCGTTATGAACAGGTAAAGCAGTTGCGAGAACAAAATATCATCACCTTACCATCCAGTATTGAAATTGAACTGGCGACCAATCCATTTTTACGTACCGAAAGCGTTGAAGAGTTTGCTCGAATTCGTACGCTTAAAGATAATTTTTGACACACTACGACTAAAGTTACATATTTATTTACAACTCATCATAAACACAATATGTAACTTTAGAAAAAACAAATTATTTAAAATATTATTTTTAAATTCAATAGATTAAGATAAAAACTAAGACTTAAAACCAATTTATTGAGTCAATTTAAATGATCTACTGCTGATTAAATAAACAATATTAATCAGTTGAAAAATATTTAAACAGTTTAGCCCTTTAAAAACTTAATCAAAACCCTTATTAATTTAAATATCAGCGTTACATGAGAAGGAATTTTGAAGTGAAGAAAGTTGTTAAAGCAAAAAATTTAATTGCATTTCGTATTTGGTTAGAAAAGTTAGGTTATTCGGTTAAAAACCTAGCCGATGGCAAAGGTTTTACATTTAGCTTTAAAAAGGAATATGGGCTAGTGACTTGTGATTTATCGGGTAACTCTTTGGCAGTTCAGCTCGGTGAAGAATTTGAGGATCATCTAAAAGCGTAAGTGACAGATGTGTTGATTCTATAAATTTTTTCTAATCATTTTATAGTTTTGAAGAATTCTAAGCCCCATGTGCCGTAACGCGCACATGGGGCTTTCTTGTTTTATATGTGTTTTATCTATAATTGTGCTGAATATATGCTGAGAATATACTAAGGGATCTCTTGTATTATTTATTAGCATGGTGTATAAAAAATACTCAATACAATAAATTACAATATAAAGGTGGGGGCGCATGAGAACATTAGAATTTGCTTTAGTTTCATCTACCGTATTTACGTTGATTATTATGGTTTATTTGTTTGGGCAACTGGCTTACAAATAATCCGCTATAAAGCTGAAAAAGAACGATTAAAAAACCGATCATTTATGATCGGTTTTTTAATTTGATTCAATATGCTGTCAATGCATTGGCGGTCTATTTTTATTGAGTCATCAATCCCATAAAAATCGCGATAAAAATCATTAGCCCGACCCAGCGATTGTGTCGAAATGCCCAGAAGCACCATTGTGGATCCTTGGTTCTGGTTTTGGTCCATTGATAAATAAAATCGGCAGCGACAATCAGCAATCCAATGATGCCCCACGGAAAAAGTAGGTCTTTCATGAATAAAGCCAGACCAATCAAAACCAAACTACTGATCTGTAACAAAGAAATAATGACGATATCATATCGACCAAATAAAATCGCGGTCGATTTCACACCAATTTTCAGATCATATTCGCGATCGGTAATCGCATATTGTGTATCGTAGGCAACCGTCCATGCCAAATTACCAAAATACAATAACCAACAAACCAGATCTGGTGTTTGGCCTGCAGCAGTGTAAGCCATCGGAATAGACCACGAAAAGGCTGCTCCTAAAAACATTTGCGGTAAGTGTGTATAGCGCTTCATAAAAGGATAAATGAACGCGAGAAACAATGCGCCAAACGACCAGTAAAACGTATTTAATGGCAAAAACAGCAATAGGCAGGCACTTGCAGCGACCAAAAATAAAAACACCCAAATGGCTTCTATCGGCTGAATCACACCCGTTGCCAGCGGACGCGTTTTGGTTCTGGCCACGTGTCCATCTACTTTACGGTCGGCAAAATCATTAATTGCACAGCCTGCTGCGCGCATAAACAATACACCTAAAGACATTAAAAGCAGGATTTTTAAATTGGGTACCCCTGCACTTGCAATCCATAGTGCCCACATGGTAGGCCAAAATACCAGCTCAGTCCCAATAGGCTTATCAAAACGGCACAGATAATAATATGCTGTAAGTCGTTCTCGCCAGGTGATCGATTGTACGGATGCCATATCTATCCTTAAATGCGATGATGTTGTAAGTACGCTTCAAACGAAGGCAGAAAAGTTTCTTGGACAATAAATTTGCAACCGTGCCACGTATAACAGCTTTGCCGAGTCCACCCCTCATTTAAACGTATGATCCGCCGCTCACACTGAGGCGTGGTTCGCTGAAATAAAAATCGGCCGATCGGTTGTTTACCAATATGTTTAAAAATACGGGCTTTTTTTTGCAAGCTTAAAATGGGGAATATACTTTTGGCCTGAACCCATGGCTGTGCTTCACATCCATAGAGTAAGCTTTCACGCACCCAAGCAATATGTGCCGCTGGCATTTTCATCCATTGACTGTCTATACGAGACATCTGCCGATAACGCTCCGATATAGGTTTCACTGAAAAGGCACCATGTGCAAGATCGGTCAATTGCTGGGTCAGTGAGCCTGATGCACATAACCATTTTTTTAATTCTGGCGTTAAATCATCATTGTATCTCTGATTTAATTGGTTTTTCTGCATGTGCAATCCACTACATTCACAAACTATAGTGTAACCGAAATCGGGCAAAGTTAAACGCTTTGAGCAAAGGTGCGATTCGGCTTTGTTGTTCTATGTTTATTAATTCTTTTTCATTGTCGCTATTTTGAGTTATCATAGATGCCGTTTAGTGATTAGACCGATTATGGTTAGGCATGATGAACGATAAATTAAAATTTATTCTGCTCTACGGTGGTATTTTCTGGGGCAGTGGCTTTACTTTTCTGACGCTGATTCATCGTTATATTTTTATTGATCCAACTTTACCTGAAGCAAGCCTGATCGGCCTGTATATCAGCTTGTGCTTTGTGGCAGGTTTGATCTGGGGTATCTGCGTATATCGCGGTATTGAAAAAAGCATTTCTTAATACGTATAAACGAATTCATTTGGATTGTTGATAACTCAACAAATCGCCAATAAAAAAGCCTGCAACTTGCAGGCTTTTTTATATGAGACGTATTACAAGCTGTAGTACATATCAAATTCAACTGGGTGAGTGGTCGTGTTAAGACGACGTACATCTTCAGTTTTAAGTTCGATATATGCATCAAGCATTTCTTTAGTAAACACGCCGCCTTTTAACAAGAACTCGTGGTCAGCTTGAAGCGCTTCAAGTGCCATATCTAGGCTGTGTGCAACTGTAGGAATTTTTGCTTCTTCTTCAGGAGGAAGATCGTACAAGTTCTTATCAGCAGCTTCGCCCGGATGGATCTTGTTTTGAATACCGTCGATACCCGCCATCAACAATGCAGCGAAACCGAGGTACGGGTTCATCATTGGATCTGGGAAACGTGCTTCGATACGCTTGCCTTTCGGACTAGAAACGTAAGGAATACGGATAGAAGCAGAACGGTTACGCGCTGAGTAAGCAAGCATAATCGGTGCTTCATAGTGTGGAACCAAACGCTTATAAGAGTTTGTAGATGGGTTTGTGATTGCATTCAAAGCACGCGCATGCTTGATGATACCACCGATGAAGTACAACGCCATTTCTGAAAGGCCTGCATATTCATCACCAGCAAACAAGTTCTTGCCATCTTTAGAGATTGACATGTGAACGTGCATACCAGAACCGTTATCGCCAACCATTGGTTTAGGCATAAAGGTTGCAGTTTTAGCGTATTGGTGCGCAACGTTGTGAACAGCATATTTAAACTGTTGTACTTCGTCTGCTTTACGAACCATAGTGTTGAAGCTTACACCAATTTCTAACTGGCAAGATGCAACTTCGTGGTGGTGTACTTCTACACGACCAGGCCCCATGATTTCTTCGATTTTGTTACACATCTCAGCACGCATATCATGCGAAGAATCTACTGGAGGAACTGGGAAGTAACCGCCTTTTACACGTGGACGGTGGCCAGAGTTACCAGACTCGTAATCTTTACCAGTTGACCATGCAGCTTCTTCAGCAATCAATGTATGGCGCGCGCCAGACATGTCGATTTCCCATTTTACTTCGTCAAAAACGAAGAATTCTGGTTCTGGGCCAAAGAATGCAGTATCACCGATACCAGTTGATTTTAAATATTCTTCTGCACGACGAGCAATCGAACGTGGATCACGCTCGTAACCTTGACCTGTAGATGGCTCAATAACGTCACAAGTTACAACAACAGTTGGTTCGGCAAAGAACGGATCGATAAAACCAGTTTCTGCATCTGGACGTAAGATCATGTCTGATGCTTCAATGCCTTTCCAACCTGCAATTGAAGAACCGTCGAACATTTTACCGTCTTCAAATGTATCTTCATCAATTGAATCAGCTGGGTAAGTAACGTGCTGCTCTTTCCCTTTTGTATCCGTAAAGCGAAAATCGACCCATTTTGCGCCACTTTCTTGTATGAGTTTAAGGACCTTGTTCGCCATGCTCATTTTGCTCCAATGAAGTATTATTGCACTTGTGAAGTGCGTGTTAGTCGTTGGCAGTTATTAAGCAAATCTCGTACCAACTTTAAAAAACACATCTAATTGTTTGAATTTTAATTCAAATTAGATACGCGTCCAGCTACCTGTTTGAACCATTATACTGTTTGCGTTTTGAATTGCACCATATTCAAACATTTTTGAGGCATGCTTTTCACAAAACCCACAAATAGCATCAAAATAGTGCAATTTTAAATAATTGGCTTAATCCAGTGCATAATTTGCGCAATGCAGTGGTGATGTCGATGCACTTTTTATACACTACGCCAGATTTATTCAATAATTTTGACATCATGACCCGCAGCAAAGCCAATCTTATCGGTATTACCTCTATCATGATCTGGGCATGTATGGTCAGTGGCGTGAAAATGATCACTGAACAGTTGGGTGCTATTTTGGGTGTTGCACTAATTTATAGCATCAGTGCGTTGTGCGTGGCGTTTATAGATAGGAAATACCTATGGCAAACATTGCCTCGACGTTACCTGCTGATCTGTGGCAGTTGCTTCGTACTTTATGAAGTTTTATTTTTGTGCTCAATCGGTTTATCCAAAACACGTGAGGAAGCGCTTATTCTGGCCATGATCAATTATTTATGGCCATGTTTCACCTTGTTTTTGTCCTATCTACTCGGACAGCTCAACTTTAAAGCGCCAGCCTTTGCCGGTTTGATCCTTTCTATTTTAGGGCTGCTCTTGATTGTCAATCCGAGCATTGTTTCGGCTGAGGGCTTCATTCAAACACTTTCAAATAATCCACTGGCTTATACACTGGCCTTTTGTGGCGCAATTTTATGGTCCTTGTATTGTGTTTTCACGCCACGTTATGCCCAAGGTAAAAATGGAATCGCCTTATTTTTTTGCCTGACCAGTGTGGCCTTATGGCTGTTATTTTGCCTGAGTGATCAAGCATGGCAAACGCCAAGTGTAAGCATGAGCCTCATGATTATTGTGATTGGCGCTTTGGTTGGAATTGCTTATAAAAACTGGAATCACAGCCTACAGTTTGGAAATATCCAATTGTTGTTATTGGCTTCTTATTTTACGCCCATTTTGTCGAGTTTAATGAGCAGTCTTATATTGCATACCTTACCTAGCTGGAGCTTCTGGCTCGGAACGCTCGGTGTTAGCTTCGGTGCAATGTTAAGTTGGAAGTTTAGTACACCTTTGAGAAAAGTTTAATCAATTTCATAAGATGAAGATATATTATTGATTTAACTTAAATTATTTCATTTTATCCATAGATATTCACTTGATTGAATAAATACATTGTGGAATGATAATCTTAAAATTTCTTAGCAATGGAATAAAAATAATGAAAGTAGCATTGATCAGTGCATTTTTGATGTTGATTTACAGTACTGTCAGTTTTGCCAACCTGAGCGATAAAATGATCGCAGAATGTCAATTTGACTATGATGATTTTAATTTTTGTAGCAAAGAAAATATTGAGAAATATAAACATGCACTTGCGACAAAACAACCTAATTTTGATACTGATAAACTATTATTAAATGTGGGAATAAAAGATTATGTGCGATTTGTTGCGATAGATACAAAAACAGGAGTGGTGTTTCCACTGAATGATGCAATTTCTGGATACACTGATTCAAGAAATACTAGAAAAGAACACCCTCCAATTATTGACTATTCTTTAAACAACAAAGAGTTATGCGTTGAGGGTGAATTGTATGCTTATCGAGATGCTTACAACCATGCAAAAGTGTGCTATGCAATTCAGGATCGACCAGAATCAACTTTTAAAAAAGAATTTCGTCGTATGTCTACACCTGTCGAAATTGATTAGATCACGACACAATGACTAATACTAATCAGTTAGATGAAGTAATCTAAAGACTTAGATTGGATACATAGTCAAACCAACAGAAATTAGTGATAATATAGCCACCGATTAAGGTGGCTTTTTAATACTTAAATTGGGGTCACTTTCATCACATTGAGTACAGAATTGAGTACGATTTAATACCAATTTCTAAAAGTTTTTTAATCACAAAGGCTTATATCTAAAATGCTTCTCATGATCGATAAGAAGGTCATATCTTAAATGGCATTCAACGACATTAAGCAACCAAATTGGACCAATAAAAATATTCTGTAGTTTATTAAATAACATTCATCTTCATTAAATGACATTAAATAAAATTGTGAGTAACATTGTGAGTAAGGCTTTTTTACTGATTTTTTGGTTACTCACAGCATGCTCAACGACACCAAGATTAAACAACTCAAACCTAAGGATAAACCCTATCGAGTAGCCGACCAGGGCGGGCTTTGTATTGAGGTTAGAATTAGCGGTTTGAAATTCTGGCGATTTAGATATCGGTTTCTTGGTTCTGCAAAAATGGTCACACTTGGTGAGTACCCTATTGTTACATTGGCAGCAGCTCGACAAAAAGCACTTGAACAGAAAGCCTTGCTTGATCAGAACATTGACCCATCTGAATACAGAAAGGAAGCTGTTGAACGGGCCAAAGCTCAAAAGCCAATATCATTTAAAGAAATTGCAAGTGAGTGGTTCGATAAGCGCAAGGATACCCGATCCGAAGGTTATCGCTTAGATGTAGAAAAATCGTTTCGCTTAGATATCTTTCCCGCTTTCGGCAACAAAGACATTAAGAAAGTAAACGCAGCGGATGTTCTGGCAATGCAGGACTCGACGCTCAAACGAGTAAAAAAGCGAAAAAACCATGGTACCGGTGAGTCTACAGCAATTAGAAATAGACAGATCGTCGGCCAAGTTTTTGACTACGCTGTTGCAACGCTTAGACGTGACAGCAATCCTATTTCATCTTTAAAAGGAACTATTGAGAAGCCGCCCAAAGATGGTGCGCGTCCTATGACGCCCGATGAGATGGCCATGTTTCATGAATCTCTCAATAACTATAAAGGTGCAGCAACAACCAAAAATGCAATCAAGATAGCGATCTATACAATGATGCGTTCGATTGAGGTTGTGCGCTTACGGTGGGATTGGATCGATTTTGATGAGATGCTTATAACAATACCGCCCGCATCTGTTGAGCAATTAAAAAAAGGACAGCGCAACATCAAGATGAACCGAACTCACTTAGTTCCTATATCCCAGCAAGTTTGTGCTGTGTTGAAAAACCAATACGAACAAACTAAAAATGGCGACTTAGTGTTTTCAAGCGTTTTTGATAAGTCGAAGCTTATGAACAAGTCAACAATCAATTCAGCTCTGGATTCTATGGGTCTCAAAGAGTTGACGTGCCATGATTTCCGCGCAACTGCTTCGACAATTCTACATAGTAAAAAGTATGACAGTGATCATATTGAACTACAGCTTGCGCATGTCGATAAAAACACAATCCGTGGTACCTACAATCATTCCCAGTATTTAGATGAGCGTAGGAAAATGATGCAAGACTGGGCTGATATGGTTGATAGCTGGGACGATTAAATATGCAAAATTCTAGATAAGAAAGCGATCTATGTCTGCATGTGGTGGCTGTCACGCATGAAGGTTATCTGGGCTATTCAGATATAGACAGAATGTATATGTATACATTACAAATTTTAAAAACAGAAAGATGATGCGAGGTAGTTCTCTGACACAGCTGAATTTAAAACTTATATGTACAAGTGAAGGATTGAAGATAAAAAACTGTATCTGAATAAGTTTAAAATTAGCTCATAATTTTAAACTTTATAACTATCAAGTACTAAAAAGTACCGTATCCTATGTTAGTATGCGCCACAGTATTTTATATAGATACTTTAAAATAAATATTTTAGCTTAGCATGAATGGCGAGTAGATGAAAAAATTTCGATATGATATTAATGGTTTAAGAGCAATAGCTGTATTAACTGTTGTTATATTTCATTTTTTACCAACTTATTTAACAGGTGGATTTGTTGGTGTTGATGTGTTTTTTGTTATCTCCGGTTTTTTGATGACATCCATTATTTTTACTGATTTTCAAAAAAATAATTTCAATCTATTAAAATTTTATGTCTCTCGTGCGAATCGCATTATTCCAGCTTTAGGTATATTATGTTTAACACTACTTATACTGGGTTGGTTTTTTCTGCCACCTGTAGAATATAAAAGTCTAGGTAAACATGCTGCTGGAAGCATAAGCTTTATCTCTAATATCTTATATTGGAAAGAAAGTGGATACTTTGATGCATCATCTCATGAAAAATGGCTATTACACACCTGGTCATTATCTGTAGAATGGCAGTTTTATATAGTTTATCCATTACTCTTACTTTTTTTAAAAAAATTCCTAAATATTAATAAAATAAAATTTTTATTATTATCCTCTTTGTTTATTCTTTTTTTAATAAATATATATATATCTATAAAATATCCAACATTATCATATTTTTTACTTCCCTCAAGAATTTGGGAAATGTTATTGGGCGGGATAGCATTCTTATACCCTTTTAATTTAAAAAAATCTCAGTCTAAAATCTTAAGCTTCATTGGTATTTTTCTAATACTAGTTTCATCTCTCTTTATTACAAGTGATAACTTCTGGCCAGGTTACTTAGCATTATTACCAACATTAGGAGCATATTTCATAATACTTTCAAATAATAATGAAAGTTTCATTTCAGTTAATCCTTTTTTTCAAAAAATCGGACTATGGTCATACTCCATATACTTATGGCATTGGCCGCTTGTAGTAATAGGCTATTATTATAATATCGAAAATTGGTTTTTATATGGAATTCCACTATCAATCTTATTAGGATTTTTAAGCTATAAATTTATAGAATCAAATAGTTATAAAGTATTTTACAATTGGAAAGATATTTTCAAAATTAAGCCAATATGGATTTCAATTTGCATCTTTACAATAGGATTTTCTGTTTTTATGACAAGAGGATTCGAGAATCATTATTCTGAACAAGTCAAATTATCAAGTTTTGAAGTTTTTAATAAGAATCCTCATAACTGTTTAATAGGCGAACAAGAAAAAATCCCCAATATACCTTATTGCTTTATTGGTAATAAAAATAATTTAAAAGTAATAATTGTCGGAGATAGCCATGCGGATGCTGTAGCTACTGCGGTAATTTCTAAATATAACTTAAAAAATGAAGGTGCACTTGTGATAACAAGAGCATCGTGCCCATTAGTAATTAATGCAAAAAATAATAAATTAGATAATACATGTTATGAAGAAAATTTCAAAAAAATTGATGCTTTAAAAAAATATAAAGATTTACCAATAGTTATTATTGGTAGATGGAGTGTTTATATAAATGGTCAATCAGATCCAAAACGTGTAGCTAATAATGATAATAGACCATTAATGTATTTTGGTGATGAAAAATATATGACTAGATCTAACCTATTAAATTCTTTTTCTAAAAATCTAAAAACAACATTATGTGAGTTATCTGAAAACAATAGAGTTTATATAACCCAACCAATTCCAGAAATGGGCAGGGATATTCCAAAAATCATGAGTAGACTTCAATTACATAATCAAAAATATATTGATCTTTCATTGCCTGCAAAAAATTATTATAATAATAATAATGAAATTAGGAATATTATCACTGATTCAGCAAAACAGTGCAAGGTTACTGTTTTAGATCCCGCTGAAATTCTTTGTAAAAATTCAAGCTGTATCTCGCAGTATAATAATAGACCGATATATCAAGATGGTGATCATTTAAGCGAGTATGGAAATAAACTACTTATACCTTTGTTTAAAAATGTTGTTTAAATCGTAGAGCCCTCATTCGAGGGCTATTTAATATAAACAAATTAAAACGACACACGATCCCAAGCATCTTTTACTGCATGTTTTGCTTCTTCCCATTTTAAACGCGAGTTTCTTTTAGTTTGATCCCATTTAAGTTGAAGATCTGATTCAACTTCCTCAAACCGAGTTTCAGCGGGATAATTACTTTTTGATGTATACCCCAACTGGTATGCATCACGGTAATCGCGCTCATAGTCTAAATCATCATACGTGTTAATCGTTTCATTATAGTATGGACGAGTATTGTATGTTTCACGCCAATAAGCGTCTTCTTCTGTTGGGTTTACAACCTCGGACACGCCTTTTCCAGCTAATCCACCAACTACAGCACCCACCACTCCACCGACAGCCGCACCAATGGGCCCACCCACAGCACCAATAGCAGCACCACTGACTGCACCGCCCGCTGCACCAACTCCAGTACCGATTGGGTGTGCTCCCGGTTCGCCTGTAATTGGATCTGCATTTAATTGGTCGCGTTGTTCTTTGCTAAGATTCTTAACAACTTCTTTATCTATGTTAGAATTTGACATAATTTTATCCTCTATTTTAATACAAGTTATTAATTTGAATAATTAATCAACATGGAACATCATAAGATAAATAAAAGTTTAGAATATTACTATTTGTTAGTTTTTCACAAAAGATATGTATAAAAATAGGGGGTAAATTTTTTCAAAATAAACTCAAAACCTTATTACATGTGACTATTAATATTTTTAAATATATCTAAATGAAACTTTAAATTACAATACAATATAACAATATTTTATTTTGAAATAAAACATTTAGTATGTCTACATTGAATTACTAATTATCAACTATTTAACAATAAATGAATGAATTAAACACAATAAATTTTATATATTGAGAACCAAATCACGAAATCATTTTAAAGTATATTAAAACTTCTATAAATAAATAACAAAATCTAGTTGAATCGTTGCTAGAGTTAATCAAATTAAATATGAAATTTAAATCAATCAAATTATAGCCTTGACTAATGACTCATGCTTTGCACTACACTCATTGTATTTTGCGACAGTATCAATAGACCACAACATTACAGCCTTACCTGTACCAGCCTCTAACTTTTGTAAATCAGGACAGGGCTCAAGGAGGTTTGCTGGTATCGTTGGAGATAAGTGAGTTGATTGCTGACACCCCATCATCATCAAAACAGCGATTGAGATAAATAGGACGTTCAACGATCTTTTGCACTGTACGTGTAATACTTTCGACTTTTGCTTGTCGCTCTGATTTGAGTTGTTCATAGTCGCTCGCTTGATTGGCTTTAGCATTTGCTTCATTCAATACTTTTTGCTGTGCTTGCTCGATTGCTTGTATGCGTTGATGACATTTCGCTTCAGCATCTTTTAGCTTTCCAGTTTTGATGTTCAGTAGCATCAATGTAATGAGCAATAAAAAAACGAGCAGTCCGATAATGATTGCTCGCCAGTATTTTAAGATGACGTATAACTGCATCATGAGTTGACCCCCATGCATTTTTCATAGCGATCAACTTGACGTGTCCATACGCCATAGCAGCCATTGCTTCGAATTGAACAATCGCGCTTTGCAACGTATTTCCATTTCAAAAGTGATTTGCATGCTGCGACGTACTTGCCGGCTTTGAGATTACGAAGCATTGATGAGCCTTTCCAGGCGCTAATGCCATATTGATATACGAAGTCGTTATATAAATCGTATTCGACTTGAGAGACTTTGACATTTTTCAAAGTTGCATTAAATGCTGGTGCGTTCTTAGAAATATGACATTTCAGTTCTTGGAGCGCCCTTTCTTTTGAAATAGCCGGATCATTCAACGTTACTTTTTTTCCGTTACAGTAGACTGTAGTACCGTGGCCAGTGGTTGGAACATCGCCCTTCACTGGGATAATAGGTTTGGGTGTAAAACCTTCCTTTTGTGCCGTAGCACTTACCTGCTCTTCACTAACATCAGATATAAAAAAACCGCCTAAGCTGGCGGCTACTATAGATCCAATGACGAAGTACTTAGCTTTATTCGACATCAGCCTTCCCCTTAATTTTCAAGTTTTCGAGAAAAGCTTGATGCTCGATTTCGTCCCGCTTATCTTTCTTTCGTGCAAAGTACCAGTTCATTACCAGACCGACTAAGCCAATGAACACACTAAACCAGAAAGCGACATCTAGCGATGCCATCCAAGCCAATGCCCCGCCTGCACTTCCGCTGTATGTGATAACTTTACTTGCCACAATACCGCTTGATGCTTCTATAATTTGTTGATTTTCAGCCATTGGTTCCCCCAATTATCGGCAATAAAAAAGCACCCGAAGGTGCTGTGATTTGATTTGGTTTGTTAAATCTCAATCAACTTGTGATCGATAATTTTGTATTTCAATGCTGATACTTGTTGTTCAAGTTTAAGTACTTGCTGATTTTCATCACAATGAATGATCGTTGAGAGAAATTCAGGACACTCAATAATGTTCTGAATTTCCCCGCTTTCGATATCGTAAACTGCAAAGTAAGCCATATGTATTCCTGTTATTTGCGCATAGTCATGGCATGAATGTAGCGTTGAGAGACATTCACACTCCCGCCAGAATCTGAACGTAATTGCAGCTCAAACGTACCCGAAATCAATGTTGAATCGTGACGCGAAATGTTTAACGTTCCTGCACTTCTTGCACTCCCTCGCATTGACACATCATGACTGTGAATACCGTCATTGAATGACGTAGCTGACGCATTCAAGTTCAAGCTATGACTATGTGAGCCAGCACTTCCTGTTGTCCCGCTGTAGCTATGAGAGTGACTGGTGTTACCAGATCCCGCGGTCGAACTGTTTGTAGATCCACTGTAGCCGTGCGAATGACTTCCCGCATCTGACGCAGTACCAGAAACATTGATTTGCAGACCATGACTGTGATTGCCGCTGCTGCCTGAAACAACTGCAACAGACGCATAATCAATAAAGTGAACCTCTAGATCTTCAAACACAACGTTGCCATTTTTCAGTACGCGACATAACAAGCGCTGCTGCGATGTATAAGATGCGAAGCTAAAGACAGCACCAAAAGTAAGGATTGTATGTCCCATGTCGGCAGGTACCACTAAAGTTTGAACTGTCGTGTAATCACCACCAATTGATGTGGATGCCTCAGCAAAAGCAGATACCGGAACCGTTACCGCATTGTCTTTGATTTTCAGCGTATCAACCGCCAGATTATCAATCTTGGCACCCGTAACTGCTAAATCATCAATCTTGGCCGTCTTAACCGCCAAGTTATCAATTTTCGCTGTTTTAACTGCCAGATCTTCAATATGAGAAGTTTTAACGGACTGGTAGTCAAACATCGCAGACTTCAAGTAGGCTGATACAGGGAAAACAGTACCAGTCAATGGATCGGTAAACGGTGTGGTTCTGAAGATAAACGGATAGTAACCGGTGCTGTCCGCACTTCCCAAAGCAAAAGTATCTACATTGAAAATGTATTTACCCTCTACACCATCGTTTGCACCTCCCCACCCAATAACCTTTCCATTCACATCAAACTTAGTGAATTTTTGTGCATAGAGACCATTTACTGATTGTGTTACCTCTTCAATTGAGGCCGTATTCTCTCCTAATGATGTTTGAATAGTTTCAGTTTTCTCGACCAGTGCCTTATTTGTATCTGCAGTAGCTTTAATCTGACTTTTATAGACCGCATCGTTCTCAGCCATAGTTGCACTCACGATATCAATCCGCTGGCCTAAAGCTGAATCACCATCGACCTGTGCAGATTGAATCGACCAACTTGACGCTTGATTACTAGCGCTATCTGCGGTCCATGAATCTTGGTCCGCAGTTAAAGGTGTGACTTTGGCGTAGACACCATCTATTTTTTCAGCTTGTGCAACATAGTCATCACCTAGTTTCTCAACTTTCGCATTCGTTTGCTCTAAAGCCCCAGCACTGGCTTTTTTGTCTAAATCAGCATTCAAGCTACTAATTTTCTGAGCCATCGCGCTATTTTGATCAACACGCGCTGTACGCTCTTCAACGATTGACGCATTCGCATCTGCAACACTCGCGTTTACAACATCAATCCGCTGAGCTAGTGCTGAATCGCCATCGACCTGTGCAGACTGTATCGACCAGCTTGACGCTTGATTGCTGGCGCTATCTGCGGTCCATGAATCTTGATCCGCGGTCAGAGGTGTAACTTTTGCATAGACACCGTCGAGCTTTTGCGCATATTGCTCTTGATCGTTGCTGATAATTTCAATCTCATCAGCAACAGCAGCAAAGCCCTCGTCAGTTGATTTTTTATAAGTGTTTAATTCCTCATAAATTCCATCAGAAGTTTCTTTAATGACTGTTGTTAAACCGTCTTTTGTATCCTGAATCGCCTGTATACGATCCTTTGTTTCTTGATCGGCACTTTTTTGAGCTTTATCCGCAGCATCAGCAGCATCTTTGATACGTTGATCATAAACAGTCAGATCACCTTCAATAACGTCAATCTTGTCGATTTTCTGCTGTAAATCTTGATGCAGTTGCGTTTCAGTAATTTTTCCAGACAAGATGTCCAGTACCGCAGATGCATCGGCTGATGTAGTTGCATTAATCCATTCCGTCCATGGCCCGACGTTACCCAAGCGATCAATCAATCGGGCCTGAAAATACAGCTTAAGGTTTGGCTGTAAGCCCTGAATGGTATGTGTTGTGGTTGGATAAGCAAACAATCCCAAAGTTGAGATATTGCTTACACCGTCTGGACTGACACGAATCTCGGTATGAGCCGTATCCAAG
This sequence comes from uncultured Acinetobacter sp., assembly GCA_913777945.1. Taxonomy (GTDB): domain Bacteria; phylum Pseudomonadota; class Gammaproteobacteria; order Pseudomonadales; family Moraxellaceae; genus Acinetobacter. Next base: position 408,488 of record CAJYTY010000008.1, on the reverse strand, counting down.
GCACCTTTAGCAGGAAAAATCCATTCAAGCTGAATACCAAACAATATACCCGTTGCAGCTAAATTAGCCAAAGCAGGCGGTGTGCCGTTTTTACCCAATAAGGCGGTGACACTGGAGTAAGTCGGTAATGATGCAATATCGAAAGCAGAAAATGCAGTGATACGTGCCTGATAATTACCCGAATATACCCCTTCAACCTCAACAGAGTTGTTGCCCGTCAAAGGCATTTTAATCCAGCTACCATCATCTTTACGCCATTCGACTTGATAACGAACAGCACCTTGAGCCTGTGGCCATCCAATCACTATCACTGCGATATTCATGCCCTGCTCGATTTTGTCATAGGTCGATAAACTGACTGACTCAACAGCAGGTTGCATATCTGGATTTACAATCGTAATGGGGATTTCGTCAATGTAGGCACCATAATCAATGGCATCATACTTTTGCGGATTGTATTGAACTGCCTTGATTTCAAATTGATGCTTATCGTTTTGTATAATCGAGACAATACGAAATTTCATTGTCGACAGATCCTGAGCATCAATAACCCATACGTTTTGCGACGAGATTGTATTTTCTTCAAAAGCCGAGACGACCGTCACCACACGGCCATTAATGCCTTCAATGACACGAGCCTTCGCTTTACCGTCTTCACCATTAATGACAAGACGATCACCTGCACGACACACCACATCATCCCGATCCAATGTGACTTGTTTGAGATCAGCCGAAATTGATGATATACGACCACCATTGGCACGACCCGCAAAACTCTGATCCGCAATTTCAATAATTTTCCCGGGTTGAGGAATATATCCATCAAGACCGACTTTAAATACCACAGTCTGAGTTTCATACTTCTCAGTTTTAAGTGCCCAGAGTCCTGCCCGTTGTGCTTGTCCACGCGATGTAATACCCCAGGCATCAATCTCAACCTTATTAATCCCGTATTTCGCAATGGCCTCTTCATCTGGAATAGGCTCCGGTTCTGTCTTGAATCGATTGTCTGGATTATCGAAATTAACAACAGCAATGGTATGACGATCACGCTTACGTGTACCTGAATATTCAAAGTGCCCATCAATCACATTTGCCCGGGTGAATGTGTATACAGTATCGGAAGGCATATCAGCATCAAGTACAATGCTTTGGCCATCCCAAAACATATAAGCACGCATCACGCCTGCCATTTTACGGAGTACGCTATAGGCATCTTCTTGGGCTTGCTGATAGACGTTTAAAGTAAAACGTGGTTCCTGACCGCCTTTGCCATCTGGCACCAACTCATCACAGTACTGGCCTAATCGATAAATGGACCATTTATCGACCATGCTTTGATCAAGATGATTACCGAGTCCACGACGTTTATCGATACACGCATCATAAAAATGCCATGCTGGATTATTGGTATAGGCATATTTAAAAGTGCCGTCCCAAATACCAACATATTGACGGGTTTTAGGATCGTAATTGGTCGGCACACGAATAAGAACACCCTTACAACGGGCTGCCATTTTTGCGATATTTGAGAAGGTCTGAGCATCATATTGCAGGCCGAGCAATGCAGTGTTGGGGTGGCGCAGTTTGACATCAATCACTTCTGTGACTGCTGCCACATACATTTTGTCAGAAATTAAATCACTATTTTGATTAGGGGTAATTCTACGAACTCGAACAAGCCAGCCTTGATCTGCACGCGGCAGCTCAATACGATGGGTACGTTGATAATCAGGACTGGTTTTATCTGAAATTTGCGTGTTTAAAACCTCTTCCCACGCACCACCATCAGTTTGGCGATCAATGGCATAGCGAATCGTAAGACCATCTACGTTACCTGTGGTTGCATCCTGCACACGTAACGCACCCCATTTTAGGCGCACTCGAACAGCATCAAGATCCGTATTACTAAAAGCTCTCACCCATGGCGTGATTTCTTTAAGTTCAACATTGATATTGATTTCATTAGATACATCTGGAAAACCTTCAATGTAATCCTGATCGTTTGTGCCTGAGCGAAAATCTACAACAACATTATCAAAATTTGGATTGTCATTGGCATCGTGAACTGGCGTATCATCCAGATATACCGATTTTAAGCCATCTGCCAAGCCTTCAATTTCACCCTCTGATAGTCCGTAGAGTATCTTTATCGTGGTGGTTGATTGAGCTGAATCTGGTGCGATCACAGGCGCACGGGATTGATTGGCCTGCTTTTTAGCACCAATGATTTTATTGTCCATATCTGATCCATGCATAAAAAAAAGGCGCTATATAGCGCCTAAAATAGGATTTAATTTTTACATAATGTCTTCTGTGAACTGCCCAGCCGATGCAACAAATCCGCCGATTTCTCGTTCACCGCGTAATATCGGCACAGGATTACCTTGCGCGATGGTCGTAACGGCAGAGCCAAAGCCCTTATTCGCTCGGTTGCCGTCTTGATTTTGATCTTGGGTTTCGGCTTTTGGCATCAACATTTGTGCGATACCTCCGACAAGCATGCCAGCACCTGCGCCAATCATTGCTACTCCAATATTAGTTGTAGCTCCACCAGTCCAGAAACCTGCAACGATGAGCGCAACACCCAAGACCACTTGTAATATGCCATTGCTACCGCCTGCACCCATGACACGCGGTACGATCTTGATCACTGAAGATTCCGTCAGCATATCCAGTTCACATGCCGCTACATTTCGCCCTGTAATACGCCGATTGGTGGCTGAGTCATAGCAATATGGCTGCTTTTTGCCACGACTACGTTGCCCCTTGACCTCATCCAAAAAAATGGCAAAACCTAAACCACGCTCATGCGCATGCAACATAAACTTTTCAAAGCCCGGTAATAGCACTGATAAAGCACGTACCGCTTCACGTGTACTTGAAACATCCAGCATAAATTGATGCCCAAACTTTTCAGCAAGGACGCCATACAACTTAATCGTCTTTAACATGATCTTTGTGCCTTAGAATTAAAACCGTGCGCGATTGCCATTCATGGCCATAAACTTCACGTATCGATTTTGCGTCATACATATGATGAAGGATCAGTGAATTGCCCACGCATGCAGGTGTGTCTTCACTTTTAAAATGCCACCGATCTCCCAGCCAAATCACCGCATGATTTGGATGTTCAGTGCGACCGACACGACAAATCAGAACATCGCCATATTCAGGTGATTCAACCTGATAAAAACCCGCTGAACGATAATTTTCCAGATAAAGAGAGGCGTTTTCTTTATTTTCCCACCAAGCATCATCACGCTGGAAATTTGGCAATACAATTTCTAGTTCACGTTGATAAAAGTCACGCACCAGTGAATAACAATCCTGCCAGCCATGGAAAAAATTTCGCCCCAATAACGGGGCGGTATATCCATACGGTTGATACTCAGTAATGTCCCAATCGGGAAAACTACAAATAAACCATGGCTTTTTGTGAAGCTCAATCTGATGCAAATCTAACTCTGTTGCCCTGGTGGTGCCATCAGGATGTGAGTGAACATAAGCTTGAATGGCTCCGATGTCCTCAGCATTGGCCAAATCTTCAGGATGAATTTCAAAATTTGTCGTTTTGTCCTGTTTTACTTTCCCCAACTTGTCATAAATCGTAGGGGCGACATTCCGACAAGCTATGTATTGATTATTGATAATCACGCCACAGCATTCTTCGGGATAAACGTCTGACGCATGTACAAATATGGCTTTTTTTACATCAGCAGATAATTTCATAACTCACCCAATTAAACTTGATGCGGGATATCCACCGTGTGACAAAGGTTTATTTTCACCAAAACGCAAACGGCAGGATCGCATTCGCCCAGGACAACGATCTTGACTTGGATCAGTGGTCGGCTCGTCTTTCGTAGTGAACATAGCAGTGCCTGTATAACCACACTGCTCACCTCGATAACCATTAGTACATGCCCAATGGCAGAGATTTGTGATCTGGCGCAGCGGTATTTTCTTACCTTCGAAATCGACTGGATTTGAAAGCTCAAATACGACTTGTTCATCATTTGAAGAAGTCTTTTGCTCGATATAGGCTATCTGGATTTCACTGTCACTCGAGGACGTCGGATTGCCTTGACTAAAATTTTCAGCATCAAGATATTTGGCCAACGTGGTAATGACTTTGAGTTTTGCTCCTGCAAAGTCATCAAAACGGTAGCAATAGGCTGATACTGCTCCCTGCACACCATTGATATTGTTTGCCATGCTTAACGTCGGCATCGAAGCTTTACCATCAGTCGTTTTACCAAAGCCTGTGCTTTCAATGACCATCGGCTCAAACACTTGACCTTGCCAGATAATATTTCGCATCCAAACTTTTGAATCGCCGACATCAAAAAGTTTATCTGCTGAAATGAGCGTTGTATCTGCTGTGAAGCTAGTGCTGTCCACTGTCTGATAAATCTTCTGCCAGTCTTCATAGGAGATATGACCGTGAAAACGTAAAATGCCAGCTCCTAAGCTGCTGGCATCGAGTTCATAAAGCGTGATCAGTCCATCGACATACAGCTTTTGAAAATCACTGTTGAGGCTCATCTGAATTTACCTCTTCAGTCGGCATTTCTGGTACTGGTTTTGGAACTTCTTGCAAGCGGATATCAATCCAGCGATCTTGTGTAATATCAACAGGATTTTCCAAATCCGCTACAATTGAAGCACTTTCTAAATCAAACTTCTTTTTATAAGTTTTGACTTCAATATCACTATTTTCTAGCTGCTGATAATTAACTGCAAATAGGATATTACCGTTGGCATCTTTTGGGGTTTCGATATACCAACCTTCTAGAGCAAAACCACTTGAACCCTGAATTAAATAGTGACCAATATCGATTTTTTTAAAAGTGATGTTCTGCTCTGCTGCTTCATTATTTGGCTCAACTTTATCAGCAAATAGTTTAGCAATGGGTGAAGCCGCTTTTATGAATCCGTTTGCATCGACCGTTGTATTTTGAGTAGTTCTGAATGTATGTACAGCGGCTGCATTTAAAACTCTATTGCCAGAAGTAGAGTTATAGTAAGCATATTTGGGGGCTCCCGCGCTAAATGTTGATCCGCCAAGTATAAGTGACCCATAGAGGGTTTTTAGATGTATAAATGCACCAATCAATGAATCTTCGATGAAAAATCCTGAGTTTAAATCTGGATTATTCTGCTCATTAGTTGCTTCAATATTTCCTACATATTTTGCATATCCCCCACAACCAAATGCCCCCACCTCCATTACATTACCGGCTTCTACACCTACCATACGACTTGCAGCATGAGCGTTATTTGTAAAGTTCTGATTGATTTTATTGAATGCACTTCGCGCTGGTTCACCATTGCCATCGTTTGCAATATTACCAATGTTAATTGTTTGAATAGTCATATTTTTTCTCACAAAAAAAGCACTCAATTGAGTGCTGTTGAAAGGATCTGAATTTAATTAAGGATAGAAAACTTGTGTGAATGTGGTTGAGATCCGCCAGATCTGGCCACCTAGGCTTACTGGTATATAGGTCAAATCAGTCTTAACTCGAATCTCGCCATCAAGTGGCGAATCCCACAGAAATGAATCTGCACCTTTGTGCTCATCAAAAAAGGCCTTAATCGCTTGAATTTCAGCTTTGTGAGCTGTTCTTTGATAAGCCCACTGACCTTTTCGATTGTTGATTCCAACTGAAATATTTTGCTCATAGCCATCGCCAAACTTTGAAGTCAGTACATTGAAGTTCTGAGTGTTGGAGTTACCGTCCAAGTCACTTGGCCAGTCAAATTTTTGGTTGCTCATTTTGAAAGTAACCCCCCTTGTCGTTGCTCTTGCCGAATCACGGCGCGAACTGCATTACCGATCATTTGGCCGAGCTGCTTCTGATCCTGCGTGTTAGCACCTGAAGTGCTTACACCTGAATCGTTGACACTCACGGTAATTTGAATCCCGCCATCTGAAATAGGTTGAGTAGTAGACTTGTTATACCGATCAACAATATAACTGGACGTATCACCCACAGATCCACCTGAAGCTCGTTTCACTGGCAGCTCACCCATCCGGTTTATGTAGTCCAGAGTATCAACCCCAAGACTGCGAACAGACTTGGCTTTAATGACATACTCGTTGTCGGAAAGCATTGCAGGAATCGAATCACTGGTCTCAGTGCCAGAGCCTCGAACATGGCCACCGGTTGAGAAGCCTGCAATTGTTTGAGCGGCAATTAGGCCAACATTTGCCATTCCCATCGCCATCATTGCTGATGATGCTGCTATTTTGGCACCGAAAAATGGAATTGTTGCATCTGCTGCAACCTGTTGAGCTGCAAGTACTGCAGAGATATACGCAGATCCCATAGAAAAAGCCTGTTGCGCCAAAAACATAGTCTTGTAAGCACCTGATTGCTCACCATTGGCATCTTTTACAGATTGGGTTAATTGCGCCCACATTGTTTGCCCTTGTGAAAGCAAACTCCCCCATATCTGTAACTGGTTTTGGAATTGTGACTTTTGCAAATCAGATTCCTTTGCTGCATATTCCTGATTCAAAGCCTCTCTGGTTTGTAAGTATCGCTCTTGAGCAGCTAAAAGCTCAGCATTTTGATCCTCGGCACTCAAACCGCGGCCAAAAATTGCTTCACGTTCCTGACCATAATTTTTAGTCAAAGCAATTTGTTCGTTCGAGATACCTACATCTAGTTGATTTCTGGCATAGAGGTTTGGACTTTGGCGCTCAAATAAAGAATTACGTGATTGATCGTAGATTCCAGCAATTACTGCTTGCATCTCCGAAGCTTTTTGAGTTTGAGTTCTTCTGAATTGCTCGATCTCATATTGAGCCTGATCATCAATACCAGCCTTGGCAATTAACTTTTGTTGATCCGTCATACTTCTCGTTGCGTCAATTACAGCTTTGTCTACTGTGGCTTGATTTTTAATTCGCTCCTCACCAACCCAGCGCCACCCTTGTACCTGAGATTCAAACTGTAATTTGGCTAAATTATTTTCAGCCTCAAATTGTTTGTTTGATTGCTCAACTTTGTCCTGTAACTCCTTACCCGAATAAACTAGCTTATAGTCACTAATTTCTTTATCGTGATCAATCTGACGTTTCTTAATATCTGTGTAATATTTTTCGTCATATTGGAGCTTAAGTTGATTTAACTTTTCAAGATCAGCACCAAATTCATCAAGCTTTATTCCTCCTGTATCAGTAGACATTCCAACTAAATTTGATAACTGTTGATAGTAATTTGACTCCTTCTGCTTATGCTTATTTGCGTTGATTTTCTTACCATCAAAATCCCATCGAACAAAGTTTCTTCCTGATACTTCAGACAGTTTTGAGTAATCCTCTTCGCCCGAAACAATAGCTTTACGTGTTGGCAAATATTCCTTTTTAGTCATAAACTCCTGAACAGCATATTTCGCTTGAATATCTAAAGCCTCTTGAACTTGCTTAATAGTTCCATCCACATTCAATAAATCTTTTGAACGTAGATCTTTCAAAAGCTCTTTAGCTCTAGGTCCTTGCCAAGACAACATGCCAACGTTAATAGCGCCATTATTATTATCAGTGTGTGAACCAAACAAATTACTGTTTTTAAAATCTCCCTCACGACCAACTTGTGCTGCAAAAGCTAAAGATTGCTTAGAGGTTAGTCCAGCTTTTAAAAATGCTTGATAGACTCTGTAACCATTCTCAAGACTTTTGTTGTTCAAAAGCTGAAGTTGAACTTGCTTTTCAATTTGCTCAGTTTTTTCCTTCTCCTGCTTACTTAAGTCAGTATTTAGCTTCAGTGTTCTAAGCGTATTATCAATTTCCTGCTGAGATAAAATCACACTTAAACCTTTGGCTTGCTGCAACTTGTAAATTGCATCCGCTTGAGATGTTGTATAGCCCTTATCTAGAAGCCCTGACTTATATAAGGATTCAAAAGCGTCGCCTTGAAGTTGCTTCTTGTACTTTTCTAATTCAGCACTGGCCTTGGAGGCTGAGTTAGCTACGTCATCAAGTGATTTAGAGTGCATATCATGCTGAGCTGCTGCATTCTGTGCAGCATTACCAGTTATTTTTACATCTACACCCAAAGTTTTTTGCGCTTTTGCATTGTTACTCACAGTGCCATAAAGAACATCGTATTGCTCAATTTGTTTTGCCATTTGAGCTCGCTGTTCTGGAGTAATCATGGCAATCTGATTGACACGGCTTAATGCATCAGAAAGACTCAGTGAGCCAGAGCGCACCTCTGCCTGAATTGCATATAAGTCAGCACTAACCTTGGCACCATTACCCATCTGATTGTTGTACTGAGCAACCTCACCAATCGCATTCGCAAATAGCCGTGCCTGACGATCTAACTCCTCATTCTGCTCTTTGAACTTTTGGGCTAAGTCGTTTTTTGCGACAGACTTATGCGCACTATCTAAAGATTTCAGCTCTTCAGTGCTTTGTTGAGCATATTTACTTTGCTCATTAAGCATTGCATTAGCTTCAAGTCCACTATCACGCATAAGAAGATATGAGCCAGCCAAAGTCGCTACAGTCAGACCTAAGCCAACTGGACCACCTAAGATACCTAATAAACGACCACCAATTGCCATTGAAGCTGAACTTGCGGCTGTAGCTCTGATCCTTGCTGCAGCTAACGCATTTTCAGTGGCAGTTAGTTCTGCATTAATTTGCGCTTGCTGTTGGCGAAGCAATCCCATGCGTAATTCTGAGTTAATCGAACCTTGAGCTGATATCTGGCTCTTCTTACGCTGAAGCTCAAGCTTTAATTCTTCGACCAGAAGAACGCGGGTAGCCTGAGTAGCGACTAATTTCGCCTCTAAACCTACAACTTCCTGAGCTGATGCCGCCTTTTCTGCCTGAATGAGTCCATATTGAGTAACAGTTTGCTCAACGAGTTGTTTAGATTTAGCTACTCCCGCTGCTACCGATGCATATATTGCTGGGATAAATGTTCCAATGTAATACGCACCAGCGACTTGTAAGCCAGTAACTAATCCTTCCAGATTTTGTGCTAATAACTGAATGGAATCAGCGGTTAATTTTGCTGCTCCAGATGATTTACCCGCCTCACCTATAAACTTGGTCACCTCGTTGTTAAGCATTTGGAAAGACTGACCAATTGTAAAATCAGTCTTACTAAACAATGTATCTACAGATACTTTAGCTTTCTCTAATGACTTGATTACAACATCAGCCGTCAATTGGCCTTGCGCCGCCATTGATCGTAATTGGCCAATATTTGTATCCAATCCCGTTGCAATCGCTTTTAAAAGTGCAGGAGCTTGTTCAGAGATCGAGTTAAATTCTTCGCCACGTAGCACACCGGAAGCCAATGCTTGCCCAAATTGAACCAAAGCAGCTTCAGCACTGGCAGCACTGCCACCAGAAATAGAGATTGACTTTGCAACAGTGTCTGTAAGTGATGCAGTTTGCTCTAGAGTAATACCGAGTCGCTTAGCATTGTCAGCAAAGCGCTGATAGACCTGTGCTGTACTATCCCACGCCTGTCCTGTAGCTTGAGCAATAATAAACGTATCTTTCATTGCCTGTTTGAGTTCATTTTGTGATGCTGTGACAAGCTTTAGGCGGTTTTGTAAGCCTGTGTATGTATCCATTTTAGAAATCAAAACACCAGCAGATACAAGTGCTGTCATTTGAGTGGCTAGAGAGCGTGTAGCAACAGACATTGCATCCATAGATCGTGTTGCGAATGTTCCGTTACGCTCGATACTCTCTAATTCTCGATTAAGTTGCTCTGCATTACGTTTTGCTTGTTCAGAGCTAATCTCAATGACCAATCTGCTTGTAGATGCTGCCATTACTTTTCTCCGGGCAATAAAAAAACCGATCATTTTCAGATCGGCTCCGCTAGATTAAATTTTGTCAATCGGGTTTAAAATGTGTTGAAGTACTGCGCTATAAATGTGTGATAAAAAGAATTTAAGGGTACTTGTTTAAATTCCAATCTACTTTATATACCCAAAATCTTTTAAGGCATGATCATGATCATCTATGAACGAATGGCAATACTTAAGATAAAGTGATATGTCACCATCATTTCTAGCAGGCATGGCATCGTAGCTACTAAGTGAATAGCCACCGATATTGTAGACACCTTTTAGTTAGATAAAATGGCTAATTAACGAGGTGCTTATGAGCAGTAAACGATACCCTGAAGAATTCAAAATTGAAGCAGTAAAACAAGTCACTGAGAAAGGTTATAGTGTGGCCGAGGTTGCTACACGTTTAGGAACCACCACCCATAGTCTGTATGCCTGGATTAAACGTTATGATCCACAGCAGCCCAAGATAATAGAATCTAATGATCCAAGCGCAGAATTAGCAAAGTTAAAAAAAGAACTGCAACGGGTTACTGAAGAAAGGGACATATTAAAAAAGGCCGCGGTGTACTTCGCAAGCCAGTCCAAATGAGGTACGCCTTTATTCAGGACAATCAGCACATATGGCCTGTTCGTCGTTTATGTTCAACGTTAGATGTTCATCACAGTGGTTATTACGCATGGTTAAAGCAACCCACCAGTAAAACTGCAAGGAAACGGCAACAGCTTTCAGGACTGATTAAACAGTTCTGGCTGGAATCTGGCGGAGTCTATGGCTATCGCAAGATTCACTGTGATTTGAAAGATGTTGGCGAAAGTTGCGGGATCAATCGAGTACATCGGCTGATGAAAGCAGATGGTCTTAAATCACAGCGTGGTTATCGTAAGCCTAGAGCTTACGCTGGTACTCCGGCTGTCATTGCCGCAAACAGCTTAAATCGACAGTTTAATCCAACTGAGCCGAACCAATTATGGGTGACGGACATTACCTATATCCGTACACATGAAGGGTGGTTGTATCTTGCAGTTGTGATTGACCTGTTTTCACGTCTTGTTGTTGGCTGGTCTATGAAATCAAGAATCACGACAGATCTGGTTTTAGATGCGTTATTGATGGCTTTGTGGCGGAGAAATCCAAAGAACAAAGACCTAATCCATTCTGATCAGGGTAGCCAATATACCAGCCATGAATGGCAGACATTTCTCAGGCATCATAATCTTGAAAGTAGTATGAGTCGTAGAGGCAATTGCCATGACAATGCTGTTGCAGAAAGCTTCTTTCAGCTATTAAAGCGGGAACGAATTAAAAAGAGAATCTATGTAACTAGAACTGAAGCAAGATCCGATATCTTTGAATATATTGAGATGTTCTATAATTCAAAACGCAGACATGGTTCCAATGGTCAGCGTTCTCCATTAGATTATGAAAAGGCCAATCAAAAGATGGTTATGTGTGTCTAGAATTTTGGTGGCTATTCATAAGATCCAACATTGTTAATTGCGAGCCAGATCCTATAGATGGTCTTTTATAAGAGCAGTTAACTATTACCTTATGAGGCTTTTTATTCCATTCTATCTCTTGAACTCCCGATCCATCTTCTTGAGGATCAAAAACAGACGTCCCTCCCAACAAAGTTGCTTCAAGTAAAACATTTTCATTCGACCGTGAGATAATCTTCGTACTCAATGATTTCGACCATGAGCAATAACCCATGTTGCAACGACCAATTGAGATTACATCAGGCACGTTTAATATATTAAATTCAGCATGAGTAGCCGAGCAAATATTCATAAATAGAATTAAAAATAAAACTTTTTTCACTTATCCCGCCCCTGATGATTATCTATTTATTTTGCTCTAGTAACGTCTGATTTGTGACTCTCCATGGCTCAAAATTATTTCTTTCAAGTGTGTATTTGAATTTATTCGCGGGAAAGTTATTACCACCATCTGCACCACCATATTTATCATCAGCATAATCCCAACTAACAACCTCGAATTTATTTTTATTTATTTTCTTTATTGATTCTATAAATCTGTAGTTAATTTTTAAGTTTTCACCAAAAGCATAGTCGGTTTGAATTGTATAAGGCTTCCAATCACCACCATATCTAGCTACCTCTGTGACAAAATTAGATCCAGTTCCGGAACCGCCAGCACAGCCCATATCCCCACCCCAAAAAACATAAAATACGTAAGAGTTTTCTTCTTGGCTGTATTCAACTGTAGTTACGTCTTTGATAGTTGTTGGTCTACCATTTTCTGGATTTTTTTCAAATGAGTTCATACATGAAACTAATCTGGAATACTGTTTCACCATATCAAGGATACGATACTTATCCTGTGATTCATTTGCAGCATTAGTCAACGAAATACTGCAAGCCAACCCCAATCCTAACAATAATTTTTTCATAATTTAGCTCTCAACTCACAATCCAAATAAATATCATCAAAACAATCAAACCTACGACTCCAGCAGCTACCCACTCTGATTTAGGGTATCCCCATAAGTAATCAGGATTGCTGAAATCTGGCTGACGTTTATTATTTTGAACTGCTTTTTTGTGTGGCTTGTAGCTTGAATATGACAATCCAGTACCGGGAAGACCAACTGTGGTACGCGTTCCTTTTTTACCCACATTTACTCTGGCACCTTTACCTCCGACTGAAACACTGGAGATGCCTTTCTTACCTATATTTAGGCGAACACCCGGTGCTATTTTGAAACTTTTTCTAAAATTAAATCCCATTTCATCACCCTACCTTGAGCAAATTTTTTTTGATGCGCTTATCGATCCATCATTGCATACAAATTTACTTCCTTGGCAATGACTAATGCCGCCCTTTTTCCCAGAGCATGGCTGTCTTCCTTTACCGGCCTCTGCTGTTGAAATTGTAAGTAAGCCAACCGTTAAAGCTAAAATAATATTCTTCATATAAAAACCCCACTAAATTATTATCTAGTGAGGTTAGCTGAATTAGAAACTTAAATCTAGCTTAAGAAACGGTTGACTTAGAATCCTATTTCTTACAAACAAAATGAGCTAAATCGCTTTTACTTGAGCCTTCTACTAAATCAAACCATTTTGTTGGACTCACTCTAATTGCTTTAATGGACCCTTCACCAGTCCCAATTTCACGCATTTTCATTGTTTTGCAGTTGGTTTCTAAACGGGTGTAATCAACAGTTTCAACACCAACACGTTTATGTAGTGTTGCAATGACATCGCCTTGTTTTTTATTTTCGATCAAATAGTATTTTCCTTTATCGCCTGAAACACTTCTTGGAATAAGTGTGTCAGCAATAGAATAAGTAGAAACCATTAATCCAAATACCGCAGTAAATATTATTCTTTTCACGTCAAAACCCCATTAAGTAGACTTAATGAGATTAGCTTAAAATTTTATTAAAAGGAAGGTTGAATGCTATCCAGATTTCTAAGCTACCTATGTGGTATTGAACTTATAAGTCATAGTGCACCAAAGCCTCTTTAACTTATAAATCTTTCGATAATATTATCAGTCCATTATGTTCACTGAAGCCATTATTTTTATAAAAACTCTCTGATTGATAACCTTTTTGTGTGTTAAGTAATATTGCATTTAATCCATCACTTAGACAAAATTTTTCGATTTCCAACATGAATTGCTTACCAATACCCTTCCCTTGAAAATCAGGATGGATAAAAAATTCATCAATATAATATTCTATCCCACTTGGCCAAGGCTTTTTGAAACCAATACAAACACCTATTATTTGTTCGTTAATTTTCAGAATAAAACCTTTGAAAAAATTATTTTGAAGATGCGCTCGAATAAAGGTTTTTATTGGTTGGCTAGAATCCCACTCTTCTGACCATGGCTTTTCTTTGTAAGTCAATATATATAGTTCAGCACATTCATCAACATCTAATGAAGTCAAAAATGAAAAAGAAATCATAAAAATTTTTCATAAATTTAGTTAACCATATTAAATAGCAATTCTCTTTTAATTTAAACTTTAATTTAATGAATGCAATTGAAAGGAATTGCGGCACGATGGGCACCCTATGGCAGTACAAGCCATGAACGAACATACTATAGACTTTGCAAAACCAGAATACCCAAACCCCGTTATGGACATGTCCGATTTCTTTATCTAGAACCCTCAATACAGAGTCATTAGGTATATTCCGATTGATGGTGGGATTAGGTGTTGGTATGTGGTAGTAAGTTGAATAAAAAAGCCCTTCATTAGGAGGGCTTTTTTATATTAAGAGATTCACCGAAGCAGTTTTTATCTAATTTCGCCATGTAAAGCAACGTTAAATTGAGGGTTTGCAAGAACTCCCTTGCTTTTAAGGTCTGCGATAATTTTCAAAGTTTCTTGCATTTCTTGAAAACTTTTTTGAGATTGTTGGCTATTACTAAAACTTCTTGTTTCTTTTATTTTCACAGTCATAACTCTTCTATCTATAGATTTATTAAGATTATTTTTCATATTACATACCTTGCAAGTGCGATTTACAATGGATATAAAAACTTTTACCTATTACTTGGGAATAATCAAGTAATAAATCGTGATATTGATGTATAGCCTTTGAAAAGTCAGGATCTGACCCGAAATCGTTAATCAACAAGCGGATATTCGAATCTTGAAGCTCACGCATACTAATATATCTACTGTGAGAATGCCAGTAATTATGGTCACAAAATTTATTAGCAATCTCTTCTGCTCTTTGCTCCTTTTCGGTCTGGGTCACATTGATACCTGAAGAAGAATGTGTAGTCCAATTTTTGAATTTATATTGCACAAGCCATTTTTTTAGCAAATCAACAGATAAATCTCTTGCTTGTTCATACCTTCTTAAAGTCCCCAAATCTTGCTGACTAAGCAGCATAAGTTCTGCCGGAGAGCATTGATTCATTTGCGACTTGGTAATGATCTCTTCAACCTTGTCAAGGTAGCCCAGTGCAGGCACAAAATGTCCCTCTTTATTTTGCACTTGTGGATCAATAGGTCCTAATGAGGAAGAATAATCCATGTGTATTGCATCTCCCGACATACACATAATAGTTGCTGCTGACATTGCCATTTCAGGAATTATAAAATCAACAGTATCGTAATGGTGCCTCATAATGCCTACCATTTTTTCTGCAGATTCTACTAACCCACCACCAGAATAAATTAGGACAGTTAATCTACTTGTGCTAGGATTTTTATTCGCCTCGATAACATCTTTTAATACATTAGGTGAAAGTTGCCCTATGGACCCAACATAACTTATTAGATCACTATCATTTTTCAGCAATTTTGATAATTCTTCATGATAAAATTGCAATGCCAGTTGTGCGTGATTTTGTATTGATCCAGTAAACATAATTTTTAACGTATTGGTAGTTTGTAAAATTTATATCTAATTAATTTTTAATTGTAAACAAATTAAATTTGAAACAAAACGTGAGTCATAAATGATCCATAACAAATAAGTAGTCTCTATAACGCTATGCTTAAGAAAATAAATTGTACTCTTTACACAAATCGCTTGATCAATGTATGTGATTTCCTTATCAATAATTAGTAGTACAGAGTTATTAGAGACACGCCGATTGAAAGCTATTTTTGTTGCTTGTAAGGGGCAGAAGGTTAAAGAAAAAAAGCCCCTGAGGGCTTTTTAGTTCAGTCCACCCAGTTTGGTAGACATTTATAACGCTTTAAATATTTCTGCTCATACACAGAAGAAACATCCAAATACCCCCAAATTGCTATTAGTAATGGAACAATAGCCTGCCCCCAAATGACTAATTTTAGATTATCTTGTAAAGTATCTTGAAAGATATAAGCCCCCATAATATTGAACTTGTACAAGAAAATTATTAAAGGTTGGTACGAGAAAATTCCCATTAGAACTAAGAATACAAAGAAAATACTTCTCCATTTTAGAACCGGAAATTCGGTAAAAGCATACTCAATTCTTACTAATCTACCCTCGATCCATTCACGCATATTAACCTCTTTTTTGTTTTAAATTTTAAGATTATCAAAAAATCAATCTTGCTTTTAACCACTTAGAGGTTTTACGACACTGTATGTCGTATTAATTCTTAAATGAAAAAATTAACACTGATTCTCTGACAAAAAATTTGAGGTTGAGGTTCGATATGTCTACATTAGACTCAGCTAAGTGGTTTTAACCGAGCTTTCCATAAATTTATTGTCGAGCACAAATATGCACTCAACAAAAAGTCCTTTATCCAGATCACAACCATAAACATCAAAATAAGCGTTAATATCATGCAGGCTCAAACTTTTAGGTATGATCGAATGTGCTGTGCAAATATAATCACGCCCTCGACTGATCAAAGAAAAAGCCTCATTAATGTATTGACCAATGAAGCTCTTTTCAGGAAGTTTGGGAGTTGAAAGACCTAGCCGTTTGTAGATTTGGCTCGTTTTTTCTTGGTCCCACTTGTGGTTTCGGTACTCGTAGTGCTCAAGGGCTTTCCCACTGCATCTTCAACCTCACTGGCACGCTCTTTCTCTAGCTCGAAGGCTTTGGCCACAATGAATGACACTATTGGGTTGCTTTCAGTTGAGCTTGTACAGATCAGCTCAGCGTTCTTTTGAGTGTATTCAAGCGGCTTACCCTGTTCCACCTCAATGCCTGTCCATCCAAGCAACAAATGTGATACTGCCCGATTAAAGCCAAGACCTGATTGCTGCGCTGTCTCATCTGTTACTTCACGATAGCCCCGCAGCTCTTGCTCAGCCTGCAAATTGTTCAATTCAAGGCTACGGTTAAATGATGGTTTACCAGAGCTGGCAATGAGTAGCTTTACATCATCTTTATACTCGAACCACTTCTGACCAAATTCCGCTTTTGGTTGCTCTTTGATTTCGATTAGCATTATGAACCTCCGCCCACTGCAACAGGCATACGTGTAAGGGTTGGTGCCACGTCTGCCACGGTATAAGCAAACTGTGAAGTGGTAATCTCAGAGTTTCCTGAGCTCGGCAATGGCGCTGTGACCTGAACCTTAGGTAAGGCCAACACATATTTATTACCATCACTGTCCGTCATTGGAATTGAGAGTGCAATTGGTATATTGAGGAACTGCTTTTCATGGAGCAACGATGTGTTTTGTGACCACGCCACTGTGAAATTACCAGTGCCTGCAGCAACCATCTCAAGAATTGCGCCAATGTTCAAACCTTTACCCAAACATCGTTGAATTTGCATTGAGTTATCCCAGGTAAAGTCGAACTGTGTAATACATGCTCCGGCGATCACGGCGCCATCAATTAGAATGTCGCCAATAGATACACTCGACATCAAAGGATTCGACATCGCAGCGGTGATGGTACCAGCTGGTGCAGCGGTCGCCTTAGCGCGACCCATTCCCATAAAGCTGAAAGTTGCCGTGATCAAACCATTTTCAGGAACAGTCAGCTTGAACTGATTCGCATGCAGGCCAGAGAAGGTGTGATAGTCGTTGTTATCTGTAAAGCCACGTAATACAGATAAAGTTTTGCGCGTCGTACCACCAAATGTCAGTACATTGGCGGTCCATGGATTGAAAGCAACACACTCAAGTAAAGTGTCGTAAGCACCGTATTGAAACTCGGTTTCGATGTCCCCTGCATAATCCACCCCAGTAATGTATTGGCCAGATGCGATTCGACTGTCTTTAATCGTATTCGATGCTGTTTTATTGGCATTGGCATTGATTGAACAACTTGTAAAAGGCAGAGTTGTTCGTGCGAATGGACTTGGTGTTGTTCCCACAGTTGCCTCGGGTGCGAACTGTACGAGCTGTTTGGTACCTGAACCCATTGGTTTCTCCTTGATTTAGGCATAAAAAAACCACCAATGAGGTGGTATGGATAAAAAGCAGTTAGTTTATTCGATAGGAAACCGTGACATTGTATTGAACAAAGTCAGCATCTCGACCTGAGTAGACACTTTGACCTTCTAAGCACTCCAGATGCTGAAATGAGAAATACTCAAAATGTGCAAGTAACTTATCACTCAATTCTGTTATCGCCTTTTCACCACTGTTTGGCCTTGCAAAACACTGGATCATGATATTGCCCGTGCGGCGTGTATTCGGTTGATCTGCTAAACCAGCGATAAAGCTCTGTCCACCAATAATACTCAACCGGCACCACAGTCCAGTATCAGGTACCTTAAAATCGGGCGCATTAGGATAATGGATCCGCTCTTGCGCAATACCATCAAAATTCAGCATTCGCCCCACAATGGTCTGCCGAGCTTGTTCAAGTGTCATGGCCATATTAACCACCGTATTTCTGCGTAATGTATGTAAATGTCGTTCGGTAGATGCCCTGCGGTGCTTGATCAGACCAACCATTTTCCAAACGATAGGCATAAGGCAATGAGTTCGAGATATAGACCGTTTGAAATGGCTTTAACGCGATAATGTTTTGAAGTCCTTTCGAGATTGTGCCTGCTCCGCTCGTATCTTTTTCACTTGAACTCGCTGTAGCGTCTACAAATCCAATTGATACTCGATGATTACCACGAAATGCGCCTGTATCCACCGGACTAGCCAATACCACACCTTGAAGCGTGTCAGCCACGATCTTTTTTTGAGTTTGAGTCAGCTCTTGCTCTATGACTCGAATAAATTCAGTCGGTTTGTTTTTCCAGCCCATTATTTATCTCGCTTTCTTCAAACGCATAAAATAGGTCTTGAGCAATGCGCTGAACAGAATATGCTTCAAACTCCTTACTCGGTTCGTCTTCACCCATTACTGTGCGCAGTCTTTGCCAAATGTGAACAGCTTCATGCAGCAATAATCCATGTATCTGGTGAATTGATCTGTTTTCACACTCACCAAGTTGAACAATTGCAAATTGATAATTGTTATAAAAACCAACACAGCAATCACCATGTGTATCCATGAATTTTTCGGTATCTTTTACATCGTCGAATAGCAAATCGAATTGATCTTGGTTGCGAACAAGTGTGTATTGCATATGCTGAAAAGGTGTTGATTCCCACTCAGGTATATAGTCATTGCTAATCATGCAAATCTCCAAAACATGTCCATAAAAAAAACCCAACGATGTGGGCTTAAACTTGTATCAACAAATTAACTTTACAAATTGAAAGTCCTAATAAATTTCGGCGGCTCATACAATCTATTTGAAGCCTTAATATTTAATCGATATCCATATTCCGGAAACAAAACTAAAAATTAGATAAATAAATGCAGCAATAATTACGGCAATAAATACTATGATGATTCCGTCAGTAATATGATCCTCATCGGAGTCATTCTCAGAATTCTCCTTGGGATTAATTATCATTGGAGTATTTAAAGATTTTTTTGCTTCATAAAACCCCCAGCCTATACCCATCAAAATAACCAGTATTGCAAAACCAACTCCAAGATCATAAATAACCTCTTCAGCCGCATATTTATCATTTGAAGCTGAAATACACTTATCAAAGTACTTTTTTTCATTTTTGGAAAGTGCTGATATGGATTCTTGATCTTTGAATAGATCTTTAAAATGTATGTTACATGACTCAATAAATTCTTCTTTTTTGTCAGTTCCATTGCCTTGGTAATTGCTTGTGCGGGAAGAAACGTAAATTGAACTATGGATACTTGTAGTCATAAAGTTACATAAAATTTATAAAGGGATATTTTAATAGGAATTCAAACAATTCAGCTGTCTTTTTTCAGTAGTCTAACTATCTTGGCTATACCTTTCTCAACTGACACTTCCAGATTGTTCCCGCTGGATCCTGCTTAATGTGCATCACTCGGTATATACCTTGTGCCGTGGACCATTCATCATCAATCTTGGGCAGCATACTCACTTCATTTTGCAGCACAGTGGCCTTTTTATCCGTAGCCAACACGCCAAGCGTCAAAATCTCATACTGGCTATATGAGCCAAATAGAACGCCACGGCCTGTATAAGACTCTTTAGTTTCCAAGTAAGTTTCTGTTTTCGGATCCCAGTTTGATTTGGTGATACGTTCACAAGTGAATGAGTGAACGGCGTCAGCAAGTTTTTTATCGAAAGCTTTGCCAACTTTGGCTTGGATTTTATTTCTGATCATCCTCGGTATACTCCGAATGAGAAGCCCTTGCCTTTTAAATCCAAAGAGTTGATGAATGCCTTAGCAATTTGCTCAAACTTTGAGATTTCTCGACTACCTTCAGCAAACGTTTCTTCAACTTCTACAGAGTCAGCTTTTACCTTCTCTTTGATTGTCAGTCTCTCGGTACCAATATAAATCACATTGGCAATCAGGCCTTTTATGATTTCACACGCTGCATCTTTTAGCAGAGGATCAATAACCTCAGGCTCACGACCAATCTCATTTTTCATCCATGTATTGGCCAATAGAACAAGTCGAGCTTTGTCATTGTCTTCGGCAAAATCATGGCCAAGAATTAATTCGGCCTCAGCTACATTGATAAAGCTCATAGATTTATTCCTTTTGTGATCCAACATCCATAGCTTTCGCAGCTTTGGCTTCTGCAGCAGTCAGCTTCTTAACTTTGGATTCAAGTTCACCAACTGTTTTTTCAAGTGATTGAACTTTAGTTACTGCATCATCACGCTCAGTAGTGGTCTGATTGAGAGCATCTTTTGCAAGTAATAGTTGCTCTTTTAGACGAGAATTTTCAGATACTAATTCTGAGTTTTCACGATGCACAACATGCAGCGCTTCAACCTGACGTTTAAGGCTGTCATTATCCGTAACTAACTTTTCACACTCAGCCTTTGCATCATCAATAGCTTTTTGTAGCTCTGGCGCAACTTCAGTGTTGATATTCACAGTAATGGTGTCGGCTTTGGCCTTATAGTGCTCTGGTAGTTTGCCACCGTATTCATCAGCCGTTTCAATGAAATCACTTTCTTTTACTGCAGATGCATTACGTAAGATCCATCCTTCACTTTGCAGCTTTTCAACATTCTCTACTGAAAAGTCATCAGTGAAGTAAATCTTCTTAGTTTTGATTTTCATGCTTTGCTCCAAATGAAAAGCCCCTTGCGGGGCCTTCAATTATTTTGTTTTGATCAAGACACCAGCAGTATCTTTAAGACTTGATGCGATCAAATCCCAATTGCTTGGCGTTGCAATTGCTGCATCGTTTGGAGATTTACCACCGTTGGCAGTATCCCAGGCATAACCTTTCACACCTGCACCATATGACCACTCAGCTTGATAGGTGTATTTCAGATTTTCACTGCCCGTGGTTGGAACAAGTTCAGCGTTGAAATCCTGATTGTCATTGATAGCAATTGCACCTTCAACCAATCCAAGTGAATTGTAGACAGTTGTTGCAGGATCACCAGACGTTGTGGAAAGCGCCGGTGAATCGGTTACTACAAATACTCGACCAAACGGATCACGCACAACGTTCACACCGTCATACATGAATAAGCGTTCACTGTTGGCGAGAGCGTTATCAAAGAGATTGTGCATCGTAGTCGAGTGAACTACCCAGGCACGTAATGCTCCTGAACGGTCTCCCATTCGTGCCGCACCTTTATTCAATAAACGAAAAGATGCATCTGCTGTGGCGCTGCCTTCAATCAAAGAACTTTGCCCACCAATCGCAGCAACACCGGCAGTAATCCCGGCATTCAGCATATCTGCAATCTTGGCCTTGCCCAACTGCTCACCAATGGTTAATGCAGCCAATTCAGGATTCTGTAGAACCCATGTGTACTGTTGCTTTTCGTATTCGATAGGCGGTGTACCTGCTGCAACCTTTACTGCAACATCGAGCAATTGCTCGAGCCGTTTAGCTGCAACTGTTCCAGTCCCATAAGCATTACGACGGCGTACGATGCCGTTAATCGCCTTGAATGATGCTTTCATATTGAAATCACCACTAAACGGCTGATTGATCAAAACAATTGAACCTTGTGAGGCTTCATTGAACTTCGCAATGTCCTGAGCAACCGTTTCGGTCATTGCAATGTATGTTTGCTTGTTAAATACCTGTAAATCAAAAGGCATGAGTTTGAACTCCTAAATTATTGAGTACCTGCTTGTTTCAAGTAGGCAATTTTTTCTTCCTCGGTCTTACATTCCGCGAGTGACTTTTTGGCACCACTGCCTTGACCACCGCCCTGAAATCCCCCACCACCGGCTTGAGAACCTTTTAAAATTGAATCTTTGTATTGATATCCACCAATCAAAGTTTCTAAAGCTTCGTCAAAGTCAGCGACTTCACCAGGACGTGCACGAGAAAAGATTTTTTGACCATCTGCACCCACTGCCACGACCTTGCCATCTTCGATCTTGAAGTTTTTACCGAACTGGGCCTGAATCATGTCTGCAGGAACAGAAACGTTTTCTTGAATAAACTTAGAACGAGCAAAACCACCGCCGATAAGTTCGTTGTGCAATTGGGTTTGATATGCATCACGTTCCTGAACGATCGGGGCATATTTTTCTTCAACTGCCTTGATCGCCTCAGCCTTCACTTTTTCAACTTCACCGGCATCCACCAGTTTTTTGTCATCAAAGTTTTTTAAAGTTTCAATTGCTTTTTTGGCTGCTGCTGGATCTTCAATACCTTCAAACGCTTTGAGGGATGATTCCGCTTTTTCGTAGCGCTCGCGGTTTGTTTTTGCTTCCCCGTTTAGACGGGCAATTGTTGCAACGGTCTGAGGTGCATCGTGTCCAACTTCTTTGCCGTCTTCGTGAACATAGATCGGTTGACCTTGATCATTTACTTCGGCATAGGTCTTACCTTCAACGGTTACTGTTTTAAGTTTCATAAGTCATCCGACCCTATTTCTGAAATGAGCATCCGCTCGTTGCGCCTTATTCATCCGAATTACAGGCAATAAAAAAGCACCTTGGGAGGTGCTATGTTTAAAATCTAAGTATTTTAGAAACTGGTCGGTTGAGCCACAGAGCGAACCAAATACATAAGAGCTGTCTGAAAATCAGTCTTAGCCATTGCCGCAAAGCGCTCAGGAGTTGCCAATTCAAGACGATCCCATTCTTCCAAATCATGGACTTGTTGCCCTGCGTCACATTTACAGTTGTATCGTTGAGTGGCAATGTGCTTTTGTACTTTTTCAATTACAGATTGCACTTGTGGACCAATGGCTTTAATTTCATTCATCAGGTTAATTTCTTCCTGAGATAAATCTCGATAACCTTTGATCTTTTGATGTTGGTTTTCCATTTTCTTTCTCACAATAAAAAACAGCCGTTTGGCTGCTATTGGTTAAAATTGGTTTTATATCTGGATATGTGCTTTATGTTGCTTAAAGTTATACCCAAAAATCGCCATATATCTTGGAATCACTTTCCGAATAAATGGCACCAGAATTAGATTTGTACTAAGGATGTACTGTGCTTTAGTCATGGTAATTTGTTTCATAAATCTCACTCCTTTCGCTCATCATCTTCGAAGCGAATGCCGTGCGACCCCCATGCGTCAAATGTGATAGTGACTTTTGGCGGTTCTGTTGAATGACTTTCCATTACAACGGATGATTGACCACTTAGCATTTGGTTGGTTTCTTCATCAAAAACAGCAAGGCTATTTCTGTGGCGTTTGATTACAAGTTTTATAGTATTGATTTCACTCACAACCCCAACTCCTTAAATGCCTGCTGGTCCATTTGCCTCAACTCAGCAATGGTAAACTTGGTACCACTAAGTGGATCCACAAACTTATCAATCGTAAATCCACCGGATTTATAGAGTTCATACCGTGTTTTTCCCAGGATATTGAGCTGAAAAATTTTATCTTGGCGAGCAAACCACTTTGCATATGTTTCATTGGCATTTACCTGACCAATTTTTCCAGATCGCTCATCTTTCGGTATGTTTCGCACTGGCCTGTCATCCGCTACAAACGGACGTAAACCAGATAATGATCCCGTCTCATCACAACCCACCTGCACAGTTCGGCAACGGCGGTGATACGGCGGTTTCTTCTGGATACCATCAGCTTTTTGGATCCGCCCATCTATTGATGCACAATAAAGGCTCGTACGGCCGTCCAGTGTCGCAACATCGCGTACGTAATCAAATCCTAGTGCCTTCCATGTATCAGAGTAAACAACAGAGCTTACGTGAGCTCTAGCCGTTCTGACTTCTGCATCAATGTGGTTCCTAGAATCATTCAATAGTCCATCGGCATACTTCAAACGCTTGGTGCCTTTGATACGCTGGATAATCTGCTGATTGGTCTGTCCATTCGAAATGCCATCCCGAACCACATACTCGATCTTCTTTCGCAAGTTTTGTGCAATGTTTGGAAAGATTTGATCTACAAGTTGCCCACCAGCATAAGGTTTTCTTTTGACTTGCTTATATAAACTCTCCCCATCAATGGCAGGTGCTTTTTTATCAGCAATACGGTAGATATAAGCTGCTTCATATGCAGCCAATGCGATACTGGAAGCTGTCATGATTTCAGGCAACTGAACTGAAATGCTTTGCTGCAACTCATTGATCGATACCTGAATCTGCTTCAATGTTGGCGTGGTATATCGGCCACTCATAAGAATAGCCAACTCAGCATCTTCCAGATCATTCATCTGCTGTAAAAGTTGGCCTAAGGCCTCACTAGTGACTGAATCAAATCGAATCAGGATTTCATTTACAGCTGATGATGATAACCGCTGAAGATATGCATTATGTTGCGTAAGTAAATCAATAAGTGCCTGCTGAATTTCATCTTCATTCATTACCACCACCAGAATTTGGATTGTAGTTACCTAGCGGATTACTCATACGCTGCTGATCAATCTGTTTCTGAATCTCGTCCCACTTTTCCTCAGTAAACATGCCAGTCTGTTCGTACTTGTACCAAACTGCCCATGGTAAATAGTCACCGACACAGGCTTCATAAAGACGCTTAGCACGCTCTTCACTGAATTTTGGTTTGTTGAAATCCTGCGAGATGACATAGCTTAACTCTTCTGGACCCAATTCATGATTAGGCAAAGCAAACTTGGCACACCAACGTAATGCCATGGTCAGAACTTCACTGATATTCGATACAGCAAGCGATACCACTGAATGCTGAATTGAATCCTCATTGTCTGACTGGGTTGCAGTTTTATTGGCGGATCCAACCTCTATCAGTCGAGCGCCCATTTCCTTCATCTGCTCCCACTTGTCAGTCATTAACTGTTTAGCCAGGTTGTTATCTTCTGCCTGCACAATTTCAACTTTGGTCGGAAAGCCGTTGCGAGATCCAATCGAAAGTTTGTCTTTTTTGATGATTTCATACTGCTCATGACTGACATCAGGTAGACAAACTGTAGGCTGGCCAACAATAAATCCAGACTCCTCTACATCCGCAGAGTTCCGATAATGTGCCAAGTTCAAATCAGCAAGCTCTAACAACGGCGCATTATCAATATCATCTGAGTTATCGACGGCACCACAAAATGAAAAAGGGATATAGGACCAAGTGGCACCATGGTAATCAGTAGGCGTGTATTTAATGCCCTCAGCCCAATTGCCATCATCATTGGTATAGATTTGTACGGTGTAAAAGAGATTACCTGTCTCTGCACCTTCTAAGCGTAATACGCGGTACTGCTCCTTGCTTTGACGCGTAAAACCGTCAGGTCCACGTGTAGATACCATTTCAAGAATTTTGACAAAACTGAGCTTCTTCTGGTTCCCAATGATGATGTAATCCCAATCGATAACACTTTTTGCATTCAGTGTGTGGATCATTGGAAATGCATTTTTCCGCTTATCTTCTTCCCGGTTACGACTTGGAGCCACATTCGGGTAATCGACATACACGGCGCAGCGGTAATGTTTCATGACCAGTCTTAGCATTCTTTGCGAACATTGAAAGATTGAACGTCCCGCTCCATCGGCATTGCGCTCCATGTATTCAAGTGCTTCTGGGCGCTTGAACTCAGGTAGTTTATTGAATGCTGAACCAATATAACTATTCAGTGTACGACCAGTCACACCATAGAACACTGCTCGACCAAGATAATCTTTATATCGATCTGTATCACCATCACCAAAAGTTTCTGGTACTGGCAGATAAGTCTTGGCTTTCGCTTTAATTGCTTTTTGGCCTTTACAGACATCATCCAACTTAATCCAAAGTTCGATGTTTTCATCATAATCAGGATGTCGTGTTGTTACTGTCATGTTCTTCTTCCAAAAATTGGGATGTCGATGCGTTTTACCAGCTCATTAATAGGGAACAGATACGCAATTGGATATGTACCAGCATCGTTCATATGGTCAAATCCAGATTTCTTATCGGGCTGACCATGTTCATCATAAATTTGACGTTCTTGGCATTTCACAAAATGTGGGCATTTAATAGCATTTACGAATAATCGTCTTTCTGCCAAGGTATTACAGAGCATTCCGTTCATTGAGTTGATACGGTCCTTAACAGCAGGATTGCTAGAATTTACATAGACTTTGAACCCAGCTTTGCGGAGTAAAGCCAGATCTGTTTCACTAGCATTACTGGATTTGCGATTCTCACCAGACGCATCTGGATAAATACCAATTTCATAATCTGGATAGCGTTGCTTTATAGCCTCAATCATTGCTGGTGTATCGAAAAGATTCACGAACTCGTCAACCGCATGTATAGTCTCACCACGGCGTACATACACCACAGCAGCCATTTTTGTGACGTTGAAGTCCATTCCAATATGTAGAATATCGCCAGATTGAACCGTCTCATTTGAACTGTTTAAAACACGGTTAAAGCAGTAATAAATTACACCTTGATAACTCTCAAAACTTGCCTCATATTCCTGACTAAATGTCTTAGGATCCATTTTGCGCTTAGCAACAATAATTTCAGACTCAGGAATGTTGCCACCTTGAAGTGACGTGTAAGAGAAGCTACGGCAATCGGGTTCATGTCCTGGTTGTCCATCCATGAATGTGTCATAACAATGATTGAAGCCTTTTGGTGTACCTATTCTTAGAACATGCCCACCTACACGTAGCTCGCCCTTTACCACATACTTACAGGTTGATAGCATTGGGCGAAGTACTTCTTCCCATGCCGCCCACTTACAATCTGCCCATTCATCAATAATGAGAAAAAAAAGTCCCGAACCTCGTAGATCGTCATAGTTGTCTAAACCTACAACACGAATAACATGACCACTTTTTAAAGTAATCGAGCACTCAGTCTCATTGGGCTTTCCAGCTCGCCATACTGGAGGAATTGCTTGCTTTAATCGTTTCCAAAAGACGCGCTTGGCTTGCTTGAATGTCGGTGCTGCATACCAAATTTCATCCTCAACAGATACGTTCCATTTTGCGGCCAATCTTGCAGCACGGCGCATTTCTGCTTTAGCTAAAAAGGTTTTACCAAATCGGCGACCACATACAGCATCACGAAAACGGGCTTCTTTTTGCCAGCCCCATAAATATATGTTTGCTTGTTTCGGTGTTAGTTGTACAGCACCATCAGGAGGATTAAAGAATTGGCTCATTTGGAATTTCCTCATCAGGATTCAGGCTGATTTTGTAATCTTCCTCAGGAGGCCTTGTTTCAGGTGGATTGATTTCACGTTTGAGTTTTTCAAGCTCAAGACGTTTCATTTCAATTTCTATGAGTTCTTTTTCAGATATACCACTTGGTCCACCACTGCCCATTTGAATAAGACTTTGTGCTTGTTTCAAAACCTTGGCTTTCATCACCTTATTTTTTGAAAAATCTTCATACATTTGCTGAAGCTCTTTAAAGTGAAATGCCTTATTAGCAATTGGAATATCTTCTATGTTGTCCTTAAAGTCTTTGCGCGTGCGCTCAAATAGGTCTTTTAGTTTTTTGCTCAGATTACGCCCTGAAAACTTCGTTGGATCATATCCTTCGCATTGCCTGCGATCAATTTCTATGCCAAATCTTTGTTGGACGGCATCTGCAACTTGTTGGGGTGTTTCAAAGCAAGCAAGAGACTGAACTATAAAGATTTTTACAGGCTCTTTAAGTGCCGCCATAAACTCACCCTTGTCATGCTACGTCCAACAACATGAGCAAAAAAAAGAGCCCGAAGGCTCTACTTAATCAAACACGTCCCACAACTTGCAGCTATATTCTTTTCTGAAACAAACGGCGCCTGCTTTGCGACTTCGACCAGACGTTTAATGTCATCACTAGGGCCCCAGCGCTTAACTACGCCAACGAATTCTTCAACATCGTGACCAGCCAAATAATGTTTAGGTAAGCCTGTATGATCACTATAAACGATCTCACCATCTTCATAACGTTCAACACCAATATGATAGAGCTCATGTTCAATCAGAGCACAAAACTCACGACCACTCGCTTGCTCGCAAAAGTTGGCATCAATCGTAATGAGATAAATCGGTACAAAGCCGAACCAGTCGCGCATTTGTTGCTCTTGGCGTGCTTTCTTCCATCCACCTTGATTGAACATCACCTTTTCACATTGCCCCAACACCATGCGCTTAGCCCGTGTAAATGCAGATGATGCCCAAGCAAAGGCTAGAAACGTTTCGTCATCGTGAAGCAACTCTGCAATGTGGTCATGATCCGGGTTATGCAGCTCACCGCCCAACGTTAAGAAATTCGTTATTACCCAATCCTTAAGATCCGGTGCAGCTATAATGCGAATTGCTTCCTCTTCCTCGGCTTGATCTATAAAGTCAGTTTGTGGAAATGGTCTTATCTGGTCCATTTTCTAGTCTCGCTAATTCACTTTTAATCCAGTCGATCGCAAAGCTAGACTCAATTTGACAAGGCTCAAAGCGGACAAATTTAAATCCAGCATCTATAGCTGAGTCGTGCTTACACAAAGAATTAGCCACCTTTTTACCACCACGACCAACGGCCCACGGACTACCAGCAATCTCAATAAGAAGATTCAAACGCACAATATAGAAATCGAAGCGCCAATTTTTTGTGGATTCGAACTTAAACTTACGGCGATATCCGATCAGATTTTCTTCTAATTCTTGAAATAGAGTTTCTTCTGCTTCTAAATAATTTTGTTTAGCTTTAGGCAGCGGTCTGGTTCTTGGCTTGGTTTTTAACGGCGCTTTTTTGGTTTTAGCTTTGTATATATCTATTTCCATAGATTATACCAATTAAAAATACCACCATAATGGATTTTAAAATACTTTCTGACCTTGATGTAAAATATGCCCGGTCATTATTGATACCAAATATATGGTTTTATTAATTCTTCAATTTTTCTGCCTATTGTCTCTACAAATACATTATCTAACATATCTTTAGAATCATCATTTTTTGACTTTAATTTTTTTATGTCTAAAGATTTACTATTCAAAAAATCACTCAAATTTGAGTGTAAACTATTAAATGCTGTAAACTCTCTATTAATACTATTTTTAATTTCAATTGGAATACCTGCTATTCTATAAAAGCTTTCACGCTCGACAAAATATATATTTCTCAATTTTTTAAAATCTTTGAATTCGTCATTCAAGAAATCTAAATCCATTTGTGTCAATGAATCTTGTTTTTCTAACGATGGAATTGTTTGATAGTATAGTTCTCCAAATTTAATAGCATAATTATGAAAGGCTTTGAACATTATTTCTGCACTTACTGCCCGACTCTTCAAGAGTTCCTGATGCCTCCAAAAAAACACTACTACTGCAACTGACACAGGGGCAGCAAGAAGTGTAAGGTTTGGAATATTTGAAGCTGATAAGTAAACTAATAAAGTATAAAATATAATTATCAATGTAACAAATACATAAAAATGCCAATTATTCAAATTTTTTTTTGCCATTTCATCTTTCCATAAAATTATAGATAAATCATAGGGGAATTCGAAATACAAAAGCCCGCATTTTAAATGCAGGCTTGATTCTAGTTAAACATCTATAAATTCGTCCATTGTATCAGAAATATGCCATATTATGTCTAGACAGTCAATAGACTTTGTAACCATGCACTCTGAATAAAAAATTTAAACAATCCTTAACTTCATTAATACTTGTACCTTTAGTTGTATCTTCCGCTGTGTACTCCAACTGATATTCCTGATCAAAATTCATTAGTAAGTAAAAATTTGTATAATCTCCAATATCAATAGATTGTGAAACACTTCCATATGTTTCAAGAACTTTCCTAACTTCCTGTTTTTGCAAGACATCCAATTTGTCAAATCTGAAAGGAATTTTTACGACTTTGCTGAAAGTATTACTCATTTTAAATTTTCAATCTTTTATCATGCCCAGATAGATAGAATCTAGCACAACTAACCATAATTGCAGCCTGAGCTTTAGATTGATTTGTTTCTTGTGCAACCCTACCCAGCCCTTTATTTTCTACTTTATTTTTTATTAAACACACCAATGCAAACTTTGTAGTGAAATCGGCCTTATCAGAATTTAATATACTACGTAGGAGTGCTTGAACTTGAGTTGCTTCAAAGTCATTTATTTCACAACGAATATATGATTTACCCTTTGGAATTTCCTTTCCTGCTTCTCGCATCAACCAGAAAATTTGGTTGATGTGTAAGCCATCAGGTAAATCACCTCCTTTCATTCGCACGGTTTCGCACCAAGCCCCGAATTGTTCTAACCATCCATCTATTGTGTACTTTGTCCAATCCATTACTGTTGTCACTGCTGCATTCATCACAAGCCACCTCTCACCAAATTTTCAATCTGCTTAATCGCCAAACCGCTTTTCACTTGTTGTGTATCGAACCGTAAAACCTTAAAACCTAAAATCGCTGCCGCATTGTATTTTTCCATGTCCCCTAAATAGCCTTTACCTCTCGTATGCCTACCACCACTCCAAATTCCGCCTTCAACCTCTACTAAAATTTTGGTACCCGTTATCAGAAAATCAGCCCGCCACTTTCGTTCCGCATGAAACTTGTATTCCTGTTCGAAATTTATCTTTAAAGCCCTTAAATCTCTGGCCAGTGTTACTTCTCCTACGCTTTGCACTCTTTGACCTTTGACTGAACGGCGCTTTTTACCCTTCTTAATTGGAAACTTAGCTCTATACTCAGCGAGACTGATTGAAGTCACGTAATCTCACCTTTCACATTCATGATGTCTTTAGCGTATTGAGTTGCTCGATAGTGACTGTCTGAAACACGCTCAAGATACCCGTACTTCGTGTGTTCATTTAGTAGGCTGTATACCGTAGCTCTATGAAAATCAAAAACAGCTTCTTGAATATCCGCAACGGAAAAAGGCTGTGTCGCATAACACGCAAATAGCATTAAGCTGATTTGATCTTCGAAATTAATTTTTTTGCATTTCTTGTGCTCATTCATGCCCCACCTCCCATCATGCTTTTACCTGTCAGATCAATAGACGCCTGATTGAATGCCGCAACCACCGACATGCCTTTAGATTGATACTGCTGAGCAAGGCTCTTCATCGTTGCAAGCTTTTCCTGATCCAGATTCTTGTTATCAGCCTTGTAAGGCATGTGAACTGTTTTGACAGGAATAGCCACTGGTGGTGTATATATCTCCTGTCTCACACCCTGTAAATGCGCCCGTGTCAGTCTTTCTTCATACAGGTTGATGAATTGGCTTTTCGCATCTCGCATGCTTCCTTCGATAACGATGTGATAGACCTCATCCCAGCACTGCTTTGCCATCACTGTAATTTTGTGATCAGAATTTTTTGACCATTCGCAAACGTGGTACCAAGCTTCGACTGCGGTCCATGTTCCTGATACACACCAGGATTTAAACTCTTGGATCTGAGGCATGAACTTAGACTGACCTGAAAGCAAGCGTGCAATACCCTTGCTAAATCCCTCTTGGTCAACACCAACTAAAGCCCCACGAATAATGGTTTCAACAAGTTCCATTGGTTTGTCATGAAAGTGCTTTGCAAATTGCTGTGCGTACATCGTTTGCAATGTCAGAATCAATTGTTTTTCAAATGGCATGGTTTCTACCTGGGCAATCTCACGCATGACCTACCCCCTCAATCAGTAACGTCTTTTTTGGTGTGACATCAATCGGCTCGTACCAACCTTCTGGTTCGCTTGGTTGATTGAAATTGGCCCAGTAGGAAGCATTGCGATCATTCGAGTGATTCGGTGTATTCAGTGGTGAGTTGCCACGTTGTTGATCCTTGAGGTACCAATCTGCCTTAAATCCCTGATAGCCTTTTTTTGCTGACCACTCAACCGCCTGTGCAATCGAAATATTCGCCTTGCTCGCTTGCTCAGTTAAGTTTTCAAGAATCGAATCTGTAAGCTGTGCACCTTTGCGAGCTACCATCCAGTCATGTGCATATTTCTCTTCACAACCAAGATCAACAAGTAAGTTGATGCCCGCTTGTTTTTTAGTAACTCGTTTAACCTTAGGTTGTTGTTGATCAGATGGCTGATTCTCAGAATCGCCTAATGATGGATATACAGAGGGATATTGATGGATATGAGGGATAGTGTGAACCTCGCTCACTGGTTTTTGCGCCAAGTTCACTGGTTTGTCGGTGAGGCTCACTGGTAGTGGTGAACCTAGCTCACTAGTGAAGCTGGCACACTGGTGAACCTCGCTCACTGGTTTTGAATATTTTTTAGGCTGATATTTCACACCTGAATTAAAGTTTTCAGGCATGACAATGTATTGATTTTGACGGCCATTACCACCAATCACCTGCACTATCCCGCACTCTTTTAGGTATGCAATACACACGGCGATTGTTTTGTTGCTGTACCCAGTTTCTTCCATAAGGCGCGATCTAGGTGCATACCAACTTGTATTACCTTCATCATCGGCAATGTCAGCAATCACCCACAGAAGCATTTTTGGAGTGCTATCTATTGGGAGTCTTCGGATCTCATTTACTATCTTATTGCTCATGCGATTTCACTCCCAACTTGATCAAGCCGCGCTTTTCCAGCTGCCGAATAATCCGGGGTGGATAATATTCGCCAGCAATCTTGTAGCGTGTGCGTGATTTTTCGATAACCTGAGTCAATGGAAATCCTTCCTCCATTAAACGGCGTATTGTTATTGCTGCCCCCCCCATTTGAGTTGTTTGCTCAAGCATGGCGAACTTTTCTTGTGCTTCGATACAAGCGTTCATAACTGAGAGTGGCATAGCAGCCAGTTCTTTGGCTGTATAGATGCGCACTGGTGCCAAAAGAGTAATTTGGTTTTCTTGAGGTACGTGCTTAGTCATTTATCACCCACCTTTGGCTTCACGTAGCCACCAAAAGATTCAATTAAGCCCGCATTTATCAAGCTACTTACAATTTGACTTGCTAACCATTGAGTAATTCGGAAATGTCGAGCCATGACCTCTGATAGCTCAACCTTGGTAATCGCAGCATTATTCTCGTCGTAGCCTTTAATGCGTAAGTTATGCTGATTGCGCTCAAACAATTGACCAAGAACACGCAAAGCAGGCTCATGAAATGATTGGACTTGCTGGATCTGTTTATAATCAGACTGGTTCTGAAATCTAGAATTCATGGAACTTCTCCAATCGCCTGCTCAACATCCGACATACGGCGTTTTGCGTTCAGTTCTGCGACTGTTGCGTGGCGGGCGCTGCTAAAATTGACAACATCCGCATTATCCAAAACAAGATATTCAAATTTTTTTGAGACTGTTTTGACGTAATGAATAGTTGCTGGTTTTCTTGGCGACAGATAAGTAATTGCATCACCGACCAAAAATTCCCGATTGTCTTCGTTTTGTACTTCTGTTAAATTTGTCATGTTCATTTCCTAACTGTT
Source organism: uncultured Acinetobacter sp. (assembly GCA_913777945.1). Lineage (GTDB taxonomy): Bacteria > Pseudomonadota > Gammaproteobacteria > Pseudomonadales > Moraxellaceae > Acinetobacter. The sequence continues at coordinate 374,970 of CAJYTY010000008.1, read as the reverse complement.
TTGAACGTCTAAAGCCTGATCCACTAAATCAGGCTTTTTCTTTGTCTGAATTCCTGTAATTCCCTTCCGATCCCGCATCAAAGATCACTTCGGTAGATAGATCCCGCATCAAAGCTCCTAATCCCAAGCGCTCAAATGATTTTGCTTGTAAATTAAGAACATGCCACTCACCTGCTATTTCCTTTTCAAGTAAGTAAGCAAGATATTGAGCAAGGTCTTTACCCTTAATTTCAGCGAGAACCTTTGCACGTTCATGGTTTTCAGGAGACAAACGCACATGCGTGGATTTTTTTTCGAGACTCATATGGTTGTCCTTATGCTGCAGTGTTGTTGCTTTGAATATTTGGATTTAAAAAAAGATGCGGATATTCAAGTTTTACCTTTGCCGGTATGCCTCTTTTCATCCAGTTTTGAACTCGTTGCTTATCTCTATAACCAAGCAGCTCAGCCACTTTTGTTGAGCCACCAAGCTTTAAAAGAATCTCTTTATCAGCTTCGATAGACATGATCGCCTCAGTAAACATTTGTTTAATACATGGTAAACGCTGTGTTTACTACTGTCAAATCATTTGTTTAACACAAAATGTTTACTTTCTTGGATAATACAAAAATGAATGAACTGGATTTGGAAATGAAACCTGAATCAAAAACACATCCTTCTGTAGAAAGACTTTTAGAAGCAAGCGGGGTCACACAAGAAGAGACGGCGAAACTCATTGACGAATCACCGCAAACAATTACAAACTGGAAAAAACGTGGTGTTTCTAAAGCTGGTGCATTAAAAGCTGCTGCAATTTTTGGAGTATCGGCTAACTGGATACTAAAAGGTGGCTCAGATAAGGATGAAACTGAGGTCACAAAAGTTCTAGAATGGGATTCAAGCACACCTGTGGATGATGATGAAGCTGAAATTCCATACTACAAAGAGTTTTTAGTTTCGTGTGGCTCAGGATCTATAGCTGAGATAATTAGTAATGAGACACGGAAGCTTAGATTAAGCAAAGCGACTTTGAGACAGTATAGTGTTGATCCATCAAATGCTTATGCATTAACAGCATTTGGCGACTCAATGACACCTATAATTAATAACGGAGCAACCGTCTATGTAGATGTAGGTCGAACCAACATAATTGATGGAAAGATTTACGCTATTAATCACGGTGGGCTATTTAAATTCAAATATTTATACAGAATGCCGAAAGGTGGTGTGAGAATTGTTAGTGCCAATAAGGAAGAATATCCAGAGGAAGTTTTAACTGCTGAAGACATAATGGAGCAGGATTTTTGTGTTGTGGCTTATGCTTTCAATGTTCAAAATCCCCTACCATAAAAATAAACACTATGTTTTCTAAGGTCACTAAAAGTGGCCTTTTTTTATGTATATGTTTAATATCAAGAAAACAAAATAATAAACATTTGTGTACTATTATTCTTGACTAAAGTAAACGCTGTGTTTACTATGATTCCATCAAGACAACAAAAAGCCCTGACAACTTTCCACGGCGATCAGGGCTTTTCACGATGGAGTTCATTATGGAACAAAACACAATAAATCACAACACACCGAGCATACAGCTTCGTTTAAAGCATGTTGCTGTGGGTTCTGCCCTATTGTTCGGCTTGTCTGGTGCGTATGCATTAGTCACTGAAAAAGAAGAGCCTCGCACTACTTTCCCAATTACCCAGCCTTCTAATTACGGTATAGCTGCAATCACGCTTGATAGCAAACACTCGGGTAAAGCAGTCATCAAGTTAGACGGCTTCTTTGTTTACACAAGCTTTGATTTTGCAACACACAATGATGATTTTGGCGTACCAGGTTCATCACGCGAAGTTGTAGAAATCACAAATCTCGCCATTGATCGTATTACGTCTATCAACGGTCATGAGTACCACGACTTCACTGTCAGTGAAGATCATCGAAATATCAACACTCTCATTGAAACCCACATTGAGAAAAATCACTTAGGGGGTGTGTGATGCAAAAGCGCTATACAACTCCGTTCCGCGAATTCATCAAACGCGATGAGCAAGGCCGTTATCACGTGCGTTTAGGCCCTCAGACATTTTCGACTGATCTGAACTTCTCAGATATTCGAATCGAGTCTGAGCACGGCGGTACACCAGTTCAACCAGAAATGATGCTCGAAAAGCCTTGGATTATGAAAAATCTTGAACAAGAGATTCGTTTCCAAAGAAAAAAGCAACTAGCTCAGGTACTTGAGCGCACACATATTCCTTCACCTGAACGTCGTGCATATAAACATACACGCGGTTTTGTTGGTGCGAGATAAGGAGAACAAAATGGCTATTCAAGTATTTACCCCTGAAAAAACATTACTCGTTGAAAGCGTGATTTGTTATCTATATACCGATCCTGGTCTAGGTAAAAGCGCGATTGCACATACAGCAAACAAGCCCGTAATTTTTGATTTTGATAAAGGTCAACATCGTGTAGCTGCGGAATTGCGACGCGGAACAATCATCCGTATGGATAGCTGGTTTGATCTTGAGAACTTAAAAGATGACTTTTATTCAGAGTTCAACACAATAGTCGCTGACACCGTAGGCGCTATGCTGGATTCAATCAAGGATCAGCTTTCCAAAAATAGTGACAATCTACAGCGTGATAAAACCCTAACTTTAAAAGCACAGGGCCTAGCTGGTACCAAATTTATGAACATGGTTCGTAAATGGCAATCGCTGGGTAAAGACGTTGTTTTTATCGCACATGCTGTTGAAGAAGAAGCCGGCAAGGAAAAATTAAAAGTTTATCGCCCGGATCTTGCGGGCAAAAACAGAAACTTACTTTATCGTATGGCTGATGTGATGGGATATCTCCACTCCACAACAGACCAAAATGGAGATTCAATACGTACGATTTTGTTTAATCCATCACCAACACACCATGGTAAGAACTCGGGCCGTCTCGGCTTTATCCAGAAAATTGATGACAGTGAAGATATCTGCACGGGACAGGTACCTGTTCCTGAACTTTTACGCTCACCCACTTTTTTAGCTGATTTACTCAAGCAGGCTAAAGACCACATCAACACACTGACACCTGTTCAAGCTGCTGAAATCAAAGCACAAGCAGAATTGAACAATTTTAAGCAATCTTGTTTAGAAGCCAATCACGCTGGTGATTTGAACCAACTCACCGAGTCATTAGATAAAGAGCACGCCTACTATCAAAGCATGCGCCAAGCGTTAAAAGCGCAAGCTGAATCTATGAAGTGTACTTTCGACAAAGAGCGTAACAAATGGATCAACCCTCCTGAATTCAAAGGGATCTCTGACGCTCAGCGCGACCAGCTTCAAGATTTTATTGCTGAGCGTGGTCTTGATACACGTACTGTGTGTGAGCACTTAGGAATCGATTCACTCATGCAAATTGAAGTTTCACAGCTTCAAGCTGTTCACGCAGATATTGAAAATTTGGCTAAGCAGGAAATTAAAGCATGAGTGCAATCATTTTAGATACCGAAACGAATGACATGAAAGGCTATCCGATTGAGATTGCCTACATTCCCTGCTCTTTTATCGACGGTCTTCTGACTGTCGATAAACAGGCGGTCTATGACGAGTATTTCTCATGTCCTGAACCAATTTCATACGGCGCGATGGCAGTGCACCACATTCTTGAGAGTGACATTGCCGGAAAGCCAAGTTTTGAAACGTTCCGTGCCCCGGCATGCGAGTACATCATTGGTCATAACATTGATTATGACATTGAAGCCATTCGAAAAGCTGATCCTGAATTTAAAGCTAAAGCCATTTGCACACTTGCATTAGCTCGCATGGTTTACCCAGACCAAGCACACAATATTTCAGCCTTAGTTTATATGCTCACTAGCGGGTCTGAAAAAGCCAGAGAAAGTATCCGTAACGCGCATAACGCTAAACAAGACGTTTTACTGACTGCATTTGTGCTTAAGGATATTTGCTTAAGACTCGGCATTAAAGATTTGCAAGCGCTTTATTTGTTTTCTGAACAAGCACGCATACCGACTCATATCACTTTTGGAAAATACAAAGGCACTGCGATTAAAGACATTCCATCGGATTACGTGAGTTGGCTTTTGAAGCAACCCGACTTAGATCCATATCTTAAAAAAGCACTGATAAAAGGATAAAAAAATGAACACTATTTTAAATGCTAAAGAAGCGTTTGAAGCGCTTCAAAACCGTAAAACTGTGCTTTGTCGTTACGCCGGTAACGGCATATTGCCGGGTGATAAAGACTTCAGTTCACTTGATCAAATGCCAGCTACAGTGTTCGTGATGCCACACTATGAGTTCTGCATCAAAATCGAAACCATGGAATTGGCAGGTATTACCTTTGCTAAGCCGATGACTCTTGAAGAATACATTGAAGGTCAAGAGGTTTATGTTCTAAGCACCTATTCACCTTCAATTTATGTTTTTAATTTTAAAACTGCTGCACTTATTGAATCTATCGAAAGTGGCTTTGTACAGCGTGATGCTGAAAACGCAAAACTTCAACTGGTAGCTATATCCAAAGCACTTGGTCGCGAAATCAGTGAAGAGATCAAAATCTCACGTTTGGGCGAAGAACCGAAAAAGCAACGTACTCGCAAGAAAACTGCCGAAGTTCATGCAGAAACTAAAACTGAAGAAACTGTATCAGAAACGAAGTCAGAAATTACGATTACAAGCCAAGGCCCTGTAAATGTTGTTGAAGACACCTTAATCAGTGAACCAAGTTCTGAGCAAGCCAGCGAAGACTTTGAATCAATCCTAGCTGATTTGATCGAACGTGCTTCAATTGCCCAATCTCCGGCAGAAGCCAATGCATTGTTTAAGTATACAAAGGGCTGGACACAAGAACAGTCTGCCCCTTTGCATGCTGCTGTTAGTCGTCGTCTCTCTGAATTACCTCAGCCCGAAGCTAAAGAACCACCTTCACTGCTGGTCCGTATTCAGAAGGCAGCGGATCTAACTGAACTTGATGCACTTGAGATTGATGTATCAGCACGTGATGAACGAATCCAACCGACTCTAATGGCCGAAGTTTACAAACGTCGTAATCAGCTTGAAGCGCCCATCGATCTAATAGATGAGGCATTCCCATGAAATTTAGATACTCGTCGCAATGCCGGACACTGATTGTATACGGCAGCAAAATGGATCACATCTTTGAAAATGTGAATGCATCTGAAATCGAATCATTGATTTGCGATGCAAAATTTAAAGAAGCACGTTGGAGAAAATGAGCAACTATTTGCGCATAAATTCAAATAAATCATGTTTATGCGCAAAATTATTCTCAAAAGGTGAAGTTATGAAAAGCAAAATGTCTAAAGAAGATTTTCTATCAATTCTTAGCGGTTTATTTGATGCACATACAGGAAATAGCCATTTTGATTAAGAGGCTTGGCTAGAAGATTGGGAACAGGGAAAAGATCCAGTATCAGCTTTCTATGATGAATATCCTGAATATGATGATTTGTGAGGCAATGCGATGATATTCCCAAAACAACTAAACGACATGAAACCCCAGGAGCGCTGGGATTGGTATGAACGTCAAAAGCAAATCTTGCGTGATGCTGCCAAGAATGGCGTCAAAGTAGAATTAACTGCAGAACTATCAGAATGCTTCATGTTCATGAATGATCTAACTGAGCTCAAGCACTGCCAAATGATAGCAATGCATAACAATGCCATGACAGCGATTGGCTCGGCATTAATTGAGCAAGATGATGAAATGCGTAATGAATGGTTATTGAATACTTTTGAACAGGCAGATGATCCTACATATCAAATGTATAAAGATGCTCAAGCATTCTTTGATCGTAAAAGCCTACCGTTTCCCGAATCTGTATCAGAGCATCGGCAGAACATTGAAAAGCAAAACGCCATTTTTGATGAAGATAACGCCAAATTTAAAATTTGGTACCAAGAAAATATTGTGCCAATTTTGAAGTGAGCCTAGCAATGACCGAACTACAAGTTAAGAACTGTGAAATTTGTGACGATGGTAACGATGGATGTGTTTTTCCTTACTACGGCCTTGCACCGCATGTGCACACAAAACCAATTGATGGAACTGTCTTCACTGGTGAGATTCCTGAAAACTTTAGTCCAGATGAAGAAGAAGATGGTTTGGGTGTTTACACGCACTGCCTAAACTGTGGTGGCGATGGAACTTATGAAGGCACTTCGATTGAAGCTGAAGGAGATTGATGTGAGCAAAATAATTATTGAACAAAATATGCTTGATAGAATTCTTGATGAACTTCAGCAGATCAAACGTCAGGTTTCGATAACTGATGAGCGCCGGGTTTCGATCAAAGAGTTCGCTCAACGTATGAAAATGACAGAAGTGACTTTTTACGACAGAATTAAGAAAGGAGAAATTGACCCTCCACTCAAAGATGGTCGTTATAGTTACTACTTAAATTCGTATGTGAACAAGGTTGTCACAAAGACAATAAATTCTGATAAAGTAGCCGCTAACACATAGCGGCTTTTTTCTATTCACAATTCAACACTTTACGATATGTGAGTAACATTGTGAGTAACATAAAATCGCTTGTTTAATATTTATCTATGAATCAATAGGTTGCTTACAAAATGCTTCTCATGATCGACAATTACGACTCCTTTACGTATAACATCGTCCAATATTTTGGCGAGTTAAATCAAGACGTTAAAGTGGTTCGCAATGACCAAGTCACTCTTGAGGACATTGAACGATGGCAGCCGAAGTATTTGGTGGTGGGTCCTGGCCCTTGTTCTCCAACTGAAGCAGGAATTTCAATTCCTGCCATTCATCACTTTGCCGGCAAAATTCCATTGCTCGGTGTGTGTTTGGGGCATCAAGCAATTGGACAAGCCTTTGGTGGACAGGTCATTCGCGCGAAAACCGTGATGCATGGTCGTTTGTCGGATATGTATCATTCTGATAAAGGAATCTTTAGCAACCTGCCTTCACCATTTTCTGCGACACGCTATCACTCTTTGGTGATCGAACAGGAGACCTTGCCTGAGTGTCTGGAAGTGACCTGCTGGACCAATCAGAACGATGGTTCAATCGAAGAAATCATGGGTGTAAAGCATAAGACACTGCCTGTAGAAGGTGTGCAGTTTCACCCAGAATCGATTTTGAGCCAGCACGGACATCAAATCTTCAAGAATTTTTTAGAGATTTATGCATAAATGAATATTCAACAAGCATTAAACCACATTACCAAAAACATTCATTTGACTCAGCCGCAAATGGAAGATGTGATGCGCAGCATCATGCAAGGTGAAGCGACAGACGCACAAATTGGTGCGCTGATGATGGGCCTTCGCATGAAAGGTGAAAGCATTGATGAAATTACTGCCGCTGCACGCGTCATGCGTGAACTGGCCATTAAAATTGATGTCAGTGATATCCCACATTTGGTCGATATCGTGGGAACAGGTGGAGATGGTCAAAATCTGTTTAATGTCTCAACTGCTTCAAGCTTCGTCATTGCAGCAGCAGGCGCAACCATTGCCAAACATGGTAACCGTGGTGTATCAAGCAAATCTGGCTCTTCAGATTTGCTTGAACAGGCCGGAATTAATCTTGATTTAGATATGCAGCAAACAGAGCGATGCATCCGTGAAATGGGTGTGGGTTTTCTATTTGCTCCCAATCATCATAAAGCCATGAAATACGCAGTTGCGCCTCGTCGTGAATTGGGCATACGAAGTATTTTCAACCTTCTTGGCCCGCTTACGAATCCGGCTGGGGTAAAGCGCTTTGTGCTTGGGGTATTTTCAGATGAATTGTGCCGTCCGATTGCTGAGGTCATGAGACAACTCGGTGCCGAGCATGTGATGGTGGTGCATTCTAAAGATGGCCTAGATGAAATCAGCCTGGCCTCGGCAACCCATGTGGCTGAACTTAAAAATAATGAAATCACCGAATGGGTTTTAAACCCCGAAGATGTGGGAATTCCCTCACAAACGTTATCGGGTTTGATTGTGGCCGATTCGAATGAAAGCCTCAAGCTGATTAAAGACGCACTTGGGCGTAACAAATCTGACCTCGGCGAAAAAGCAGCCAATATGATTGCATTAAACGCAGGTGCTGGCATCTATGTTTCTGGCTTAAGTACCAGTTACAAGCAAGGTGTGGCCTTGGCACATGATATTATTTATGGGGGTCAGGCCCTCGAAAAAATGAGTATTTTGTCTGAGTTTACCAAAGCACTCAAACACTATTCGAACACGTGAGGTTATCCAAAATGATTCAAATTCAAAATACCATCTTGGGTAAAATTGTCGATCGCAAACATGAAGAACTTGCAGCGCGTTTACAGCAACTTAGCCTTCAAGATATCGAAGCGCTGGCACAAGCGGCCTCACCTGTGCGTGGCTTTGCACGTGCATTAAATGCTAAGCGCCCTGGCGTGATTGCTGAAATTAAAAAAGCATCACCCTCCAAAGGTGTGATTCGAGCCGACTTTAACCCTGCTGAAATTGCAGCGCAATATGAGCAGGCGGGTGCAGCGTGCTTGTCGGTATTGACTGATGTCGATTTCTTTCAAGGTCATGATGACAATATCGCGATTGCGCGCAACAATTGTCAGCTACCTGCACTGCGTAAAGACTTTTTGGTCGATCCATATAATGTGATTGAAGCACGTGCCCTCCATGCCGACTGTATTTTGCTGATTGTGGCATGCTTGTCTGATCAGCAACTCGAAGAGATGTCAAAAACAGCATTTGAGTACAATCTGGATGTATTGGTTGAAGTACATGACGAAGAAGAACTTGAGCGTGCGCTCAGACTTTCCGAAAAATGTATTCTTGGCGTCAACAATCGTAATTTGAAAACCTTCGATGTAGACTTAAACACCAGTTTACGCTTGAAGCGTTTACTTGATCCGTCACGTTTATTGGTAACCGAAAGTGGTATCGCCACTCCGGCCGATATTGCAATGATGCAGGAACATGATATTCATGCGTTCTTGGTGGGTGAAAGTTTTATGAAACAACCTCGACCTGATCAGGCCTTTACGGCATTGTTTGGCCACCCTGCTACGATTTAAAACGAGTCCTATGAGTAATAAAGATTCTGCGCTGTCTAAAGAACAGCAAAAATTATTAAAGCAGTTTAAAAAGCAGATCAGTCAGCCGCATTCACACGCCATTGAAAATCGTAGTGAGCATGCAACAAACAGTGCCGATCAGCCAGTGAATCGTGAGGCTGAAGAGCTAGATTTGTTTAAAAAAGCGCTGCAAGGTGTCAAGCCGATTGATCATGGCAATGTTGCAGATATCAAACCCAAGCGCAGCAAAAAAGTAGATGCTCAGATTTTAGCAAAACGGGCGGCGGCTGAAGGTGCGATCGAAAGTGAACTCGCTGAGCTTTCGGATACGCAGGCGGCATTAAATCCTGTCGCAAGCCAAGCCAGTTTGAGTTATCGCATTGCGACGCTACAGCATAAAGTCTTTGAAGACCTAAAAGCTGGAAAAATGCGCTGGTTTGAAGCAGTCGATCTGCACGGCTGTACTGTTGAACAAGCGCGTGCTGCGGTCTTGCAAATTATTCAGATGGCCAAGACCGAAAACCAAAACGTGATTAAGATCGTGCATGGTAAAGGGCCAGAAGCCATTTTGAAGACTTACGTGAATGGTTGGCTGCGCCAGCACCGTGATGTTCTGGCTTTTGTGAGTGCCCCAGAAAATCAAGGGGGTACAGGCGCTGTTTTGGTCTTGCTCAAACGTGCTGAGAAAAATCCAAAATATGAAACCAAGAAATGATGCGACAGCATCATTTCTTTTGATCGAAGATTTGAAGTAGCTCTGCCACTACCGAAACGGCGATGATGGCAGGTTGCTTCGAACTAATGCCTGTAATACCAATTGGACAGACCAAACGCTGTAATTGGGTCTGCTCATAGCCCCTCGCCTGCATACGTTTTTCAAAAATGGCACGTTTACTTTTAGAACCAATCATTCCGACATAAGCAAAGCGTGATTGTGAAGATTTAAGCGCCTCCATGCACAACTGCAAATCTTGCTGATGATCATGAGTCAAAATCAGAATTGCACCTTGCGGATCAAACCGCACAATTTCCGCCTCTGGTACATCAGTACAAACACAATTGACCTGTTTAAGTAAATCTGGTGGAAAAATATTGTCACGGCTATCGACCCATGTCACTTGCACCCCGATTGGTTGTAAACACCGTACGATCGCCTCCCCGACATGTCCTGCACCAAATAATAAAACCTTCATAGCATAGGGTTGAACACACTGTTGCCAGCGCCAACCGGTTTCATCTCTTTCAAAAATAGCGGTAGATGGCACCTGTGTTGGAGTCACTTGCCAGGTCGAATGCCCATTTTCATGTACTTGCCGCTCGATAGATTGTCCTGATCGCCACGCAGCATAAGCTGATGCCAGCATTGAAGCATGCTCTCGTGGCTGGAGTTTTTCAAACAGCAACCACATCACACCGCCACAACACTGCCCCAGCCGTGCACTTAAATTAAAACGTTCGACAAAAAGCGTTCGCTTATCGGTACCTTTCAGCATGGCTTGCGCAATATCGAAGGCCTGAAACTCAAGATGCCCGCCACCGATGGTATCGGACTGGTAAACCTGATCGTCGCGCAAGCCGAGCAGCATCGTTGCACCCACTTCACGCGGAGTGGATCCGTCAGCACGAACCACGGTCACCAAAACCACGGGCGATGATTCAGCACAACCATGTAGTGAAACGTGTGCCAAATCATGCCACCACTGTAAATGTTGTTGCATGGCTTATTTCAAACGCGGTTGAGGACGTTCTGCAAGCGCTTGACCGCGACCAATTGCAATTGCGCGTAAGATTTCTTCGGCTGTGGCCGGCGCATTAAGTACCAGTGGCGCATCCTTTGGAATGGCTGACTGCACAGCTTGCCGAATGGCAGAAAACACTGAAAGCCCGAGCATAAACGGCGGCTCACCGACCGCTTTTGAACGGTAAATGGTATCGGCCTCGTTGCTGTTATCAAACAGTTTCACATGAAATACCGGCGGTATATCCAGACTGGTCGGGATTTTATAGGTTGACGGTGCATGCGTGAACAAACGGCCTGCATGCGGCCCTTGGGGTTGCCAGCACAGCTCTTCTGTGGTCAGCCAGCCCATACCTTGTATAAAGCCACCTTCAATTTGACCAATATCGATTGCAGGATTAATCGAACGGCCGACATCATGCAAAATATCTGCACGAAGTACTTTCATTTCGCCAGTTAAAGTATCAATCGCAACTTCGCTCGCCGCTGCCCCGTAGGCATAATAAAAGAATGGCCGGCCTAAATGGTTGACCTGATCATAGTGAATTTCAGGCGTTTTATAAAATCCACTGTCCCAGAGTTGTACGCGGGCCATATAAGCACGATGCACCAGTTCATCAAATGGCCAAGACAAACCGCTTTGCGTGCTCACGGTATTATTTTCAAAATGTACAGTCGATGCTTCTGTCTGGCTGATTTCGGCAGCTAACTGGCTTAAGCGCTCACGAATCTTAATACAGGCATTTTGCACAGCTTTACCGTTTAGGTCTGCACCACTCGATGCAGCAGTGGCTGAGGTATTTGGTACACGCGACGTATCGGTGGCAATTAAACGCACTTTTTCAATCGATAGTCCAAGTTCATGTGCAGCGACCTGACGTACTTTGGTATATAAGCCTTGCCCCATCTCAGTACCGCCATGGGTAATGGCCACTGTTCCATCCATGTACACATAAACCAAGGCACCCGCCTGATTGTAATGCACCGCATTGAATGAAATACCAAACATCAGCGGAGTCAATGCCAGACCCCGTTTGATGATGCTGTTGTCACGATTGAACTGCTCAATTTCGGCTTTTCGCTCGAAATAACGACTTGAAACCAGTAGCTCTTCGACAATTTTTGGTGCGACATTGTCTCGCACTTCGGCACCGTAATGCATACGGTCACGGCCTTGCCCCGGTTTTTCCGCAAAAAAATTCTTTTGCCGAATATGTACCGGATCGCAGTTTAAATAGCGGGCAATATCATCGAGGATATTTTCAATCACAAACATGCCCTGCGGGCCACCAAAGCCACGATAAGCCGTATTTGAAACGGTATTGGTTTTGCAGCGTAGGTTTCGAATTTGCACCGCATTCAAATAATAGGCATTTCCAAGATGACAAATGGCTCGCTCGTTGACTGGGCCAGATAAATCGGCAGAAAAGCCACAATTGGATGCCAATTGAACTTTAAGACCATGCAACAAACCGTCCTGATCGAAGGCCACCGACCACTCATAGGCAAAACCATGACGTTTGCCGGTTGACGTCATGTCGTCGTCACGGTCTAAACGTAGCTTACACGGACGGCCCGAGTGCTGCGCTGCCAAGGATGCAATGCAGGCCCACTGCGCCGACTGCGATTCTTTACCACCAAAACCACCACCCATACGGCGTGCTTCAACACTGACCTGATGCATATGTAGGCCCAGTGCATGGCAAATCAACAGTTGCATTTCGGTCGGATGCTGTGTGGAGCAATAAACTTTTAAGCTCTGATCTTCCAAAGGCACTGCATAAGAGATCTGCCCCTCGAGATAAAAATGCTCTTGCCCACCCAAATCGATTGAACCACTTAATTGATGAGGTGCATGCTCAAAGGCGGCATCGACCTCACCATGCGAAAACTCGACGGGTGGCAACACCCAAGATTGCTGCTCGATTGCATCTTGAATACTTAAAATAGGGGTTTCTGCGGCGTACTCAATTTTGGCTAAACGTACTGCTTGGCGAGCATGCTGATAGGTATCGGCAGCCACCACAAACAAGGCTTGACCATAAAACTCCACTTCTCCATCGGCAAAAATAGGATCATCTTTGACAATTGGCCCCCAGTTGTTTTCGATCTGGATGTCTGCTGCGGTATACACTGCGTATACGCCCTGTGCAGCGCGTACAGCCTCTAGGTCAAATGCTGTGATCTTGCCTTTGGCACATTTTGAAAAGCCGACGGCCAAGTGCAAGGTATTTGCAAGTTCGGGCATATCATCGATATACACCGCCTCACCCGTCACGTGCAAATGAGCACTTTCATGCGCAATAGACTGTCCTGCTTTGGCAGAACGCTGACGAGGATTCAGGTCAATTGAATGATTCATCTTTTATGCCTCCACCATCGTAATCAGATTATCGATACGCGTGATCGATTGTGGATGAATATGTTCAACAAAAAAACGTTCTAAACAGTTCTTTGCCACTTGCAAACGATACGCAGCGCTGGCACGCCCGTCATTCAGTGGCTGGTAGTCTTGCTCCATGGCTACTTGTGCCTCACGCAGTAAAGCCATATCAAAAGGCTGACCAAGCAAAACCGCTTCGGTATGAACAGCACGTTTTGGAATCGCCGCCATTCCACCAAAAGCGATTTTGATGGATTGCACCACATGATACTCATCGAGCTCGCAACTGAGTGCAGCACATACAGCAGAAATATCCTGCTCAAAACGCTTGGAAATTTTATATGTGGCCACTTTAAGCGCTGAATCTTTAGCACGTACAGGCACTAAGATGGCTTCTACAAATTCGCCTTGTTGAAGGTCTGTTTTTTGATAATCCAGATAAAAGTCTTCTAATGCAATTTCACGTGTTTGCTGGCCACAGCGTAAGCGCAGACGCGTATTTAAAGTCATTAGCACAGGCATGGAATCGCCAATTGGTGAGCCATTGGCAATATTTCCACCTAGCGTACCTGCATTTTTAATGGGCATCGAAGCAAAGCGGCGCTGTAATTCGGCCAGTTCTGGATAAATAGTAGAAATATGAGTTAGGGCATCGGTTAAGGTGACATTTGCACCAATACAGAGCTGACCCTCTTGAAGATTGACATGTTTTAGTGCTTCAACCTGCCCAATATAGAGCATATCGCCCAATTGACGACCTTGTTTGGTCACCCACAGCCCCACATCGGTACTGCCTGCCACTAAACGAGCCTGCGGATATTGCACGCGCAAATCAGCAAATGCATCTAAGCTTTTCGGTGCAAAAAACTGCGCGGACGCATGACGAAACTCAAGTGCCGGTAACTGCTGTAGCTGTTTGAGTACCTCAATAATGTTTTGGCGTGCTAAACGGATGGTTGGGTAATCATAGGCTTTTTGTGCAGCATCCAAAATTGGGCGGTAGCCTGTGCAGCGGCACAAATTGCCAGATAAATAGTCATGAACGGTATCTTTAGACGGCGCATTCGGCTCATTTTCATACATGGCCCAAAGCGACATAATAAAGCCTGGCGTACAAAAGCCACACTGTGAGCCATGTAATTCGACCATGGCCTGCTGAACCGGATGTAAGGGCTGATCTTCAGACATCGACAACTGTTTTAAATCTTCTACGGTAAATAACGCTTTGCCGTCTAGTGTAGGTAAAAACTGAATACAGGCATTGACGCTACGTAACTGCAACTGCTGATTGACCAACTCACCAATGACCACCGTACATGCACCACAATCGCCCTCGGCACAGCCTTCTTTGGTGCCGGTTTGACGACCCTGTTGAGCCAATCCATGTTCACGTAAAAACTGCAAAACCGTCATGACAGGTGAAACACCTTGGACCTGCTGCGTTTGTCCGCGAAAAAAGAAAGTAATTGGACGTTCCGACATGTTTTATCCTTGAATTTTACATCATGACTTTAAGCATGCTGATAAACAGCAAGTTAAGTGCCATTAAAACGCTATCTTGTTGATCTGAATGACTTTGAATAATCATTATTTGATTTAGAATATAAACTGAATATCCAAATAAATGACGCCTCAAAACGGCCCGATCTCGATAGAAAAAAAGAAACTGTTATGATCAGGTGTATCATAAAGCAGCCGATAAAACGAGTCGAAAGCGAGGCAAAGCGCTCTAAATTGCACATTTTTTTCATGAAAACGCAGCATCTTTTATGCATCGGCACCAGAAGCGTATAAATATAGCGCGACAAGATATGAACATCTGAGCATGTTCTGATACAATGCCGAGCTTGTTTAGTAAAGTTAAGTCAAAACGTCTTATGTCAATGCAGCAATCCTATGCCAATATCCTGACCGCAGTGGGCGAAGATTTAAATCGTCCTGGGCTTAAAGATACGCCAATCCGCGCTGCCAAGGCATTTTCGTTTTTAACCTCGGGCTATGGCAAAAGTTTGGAAGAAGTGACCAACAATGCCGTATTTCCTTCAGATAACCATGAAATGGTTTTGGTTAAAAATATTGAATTCTATTCTTTATGTGAACACCATTTACTGCCATTCTATGGACGTGTGCACATTGCATATCTTCCTGAAGGCCAAGTGCTCGGACTTTCTAAATTTGCGCGCATTACAGAAATGTTTGCTCGACGTCTACAAATTCAGGAGAATTTAACCCAGCAAATCGCACAGGCTGTTGAAGAAGTGACCAAAGCACGTGGTGTGGCGGTGATGATTGATTCAGCGCATATGTGCATGATGATGCGAGGTGTAGGCAAGCAAGAATCGACAACACGGACCGTTTCTTTTATTGGCGATTTTAAAACTGACAAGGAAGCAAGACGCGAATTTTTAAGCGCAGTACCTGAAAGCTATTAATGAGCTGACGTTTGATGTGCGTTGAGTGTCTATCTGAGTCAGTGGTATCTTGGGTTAATACATTAACGAAGAGGTAAAAACGTAGTGAAGGTAGATAATTAATGGAATTTTTTGATTTCTTGATTGGATTTGAAAATTATTTACCTATCCTGATCCAAGAATATGGATTGTGGATTTATGCCATCTTATTTTTGATTATTTTTGCAGAAACTGCTTTTATTTTTATGTTCTTTTTGCCCGGTGACAGTCTGTTACTGGCGGTGGGTGCCTTGTGTGCCACCACAGCGATTATGAATCTGGGCTTTATTATTTTCTTGTTATTTCTTGCGGCAACCTTGGGCTATATTGTCAATTATCATATTGGACGCCGAATGGGCGTACGTGTTTTTGAAGTCAAATCCCGCTTTATCAAACATGAATATCTGTTAAAAACCCACGATTACTTTCGTCGCCATGGCGCCATTACCATTTTGATCGCGCGCTTTATTCCATTTGCACGTTCATTTGCACCCTTTGCGGCGGGTTCTAGCGGTATGAACTATACCGTGTTTTCAATTTATAACGTGATTGGTGCATTTATCTGGATTGCAATTTTGGTGACGGCAGGTTATTTACTGGGCCATACCGTCATGATGATTGGTGATATTGACTAACCAGTGGTTGCTGCACTTGTACTTTATAGTGCAGCAACATGCTTAACGATTTGCGTTTGCTTGATGCTGAGCATGCAACTGCCACGAACCGTTGGCACTGCGCTGACCCAGTATCTTGAGGACAAGCACCAGACTTAATAAGAGTAATAAGTACCACGATCCGAGCTTGCCCCAGCCCACCATATGCCACGCATCGACCTGACTGGGGTAAAGCCAGATCTTATAAAATGTACTGATGTTCTCTGCTATCCAAATGAGAAAGGCCAGCAAAATCAAGACAGGTAACATCGGCAAATTAAATCGTTTTTGATCGAGCTGAAAGCTTAAACGCGTTTTCCAAAACATGACCACACTGACCGCAAAAAGAACGTAGCGGATATCGGGCACAAAAAATTTGGTCATGAAATTCAAATAAGACAACACCGCTAAACCGATCATCAGGCCAAATGTAGGCAACCTTGTGAAAGATACCGAGTACAAGCGTAGCGAACGTGCAAAAAAACTCCCTACCGCAGAGTACATAAAGCCCGCAAACAGCGGAACCGTCCAGAGCCGGAATACTGCGGGCTGTGGATACTGCCATGAAGCAATTGCAGGATGCGTTAGAAATATCTCCATGACCATCGCCATGAGATGAAATAATGCGATCACACGTACTTCTGCCCACGACTCTAACTTGAGGTAAATCAGGCAGATCTGAATAATAACCGCATAAAACAGCAAATAGTCATAACGAAAAAAACCGTAGTACTCCCGACTGCCCATGGGCGCAGTGAGCGCAAATGCAATCAAGAGCAATAAACCAAACAAGGCAGCCGAAGCTGCCTTAAATCCAAATAAACACGTGAGTTTGAGTGGGTACACGAGTGGCTTATCCTAAATATTTCGCGCTGTACTCATGTACGGTATCGACAAAGATTTTGGGTTGATCTGGATTGACCCATTGCGTAATACCATGACCAAGATTGGCCACATAGCCAGTTTTTTCACCATTGGCATAGGCATCATCGAGCATGGCTTTCACCGATTTTTGAATACTCTCGGCGTTACCATACAGTACAGCCGGATCGAGATTACCTTGTAAAGCCACCCGCCCTGCCACGGTTTGACGCGCCACATTTAATGGCGTGGTCCAGTCGAGACCTAAAGCATCTGCGCCAGATGCCACCATCGGCTCAAGCCACTGACCGCCGCCTTTAGTGAATATAATCACCGGAACACGACGACCATCATTTTCACGCTTTAGACCAGCCACGATTTTACGCATGTAATTAAGCGAAAACTCATGGTATTCACGATGTGCCAGAGCGCCGCCCCAACTGTCAAAAATCTGAACTGCCTGTGCACCTGCATCGATTTGAGCATTTAAGTAATCAATTACTGCCACAGCAAGTCGGTCGAGTAAAGCATGCAACACTTCTGGCTGCGCATACATCATGTATTTGGTGTAACGAAAATCCTTACTTGATCCGCCTTCGACCATATAGGTGGCCAATGTCCACGGGCTACCAGAAAAACCAATCAACGGCACTTGCCCGCCCAGTGCCGAACGGATGGTTGATACCGCATTCATGACATAGTCTAAATCGGATGCAGCATTGAAATTTGGCAATGCCAGCACATCTTGTTCACTACGGATGGTTTTTTTAAATTTTGGCCCTTCACCCGCTTCGAAATAAAGCCCAAGCCCCAATGCATCGGGAATGGTAAGAATATCGGAGAATAAAATTGCGGCATCGAGATCGTAGCGACGTAAAGGTTGTAAAGTCACTTCACAAGCGAATTCGGTATTTTTGCAAAGCGATAAAAAGTCACCCGCCTGAGCGCGTGTTTGACGATATTCTGGTAAATAACGACCTGCCTGACGCATCATCCAGACTGGTGTGGTATCGACGGGCTCCTGCAATAAAGCACGTAGAAAACGATCATTTTTTAAAGCCGTCATTTACTTTCTCAATCTAAATACTTATCTTGATCGCATAATAACAAAAAGAATTGGCCATGAATAAGGGCAAAATCCGAGAAATTATACAAACACTCGGGAAAGCAGGATTTACACAAAACAAATACTGCATCGCCAATTAATTTCTGTAATACTTGCAATGTTTTATACCCTGAAATATGAATAATTCTTAAGGTTGAAGTGCATGTTTGTTCGCTCTTTACTCGCATTGAGTCTAAGCTGCATCATTAGCGGTACAGTTTTCGCGGCTTCAACGGTTGAGCAACCGTTGCATCCTAAAGTCGTTCGTAGTACAGATTTAGTTCAAGATCCGATTGATCCACTTGCTGTAGATGCATCGACCAAATCTAGCAACACAGTCAATTATAAGCCTGTGACTGCTGCGCGTAATGCATCTGCGGCATCGAGCCCGGCTGCTGCTTCTGCACCAGTTGCGGCATCTGCTCCAGATAGCGCACCTATTACAGCGCAAGAAGAAAAAGATCTGAATCAAGCGTCGGCAACGTTACAGCGTCTTGAAAGCACAGAAGATAAGCAAGCCGACACAGGTGCAGCTCCTTCAAGCGCACCAGCGGCAAAAACAGCAGCAAGCAGCAAGACTGCTCAGGCACCCGCAAAAGTGACCTGGACGCTAGACAGCCTCAATAATGCCGACTGGTATGAAAATATCGGCCGTGGTCAATTTCCAGTCTATGCACGCGCGCAAGTCATGCTAAATAATACTCATGCTTCTCCAGGTGCTATTGATGGTACCAGCGGCATGAATACATTAAAGGCGTTGTCTTCGTTTCAACAAATGAACGGTTTAAAAGCCACAGGCGAACTCACCAAAGAAACGTGGGATGCATTATTGGCCAAACAAAACAAACCGGCTTATGTTGAATACACCCTGACTGAAGATGACTTGAAAGGTCCGTATGCGGCGTCTATTCCGCACGATTACGCACAACAAGCCAAAATGAAAGGTTTGTACTATGTACGTGTGACCGAAATGCTGGGTGAAAAATTCCATATGGATGAAGACTTTTTGAAAAAGTTAAATCCAAAGGCAACCTTTAAAAAGGCCGGCGAAAAAATCATTGTGGCGAATGTGCGCAACGATTTACCAGAAGACATTCACTTGATTATTGCGCACAAAGGCGCACGTCAGTTGTATCTCTTTAATAGCCGCAACCAGATGATTGCCTCTTTCCCTGCAACGATTGGTAGTAGCGATACACCGTCACCAGCAGGTACTTACAAAGTGGTGGGTGTGGCACGTAATCCGTGGTATAGCTACTCGCCAAGTAACTTTGTTCAAGGCAATAACTTAAAGCCACTTTCTTTACCACCAGGCCCGAATGGCCCTGTAGGGAATATCTGGATTGGCTTGAGCAAGAAATCATTTGGTATTCATGGTACACCTAATCCATCTGCTATTTCTAAAACTGCATCTCACGGATGTATCCGTTTAACCAACTGGGATGCCAACGACTTGGGTAACAAGGTGCGTAGTGGTGTAACTGTTCGTTTCTTAGAATAATTTTGCTTCTTAAAAAAGCCTGCACGTGCAGGCTTTTTTATTTTCGAGATAAAAATAAATTGTCCTATAATTAATGTATGTTTATACGTTGGCAGAATACCGTACTAAATTTAGGACAATTTGTTCTGATTCTATGGTTTTTGGCGATATTCAATCTTGTTAATCTACTCTCATGAAAGAACGACAATATTTGGGAGATACCGCATGAATGCTTATCTACATCGCAGTGAAAACCGTGGTCATGTCCAAGCTGGTTGGCTAAATACCTATCACAGCTTTTCATTTGGTAGCTGGTACAACCCGAAATATATGGGAGTTGGGCCACTTCGTGTGATTAATGACGATACCATTGCCGCAAATAACGGATTTGGTACTCACCCACATGACAATATGGAAATTCTGACCTATGTCACGCATGGCCGTTTAACGCATCGCGACAGTATGGGCAACGAAGAGTACATCCATGCGGGTGAATGGCAATTGATGAGTGCAGGTACGGGTGTTCAGCACAGTGAAATCAATAACACGGATGAACCGGTACATTTGTTTCAAATCTGGATTCAACCAAATGTCCGTAATGCCGAGCCGAGTTATCAGCAAATCAAGCTTGACCCGCATGCTGCACCGAATCAGTGGCATTTGATTGTAGGCCCAGATGATACTGCACCGATGTTTATTCGTCAGAATGCTGAGGTTAAAGCTGCGGTGCTTGAGGCTGGACAATCACTTGAAATTGCGACCACCAAAAAACATAATTTTGTGCATGTGGTATCGGGTCAAATTATGATTGAAGACCAAATTGTAAAAGCGGGAGATGCGCTGCTGTTTAATGAAAAAACAGCGATTAATGCGCTTGAAGACAGTGAAATGATTTGGTTTGATTTACCCGCTTGATTGAAGTTGGATCTGAAAAACGCTGTTTCGTAAGAAGCAGCGTTTTTTCTTAATGTGCAAAAACGCCAAAACCATAATCATAGGACCAAGTTGTCACATCATCCCTACTATAAGGTGTTAAGGATATACGGCAGCCTTGTTCATTGGTGATTTGATGCTTGAAACAATAATCTTCCATTTGTTGCGGCGTAAGTGATAACCATGCTTGAGGTTTTGGAGGAATTTCTTCAAACTTCACTTGGTTCCATACCAAACCATATTTTGGATACTTTAAAGTTTTTGTGGCTTTTTCATCAAAACCATACACTTGCTTTTTTACAATTAAGCAATCAGACCACTCAAACACATAAGTTTCTTGATAATTACGATCACGTAAAGGCGTCATCTTATAAATGTTTTCTGTCATGATACTTGCATCGACATCTGACCGAGAAAATAACTGTTCTCCTTGATCATTAAAATAGTTTTTACAAAAGTTCTTGATTTGCTCATCATCTAACTTAGCAAATAGACAACTCACTTGATCAAAACGTAATCGAGCATTAATAATTAATTGAGATTGATGATCCCACGGTAAAAGTTCGCTTAAAGTTTGAGATGAATACGTTGAAGTTGCAGATACACCATATCCCTCATAACCAGGATATATAAAGACTGGATGACGTTGTTTGCTTTTCTGCTTTCGTTTTTCGATATCATGTTGCTCGCAATAACGATAATTCCACTCAGGAATCATAATATTGGGCTGATTTACTTTCTCTAATCGATGACGATTCACTCGACCAGCCGTTTGTACAATTGATTGTACGCTTGATGCATCAATAATAGCCCAATCAAAATCATGATCTCGCCCGACTTCTTCCACTGGTGTTGCAATCACAATAAATGGAATATTTAAAGAACTAGATTTTTGAATGAGATCAATAATTTCATCATCTTGCTCGATCTGCTCATTACCAGTTTTTCTTTTTTTTCCATCTTTATGACGAGTCAAAAGCTGATCTAGACGTTGCTCTTTATAAAATCTTGAGATAAGCCAGTCATTTGCATGGTAACAAGCGATTTTTGCCTCAGATAAATGATCTGATAAAAATTGGGCAAGACGAATTGCATGTTTGATATTCGCTACTCGTATAAGCCCCAAAGAAATTTTCTTTTCGGTCTTTTTAAAATGCCATGCATGCGCTTGATGAAGTTGCTTTACTCCTTCCAATACCGACTGTTTCCAAGATAACACTGTAGTTTCAGGCAATGAAAACAGCTGAGCCAATCGATAAGTAGGTTTATAAAGTAATTGAATTTGCAAGCTATCCAAATGATTTTGGTAGCGAGTCTCAAATTCTGAGTTTTGATTTGACTGCTCTAACCAAACTTGTGGTTTAAGCTCGTTATCAATAATTGCAATGATTGATTTCTTCTCATTTCCATAGAGAGCCGCACGCATTTGCATCCCTGACTCAAACGCCCGATGAATTGTTTTGGCAACCGTCAGTGATAAGGTTGCCGATGAACAAATTACGTTCCGACCGTAGAATG
Source organism: uncultured Acinetobacter sp. (assembly GCA_913777945.1). Taxonomy (GTDB): domain Bacteria; phylum Pseudomonadota; class Gammaproteobacteria; order Pseudomonadales; family Moraxellaceae; genus Acinetobacter. Next base: position 352,799 of record CAJYTY010000008.1, on the reverse strand, counting down.
CAGCGAGCTGAACTAAGCGCAATACTGCAATCAGTGCTTTAGGCTCATAGCCATCTACCTCATCTAAAATCAAATCACTAGTCATTATCCTAAGTAATGCCTTAACATGATGTCCTTGTTGATGTGGCTCACCTGCTGCAATCAGATAATCAATGGTTGAAACCAGTAATGGCGAAGCCAGAATGGTTGTTTCTTTTTGATCTAAAACTTTGCGTCCATTTTTTTCAATTGTAAATAATGGATGTAGCCAATCTGGTAAATTACAGTCTTCACCCCATGCGTCGAAAATAGGTTCAGGACGATTTTCATCTTCATCAACGAACTCAATTTTTTCTTTACTTTGATCAAATAAAGTCTGTGTGATCGTGTCGCCAATAATCACAGCAATTTCATCATCAGACAGATTCATTGATGTTTTAAGCGCGTGTCCAGTCTGTAAAGTGAGAGAGCGCAAATTAAGCGCAATTGCTAGTCTTGTATCATCTGGCCGTAAAGTGCTAGCAGCACGCAAATTCATACGCGTTTTACCGCTTCCAGTTCCTGCTATGTTGAGTATGAGTGCTGGTGTTTCAGGGTGCTTCTGTATATTTTTTTGCAATGCATTTGCTGCAATGTTCTGCCATTGAAAATGCGGATGAGTGGTGGGCTGACAAATATATTCAACTGTTTGCTCACAAAGCCCTGATAAACTCAAATCAGTCATCATTTGAACTGCAATACGTGAAGCCCGATCTCCAACTTGGTGTAAATGCCATTCTAGTGGCTGATCTTGTAATTTGGCTTTCTTATCATGGTCTATAGTTTTAAGTTTTGTATTTGCAAATAATGTAATATTTTCAGGCTTTTGTACAGAATACTGCTGTGCAGAGACAATATGATCAGCATGAATCAATGCTGCTCGTGAATGCAGTACTAAAGCTTTCCAATATAAAAGCTGATCTGTTTTTTGTTGTGATAATAATTCAGTTAAACGCTGCATACGTTTTTGATGACTTTTAAAAATAGAGTCTGGCAACTCACCTGCACAGCTCATTTGTTCTAAACTTGGAACTAATGTACGAACATGATTTTCATAATTGGGTAATGCAAGTGGATCATTTTTTAAAGCCTCTTCGACTCCTAATAAACCATGATGCGTAACAACCAAATAATCCACTGCTTCTAATTCGTTTTGAATTCCCTGCTCTATTTCTTGTCGATCACCTAAAGTAAATTTATCTAACCCTTTATCTAAATTTTTCCAAGCAAGCTGCCAGTCCCATCCATTTTTTCTGAGTTGTTGTAATAGTTTTAAAGACAACCATTCATGTCGAATATCATCTCTAATTTTTTGTCCTGCCATTTCTGGGCTTAATTTCTTCTGAAAATGTTGGGATGCCTTACCAATATCATGCATGTCTCCTGCTGCACCCGCCAACAAGCTACTTGCTTTGACCCATTCATCTAGCATCAGTAGTTTTTGCTGTTTTTTAGTTGATGCAACTGGATATGCACCGTTATGGGCAAATTTATGTTTTGCTCCAACAACCCATGCAAGCTTCATTCTGCGTACACCAAAATTAATGTAAGCGGCTACAGCAGTTTGTCGGGTGGCTACCTTTTTTAATGCGCTACGAATTTCTTTTAAGCCGTCCATTGTCATTGGTGCTTGCCAAGACAAATGTCCTGTACGAATAGCATAGCTATCCAAAATCGCTCGAGTTTTCTTTAAAGCTCTTTTTTCACAAGCCGAGATGAAAATGACATGCATAGTTTATGATTTAATTTTAAATATAGTAAAAATATAATCTTTTGTTTTAAAAAGAGAAAGTTTTGATCAGCTTAATACTGTTTTTTAACGACAAAATATGTCGCCTTAAGCATTGGATGGACTTTTATAAATGGTCTACATGATGAGCAACTTTCAAAATTACTTTTAAAGAAGAAATAAGGCTTTCTGAATCTTTTAGTTAGTAGCGAATGTTAAAACTTAAGATTAGAATAGCCCTATATTCTAAACCATCTATGCGATGGCAAAAATCACATATCAATCAATGCTAAGCATTAATTTCTCAACTATCTATTCGATAGCGAACTATGTAAGGAATTTTATTATAACAAATCCTAATAAGGAATACTTGAAATTCATTTAAAAAATTAACACCCTTAATACTTAGGTATGATTGATAGAAAAATTTTATTTGACTAAAAATAATGCTTGACAAGAATTTTGGACAAATATATCTTAATTTATGAAAAGGCATAAAAAAAAGCAGGTATTCCGTGACCAAACTTCATACCTGCCTTATGTCCATTTCCACAGCGTTCAATTACTACGGAGGACTATCTGAATGATAGCACAAAATTTCAAACTTTTGTCTCATCATGCTACACAACAAAGCATAGATCGACCTACAATCATTATGATTTGTGAGGAATAAGAGCTATGGCTAAATTCATTATCAATCAAAATATTCAAGCAAATGGCGATTATGAAGTTCATAACCTAACAACAGGTTGCTCATTCATGCCATATCCTCAAAATAGAGTAGATCTAGGTGAACATTTAAATTGTTTTAGCGCAGTCTTAACAGCAAAACAAAGATGGCCTAACGCTCGAATCAACGGATGTTATTACTGTTGTAATGCATGTCATACCAGCTAGAACTCTATTTAAAGCCGATATTTATGAATAATGTCGGCTTTACTTAAATTAATTACCAGTCACTTTAATGTTCAAAACACTTGGCGACAATTTATGACGCCAAGTGTTTCTTCAACACTTTCATTTTCCAAATAATGTGTTAAAAATTGGCTAGATAACAAAAACGGGGAAGATAATGCCTGAACCACAAACTGATATTTTTATAAACGCTTTAGAAGAATCGGTACACTTTAGTTTAAAGACGATTAATTCCAATATTGAAAAAGGTGGAATTCGTTTAAGTAAGCAACAAGCACTTGATTTACCTTATCTCAGTGCTCGAACTTTATTAAATGAAGACTTCCTTATTCCCACTGACTATCAGGCAAATGCAGGTAAAACGGCTTCTATTTTTAAAGTCGTAAAAGCAGCTATGATTAATCATGATACTAGTGAAGAAGATTTCGACTTCCAACAGCAAGTTGAACAACTCAAGCCATCCATTTCATCTGTTTTTAATGAGCCCTATCAAGCTGGTACAGAAAACATTGATATACGTATGCGTCAGCTTTTAATTCCAAAAAATGGGGAATATGTCTCAGTAAGCCCACTTACTGCTGCAGGTGTTAATTATCTCGTGAATCAAGAAGTTGATGCTGTAAATGAATTACGCAAGGAAAAAGACAGTGAATTTAACCGCATTCAAACTGCTATTTTTGGTATAGGCGGAGCCAATCCACAAAATGTCGGAAGCCTCGTTCGTTCCATGCAACGCCCTATAACAGTGGACGCTCCTCAAGCAAGTGAAAAAGTACGCCAAGCATTAGCTATTTTCTATAACGGATTTACGATACGACTATCCCGCAAGATAAAACTGCTTAATGGAACTAAACGGGCAAAAGAAGCGATTAAAGAATGGTCAGAAATTTTAAATCGCCAACTTGTTATTACTGCAACGAATACCATTCAAAATTGGCATGACCTCGAGATTTTCGCTCCTTCTACTAATCGGGATGTTCGAGATCAGGAAGTTATTTTCCTGAATATCCTTGCTAAAGATGTATTAAGACAAGCGACTTTCCAAAAAAATATTTTAGAAGAAGCTGAAGCAATTCTACCAAGTATGGAAGAGATTGAGCGCCCTTCATTTTGGGTTCATCCGAGCCTTTCGTTTGTTTTACACGGTTTGATTGATCCAGAACTAAGAGATGATCACTGGAGAATAAAGTTCTCAGATTATCTGGCTAGAAAAATTACCAATGAAACGTTTGATATAGAAATAAATAATGAAACTGTATCAATTAGCCTAGATAGTAATTCAGGAGGTTATATCGCCCGCCGCTTACGGGAGATTGTTCGATGAGTCGTTATGTCGTGATTCCACGTATGCGAATACAAAATGCAAATATGCAAACTAATGGTCTGTTATTAGGCGGTGTACCTTTATTTGCAGCCAATATGTTTGCACATCATTTGGCAAGGCAACTTGGTACAACAGATGAAGGCATTATTTATATTCATCATGACCAACAACGTTTAGGTGGGCAAGCCTACGGCCGCTTTACACCTGCTCAACGTCGTGGTGCCGTGTTTATTGGTAAAAAGGACTATTCTTCTAAAAATAAATATGCGTTGTCTTTACAACCAACCGCATCTTGTCATTTAGAGTTTAGCCTTGTAATCAAATTTTCTAGCTCTCGGATTAGTCCAGAAAAACTAACAAACATACTTAAACGTAGCCGTTTTGCTGGTGGACAAATTATCGAGTTTTTAGAAATTACGACACATGCCGAAAATGAATTAGAAACAGCCCTAAAGAAAATCAAAACTGGATTTGCCATTTTAGATCGACAAGATTTGCTTATTGAATATCAGCAACGTAAACAAATTAATCGAGTTCAGGCATTTACCCAACTGTTGGCATTAAAAGCAGATGCGCTTAGAACGTTCTTTAATGATCAAAATTTAAGTTGGATATCGGCAACTAATTTGGGTTATGCCCTACTTGAGCCACTCACAGACCAACGAGCTGGTATTCGCCAAGCACAAGATCAAGAAACGACAGCACATGCCTATGCAGAACCACTTACAGGTATCGTTCAATATTTTTCTTTAGGTGAAATTCTGAGAAAAAATACTGAGGCTGAGGATGACACTTGGCATAACTTGCAAAAATTATTGTGGACCTATCAATGGCCACAAGACGACATTTTTCTTTTAAAACAAAATTGCATTCATGCATAACTCATTTTTAAACATAAGGAATTTTTTACATGACAATTTTTAAGAAATTACCGGGTAGCCTTTCTTTACAACGCGGTACAGTAGTGAGTGACGGGGCGTTTTTTAATTTATTTGAAGATGGCAAACAAGAACCTTTACCCGTGATGTATCACGGTATTCGAGGGACTCAAAATGTCGCAGGAAATAAAGAAAAAGGCGCAGCAACAGGTAATTCTCTGGCTCGTGAAGTCACCAATATTCAGTTGACAGAATCTGCAAAACTACAGCCTAAAGCGAAACTTTTAGTGAAATGGGACTTCCGTTTTATTGACCTGAGCTATGTACTATTTGCAAGTGCGTCTAAGGCAGGTGCAGATAAAACCGAAGAATACAACTTCCGTCAAGCTTTCTTAAATTTTGTAAATCGCGCCAAAGAAAGCGATGGACTTAAAGAAGTTGTGCGCCGTTATGTACGTAATATCGTGAATGGTCGTTGGTTATGGCGTAACCGTATTGTCGCTGAAAGTATTACCATTCAAGTGACTGCTCAAGACCACCCCGAAACATTTAGCTTTGATGCACTTTCTTACAACCTTAAGAGTTTTGCCGAACCGTCTGAACAAGAACAAAAACTAGCAGACATTTTGTTAAAAGGAATTACAGGCGAATCAACAAGTGCTGCCTTACATATTGAGGCGATTGTTGACTTCGGTATGGGCGGTGTAGAGGTTTTCCCTTCTCAAAATTATTTAGAAGAGAAACCAAAAGGTTTCTCTCGATCTTTATATCAATTAACACCGAAAAAACCAGATCACAAAGCAAATGACAACCAATATCTAGGGCAAGCTGCTTTACGTGACCAAAAAATCGGAAATGCACTAAGAACAATTGATACTTGGTATCCATCGTTCAGAGAAAATGATGAAAAGCCAATTGCTGTAGAACCTAACGGTGCCAACCTAGAAGGTCAGATTTTCTATCGTGTAGGCAAAGATAAAGTTTCTGCATTTGATATTTTAAAAGAAATTGATGAACTAGATGTAAACAGTGAAAAAGGTATGTTCCTGATTGCGTGTTTAATTCGTGGCGGCGTGTACTCCGAGGGTGAATAATCATGGATGCCAATTACTATCTGGATATCCGTGTTCTTGAATCATCAGATGATACGGATTTAAAACTGGGTCATATTCGTAATCAAATTTACAGTGTCATTCATGGCGCATTTCGAAAACTGCCTGCGCATTATGCTCTTGCATTGGAGATGTCCGATAAATTGATTGCGAAACAGGAATTTTTTGAAAAAAAACATGGCCGTTCAGCTAAACCTAACTTTGATATTTTGCGGATTTTTGCAGAAAAACAGGATGAGTTAGATGAATTAATAGAAGCAATTAAAGGACACTGGAAAATTCGTGACTATACTGTTTTAGGTGTGGCAATTGCTGTTCCCACTGCCAAAATTTCGGGCTGGAAAAGTTATCGAAAGTTTCGTATTCCGACTCAGAAAGCTGAACGTACAAAACTTTCTCATCAGAATGAACCTTTGAGAGATAGACGTTTAAAAACCGCCAAAGGAATGCCCTTTTTTCAGGTGATAAGCCAAAGTACAGGTCAAGGTTTTACAGTCATCATTGATGTTCAGGAAAGTGAAAACGCTGGATACGGGCTGCCAGATAGCTACGGTCTTGCCCGTAAGGAAAGCCCTTTTGCTCTTCCCGTTTTTTAAGGAAATATAGTATGAGTCAACTCCGTCAAGAACGCAGCCGCCCAGTGATGCTATCAAAGCGTGCTTGCGTATTTTATCTGGAAAAAGTTCGTGTCGTTTTAAAAGATGATCGAATTGTTTACTTGACGGATAACTCTCAGCCTGTGGAATATTTTTATAATATTCCAGAGAAAAACACTGCCTTTTTACTCCTTGGCAAAGGTAGTTCATTAACAGATGCGGCTGCCAGACGTTTAGCAGAATCTAATGTGATGGTTGGGTTTTGTGGCTCTGGTGGTTCCCCTTTATTTTCATCATTAGATTTAACATTTTTAGCACCTCAAAGCGAATACCGACCCACTGAATATATGCAAATTTGGATGAAGGCATGGTTAGATGACAATGCACGCTTGCTTATGGCTAAAATTTTATTACTTGAACGTATTGTGCTCGTTTCACAATCATGGAAGAAGAATTTAGATTTGATTCAGCACGGTATTTATATTGATGACAACGCTTTAAATACGTTTAAACAAGATATTGATCGATCCGAAAATCAACAAGAATTACTTGCAGCCGAAGGACGTTGGGCCAAAGCACTGTATAAAGAATTGGCCAAAGGATTTAATATTGACTTTAAACGAGATGAAGGCAAAAACTCACACGATAATCTTACCGATATCGCGAATAACTATTTAGATCACGGAAATTATATTGCCTATGGCTATGCGGCAGTTGCTTTAAATGGCATGGGAATTAGTTTTGCATTACCTATCTTACATGGCAAAACACGCCGCGGAGGTTTAGTATTTGATCTTGCCGACTTAGTGAAAGATGCTTTTGTGATGCCAACTGCTTTTATATGCGCATCAAAAGGATTAAATCAAAAAGAATTCCGAATGCAACTTATAGAAATATGCCAAGACCAAGATCTTCTAGATTACATGTTTAGCTTCATTACAGACATTTGTAGCAAAATCAAATAAAATCATACAATTAAGTCAAGTGGTTCATAATGAAGTATTTTTACTCATTAAAAGCTTATATAATTGATATTAAGGGTTTTGTTTTGACTTAACTCTAGTTCGTCATCGCATAGATGATTTAGAAATTCTGAAACTTCTATCCAAGAGATATTTGTACGTTCGTCATCGCATAGATGATTTAGAAAATTAGTTGAAGTATTTGATCGACAAAAAACCAGTTCGTCATCGCATAGATGATTTAGAAAAAGCAGATCGCGAACAGTGTATAAAGCAACTCGTTCGTCATCGCATAGATGATTTAGAAATGTAAAATTCCATATTCACGTCCATTAATTTAGTTCGTCATCGCATAGATGATTTAGAAACAGACGATTACTTCAAAAAAACTACAATTTACGTTCGTCATCGCATAGATGATTTAGAAAAAGGTGCATCATCCAGTAGCTATGGAAACGTCGTTCGTCATCGCATAGATGATTTAGAAATGAAGAATCAACCACAAAAACCGATACTGCTAGTTCGTCATCGCATAGATGATTTAGAAATGTTGCAGCATTATCAATGACTCTTTGAGCCAGTTCGTCATCGCATAGATGATTTAGAAAAACCTGAGACCGTTTTAACTTTTGCGCATAATGTTCGTCATCGCATAGATGATTTAGAAAGTTTATTACGGTTGTTGCTGTGCAGTCATCTAGTTCGTCATCGCATAGATGATTTAGAAATTAGAGCTATGCCCTAGTAAGTTTAGGTGTATGTTCGTCATCGCATAGATGATTTAGAAATGCACAATCAAAGGCTTAATATACATCGCTTCGTTCGTCATCGCATAGATGATTTAGAAATTGTATAGAAATACAGTTAAGCCATCTTCTTTGTTCGTCATCGCATAGATGATTTAGAAAGATCAATGGAGCACATGCACTATGATTCATACGTTCGTCATCGCATAGATGATTTAGAAATACACATTAGACATGCCGTATCAACCAGTCTGGTTCGTCATCGCATAGATGATTTAGAAAACCTAGCACGATCAATCAAATCTACAAGCATAGTTCGTCATCGCATAGATGATTTAGAAACAAACGTCTAAATTTTTCACATGCTGCTGTTAGTTCGTCATCGCATAGATGATTTAGAAAACTGAACGATATGCACACTTGCAAAATGACCAGTTCGTCATCGCATAGATGATTTAGAAATTTTTCTCTGGCTGATTGTCATAAGCAGCTAGGTTCGTCATCGCATAGATGATTTAGAAATGTTGTTGTCTTCCCTTCATCATCTTTGGAAAGTTCGTCATCGCATAGATGATTTAGAAAATTAAATGAACCTGAAACATATCCAGAGCCACGTTCGTCATCGCATAGATGATTTAGAAAATGCTGGCACAATTGGCGGTTGGACATACAGTGTTCGTCATCGCATAGATGATTTAGAAATTGCACCCAAGTAAATATCATCGATGCCGAAAGTTCGTCATCGCATAGATGATTTAGAAAAATTATCAATCAGTTTGAGAAAACATCAACAAGTTCGTCATCGCATAGATGATTTAGAAAAACAATATTTGTGTAGACGATGCGACCTTCATGTTCGTCATCGCATAGATGATTTAGAAATTCTTAGGATTAAAGAAATGGAAATATTTATAGTTCGTCGTCGCATAGATGATTTAGAAAGCCAGTTCCGCAAATTTATCAATGATGAAGACGTTCGTCATCGCATAGATGATTTAGAAAAATCCTGATGGATCTGTAGCAGAATCCGAATTGTTCGTCATCGCATAGATGATTTAGAAATCATCCTACAATGATCCATCGCACCAGTATTAGTTCGTCATCGCATAGATGATTTAGAAACAAAACCAGTACTAAAAGATATAAAGCCTGCAGTTCGTCATCGCATAGATGATTTAGAAACTACCAATTTATTTCAACTCATCCGTTATCAAGTTCGTCATCGCATAGATGATTTAGAAAACTCCAGAGATGGTGGACTTTTTTTTATCCGGGTTCGTCATCGCATAGATGATTTAGAAAGATGGCGATACGACAATTGACTTAACAACTGGGTTCGTCATCGCATAGATGATTTAGAAAATTCGACAGCTCGACCGTCAGCTACCATGTTGGTTCGTCATCGCATAGATGATTTAGAAATGCATTCAATGTCATGATGAAAACGGCAACAGGTTCGTCATCGCATAGATGATTTAGAAAGCAAGAAATTAGATCTTGTACGATTCTGTAAAGTTCGTCATCGCATAGATGATTTAGAAAGATGCGAGTGATGATGAATCATCATTAGCAGCGTTCGTCATCGCATAGATGATTTAGAAACAGATGTGAAAAAGGAGCGGTGCGGTGCGTGCGTTCGTCATCGCATAGATGATTTAGAAAAGTCGTCTGGACTTTCTAATACATCATCAACAGTTCGTCATCGCATAGATGATTTAGAAAAAGAACTTCCTGTCTATATCTGAGTACTTCATGTTCGTCATCGCATAGATGATTTAGAAAAATGACACCGATTGAACCATATTGAGTATTTCGTTCGTCATCGCATAGATGATTTAGAAAAATAACCAGAAACAAACGTCCAACTCCTCTGAGTTCGTCATCGCATAGATGATTTAGAAACGCAAAGAAATTAAGTAGGAATTCAAGAAATGGTTCGTCATCGCATAGATGATTTAGAAAATAATCAAAAGAGTGATACCGATACCAACTACGTTCGTCATCGCATAGATGATTTAGAAATAAAAAACTTGTCACCTTTGTATTACTTGCTGGTTCGTCATCGCATAGATGATTTAGAAAGCCCTTGGAGATCACGTAAGCCATAATCAAAAGTTCGTCATCGCATAGATGATTTAGAAATGTACAAAAAAAAACCCACAGGTATTCTCTATTGTTCGTCATCGCATAGATGATTTAGAAAGATAAATGGAGCACATGCATTATGATTAATGAGTTCGTCATCGCATAGATGATTTAGAAATATAACGATGAGAGCACCGGAAAGAAAGGCTAGTTCGTCATCGCATAGATGATTTAGAAATGGCTAATGCTGGTATTCCAGTTGTTGACGCTGTTCGTCATCGCATAGATGATTTAGAAAATTAGATGCACAACCACTAATCAATAAAACAAGTTCGTCATCGCATAGATGATTTAGAAATTTGGGCATCGCAGGCTCTATAGATTTTGAAGGTTCGTCATCGCATAGATGATTTAGAAAAATTGTCGTTTGGATCACCCTCAGCACGTCCTGTTCGTCATCGCATAGATGATTTAGAAAAATAATAAATCTGCCATGCGTGTAGTACAGGTGTTCGTCATCGCATAGATGATTTAGAAATTACTACCGCCACAGCCTTTGCAGCCGATGGCGTTCGTCATCGCATAGATGATTTAGAAACAATGCAATTCGATGCAAAGACTAAAGGATAGGTTCGTCATCGCATAGATGATTTAGAAATATTTTCCATTATCAGGAATATTTCTCTAACCGTTCGTCATCGCATAGATGATTTAGAAAATGAAGTACGAGTGGTTCTGATGATTTAGCTTGTTCGTCATCGCATAGATGATTTAGAAAACACAGTTTTTTTAGTCCACGACTCCAGACTAGTTCGTCATCGCATAGATGATTTAGAAATTTATAACCACAAATTAAAAGGGCCTGTAGTGGTTCGTCATCGCATAGATGATTTAGAAAAAGAAACGTAATCACAGGCAAGCCTTATCGTGGTTCGTCATCGCATAGATGATTTAGAAAAATTGTCGTTTGGATCACCCTCAGCACGTCCTGTTCGTCATCGCATAGATGATTTAGAAAACTCCCTCACGGCCCAGTTTTTACTTACACATGTTCGTCATCGCATAGATGATTTAGAAATAGAGGCGCTGTTCTCCAGTCGGCAGGCGGATGTTCGTCATCGCATAGATGATTTAGAAATATCATCATTGAATTAGCAAAGATTCGACACTGTTCGTCATCGCATAGATGATTTAGAAAAGTAGCTCAACTCATTGCTCTGGACTTCAAATGTTCGTCATCGCATAGATGATTTAGAAACGTTTGATTTTCTCCGGGAGATACAGAGCGTCGTTCGTCATCGCATAGATGATTTAGAAAAGAACAAGTAGAGTTATCAATCGGTGATGCCAGTTCGTCATCGCATAGATGATTTAGAAAAAAGCTTAACCGTGTCGACATTGCATTCGATGGTTCGTCATCGCATAGATGATTTAGAAATGAAACTTCGCTATTAAGCTTGCCATTTATTAGTTCGTCATCGCATAGATGATTTAGAAAATTATAAAATCGAGGAAAAGTATTGGAGCCTTGTTCGTCATCGCATAGATGATTTAGAAACATCATCTGGAGAGCGTCAGCGGGCATGTCATGTTCGTCATCGCATAGATGATTTAGAAATTCTCTAATTTTAAACTTCAAGAAAATGATCCGTTCGTCATCGCATAGATGATTTAGAAAATTATCACGGCAAGGCATAATTATATTATTCAGTTCGTCATCGCATAGATGATTTAGAAATGAGCTGCTAGCTGGTGCTGTTGAATACGCATGTTCGTCATCGCATAGATGATTTAGAAAAAACATCAGCATGACGATTGCTGATCAAGTTTGTTCGTCATCGCATAGATGATTTAGAAATTATTAAGCACTGGGGCTTGGGCTGATTGTAAGTTCGTCATCGCATAGATGATTTAGAAAGTTTAGCACTGTTCCTAGCAATCGACTTGTATGTTCGTCATCGCATAGATGATTTAGAAATGCAAATCCTATCGCCGTTCCAGCCAACACTAGTTCGTCATCGCATAGATGATTTAGAAACAGTTGTCACAATTTCCATTTCTACTTTTGCTGTTCGTCATCGCATAGATGATTTAGAAATTTAGCATCCATATCACCATCTGGAAATGGAAGTTCGTCATCGCATAGATGATTTAGAAATCCCGCGCCTGCCATCATCATCAGTTGATAGAGTTCGTCATCGCATAGATGATTTAGAAACGATTCAATGATCGGGATTTCAAAGTGGGTGAGTTCGTCATCGCATAGATGATTTAGAAAATGCACATGACACAATACCGGTTCTTGAAAGAGTTCGTCATCGCATAGATGATTTAGAAAGATGCGGTGGTCTTAACGCACAGGCGGCTCACGTTCGTCATCGCATAGATGATTTAGAAATTTGCACGGGCTTAGTCGGGCGTCGAAGCTCCGTTCGTCATCGCATAGATGATTTAGAAAGGCTAAAAATACCCCTCCTCACATGGTATTTTCCTGCACCAAACTATTCATATAAGCCACGGCCGCTGTACGGTTTTCCACACAGAGTTTTTCAAAAATATGCTCAAGATGTTTATTTACAGTTCTTGGGCTGAGCTCTAATATCTCGGCAATATCTTTATTGGTTTTACCCAGTGCCAGCCAATGCGAAACTTCCGCCTCTCGCTGGGTCAGTTGCGGGCAATATTTTAAAATCTCCTCAACGCCCAAAGCCGGAGCAGACATTTTAATTTGCACCAGATAAGTGGCGTGACCCACGGGTTGATCGTGCCATGGAGTAAGTAAAATAAGTTGCAGTTGATGTGATGCACTAGAATAGGTGCAACTCATTTTCTTTTTATTGTCTTTATCGCATTTAATTTCGGCAAACCACTGTGTTAAACCAGTTTCAAAGCGTTCACGATCTTGCAAATACTGGTTCAGCAAAATATTGGCTTTTTCTGTGGTCCATGCAATTTTCCCGAGCTGATCGAGTGCCAAAATCGCGACTTCAGTGGCATCAATTACCTGCTTTTGCTGACGTAAAAGCTGCGCATGCGCCAGATGTGTTTTTACCCGCGCCAGAACTTCTTCAATATTGAGTGGTTTGGTGACATAGTCGACGCCACCCACTTGAAAGCCACGGACAATATGTTCGGTTTCAGACAATCCGGTCATAAAAATGACGGGAATAAAATGCGTAATTGGGCTGGCTTTAAGCTGTAAGCAACTTTCAAAACCATCCATATGTGGCATATTGCCATCGAGTAAAATCATATCTGGCTGACAGCGGTGCGCAATTTCAATGGCACTTAAACCATCTGTGGTGACCAATACCTGATAACCTGCCTGATCCAAACTTTCGTGCAATAATCCCAGATTTTCAGGCACATCATCCACAATTAAAATCACCGCCTGATCGTGCGGGCGAAATGGAGAAATCGAAGCAATGTCCTGACTCATCGTGCGTCCTGAAGTAATTGGCGTGCGTGTTTTAAGTCAAATTTTTGCACAGATTGATTCAGTTGTCCCCATAGTTCGTTATATTCTGGAAAATCATGTTGATACTGTTGCACGGCGCGCTGAATACCGCGTATATAGCCCTGCGCAATCAGTTGCTCTAGATGATTCAAAGCCTGATCAAACGTCATCGACTGTGTATGAGTAGGTTGAGGCTCATTTACGACCGCTGTGGTCGTCGATTGCTGAGCAGAAATCGGTTTTGATGTTGGCGCTGCTAGGGAGGCTTGTGTGGTTGAAGTTATAGACTGATCAATCCACGTAAGCCCCAATTTATCGCCAATTTTATTTAAAAGTAAATTCAGATCGATCGGTTTAAGCATAAAGTCTTCACTTAATACGGCATCTTGCGGATTACCCTCACGCTCATTCACATTCGCCGATATAATCAAGATCGGGACGTTGGTAATATTATTTTGACGTAGTAAATGTGCCGTTTCCCAGCCGCCCATCATGGGCATATTTAAATCCATTAAAATCAGATCGGGCTGAAACACTGGTACCTGTCTTAAACAATCGATACCAGATTCTGCTTCCTGAATAATAAAACCAAGTGGGCGTAAAAAATTCGCCACCAAACCTCGATCGACGGCTTCATTATCGACCACTAAAATCCGTTTTTGTTCACCGATATAGCCCGTGATCTGATTCGATTGTACATTTGAAATAGGATGTACCAGTGCCTTAGAAGGCAAGTACAATTTAACTTTAAAGCATGAGCCCTGATTTAGCTCGCTTGTTACCGAGAGCTGACCACCAAGCAAATCGACCAGTAATTTCACAATCGGTAGTCCAAGCCCGGTTCCGGTAAACCCGCCCTGCACCACATTACTGCCACGCTCGAATGGGTTAAAAATCCGCTCAAGATCTTGCGTTGCAATACCGCATCCGGTGTCTCGAATTTCAAAATAGGCCGTTTGAAAACGATATTCCAGTTTCAAATGGATTTCGCCTTTGGTGGTAAATTTAAGCGCATTCCCCAGCAAATTGATTAAAATTTGTTCCAGTCTTTTTTTGTCAGTTCGGACATATTCAGGTAAATGCTCACTCACCTCACAAATAAAATGTAGCCGTTTCTGCTCGATTTGCGGCTGAAACATCTGAATCATTTGTTCGATAAAATGAGGAAAATGTACATCGACCATATTCAGACTGATCTTACCGGTTTCGATGCGCGATAAATCCAGTAAACCATCGATGAGTGAGGTCAGATGCTGACCACTCCGACTAATCACACCCAGTGCCGTCTGGCCTTGTGGCGAAAGTTGCTCCTGTTTTTGTAATAACTGGCTGTAACCTAAAATACTGTTGAGTGGCGTTCTGAGTTCGTGGCTAATGCCCACCACATAACGACTTTTGGCTTCATTGGCACGCTCGGCCTGAATACGGGCATCGTAAAGATGCTGTGAGGTTTGCTCATGTGCTGCAATTTCTTCTATGAGCAAATGGGTTTGCTGATGCGTCTCCTGCTCAGCTTTACGGCGGCTTTGATCATTAAGCACCAACCACCACGCCGCGACACTGATCAGTAGAAATAAAATGGTGTAGATTTTTAAAAATAAAGTAAATAACTGCTGGATGGCTTGCTCATTGACTGCTTCCAAATAGGTTTTTTCTTGTAAATACACCAAGCTTAAACACACCGCCAAAATGAGCCCCAGCGAGAGCATTAACAGTAAATATTGGCTCAGGCGAGTATTTAACCGCTGTGACCATGCTTTGGGTAAATAGCGCTCGATCCATGTTTTAAGCTGTACTGTCCAGCGGGCATGCGGCTTACATAAATCATGACAGCGTGCTTCGAGTGAGCAGCAGAGTGAGCAAATTGAGTGCTGATAAGCTGGACACACTGCCATATCGGCTACTTCATAATCACGCTCACACACCACGCAAGTGGCTACAGGAGTTGAGGCAATCTGTTCAGGTGGGCGAGCAAGGTAGTATTTGCCACGGGTAAGTAATGCAATGAGCGGCACACAGAGCATAGACGTACCGAGTGCAATAAAACTGGCCAAGCCTTTTGCCGTAAGGCCAAACACTCCCAAATAGCATAGCATTGAGACACATGATGCAATCACCAGTGCACCCACGCCTACCGGGTTGATGTCGTACAAGTAAGCACGTCGAAACTCAATCCCTTTGGGACTTAGCCCAAGCGGTTTGCAAATCATTAGATCTGCCACCACAGCGCCAATCCATGCCAGCGCCAGATTGCTATATAGCCCTAAAATTCGCTCGACCGCATGGATAATTCCCATCTCCATGAGTACCACTGCAATCAGCACATTAAAAATCAACCACACAATTCGGCCGGGATGACTATGTGTTAAACGCGCAAAAAAGTTTGACCACGCCAGCGAGCCCGCATAGGCATTGGTGACATTGATCTTGATTTGCGCCAGACAAACCAGTAACAGCGTGAGTAACAAGGCGATTTGCGGCGATGGAATAAACTGCTGATAAGCCATCCAGTAGAGGTAGGTCGGGTTATCTAATTCAGCAATCGGAACCAGTAATTGATAAGCCAACAGCATGAGCAACATCCCCATGCAAACTTTAAGAAAACCCGCCAAAATCCATGATGGGCCACCCAAAAATACTGCAAGGTGCCACGAACGCTTGGCTTGTTGCTGTTGTGGCAAAAAACGCAAGTAGTCGGCTTGTTCGCCAATCTGAA
This sequence comes from uncultured Acinetobacter sp., assembly GCA_913777945.1. GTDB lineage: Bacteria > Pseudomonadota > Gammaproteobacteria > Pseudomonadales > Moraxellaceae > Acinetobacter. The sequence continues at coordinate 336,261 of CAJYTY010000008.1, read as the reverse complement.
TCACAAACACAAAAATCAGCGTGCAGGCAGCGCCAAAATAATACAGGTTAAAATCGCTTGAGGCCGATACTGCACCGGCAAAATGAATGCTGTCACTGAGCAAATGTGGTTGTTTCCAAAGCACCACGATCCACGGTAGCACCAACAAGATCAGCCATAACGGCTGAGTATAGGCTTGTACTTTATTGATAAACCCTATGCCTTTCACCACCAAAGGTAAAATGACCAGTGCAGAAATTAAGTAGCCAATACTCAGCGGAATATTCAGTGCCAGTTCCAGCGCCATCGCCATAATGGCTGCTTCAAATGCCAGTAAAATAAAGGTAAAGCTGGCGTATATCAGTGAAGTGATGGTCGAGCCGATATAACCAAAGCCTGCGCCTCGCGTGAGTAAATCGACATCGACATTATATTTCGCTGCATAGTAACTGATCGGCCAACTGGTCAGAAAAATGATCAGACACACCACAATCGCCGCCCAAATGGCATTGCTAAAACCGTATTGCCACAGCATGGTCGCACCAATGGCTTCCATGGCTAAAAAACTGACCGTCGAGATGGCAGTATTGGTGACTGTCCACGGCGACCATTTGCGTACCGACGCTGGTGCATAGCGCAGCGCAAAATCTTCGATACTCTGGTCGGCCACCCAAAGATTATAGTCACGACGTGTTTTAATCACACGTTGTGGTGCGTGCGGAGTTTTTGAAGAATTTGACATGGCGAGCAATGGCTGGGCAAACTTAGGCTATATGGTCACTTTGCCAAATCTTGACGCAGATTGCTATGCTTATTGCATGCGCACGTATACGCAAAATAACGTATTTCCAATTTTGCCCTAACCCGACAGACTCCTCTACATCAAGCAATCCAATATTGCCGTTATTCGTTCTGTGGGGAGATCCAGCTTATGCGCGCATCCGAGCATTCAACTATTGGTACCGTCGACGACGCCGATTCACGTAAAGCCGTGAATGAAACCCTCGAAGATTACACACTGCGCTATGCACCGCACAGTTTTCGCCGCTGGAGCCCTAAAGTGGTGGCCATTACAGCATTGGGCGGCATTGCCTATCTGGCCGACTTTTCAATTGGTGCCAGTATTGGTATGGCCTATGGCACCACCAACGCCGTTTTTTCAATTTTATTTGCAGCGCTAATTATCTTTTTAACCGGTATTCCACTGGCCTATTACGCTGCGCGCTATAACATTGATCTGGATCTGATCACCCGCGGTGCCGGTTTTGGCTATATTGGTTCAGTGCTGACCAGTATCATTTTTGCCAGCTTTACCTTTATTTTCTTTGCCCTTGAAGGCTCGATCATGGCACAAGGGCTGTTGCTCGGCTTAGGTATTCCGTTATGGCTGGGTTATCTCATCTCTACGGTGATGGTGATTCCACTGGTGATTTATGGCATGAAGGCCCTAAGTACCTTACAGGTCTGGACGACACCGATCTGGCTGATTCTGATGATTGGCCCTGTGGCATACCTGATTCACAAAGAGCCTAATCTGGTGGGTCAATTTGCCAGTTACACCGGTGCAGAAGGCTTCGCACCGATGGATATGGCCGCGATTATGCTGGGTGCCGGTGTATGTTTGTCGTTGATTATGCAAATCGGTGAGCAGATTGATTACTTACGCTTTATGCCTGCCAAAACCAAACAAAACAGCAAACAATGGTGGGCAGCCGTGATTTCGGCGGGTCCGGGCTGGGTGATCTTGGGTGCGATTAAACAAATTATCGGGGCATTTTTGGGTTTTTACTTACTGACCAAAGTACCCGGCATTAACTCGACAGAACCTGTACAACAGTTTAATGCCGCATTTCATGACATGCTGCCGGGCTGGTTGGCACTCTCTCTGGCCGTGATTTTAGTGGTGATCTCACAAATCAAGATTAATGTGACCAATGCTTACTCAGGCTCATTGGCATGGACCAGTGCCTATACGCGCGTGACCAAACATTATCCGGGTCGTATCGTGTTTGTGATGGTTAATCTGGTCATTGCTCTGGCACTAATGGAAGGCAACATGTTTGCAGTGCTGGGCAAAATTCTGGGCTTTTATTCTAACTTTGCCATCGCTTGGGTGGTGGTGGTTGCAACCGATATTTCTATCAATAAATATCTCTTAAAGCTTTCTCCAAAAGAGCCAGAATATCGCCGCGATATGCTGCACAATATTAATCCTGTGGGTTTGGTGGCATTTTTGGCCGCAGCAGGACTATCAATTGCTGCATTCTTTGGATTATTTGGCAGCTTTTTGGCCGCTTACTCACCCATCATCGCGCTGGTGGTTGCGTTTGTAATGACGCCATTGATGGGCATTTTGACCAAAGGCAAATACTACATCAAGCAAGCGCACGACGGCATTCAAGAGCCTCGTTTTGATGCCGAAGGTACGCCTGTGGCAACCATTTATGAGTGCGTCGTGTGTGATCAGCCATATGAACGCCCAGATGTACTGTTCTCTCACAAGCATCACGGCACCATTTGCTCATTGTGTAAAACGCTAGATAAATAAATCTCGTGGTGTAAAAATTTTCGGGCGGTTAAAAAATTAAACCGCCCGTTTGCTATTTCAATTACTTTAAATAAGATTTTGTTTGTATGGCGAATGTAAGTTATTAAGTAAAACTGCAGCAGTTGATACGATGAGCGCACAAAATTTATGTGTTTTATGTCAAAAAATAGCTTTTGTTAAATAAAAATAATATATGCTTCTGCATTCGAGATGATTTCTAAAATGGAGATTTTGCTATGTGGACCAAACCAGCTTTTGAAGACATTCGTCTAGGTTTTGAAATCACAATGTATGCTGCTGTCGAGTAATTTGATTGCGCGTCGAAACATCCACAACCTTGTGGATGTTTTTCATTTTAACTTATCAATTTTTAAACATTCATGCTGATAAAAATCTTAGGTTCTGCCGCGGGTGGCGGTTTTCCACAATGGAACTGTAATTGTGAAAACTGTCTTGGTCTTAAACAGGGAACGCTTCAGGCACGTGCGCGTACCCAGTCTTCTATTGCGATTAGCGATAACGGTACAGACTGGATCTTGTGCAATGCATCACCCGATATTGCACAGCAAATTGCCCACAATCCCGAATTGCAGGCGCCAGCATCGGTTCGCCGCGGTACCTCGATCGGTTCGATTATTTTGACCGACAGCCAAATTGATCACACCACCGGTTTGCTCAATCTAAGAGAGGGTTGTCCGCATCAGGTCTGGGCCACGCCTGAAGTACACGAAGATCTCAGCACCGGATTTCCAATTTTTAATATGCTCAAGCATTGGAATGGTGGATTGGTACATCATCCAATTGATATCCAGACTCCGTTTCAGGTGGCTGTATGTCCGTCTATTCGCTTTACGCCAGTGCCTATTTTAAGCAATGCTCCGCCCTACTCGCCATATCGTCACCGACCGCTACCAGGTCATAATATTGCGCTTTGGATCGAAGATACCCGCACTGGACATTCGCTGTTTTATGCGCCCGGTCTTGGACAAATGGATGAGCAGATTTTAAGCTACATGCAGCGCTCAAACTGTTTGCTGGTTGATGGTACGCTATGGAAAGATCAGGAACTGGCCTTACTCGGTGTTGGTCACAACACTGGTCAGGATATGGGTCATCTGGCCTTGCAAGAAGAGCGCGGCTTGATTCATTTGCTGGCGCAATTTCCGCAACAGCGCAAAGTGCTGATCCACATCAACAACACCAATCCAATTTTAAATGAACAGTCTGTCGAACACGCAACACTCAAACAGCTTGAGATCGAAGTGAGTTATGACGGCATGCTGATTGAGGTTTAATATGGCTACATCACTTTTAAGCCCAACCGAGTTTGAGCAGGCACTGCGTGATAAGGGCTGCTACTATCATATTCATCATCCGTATCACATCATGATGAATCAAGGTGAAGCCACCAAAGAACAGATTCAGGGCTGGGTGGCCAACCGTTTTTATTATCAGGTCAATATCCCGCTAAAAGATGCCGCCATTATGGCCAACTGCCCCGACCCTGCAACGCGTCGAAAGTGGGTGCAGCGCATTTTGGATCATGATGGACAGCACGATGATCATGGCGGTATTGAAGCATGGTTAAGGTTAGGTGAAGCAGTCGGGCTTGACCGCGACACAATTTTGTCTGAAAAAATGGTGTTGCCAAGTGTACGCTTTGCAGTGGATGCCTATGTCAATTTTGCCCGCCGTGCGTGCTGGCAAGAAGCGGCCTGTAGCTCGCTCACCGAGATGTTTGCACCGGCGATTCACCAGTCACGGCTAGATACATGGCCAAATCATTATCCTTGGATTGATGCTGAAGGCTATGCTTATTTCAAAAGCCGTTTGGGTCAGGCCAATCGTGATGTTGAACATGGTCTGGCACTGGCACTTGAGTATTGCACGACGATCGAGCGTCAGCAGCGTATGCTCAATATTTTACAGTTTAAGCTCGATATCTTATGGACACTGCTCGATGGCATGACCATGGCCTATGTGCTGCATCGTGCGCCGTATCATACGGTCACTCAGGATATCGCATGGCACCAAAAAGGATTATTAACATGAAGGATATCAGCAACCATACCCCTGTGTTTAATCGAGGCTATCGTTTTCAGTGGGAAGAAGCACAGCAAAGTTATGTGATCTTGTATCCCGAAGGTCTGGTGCGTTTAAATGATACAGCCACCCTGATTTTAAAGCAGATTGATGGTTCACGTCGCGTTACGGAGATTATTCAGCTTTTGCAGGCACAGTTTCCAGATGCCGATGGTCTCGATCAGGATGTGATCGACTTTTTACGGCAGGCTGAATCGCGGCAGTGGATTGATCTGTCATGAATATTCCGGTAGTGCCGCAGATCAAGCCGCCATTGTGGTTGCTGGCCGAGCTGACGTATCGTTGTCCATTACAATGTGCCTATTGTTCTAATCCATTGGACTACGCCGCAGTAAAAAATGAACTGAGTACGGCACAATGGAAACAGGTTTTTGATCAGGCACGCGCCTTGGGCAGTGTACAACTTGGATTTTCTGGTGGAGAGCCTTTACTGCGGCCAGATTTACCCGAGCTGATTCAGCATGCCCATCGGTTGGGCTTTTATACCAACCTGATTACGTCAGGAATCGGGCTGACTGAAGACAAAATTGCAGCGTTTAGCGAGGCAGGTCTGGATCATATCCAGATCAGTTTTCAGGCCAGTGATCCAGTGCTGAGTGAACTGCTGTCTGGGTCACGTAAAGCCTTCGAAAAAAAGCAGCAAATCGCACGTGCGGTAAAAAAGCACCGCTATCCGATGGTGCTCAACTTTGTGATTCATCGCTTTAATATCGAGCAGATCGAGCAGATGATTGAATTGAGCCTTGAACTGGGTGCCGATTATGTTGAACTGGCCACTTGCCAGTTTTACGGTTGGGCCAAACTGAATCAGGCCGCTCTTTTGCCGACTTCCACACAGATTGCTTATGTACAATCCAGAGTAAAGGCCTACCGAGCGCAGATCGATCAACAGGGCTTAAAAACCAAGTTGATGCTGGTTGCTCCCGACTTTCATCAAACGCGTCCTAAAAAGTGTATTGGCGGCTGGGGACAAATTTTTATTACCGTCAGCCCTGACGGAACGGTACTGCCCTGTCAGAGCGCCAAAGATCTGCCTTTAGACTTTCCCAATGTTGCCGATCAGTCCCTCAAAACGATTTGGAACGAAGCCTTCGCCTTTAATGCCTTTCGGGGCACTGACTGGATGCAAGAACCATGTCGTTCATGCCCAGACAAAGAAAAGGATTTGGGTGGATGCCGCTGTCAAGCATACATGATGACACAAAACATGTATGCCACCGATCCGGTGTGCAGTAAATCACCTGAGCATTATCAGATCGAGGCCGCTCGTGCAGATGCCGATGAGCAGCAACCAACCACCCAAGATTTGGTATTACGCAACAGCAGAAACTCTAAACTGTTTTTTAAAACAGTTAATCTATCGGATACACCATGATGAAGGTATTTGATGGGCATAACGATGTACTGGCCCGTATGTGGCTCAGTAATGCGCCAGATCCTGTTGCTGCATTTTTAGAGACTGGATTACCCGGACATCTCGATCTTAAACGCTGTCAGGCCAGCCCTTTTGCAGGTGGGCTGTTTGCACTGTTTGTACCACCTTTCGATTACGTACAAAAGCACCATCCTGATAAGCTCAAACATACGCAGCAAACGGCTTTTGATGCAACAGAGATCAGTGACATTATAGAGACTCAGCTGAGCTACATTGAACAGCTTGCCTCGCGCTCTTCGGGGCAAATTCAGATTTGTGGTGATGTGCCTGCTATTCGTAATGCCTTAGAGCAGAATCAATTGGCAGTCGTGATTCATATGGAAGGCGCTGATGTTTTAGATGCCAACTTCGAACGGCTGAATTACTTCTATACGCGCGGCTTAAGAAGCCTTGGGCCACTCTGGAATACGCCCAATCAGTTTGGGCATGGTTTGCAGGCCAACTTTCCACATTCGCCCGATACAGGCGCAGGCTTGACCGAACTGGGCCAAGCACTGATTCAGTACTGCTCAGAACGCCGAATCCTGATTGACGTATCGCACATGAACGAACAGGCCTTTTGGGATACCGCCAAGCTGAGTCAGTTACCCCTGATTGCCACGCATTCCAATGCACATCAGCTCTGTCCGCAAGCACGTAATCTGACCGACCATCAGCTTAATGCAATCAAAACAAGCCGCGGCTGTGTGGGTGTAAATTTTGATACGGCTTTTTTACGATCTGATGGACAGCGTAACAAGGCAACATCGTTAGATATCATTCTGGATCATATTGAGTATTTGATGCAGCATCTGGGCGAAGACCATGTGGCTTTAGGTTCAGATTTCGATGGCGGATTTATTTCGGATCAGCTTCAAGATGTTAGGGGCTTGACTGCCTTACAACAGGCCTTCGAGACGCGTGGTTACTCAAAGGAAATGCAACATAAATTATGTTTAGATAACTGGCTTAATGCTCTCGATCGCGTCTGGCATGGCGGCAACTCACAATTAAAATCAACGCAATAAAAAAGACGGTACTTGTACCGTCTTTTTTATTGCAAGTGATTATTGTGCAGTGTAACCACCATCAATGAGCACCGCCTGACCCGTCACGCCTGCGGCTTTATCGCTACACAGGAAAATCGCGTAATTGGCAATTTCTTCAACAGACAGTAAGCGCTTTTGCGGCACCATTGCCAAAATCACATCTTCAAGTGCAGTGGATTCACTTACATTTCGGTTTTTGGCCAGATCGGCAATTTGCCCTCGTACCAGTGGCGTGTCGACATAGCCCGGGCATAAAGCATTTACCGTAATACCCTCTTTGGCAGCTTCCAGCGCAGCGACTTTCGTCAGCCCGATCACGCCGTGTTTGGCACTGTTGTAGCCCGCTTTACCTGCAAAACCAATCACACCATTAATAGACGCCATATTGATAATGCGCCCCGATTGCTGCGCTTTCATGATCGGGAAAACATGCTTGATTCCGATAAAAGCACCCGTCAGCATGACCCCAACCAGCTTTTGAAACACATCGGTTGGGAAGTCTTCAATGGCCGCAACATGCTGAAAGCCAGCATTGTTAATCAAGATATCAATGGTTCCAAACTCGCTTTTGGTCTGTTGCAGCGCAGCTTGGAATGCGGCTTCGTCGGTAACGTCACAAGGTGCAGCCAGTGCTTCAAATCCTTCATTTTTAAGCTGTTGCACAGCCTCATCACACTTTTGTACATTGACATCTGATATAACGACTTTTGCGCCTTCTTGGGCAAATTTCTTTGCAATTTCCAGCCCTATACCACTGGCAGAACCTGTAATAAACGCAACTTTTGCTTCGAGTTGTTGAGTCACTTGCGCTCTCCTATTTTTCATGCGGTAAGTGGTGTACAACGCATAACGATTGCGCGTGTACACCTTTAATATGAGTTAGACAATACCGAACCATGTAAATGCGGCAATCACCACAAATACGGCCATGGTTTTGATTATCGTGACTGCAAAAATATCTTTATACGATTGCTTATGTGTTAATCCCGTCACGGCCAACAAGGTAATGACAGCGCCATTATGCGGTAACGTATCCATACCACCCGATGCCATGGCTACCACGCGGTGCATCACTTCAGGCGGTATGCCCGCAGCCAAGATCGCAGCGTTGTATTGTTCGGCCATGGCACTGAGCGCAATACTCATACCACCCGATGCAGATCCGGTAATCCCGGCCAGCGTGGTGGTGGTAATCGCGCCATTGACCAATGGATTGGTAAAGGTATTACTCAAGGCATGGCTAATTAATGCAAAACCCGGCAAGGCTGCAATAATGGCACCGAATCCGTACTCCGATGCGGTATTCATGACCGCAAGCAAAGACCCACCGATACTGGCATTAACCCCCTCTTTAAACTGACTCACTACGCGTTGATAATCAAACAGAACGGCCGCGATAATCCCGACGATGAGTGCCAGACCAACAGCCCAGATGGCACCGGTTTTTGCAACATCGACCGTGTAATTTGCAAGGCCAATCGCATTGAAATCGAATCCGTTGGGATACCATGTTTTGATGGCACCCGACAAATACTTGTTCATGACTGCAACCAAAATCAGGGGGACAAATGCCAATAATTGACGCCCAGCCGAGCCATTATTTTTAGCATCGACCACGGTGCTCGCCGCCACTAGATCTGCTTGATCAAAACCGGCATAGCCTTCACCTGCTTTTGCAGCCACACGGCGACGCCACTCCAGATAAGCCAAACCCATGCACAATACAAAAATTGCCCCGATAATGCCCAAGAATGGCGCGGCATAAATATTGGTTCCAAAAAATGTGGTTGGAATTACGTTTTGAATTTGGGGCGTTCCAGGCAATGCATCCATGGTAAACGTAAATGCACCGAGTGCAATGGTCCCCGGAATCAGACGCTTTGGAATATTGGCCTGCTGAAATAACTGATTGGCAAACGGATAAATCGCAAATACTGCCACAAACAAGCTCACACCGCTGTAGGTCAGAATTGCACCGAGTAATACCACCGTCAAAATGGCTTTTTTGGCCCCAATCAAGTTCACAATGGTTTTGGCAATCGACTCTGCAATACCAGACATTTCGACCACTTTTCCGAAAATTGCACCAAGCAAAAATACTAAAAAGTAATCTTTAATAAAATTAACCATCTTGGGCATAAATACACCCGAATAAAATGGTAAAACATTGGCTGGATTGATCAGCATCACCGCTAATAAGGCACATAGCGGTGCCATTAAAATGACTGAGAAACCGCGATAGGCTGTATACATCAGCAGCCCTAACGACAGCAAAATGACAAATAATTCCCACATATTCTTTTACTCCATTACCAAGAATACATCTCAGGTACAGCCCCCATATCTTGCCTAAACGTGGGTTTTGGCCGACCTCATCCTTGTCTCGACACAATTGCTTAAAATAAAAAGCAATCATTAAAATATAAAACCGCTTTAATTTTTTAAAATATCAACAAAAAGAAAAAATACAAGAAGATTAATTTTAATTTATTAATAAATAAATTTATATCATTAAAAATCATAGTTTTAATATTATAAGAAACAATATCCCCATTTATTTATAAAACAAATTGTTTATTTTAAAAAACTCATTAATCATTTTAATAAATAAATGTCGCATTATTTTAATATGAATCTATTTCAAAAAAATCTTAACGTTTTAGATCCCTTAAAACGGATCAGCACGACACACTGTTTTTACAAAAATAACCGCATAAAACTTGATAAATTCCATATAATTACATAACAAAAATCAAAAAATCGATCAGGATGACCTCGCATGACCCTCAAGCAACTGAAAGCATTTTTGGTACTCGCAAGAACGTTGAATTACGCTAGTGCCTCAACTGAGCTACATTTGAGTCAGTCTGCATTGAGCTTAAGCATTAAATCTCTCGAAGAAGAACTGGGCGGAAAGCTGTTTAAGCGCAATACCCGACGTGTCGAGCTGACCCAAGAAGGCCTCTCCTTGATTCCATTTGCACGTAAATTGCTGGCCAACTGGGAAGACATGGAAAAAGACGTCAAACAGCGTTTTAAATTACACCGTGGCACACTCAGCATCGCCTCTATGCCCTTTGTGACCCACGCTATTTTGCCTGAGGTGATCAAGATTTTTTCCAGTGAACATCCGAATCTCAGTTTTTCCATTCACGATATTCCCAACGAACGAATTATTGAAAATGTTCTGGATGGTATATTCGAACTGGGTATTTGTTTTGAGCCTGTGATGAACGAACAGCTTGAATTTAAACCACTCTTCGATGAAGACTTTTTGGCACTTGTGCCTAAGCATCATCTATTGGCTCAGCAAAATAGCGTGCATTGGCCTGAATTATATGCCTGCCCGTTTGTGACGCTACAACATCCATCGATTGTGCGGCATCTGCTCGAACAAAATGCACAACAACACGGCTTAATTTTAGATTTGAAAGTTGAGTGCCATCAAATCAGTACCCTCTCAAGTTTGGTCGCACTCGATATAGGAGTCAGTGCCATTCCGCGTCATTTTCAAAATTTTATCGATAAAGAACACAATGTCTTGCTTGAAATCGAAAACAGCGATGTTCATCAGGCGGTCGGGATTGTCTATAAAAAAGATGGTGAACTCTCCAATGTCTCGTTACAGTTTATTGAAGCGCTCACACGTTTTTCTTATGCCTCGATTTTAAAAAGCGCCTGATGATGGGCTTTTTATGATGGATTCAGCTTTGTCCTTTGATTTGCGATTGTCGTTATCGCATTGTCTTTGATTGTTAAATCAGCATCATTAATAAGTTTTCCTCATTAAACCTTTAAAATTTTCAACTTCTTTAAGCAAGTTGCAAATGCTAAAACTAAAAACAAGGGATTATGAGTAAAGACAATGAATAAAGTTTATTCAAGTGCAGCCGATGCACTTCAGGACATCGTCAAAGATCATCAAACCATTGCAGTTGGTGGTTTTGGTTTATGTGGCATACCAGAAGCATTAATCAATGCGCTCAAAGATACGCAAGTGAAGCACCTCACCTGTATTTCCAACAATGCGGGTGTCGACGATTTTGGCTTAGGGTTATTACTGCAAACCCGTCAAATCAAAAAAATGATTTCTTCGTATGTGGGTGAAAATAAAGAGTTCGAACGTCAGTATCTCAATGGTGAACTTGAGGTCGAACTCACCCCTCAAGGCACGCTGGCCGAAAAATTACGTGCCGGTGGCTCAGGCATTCCTGCATTTTATACCCAAACCGGTGTCGGTACGCTCATTGCAGAAGGTAAAGAGCAACGAGAATTTGACGGCAAAACTTATATTTTAGAGTCATCTCTCACTGCCGATATCGCACTGGTGAAAGCCTACAAGGCCGATAAAGCCGGCAACCTAATCTTTCGTAAAACGGCTCGAAACTTCAATCCCGAATGTGCAATGGCTGGCAAAATCACCGTCGCCGAAGTCGAGGAAATTGTCGAGACTGGTACATTAGATCCAGATGACATCCATTTGGCCGGTATTTTTGTCAATCGCGTGGTGCTCAATGCGACCCCGCAAAAGCGGATTGAACAAAAAACCCTAAAAGCACAGGAAGCATAATCATGGCATGGACCCGCGAGCAAATGGCACAACGTGCCGCAAAAGAGTTACAAGACGGATTTTATGTAAATTTAGGCATTGGTTTGCCCACTTTGGTGGCCAATTATATTCCAGAAGATATTGAAGTCTGGTTGCAATCGGAAAATGGCTTACTCGGTATTGGTGAGTTTCCAACAGAAGACAGCGTCGATGCCGATTTAATCAATGCAGGTAAACAAACCGTGACTGCCCGATCCGGCGCAGCGTTTTTTTCGAGCAGTGAATCCTTCGGCATGATTCGAGGTGGTCATGTGAATATCGCTATTCTGGGCGCGATGGAAGTTTCTGAGCAAGGCGATTTAGCGAACTGGATGATTCCCGGCAAAAAAGTCAAAGGTATGGGTGGTGCCATGGATTTGGTGGTCGGTGTACAGCGTGTTGTGGTGCTGATGGAGCACTGCGCAAAAGATGGTTCACCTAAAATAGTGCCAAACTGCAACTTGCCACTCACAGGTCAGCGCGTCGTGCATCGTATTATCACCGATATGGGTGTAATGGATGTAGTCGACGGTGGGATTGAACTGATTGAACTGGCCGACGGTGTTCGTTTCGAAGACATTCAGGCCGCAACAGGTGTAACACTACGCAATACAGCACCCGCTTAAGCAATGTTGCTGATGATAAAAAACCGGTTCCATGACGGAATTTTAAAATAAAAAACCGAATCCGCAGCCTTATGCCGATTCGGTGTATCTATCTAAAACGACAAAATGGATGTTGATTATGGATAAACAACCCGCTTTATTGGAGCGTTTTGCGCTAAAAGTCAGTAACTGGTCTGAAAAATGGTTCCCCGATTCCTACATTTTTGCCTTAATGGGCGTGATTATTGTCTCAGTGGCTGCCATCTTTATTGGTGCACCAGTTAAAGATGTGGCTGGTGCTTTTGGAAACGGTTTTTGGAGCCTGATTCCCTTTACGCTGCAAATGACCATGCTGATTATTGTCGGTTATGTGGTGTCGGTGTCGGCACCGATTAAAAAACTGATTCATAAAATGGCCCGAATTCCACATTCGGGCCGTAGTGCAATTGTGCTGGTCGCGACAGTGAGCTTACTGGTGTCGTTGGTCAACTGGGCGATCAGTACCATTTTGACGGCCTTACTGGTGATTGCACTGGCCAAACGTAAAGAACTCAATATGGATTATCGCGCTGCTGCGGCTGCTGCAATCATTGGGATGGGCGCCACATGGGCATTGGGAATTAGCTCATCTGCCGCACAGCTTCAAGCCAACAAGGCCAGTCTGCCAGAGTCGATTTATAATCTAACCGGCGTTATTCCATTTACCGAAACCATTTTTTTGTGGCAATCTTTAGTCATGACACTGGTACTGGTGATTGTTTCGATCGTGATTGCCTACTGGTCGGCGCCAAAAGGGCAAAACGTCAAAACGATGCAAGATTTCCAGCTTGATTTTGACGAAGATGAAAAAGTCGAGGAGAAGTCTAATCGTCCGGGAGACTGGCTTGAAAACTCTCCAATCTTAACCATTTTGGTGGTGGTACTCGGCTTAATCTGGATGGCTCTTGAGTTTTCTAAAAACAATCCGATTATTGCCATTTCCAGCCTGAACACCTACAACTTTATTTTTCTGATGCTCGGCCTTGCTCTGCATCGCACACCACGCAACTTTTTAAATGCCGTGAGTAAAGCTGTACCTGCGGTTTCGGGTGTACTGATTCAATTTCCGCTTTACGGCAGTATTGCCTTTATTATGACCCAAGCAGTGAATGCGCAAGATTTTTCATTGTCGCATTATATTGCCGAGTTTTTTGTCTCGATTGCCTCGCATGACACCTTTGCTGTGGTGATGGGAATCTACTCGGCTATTTTGGGATTTTTTGTACCCTCTGGTGGCGGCAAATGGATCATTGAAGCGCCGTATGTCATGCAGGCTGCGATCGACTTAAAGTACCATTTAGGTTGGTCGGTACAAATCTACAATGCAGCAGAGGCTTTACCAAACTTAATCAATCCATTTTTTATGCTGCCCATGTTGGGAATCTTGAAACTCAAAGCCAAAGACGTGATTGGATTTACCGTGACTCAACTGGTGGTACATTTGCCTTTGGTGATGTTTTTACTTTGGATCTTGGGCAAAACCCTGACCTACAGCCCTCCCGTATTTTAAATTTTCATGATGGGTTTGATGGCGATCTGTCAAACCCCAAAAGAAGGAATTGAACATGTTAAAAGTCATCATTGCCGCAGCCACTCGAACCCCGATGGGAAGTTTTCAAGGCAGTCTCTCCGATTTGCAGGCCCCCGATTTAGGTGCCGTGGTTATTCGACGCGTGGTTGAACAGACTCAGCTTCCAGTCGATGATATTGATGAAGTAATTATGGGCTGCGTGCTACCTGCCGGATTAAAACAAGGCCCTGCACGACAGGCGATGCGTAAAGCCGGACTGCCCGATCATGTGGGTGCAACCACCATTAATAAAGTCTGTGGTTCAGGTATGAAAGCTGCAATGTTTGCAGCCGACGCCATTCAAGCCGGCAGTATTTCGATTGCGGTAGTGGGTGGTATGGAATCGATGACCAATGCGCCATATCTGTTGCCTAAAGCGCGTTCGGGCTATCGTATGGGCCATGGTCAGGTACTCGATCATATGTTTTTAGATGGTCTTGAAGATGCCTACACTGGCCGCGCGATGGGTTCTTATGCGCAGGAAATGGCCGATCAGAAAAACTACACCCGTGAAGCCATGGATGCCTTTGCCATTCGGTCTTTAACGCGGGCACAAACAGCCATTGCCGAAGGATATTTTGACGCTGAAATTACGCCTGTGACTGTTCAAACACGTAAAGGTGACATCACCGTTGTACATGATGAAAATCCGGGCAATGCCAAAATTGACAAAATACCAAGCTTAAAACCAGCTTTTGCCAAAGATGGAACAGTGACTGCCGCCAATTCTAGTTCAATTAGTGATGGCGCCTCTGCACTGCTGATTGTGTCCGAACAAGAAGCCAAAACGCGTCAGTTGCCTCAATTGGCCGAAATTAAGGCTTACGTCTCGAATTCACAGCGCCCTGAAGAGTTTACGATCGCACCAGTGGGTGCAATTGAAAAGTTACTGAAAAAAGTCGGTTGGTCGGCTGAGGAAGTCGACCTTTGGGAGATCAATGAAGCTTTTGCGATGGTCACCATGGCAGCCATTGATGCCTTTGCGCTTGATCCTGAAAAAGTCAATATTCATGGTGGTGCCTGCGCCTTGGGGCATCCACTTGGATCTTCCGGCTCACGTATTATTGTAACGCTAATTCATGCACTCAAACGTCTGAACAAGCGTAAAGGTGTTGCGGCGCTGTGTATTGGTGGCGGAGAAGCCACCGCTATTGCCATTGAACTGATTGACTAAATCTCGATACTCGGGGGCTGCCTATCGCATCTCCCGAGTGTTTAAATAATCACATCGGCTATTTAAAAGACAGCGTTTTAAGAAGTCGCGATGATTTCCGCGATCTTTTCATCTGCCTTCAAGGTTTTTCCAGTTTGAGCCAGATGTTGCAGTGTACCAGCTTGATGTGCCGTTACTTGAATCTCCATTTTCATGGCTTCCATAATCGCAATCACCTCACCTTTTGCAACCTGCGCACCTTCTACAACTTTCCATGTAGTAATGACCCCATTAATCGGTGCAATCACATCATTTGGGCTGCTGCTTTGTTCAACTAGATTTTCACGACTCGGTTGAGACTGGGCTGCAAAGCCGCTAAACACGCCAACCGGTAAGCCCACGCGGTGTAACTTACCGTCAATTTCCAACATAAAATGCTGTACACCACTTTGACTACTCAGCGAACTGCGCGGTGTAACATCAAAGTTATGCTGAAAGTCCTGTTCAATCCAGCGCGTATGCGCCTGAAAATTTTCAGTGAAATCCGGTTGTGTCAGTACTGCTCGATGAAATGGCAATACCGATGCAACGCCTTCAATTTCAAAAGTCGCAAGTGCTCGTCGGGCTCGCTGCAATGCAATCTCTCGGGTTGGGCCGTATACAATCAGCTTGGCCATCAGTGAGTCGAAATGACTAGACACCAAACTGCCCGAGAGTACACCAGTATCGAGACGCACCCCCAGACCAAAAGGTGCGGTAAATTTTTCGATACGCCCAAAAGCTGGAATAAAGCCGCGCGCCGGATCTTCAGCATTAATTCGAAACTCGATTGCATGACCTTGAGGCTGTGGGGTGTCTTGAATACTTAAAGGCCGACCCAATGCAATCTGGATTTGTTCACAAACCAGATCGATGCCTGAGGTCATTTCCGTGACTGGATGTTCAACCTGTAAGCGGGTGTTTACTTCCAAGAAAGATAATTTGCCATCTCGACTCAGTAAATATTCGACCGTTCCCGCACCCACATATTGTGCAGCTCGGCAAATATTGGTCGATGAGCTAAGAATTTGTTGATGTATATGTTCATCGATAAACGGTGCAGGTGCCTCCTCCACCAGTTTTTGATTGCGTCGCTGTAATGAACAATCACGGGTTCCCACCACCACGACATGACCATGCTGATCGGCGATAATCTGCGCTTCCAGATGACGGGGTTTATCCAGATATTGCTCGACAAAACATTCACCACGACCAAATGCAGCAATGGCTTCACGTACCGCAGACTCATACAACGCTTCAACTTCTTCGAGCTGCCATGCCACTTTCAAACCACGGCCACCGCCACCAAATGCGGCCTTAATGGCCATAGGTAAGCCATAGGTTTGAGCAAATTCAAGTGCCTCTTGGGCATTGTTTAAGGGCTGAGCTGTACCATGAACCAACGGAGCACCCACCGATGCCGCAATTTTTCTGGCTTCGATCTTGTCGCCTAACTTTTCAATACTTTCTGGCGAAGGCCCAATCCAGATCAGGCCGGCATCTAACACAGCCTGCGCAAATTCGGCACGCTCAGATAAAAAGCCATAGCCGGGATGAATCATGGTAGCCTGCGCATTTTGTGCAATTTCAATCAAACGCGGAATATTCAGGTAAGTCTCTTTGGCGGTAACGCCAGACAATGCCCATGCCTCATCGGCATATTGAACATGCAAACTGTCAATATCATCATCGGCATACACCGCAATAGATGGAATGTTTAAATCTTTACATGCCTGAATGACACGTACTGCAATCTCACCACGGTTGGCAATTAAAATTTTATGTTGTTTGTCCATTATCTATTTACTCGGCGTCCAAATCTAAAACATGTGTAAATTGGCGAAACTGAATGAAAGCACCCGGCGGAATTTGCGCAACTTTATTCAGATCGTGTGTGGCAACAGCCGCCAATACCGGATAACCGCCAGTCAGAGGGTGATCATTCATAAACAAAACGGGCTGACCATTGGGCGGGATTTGTAAAGCACCTGTACAGGTTCCCTCGCTGGGTAGCTCTTGCTGAATCTGTCGCTTTAATCCATGTGGTGCCTTTAAACGTAATCCCACGCGGTTGCTTTCGTGTGTGACCTGCCACTGCTGCTTAAAAAACTGCTGAATACTTTCCGGTTCAAACCAGTCGGTGCGTGGCCCTAAAACCACATCGATTTCGATAACTTCACCGACTTTCGCTAGCTGCTCTGGTGCCTGCGCATAAAGTTCAACCGCACTTACAGCAGCGTTACCCACACAGATCAGGTCATGTACCTGTAAAGGGGCTGGCCCTAACTCAGCCAAAGTATCGTAACTTGCGCTTCCTAATACGTGTGCAGTGGCAACGCCACCACGCACGGCAAGATAGTTGCGTATTCCAGCCTGTGGTGGATCGATCTGAAGCATGTCTTCTGGATCAAGTGCCAATGCGGTATAACCAGAAACACGACTACGTACCGCATTTCGATCAATCACCCAAATATTGCTCTGTGCCCCTGTCACAGCGACAACAGTGGGTGCTAATACTTTGAATTTTACTCCACCGTTGAGCACCTCAAGTGCCGCCGCATCTGGGCGATTACCCACAATCTGATTAGCCAAATGATAAGCAGCGCGGTCCATGGCGCCTGCCGCGCCTACGCCCATGGCGGCGACGTGCTTGCGGCCTTCGTCTTGAATCAGGGTTTGCAGGCCTGCCTGTAATACCTCTAAAACAGGCGAAAGCTCAGACTGTGCGACATCAGCCGTTTTAAGCTTCACATCATGTACAGCCACACGGGTTGGCCGATGCGTCACATCGATAAAACGGACCTGATCGCCGGGCAGTAATAATGCCGGATGCTCGCGTGTCAGATCCCACATTTTGCAGGTGGTTTGCCCAATGAGTTGCCAACCGCCAGGACTATCCTTGGGATAAATCCCAGAATATTCACCTGCCAGTGCCACCGAACCGGATTGGATTTTTTTACGTGGTGAATCCAGTCGCGGTACGCTACCAAAGGGCTGGTCTGCACGGCTTAAATAACCAAAGCCGGGTGCAAAACCAATAAATGCGACCTGCCACGGCGCTTGAGTATGCCGCTCAATCACTTCTTTTACTGATAAGTTGAGCAGTTCAGCCACATGTGGTAAATCAGGCCCGTCATAGCAAACTTCTATCTCGATATGACGATGATTTGACTGCATATCGGCACTTGGTTTTTGTGCTTTAATCCAATGGATGAGTGCTTTGGCAGTGATTTGAAGCGGATTGAAATACACTAAAATGGTCGCTGCGGCAGGTACCATTTCACGTATATGCGGATGCGCGGCGTCTCGCAAATGTCGATACAACTGCATGGTGTGTTGTAAATCACCCAGTTCGATTAGAAAACTGTCGCTATTTACAGATAGAAATCGCATCTCGAAGTTCTCCTTATCCTTAGCGCATCCATGCCCGATCTGGCACATCGGTGATCAGCATATGTCCCGGCGCGTGACTGATCGCAAACGGAATTTTTGATTGCATGACAGCAGCTTGTGGCGTCACGCCGCATGCCCAAAAGACCGGAATTTCATCGTTTAATATGCGAGGTGCATCGCCAAAATCTGGACAGTTCAGATCTGAAATTCCCAAGCTTTCTGGGTGGCCAATATGCACTGGCGCCCCATGAACATTGGGCATTTTTGCAGTAATTTGTACGGCCTGACTCACTTGTGATGCTTTAATTGGACGCATAGAGACGACCAGTCGACCTGAAATTCGTCCTGCGGGAACACATTGAATATCGGTGAGGTACATCGGAACATTTCGTTGGTCTTGAATATGACGGACTTCAATACCAGCCTCTATCAGAGCTGTTTCGAAGGAGAAACTACATCCAATTAAAAACGTCACCAAGTCGTTGTGCTGATTCCAGATGGAAGTGGCATCGGTAACTTCATCGGTACATTGACCGTGTTCCCAAATACGATACCGCGGAAAGTCGGTGCGGATATCATGGCCAGATTCTTGAATGAGTTTGCTTTGAAACTGGCCAGCTTCAATTACATCAAGTACAGGGCAGCTTTGTGGATTGCGCTGGCTATACAGTAAAAAGTCATAGGCCCATGCCTTGGGAACCGAAATCATGTTGACCTGCGTTAGGCCCGCCGCCAAGCCAGCCGTCGGGAGGTCAAAGCCATTACGAATGTCGTAGCGTGCTTGCTTTGCAGCATAAAGCGCTTCACCATGGGCAAATTGTAGCTGATTCATTTAAGTGCCCTCACAAAATGAGCGGATCTCGATACCCTCTTGAATCAAGGCCTCACGTATGGCTGCTGCCATCAACAATGCGCCCTCGGTATCGCCGTGCAAGCAAATACTCTGTGCATCGATTGGTGTAAATTGACCATCAATTGAGACAACACCTCCTTCTTTGAGCATAGTCACTACACGTTGTGCCACAAAGTCGGCATCATGTAGCACCGCGCCAGGCAACCGACGCGATACCAATGATCCATCAGCATTGTACGCACGGTCTGCAAAGGCTTCGGCCACCACCTGAAGGCCTTGCTGCTGGGCATATTTAATCAAGCTTGAACCAGCAAGTGCCACCAACGTCAGGTCTGAATCCATCTTTTTGATTGCATCAATTACGGCTCTGGCCTGCTCCAGATCTGTGGCAATGGTGTTGTACAGCGCGCCATGTGGCTTTACATATTTCACTTCGGTGCCTGCAGCTTTGGCTAAACCTTGCAAGGCCGCAATCTGATACATCACATCAGTCATGAGTTCATCGTAAGAAAGCTGCATATTACGGCGCCCGAAACCGACCAGATCTGGATAAGACACATGTGCCCCGACCGTCACCTGTAACTGTGCTGCCTGTTTCAGGGTATTAAAAATACCCAGCGGATCACCGGCATGGAAACCACAGGCAATATTGGCGCTGCTGACAATGGGTAGAATCTGTGCATCATTCCCCATGCTCCAAGATCCGTAGCTTTCACCTAAATCACTATTCAAATCGATACGCATATGGGAATGTCCTATAGAGTTTTGAGGTAATTAAAAATCGTGTTAAACGATACATAACCCATGTACCACGTAAGCAAGCAGGTCAGTACGCCTAAAACGGTCAGCCACATTGGGTAGTTGTAGCCGCCGAGCATATCTTTACGGCATGCGGCAACATATACAAAGATAGTCAGACCAATCGGTAGAACCAGACCGTTTAAACCGCCGACAAATACCAATAGGCTCGCTGGCGTTGCGCCAATCAAGACATAGAGCAACAATGCAAGCGCAATAAAAATAATGGTACAAAAGTTACGCTGCTTGAGATCAAGGTCTTTTTTAAATGCCGTAAAGAACGAAACTGAAGTGTAAGCTGCACCAATTGAACTACTGATACCGGCTGCCCAAAAAATAAGGCCAAACAGTTTAAATCCGAATTCACCGGCAGCATATTGAAAGGCTTGAGCAGCTGGGTTGGCATTGTGCGATGCCAAATCAATGGTTGCGCCACTGACCACTACACCTAAAATCGCCAAGAACAGTACATAGCGCATTACGCCAACCACCACAATGCCTTTGGTTGCAGCACGTGAGACTTCTGCAATGTGCTCAGGACCCACGGCACCTTTATCGAGCAATCGATGTGCACCCGCATAGCAGATGTAGCCCCCGACTGTTCCGCCTACAATGGTAGTAATACTGGCAAAGTCGACATGGCTTGGCAAAATCGTTTGATGAAATGCATCGGCCATTGGCGGTGCCACAATAAAAGCCACCACGACAATAATCGCGATTTTTAAAATACCCAGAATGATCATGCTCTTATCGACCACCAAACTGGCTTTACGCGATGCAAAAATCATAATTGCCATAGCACCACTAATGACGCCGCCCCATTTGGTATCGAGTCCAAACAAGGCATTTAATCCGAGCGCCGCCCCGGCAATATTACCGATATTAAAAAAGAATCCTCCAAAAATAACCAGCACTGCAAGTACATAGCCACTTCCGGGCAACGCAATATTGGCAATGTCTGGAGCACGCTTTTGTGTTAGTGTGACCACGCGCCAGATATTTTGCTGTACCACATAATCAATAATAATCGAGAGTAAAATACCAAACCCGAATGCAGCGCCCATTTTGACGGTAAATGTTGCAGTTTGGGTAAGAAAACCCGGCCCCATGGCTGATGTTGCCATTAAGAAAATCGAGGCAACAATCGCCCACTGCCGTTCACTAAAAAATGTCTTTTTGTCCATAAAATTTATTCGCTCTTTGCTTAGCCTGAGGAGGAATCACGTTGCCCTGAGCAAGAAACAGATTTTAGTTTCTTCACTAATATTGGCGCTTATTTACTTAAACACAGCAGACAGGATTGGAACAATATTTACACAGTACGAAAGATAAAAAATAACTTATTCATTTATATGGTTTTTTTGACTTAAAAATGATTAATAATCTTTGCTTATCGATATCGATTAGCTACGGTTATATCTAAAAAAATAAATATTAAAAATCAGTACTTTAATGGTGCATACTGCACTTATATGACGCACTTTCTTGCGCTGATCTGGACACATCCAAATGAGCTCATTTAAGAACTCATCTTAATCAAATGCAGAGCGGTTGAGCATGTATTTAACGATAATCATCGCCATTAAACTGGTTATTGAGCTTACGTAGTGAGTGCTGTGCAATCTGCTGGGCAATTTTCGATAAACTTTGTTTTACCAGATCATCTTTACCCGCAATATACACACACGAAAAACGAAATGGCTTTAATACCAACTCAGAGGGCAAAATCTGTAACCGTTTTTCACGTAGTTCGTGAATCACCGATAAATGTGGAATAATCCCAATTCCCATACCTTCTTCGGTCATTTTAATTAAAGTGGCTAAGGAGTAACTGGTAATGGTTTTAGGTTCTTTTAAGCCGTGCTGCATCAGCTGATTTTTTAAATCCATATAGGGATAGGTCATTTTGGGATAAGTCAAAATGGTGCTATTAGACACATCCTTGAGAGTAAGCTGACGCTCTAAAAAGCGTTTGTGGAAACGTGGTGCAATTAAAAAACTGTGTTGAAACTGACATAGTGGTATTTCTACACAATCAAAATTACAGCTTGATTCAAGTAAAAACGCCATATCCAGTTCACCCGCTTCAACCGCTTGTTTGAGCATGGGGGTAATATTAATCACAATATCGAAAGTTACAGCAGGATACTCTTGTTGCACTTGCTCGATAAAATCGACCAGCCAAGTGTGTACAATCGTTTCTGCAACACCCAAGCGAATGGTGGCCTGAAGTGCCGTTTTTTCAGACAATGCTTTGAGTAGCTCATGATTGAGTTGTATATATTTTTCTGCGTAGGCGTAAACGATTTGGCCTTTTTCGGTCAATTGCAAGCTGCGTGATGTCCGCTCTAAAAGCTTGACTCCAAGTTCTTGCTCAAAGGTATTTAAACGCTGAGACACCGCAGGTTGTGTGGTATTAAGTTTAACTGCGGCCTTATTAAAACTATTTAAACGGGCCACCCAATAAAAATTTTCAATACTTTTAAAGTTCATTAGCTAAACCCGTACACCACGATGTGACTTAAGGATTAGCATCATATCTGAATTATCCTGTTCTTTTCTATTTTTAAATGAATTAACACCCGACACGTAAAGCACCCTTTTTAGGTGCTTTATGCTCAAATAACGCTCACAAGGTCGATACTTAATATTGGAGTTGCCCCGGTACCCAATTGGTTCCAGCCAATGGCACACGTGCCATGGCAGCGGCTTCTACTGTTAGAGCAACTAGATCTTCTGGATCGAGGTTATGTAGATGTGATTTACCACAAGCACGCGCCATGGTTTGAGCTTCCAAAACCAATACGCGCAAGTAATTGGCTAAATGTCGACCACCCTCAATTGGATCTAGACGATTAGCAAGTTCTGGATCTTGGGTGGTAATTCCGGCAGGGTCACGGCCATTTTGCCAATCGTCATAATAGCCTGATGCCGAACCGATTTTTTTTAGCTCATCATCAAGGCGTGGATGGTTATCCCCCAAAGCAATCAAGGCAGCAGTACCAATTGCGACTGCATCGGCACCGAGTGCCATCGCTTTTGCCACATCTGCACCAGTGCGGATACCGCCAGAGACAATCAGTTGTACTTTACGGTGCATGCCCATTTCCTGTAGAGCCTGAATCGCTTGGGGAATGGCAGATAAAATCGGAATTCCCACATGCTCAATAAACACTTCTTGAGTCGCGGCTGTTCCGCCTTGCATGCCATCGAGTACAATCACATCTGCACCTGCCTTAACTGCAAGCTTGACATCATAATAAGGACGACTTGCTCCAATTTTGACATAAATCGGTTTTTCCCAGTCTGTGATCTCGCGGATTTCGGCAATTTTGATGGCCAAATCATCTGGTCCAGTCCAGTCTGGATGTCGGCAGGCGCTTCGTTGATCGACGCCGACAGGCAAAGTGCGCATTCCCGCCACACGCTCTGTCACTTTCATTCCGAGCAGCATACCGCCACCCCCGGGTTTGGCCCCTTGCCCCAAGACAATCTCAATGGCATCGGCTTTACGTAAATCGTCTGGGTTCATACCATAGCGCGATGGCAAGTATTGATATACCAGCGTTTCGGAATGCCCACGCTCTTCGGGGGTCATCCCGCCATCACCTGTGGTAGTAGACGTACCGACCATACTCGCGCCACGGCCTAAAGATTCCTTGGCATTGGCAGATAACGCACCGAAGCTCATTCCTGCAATGGTCACAGGAATTTTCAGATGAATCGGTTTTTTGGCAAAGCGTGTGCCTAAAACCACATCGGTACCACATTTTTCTCGATACCCTTCTAGCGGATAACGAGACATACTCGCACCCAGCAATAATAAATCATCAAAATGTGGCAGATGACGTTTGGTACCACCACCGCGAATATCATAGATTCCGGTCGCGGCAGCACGTTGAATTTCCTGAATGGTCAAACGATCAAACGTAGCCGATTCACGTAGTACTGGTTCAAATTGAGTAGCTGATTGTGTCATGGTTATTTCTCCGATCTACGTTTGATCTTAGTAAGCAGATGCATTGTCTACTTTGAAGTTATAAAGTTGGCGGGCTGAGCCATAGCGTTTAAACGAGGTTGGGGATTCGTTAAAACCAGCTTTGGCCAGCAGCTCCGCCAATTCGGCAAGATGTTCAGCACGCATTTCTTTTTCAATGCAGTCTGAACCTAAAGATTTTACGGCTCCTTTCACATAAATACGGGTTTCATAAAGAGAGTCGCCCAGTGCATCACCTGCATCACCACAGACGACCAAACGGCCCGCTTGCCCCATAAAACAGCTCATATGACCGATATTGCCTCCCACGACAATATCTACACCTTTCATAGAAATACCACAGCGTGCGCCTGCATCCCCTTCAATCACCAGCAATCCTCCATGTGCAGTTGCACCCGCAGCCTGAGAGGCATTGCCCTTGATACGCACAGAGCCGGACATCATGTTTTCTGCAACGCCTACCCCAACGTTACCATTTACGACAATATCCGCTTCCTGATTCATGCCTGCACAGTAATATCCTGCATGACCATCGATGGTGACCGAAATCGGAGCTTTAATCCCCACCGCTATATTATGTATACCCGCAGGGTTCTTAACCGTCCAATGTGCAATTTCATTGACCAGATCCTTGCTATGCAATGCCTGATTGAGATCGCGTACGCTATCTAGATTTAAATCGTAAGTATCTTTTAAAAGTGTTTGCTCAATTTTGTCTGCCAATACTGTGCTGTTCATATTGCTGCTCCTGATTTTTTAACCGTTTAACTTATGCCGCTGCGTTCGTTTTGGCTGACGAACGCTCCCATACATACAAGGTGGCTGGTTCGGGTTCCCACACTTTGGCTTGATCGATATTGGGTAAAGAAGCCAATGCCTGATACTCAGAGGCCATCGCAACGTAATCTTCGGTTTCGGCCAGTACAGCAGGTTTGCATGCAATCGGATCGCGAATAACAGCAAAGCCATCACGGGTTCCAATCGCAAAGGTAAAGAAACCATCCAGATCATCGAGTGCGTGATTCAACGCCCGCTCCAGATTATCGCCCTGCTGTAAGCGCCAAGTGAGATAACCTGCTGCAACTTCGGTATCGTTATCTGTTTCAAAGCTAATACCTTCACGCTTTAACTCTTGACGTAAACGTGCATGATTCGATAACGAGCCGTTGTGAACCAGACATAAATCGGCACCTGTTGAAAATGGATGACTTCCCTCCATGGTTACGGCACTTTCAGTGGCCATACGGGTATGTCCGATAATGTGGCTACCTTTCATGTTGGCAAGGCCAAAGCGTTCAGAAATTTCGACAGGTAAGCCCATGCCTTTTAAAATTTCGATACTTTGTCCAACACTCATGATTTTTAGTTCAGGGGCAATTTCATCGATTGCTGCACGCACTATTTCTTCATCTGCTTCAACTTTTACGACGGCAGCAGTTGCATTTTGAAACCAGTCAAAACCTGTAGATAATTTTGCTTGAAGCTTTTGTGCAAATGCCTGCCAGTTAAACGTTTCATCTGTGGTTTGCAAGGTTAATTTGACCCAGCCGTCTTGAACCTCATCACCATAAATCGCAAATCCTGCGCTATCGGGACCACGACCGGTCATGGCTTGCAGCATTGGCTCAAACAATTTGCCAAGTTGGGATTCAAGCGCAGGATTTTTAAGATATAAACCAACGATTCCACACATAGGATGTCTCCAAAATTTAATTTTTAATCTGTTTGTTGTTTAAGGCTTTAGAAAAACTCTGTATAGCGCTGAATTTCCCAGTCGGACACATGGCGGCAGTATTCCACCCACTCCATGCTTTTTTGTTCAATAAATTCGTTCACAATTTCAGATCCCATTTTCTGTGCAAACAGTGGATCTGCTTTGAGTGCATCAATGGCTTCTTTAAGCGACTGCGGTAAGGTTTGAATGCCACGTGCTGCAATTTCTTCAAGCCCAAGGCTATATAGGTTTTCATTACAGGCCGGTGGTGGCATCAGTTCGCGTTCGATTCCGTCAAGTCCTGCTGCAATAATGGCAGCCGACACCAGATAAGGATTGCAGCCTGCATCGGGCAAGCGCAGCTCAATACGACCATACGGAATACGCACCATGGCTGAGCGGTTGTTGCCGCCATATGCAATAAAGGCTGGTGCCCATGTCGCGCCAGAGAGTGAACGACCCACCACGAGGCGTTTATAAGAATTTACCGTTGGTGCGCAAAAAGCACAGAGTGCCGGACCATGTTCAAGCAGACCTGCAATAAAGTGGTAGGCCATTTTTGATAGACCCATTCCACTTGGATCACTGGCATCATGAAAAAGATTGCTATTTTTTTCACTGCCGATCGACAAATGAAAATGCATGCCGTTGCCTGCACGCTTCGGGTCAGGTTTTGGCATAAATGAACAAATCATGCCTAAATCGTTGGCAATTTCACCCGCAGCCATACGGAAAAAGGTAAACATATCTGCCGACTTCATGGCATCTGCATAGGTATAGTTGATTTCAAACTGACCGTTGGCATCTTCATGATCGATCTGATAAATATCAAAACCCACAGGAATGAGAGCTTCAGTTAATCGTTCTAAAAATTCGCGTGAACGAGACAAGCCTTTATAGTCATAACAAGGTTTATCCAGATTATCGGAGTCGTCTACCATTTTGAGTTTGCCGTCTTCGCCACGACGAAACAGGCTAAATTTCGGCTCAAGCCCAGTGTTTAATGTCCAGCCTTGAGCTTTTAGACGCTCGACTTGCTGGCGCAGTACATAACGTGAATCATATGGATGCGGCTTTCCATTCACATACCCTTCACAGACCACCCGTCCGTAACCCGGTTGCCAAGGGACTGGAGTTAAAGTAGATAAATCGCCTTTCACCATAAAGTCAGGACCATGGGGTTGCATTCCCATACCAGAAATAGCAAAACCTGCAAATCCGACACCGTCTTTCTCAATCGCTTTTAAGCCCGAAATCGGGACCGACTTGGTTTTGGCAGCACCATGAATATCAACAAATTGCGCCAAAACATATTTTAAATGATGCTGATCAATGACCTTTTGTACTTCTGGACGGTACATCGGTTGACTGGTCAATTCATAGTGATCAAACATCTCCTTCACGGCTTGCTGCAACATAATTGACATACTCCTAATATGGCAAAACTGTATTTGGCTCAAAAAATGCACGTTCGTTTCTTAAATTGTTTAGCTTTCAATACAAGAAACTTTGTTTCCTATAAAGAAAGCAAATCCCTTGCCAACTTTTAAAAATTTCTTTTGTTTTTGTAATAAACGATCATATACGCCATATATTCCCAATAAGAATATATATTTCACCACAAGATTTTTTAAATGTATTACATCTACTTTTTGTTTTGAGTAAAATTCCAGTTCATTGTCATCAAAATAGTGCAGAGTTGAACCATAATGAGACACACCAAAAACAGCGTGAAGCTGGAACAATATATTGGTATTCAAATTAAACGACATCGTCAGGAACAAGGCCTCAAACTCTCAGAAGTAGCTCAGATTGCAGGGATTAGTCAGGGCATGCTCAGTAAGATTGAAAATGCACAAGTGTCTACGAGCTTGGAAACCTTAAGCCGCCTGTGCGAAGTACTCGGAATTCCAATGTCGACTTTATTTAGTCAATACGATCAGCAAGAAAGTCATGCCATGCTGGTTAAATCTGGAGATGGTATGGAGGTGGTACGCCGCGGCACTGAAAAAGGCCATACTTATCGTTTATTAACGCATTCTAGAGGCCCAAGAAAGAACTTTGAGGCGTATCTGGTGAGTATGGATGATGCCAGTGAAGAATTCCCGACCTTCGCTCATCCAGGCACAGAAATGCTGTATCTGGTCGAGGGAGAGCTGATTTATCGACATGGACAAGAAGTTTTTCACATGCAACCAGGAGATTGTCTGACTTTGGAAGGTGAAATTCCTCATGGACCAGAAAAACTAGTGCAGGTGCCTATTCGTCTCTTGTCTGTAATGAATTATGGAAGCAGCGAAGAGTAATTGCTCTTCATGACTTGAAGCAATCGTATCTTCTATTTCTTCACCACTTTTCTTGTACTTAGATGACACTGGAAATAGAGATACGATCCAATCTTTAATTAATGCGTTCGGTTAAATTTTTGCAGAAGATAAAGACTAAAAATTAGAAAGATTGTAATGATTTCAAATGCTCGATTAAGCGTGACATATTGCAGCATGAAGCTCCCGATTAGCGCTCCCAAGCCAATACTGGCATTAAAAACTGCAACATAGATTGCCGAGGCTGCACTTGCCAAATCATCTGCCTGCTTCAAAACCCAAGTTTGTAACCCTACAAATATGCTTGCAATTGAAACGCCCCACAACGCCAAAAATACGATCGCGATGCTCAAAGTAACTTGATACCCCAAATATCCAAAAGCAAACACACTTCCCGAAATGAATACTAAACTGATCAAGATGATTGTGTGTAAATGTCGATCTATCAACTTTCCAGCAAGGATATTACCTATTAAACCAGCCAAACCAAAAACAAGAAGAAGTAATGTGATCTGACCCGATTCAAGCTGTGCGATTTGGCTCAGAAACGGTTCAATAAATGTAAATGCAGCAAAATGTGACGATATGATCAGTGCTGTAAGAATAAATAAACGATTTAAAGTCGAATGCTGAAGCACTTTTTTAAAAAAGCCAGACGCTAAAGGGGCTTGATCTGGAATTTTGGGCACAAAGAGCAGAATTAAAATACAAACAATGAAAGATAAAAGACCCAGAAATTCAAACGCCAGCCGCCAGCTACTCAGTTGAGTCAGATAACTCGCCAGAGGTACACCCAAAATACTCGCAACTGAAACACCTGAAAAAATAATTGATGTAGCCAAACCCAATTTATGTTTCGGAACCAGACTGTAAGCGACAGCTCCAATCAAGGCCCAAAAGCTACCGTGCGCAATTGCACCGATAATACGCGCAGAAAAAATCATATTAAATGATGAACTATAGGCCACGATGATATTGGAAATTGCCAAAATCAGCAGCATGATCATTAAGACCATTTTTCGTGGAAACCGAATGAGCAAAACGATCGAGCATAACGCCGAGATAGCCGCCACCCAACCATATCCTGTCACAATCAGTCCAGTGATGGCTTCGCTTTGATTCAGGTCATGTGCCAAGGCGGAAAGTAAACCTATCGGCGCTAATTCGGTTGTGACAATGGCAAAGCTACTCAAGCTTAAAACAATCAAAGCTATCCATAATTTTAAAGACATTTATATATCCTCAGCATGTGAAAGCCGAAGTATCTGTTTCCATGATTGAAATTTATATAGAAAATAGTTGAAACTGGTTTTTCATTTTTGGAAAATATATGCATTGGGATGATGTGAAAGTTTTTCTTGCAGTTGCCCGAACAGGCACACTCACCATCGCTGCCGAAAAATTAAATTTGGGTATTGCCACCGTATCGAGGCGTTTGGAGCGCCTAGAGCAAGATATGGCCATGACGCTGTTTACGCGACATCAAACAGGTTATCAACTTACACTCGAAGGTGAAGCCTTACTTGGTAATGCAGAAGCATTCGAAAATGCAGCCCTCAGCCTGACAGAAAGTGGACAAAATTATGCACAAGCACAGGGACTGGTTCGTTTAGCTGTTTCAGAAAATCTGGCCAATGGTTTGGTAATCCCTTCCTTACAGTCGCTTTTTTCTCGCCATCCCGAGTTACGTATTGAAATTAATAGTGGTGTGCAACTCACTAACTTGCATCGTCGAGATGCCGATTTAGCCATCAGAACGATTCAACCTGACGCTGGTAATCTCACCATCAAACGCTTGGGAACACTTCGTTTTGGACTCTATGCTGCTACATCTTACATGAAGTTTATTCAAGACAATGATCTTCAACCTGATCAATATCACTATGTAGGCTGGGCCGATACTCATCAACATTTGTCACTTGCGCACTGGATGAAAGACTTTATACGAAATCAAAACTTTAAGATTGAAACCAATAGTCTTTCCACACAAATTGATGCTGTGAAATCTGGCTTAGGCATTGGTTTGTTGCCAGACTTTATTGCGAATCAATCAGGACTTGTTCAAATCAATGAAAATACTCGAGTTGAACAACCCATCTGGTTAGTGGTGCATAGTAATTTGATTACGGCCAAAAGAATCAGAACTGTAATGGATCATCTGATCCAACTTTTTACAGAGCATCCTTCATTTCAGTAGTCAATCAAAACCCTTATTGCATTTACTAACGAAGATTTAGGCAACTTGATTAGGCCTGACATTGAGAAAATTAAGTGCAAAAAACCATCGTGGTATGAGAATTGCTTTAACAAAATGAAATTAATATTCCCTTTAGGAATAAAAAGTTTTTTATTTTCTTTTTGCATTAGGAGTTTCTACCATGCCCTCCGATATACTCAAAAAATTAGGATTGTGTCTATTTATACTGATGCCTGCCGATGTATTTGCTGCTGATACACCTTTTGATGCTGCTTCCACTGTATGGCTCATGGTTTCAGCAATTTTAGTGCTCATGATGTTCATTCCTGGTCTGGCACTGTTTTATGGCGGGATGCTGAGAGCTAAAAACGTACTTTCAATTTTTTCCCAGTTTTTAGCAGTTGCAGGTGTAGTCGGCATTTTATGGATTACCATTGTATACAGCATCGTGGCGGATACTACTCACATGAGTGAAGGTAGCCTTAATCTCAATAGTTTTGTTGGAGGTTTGGGTAAAGCATTTATGGCAGGAATTACCGATCAAACGCTGGTTGCAGGTGTGCCTGAATATGTTTTATGTATTTTTGGCTTGACCTTTGCGATGATCACACCATGTATTGCCATTGGTGGCTTTGCAGAGCGAATGAAATTTGGTGCTGTGGTATTGTTCGGTGCACTCTGGCTGGTTTTGGTGTATGGACCTTTGGCACATATGGTATGGGGCGGCCCCGGTGCAATTATGCATAACTGGGGTGTACTGGATTTTGCAGGTGGAACCGCTGTACACATCAATTCGGGTGTTGCTGCTCTGGTCGGTGCAATCGTTATTGGGAAACGTCTTGGCTGGCCAACAACCCCGATGCCTCCTCATAATCTGGTATTTACCATGATGGGCGCTGCTCTGCTGTGGGCTGGCTGGTACGGCTTCAATGTTGGTTCAGCATTGGCAGCAAATACCACAGCGGGCCTAGTACTCATGACCACCACCATTGCAACCTGCGGTGGAATTGTAGGCTGGATGATGGTTGAAAAAATAATGACCAAACATGTGACTTCATTGGGTCTTGCATCTGGAGTCATCGCAGGTTTGGTTGGTATTACACCAGCAGCTGCTTATGTTGGCCCTTTTGGTGCAATTGCAGTCGGTTTGATAACCAGTATATGCTGTTTCTTTGCGGTGACGGGGCTCAAACGTAAATTCGGCTTTGATGACGCATTAGATGTATTTTCACTACATGGCATTGGAGGAATGGTAGGTTGTATTCTGACTGGAATATTTTGTATCCCTGCCCTTGGCGGCAATCAGGATGTAAATCTGTTTAAACAGTTCATCGCGCAAATTGCCAGTATTGGCCTAACAGTTGTGTACTGTGGCGTACTGACTTGGATCATTATGAAAGTCATCGATAAAACTATCGGTTTACGCGCCACATCCGAACAGGAACAACAAGGCCTCGATGTGAGTGAGCACAACGAGCGTGCTTATAATTAATCCATTGAGCAACAAAAAGAGAGCTTATGGCTCTCTTTTTTAACTTAGACCTTAAATTATTTTGCAAGGTGTTCTGCTTCGTATTCTTTAATAGCTTCTTTGGCAATACGAAAGCTATCGACTGCTGCAGGTACGCCACAATAAATTGCCACCTGTAGTAATACT
This sequence comes from uncultured Acinetobacter sp., assembly GCA_913777945.1. Classification (GTDB taxonomy): domain Bacteria; phylum Pseudomonadota; class Gammaproteobacteria; order Pseudomonadales; family Moraxellaceae; genus Acinetobacter. Next base: position 304,241 of record CAJYTY010000008.1, on the reverse strand, counting down.
TCACGAATTTTTTCTTTGGGCACACCATTACGCAGCGCACCTTTCACATGCAGTTTTAATTCATGAGGTCGATTCAATGCAGAAATCATGGCTAAATTGATGAGACTTCGTTCTGGTTTAGACAGCTCCTCACGTCCCCAGACTGCACCCCAGCAATACTCAGTGACCAACTCTTGTAACGGTAGATTGAAGTCGTCTGCATGATTGATCGAGTTGTTGACGTATTCTTCACCCAACACCTGTTTGCGAATACTTAAGCCTTTTTCAAATCTGTCATTACTCATTATAACCCTCCAAACAGTGTGTATTTAATTTCAAGATAATCTTCGATGCCGTATTTTGAGCCTTCACGCCCCAAACCAGAATGCTTGATTCCTCCAAAAGGTGCAACTTCATTTGAAATCAGTCCTTTATTGATGCCCACCATACCGTATTCAAGCTGTTCGCTCATCCGCCATGCACGTCCTAAATCACGTGTATAGCAGTAGGCCGCCAGGCCAAACTCAGTATCATTGGCCATCTGGATCGCTTGCTGCTCGGTATCGAATTTGAAAATTACAGCTAAGGGACCAAAGGTTTCCTGCGTTGCAACCATCATTTCGGAATTGGCATCGGCAATCAGGGTCGGTTCGAAAAATAGCTCGCCTGTAGCGTCGACGTGTCCACCAGTAATTAGTCGACCATCTTTACTTAGTGCATCTTGAATGTGAGATTGTACTTTTTTTACTGCTTGCGCATTGATCAAAGGCCCAATTTCACTACCTGCTTCTAGGCCATGTCCAATTTTTAAACTTTCGATTCTGATTTTAAATGCCTGAATGAATTTTTCATAAACACCAGATTGAACCAAGAAACGGTTTACACATACGCAGGTTTGTCCTGCATTTCTAAATTTTGCAATGAGTGCACCTTCAACGGCTGCTTCAATATCAGCATCATCAAAGACAATAAACGGTGCATTGCCGCCCAATTCGAGCGAGACTTTTTTCAGTGTTTTTGCAGATTTTTCCAGTAAGAGTTTACCAATCGGGGTTGAGCCGGTAAAAGTAAACTTACGTACATGATCACTGGCGAAAATGGCATCACCAATCTGAACAGCATCACCTGTAATCACACTGATCATTTCGGCAGGAATTCCTGCCTGTATTGCTAGATCAGCCAGTGCCAAGGCTGTAAATGGTGTTTCAGGTGCAGGTTTGACAATACATGGACAGCCTGCCGCCAATGCGGGGGCCACTTTTCGGGTAATCATGGCAGCCGGAAAATTCCATGGCGTTATTGCAGCCACCACCCCAATCGGCTGTTTGTTTACTACAATTCGTGCATCCGGATAAGGGCTTGGAATCACATCACCATAGATCCTTTTAGCTTCTTCTGCAAACCATTCTATAAAGCTCGCCGCGTAGCTAATTTCGCCTTTTGCTTCATTAAGAGGTTTACCCTGCTCGGTCGTCAAAATTTCTGCAAGTCCATCAAGATTGGCGATAATCAGCTCATACCATTTTTTGAGTAAAACTGATCTTTCCTTGGCGGTTTTTGTTTTCCACGTATTCCATGAAGCATACGCTGCTTCAATTGCACGCTCGGTTTCAGCCCGTCCCATATTCGGAACACATCCAATCATTTCTTGGTTTGCAGGGTTGTAAATTGGCGTTTGCTGACCATTATCGGCATCACACCATTGCCCTGCGACAAGTGCTTTTTGTCGAAATAAAGGCTGTTTTTGAAGATCCATGTTTGCCAATCCCATTCAATCTTTTGAGGTCTAAAACGGCTATAAATGAGATTTATAGCCCACCACTGTAATGGATACCATATCTCACACATATGGTATACCATTTAAATTAAGAAAAAAATTTGAGCACTGCTGCTCTTAACCAAAAGGCTTAGAAATAATAAAACAGAGTCAAGTTGAGTAATCGGTTCGACTTGTTGGCATTATCTCCTTGTGCCAATGAGGTCGTATCACCGCCAATGAATGGATCATTTTTACTGATAATGTACTCAGCAACCAAAGACACCTTCTTATAGTCAAATGATGCACCTAAAAAGTGACGTGTTGAATTTTTATAACCGTCTGTATCCTTGATATAACTGGTATAGGTAGCATAAGGCGTAATATTGATACCCTTATAAACGTCTTTAAAGACGTAGCGAGCATCTGCGGTATAAAACTGGCCTTTATTGGCCACATAATATTCGCCATCATAAGATCCCATCACCGAATAATCAGGATGTAACGCATCTTTATTGATGACATCATTTTGGCCGCCAGTGAAGCTTAAGGCTAGATTTTTGTAATTCAGACCTGTAAACAACGCCCATGTCTTACGGTTTCCATCTAAACCAGAAGTCTTATTTTCAATATCGGAGTACCAGTAAGAACCACCCACATTCATGCTCATGTCAGGTGAGAGTTTAATATCCTGACTTACGCGCGCAATCCACATATTTTTTTCATTTAACGTCGATTGGGTTGGATCACTGGTTTTGACAAAATTTGCAGTATAACGTGCTGAATCACGGCTATCGCCCGTATAGTGCCCACCATCAGTTGCAAAGTAACCTAAATCAATTTTGGTCGAACCGATTTCATGATGATAATTTGCACCCAGATTATGTGCATCTTCTAATCCCATGGTGTTATTAATCCCACCATAGAGTGAGCTTTCCCAAAAACGACCAATACCAAATGGAACAGGCTGTAATCCTAAGGTTAATGTTTGCTTATCAGTAAAACGATATCCTGCATAAGCATCGACCAATGTCGAGAAATCACACAAGGTACTATACTGATAACAACGGTATTCGGCATGACCAAACCATTGAGGCGAATCATAATCTAGCGCCAATTTAGCCGCATTAAACTGGAGTTTATGATCGTTATCCGATCCGTAGTTTTTATCCTGATAATTGGCGCGTACATAGCCCGAAATCGTCAGTGCCCCCGTATCTGTTTTTGCATCGCCAAACGTGAAGCCTGCAAAGCATGGTAATGCCATTGAGATACTGATCAACCCCACACAACTACTCAAATATTGTCTTTTCATCACTTTTTCCCGCTTTTCATTTTGGCTTAGCATTTTTTGGTCGAGACAGTGTAATCACGTGCTGTTACTTTAGACTGGTTAAATACAAAGTAAACAACAGCGGTTACGATCATGCCTACAATCCATGAGATATCAACGTCTTGTATGACATTGGCCCAGCGCCCTGTAAAAAATGAATTGGTAAGAAATGGAATTTGAACCACAATTCCAACAAAATACGTCACCAGAGTTTTCATGTTGTATTTGCCATACTGACCACCATGTTCATCAAAAATTGAAGCAATGTCGTACTGCATTTTATTGATGTAATAGAAGTCCATCAGGTTAATCACCACCCAAGGCACTAAAATGAAAAGCAAGGCAAAAATAAAGTTAAGAAAGTAGCTGATAAAACTGCTTGATGCCCAAAGTGCCGTACTGGTTGCAAGAATGAGGACAAAAATCGAAAGCATGATTCGTGTCGATTTGGTTGGAATCCATTTACCTGCAAATGTTTGAATTGCGGTAATAAATGAAAGCGAAGCGCCATAAAGATTCATGGCATTGTGACCAATAATGTTGCATAAGAACAAAATCATGAGCACCACGCCAAAACCACCCGTGGCAGTTTTCACCGCTTCCATAGCATCATTGATGGTAAATAAACTTACCGCAAGCATACCGAAACAAAATGCCACCACAGTACCAAGAGCTGCACCCAGATAGGTATAAATAAACGGTTTAAAAATCCCAATCTCTTTAGGCAAATAGCGCGAGTAATCCGAGGTATATGGCGAGAAACTGATTTGCCAGATCGCACACACACAGAACATTGCAAACCAGCCTTTCAAATTAAAAGAGCCTTTTGCCAATACGTCTGCTGTGACATGTGGAATCATGAGAGCAAAGCCAATCAGCAATGCGCCGCCCATAAACCATGTTCCGATTTTGTTAAATTTATGAATAAAATGATAGCCAATAATCCCGATCAGCGTTGCTGTAATTGCACCAATCACAGTTGCTGTTGGTACCGGAATAGCAGGAATCACGGTATGTAGCGTTTTTCCAGATAAAATAATGTTTGACGTAAAAAAACCCAGATAGATAAAGGTGGTAAAAATGACAACCAGTAAAGCACCATAGCGTCCAAACTGTGCTCGACTTTGAATCATTTGTGGAATACCCACCTGCGGCCCTTGTGCAGAGGTCAGTGCCAAAATGGAGGCACCAAAAAAATGACCGAGAATAATTGCGGTCAATGCACTCATGATATTGAGATGAAATGTTTGCACTGACATCGCACCCGTAATGACAGCTAAAGGTGCAATATTGGTACAAAACCAGAGCGTGAATAAATCTTTCACGTGACCATTACGTTGAGAAGCATCCACATAATCGATACTGTTGCTTTCTATTTCAAACGCTTTGTTTGATGTTGCATTTTGACTCATTTCCTTAGTCTCACTTTTAAGACAACTGACCCAGATGACAATTCCAATCATTCCTGAAAGGAATTTTTTATTCCTTTAATTCAAAGCAATTTTTAGACCATTTTATATACAGATTTTAAAAATTTCTTTGAATGAAAGTGTTCATCTTTACGCTTCCTTTCCAACAGCTAAAAATGGAGATTAAGTTCAATGGAGTTTTCATTGTTTTGTTTTTTAAATATTTTTATTTAAAATAAAACTTAGCCAAACCAATACCAATTTCAGGTTTAGCCTTAGAAAATCCATTTTCTGACATTAATCCCTTTCTTTAATTTACTTGAATAATCAAGTAAATTTACGACATCAAAATCATCCTGATTTGACTCACTACCTCATAACAAAAGGATCATCAATTGGCTGATCTGACATTCGAAGCCAGACAGTTTTTGTGGTGGTATATTCAAGTGCAGCACTCAAACCACCTTCACGACCGTGGCCTGATAGTCCATAACCACCAAACGGTGCCAGTGGTGAAACAACCCGATAGGTATTGAGCCATACAATCCCCGCACGAATGGCACGGGTCATACGATGCGCCCGATTTAGATTGCTAGTAAACACACCAGACGCCAGCCCGTAAGGCGTACTGTTGGCTTTTTGAATTGCTTCTGCTTCTGTAATGAACGTATCGACCGATAGCACCGGACCGAACAGTTCGGTATGAAGACTTTGTGCATCGGGCACGCCAGTACAATCCAGAATTGTCGGCGGATAGTAATATCCCGCTCCTGCGCACACTTGACCACCAGTGATCAGTTTTGCACCTTGTTCAATTGAATGCTGCACCACTTGCTGAATCTTTTCACGTTGCTTGAGCGTGCATAGTGGGCCGTATTCGGTTTGCATATCATCGGGTAAACCCATCTTGATACGTTGTACACGTTCGGATAAACGCTGCAAAAATTCATCTTTGATACTTGCTTCAATCAAAAGACGCGAACCCGCCACACAGCTTTGGCCTGTTGCAGCAAAAATTGCTGCAATCTGTGCATTTAAGGCGCTATTCATATCTGTATCTGCAAATACGATAAACGGAGATTTACCCCCGAGTTCCAGTGAAACCTTTGCCAGATTTTCTGCACTATTGCGGACAATGTGTTTGGCTGTTTCTGGGCCACCAGTAAATGCAATATGGGCCACTTTAGGATGTGCACTTAATACAGCACCACATTCTGGCCCAAAACCAGTAATTACATTCACCACACCAGCAGGAAAACCAGCCTCATCAATCAATTTAGCAAATTCGAGTAAGGGTGCCGGTGCCTCTTCAGAGGCTTTTAATATAACTGTACAACCTGCCGCAAGCGCTGGTCCGAGTTTAACCGCAGACAAAAACAATTGACTGTTCCACGGGACAATCGCAGCAACCACACCCACTGGCTCACGTACAAGCCATGCCTGCATATCGGGTTTATCGACAGGAATCAAACTGCCTTCGAGTTTATCTGCCAGCCCTGCATAATAGCGATAGTACTCTGCTACGTAAGCAATCTGGCTGGAGGTTTCACGAATAATCTTGCCGGTATCTGTGGTTTCTAAAGCAGCAAGTCGTGGCGCCGCCTGTTCGACCAGGTCGGCAAGTTTATAAAGTAACTTGCCGCGCTGGGTGGCCGTCAACCCCGCCCAACTGGCGTTATAAAATGCTTGTTCGGCTGCATCTACCGCACGATTGACTTCATCTGTTCGTGCTTCTGGCATTTTTGCCCAGATTTCACCTGTAGCCGGATTGATGCTGTCAAATTGCGCAGCACCATTCTCAAACTGACCGTTAATATACAGCTGAAATTTTTGCATGACGGCGATCCAGTTTTGATTCAGAAAATGCGGGCATAACTTCATTAATCATACGTTCGAGAGAGGCTTTTTTACGTTCAAAACTCATTCCGGTATCAATCCAGAATGAATACTCGTCGTATCCCATAGCTTCATACGCTTTTAAACGCTCAATCACTTCTTGTGCCTGACCAATGACATTATTTTTACGCATCGCTTCAGGTGTATAAAAAGGATGCGCTGCAATTTCTTCATCTGATAATGGTGCAATCAGACCTTGATTGATTTCACGTTCATTTTTAAACCATGCACCGAAATAGTTGTAGAACACGTTCATCTCATTAGCCGCAAGCTGCGCATCTTCTTCACTATCGGCCACATAAGTATGGCGTAGCAACATGATTTCAGGGCGTGCAATATCCTGAAACTTTTCACAGGCGCTATTGAAATGTCCCATTAACTTTTCGACTTCTTCGTCGCCCTGATGAAGCGGAGTTACCTGTACGTTACAGCCATTTTGTACAGCAAATTCATGGCTATTTGGATCACGTGCTGCCACCCAAATTGGAGGATAAGGTTGCTGTAGTGGCTGAGGTGCCGATGTGGTTTTTGGAAACTGCCAAAACTCACCGTGATGTTCATAATCCCCTTTCCATAGGTTTTTAACGGCGGGAATCATTTCGCGTAAACGCTGACCAGCACTCCATGCATCCATACCGGGTACCATACGCTCGTATTCAAAAGAGTACGCACCACGGGCAATCCCGATATCCAGACGGCCATTGCAAATAATGTCGGTCATAGCCGCTTCGCCAGCCAATTTGATCGGATGCCAAAACGGTGCCACTACGGTACCAGTTCCCAAACGTACATTTTGGGTTTTGTTAGCTAAGTCGGCCAGATTCAAAAACGGATTCGGCGCAATGGTGAAATTCATGGCATGATGCTCACCCGTCCAGATTGCGTGCATACCACCACGGTCGGCAATCTGACACAACTCAATCATTTCATCATAAAGCTGTTTTTGTGTTTGCTGATCCGAGACACGTTCCATGTGTACAAATAGTGAAAAACGCATGGTTAAACTCCCTCTTTAACAATTTGACGAACTGTGCCACTGGTATGATTACCGTAATAAACACCATAGGTTTTCAGATAATTTTCTTTGCGATAACGCATCAGCATGCTTTGTAAAGCACTGTCGACGAATGTGAGTTTTTCAAGGTCATTTAAATCGACAAACTGACCTCTATGCGCAGTCGCTACAGGGGTATTACACAAGAATGCAATGTATTGCTGCTGAGTGGTGATATCGTCATACACAGAATAGATAAAGCTGGGTGATGCCTCTGGCTGATAGGTTGCAAAGATCTTTTCCAAGGCCTTTTCTGCACCGTCTTTTTCGACCATCAAATGCGGCAAGGCCCATTTATGATCGGCTGTCTGTTCGAGCAAGATTTTATTTTCGTGCCCAATCAATGCCATCATCATGACTTTCATGCTTGAAATGACATCTGTAGAGGATTTGGCTGGCGTGAAATAGGCACCGCGATAGTAGCCAAGACCTGCAAAACCCGCCGAAGCAAAATTTTCTACTTTACCAATGAGTATGGCATGGTCACCTGCATCGACCACCTGATAGGTGGTACAGTCGAACCAAGCACTGACGCCGTCAATTAATGGATTTTGATATTCACTTTTTGTCCAAGCTAAATGAGCAAATCGATCATCGCTTGGGCGGGCAAAGGTATTAGATACATCTTTTTGTTCTTCTGCCAAAATATTAATGGCAAAGTGTGATGCATCTGCAAAGTTATGATAATTGCTTGATGTCTTGGCAATGCTGACTAAAAGCAAAGCTGGTTCCAAAGACACCGAAGCAAAAGAGTTTGCGGTAAAACCAAGCGGCGTCCCGTCATCTTTACACGTGGTCACGACCGTCACGCCTGTCATAAATGATCCAAAGGCATCGCGTAGCTCACGTATTTTATTCACTGCATCCATTTCGCTCATTTCAATACTCCTTCAATCTCTGAAACAAATTAGGGGGCTGTTTCCAACCACGCTTGCATCGCTTGATTGACTTTCTCAGGTGCGGTGAGATTCACCATATGCCGTTCATTTTCAATCACAATTGCAGTGCCATGCTTGGCCTGATTTGCCATTTGTATAGTCATTTCTGCGGTTGAGTTCGGATCATCTGTACCAGTTAATACCAGTGCTGGACATTGGATATCCGCCCAGCCATCTGCATACACCAAGTCCCCTTGTGCAAAAGCACGATAGGCGGTGGTATATCCAGACATATTCACGTTTTCAAGCCACGATTTAACCCGTTCGGATGCGGTCTTTTCAATTTCGCTTTGGCCAAACCAGCGCTGCAAAGGTGTATCGATATCCATATGACCTTGTTTGAGCGCTTCGGCTCGCTGAATCACAGCTTCTCGAGCCGCGTCGGTACGCTTATACACGCCATTGAGTACTGCCATGCGCTTTACTAGATCTGGTCGGGTCACACTTACACCTGTAGTGATGAGTGACCCCATCGAATGTCCCGCCAGATTGACAGGCCCCAGATTTAATGCACAAATACACTCAATGGCCCAGTCTACAAAATCTTGTAGCTGTGCATCTGCTGCAAGTGCAGTACTCTGACCATGCCCTGGCATATCCAGAGAAACAACATGATAATGCTTTGAAAAATAATCAATTTGTGGATACCATGCCTCGGCCTGCATTCCTACACCGTGAATGAGAACCAGCGGTTCTCCTTCACCTTGCTCAAAATAATGAGCGGTACGATTATTTGACAGCTGCAGGGTTTTTGAGATCATGGCCTAACTCTTCTAAATCTTTATAACGATCACCAATCCGGTGATGTGGGCGACCTGCGGTTGAGGCTGCAATCACCACCACCAGTTCATCTGCAGCGGGTGCATCGGCAATCGCGAATTGAACTGTCAAATAATGTGAACGGCGACCTTCATCATTTTTGTCCATCATCGGCACTAAAATCGGTGCATTTGCTGGGCCACGTGTATTGTTAAATGCCAAATAAGATTTCGCACCCACAGCGCTGCGGTAAGTATTACCAAAGTGCAAGGTATGAATGAGTGCAGAAGCATGTTCGAGCTCACCATCGAGCCCGACAACAGCAGATTTACCAAATGCCTCGACGGCTTCACCAGAACCAACTTCATCAATAATCATCTTGGTTAAATGCTTGCTCAACTCTGGCGCAATGCGACGGATTTCTGGTGCAAGATCTTCGACATATCCCTGTCCAGCCCATGGATTTTTAAGTACCGCAGCAGCAGCCACCATCTTTAATGGTGTTGGCGCTTCTTTGCCACCATCCACATAAATTGTTTCTACGTGCAGTACTGTTTTTCGGATTAGGCTCACGGATTTTCCTCCCTTGTTTTACATCAATATAAAACACAATATTATGGTATACAATAGTACAGACTACTCAAGTACCGTTTTTTTTGCTAATATTGATGCCTATAAATGTAACCAAAAATTACACAAATAAATTTTGAGTGAGTGTATGACTTTGAATCTAAAAATCGAGCATCCCCCTATTACGTTGAGGGAAATGGCACTAACTAATCTGCGTAATGCCATCATTACAGGCTATTTCCCAGCAGGAAAACGTCTGGTTGAGCGAGTATTATGTGAAGAATTAGGCGTGAGCCGCACGGTGGTACGTGAAGCGATTCGTTATTTGGAAGCAGAAGGATTGGTAGAAACCCTACCCAATAAAGGCCCGATTGTATCGGTATTAAACTGGCATGTTGCGCAGCAGATCTATGATATCCGTTTATTGCTCGAACAAAGTGCCGTAGTTGACTGTACTAAAAAGCTTGACGAGCAAGGTAGTCAGAAACTTCAAAGCCATCTACAAAAGCTACATGATGCATTTGAAGATGGAAAAATGCAGGATTTACTCAGTGTTTCTAGAGATCTGTATCGTTTTATTTTTGAAATTGCCAATCATGATATTGCTTGGGAAGTAGTTGAACGCCTCAACGGACGAATCAGCCGTTTACGTGCCATGACCATTAATTCCCCCCATCGTGCGGTGTCGGGTTATGAACGTATTTGTACGATTGTCGAGGCAATTTTAATGAAAGATGCCGATGCAGCCAAAGCAGCCGTTGCTGCACATTTGCATGAGGCATCGACAATCGCCAAGCAAATTCTTGAAAAACAAACACAGGAACAATAAATCAAAGGGATTAAATATGAGTGCTTACTGGATCGCACATGTCACCATTCATGATATACAGCAATATCAGGAATATATGAAACTTGCGCCGGCTGCCTTTGAAAAATACGGTGCAAAATTCTTAGCGCGTGGTGGTGAATCTGTTTGTTTAGAAGGACAGGCTTATCAGCGTCATGTCATTATTGAATTTCCAGATCTGACGACTGCACAACAATGTTATGACTCAGAAGAATATAAACAGGCGCGTTTAGCGCGTGAAGGATGTGCAGATGTGATGATTAGCTTCGTAGAAGGCTTGCCAACAAGCTAAGACAAAACCCAAATACTCCTTAAAAAAAGGACAAATACATTGGGCAGATATTTGTCCAAAAACGAGTCGATCGCGTTCATCATTTTAATGGGGAAGTGATGAACGCTTGCAATGATCTTCCCGCATTACAACAACACATTGATTCCAGATATTTTTCCATCAAATTCCTGTATCGCATCTTGCAAAACACCCCACAAGTAGAGTGCTGCCGCACGATCACACAGAATATTAAACTTATGCGTATTTGGATCACTAACATTTACCACTATTGCATTGATTCGTGCGACGGATGTCTGTGCAATCTGCCCCACCTGAAATACATCAAGTCGCATATCCACAGCACATAACTTTGCCATGACCTCGGCTACAGGCGTGCCAGATAACTGAATCCATGCATGGCTATCTTGGCGTGGGAGTAAATAATTGGCACACTCATCCATTTGCCAACCTTGCTCCAACTGGCTCACGCGCTCACCAAAATCCTGAAGCGACCCAAGTACACAATATTCAGTCAAGGATAAACGTAGTACCCAGCATCCATCTTCTTGCTGTATAGCCTGATTGGGTTGCTGTGGTAATTGAAATCCATAACTGCTCAAGTAGGCAGCGGCATCTTGTCCTCTAAACCCCACACGTGATAGATTGGTTAAATCTACAATACTGCACTGGGCTATCGTTTTTTCATCGGAAAAAGATTGATCCTGAAGAAAGCGTTTTCCCAAACCAAAGCTTTGATATGCAATTTGAGATCCAGCTTTTTCAATAGGACTACGTTCTGCCTGATAAAGTGACTGCATGGTTAAATCTCCTGACGCTGATTTTCTGGATCATAAAATGGCGCTTTCACTACAGTGGCATGCACCATTGCGCCCTTCTCAACACGAATTGGAAATTGCTGTCCAACCTCACTTTGCCCAATTCCGACATAAGCCATTCCAATAATTTTATCGAGCGTAGGTGAATATTCACATGAGGTGATATTTCCAGAAATATTCTCACCCTCAAGCACAATATGTCCTTCTAAGGGTTTTTCCTGCGATTTATCGAGTACAAATGACACCAATTTACGTTTTAAGGGTTGTTGCTCAAGGATTGCAATTGAACGCTTGCCCACAAACCAAGGCTTGTTTCTGGCAACGGCCCATCCTAGATCAACCTCCTGAGGATGAGTCATGCCATCGGTATCCTGACTAATGATGATATGACCTTTTTCCAGACGTAACAGACGCTGGCTTTCTACGCCAAATGGCTTGATATCAAATGCCTGACCAGCCTGCATGAGGTGATTCCACATAAACTCGCCATAGCGTGCCGGAAAGTGAATTTCATAGCCTAACTCGCCTACAAAGCCAACTCGCAAGATACGTACAGGAATGCCCTGTATATGTCCTTCCCTTACACCTAAATATGGAAACGCCGTATTTGACAAATCAACATCGTGACACACTTTTTGCATCACGGCACGTGACTGTGGGCCTGCGATATTCACCGCGGCTAACGCGGTGGTCACATTGGTAATGTCTAGATTCAAACGCCACTGTGCATTCCATTTCAGCATTTGTTGATAGATACGATCGACACCACTTGTAGTAGCGGTCACATAAAAGTGATGCTCACTCAAGCGCGCTGCAACACCGTCATCAATCACTACTCCGTGCTCATTCGACATCACGGCATAGCGGGTTTTCCCCACTGGCAACTTTGTAAAGCCAAAGGTATAAAGCCGATTGATGAATTCAGCGCTATCTGGCCCACGAATTTCAAGCCCGCCGAGCGTAGAAACGTCAATCATGCCCACTTGATTGCGTACATGCTTCACTTCATTTTCAATATGTTGTAATCGGTGTGCCGCATCACCATAAAAGGCTGGTCGTTGCCAATTTCCTGCCGGCATCATGGTGGCGCCTGCTTCAAGGTGTTGCGCATGCATCGGAGTTTGGCGATACGGATCAAAACTACGCCCTGCGACATGTGCCAGTTTTTCCACAGTAAATGGAGGTCGGGCTGTGGTCACCCCTGTTTCACTTACACTGCGCTGAGTCGACTTAGCGACCAAACGAGCTGTGGGCAGTGCTGAATGACGACCTTGCGATGGCCCCATGCCAACCGTTGAAAAGCGCTTCACCAACTGGATATCGCGGTAACCACTTTTGGTGGCATTGACGATATCTCGAATTTGTAAATCTTCATCAAAATCGACAAACTCTTTGCCTTTAGGATGGGCAAAAATCGGCCAAGGAAAATTGATTGGATTGTTTTTTAATACAGTATTTGAAGGCCATTGAATATTAAGCGGCTGTCCTAAAGCATACTGTGCAGCCAGTGTGCCCGTATATTTTGCATGCTCCACCACCTGCTCAATGGCATGTATACCCTCGACTGAGCCTGTGACATGTAAGCCTTGAGGCAAGCCTGAAAGATGAAACTCGGCTTTTTGATCGTTATAACTCAGCTTTCCACCTGCTTGGCAGAGCAGTTGGTACACGGGCATGTATCCAGAAGACATACACAGTACGTCGCAATCCAGTTTTTTTATCTCTTGAGCGACTTGACCTTCAGATACAATTTTTCGAATATCAACACCATGAACGCGATGCATGGTTTTGTCATGCAAAGCTTCAAATACGGTACTGCCCAGATAACAGGCCACATTTTTGGCTTTGACCGCACCATAGGCGGCTTTATTACGTGGAACTTCACGCAAGTCGACCACCGCAACCACGTCTATACCTGCTTCAAGCATGTCCAGTGCTGCCAAATAACCATCATCATGACCAGTTAAAATGACAACTTTTTGTCCAGGCTTGACGGCATATAACTTGATGAGACGTTGCACTGCGCTGGTTAGAATCACCCCTGGCAAATCATTATTTCTAAAGATTACAGGTTGATCAAAGCTACCGCTGGCTACAATGCATTGCTTGGCGCGCACTTTATACATGCGCTTACCCTGAATCACAGGTAAATAATGGTCGGTAAACCACGCATTACATACTGCCTGCGTCATGACTTGAATGTTGGCATGTGCATTAACGGCATTCACCAGTTGCTCGCGTAGCTGATCGGCCACCACTCCTTCAACATCAAAGCGTGCATAATTCAGGCTGCCACCCAACAATTTCTCTTGCTCGACCAAAAGTACCTTGGCGCCTTGCTCTGCAGCAGACAATGCCGCCTGCAAACCTGCTGGCCCACCACCGACCACGACCACATCGTGAAACAGATAGGCTTTGTCGTAGTATTCTGGTTCAAAGTTTAAATCCAGAACACCCAAACCTGCTTTTTTACGAATGAATGGTTCCCAGAGTTTCCACACGCCCTTAGGTTTGTAAAATGCACGGTAGTAAAAGCCAACAGGCATAAATTTAGAAAACTTACCTAAAAAGGCATCAGAATCCTTCAATAAAGAGCCTGAAAAGTTTTGTCCAGCGGCACGTAATTGCGGTTGAATGTCTGTGGTATCTGCCAAAACATTCGCTTCTTCTGGAAGCTGAATCAAGGTATTGGCATCTTGTCCAGCCATGGTCAATGGTGCACGTGGACGATGATATTTAAAAGAGCGCGACATAACCCAGCGCTGATTGGCAATTAAGGCGCTGGCAATGCTATCCCCTGCAAAGCCTTGATATTTTTGATGATCAAATTCAAACGCTACGACTTGGGTACGATCGATCATACGACCGTACGGATGCGGAAGCCGTTGTAAAGCAAGATTACTCATGTCAAAGACTCCTTCATAGGTGTAGCAGATGCGCTGGTTTTGACTGCAGAAAATTCAACACGTCGATCAAAGATTTCTTTAGGATCAAAAGTTCTTAAAATTTCATCGGTCACGGTATGTCTTTGTGCAATGAACCAGTAACTGCTCGGGGTATGCATCCACCACTCCAAAACCACGCCTGCAATATTGTCAGTATTGAATACATAATCTGCCCACTCCAGATCACTACACGTATTCTGATCCGGCATTTCTTTAAACTCACCACCGTAGGTAAATTCGCTGATATTTCGTGGCCCATTTAAAGGACAATGCATAATTTTCATTTCATGTTCTCCTTAATGGCTCGCCGCAGTCGCGCCCATTTCGTTGACTTGTTGAAAACGACTAAAACGTGACAGCTCAAATGGCTTGATTAGTTCAGGTGTACGCCCTGTTGCGACCAGCTCTGCCATGGTTTTGCCGCAAATAGGCGTCGATTTAAAGCCCCAAGTGCCCCAACCTGCATCCAGATAGTAATTGTCATACGGCGATTTCCCCATGATCGGACTATAGTCTGGGGTCATATCCGTGATTCCCGCCCATTGACGCATGAGCTTGACATTGGCCATAAACGGAAACATTTCAATCGCATGAGCAAGCAGGCTTTCTTTTAAATCTAGGGTGGAGCGCGTGTTGTACAACGGATACGGGTCTGATCCCCCCCCAAATACAATTTCTCCCCGACTGGTTTGCTGCACATAACAATGCAGCGCGGAAGAACTTACCAGCGGATTGATAAATGGCTTAAAAGGTTGTGAAACCATGGCCTGTAAAGGATAGGTATGAATCGGCGCGCGGATCTTGAGCTTATTCATTAAGATTGAAGACGCACCCGCAATGGCCTGAACCACACAGCCACATTGCACCATACCGCGATTGGTTTTAACTGCCGTGACCTGATTGCCTTGCACCACAAAATCTTGCACTTCAGTGAGCTGATGAATTTCCACACCACGCTTTGCAGCTTCTTTGGCATATCCCCATGCCACGGCATCATGACGCGCAGTCGCACCATCAATATGCCACAACCCAGCCAATACAGGTAAATGTGCGGGATCCAGATTCAAACAGGGTACTAGCTCCTTAATTTGCTTTCGATCAATCATTTCAGTGCGCCCACCAAAATGCTTGTTGACTTCTGCACGCTGACGAAATGCTCGAACTGTCGAATCTGTATGCGCCAAGGTCAATTGACCACGCTCGGAGTACATAATATTAAAATCAAATTCATTTGATAGATTTTTAAACATCCGAACCGACTCGGCATAAAACTTCACACCGTCTGAAGTCAGATAATTGGAACGAATCACTGCCGTATTACGTGCCGTATTACCGCCGCCCAAATATGATTTTTCCAGTACCGCAACATTACTGATGCCGTGATATTTCGATAAATAGTAGGCAATCGCCAAACTATGTCCACCTCCACCAATAATCACAACGTCATAATGAGACTTAAGTTCCTTAGGGGGTGGCAAATCCACTTCCACAGGATACTCATCACTTAATCCATACTTCAGCAGACTCAAAGGCATGGTGTATTTCTCCGCGGCGTGTCATAACGCCTTTTCATCATTTATATTTGTGGATGCTGCAAACGTACTGCCTGCAAGGTATTTTTCATCAAATACGCAATGGTCATGGGGCCTACACCACCAGGCACAGGGGTAATCGCACTGACCATCGGCAAGGCATCTTCAAAATCGACATCACCCACCAAGCGTGTTTTTTCATGTGTCATAATTCGATTAATGCCCACATCAATCACCACGGCATCGGCTTTTAGATACGATGCGTTGACCATATTGGCTTTGCCCACAGCCGCCACTACAATGTCGGCCTGCTGACAGACCTGCTCAATGTTGCGGGTTTTGGAATGAACAACCGTGACCGTACAGCTTTCGCGGAGCAATAATGCCGCCATCGGTTTGCCTACAATATTGGAGCGCCCAATTACAACCGCATGTAAACCACTTAAATCATCACCTAAGCTGTCTTTAAGTAAACGAATACAGCCCGTCGGTGTACATGGTGTTAAAACATCACGTCCTTGACTTAAGCCCCCCACATTTTCACTATGAAAACCATCCACATCTTTTAGAGGGTGAATGCGTTCAAGCACGCGAGTTTCATTGATTTGTTTAGGTAAAGGTAACTGCACTAAAATGCCATGTATGCTGCCATCTGCATTTAGCCGATCAATTTGTGTAAGCAGTTCATCTTCACTCAGGTCAGCATCAAAGCGGAATTCCAATGAACGAATCCCAACATATGCTGCTTTTTGAACTTTATTACGTACATACACCTGACTTGCAGGATCTTCTCCAACCAGCACAACAGCTAGACATGGCTCAATACCCTGAGCCGTATAACGCTCAACGTCTGACTTGACTTCATCAAGTACGCTTTGCGCAATGGCTTTACCGTCAATGATTTTGGGACTGTGCTGTTTTAATAAGACAAGACTCATTTGAACACCACCGTACGGTCATCATTCATAAAAACGCGATGCTCGACAAAATATTTCACTGCTTTAGAAAGTGCGACGGTTTCAGTATCGCGTCCAACAGAGACCAAATCATTTGGCATATACGCATGGTCAACACGTTGTACTTCCTGCTCAATAATCGGACCTTCATCTAAATCACTGGTGACAAAATGTGCAGTTGCGCCGATCAGCTTGACGCCTCGTTCAAAGGCTTGATGGTACGGCCGAGCACCCTTAAAACCCGGTAAGAATGAATGATGAATATTAATTGCACGTCCAGATAATTGAGTACATAAGCTATTGGATAAGATCTGCATGTAGCGCGCTAAAATGACCAATTCAGTTTTGGTTTCATCGACAATTTTTAGTAGTTCTTGTTCTTGCTGCTGTTTAGTTTCTTTGGTCACTGGCAAATAAATGAAGCGAATCCCTTCACGCTCGGCGATGGCACGTAAGTCCAGATGATTGGAAACAATGGCAGTAATGTGAAAATCCAGCTCACCTTTATGATGGCGATATAACAAATTCAACAAGCAGTGATCAAACTTACTCACCATGATCAGCACTTTCATCGGATTTTTCTTTTCGTAAAAATCTGCCTTCATTGCAAATTTCACAGTGACATCCGCAAACTTTTCTTTGAGTAATGCCAAATCTCCTTGCCCTTCGTTAAAACGAAATACAATACGACTAAAAAAACGTCCTGTAATTTCATCGTCATATTGTGCCATCTCGCTAATGTAGCAATTATTACCAGCTAAACAATTCGACACAGCAGCCACAATACCCGAGGCAGCAGGACAAGAGATTTTTAGAACATACTGATCGACAAGATCGTTGGCCATGATGTTTCCCCAATTAACAGATTCGAGACACTTAACGATGTAATCAATGCAATCGGCAAACATCGGTAAGTTTACTATCAGGAAATTAAGTTTCCTTTTGGTAATTTATATAAGAAAATAAATCTCTCGTCTAGTGAGTTTGAAAAATTTTTTACTGTGGTGAATATTTTTTATATATGATTATCAATTATTTATAAATATACAGACGTGCAAAAACATGGATAATCC
This sequence comes from uncultured Acinetobacter sp., assembly GCA_913777945.1. GTDB lineage: Bacteria > Pseudomonadota > Gammaproteobacteria > Pseudomonadales > Moraxellaceae > Acinetobacter. The sequence goes on along the minus strand of CAJYTY010000008.1, from coordinate 286,087 downwards.
CGATTTGGACTATCCACATAAAGCGTGGAATTAGCACAACACTTCGACGGTATGAAATTGTTTGAGTTGCAACAATGAATCGAATGGATTGGCAGACTGGCATAATTGATTTAACTGATCATGAAATTGATGCACAAATACGTGATTACAATTGATAATCCAGCCTTTCACACATGATGTTTCAGTATTTTCCATATACAGTTCACAGGTCGTTTGACCAATCAAACGTATATTCTTGATTTTGAATCCACTGTCGATTTTCATGTCTTCATCTCCTGCAAAGTTGTCAGTTATTTTTTTAGAGCAAAGAACATGCCATGAATAAATTATTTAAATTTTCAATATTTTAGAGTTTTAAAAGTTTTATTATTCTTAATAAGAATTTTTTATGCATCATTTGAGTACAAAATAATGTAGTTTATGTCATGTTTTGATGCATAACATAACCAGCATCATTTTAAACCTGTCATCATGATCTTTCTCATTTTATTGAATAGTATTTCAAGTGCTGAAACTGCTTTATCTTTCACAAAAATTTATTTAACGTAGAATAATAATTCATCTCATAAATATGCTGCATGAATCATTGCAAGCTTTTAAACCATCGCATAAGGATAAAAAAGGATGTCATTATTATCGCTGCTCAAGATTAAACATCCCATCTTACTTGCACCGATGGCGGGAGTTTCGACCCCCGAACTTGCAGCAGAGGTTTCAAATGCAGGTGGTTTAGGCGCTTTAGGCTTAGGTGCCAGCACCCTAAATGATGCAAAAAAGCAAATCGAACATACACAGAAACTGACCGATCAACCTTTTCAACTTAACTTTTTTTGCCATACGCCAGAAGTACTTAATGCTGAGCATGCCCGTGCATGGATTGATTTTTTAAGCCCGGAATTTTCTCGTTTTAATGCCACGCCGCCATCCACCTTAAACCGTATCTATCCTAGTTTTTTAGAAAATGACGACTTTTTAGAATTGGTCTTGGCTACTGCGCCCCAAGCAGTGAGCTTTCATTTTGGCCTTCCCCATGCCTATCAAATTCAGGCCTTAAAAGCGGCGGGTATTGTCACACTGGTTAGTGCAACCAATCTGGCAGAAGCAAAAGCCATTGAGGCTGCGGGGATCGACATCATCATTGCGCAAGGGATTGAAGCAGGTGGACATCGGGGTATTTTTAATCCCACTATTGATGCAGCCATTAATACAGCCGATCTGGTTCAACTGATTCACCAGCATTGTCAATGTCCAGTCATCGCCGCAGGTGGGATCATGACGGGTCAGCAAGCGAAACACATGATGCGACTGGGCGCGGCTGCGGTACAACTTGGTACGGCATTTGTTCAATGTAAAACTTCAAACGCCAATGCGGCATACCGACAAGCACTTCGACAGCAACCACTCACGCAAATTACTGCCAGTATTTCAGGACGCCCTGCTCGCGGTATTATCAATCGCTGGCATACTGAATGTGATCATCCTCAGCGTCCAAATGTACCGGCTTATCCATATACGTATGATCTGGCCAAACAATTGCATCAACTGGCGGCTACACACGGACATCATGAATACGGTGCGTTTTGGGCTGGCAGTCATGTTGCGCAAATCCGTGAGTTAGAAGCCACCGATCTGATCAATCAAATTTTACTAGAAATGTGCAGTTAATTTTCTTATAGCCTATATTAAAATAGTCTCTATAAGTTTATTTATTTCAATTGCTTATTTTTAATAAAAATCATCTTTCTTTATATTTATCGTCAGTTTTTTTAAGTTTATTTTTTAAGATTTTGGCTGTTTTTAATAGCCATATTTGAATTGAATTCCTGTATATTCTGTTGCGGTTTAGGGCACGCTCACGTGTCAAACCATTTAATAAATAATGTATTGGTAGAATTATGGAAAAGCTTTTAACACCAGCAGAATCTTCAGCCGCGTTGTCCATCACGGATGTTGCTTGTTTATTGAAATATCCAGTGCATATTAGTCTTCAGCATATGATTCAATGCACCGAACTGAATCAATTTCTCCAATCAGATCCCGATTTTGAACAAGATTTTCTAAAGTTAGTTGAATCTACGCTTGAAAGAGCCTTTGTTGAGAAAGATGATCAAGCTGCCTACGAAATTCACTCATCACTTTACCAATTGTATAATCTGCAAATCTCAGACCCGCTTTCTTCAGAAGCACTGAATCAGCATCAGCCATTTTTTTATGCACTACGCAACACCATTGAAGAATACTGGTTAAACCATTTAAATCTGGATTCGATTTATCAGCTAGATCATTCAGCTGGTGATATTTCAGACACAATTATGCAGCTATGCGAGAGCAAGAATTTATCGGCTCATCCCTTGTTTGATTTTCTGGCTCATGAGGCAACCGATCGTCAGCTGTATGCTTTTTTCCATAGTGACTATGAGCTGAATATCCGCTTCTTCGATTTGCTCATTTTGACGCTTTTAAATTCGCCTGCAACTGCACGGATGGAAATGATCAAAAATCTTTGGGACGAATCTGGTAAAGGCGACCGCAAAGAAACGCACGTCAACATGTTTAATGACTTGATGGAGCATTTCAATCTGGATAATAAAGCGTCATTTCCTGCGCATGATTCTTGGCAAAAAATGGCAGGCTATAACCTGTTTATGCTGGCATCCTTAAACAGAAAGCATTATTACCTTTTACTCGGCATTATGGCTGCGACCGAAATTATCGATCCACAGTCTTACCTTAAAGTTCAAGTCGCATGCCAGCGTCATGGCTTAACTGAATGGTTGTATCGTTACTACTCTGAACATTCTGAGATCGACATCGAACATTCTCAAGGCTGGCTGAATTACGTCATCGCGCCGATCTTAAAAGAGCGTGATGTCAGCCGCGATATTTTACTTGGTGTGGTCTATCGCTTGAAAACCTGTCAGGAATACTACGACAGCCTACTCAAGTATATTAAGTCTGTTGGATAAGGCGTTTTGCTGCGTTCCAAGCATCTAGGGCCGCATGCCGATTGCCAATAATCTGGGCCGAAAGTGTAGCGCCATCGAGCAACATCATCATGATCGGTGCTACATTTTTTGCCTGAGTATCATCCATGAGTTCACTTAAAATCTGTTCGATCTTGTGAATTAACTGCTCTTTTTGCTGTGTAGCAACTTTATTGATTTCATTGGTTTTACTGGGGAACTCATTAATTGCTTTAGCAAATAAACAGCCCGTAAAGTTCTTTGCGGTAAACCATTCATTGTGCCAATCAAATACCAGCTCAAGCTTTTGAATGGGTGGAAGTTCATTCGGAATCAACTGACTCAGTGATTCCCGGCAAGCACGGTCACGTTCTTTAAGTACTTCTAAAATGAGATTTTCTTTGGAGAAAAAATACTTATATAACGTATTTTTTGAGATATCGGCATCTCTAATGATCCAATCCACCCCAACTGCATGGTATCCAAACGAGCTAAAGAGATCCGTCGCGACCTGCATGATCCGTGATCGTTTTAAGTTTCTTTGCATCTTTAATCCGTTAACAGAATTCTTAAGGAGCGTTATATCGATTTTTATGAATATTAGCACACTACACTGAAATGAGTGGATCAAATTTATTCAAACTGTTCATTTTTAACTGCTTTTATACAATCTTTTCTCATAATGTATATTTAAGAACCAGTATATCTTTAGATCGATATTTTTATTTAAAGATCAACTATATACCCATTATCACTCGAGTGATTTTTTGGAATCATGATAAAATGGCCACGATTCATGACCATTTTCTCATCAGAAGAAATTAACTAACCTCTAATAAATTAACTTGCTCGGTCTGAACATCACTCATACGTTCTCCCTGAGCCAACAATGCATCAAAATAGGCTTCAACGACCTGCGCTTGTTGTAATGTGCTATCGACTTGATACATATTTTGACGAAACTCATTGCTCGAACGTAAGCCTTTGGTGTACCACGCAATATGCTTACGCGCGATTCGACATCCAGAGTATTCACCGTAAAAAGCATATAGTTCAGCAAGATGCCCCAACAATACTTCTTTCACCTCTAAAATAGTCGGTGCATCTAAATGTGTACCCGTAGCTAAATAATGAGAAATTTCTCTAAAAATCCAGGGGCGCCCCTGTGCCGCACGTCCAATCATAATGGCATCTGCACCAGTATAATCGAGAACATATTTGGCTTTTTCTGGGCTATCAATATCCCCATTGGCAATCACGGGAATTTTGAGGCGTGATTTCACTTCCTTAATCAATTCGTAACGCGCAGTATTTAAATACATGTCTTCACGTGTGCGACCGTGCAACGCCAAGGCCGCAATACCTGATTGCTCAGCTTGATTGGCCACGCGCAAAATATTTTCTTGACCATTTAAAAAACCAAGCCGTGTTTTAAGTGTTACAGGCACATCAACGGCCGCAACTACAGCGTCTAAAATACGCGCCACCAGATCTTCGTCTTGTAAAAGTGCTGAACCGGCAAGCTTGTTACAGACTTTTTTTGCGGGACATCCCATATTGATATCGACAATTTGAGCACCGTTAGCCACCTGATAACGTGCCGCCTCGGCCAGTTGCTCTGGGTCAGAACCCGCAATTTGTGCCGAAATTGGAGCCAGTTCACCGTCAAAGTTTGCACGATAAAGACTTTTTTTCGTCATTCTCAAGGTCTTATCGGCCGTCATCATTTCGCTTACGGCATGACCGGCGCCAAAGTATTTGCACAGTGTACGAAACGGACGATCCGTTACTCCGGCCATAGGGGCAACGATTAAATTATTTGACAGTTGATAAGACCCAATATACATATATATTCATACATTTTACGATCAACATAGTATACTTCATCCGCTTTTTTGACTCATCCTTTTTCAAGGTGTTTTGCTTGCATGAACGATTCAACTCTTTCCGGTGGTTTGCTTAAAACGTTGTCTGTTGCACTTTTAGGGTTAACAATGGCAGGGTGCAGTGATAGTTCATGGTGGTCAAGCAATGATGAACCCGAACTCAAAGCAGAACAGATTAAAAAACTGATTCCATCACGTGTGCATGACCGTCAATCGTGGGCCAATGACATTGATGAAATCATGCAAAAACTTAGTATTGCCAAAACCAAAGATAACGTCTGTACCGTCATTGCGGTGGTCGATCAGGAATCAAATTTTGTGGCAAACCCTGTGGTGGCTGGCTTAGGGGAAAAGTCGGTTCGAGAAGTCAGCACCCGTTTAAACGAGAAATTTGAAGATAAACTGGGCAAAACCATAGGCGGGCCAGTGGCTGGTTATTTTGAAGATGTTCTCAAAAACCAACCGTCTAAAGAAGACAATTACATGAGTCAAATGCGCAAAGTACGCACAGAACAAGATCTAGATGTGCTGTATCGAGAAATGTTTGACTATATGGCTGGCCATTATCATGTGAGCGCTATTACTGGTGCGGCCAAACTTGTCGGTCAGGATATTGCAGAAAAAATGAATCCGATTACCACGCTGGGTTCTATGCAGGTCAATATCGTTTATGCCAAAGAGCACAAGCGTGTGAAGCTGCAAAGTGTCAATGATTTACGCGATGATTTATATACTCAATATGGCGGGCTGTATTATGGCATTCATCGCCTGATGCTTTATAAGGCAGATTACAGTAAGCCACTGTATCGATTTGCAGATTACAACTCTGGTATGTATTCGAGCCGCAATGCGTCTGTTCAGGACATGATCAACAAGCTCAGCGGTGAGCAGCTTACCGAAGATGGAGACATGTTGCTTTACAGCAAGGATGGTTCCGTTTTGGGGACCAAGAGTAGCTCGGAAAAAGCCCTGATCAAACTGTTTACTCAAAACAATATTCTGATTACGCCTAACCAGATTCGTACAGATTTAAAACTTGAAAAAACTCAAAGTTTTGAGCAATCACCGACATATATTGCTATTATTAAATTGTACGAGAAACAAACGGGCAAAGATGCCCCTTACGCCATCATGCCGCAGGTCGTCATTTCTGGGCCAAAGCTCAGTCGTGATTACAATACAAATTGGTATGCCACACGTGTAAACGGAAGATATCAGACATGCATGCAACGCGCGAAACGGATCAAACTGTAAATCTTGCACTTTTTGATTTTGATGGCACTTTATGCACAAGAGACAGTTTTACGCATTTTATTTTTTATGCCTTGTCTAAACGACATATTGTGCGTCAGGGCATTAAAATTTTGCCTTGGATTCAGGCATATTATTTAAAGCTTTACCCCGCCCCGTCCATGCGGATCAAACTATTCGACAGCATGTTTCGTGATACTCCGTTGCCCCCCATTCAGCAACTCGCAAAAGAATATGCGCAGCAATTGATGAATCATCTTGATCCGAAACTGTACGCTCAGCTCAAACAACATCAGTTGCGTGGCGATAAAGTGGTGATCGTCTCGGCTTCGATAGACTTATATCTCAAACCATTGGCTGATCTACTCGATGTTGAACTGATTTGTACCGAAGTCGATATCCGCAATCAAATCATCACTGGTGCGTATACTACGCCCGACTGTAGTTCTGAGCAAAAAAAGCAGCGTGTTTTAAGGCAGTATAATTTAGATCATTTTGAACTGGTTTATGTTTATGGCAATAGCCATGAAGATTTAGAGATGATGTCGTTAGCCGATGCCAGCTATATGGTTGGCGAAGATCAAACATTACCTCACATTGAGCAACTTAAGAAATTTGCTTAATATCAATCAAGACAGATAAAAAATTTCAAAAAAAAGCCCAGACATTCATTCTGGGCTTTTTTGTTCACATTGGATCTTAATAAATCGCCATATGATTATTATTTATAAAATAAATAATGTATTGGTTTATTTTTTATTAAAAACATCCAATTTAACCTTCTTACTTTTAAGTATTTCAACTTCAAAAATAAGTCTTCACACTGATGTAAAAATCTTTAAATCTACATTATGTGCATTAGCTTGACTAAACCATGTATCAAGTAACTGATAGGCTTGGATGGTTGCTGGAGCAGCCAAACTCGGGTTATCGAATTGCGATACAAAGTGGTCGTATGAAAATGCATTTCCTACCACAATCCAGATTTCTTTTTTCACCAAGGGATCTAATCTTCTTTCCTCAATTTTAGATAAAACATCATTAAGCATATGATTAATATCAAAAGTTTTATTAAATAATCTAATTCGATTTAGCTTATTACCTTGATTATTGCCTGTAGGACTCGGCCAATCCCCTTGAAGATTAGTAATATTTCCATACCTTAGAGGGCTACTACTCACTAAGTAATGTAAATTTTTTAATGCTTGGCCTCCTACTTCGCAAAGTGCACCAGCTGAAGACTTAGGTCGTTGAGGTCTATTTCCACATTTTATATGAACAAAAACAACTTTTTCTTTAGAAGAAAGAATAAAATCTGCAGGTTCAGTTCCCATATCTGTACAAAGCACTAGATCTACATTAGGAATATATTGATAGAATTGCCCCAAATCACTATATCTTACATTTGGATTTTGTATATTGGCGACTTGATCAATTAAATGAAAAATTGAGTTAGGACTAAATTTATTATTAATCAAATTATCTTCGTCTTTTTCAGACAGTTGTTTATTTTTTAAGCATACCATCGGAATAATATTTTTAATGATATTTTGATTTATTTTTCCACTTTGAGTTGGTAATACCTGTTTATAAAAATATTTATTTAAATATACAGTCCCATCTCTATATAATAACTTAACTGTATTTTCATTAAAAACATCTTTCAACTCAACTAATGCTTGATCAATAAAAAATTTGATACTTGAATCACATTCAGCAATTAATTCTAATTTTTCATTAAATGAAAACTTAATAAAATTTTTTAATTCTTCGATCAAATCATCATCTTTTTGATAAAAAAGCTTAAAAAAGTAAATCCCATTATTATACTTCTTATAAATAAAATTATTATCTATAGATTGTTTAAAACCATCAAACTCAATTGTCAAGTCGTCAAATTTAGTATCTGTAAAATCTAAGATACAAGCTACTGGATCATCTGTAGGAATATAATCTACAGATTGAGCAAAAGAATTAAGAAAATTACTTGCTGGTTTTTTCTTTGACTGAAGATGTTTATTAATACCTTCTAACCACTCCATGAATTCTGCATAGGTGAACTTAGAGTTTTTCTGGTCAGAAATTCTACCGGATGCAACTCCCAAATAATAAGACGAAATAATTTTATCATTATCATCAACATTTGAGACAACTGTAGTAGTTATCGCATATCCAGAGTTTGATTGTTCGTGATTGATAAGTTCTAAATTTTCTGCTTTAAGAGCAATCCCCTCAGCACGGCTTAAGCTGTGTTGTAAAGCTCGAGTATTAGCTTGTTTGGTTATAGTTTTTTTGGTTGAAGATACAACGGTAAATAATTTATCAACATTAATCGCTCTACCAATTCTTAGCTCATCTCTACCATTAAATTTTCGCCCACAACTATCAAAAATAGCTACAATATCATCCAATTCTTTTATTATTAGTATCTCTAAAGAAGGTTCAAAAAATAAGCTATCTTTCAAAAACTTAGAGTTATTAAAACAAACTGCTGTTATAACCCCCAATTCTGAATCATATTTAGATAAGGCACCTTCTCTAGTAAAGTCCCAATGTAGTTTATCTAAACAATCATATAAATTAAAATTATCTAATTTATTATAAAAACAAACCGAAGCTAAAGGAATTTCTAAAGATTCAGTAGGATTAAATTCCTTAAAATTAAATTTTTTTCGATAATTGGATTCAAAATAACTTCGTTCAGGAAATGCGTCTAAGTATTTATCAATTAAATTTGCTGTATTTAGGGTATTTAAAAATCTATTAGCCGAATTTTCATTTGTAATATATTCATCAAATTCGAGATAATTTTTCCATAAATTATAATTTTTTTCTACACCAACCTCTAGTACTGTAGGTTGATAATTTTTATAGACCCTTACCACCCTTCCTATAGTTTGCACCAATTCTTTACCACTTCTAACAGGATAAGTAAGAATTAAAATTTTTGCCTCTGGAATATCAATACCTTCATCAAGTTTTCGTTGATGTATTAACACCTCATATCCTAATTCGGCTAAATTTTGTGGGACATAATTATATTTATGTTCTTCTTGATTAGTTTCATATTGATCATGAATAGCAACTGTTCGAAATGTAGAAGTAAATTCACTAAAGTAGTGTTGAATATCAGAAAAATTTTTACACTTAACTATACAAATTGAATCTGGTTGTTTTTCTTTTAACTCTCTAATTTTTAGAGTTAATTGACCCATGTTAATAGTATCAAAACAAGGTTGTACAATAACATTATCTTCTGTAGCTTTTTTATATGTATAGATATAACTATGCTTAACATCTATATCAAAACTAAATAGATCATTTCTATATGGAGTAGCTGTAATAATTATTTTTTTGGCTACTAGTTCTCTTATAGTAGCACCCCATTTCGGAGATGGTTCTGCATGTCCTTCATCTATCAAAATAAGATCAAAAGAATTTTTTAATACCAATAGCTCACTTTCACTCAAACCAGTAATTTTTTGGAATGTAGTACAATACACACCATCTTTAGAAATATCATCAATATCATTAAAAATATCTTTTTTTATGAATGACTTATAATTAAATCCTTCAGGTAATATCTTTTCAAAAAACTTACCTTTTAATTGTTTATATAATTGATCACACACCGCTCTTCTGTGCGTTACAATCAGTAGTTTTTTATATTTACAATTGTGGCTTACTGTACAAATTACACCACTCTTACCTGCTCCAGTTGGTAAACTAATTAAGCAAGATCCTTCGCTTTTTGATCTTAAATATTTTGCAATTACTTCAATACTTTTTACTTGACATTCTCTCAAGTTTTCTTGTATTAGCTTACTAATTTCGTTAATCATCTTCTTTCAAGTATATATTTGTATTTAATCAAACATTAATGTTTTTTTATATAAATATAAATACTCTGTTTGGTTTATTTGTAACGTTTCAAAAAGGTGAACACAAAGTGGCTTTGTTGCACAAAGCTATTCTTGAAGGCTTCTTCAGTAACATAAGTTCTAGATCAAGAAGCCTATCCCTAAAATCTACCGTACAATTAATTGGTCCTCGTATAACCCAGCTTTAATCGAGCGAGGAAATATTTCAATCTGATCCCGAGATCCAATGGTATGCACAACCACAAGGCAAGCATGGACGAAATCAAACTTATTCCGATACAGAGACTCAATGCCGTTTAATGATCGAATCTCTATTCTGTCTTTCTTTATGCATGGTCACTATCTTTGCTCAAAGCCTGACTAAACACTGTGGTTTAAATTGGACAGCACCAGATTACAGTACGCTGTGTAGCAGACAAAAGCATGTTGATATTCTGATAAGCTATCAGAAAAGTCGTGATGGGTTACACCTACTCGTCGACTCTACAGGGTTAAAATTTTTTAGATGAAGGCGAATGGAAGCGTAAGAAACATCAGCCTGAATATCGTCGTCAATGGCGCTAACTTCATATTGATATAGATGCTAAGACCCTTAAAATACGAGTAGTTCAGTTCACAACAAACAATGTGAGTGATTCACAAGTGTTTGATGAGTTGCTTAAACAAATTCCACATGATGAACAGATTGACTCCGTATATACCGATGGTGCTTATGATACCAAGAAATTTCGGCAGATGATTTCGGATCGGCAAGCCTATGCTGTTATTCCACCTAGAAAGAACGCGAAGCCTTGTAAAGATACAAAGACCCATTCCCTACAAAGAAATGAATTACTTCACTTCGAACAGTTAAGCATTTAGGTAGGGCTATATGGAAAAATGGTATAGTTATCATCGGAGAAGTTTGGTTCAAATCAAGATGCATTGCATTAAGTTATTAAGCGATAAACTCAGTGCTAGGAATTTTGACAGTCAAGATAACGAAATTCATGCACGTGTGGCAGTCCTCAACAGATTTACAGAATTAGGCCGAACTCACACCCGAGTTGTGTCTTGAATTTGATAGGTTAGGGGGAAACTAGTCTCTGAAATGTTTATGCAACAAAGCCCTTCAAGAGTGTAAAGCACCTCCAAAATTTTTCACTGTAGGCGTTGTAAAAATGTACAAAATATCTCCATCGCTAACTTTAAATAGCTTTTCCTTTAGCTTAATAGCATCAATTTGTTATTTAGTTAGCATTGGCACACCTTTAGCTTATATCATGCATAAAAAAGGTCAGACCTTTTAACCTCCAGTCTAACCTCTTTCCAAATGGTGTTTCAATGTTTTTGCAAGTTAGTATCTAACCTGAAGACCATAACAGAAATTCTTATATTTCAGTATATTTATAACGATTTTGTTACTAATCGTTATTTCATGCTTTTCCTAATAAATCGCCATATGATTGCGATGAATCATTTCAAGTGATCGAGCTTCACCCAATACCTGATAGACTTTATCTGAAGCGAGGCCTTTGATGATCTCAGCCGAACGTGAACTAAAATTCACTCGCCCAACCGCAATTCGCTGCCCCAATTGATCAACACACTCAACCACATCACCACGATTAAAATGGCCTTCAACCGCTTTAACGCCTACAGGCAATAAACTACGATGACGCTGTTTAATCGCATCGACGGCACCATCATCAATGACTAAACGACCAGCCGTTTGCAAATGTGCGGCAAGCCACTGCTGATGCGCAGTCATGCGATCTTTATCGGTACTAAAGAGCGTTCCGAGCATTTCACCCGCCATTAAGCGAGACAAAACACGGTCACTTTCACCGCTGGCAATCAATGTTGGACAACCAGACTTCGCGGCTAAGCGTGCTGCACGTACCTTAGTCACCATACCGCCGCGGCCTAAAACGCCACCACCACCGGCCATTTCAAACAAACGATCGTCGAGTGCATTGACGATGGTGAGCAGTTTTGCTTCTGGATTATTGCGTGGGTCGGAGTCAAACATCCCTTGCTGATCGGTCAAAATAATCAGCAAATCAGCATGTACTTGGCCCGCCACCATCGCTGCCAGCGTATCGTTGTCGCCAAAACGAATTTCATCGGTCGAAACAGTGTCATTTTCATTGATCACCGGAATCACACGCCACTCAATCAGGTTTTGCAAAGCATCACATGAATTGAGATAACGTCGACGATCTGCCAGATCATCATGGGTCAGCAAGACTTGAGCCGTCTGAATCGAGTGCTTATCGAGCACACTCGACCACGTGTGAATCAAGCCCATTTGACCAATGGCCGCACAGGCTTGAAGACTGGGTAGATCGGTGGGTCGGCTCGAAAGCTTCATGCGAACCATACCTTCTGCAACCGCACCAGACGACACCAATATAATTTCGTGTCCGGCAGTGTGTAGATCGGCAATTTGAGTTGCCCAATGCGAAATTGCATCTAGATCTAGACCTTGTCCGTTGGCGGTAAGAAGAGATGATCCGATTTTAACAACGATACGTTTACACGCCTTGAGCTGTCGTTGCCCATCGATCACTTCAATCATTTTTCCCTCGAGTTCGTCTTAACGAACGTAAATCACTTCTACTTCGTCATCATCGTCGTCAAAATCATCACCCTGACCTGCTTCACGCTGTGCTTTACGCATGGCTCGGTATGCTTCTTTTGCTGCGATCGTTTGTTCACGTGTTTCAGCTTCAAGCTGTTCACGGAATGCTTTTACTTGTCGTGCGTATTCTGGATCTTCAGCTTCAAGTTCGCGCTGCTGTTCAATCTGATCCATCAAATAGTACACCACTTCTTTGGTGCCTTCTAAGAGTAAGCCTGAGGTACGAAACACCGGGCCAGTCCACTCTAGCTCATCCAAGATATGTTTACACCATTCTTCGCGGCTGGCTTCTTCAATCTGATCGAGTTTGTTGAGTACCAGTACAACAGGAAGCTGAGCCAGCGTCGGAGAGAATTTTTTCAATTCACCAATGATCGCTTTGGCATTGTGTACCGGATCAGAACCATCAATTGGTTGAACATCCACAATGTGCAACAAAATACGTGTACGTGCCAGATGTTTCAAGAAACGAATACCAAGACCTGCACCTTCCGCAGCGCCTTCGATCAATCCCGGAATATCGGCCATCACAAATGAACGATGTCGGTCGGCATCGACCACACCTAGGTTCGGTACCATCGTCGTAAACGGATAGTCTGCAACTTTTGGCTTCGCCGCACTCACTGCACGAATAAACGTCGATTTACCTGCATTTGGCATACCGAGCAAACCAACGTCTGCAAGTACTTTCAGTTCAAGACGGATCTCACGAAATTCGCCTTTAATCCCTGTGGTGAATTTACGTGGTGAACGGTTAGTCGATGACTTAAAGTGTGTGTTTCCTAAGCCGCCATCACCACCGCCAGCCACCAAAACACGCTGACCATCTTCAACCAAATCGCCAATAATATCGCCAGAATCGACATCCACAATGGTGGTGCCTACTGGTACTTTTAATACAACATCTTCGCCACCACGGCCTGTACAGTTTGCGCCGGCGCCATTTTTACCACGTTCTGCACGGAATTTACGGGTATAACGGTAGTCAACCAGTGTACCGGTGTCGTCATCGGCCTGAATATAGACGCTCCCGCCTCGACCACCGTCACCCCCATCTGGACCACCAAAAGGTACAAATTTTTCACGGCGAAAACTGGCCACGCCATTGCCACCGTCGCCAGCCTCTACGGTAATGACTGCTTCATCAACAAAGCGCATTTGCCAATCCTCTAAAATCTCTAAAACCGCCTATTCTGCCATATTTTAAAGGATTTCTCGAATATAAAATCAGTTATTTCACCTGTACGCGAGAAAGCCGATGCAGAGGCTTGCTGTATATGCAGAACAACATCTTCATTTGAGCCGTTTAGGGGTGTATATTTCGTAGTGGTAACTGGATGTGCATATCCAGATTGGCCTGTGTTTCTCTTACCTCGTTATACATAATGGCATTAAATGTCGCGACTTTTCGCATGGTCATCGGATCATCAATATTCAAAGTCGGTTTAAACTGATGTTTCACAGCCAGATTGATTGGTTCATCAAACTCAAAATACACCGGACCATTAAATACAATTTTAATGGGCACCTGATAAGTACGATTCAAACGAAATGGCACATCCAGCCGAATCGGAATATTCATTTTCAGCGGAAATTTAGGTAACAGCTGATTTTGGTAAATCAGATCTGTCGTGCTCTCGACCGGCATCTGTTCATCAATTTTTATGGTGGTTAAATAATCCACACTCACAGAAACAGGTGTTTCTACTTCAAAGGCCAACTGAGCCAGATATTTGCCTTTAAGGGGCAAGGAAAGCTGTCGGTTAATGTGGATATCGGTATTAAGCTGCCCCATAGAATGGGTTTCCAAATGGTTGCCTACCTCGATGCGTGTAGGCAAATACTCCGATAATTGCACCTGTGCATGCTGCGCTGAAACATACATGGAAGCCTGAATGTTGAGGTAAAGCCAAAATAGCAATGCCACAAGACCAACCACCGCAACAAAGCTCAGTAATGTGCGTTTCAATGATCCGAATAACCACATAGTCACCCCCTATTGCACGCCCGACTGGACAGCAGTTGAGGGAGCAGCAACGGGTTGTTTCTTTAGCGTCACGCTAGACAGCGGAATTTTTAATTCGCCTTTCTGAATTTTGATAGGCAAGGTATTCTTCACTTCTACGCTTGCTGCAAGTGCAGTTTTGATTGGTACATTTAAATGCCCATCGACTGGAATATTGGTTTTCAAGGTCGTGTTGAGCGGTATATTTAAGTTTTCTTGAAGCACTGTTCGCACAGGCGCATCAAATTTTAGATGGACGTTTTGATCAAGTGGCACTTGAATGTCTAGAGGTACGTCTAGGTTAATGGGAATGGTGCCTTTAATCGGCAGCGTGATATCACGTCCGAGTACTCTGACCTGTACTTTGGTATCAATCGGTAAATCCTGACGAACCTTGAGCACTTCTTTTACCGGAATAATGGTTTTAATCGGCACCTGATTATCAAAGTACACTCGCGGCGTCAGCGTTTGAGTGAGTGGGATATTCAGGTTTTCGTGTATGGGAATGGTCGCATTGACGCGTCCGCTCACATCCACATTCAAGGCATCCTGAATTTTAACTTTGGCTTGAAGTGGTTCTTGTAAATCAATATTCACGGCCTGATTTTCAAGCGGGATATACACATTAAAATGTTTAAATACCCAGATACCAATCGCAACACCGACAATACTGGCCAGCACAATAAACACCAGCCCTCCGAGCAATTTCTTGATCTGCAATGTACTTTCCTTTTGCAACTTTTTTATTTTACTTGGCTTTCAGCTTGGTAATCACTCACCAATATCCAGCTTGGTTTCCAATTTAACTGTCATTACATCATACATAAAAAAGCCCAGTCGAAACTGAGCTTTTTATATTTTTTAAACTGGCTTATGCCACGCTAAGTGCAGGCACTTTCGGATAGTTTACGCCACACATTTTTTCTGCAATACGAAGTACCTGACAGCTATAGCCAACTTCGTTGTCGTACCATACATATGCTGTCAAATGTGTACCTGATGTAATGGTTGCTTGCGCATCAAATACACCTGCTGTACGAGAGCCGATAAAGTCGCTTGAAACTACTTCAGTCGAATTGGTATACCCGATTTGACCTTGAAGGTTTGAGTTGATTGAAATTTGACGAATATATTCATTCACTTCATCACGATCAACTTCTTTCTCAAGCGTTAGATTCAAAATCGCCAATGAAACGTTTGGTGTTGGTACACGTACCGAGTTACCTGTGAGTTTACCTTTCAGTGCAGGTAATGCTTTGGCCACCGCTTTTGCAGCACCAGTTTCGGTAATCACCATGTTTAGTGTTGCAGCACGGCCACGACGGTCTGCCTTGTGGTAGTTATCGATGAGGTTTTGGTCATTGGTAAATGAGTGAACAGTTTCCACGTGACCATTTAAAATCTTGTATTTATCATCGATTACTTTAAGTACACCAGTGATGGCATTCGTTGTACAGCTTGCAGCAGAAATGATTTTATCTTCATCTAAAATGTCGGCTTGGTTTACACCAAATACCACATTTTTCATGTCGCCTTTACCTGGTGCAGTCAATACTACACGTGCAACACCTGGGCACTTCAAATGTTGGCTCAAGCCATCAAGATCACGCCATTTACCAGTGTTGTCGATCAAAAGCGCGTTGTCGATACCATAAGCAGTGTAGTCTACTTCTGCTGGACTCGATGCATAAATCACTTTGATGAACTTACCGTTTGCAATAATTGCTTCGTTTTCTTCATCAATCGAAATCGTACCGTCGAATGAACCGTGAATTGAATCACGACGTAGCAAAGATGCACGTTTTGCCAAGTCGCCATCTGATGATTTACGAACCACAATCGCTTTTAAGCTTAAACCGCGACCCAAACCAGATTGGCTGATAATCAAACGCGCCAAAATACGACCGATACGACCAAAACCGTAGAGAACGACATCTTTTGGCTCTTCAGAGGCTGCATTGCCCTTGATTGATTCAACAGCTTGCGCAACAAAAGCGTCGACATCGCCGCCCTGCTGTTTGTAGGCCACTGCCAGCTTACCAATATCCACTTCGGCAGAACCAATATTGTCAAGTTTTGACAAGGCTTCTAAAATTGGGAAAGTATTAACAACAGAAAGCTCGACATCGACAACACGTGTACGACGATGTGATTTCAAGATCTGGATGACAGAGCGGTTAATTAAAGAACGGCCATAAACAGAAACAACGATATTTTTTTCGCGATACAACTTGCCAATCAAAGCGATCATATGTTCCGCGATTTCTTCGCGATTTGTCCAACGTCCTTGATGTTCAGCATGCAGTGCGATGATAGTCTCTTTGCTCACAGATACGTCCTCTAATTAATGTTATCTAGGCGTGAATTTCAAAACGCGATAATTGTAAATCAAAAGGCGCCAAGATTAAATCGGGCGCCAGCGCTTACACCTATATTTTTTCATATAATTACTATAAATTTATAAAATGATTAAAAATATTTTTTAAAATTTATTTATAATATTTCGTGACGAAATTATTAAACGTCAAAATATGCTTAGAAAACAAGCATTATTCATTAAAAGCTTCATTTCGTGTTCAATTTTCATCCTGCCTTTTTTTATATTGAGCGACATTACGTTTCAACATACGCGTGTTGCGTTGCTGTCGCCATAAATGCAATGCACCTTCTACCACCAATAACAGCACAGCCACCCAAATTGGGATATAAGTCCACCAGTCTTCAGGGTTGATTGTTTCTCCAATCATGAGCGAAGCAAGCGCCAGTAAAATTGGCTCTAAATAGCTAAGCAATCCAAACAATACCATGGGTAAAAAGCGGCTCGCCAAAATATAACTTCCAAGTCCAATGGCACTGAATAACCCAAGCCCAGTCACCACCAAAAGTAAATTTAATATGCTCCATCCGTCAGGTACGGTGCCCAAATACGACACATAATAAAATGCAACCGGTAAGCTGAGGACGATATCCCACCAGAAGCCACCTAAATGATCAGTTTTAAGTTTGCGTCGTAAAAAGAAATACGCAGCATAACCAAAGGCGACCAATAAGGTTTCCCATGCGATGGTGCCTTGTTGCCAAATTTCATGTGCAACGCCAAGTATCGCAAGAGCAACTGCCGCTTGCTGAAACTTAGAGAGTTTTTCCTTGTAAAAAAGACTGCCCACCAATACTAAAACCAAGGGCAGTAGAAAATAACCGAGCGATACCTGCAATCCCCGACCATTCATTGGCCCCCACATAAATAGCCAAAGCTGGATCGACACTAAAAGAGATGAAAGCAAGAGATACAGTAGAAAAACGGGTTGTAGTTTTATTTTTTCATAAATCTGTTTAATGAAATGTAAATCCCCGATTAACCACATAAATAAGGTTAAAAAAGGCAAGGTTGAAATCATGCGCCAACCAAAAGTTTGCTCTGCGTTTATTCCGGTCAAAAGCTGACTATAAAAGTACAACACCCCAAACGTAACCGATGCCAAAACCGACAGCGCAATCCCCTGAAGCATATCTCCCCCCGCTTGACCAAATAATCAAAAAGACGTTGTACAATACTGAATTTAAACATCTAATAAAAGAAAAACCACGCTAGGCATGGTTTTTCTTTTCATCTATGTAGCGCTTATTGGGCCGTATGCTGTGGCCGAATAATGTCATTGAGTTCATAACCCAAGCTTTTCGCGTAGGCCAGATAGTCATTCACGACGTCTTCTGAGGGATGAGGCGTCCGCGATAAAATCCACATATATTTGCGAGATGGCTCACCCACCAAAACGGTTTGATAGTGTTCGTCCAGCTTTAAAATCCAGTAGTCGCCGCGTGCAACAGGCACCCATCGCACTATTTCTGGTAAAAAACTTACTTTCAATTTGGAATTATACGGAGGATTGACCACAAAGGCCTCACCAAGCGACTGATGGCGCTGACCATCACTGCCCATACATTGGTTATCGACCGTAATATTACCGTTTTCATTTAAAGTATAGGTTGCGGTGATATTTTTGACGCATTTATTTTCAAAATACATGGGCTTACGAACCACTTCGTACCAAACCCCCAAGTATTTGTCTAACTCTACACGCTCCACAGGCGCGAGTGGTTTATTGTGTGCGTAAGCCATGGTTGCAACCGCTAATCCTGTCAATACGGCGCCACCCAATGCAATCTTTGCTAAACGCCAGCCCCCTTGTGGGATATTTTTATACAATGGCATTCAAGTTCCCTCAAATATTAGCTCATCATGATAGTTTGCAACGGATTGTTCATTAGAGTAGCGCTTTTTTTTGAAATTAATGTAGAGATATGTAGCACTTAGCTCTACATTCATTGGTATTACTGGATCATTTGCGCTTTAAGCCGCAAGATTTCATCACGGATACGAGCGGCTTGCTCAAACTGCAACTCTTTAGAAGCCTTGAGCATTTCTTTTTCAAGCTTGGCCAGATGTTTCGCTAATAGTTTAGGATCTGCCAAGATATGTCGCTCATCTGCACTCAGTGCTTTTGCCTGAGCAGATTCAGACAGCTCTATCTCGTCTTCATTAAAGACTTCGCCTGTATCAATCTCTTTGATTTTCTGACGCACCGCACTACGTGGTGTAATGCCATGCTGTTCATTAAACTCAATTTGCTTGGTACGACGACGGTCAGTTTCATCAATGGCTTTTTGCATTGAATCCGTCATCTTATCGGCATATAAGATGGCTTTACCTTTGATATTTCGCGCTGCACGCCCAATGGTCTGAATTAAAGAACGCTCAGAGCGTAAAAAGCCTTCTTTATCTGCGTCTAAAATTGCGACCAAAGACACCTCAGGCATATCGAGCCCTTCACGCAGCAAGTTAATACCCACCAGCACATCATATACACCGGTACGCAGCTCATGAATAATTTTCACCCGCTCTACGGTGTCAATGTCTGAGTGTAGATAGGCCACCTTGATACCATATTCTTTTAAGTAAGACGTGAGATCTTCTGCCATACGTTTGGTCAGTGTGGTGATTAACACGCGCTCATCAATCTCTTTACGCAGGTTGATTTCGGAAAGTACATCATCGACCTGTGTGAGTACTGGTCGAATTTCGATTTCCGGGTCAATCAAACCAGTTGGACGCACCACCTGCTCCACAATCTGCTCAGACTTTTCTAGCTCGTACTTGGCTGGTGTCGCGCTGACAAAAATTGTCGACGGAACAATTCGCTCCCACTCTTCAAATTTCATCGGTCGGTTGTCCAATGCGCTTGGCAAACGAAAACCGTAATTCACCAGATTTTCTTTACGAGAGCGGTCACCTTTGTACATGGCGCCAATTTGCGGCACGGTCACATGTGACTCATCAATAATCAGTAAGGCATCATCTGGAATATAATCAAACAATGTTGGCGGTGCTTCGCCTGCCGGGCGCCCAGAAAGATGCCGTGAGTAGTTTTCAATACCATTGGTGTATCCAAGCTGCTGCATCATTTCCAAATCATAGCGAGTACGCTGATCAATGCGCTGTGCTTCAAGCAACTTGTCATGGTCTTTAAAGAATTTGAGTTGTTCTTTCAGTTCATCTTTGATCGTACCGATGGCGCGGGTGAGATTATCTTTAGGCGTAACATAATGGCTTTTTGGATAAATTGTCACGCGGGGTACTTTACGCTGCATTTTACCTGTGAGCGGATCGAACCAGCGAATTGAATCGACTTCATCATCAAACAGCTCGATGCGAATCGCGAACTGATCGGATTCGGCAGGAAACACATCCAGAATTTCACCGCGAATACGGTAGGTACCTCGTAAAAATTCCAGCTCATTCCGGGTATATTGCATCTCGACCAGACGGCGAATCAAATCGTCACGATTGACACGATCGCCTTGCACCACATGCAAGAGCATTTTCATATACGCTTCAGGGTCACCCAAACCATAAATGGCCGAAACCGAGGCCACAATAATCGCGTCGCGTCGCTCTAAAAGTGCACGCGTAGCCGACAAACGCATCTGGTCGATGTGGTCGTTAATCGCGGCATCTTTTTCAATAAAAGTATCCGACGAAGGCACATATGCTTCTGGCTGATAGTAATCGTAGTAACTTACAAAGTATTCAACCGAATTATTCGGGAAAAAGGCCTTGAATTCACCATAAAGCTGAGCAGCCAGCGTTTTATTGTGAGCCATAATGATGGTCGGACGCTGTGTTTGCGCGATCACATTGGCCATGGTATAGGTTTTACCCGAACCCGTAACCCCAAGTAATAGCTGGTTACGATAGCCGCGCTCAATGCCATTGACCAACTTTTCAATCGCTTGAGGCTGATCACCTGCGGGTTGGAAACTTGTCACTAAATCAAAAGGCTGGTTGTCGTTCACTGGCACGCTCAAAAATAAGGGGTCATACAAACTATTAGGGCAAACTGAAACTTTTCAAGCCCGATGACTGGTCGTTAGTAGGCAATTACAGTGCCGTCCCAATTTAATAATTTACCCTGCTCTGCCTGACCAAACTGATCCATAACATCGATCAAACGCGTAGCAGTCTGCTCTGCACTGTACAATCGATCTGGTGAAATATTTTTATGAAAAGGTTTGGACAACTCAGAATCCGTGGTTCCCGGGTGTAAGCTCGCCACATAAATTTCAGGCGATTTACGTCCCCACTCAATGCTCAGGTTTTTAATAAACATATTCAAAGCGGTTTTGCTCATGCGATAGCTGTACCAGCCACCCAATGCATTGTCATCCAGACTGCCCACCTTAGCCGATAAAGACAGCCATTTGAGTGAAGAGGTTTTGGTCAAAACAGGAGCCAAGGCTTGTGCAAGATGTATATGCGTGAGCACATTTTTTGAAAAAGATTCAAACACCCAGTCATCCTGAATCTGGCTGAGCATTTTTTCTGGCATATGGGTGTCATCGTGCAACATACCTGCACAGCAAAAAACGCGAGTGGGTTGAATTGAAGCAAGAAAAGTCTGTACTGCCGAAATATTCGAGGCATCGGATAAGTCGATCTGTAAATTATGCTGCCCCAAATCCGAACGGCTAATGGTGTAAACTGGTTCGTCTGAACGCGCTCTTAGCGCTGCAACCAATGCATTTCCAATGCCTGTAGAGGCGCCTGCGACAAGTATGCTCATGATCTTCTCTTTATAATGATTTTCTACAGATTCAGCATAAAAAAATGCGTGTGAATTTTATGTCATGAAAAAATAATCTTGCTATTTTTGATCTGTTTCACTCAAAATTATGTCACGCTACTACGCCCTGTAAAATAAAAAAGCGCACTATTTTTTGCTTGATTTGTGACTGAATCAATTGCACCATGAACTTATTACAGCAAGAATAAGATCATGATGAGCTTTCAATACCACGACGAAACAATTGTGACTGAGCTACCAGAAAATACCGTATTTGTATTTGGTAGCAACATGGCTGGGCAACATACGCATGGTGCTGCACGTATCGCCGCACAGCATTTTGGTGCTGTAAAAGGTGTAGGACGTGGCTGGGCGGGCCAAAGCTTCGCGATTCCTACCTTAAATGAACACCAACAACAAATGCCGCTTTCACAGATTGCGCACTATATCCATGACTTTAAAATTTATGCTCAAAATCACAGCAAAATGACGTATTTTTTAACGGCACTCGGCTGCGGGATAGCAGGCTACAAAGTATCGGAAATCGCGCCACTATTTCGTGGTATGAGCAGCAATATTATCTTTCCAGAATCATTTAAACCGTTTATCGAAGAGAACGCGGTTTCACTGTTTCCAAATCTCACCTCGCGTATGGTGCAAGCATTTATTACCGATGAGGTGATTTTTTACTTCGATCATGGCAGTGAATCCTTCGAAGATGCACTACAAAAAACATCATTGAGCGATACCGAGAAAGCCATTGCATTAATTGTCTTAAATGAAGATTTATATCCACGAGATCGTTACGGACGTGGTCGTGAACACGAGCTAAAAGACATTCTTGGAAAATTAAACGGTAAAATCTTTAATTTTCATGGCAATACCGAAGGCGCCATGATTTTTGTCAGCGTGATTGTTGCATTGATGGAACTGTATGACATTGATGAACAGGATTTCGTCAAACTCTGGCGTAACGAAATCGAAATTGTTCATCCGGCAAACCGAGGCCAAGCCATCAGCGAAACCACTTAAAGGTCATTTTAAGCAGTAAAAAAAAGATGACCTAACGGATGATTTTTTTAGCCAGTCTTATTTTTTGTTTAAAAACACAAGGCTTATGATTATACTGCTGAAAAAATAGCCCTTGAAAGTTGAGCCACCATGCCTACGCTAGATTCTTCAATTTTTGATCTTGCACCTATTCCAATGTGGCTCGAAGATTACAGCGGGATCAAAATTCAGTTTGATGAGTGGCGTGATCAAGGAATCCAAGATTTACGAACTTTTCTTCGTGAAGATCTCGAACGTGTTCGACAATGCGCACATAAAATCAAGCTGATTCGTGTCAATCAAAAAACCTTACAACTTTTTGAAGCAGCATCGTTTGAGCAGCTTTGCGACAATCTGGCGGTTATTTTTCAGCAAGACATGCTCGATTCACATTTGAATGAATTGGTCGATTTATGGGAAGGTAAAACGCTATTTTCAAGTATGGCCGTCAACTACACGCTCAGTGGTCGGCGCTTGGATATACAATTGCACGGTACCATTTTACCGGGCTATGAAGATTCATTTGCGCGTGTACTGGTCACCACTGAAGATGTCACCCAAGTTCACCATGCACGCCGCTTAGAAGAAAAAAATCGTCGACTGGCCGAATCTCGTTTTCACTATTCACCGGCCTCGTTATGGGTTGAAGATTTCAGTCGTGTCAAATTCCGGCTTGATCAGCTCAGACAGCTGGGAATAGATGACTTTAGAACCTTTATTGATGTCCATCCCGAGTTTGTCAATCAATGTGTGGAAGACATCCTGATTTTAGATGTCAATCAAGCGACCCTCGATTTATTTCAAGCACCCGATAAAACAACACTGCTTAAAAATACACATAAAATATTTGCAAAAGAAATGCTTAGCACCTTTCGTGAACAGCTTATCGAGCTGTGGAAAGGCAATATCCATCATCAGCGAGAAGCAATTAATTATGCACTCGATGGCAGTATTCGCAATGTATTGCTGCAATTTACCGTATTTCCGGGTTATGAGCACAACTGGGGCATTGTGCAGGTCGCCTTAACCGATATTACAGCACGCAAAAAGGCAGAGAATTACCTTGAGTATTTAGGTAAACACGATGTGCTGACCAAACTTCATAACCGCTCGTTTTATAGCGAAGAAATTCATCGCTTAGAACGAAGTATGGTGCGCCCTATCTCATGTATTTTTTTAGACATGAACGGGCTTAAAGCCATCAATGATTATCATGGCCATGATGCGGGAGATGATGTACTCAGGCGTGTGGGTCAGATCTTAACGCAATCGATTCAGCAAACTCCATATACGGCGTCTAGAATTGGCGGCGATGAATTTGTAATTTTAATGCATGGAGCAGACGAAACGGCGGTCAGCGTGATGCTACAAACCATTGATGCCCTACTCACTTTGGATAATCAGTTTTATTCGAGTCAGCCGATCAGTATTTCTATGGGATATGCCACAACACGCGAACATGAAACGATGGAAAGCATGTTAAAGCGCGCAGATGCCGAGATGTATACAAAGAAAAAAATGCATCATGATCGCGTTTAAACCATTTTATCTCATACAAAAAAGCCCCTACAATTTTGCAGGGGCTTTTTAATTGTTTGATGACGCTGCTTAGCGTTTTCCCATCGAACGACGTGTTCCGCGCGGTGGCATCCAGGTGCGGTCTGCATACTGCTCAGGTTTCGGACGCACATAATTGTGTGCGACATCCTCTTCGTTTTGATCTGCTGGATTTGCAATTGGAAAAGGTAATTTAACCAAAGCTTTTTTGGCTTTTGGCTTGGCTTGACTCATGTTCTGTACTCAAGTTTTCTTGAACAACGCATATATTAAATGATTTTGCTTCAGGATGCTTTTAAAAATCGTAAATGATGATGATCAAGCTGAATTTACAGGTGTCTCTGAATGTTTTTTTATTTTTGTTTTGATAATAAAACACGAACTGAGGTTTTTGGGCTAAGATAGTGTGCTTTTATTTTTTATCCCACAAGAAGGAATATTGCCGTGGACGTACGTCTGTCTGATCGTGTAAATGCCATCAAGCCGTCCCCTACTTTGGCCGTTACGAACAAAGCAGCAGAACTTAAAGCTGCAGGAAAAAACGTGATTGGTTTAGGTGCAGGTGAACCAGATTTCGATACCCCGCAACACATCAAAGATGCTGCGATTGAAGCAATTCACAATGGCTTCACCAAATATACCGCAGTAGATGGTACGCCAGGCTTAAAAAAAGCAATTATTGCAAAATTCAAGCGTGACAATAATCTAGATTATCAAGCAAACCAGATTTTGGTTTCATGTGGTGGCAAACAATCGTTCTTCAATTTGGCACTTGCGTTGCTTAATAAAGGTGATGAAGTAATCATCCCAGCACCATTTTGGGTGAGCTACCCAGATATGGTGATTATTGCCGAAGGTACGCCAGTCATCGTGAAATGCGGTGAAGAGCAACGCTTTAAAATTACCCCAGAGCAGCTTGAAGCAGCCATTACTCCAAATACACGCTTATTGGTATTGAACAGCCCATCCAATCCGACAGGCATGATTTACACCAAAGCAGAGCTTGAAGCACTTGCCGATGTACTTCGTAAGCACCCACAAGTATATATTGCATCTGACGATATGTATGAACCGATTCGTTGGGAAGATGAATTTTACAACATCGCGACTGTGGCACCCGATTTATACGACCGTACCATTGTATTAAATGGTGTTTCAAAAGCGTATGCCATGACTGGCTGGCGCATTGGCTATGCAGCAGGTCCTGCAAAAATCATTGGCGCAATGAAGAAGATTCAGTCGCAATCGACTTCTAACCCAACCTCAATTTCACAAGTTGCAGCAGAAGCAGCACTAAATGGCCCTCAAGATGTGTTAGAGCCAATGATTGAAGCATTCAAACGTCGTCATGATTTGGTTGTAAACGGCTTAAATGCCATTCATGGTATTTCTTGCCTGCCTGCGGATGGTGCATTTTATGCCTATGCCAACATTCGCCCATTGATTCGTGCCAAAGGCCTCAAATCGTGCACCGAGTTTTCTGAGTGGTTATTAGAAGAAACTGGTGTTGCAGTTGTACCTGGTGATGCATTCGGTCTTGGTGGCTTTATGCGTATCTCATACGCTACCGCAGATGAAGTATTGGTTGATGCATTAGCCCGTATTAAAAAAGCGGCAGAATCCATTGACGGTATCGATGCAGCCATTGCATCAATTCAAGCTGAAAAAACAGCTTAACTGCTAAGCTCCCGATTTATAAAAAAAGCCTGTCTTCGGATAGGCTTTTTTTATGGCTGAATCGTTCATTATTTTTCACTTGATATATTTTTATTTTTGCACAGATATTTATATGTTTAAATACACTGCATCCCGCTCATCATATAGCTTTATACAGCATTTTGCTTAGCTATAACGCTTAGGGCGTGATAGTGTCAAATAATGACAATAATACGGAAAGGTATGATCAATCTCGATCTGCTTTACCTGCTGATCTTGTGTGCTCCATGCATAGGCATAAGCAGGAGAAAATAAACCGCTACGCTCAATGGAAAACAAAAACAACGAGTTATCCCAGCTTTCAGACGCACGTTCCCACAAGTGATCCGCTGAATCATGTAGCAATTTAACCTGATGCTCAGTCCATTTATCGCCAAACCAGAGTTGCAATAAATCACCTAAATAGATTTTTTCTTGACTAAAAACGGCAAAATGAATGTGCGCGTCGGTGACATTTTGATAATACTGCTGAGGGTCGCGAATAATGTCGAGATAGTTTTTTTGATAGAAAGCGAAATCAGAAAAGATTTGTTCAATTTGAAGAGTCGGCATGATATAGCCCTCCGGTTTAGCCATTTAGTGCTGGCAAGTTGGTTAAATCCACACTGTTCAGATGACCATCTGAACGTTCTCTTATATAAAACATAACAGTGATTTTCGTGCCGTGCAAGCAAAATTGATAATTTGAGCCAGTTTGCTCAAATAAGAAACATACACACTAAAAATGAAACAAAGATGACAAATTTGGCTTGACCCCTGTCAAAATCTCCTTATAATCGCATTCAGATTCTCCCATAGCTCAGTCGGTAGAGCGACGGACTGTTAATCCGCAGGTCCCTGGTTCGAGCCCAGGTGGGAGAGCCAAATATCAAAAAGCCCGCAGTATTAAAGCGGGCTTTTTTTTGCCTAAAAATTGCTATAAAAAAACCTCTTATACAAAGAGGTTTTTTTATTTTAAGCAGCCTGTGCTTCTGGTACGCCACTATGAAAACGAAACACTTTATCTGCTGAGAGAATGAGGTTTTTTTCTACTTCACGAATTTGCACAATGCGCTGTTGAATATCCTCTTCAGGGTTCTTCATTTTAGCCGTTTGTGCAACCTCTAAAGCCAGTGCCAGATAGTCCTCAAAATGCCGAGATTCAGACTTGAGTAGATATCGGTAGTAACGCCCTAATTCGTCATCGACATGCGGTGCCAAGGCATGAAAACGCTCACACGAACGCGCTTCAACAAAAGCACCAATGATTAAAACATCAATGAGTGCTTCTGGCTCATAGGTTCTAATTTGTTTGCGAAGTTCACCCGCATAGCGCCCGGCACTGACCGCCTTCCATTCCTGCCCACGTTTTTTCATCAACTCGAGCACTTGCTCGTAATGCAACATTTCTTCACGCACCAGTTGCGCCAGCTTCACCTGTAAATCTGTAAAAAAACTGTAGCGGAACATCAAATTCATGGCTGTTCCTGCTGCTTTTTTTTCACAATTGGCATGATCTTGCATTAATAATTCAAGATTATTGAGCGCTTCGTTCAACCATGCTTGAGGTGTTTGACACCCCAAGAATTCAATTACAGGTTGCATCAGTTCATCATAGTTTGGACTTGACATCTTGACTCACTTATCCTGCCGCTTGAATCGCAGCCTTCATTTGCTTTACAGCTTGCTCAAGTCCAACAAATACACTATCTGCAATAATCGAATGACCAATATTCAATTCATGAATCTGCGGGATCGCAGCGATCGGAGTAATGTTCTCTAAATTCAGGCCATGCCCTGCATTTACCACCAGCCCTTTGCTTGCAGCATATTCAGCACCACGTACAATCCGCTCTAGCTCGGCACGCTGTTGTTGCTCACTGCTTGCATCGGCATAGGCGCCTGTATGCAGTTCAATCGTCGGCGCACCACAGGCAATGGCAGCATCAATCTGGGCAACATCGGCATCGATAAATAACGACACATCACACCCTATGGCAGTTAATTCAGCTGTCGCTGCTTTCACTTTTTCAAAATTCCCCAGAACATCTAGCCCACCTTCTGTGGTGACTTCCTGACGTCGCTCTGGAACAAAGCAAACATGTTGAGGTTGAATTTCCTTGGCAAATGCAATCATTTCATCTGTCACTGCAAGCTCAAGGTTCATACGTGTTTTAAGCACTGGACGCATACGACGTACGTCGTCATCTTGAATATGACGGCGGTCTTCACGCAAATGCAGTGTAATGCCCTCGGCACCTGCTTGCTCACACACCAGTGCAGCCTGTACAGGATCTGGATAAACGGTTCCTCTGGCCTGTCTCAAAGTTGCGACATGATCGATATTGACGCCAAGCAAAGCAGCCATACAAACATCCTATTTATGAACGAGATTGAGTATTTTGAATCCACAATTGGCGACTTTTTAATGGTCGGTCTCCCAAAAGGGATGTAATCATCTGACGGTATAGTTTACCTAATAATTGTAATTGGTCGGGAGAAAATTCGTTCCCGATTTGATAATTCTGCATGCAGCCAATCAATTGCCCAGACAAGGTCGACTGGGTGTGCTGTAAAACAGGCATAAAGCCTTCTGTAGACTGAAACTGATAGTGCGCTAACGGATTAATCGGTTGCTGATTAGCATCGATTTCAAAATCGATGGCATAGCCCAGCTCTTGCAATAACACATGCTCAAACTGCCTTAAAATCTGTTTCAGGTAATGACTCGGTGCCTGTTGCTGATGCAAATGTTGTAATTGCAGCAAAGTGTGCTGATAGTGCCGGAAAGTTTCTGGCATAGGCTCTTCTAGCGGGCATAAACGCAGTAAAACTTCGTTGAGATAAAATCCGGCAAAAAATGCATCGCCCTGAAAGAAAACCGGAAAGTTTAAAATTTCGAGCTTGGTAAAATTTTTTAAGTCACCTTTGCCTGTGGCTTGCAAGGTAAGAGGCTGATACTGCGGAGGAGGATTTTGCCGAAGAATACCATCGATACGACCGTATTCTTCGCTAAACAAATGCACGATATGACTTTTTTCACGATAACGCCGGTGATGAATCAGATAACCATGAAGGACTTGGTTTCGCATAAAAACGCAAACTAATCCTTCTTGGCTGAGTCTTTATCGTCATCCCCATCGGGAATCACGGCACCCACCACCGCAGCAGTACCTTTAACCACCCCTTTGGTGGTTTTGTAGGCCACCTTGACAGGAACAGTCACAATCTTGGTAATACAGCCTTGAAGCATCAACACGCAACCCAGCAGAACAACACAGCGAATCATGACTGTCATCGACATTACTCTTGTTTAAATATCACTATAGCCCAAGCTTTTCAGCGCACGCTCATCATCAGACCAGCCACCTTTGACTTTCACCCAAAGCGTGAGCATGATTTTTTGTTCAAACATTTTTTCCATGTCTGTACGTGCTTCCATACCAATCCGTTTGAGTTTAGCGCCTTTGTCACCAATCACAATGGCTTTTTGTCCAGCACGC
Source organism: uncultured Acinetobacter sp. (assembly GCA_913777945.1). Taxonomy (GTDB): domain Bacteria; phylum Pseudomonadota; class Gammaproteobacteria; order Pseudomonadales; family Moraxellaceae; genus Acinetobacter. The sequence goes on along the minus strand of CAJYTY010000008.1, from coordinate 256,552 downwards.
TCAACAAAAATGGTCGCATCGATATAGGTACAAGCAGGCTTCATACGGCCAGTCTTTTCACTTATCGCCGGTTCTTCGGTTTTAAATGATTCAATCTGCACCGTCAAATCGTATGGCAATTCTTCACCAAGCTGACGCATGATTTTTTCGCGAATAATTTCGCTGGCCAAGAAACGCTCTGAACGGTCGGTCACTTGATCGAAAGAATACAATGGCGGTTGAAACGGCAGGTATTTTTCAATGATGTCACGTAAATGATCTAGATTTGCACCACGAAGCGCAGAAACAGGAATAATTTCTGCAAAGTTCATGAGCTTTGCGCGCTCTTGAATGAGAGGCAGCAAGCTGCGTTTTTCTTCTACGGTATCAATTTTGTTGATCACCATAATGACCGGCATATCTGCGTTTTTGAGCTTTTCAAGCACAAGATCGTCATTTTGAGTCCATTTGTGACCATCGACCACAAATAGCACCAAGTTCACGTCACGCAGTGCAGAGTGCGCTGCACGATTCATCATCTTGTTGATCGCACGCACTTCTTTTTTATGCATACCCGGCGTATCGACATACACCGCTTGAGATTTCTCGCGTGAATCGATTCCCACAATTTTATGACGTGTGGTTTGCGGTTTACGTGAAGTAATCGAAAGTTTTTGACCCAACAAATGGTTCATTAATGTGGATTTACCCACATTTGGACGCCCAACAATTGCAACAAAGCCGCTACGGAAGTCGGAAGGTATCTCGACACCGGCGGAACTAAAAAATTGATCAATCAGATTTGGGGATTGATTTTCATCATTATCATGTGAATCTGGATTGATTTGATCAGAATGCATCGACATGCAAATTACTGCTCCAATAACTTTAAAATTTCTGCCGCAGCTGCTTGCTCAGCAAAACGGCGGCTCGAGCCCTCACCTAAAACATTTGGTAGCCCGGCTACCACACATTCTACTTTAAAGTGCTGGTGAGGGGCATCCCCTTGAATATCCACAACCTCGTAAACAGGGAGAGGTTTTTTACGTGCTTGTAAATACTCTTGTAAACGCGACTTCGGATCTTTTAACTGATCTGTCGGTTCGATATGATCCAGATAGGGTACATACCAGTTTAAAACAATTTTGTTTAACAAATTTAAATCGGCGCTATCGACATAAATTGCACCGATAATCGCTTCGACCGTATCGGCCAGAATTGATTCGCGATGATGCCCACCCGATTTTAATTCACCTGTGCTTAAAATTAAACAGCGACTCAGTTTCAAATCATTTGCGATTTTACCAAGCGCTTCTTGACGCACCAAGGTCGCACGCATGCGCGTTAAGCGACCTTCATTTTCATGCGGATAAGTCTGATACAAATAATTGGCAATGATCATACCCAACAGCGAGTCGCCCAAAAACTCAAGGCGCTCGTAGTTGTACTTGTGACTAACAGATCGATGCGTGAGTGCGAGCTGAAGTAATTCCAACTGCTTAAACTCGTATCCGATCCGACTCTGTAATCTTGGATCACTGAGCTTGGACTGCGTTTTGTTCAAAATTTTTCTCAAATTTTATAACTAAATCAATATTAAACAAGAACGGTCTTCTTACTTCATATTGTTTGCTAACGCGTAAACCACCTTTGTTCGTTACCTTTGCAATCTCGTTAAATCGAACGTCACGTACACTGTTCATGTCTAAACGCTGATTCATCTGGGTCACAAATTTATCGACCGCGATATTGCGAGGAGATTCACGCATTAAGGCGTCGATCTGGTTATTGATGATTCGATCATCCCAATAAACCGGAGCAACTGCCACTGCTGCTTTAAGTACTAAAGCAAAGACAATAATCCCCAAAAAAACACCTAAATACGAAGCACCCCATTGAGACTTGCGCATTTGTTGTTGTCCTAATTTCTAATTTTAGTCAATTGTACCATTTCGGTTGAAGGATGGAATCTTAAAGCCAGGTTCTTTATGCATCCAAATATAGAATGCACGCCCAGTCAGATTCTCTTCAGGTACAAATCCCCAAAAGCGACTATCTGCACTCTGATCACGGTTATCGCCCATGGCAAAGTAATGCCCTTTTGGTACCGTAACTTCCCAGTACATTCCGTCTTCAGCGGCATATTTACCGTTGTCGATGTAATTGATAAACGGCGCTTGGCGTGCAATGTTGACCCCTTCAAGCTCACGCATGGTAAAGGTATGCTCACCCAAGGTCTCTTTATGATAAATCGAGGTTGGAGTGTCTAAACTGTCTTTTTCACGACTAAACTGAGTCGCAACTTTAGGTACTTTCTGACCATTAATGCTTAACTGACCATGGTCGTAGACAATATGATCGCCCGGCAGACCAACCACACGCTTGATGTAGCTGATGGTCGGTTGTGGTGGATAACGAAATACAATCACATCACCGCGTTTTGGCTCACCTACATCAAGAATTTTGGTGTTTACGATCGGAAGACGAACACCATAGTCGTATTTATTGACCAGAATAAAGTCGCCAGTTTCAAGGGTAGGCACCATTGAATCAGACGGAATATTAAACGGTTCAATAATAAACGAGCGAAGCACTAAAACCACGGCCAGCACTGGCCAGAAGTCGTACGCCCAAGTAATGATAAAATTTTCGCTTCCTCGTCCTTTGGTTACACGTTGCTTAAACACCAACTTGTCGAGAAGCCACACCAAGAAAAAAATGAGCGTGACAGGAACGAGAATTAAATTAAAATCAAAATCCATGGGCGAGTCCTAAAGGTTATCTCTCTACTTTTAATACAGCTAGAAACGCTTCTTGTGGGATTTCAACACTTCCCACCTGCTTCATACGTTTCTTACCTTCTTTTTGTTTCGCAAGCAATTTCTTCTTACGCGAAACGTCACCACCATAACACTTCGCCAATACATTCTTACGCATGGCTTTTACGGTTGAGCGCGCAATAATTTGAGCACCAATGGCCGCTTGAATTGCCACGTCAAACATCTGACGAGGAATCAAGTCTTTCATTTTTTCAACCAGTGCAATACCACGGTGACGCGCATCCTGACGGTGACAGATCATGGCCAATGCATCGACCTTTTCACTATTAATTAACACGTCTACCTTAACCAGAGATGAACTTTCAAAACGGACAAAGTTGTAATCGAGTGATGCGAAACCACGTGAGCAAGATTTTAAGCGGTCGAAAAAGTCCATGACCACTTCAGCCATTGGAATTTCGAACGTCACCGACACTTGGTTACCCAAGAATTTCATGTCTTTTTGTACACCACGGCGCTCGATACATAGCGTCATGACATTACCAAGATATTCTTGAGGCACCAGAATATGACATTCTGCAATCGGTTCGCGAAGGTCTTCTACCGTGCTGGCATCTGGCATTTTAGACGGACTGTCGATATAAATCGTATCGCCTTTTTTGGTCAGTGCTTCATACACTACGGTTGGTGCAGAGCTGATCAGGTCTAAATCGTATTCACGTTCAAGTCGCTCTTGTACGATTTCCATGTGCAGCATGCCCAAGAAACCACAGCGGAAACCAAACCCAAGCGCATCAGAACTTTCAGGCTCGAAAAATAATGCCGAGTCATTAATTTGAAGTTTCTGCAACGCTTCACGGAACGGTTCAAAATCGCTTGAATCGATTGGAAATAATCCCGCATAGACCTGTGGTTTAACCTTTTTAAACCCTGGCAAAGTTTTAACTTCTGGCGTTGCAGAAAGTGTGATGGTATCACCTACCGGCGCACCAAAGATGTCTTTAATCCCCGCAATCACAAAGCCTACTTCACCCGCTTCGAGCATGTCAGTTTCGGTATGTTTTGGATTGAATACACCTACAGAGGTGACTGGATGCACCTGACCGGTCGACTTAACCAGCATTTTGTCGCCCTTACGGATACGACCTTGCTTGATACGTACCAAGGAAACAACGCCTAAGTAGTTGTCAAACCATGAATCGATAATCAGTGCTTGCAGTGGCGCATCACGATCACCTTCTGGTGCTGGAATCACATCGACCAAGCGCTCAAGTACACCCTCAACCCCAAGACCAGTTTTTGCTGAACAAGTCGGTGCTTCAGTGGCTTCAATACCAATAATTTCTTCAATTTCGTGAATAACGCGTTCTGGCTCGGCCTGTGGCAAATCAATCTTGTTGAGAATCGGTAAAACTTCTAAGCCCTGCTCAATTGCGGTATAGCAGTTGGCAACAGATTGCGCCTCAACACCTTGTGCTGCATCGACCACCAAAAGTGCGCCTTCACATGCTGCAAGTGAACGTGACACTTCGTATGAAAAGTCGACGTGTCCTGGTGTATCAATAAAGTTGAGTTGATATTCTTGTCCATTCGGATGCGTGTAATACAAGGTTACCGATGCCGCTTTAATGGTAATTCCACGTTCCCGCTCAAGTTCCATTGAATCCAATACCTGAGCTTGCATTTCACGATCTTGCAAGCCACCGCACATTTGAATAAAACGGTCAGCAAGTGTCGATTTGCCGTGATCGATGTGTGCAATGATCGAGAAGTTACGAATATTTTTGATATCAACGGATTTTTTAGCCGATGCCATAGATTACTCTGAAAAAAAGTACACCTTAAAGCGCAATACTGAACATAGCATGCAAGGTGTAAAAAGGACTGTCCTGAATTGCTGCACAGTATAAGCAACCAGACACCAAAAATATAGTGCGATCCGGCGCATTTCACAAAGTAATCGAAATGGGTCAAGAGCGTTGCATCTTGAGCCACGCCTCCCTTATTCACTTAAACCGCTGTTCTATGACATCTCTTTAACATGCACTGATATCCCATCAGATCAATCAATCGCGCAGTTATGGAGACGGATGAACTGCGTAACACATCGTAAAGTCGATCGGATTAATGTCCTTCGATAAAGGCTGATACGCTTGAGTAAACGTCGGAGACATGCGTTTAGGTCGGCCTGAACTCATCTCGATGCAGGCCCATTTGGTTTTCGCTACAAACAAGATTGTCTGATCTTTAGGGCGATAAAAGACGTACTGGCGTGATAGGTACAAACTATCGAGCGCATCTAACCATGTGCGTAAAATCAGTTCATCTCCTTCAAACGCGGCCTTACGATACTGGACATGATGCTCCACCGCCACCATGGCATGATTAAGCTGTTGATACTGTTTTAATCCAAGCCCCAGTGCATTGACATGCTTACTGGCCACATCTTGCATCCACTGCACATAAACCACATTGTTCACATGACCCAGTTGATCAATGTGTTCAGCGCTCACCGTCAGAGCCAAATCAAAAATTGCACTCATCTTTTGTCCGTTATTGTCATTGAAAAAGTTACGCAGAATTTACGTTACATCTTGCTGTGCTTCATCTACGCTTTTGAGCACGATACAAAGATAGGTTTAAAACATGAGTAGCCTGATCGTTTCAATGTCAAAGCAAACCCCACGTCGCTTTTCAGTGAGCTCATTGCCCATTGACCTTGAAGCGCCTACCACCGCACATTCTAAAAATAACAGCTCTGCGTTTTTGCAGGAAGTCGAAGAATACCTGAAACGCTATCCAAATACACAACATATTGATGTATGCCTGCACGATCTCAATGGTCATATTCGGGGCAAACGCATCGATATCAACAGCCTGCGACAACTCGATAAAGGCTGCTATTTCCCCCTATCGGTCTATGCCATGAATCTAGATGGAAAAGTCAATGAAGAGACGGGTTTAGGTAAATATATTGGCGAGCCAGACCGATTATGCCGTCCTATTTTAGGGAGTTTAAAACCCTCAGCGATTCAACCTGAATTCAACGCTCAGGTGTATGTTTCAATGCAAGATGACACGCTAATAGACTGTCCCTATGAACCTCGGAATGTGCTCAAGAAAATTGTCAATCAGCTACATGCTGAGCAGTATTATCCAGTGATGTCAGCCGAGCTTGAGTTTTATTTGTTTGATATCACCGCCCGCTCACATGATGCCCTGCTCAGTAATCAAAGCTTTGATATGGACATGCCTGAACGAGATTTACAGGTGCTGCAAGAAATTGAACGAATTGCGAAATTACAGTCGATTCCCATTACAGGCCTAGTCGCAGAATCTGCCATGAGCCAATATGAGATCAATATTCTGCATCGTCCTGATATTCTGACCTTGTGTGATCAGATCATGTCGTTAAAACGTATTGTTAAGCAGGTCGCCAAACAATTTCATATGCAGGCCTGTTTCTTGGCAAAACCCGATTTGCATCAGGCTGGAAGTGGCATGCATTTTCATCTGAGTATCTGCGATTCAAATTTACAAAATCGCTTTCGTACCTCTTCGCCAGATCAACCCTGCAATGCATTACAACAAGCCATTAGTGGATTGGTCGATTTAATGCCTGCTTCCATGGCAATTTTAGCACCCAACATCAATTCTTATCGTCGTTTTCAACCCGGCCAGCATGTGCCTATGGAAGCCAACTGGAATATCAATAACCGCAATGTGGCCATCCGCATTCCCTGTGCAGATGCAGAGAATCAACGGCTCGAATATCGGGTAGCTGGTGCAGACTGTAATCCCTATTTAACCGTAGCGGTGATTTTAACGGGAATTTTACATGGTATAGAGCACTCACTGGAAATGCCTAAACCTTCTCACCAAATCAAGCAGCTTCATGAGCATATTTTTTTACCTCAGCAGCAACTAGATGCACTTGATCGGTTTAAAAATAATACAACACTCCAGCACTATCTAGGTCGAGAGTTTTGCGAGCTCTGGCACACCTTAAAGTACGCCGAACATCAACACGTTTATCAGCAAATCACCAGTGCCGAAAAAACATGGGACTTATAATAATAACAACACGTTTAAAACAACAAAAAGCCAGAAGCATCTGCTTCTGGCTTCAAATTAAGTACGTTTTAACATTGTGCCGATTAGTTAATACGTAAACCCAACATGGCGCGTTGCCCTTGACGAATCAGTGAAATGCGAGCAACCGAATTTTTAGGAAGCGCAGCAACCGCTCTGGCAAACTCGCTGGTATTGTTAATTCGAGTTGAATTGATTTGAACAATCACATCCCCAGGCATTAAGTTTGAGCGCGAAGCCAAACCGCCACGGGTCACATCCTGCACAAAAATACCGCCCGAAATATCCAGACGCGCTTGTTCATCGGTGGTTAGGTTACGAATTGCCATACCCAATACCGGCCCGTTTTGTGCAGCCGCTTTTTCAGAAGTTGCAGGTGTATCGTCTGGTGCTGTGGTGAGCGTAGCCGAAACATTCATTGGCTTACCGTCTCGAAGGATTTCCAATTGAATCACCTGTTTCGGCATGGTTCGATTCAGATAATTCAGTAGCTCAGAAGTGCGTGAAATCGGGTTGCCATTATATTTCATAATAATGTCCCCTGCCTTTAAACCAACCTTGGCCGCAGGTGAACCCGGTGTAACCTGATTAATCAGCGAGCCCTCAGGTTTTGGTAAGTTGTAGGCATCGGCAAGATTCCGGTCAATATCTTGTAGCATTACACCCAAATACGAACGTGTGACTTTGCCCTTGGTTTTTAATTGCTGTGCAACGTCCATCGCCACATCAATTGGAATGGAGAACGACAACCCCATATAACCGCCTGTACCGCTGAAAATTCGGGAATTAACCCCGACCACCTCACCTTGCTGATTAAATAATGGGCCGCCCGAGTTGCCCGGATTTAATGCTACATCGGTCTGGATAAAGGGCACTGAGGTTTCGCCCACCATATTGCGTGATTTTGCACTGACAATCCCCGCAGATGCCGAATAATCAAAACCAAACGGCGAACCAATTGCTAAAACAGGCTGTCCTACTTTCAGCTGATCGACATTACCAATTTTTAATGCAGGAAAATTCGCACCATCAACTTTCAATAAAGCCACATCGGTACGTTCATCACTTCCAACCACTTTGGCATCAATTTCGCGACGATCATTTAACGTGATGGTAATGCGTGATGCATCCTCAACCACATGATGATTGGTGAGCAAGTAGCCATCCTTGCTGATAAAAAATGCACTGCCGTATCCCGTTTTTTCTTGCGGTGCTTGCTGCTGTGGAATAATGACCTGATTTCCAAAAAAACGGCGTAGGATTTCAGGAACTTGCTGCTGTAATAGCTCCTCTTGCGTCATTTTCTTGACGACACTGACACTGACCACCGCCGGACTGACTTGCTCGACCAGATTGGAAAAGTCCACAGGTGCTGCTGCATTTACCTGTGCAGCTGCCACGGTAAACGTCACCGCATACAATCCTTTTTTTAAATAACTATTACGCATCACAAATTACACCTACACAATTCGCTTCAATCGTTTTGTTTTTATCACAAGATTTTTAGACATTTCGTAATAATATGTTTAATTAGTGGTGGCAAAACAAGACCTTAGTTTTCCGTTACAAAATTGAAATATGATTGAAATTTTTATTCACCTCAAATCGGTCGAAGTCTTGCCTTTTTTGCAAAAAAGCGTTGTTATTATCAGACTTTTTTAAAATTAGCTGATGGACATGTCTAATTTAAATTCTACGCATCAGTTTGATGTGATTATTGTGGGCAGTGGCGGAGCCGGCTTAAGTCTCGCACTTTCACTTCCGAGCCATTTCAATATTGCGATTTTGGCCAAATCTTCTCTCACTGAAGCCAGCACATTTTATGCGCAAGGCGGCGTAGCTGCTGTACTCGATAAAACCGACTCTATTCAACAACACATCGATGACACTATGGTTGCTGGTGCGCACCTGTGTGAATTAGATGCGGTCAAGCAAACCGTGGAAGGCGGACGTCCATCCGTTGATTTCTTATTAAAACAAGGGGTTGAGTTTACTCTCGATGAAGATGCACAGCTTCACCTGACCCGTGAAGGTGGACACTCGCAGCGTCGTATTATTCATGCAGCCGATGCAACCGGAAAGGCCATTTCGACCACATTGGTGCAGCGGGCACAAGAGGCGCCCAATCTCACAATTTTTGAAAATTTCGTCGCCATTGATGTGATTAGCCTGCATAAGCTTGGACACACAGATCAACCCAATCGTGCAGTAGGTTTATACGCACTTGAAGAAGCAACAGATCGAATCCATACATTTTTGGCGCCTTTTACCGCATTGGCTTGCGGTGGTGCCATGAAGGCTTATCTGTATACGTCTAACCCGGATATTGCAACGGGTGACGGGATTGCGATGGCCTATCGTGCAGGTTGCAGGGTTGCCAATATGGAATTCAACCAGTTTCATCCCACCTGTTTGTATCATCCACAAGCACGCTCATTTCTGATTACTGAAGCCATGCGCGGTGAAGGTGCCTACTTACGTTTACCCGATGGTGAACGTTTTATGCTTCGATTTGATTCACGTGCAGAATTGGCGCCACGCGACGTTGTGGCGCGTGCGATCGATTTTGAGATTAAACGACTCGGTATTCGTCACGTCTGGCTCGACATTACCCATAAGCCGGCAGCATTTATTCAGGAGCATTTTCCCACCCTGTATGCGCGCTTACTGGAACTGGGCATCGATATTACCACGGACATGATTCCAGTCGTGCCGGCTGCACATTATACCTGTGGGGGTGTGGTGGTCGACGAAAACAGTCAGACCGATCTTGAAGGGCTATATGCGATTGGTGAAACATCGTACACCGGGTTGCATGGTGCAAACCGTATGGCCAGTAATTCACTGCTTGAATGCTTTGTTTATGGGATGGGCGCAGCATCTGATATTGAGCGAAAATTTACTCAACCGTTTGATTTTCCAGATGTGCCTGCATGGGACGACTCACAAGTGACCAATGCCGATGAAGATGTGGTGATTTTACAAAACTGGGATGAGCTACGTTCAACCATGTGGAATTATGTGGGGATTGTCAGAACAACCAAGCGTCTACAGCGTGCACTGCATCGCATCGAAATGCTTAAAAGTGAAATTACCGAATATTATCAAGATTACCGCGTCAGCAAGAATTTGATTGAACTACGGAATTTGGTATTGGTGTCCGAGATGATTGTACGCTGTGCCATGCAGCGCAAAGAATCACGCGGCTTACATTACACACTGGACTATCCAGAGCTTGGCTCAGAACTTCGAAAAACGGTGCTCACTCCACCTCATTTTGAAGTGGAGCAACCGCTCGTCAATCTGGCATAAAGCCCTAGCACGAATCTAAAGTCAGATTCGTGCTTCTAAATGCTCAAGCGCAGCTTCAAATACTCGATCTGGCGCTTGTGTCGCATCCAGACGCTTGACGCGTTCTGGATATTGCAGGCTCAACTCTTCATAACCTGCACGAACACGACTAAAAAAAGTCATTTTTTCTTGTTCAAAACGATCCAGCTCTCCACGCTCGCGCGCACGCGACATCCCCAGCTCAATCGGTGCATCTAACCAGAAGGTCAGCTCAGGCATACAATTGACAAAGGTTTGATTCAAAATCGAGAGTTTGTCTTTACTTAAACCACGGCCAGCACATTGATAAGCATAGCTGGCATCGGTAAAACGATCGCTCAGAACCAGTTTCCCCTGTTTCAATGCAGGCTGAATGACTTCTTGAATATGCTGCGCACGCGCCGCGTACATTAGCAATAGTTCAGTGTCTGAACTCATACTTTCGCTATGATTAACAGCAAGCAGTAAACTGCGAATCTGTTCTGCAAGCGGTGTCCCTCCGGGTTCACGGGTAAGTACCACCTGCTGACCGGCTGCCTCAAAATATTCGTACAGCTTACGAATGAGCGTGGTTTTTCCTACACCTTCCGTGCCTTCAAAACTAATAAACATTCAAATACCTTAATTTTTCGATCTTAACACGGACAAATACTGTTGAACCGCTTGATTGTGCTCCTGCAAAGTCGCACTAAATTTATGCCCGCCGTTGCCAGTAGCAACAAAATAAATATTGTCAGAATTGTCTGGATGCATGGCAGCCTCAATGGCTTTTTTACCCGGCAATGCAATTGGGGTTGGTGGTAATCCGGCCATGGTGTATGTGTTATAGGCAGTAGGTGTTCGCAAATCCTGACGGGTAATATTGCCGGTATAGCGCTCACCCATACCGTAAATAACAGTCGGATCTGTTTGCAATCGCATACCCAATTTTTGACGACGTACAAACACGCCCGAAACTTGACGTAACTCTGAATCCAAACTGGTTTCTTTTTCAATAATCGAGGCCATAATCAACGCCTCATATTTATTTTTATATGGCAGACCCGGTGCTCGCTTTTGCCATGCCTCATCTAAGGTTTTCATTTGATAGCGATACAAATCAGTTAGAATTTTTTTATCCGACTCACCTTTGGCAAAAAAATAGGTGTTTGGTGCAAATAGTCCTTCAGGATGATCGTACGGAATATCCAGAGCCTTCAACATTTCTTGTTGCGGTAAATTGACCACGCTTTTTTCAACCAAAGGATCTTTTTTGAGAATCTCGACCAACTGTTTAAAAGTGGTACCTTCAATCACCAAAATACGGTTCATTTGCGCATTATCGGCATTTGAGAGCATTGCCAGAACTTGTCGAATACTCATGCCCTGCTGAATTTCATACACGCCTGCTTTTAAACTGTCATGAATAAAAAACTTTTGATAAATTTTCAAAACGATTGGCAAGCTGACTTTTTCATCACGACCCAGACGGTCGATAAATCGCGTGTAGGTATCACCGGGAGCAATCGACAGCATTTGTTTTTTACCTTCGATTGGGTAGGCACGAAACAAATTACTCCATAGCACCCAAAACATGGCCACTAAGATGATCAATAGTACCCATGTGAAACGATGTTTTTTCCACCCTGAAGAAGGCAGTTTTTGCGATGTGTTTTTAGATTTCGGCTTTGTGGGCTGCTTCGACATATCAATCAATCTGATTCAGTTTAAGAGTGTGGAAAAGTGTCAAACATGCCTCGGTACTTAAAGATCGCGAATGCATCCGCGAGGCAATGGTCATCGGATGAAGCGTATTACAAAAAAATAGCGCCTGAACCTGATCGAGTTCATCGAGATGAATCTGACGTTCAAGAATATCGATACCGGCCTGTTGGGCCCGATCCAAAATTTCAGTTCGCATTAAACCGCGAACGCCATTATAGCGAAGTTCGGGCGTAATCCATGCGTTATTTAAGTAAATAAAGCAGTTACTGCTTACGCCTTCAACAATATTCCCGTTTAAATCTGCCACCAGTGCTTCTGCCCAGCCGTATTGATCTGCCTGCTGCTTGAGCAAGACTTGTTCGAGTCGATTGAGCGTCTTAATGCCGACCATATCTGGCATGGTCAATCCGATACGGCGTGGCAAAAGACCGACTTCTACATGCTGCGGTGCGGTGTCACTATAGGCTTGCGGATAGAAAAATACATACAGATCCGCATTATGATCTGGAACGCTATAGCCTCGTGGGCCTTCACCCCGACTGATCAAAAGTTTCAGCGTTCCAGTGAGCACTATCTCCTGATGAGTCAGTTGCTGTAGGCTTTGCTCAATCAGCTTTAAATCAACATTTAATCCCAATTGCTGGCAGGCATAGTTCAAGCGCTCATAATGTCGATTGACCAGTTGAATCTGCCCTTTCACAATGCGTGCTGTCGAAAAACACCCATCCCCATATTGAAATGCGCGATCCTGTAAAGCAACAGACGCAACGGGTTGAGCATTTTTAAAGCACCACATAGGCAATTTCTCTATTTTTTGGCAGCTTAGTGTAAAACCGAACCATAAAAATGATGCATTTTCTTATTTCTTTTTTATTCATATAAAATTCATTTTTTATTATTTTTTATGGATAGTAACTCATTGTATTCTCCTTTTTAGATTTAGAACTAACCTATTTAAGGATATGAATATGCGATTTGCACAGTTAAAAATTGGGGTACTGGCTGCATTAATCTCCGTTTCTTCATTTGCAGCAAAAGACTTTTTAAATGTGTCTTATGACCCAACACGTGAACTCTACGAAAACTTCAATAAAGAGTTCGGTGCGTACTGGAAACAACGTACTGGTCAAGAGATTAACTTTAAACAATCACACGGAGGTTCTGGCAAACAGGCACGTGCAGTGATTGATGGGTTGCAAGCCGATGTGGTTACCCTTGCTTTGGCTGCTGATATCGATGAAATTGCCAATAAAGCAAAACTACTACCACCCGACTGGCAAAAGAAATTTCCAAATAACTCAACACCATATACCTCAACGATTGTATTTCTAGTCCGTAAAGGTAACCCAAAAGGTATTAAAGACTGGAGCGACATTACCAAGCCCGGTGTCGAAATTATTACGCCAAATCCAAAAACCTCAGGTGGTGCACGCTGGAACTACCTAGCGGCATGGGCATGGGCAAAACATAAATATGGCTCAGATGCCAAAGCACGCGATTTTGTGCGCCAAATTTACAAACAGACCAAAGTGCTTGATTCAGGTGCTCGTGGTGCGACCACAACCTTTGCTGAGCGCGGTATTGGCGATGTGTTATTGGCATGGGAAAACGAAGCTTATCTGGCGGTACGTGAACAACCCGGCAAGTTTGAAATTATTACGCCTTCGCTTTCAATTTTAGCTGAACCACCTGTGGCAATTGTAGAAAAGAATGTTCAAAAAGATGGCAACGAAAACCTAGCGAAAGCTTATCTAAACTTCTTGTATTCACCAAAAGGCCAAGATATCGCGGCGAAAAACTTTTATCGCCCACGTGATCAAAATATTTTGAAACGCTATAGCGGCACCTTTAAGCCACTCAAACTGGTCACGATTGATCAAGAGTTTGGCGGCTGGAAAAAAGTACAAAAGGCACACTTTAGTAATGGCGGCGTCTTTGACCAAATTGTTAAAGAAAATAGCGCAAAATAATTGAGCGTTCAGGAGCATGACAATGGTTCATACAGTAATTGTTCCGGGTGTTGGTGGTAGTGAACAACATCATTGGCAGTCATGGTTACAACGTCAACTGCAGTCATGCTCACGTGTCGAACAAGCCGATTGGCATCGACCTGTACTTTCTGAATGGGTAGAACAACTGGCGAAGCATGTACGCTCAATTCATGGACCAGTACAACTGGTGGCGCATAGTTTTGGCTGTTTAACCAGTTTGGCGGCTTTGAAAGAGCATCCAGATCTGACGCACAAGATCAAGCATTTGACCTTGGTTGCACCCGCGAATCCAGCGCGTTTTGGAGATGCGGGATTCGCCAGAGACAGCACCAACAATTATTTAGCGTATTTTGAATCACTTAGACCAATCGTTCGAACACAGTTGCTGATGAGTGAAAATGATCCGTGGCTACATGTGCAAGATGCACAGCATCTTGCACACTGCTGGAAGTTAAAGGCCATCAGCCTAGGCCACGTTGGTCATATCAATGTGGCTTCGGGTTTCGGTCCTTTTCCAGAAATATTTGACTACATTCTCCCAGAAAAACAGCGTACTGGATCTGTACGTGCGCGTTACAGCAATCGATTTTTTGGCTTTGCACTGTAAATCAATGTTGGGATTAAGATTTTTTATTTTTCGTTTGCTTGATTGAGCAAACCTGCTCTTTTTCAGGAGTTACCATGTCGCAGCGATCCCGAGTGCTGCCAGGGTTTGGTCTTTCACTGGGCTTTACCCTTGCATATTTATCTTTAATCGTGCTTATTCCATTATCTGCCGTTTTTATCAAATCTCTGGGTGTGGGATGGGATGGACTCTGGGAGATCCTGAGTTCAGAACGCATTCTTAAATCTTTGCAACTCAGTTTTACGACTGCCATGATTGCCGCGCTCATTAATGTAGTGTTTGGCTTGCTTCTGGCATGGTGCTTGGTGCGCTATAGCTTTCCGGGTAAACGTATTGTCGATGCGTTGGTGGATTTACCATTTGCCTTACCTACTGCGGTTGCAGGTATTGCCCTCACCTCGCTATACGCTTCGACTGGCTGGGTGGGTCAGTATCTTGAGCCGCTTGGTATTAAGGTTGCATATACACCGATTGGTATTACCCTCGCTTTGGTGTTCATTGGATTACCTTTTGTAGTACGTACTGTGCAGCCGGTTTTAAGCGATATCGAAACCGAACTTGAGGAAGCTGCATCGGCTCTGGGTGCCAACCGTTTTCAAATTATCACCAAAATTATTTTGCCCATTTTATTTCCAGCCTTGCTCACCGGTTTTGCCTTAGCGTTTGCACGTGGCGTGGGTGAATATGGTTCAGTAATTTTTATTGCTGGCAATCAACCTTTTAAAACAGAAATCGCACCACTAATGATTATCTCCAGACTCGAAGAATATGACTATGAGGCTGCAACCACAATTGCGGTCGTGATGCTGGTGATTTCCTTTGTAATCTTGTTTGCGATCAATCTTTTACAAGCATGGGCGAGCCGCCGTACCGGGAGAACAGTGAAATGAGCTTAGTCACCGATAGCCATTTACTGGCAGAAAAGCTTCAAAGCCGTGATGCCACACGCGAGCCCAAGTGGGTTCGTTATACGCTGCTGAGTATTGCGTTACTGTTCTTTTTAAGCTGCCTGATTCTGCCCCTTATTTTGGTCTTTGTAGAAGCATTTCGACAAGGTGTCGAGGTATATATCAATGCACTGATTAATCCAGACACTTTATCGGCAGTCAAGCTAACCTTGCTTACGGCAGCAATTGCGGTACCACTCAATGTCATCTTTGGTGTGGCAGCAGCATGGGCCGTGGCAAAATTTCAATTTGCCGGAAAATCGATACTCACGACCTTAATCGATTTACCGTTTTCAGTTTCACCTGTAATTGCAGGTTTGATGCTGGTCCTGATCTTTGGTATGCAAGGCTGGTTCGGGCCATGGTTTATGGATCATGACATCAAGGTATTGTATGCCGTACCTGCGATTGTATTGGCTACTGTTTTTATTACCGTACCTTTTGTGGCACGTGAGCTGATTCCTTTAATGGAAGCGCAAGGCACTGAAGAAGAAGAAGCGGCAATGGTTTTGGGTGCATCGGGCTGGCAGACCTTTTGGAAAGTGACCTTACCCAACATCAAGTGGGGCTTAATTTACGGTGTGATCTTGTGTAATGCACGCGCGATGGGTGAGTTTGGTGCAGTTTCTGTGGTTTCAGGACATATCCGCGGTGAAACCAATACTTTGCCACTGCATGTCGAGATTTTATACAACGAATACACCTTTAGTGCCGCTTTTGCCGTGTCTTCACTGTTGGCGCTGCTGGCGATTGTGACCCTGATTTTAAAAACATGGGTGGAAGTGCGTCAGGAAAAACAAAACAAACAACATGATTCAACTTCATCTTGAGGAATGACAAATGAGTATTCAAGTTAAAAATATTGAAAAACATTTTGGTGCATTCCACGCATTAAAAAATATTTCATTAGACTTTCCAGAAGGTGAACTGGTGGCATTATTAGGACCATCAGGCTGTGGAAAAACAACGCTTTTACGTATTATTGCCGGACTAGAATCGGCAGATGGCGGACAAGTGTTGCTTGAAGGCACCGATGCCACCGATATTCATGTGCGTGAGCGTCAAGTGGGATTCGTATTTCAACATTATGCGCTGTTTCGCCACATGTCCGTATTTGACAATATTGCCTTCGGTTTACGTGTACGCTCACGGCGGACGCGCCCATCGGAAGCAGAGATTAAAAAGCGCGTAACACGTTTGCTGGATCTGGTTCAACTCGGTTTTTTAGCCGATCGCTACCCTTCTCAACTTTCGGGTGGTCAGCGCCAGCGTATTGCATTGGCCCGTGCACTGGCAGTTGAACCGCGCGTGCTACTGCTTGACGAACCATTTGGTGCGCTGGATGCCAAAGTGCGTAAGGAATTACGACGCTGGTTACGGACACTGCATGACGAGCTACATATTACCTCGATTTTTGTGACACACGATCAAGAAGAGGCGCTTGAAGTTGCCGATCAGATTATTGTGATGAATAAAGGGAATGTCGAGCAAATTGGTTCACCGCGTGAAGTATACGAAAAGCCAGCGACCCCGTTTGTTTTCGACTTTTTAGGACAAGCCAATCGCTTTGATGGACATTATTATGAAAACATCATTCAATTGGGCGATGACAAAATTATTTTACCGAATGCCTCGCAAACACCTCATGGTAAAGTGATAGCATTTGCTCGACCAAATGAACTACATATTCATGCACAACCAACAGATAACACCATTCAAGCTACCTTTTTAAGAGAAGTCTGGATTGCTGGAAAAGTCGTTGCTGAATTACAAGATCGTAATGGCAGACTGATCGAAATTGCCCTGACACCCGATGAAGCACGCCTTCATCAATTTAGACCGAACCAAACGGTTTGGATCAGTGTGTCTCAACTTCATCTTTTTGAAGAACGGGTTGCTTAGAATTAAAAAATGGGGGCAAGTCCCCCATTCTCGTTGAGAGGATCAAGAGAACATGAATTTTCAACAATTACGCATTATTCGGGAAACCGTGCGTCAGAATTTTAATCTGACCGAAGCTTCTGCTGCACTTTACACTTCACAATCAGGTGTCAGTAAGCATATTAAAGATTTAGAAGATGAGTTGGGTGTACAACTTTTTGTTCGCAAAGGAAAACGATTGTTAGGTTTGACAGAACCCGGCCAATCCTTGCTTGGCATTGTTGAACGTATGTTGGTCGATGCAGAAAATATTAAACGTCTGGCCGATGACTTTAACAAAGTTGATGAAGGCACCTTGACTATTGCCACCACGCACACACAAGCTCGTTATGTGCTGCCTCCGATTGTCAATCAATTTAAGAAACTGTTTCCAAAGGTACATTTAATCTTGCAACAGGCCAGCCCAACCGAAATCTCAGAAATGTTGTTGCTTGGTGAAGCGGACATCGGTATTGCCACCGAGTCTTTGACCACCGAAGATAATCTGGCCAGCGTCCCTTACTATCAATGGGAACACAGCATTATCACGCCGCAAAATCATCCGCTTGCTAAAGAAACCGACATTACACTTGAGAAGCTCGCAAATTTTCCAATCATCACCTATCACGGCGGCTTTACTGGGCGTTCAAAAATCGACAAAGCCTTTGAAGATGCCGGCATTGATGTCGATATCGTCATGTCTGCACTCGACGCCGATGTCATTAAAACCTATGTAGAACTCGGAATGGGTGTGGGAATTGTGAATGACGTGGCCTACGATAAAGAACGAGACTATCGCTTGAGCCAACTCAAAACCGGAATTTTTGGCTTAAATACAACATGGATCGCGGTTCGTAAAGGACACTTACTTCGTGGTTATGGCTACGAGTTTATTTCTTTATGCTCACCAGAAGCGGATATTAAACAGCTTAAAAAAGTGGCTTACCCAGACGAGTAAAATCAAATTGATAAAACATAAAAAAACGGGATTTCTCCCGTTTTTTTATGTTCAGACGATTACCAGTTGTAGCTTACGCCCACTTTACCAACAGGTAACCATTTGTATTTGTCGTCGTTACGGATTTTTTGAGCATCCGCATTTGCTGAATCTTGTGCACTAGGTGCATTAGGATCTAACGCTGTTAAACCAGTTGCTTGAAGTTTTACATTTGGATTGCCAGTGTAGTAAGCACCGATCTCCCCGAATAGCCCCCAGTTTTTGTTAATCTTAGGAGAAAAACCAAAACCGACATAAGGTGCAATGTTGTTACTGTAATCTAGTTTACCATTTACTTCACCAGGACCATTATAACGCCAACCATCAATTGTTACTGTGTCATTTGCTGAACCAGCGCGTGCTTTAAGACCATAATCATTATCAAGATAACCTACACCAGCAGCCATGTACAATGCTTGAGCCCAACGGTTATCGCTTGCACCCCAAGGACGAAGTTCGGCGTTTAAATAGACATTTTTATTATCCATATCGAGGTCATATTTCGATCCATTGACTTTGACATCATCAGACCATGAAATATCGCCACCATTATAACCAAGTGCTAGACCCACATACGGGTTTGCTTGCCAAAGCAAAGCACCACCGTAACCCGTTGTGCCTACTTCAGCACGAACACCTACAGGAATGAGCTGCTGCGCGTCAAATGCATAACGGTCATGTACCACAGCATCATCAGCTGATGCAACGCCTGCTACAGCGCTAAGTGCACCTGCTAATGCGAATACTTTTAATACTTTCATTTTCGTCTCCTCAAAAAGAGTAAAGGCTTGTTCTAATAAATCTGATTTCTTTTGGTAAGCCCATAGTAGATGAAATTGTGATTTGTTTTTATACAAAATTTGCTTATTTTCTGTTAATTTTTGATACAAGTTGGCCTTTTAGCTTGTTTTTTAATCAATTTTTATTGAATTTAAATATATTTACTGCTGCAAAAACGCAATGTCTAAATTTTGATTGTTTTTTAATCACGGCAATCATTCAACCCAAGATTCTTTGGCCGTTTTCGTGTAGAATCTTTAAAATTTTTTTTGGAAGGACGTCCATGTCTGAGCTTTCAACGATCATTGAGCAAGCGTTTGAAAATCGTGCCAACTTTACCGCTGCTGATTGCCCTACAGAAATTCGTGAAGCAGTTGAACACGTTATTGCTGGTTTAGACAACGGCACTTTACGTGTTGCTGAAAAAATTGATGGTGAATGGATTGTTCACCAGTGGGTTAAAAAAGCGGTTTTATTATCGTTCAAACTTAACGACAACAAACCTGTTGAATCTGGCGATTTAGCGTTTTACGATAAAGTAGACACTAAATTTGCAGGCTGGACTGAAGCGCAGTTTAAAGAAGCTGGTGTTCGTGTTGTTCCTCCTGCTGTTGCACGCCGTGGTAGCTTCCAAGCAAAAAATGTTGTGTTGATGCCATCTTATGTCAACATTGGTGCTTACGTTGATGAAAACACCATGGTTGATACTTGGGCCACTGTAGGTTCATGTGCTCAGATCGGTAAAAATGTTCACTTGTCTGGCGGTGTAGGTATTGGTGGTGTACTTGAACCACTTCAAGCCAATCCAACGATTATTGAAGATAACTGCTTTATTGGCGCGCGTTCTGAAATTGTTGAAGGTGTAATCGTAGAAGAAGGTTCTGTCATTTCAATGGGCGTATATATTGGTCAGTCGACTCGTATTTACGACCGTGAAACTGGTGAAATTCATTACGGCCGTGTACCTGCGGGTTCAGTAGTTGTACCGGGCAGCTTACCGTCTAAAGACGGCAAGTACAGTCTGTATGCTGCAATTATTGTGAAAAAAGTAGATGCGCAAACACGCTCGAAAACCAGCTTGAACGATTTGCTTCGCGCTGAGTAATTCTCACAGATTAGCGAAATATTGATGCTCTTCGGAGCCTGATTCGCTTCTCGTCTCTACGGTCAAGCCTGATCGTAGAGATTTTTGTTTTTCAACTCTTGGTAATGCTGTAATGACTTCTTTACGTTCTACGACAATTCCAGTGACGGACCCGGCTGCGGGACTACGCATAACGGAAATTTTCTACTCTTTACAAGGGGAAGCCAATACTGCGGGTTTACCAACAGTTTTTATCCGCTTAACGGGTTGCCCTTTACGCTGCACATATTGTGATACCACTTATTCATTTGAAGGTGGGCAACGACTTTCAATTGATGAAATCATAGAAACTGCACGTGCCTACAAAACGCCTTATATTTGTGTGACAGGTGGCGAGCCACTGGCTCAGCCCAATTGTCAGGTGTTATTAACGCGTCTGTGTGATTTAGGTTTTGACGTTTCACTGGAAACCAGTGGTGCACTCGATGTTTCAATGGTCGATGCTCGGGTATCAAAAGTGCTTGATCTCAAGACGCCAACCTCTGGTGAAGAGAAGCGTAACCTGATGAGCAATCTTGATCATTTGACTCCTCACGATCAGATCAAATTTGTGATTTGTAATCGTGAAGATTATGAATGGTCCAAACTTCAGGTTGAACAATTTCAACTTGAGAAAAAAGTGAGTACCGTATGGTTCTCGCCTGCTTTTGCCGTTGAGAAAAATGAAGCCAAACTGCCTCAACTGGCACGTGATTTAGCAGAGTGGATTCTAAACGACCATCTCCCCGTGCGGTTTCAGTTACAGCTCCATAAAATTTTATGGAACGATGAAACGGGTCGTTAATTTAATTTGATTGGAGAATGATATATGCGCCCTCGTGCCATTGTTTTATTGTCAGGCGGCTTAGACTCAACAACCTGTTTAGCTTGGGCACAAGCGCGCTATGAATGCATGGCCTTAAGCTTTATGTATGGTCAACGTTCATCTACAGAGCTAGATGCAGCCAAAGCACTGACTCAACGCGCTGGCGTTGAACATCGCGTGATCAATATCGATTTAGGTAATTTGGGTGGCTCTGCCCTTACCGATCACAGCATTGATGTTCCAGAACAACAACAAGATGGTATTCCGGTGACGTATGTACCGGCTCGTAACACAATTTTTCTCTCGTATGCGCTTGCTGCAGCAGAAGTTTTTGGCGCTGAGGCTATTGTTATTGGCGTAAATGCAGTAGATTATTCTGGATACCCTGATTGTCGCCCAGAATATATCGAAGCGTTTACAAATATGGCACGCTTGGCAACAAAAGCGGGTGTAGAAGGAAAACCTCTTACATTTGAAACACCTTTGTTACATTTATCCAAAGCGAATATTATACGTCTTGGTATTGAACATGGCGTAGACTATAGTCAAACAGTTTCTTGCTATCAGGCTGATACGCAAGGCCGTGCTTGTGGTAAATGTGATAGCTGCCGCTTACGTAAAGAAGGTTTTATTGAAGCTGGCGTCGCAGATCCAACACGCTACATACCGCAATAATAAGGTACTATTTATGAAATTTTTGAATACCAAACTTTTACTTTCTTCTGTAATGGCATCTGCAGCTTTGTTTGCATCTGTAACTCATGCAGACGACAACAAACTTCAGCAAGCCTACAAAAGCACAAACGTAAAAGGTGCTTTGATCAATCTGTGTAAAGAAGAAACTGCTAAAGGCAATAAACTGAACAGCGCAGAAGTAAGCAAATATTGTTCATGTGCAGTAGAAGCAGACGGCAGAATGACCAATGCACAAAAATGGGAAATTCAAAGCGCGATTAATGCTAAGAAAAGCCCAAGCACATTGGCTTTCGTACAACAGCAAAACAAAAGCCTTCAAGCTTGCTTAGGCCCTCAGTTGACTTCAAAACTTAAAACTTTAAGTGAAGAAGCAATGAAAGCCGCACCAGCAGCGAAAAACTAAGTTCATTTTAAAATGACATTACAAGCCACATTATGTGGCTTGTTTTTTATGGAGAGAACAATGAGTAACGTAGAAATTCAATTACCGGATCAAGTGTTTGCAACTACAACGGGTGAAATTAATTTATCTGATTTAGATAACGAATGGTTGGTGATCTATTTTTACCCAAAAGACTCCACCCCGGGTTGTACAACACAAGCAGTCGGCTTTTCTTGCTTGAAAGATCAGTTTGATGCTCTGAATGTTAAAATTGTTGGTGTATCACGCGACTCGGTGAAATCACATCAAAACTTTACAGCAAAGCAAGCACTCACCATCGATTTGATCAGCGATAAAGAAGAAGTGTTGTGTAAGCATTTTGACGTGATCAAAGAAAAAAATATGTACGGTAAAATGGTGATGGGGATTGAACGCTCAACCTTTATTTTTCACAATAAAAAATTAGTCAAAAGCTATCGTAAAGTGAAAGCAGCTGGGCATGCAGAACAGGTGCTTGAGGATATTCAGGCGCTTCAAGCCAACTAATCTAGTCCAATAGACTTCGCTTAGAGCGAAGTCTATTGTCAACATATTAAAGATTTGAACTGTCGTGATAAGAAAATTTGTGCTGTAACTCTCGATAGGTATCAGTTTTTTGAAAAGCCTTCAAAAATGTAATAGTGCCTTGTGGAAAAGCCGACTCATCAATGCAACCCTCATAGAACGCTTCACGCAGCGGGGTGGCCGACATAGACTGCTTTAGGCTGTCCAGTTCAACCATGTGCCACTCTGGAAACAACTTTAAGTAGTAGGATGACTCATCCTTAAAATGGCCAATTAAACCAATCTTACTTGTGGATGGAGCCAGCGCATAAACACCAGATTTAACTTGCTCAACCCACTTTTTATCGTCATAGACATCAATAATGGGCGCAAACAGAATACGTGTTTGCTGTTCGGGTGTAAAATTTGACAAGATCATGTCTTGTCGCTCTGCAGCCAGAAACGGATTTTTAATATTTCGCTCTGCCTGAGCCGACCCCAAAGCAATAATCACTTGTCGACTCTGCTGTAATGCAATTTGAATCGTTTCAAGATGAGCCAAATGAAAAGGCTGAAAACGCCCAATAAAAACAAGGTAATCAAACGTATACATATATCAACTTAACTTCAATGAACTCATCAGTTGCTTTTTTCAAGCAGTTTTAGGACATAATGAGCCGCATAGCCTTTTATAAATAACCAAGGATAGTACGATGACACTACAATGTATTCAACAACCTCATCAACATTTACAAGCAAATTTAGAAAATGGGGTGCTTACCTTAGCGCTTAATCGTGCAGAAGCAAAAAATGCACTTTATGGCGAATTATATCTTTGGCTGGCAAAAGCGCTCGATGATGCTGATGCATCGTCTGAGGTTCGAGTGGTTGTGTTACGTGGTGTTGATGCAGATTTTTCGGCTGGCAATGACATGAAAGACTTTATGTCATTTATTCAAAAACCGCATGAAGGCAAAGCTGGCGATCAGCCGCCTTTTGTCTTGTTAAAATCGGCTGCGCGCTTTTCAAAGCCACTTATTATTGCAGTTCGCGGTGTCGCCATTGGTATTGGAGTGACCATTTTGCTACATGCAGATATTGTTTACGCCGACAATACGGCGTTGTTCCAGATTCCATTTGTCAGCCTAGGATTGTCACCTGAAGGGGCTGCAAGCCGTCTGTTGGTGCAACAAGCAGGATATCATCGTGCGGCAGAATTACTGTTTACTGCACAAAAATTTAATTCCGAAAAAGCGCTACAAGCCAGTTTGATCAACCAGATTTCAGAAGATGTCTATACATTAGCAAACAAAACGGCTCAACAGTTATCTACCCTTCCTTTGGCTTCCATCAAGCAGTCTAAAGCCCTCATGAAGCAAGACTTATCTGAGATTATCGACTGCATTGACAAAGAAGCCGAAATTTTTATGCAACGTGTACAATCGGCAGAAATGAAAGAAGCGGTGCAAGCTTTTATGCAAAAACGCCAACCTGATTTCTCACAGTTTGCCTAATTATTATACTTCAATACAATCAATCACTTAATCATCAGTTTTGTGATACATTTTTTTAACATCACAAAATTGATGCAGTGATATGCTCATTTTATTGTCTCGCTTAAGTAAAGATCATGACCACGACTTCTCACGATTCAGCAACCTCAGATTCAACTGAAAAAAAACGCTATTTTGAGCCTGCACCTCAAGATATCGATGTCGATAACTTTCGTAAAGTGCTTGAAAGCAGACGCTCGGTACGCAAATTTACCGATAAAGCCATTCCTACTGAGGTCTTAGATGCCTGTCTGGATTTGGCCCTACTGGCACCAAACTCGTCAAACCTTCAGCCATGGACATTTTATGTAGTGCAAAATCCAGCCAAGAAAAAGCAGCTGGTTAAGGCTTGCTTAGGGCAATTGGCTGCAAAAACAGCGTCAGAACTGATCGTCTGTGTTGCGCGTACCGATCGTGTTGATGAAATGGCCAAGAAAAATATTTCTGAATTTCCATTTAATGAACCGCCTAAAATGGTTAAACAGTATTACCGTTTTATTCCGTTCAACTACAAAACCGGCTATTTCAACGCACTGGGAAATTTAAAAAAAGTGGCTTTTAAAGTGGCCAGAACACTGGATCGCCAGCTGCCTGTGACGGCATTTAATCCAGCCGATGCAAAGCTTTGGGCTGCAAAGAGTACCGCACTGGCCTGTGAAAATCTGGTCTTGTCATTACGAGCCTATGGATTTGATAGCTGCATGATGGAAGGCTTTGACGAGCCAATGGTTCATAAGCTGCTTAAACTCAATGACGAGCAATTTCCCATTATGGTCATTGCGGCGGGTGAACGTGCCACAGATGGTGTGTTTTATCCACAGTACCGATTTGATCGTAAGCTGTTTATTCAGAAAATCTGATTGAATCAATATCTACCATTTGAATAAATTCAAATGCGGGTTCTTCATACGGATGACTTGTACTTAAGGCCAAGGCAACTGCTTTGGCCTTTTGTTCAGATACAATCGTTTCCACACGCCATTCTTCAAGCTGCTCTAGAGCATCTAGTTGCCCTAAAAAAGGTTGAGCATCCTTAACTGGTTTAAATTGTCCAATACCTTTTGCTTGCCAGGCGCACTGCTCATAATGACCAACACCGCCTGCACCGGCGGCAAAAATTGCAGCTTTGGTCGATTCCAGATGAGATTCAGGTACGTAATAAATTAGTTTAAGCATATAAAATTCCTAATAATTTTAAATAGTGGTTATAGATTAATGATATTCGAAGCGAACCAAAGCATGGTATTTTAGCTGTTCCAAATACAGCTGTCAGATCTATAGATGGAGCTTATAGTCAGATGACACTCACCGCCTCCTCGCCACGCCCAGCCGAAACGTTACTTATCCTGTTCGCAGGCATTTCAAGTTTAATTGTGGCACATGGTCTAGGGCGATTTGCATTCACCCCCTTACTGCCTTATCTCATTCAAGATAATGTGATCACACTTGCTCAAGGGGCTAATCTCGCAACTTGGAATTATATTGGCTATTTGGTCGGTGCACTGGTGGCAGTCTCTCTACATGGACGAAACAGCACGCAAAGTGTGCTGATCTGGGCATTACTCGTCAATGCAGGATTGACTATTTTGCAAATTATCACAACAGATTATACGTTTTTTCTACTGCTGCGTTTATGCAATGGTATCACCAATGGGCTGGTGTTTGTGCTGGTCCCTGCGCTGATTCTTGAATGGTTGGCAGAACATCATAAAACACAGTTAAGCGGGCTGATGTTTACAGGCGTGTCGATTGGGCTCATTTTGGACAGTATATTAATCGACTGGTCATCGGCATGGTTTAGCGGACAATTGCGCTGGATTCCAATCGGCTTGGTGGTGCTGCCGCTGGCGTTATTTAGTGTCTGGCAACTTAAGAAAATTACACTATCTTCTCGCCCTACAGTCGTCATTCGTTCATCACGCTTACTAGACCGAAACAGTACTCCGTTATTTATCGGCTATGCAGGTGCTGGCTTAGGCTATATTTTACCGATGACGTTTTTGCCTACACTAGCACATGAGTTAATTCGTAACCAGCCATTCATTCTGACCAATATCTGGCTAATTACGGCACTTTCTTGCCTAATCTTGTTACCTTTCTGGAATAAGCTCGGTGCAAGTACCAATGACCGCTTTGCACTGATTTGTTCTTATATTGTGCAAATTTTAAGCTTGATTGCTGTATTGATCTTTCATAATGCAATCGGTGTGGTGATCTGCGCGATTTTGATGGGTGGGAGTTTTATGGGGACTGTGGTGTGCTCTCAGCGAATTGCGCGAATCTTTCAACCGCATCAAGGCCCTAAACTGTACGCAGCGCTGATTAGCCTTTATGCTGGCACCCAACTAATTGGACCGTGGCTGGCTAAACTCTGGATTGATCATGGAGGGACATTACTGCAAAGCTTTTACATGGGCTTTGCAGCTCTGATCTGGGGCCTGCTCTGGACACTGCGTACACCGAATCCCGCAAATGTCGTTACGACAGATTAAGGCGTAAATAATTTGCCACAATCCAGAGCATTTCCAGACTCATCACCATGCCAAATAACCACCACCCTCTGCGTTTGTGCTGAACTGTGTGCTTATTAGAATACATTGCAGATACATCCTTTTTTTATTGTGCTGATAAATCTAAAGCAAAAGCCATACCACAGCACAAAATATAAACACCATAAAAAAAACGCCACACAAGGTGGCGTTTTTTTTATGCGGCGGAATTAGCCAATAAATTTACGTGCGTTACGGAACATACGTAACCATGCACCATCTTCAGTCCAGTTTTCTGGTGACCAAGAATGTTGAATAGCACGGAAGTTACGCTCTGGATGCGGCATCATAATGGTTGCACGGCCATCTTTAGAGGTCACACCTGTAACAGCTTCTGGTGAACCATTCGGGTTCAGCGGATAATGCTGAGTTGGGTTACCCAAGCTGTCGACATAACGTAAAGTAACTTGCTGATTGGCATTTAAGCTCGCCAAATGAACATCGGTTGTCACTACACGACCTTCACCGTGAGCGACTGCAATTGGCAAGATCGAACCTTGCATATCTTGCAACAATACCGACACCGATTTTTCAACACGCACGTTTACGCTACGCGCCTCAAACACTTCCGAAACGTTACGATGGAAACGTGGCCATGCATCAGCACCCGGAATAAGCGGTGCAAGCTGTGACAGCATTTGACATCCGTTACAAATCCCCAGACTAAAGGTATTGTCACGATGGAAGAAGCTCTCAAACTGATCGCGTAATTTCGGATTAAACAGCACCGATTTGGCCCAGCCACCACCTGCACCCATGACATCACCATAAGAGAAGCCACCACATGCCACCAAACCTTCAAAATCTTGAAGATCGACACGACCGGCGAGTAAGTCACTCATGTGAACATCAATGGTGTTGAATCCGACTTTATCAAAAGCCGCCGCCATTTCAACGTGCCCATTGACACCTTGCTCACGCAAAATCGCCATATTTGGACGACGTGTCGCAATGAAAGGCGCTTCAACTGGTTCGTTTAAATCAAAAGTAGCTTGTGCAATCAAACCTTTATGATCTTGATCTGAAATCAAGGCAAATTCTTGGTCAGCAGTTTCAACATTGTCACGTAAACGCTGGATTTGATGAGACACTTCTGCCCATGCACGTTGTAATTCGGCACGTTCAAAAGTTAAACCGTTCACCGTTAATTGATCTGAACTGTTCACACGGCCAACTACCGAAATCGCATCTTTAAGGCTAGAAGCCGAAATTTCAGCTTGTACAGCGTCCCAATCTGCAGCTTTTAACTGAACCACTGCACCAATTTCTTCTGCAAACAGGCTTTCAATGCTTTGCTGTTCAAGTGCAACACCTAAACGTGATGCAAACATCATTTCGGCAACCGTAGCGAGCAAGCCACCATCACCGATATCGTGATAGGCTTGAATTAAACTGCGATTATTCCAGTCTTGTACCAACGCAAAAAATGCTTTTAAGTCATCAAAACTGTCAACATCTGGCGTGACCGTCCCGATTGCCTTGTATACTTGAGTGAGAATCGAAGCGCCGAGACGGAACTGGCCTTTCGATAAATCGATACGAACCAGAACAGATTCATCAAATTTTTTCAGCTCTGGTGTTAAGGTTTTACGCACATCACTCACAGGTGCAAATGCAGTAATCACACCCGACATTGGCGAAGTCACGGCTTTGTCTTCACCATTATCATTCCACGTGGTACGCATGGAAAGCGAGTCTTTACCGACCGGAATCGCAATACCCAGCGCAGGGCACATTTCCATACCAATGGCTTTTACACCTTCAAATAAAGCTTGATCTTCACCTTTTTGACCTGCAGCTGCCATCCAGTTTGCAGAAAGTTTGATGTCACCAATTTGTTCGATATTGGCCGATGCAATATTGGTAATCGCTTCAGCCACCGCTAGGCGTGCAGATGCCGCAGGGTTTAACAATGCCACTGGCGGGCGTTCACCCATTGCCATAGCTTCACCTGTGTACCCTTGAAGGCTGGTTGTGGTCACCGCAGCATCGGCAACAGGCACCTGCCATGGGCCAACCATTTGGTCACGTGCTACCATCCCAGTAATCGAGCGGTCACCAATGGTGATCAAGAACGATTTAGATGCCACAGTTGGGTTTTTAAGTACACGGAAAATGGCATCTTTTAAATCGATCTGTGTCGTATCAAAAGCTGTACCTTCACGTTCAATGCTTTCATAAGAACGTTGCATACGAGGCGTACCACCTAGCATGACTTGCATCGGGATATCCACCGCATTGTTTTCAAACAATGGATCTTCAACCGTTAAATGACGCGCTTCAGTTGCTTCACCAAGCACAGCAAACGGACAACGCTCACGCGCACAGATTTCTTCAAACTGAGCCAAAGACTCTGGACGAATCGCAAGCACATAACGTTCTTGTGCTTCGTTTGACCAGATTTCCATTGGGCTCATGCCAGGCTCAAGCGATGGAATTTTACGTAAATTTAAAATCGCACCCAACTCATGATCGTTTACCAGTTCAGGCATCGCATTTGAAAGACCGCCTGCACCAACGTCATGAACAGACACAATCGGGTTGAAATCTTCTAGGCGCCAGCAGGTATCAATCACTTCTTGGCAACGGCGCTCCATCTCTGGGTTTTCACGTTGTACAGAAGCAAAATCAAGGCTCTCACCCATGGTACCACTGTCTACAGAAGACGCTGCTCCACCACCCAAACCAATCAACATGGCTGGTCCGCCCAGTACAATCAGTAAATCGCCTGGTTGAATTGCATCTTTTTCGACATGATCTGGACGAATGTTGCCATAACCACCCGCAATCATGATTGGCTTATGGAAGCCTTTCACTTCGCCGTTGACATTTTGTTCAAAAGTACGGAAATAGCCATTTAATGCCGGACGGCCAAATTCATTGTTAAATGCTGCACCACCCAATGGACCTTCAATCATGATTTGAAGTGGAGATGCCATGCGTGACGGTTTACCGTAGTTTTCTTCCCAAGGCTGTTCAAAGCCCGGAATATTGAGGTTTGAAACGGTAAAACCGGTCAAGCCTGCTTTTGGTTTACCCCCACGGCCTGTTGCGCCTTCATCGCGGATTTCACCGCCTGAACCCGTTGCAGCACCCGCAAATGGCGAGATTGCAGTTGGATGGTTATGGGTTTCAACTTTCATCAGGATGTGTGCAGCCTGACTTTTATATTTATAAATATAATGACCAGTGTCGTTATCTTTTTTTGGATAAAAACGCTGAGTATCGTAGCCCACAATCACAGACGCATTATCTTTATAGGCAGATAACACTTCGTCTGGTGACTCTTTATAGGTGTTTTTAATCATCTGGAACAAGGATAATGGCTGTACTTCACCATCAATCGTCCATTCTGAACCAAAGATTTTATGACGGCAGTGCTCTGAGTTTGCCTGAGCAAACATCATCAGCTCGATATCGTTCGGGTTACGGCCCAATTGAGTAAAGGCATCGGTAAGGTAGTCAATTTCTTGCTCAGACAATGCAAAACCAAATTCATTGTTGGCTTTAACCAGTGCCGCTTTACCCTCACCCAAAATATCAATCGAGTTGAGCGGTTTTGGCGAAGTTTCCAAAAACAATGCATTGGCACTGTCAATTTCTGCAAAAACTGTTTCAGTCATGCGGTCATGAAGTGCTTGTTTCACTTCATGGGTCATTTCGCTAATCCCTTTAAGGGTAAACAAAATACCACGCTCTAAACGATGAATCGGTGTATTACAGTTTTTGAAAATATCGGTGGCTTTAGACGACCACGGCGAAATGGTGCCGATACGTGGCGTCACCAAAACTTGGATTTCATCTGTTGCCGCCTGACGCAGTTCAAACGATGATCCATCATTTAATAGTTGTAATGCAGATTGATGCTGCTGCTCGTTGAGCGCTTGATCAAACAGATAAACCCATTGGCTGTCAAAAGATTGTACAGAACTAATTGACGATAAACGTGTTAATAGTTGAGCTTTCTTAAAAGAAGAATGTGCTGGTGCACCGGCCACGATAAACATGTTGATTTTGGCTCCACGGGCAAGTCTGATGAACTTTACCGCAATGTGACTTTAGAGAGAGCGCATATTCTACTGTGAAAAGCAAAAATCGGCTAGATGAACATTCCGTATTATCTAAATGAATTGCATCAAAATAATCACATTCACGAAAAGAAATTAAATTTCACTAAAAGCGCCAACTTCTGTCGCACTGATCTAGTGCTTTTTTCTTTTTTTTGGCATCATGAAATCAGAGATCTCAAGAAAAGTTATAAATGGAACAAATGCGCTGGTTAGAGCTGCTTTCAGCGGTTCGTTTAGGTAGTAAAAAAAGTAAAACTGAATTGGCCCGTAGCCCATATCATAAAGATTATGATCGCATCATCTTCTCGCCGAGTTTTCGACAACTAAACCGCAAAACTCAAGTCCACCCGCTCACCCAGCAAGATGGCATTCACACACGGCTCACACATTCACTTGAAGTGTCTTGTGTTGGGCGTACATTAGGAATGTTAGCTGCTGAAAAAATCAAGAATGAACTTCCCGCATGGATTTCTCCATCAGACATCGGTGCCATTATTCAGGCCGCGTGTCTTGCACATGACATTGGCAATCCACCTTTCGGTCATGCAGGTGAATATGCGATTCGTGACTGGTTCGATGAAGCTGAAAATCAGCGCTATCTTGAAGGCCTTACCCCCGAACAGCATGCCGATGTATGTCAGTTTGAAGGCAATGCCCAAGGCTTACGTATTTTAACGCGTCTGGATTATCACCCCAATGACGGTGGGATGCGACTCACTTTTGCCACACTAGGCGCTTATTTAAAATATCCGTGGTTGTCTCATCCGGTTGACCATATCGACTCAACGCATCTGCGCTCCAAGTTTGGCTGCTATCAGTCTGAAAAAGAAGTACTGGTGCAAATTGCAGAACAACTCGGGCTCATCCAGTTAGGCGAATATCATTATTGTCGCCATCCTTTAACCTATTTACTCGAAGCGGCCGATGATATTTGTTATGCCCTGATTGATCTTGAAGATGGCATCAGCATGAATATGCTCGAATATGATGAAGTTGAGCCTTATTTTCTGAATTTGATTGGTGACTATGGCACCCCACACGAACTGACCCTCCCACACGCCACATGGCATCAGAAAGTCGCGGCCTTACGTGGACGGGTGATGAAACGTTTAGTTGCAGAAGTAACCAACGCCTTTGCACGTCATCATGATGAAATACTGGCGGGTAAGCTCAATGGCGGTTTATTGCAATATTGCCCAAGTGATATTCATATTGGTATTCAAAATGCAAAAAACCTGACTCGAGATAAAATTTTTGATCATCCACACAAAGCGGATCTTGAATTACTGGCACACTCGAGTTTGCAGCATTTACTCGATGCTTTTATTCCGCTTGCCCAACCAAAACAGCGGCTACGCTTTAAAGATCAGCGTTTAATGGTAATTTTGCAAAATCTTGGCATGATCATGAGTGATGATCTCTATCAAAACATCATGCAGATTTTAGATATTATCAGTCGTTTTTCCGACCATCAGGCTTATGCCATTTCGCAAGAGCTCAAAGGCAATAAAGTCAGCATGTTTTAAATTTTAGTCGCCAGATCAAATCAGTTGCTTGTACAACAGCCGGTTATTTGCTGTGGAGTATCAAGATTTTTGTTATTGTATTTTTTGAATTTGAAGAGTGATTGAATCGCATGATTGGTTGTTTAATTGGTGAAGTTTTTGCGCTTGAGGCGCCGACCGTATTGCTGAATGTCAATGGTGTCGGTTATGAAATCGACACGCCGCTATCAACATTTTGTCAGTTGCAAAAAGGACAACGCGTCACATTATGGACGCATCTGGTGGTTCGAGAAGATGCACAGCAACTGTTTGGTTTTATCGATGCACAAGAAAAGTTGGTTTTTAGAACCCTACTCAAAGTGAACGGTGTTGGTCCCAAAATGGCATTGGGCATTTTATCTACCCTCAGCATTGATTTACTGATCCATACCATTGAGCATGATGACATCAATACTCTTATTAAAGTTCCTGGGGTAGGTAAAAAAACAGCCGAACGTTTAATGATAGAGTTACGTGATCGCTTCAAAGCCTTATCTACTCCGAGTGGCACAGGCTCCGCTATGGCGCCAGCACAGATCCAGTTTAGCGCTAACTCCCCCGTGGCAGAAGCAGAAGCCGCCTTACAGTCATTGGGCTATAAACCAGCAGAAGCACAAAAAGCAGTGGCAGCAGCAAAAGCCAACCACACCGAAGCAGCCGATATTATTCGTGCTGCATTAAAATCGATGATGAAGTGAGCCGTCAATGAGTGATCGTTTAATCAGTGGCAGTGAAAAACCAGAAGATCATTTTGATCGCGCCATTCGTCCTACCTCGCTCGCTGACTATATTGGTCAGCCCGTGGTTCGTGAGCAAATGGAAATCTTTATTGGTGCGGCACGTGGCCGAGGTGAAGCACTGGATCATACGCTTATTTTTGGTCCTCCTGGCTTAGGAAAAACCACACTGGCCAACATTATTGCCAGAGAAATGGGTGGAAACCTCAAGTCAACTTCAGGCCCGGTGCTTGAGCGTGCCGGTGACCTTGCCGCCATGCTGACCAACCTTGAAGAAGGTGATGTGCTGTTTATCGATGAGATTCATCGTTTATCGCCGGTCATCGAAGAAATTCTGTATCCAGCAATGGAAGATTATCAACTGGATATCATGATTGGTGAAGGGCCTGCTGCGCGTTCGATCAAGCTTGATCTTCCACCGTTTACCCTAGTGGCCGCCACAACACGAGCAGGTCTACTCACCTCGCCGCTGCGTGATCGATTCGGTATTGTCCAGCGTCTTGAATTTTACTCGGTCGAGGATCTGACCCATATCGTGACGCGCTCTGCAAATCTGATGGATGTTCCGATCACACATTCGGGTGCGGCCGAAATCGCACGTCGTGCACGAGGTACGCCGCGTATCGCCAATCGTTTGCTCCGACGAGTACGTGATTATGCGCAGGTAAAAGGGACTGGTGAAATTACACAAGAAATGGCGCAACGTGCACTTGATATGCTGAATGTAGACAAAGACGGGCTAGACACACTCGATCGACGTTACTTAAGCATGCTGCTTGAACGTTTTGATGGCGGACCGGCAGGTGTGGAAGCATTGGCTGCCGCTATGGCAGAAGATAGCGGAACGCTTGAAGATGTGATTGAGCCGTATCTTATTCAACAAGGTTATGTGATGCGTACCGCTCGTGGCCGAATTGCCACCAACATGGCGTATTTACAATTTGGCTTAACCCCGCCAGAGCCTAAAAGCTAACTTATATATGCCAGAACCAGAATCATGCCTATGATTCTGGTTAACCCATTATTTTTAAATTTTAAGAAACAACAAAATGCTAGAACAAAAAATAATCCGCGACATCAAAGATACTTATGATGAATTACTTCACGATGTAATGCCAATTGAACATCTTCCAACAAATGTAACCATTGAAACATTGAGTACATCGCAACAAGATTATCTTTTGAGATTGATCCGTGACAAAGAGGTATTGCTTATTTGCATCTCGTTGA
Organism: uncultured Acinetobacter sp.; assembly: GCA_913777945.1. Taxonomy (GTDB): domain Bacteria; phylum Pseudomonadota; class Gammaproteobacteria; order Pseudomonadales; family Moraxellaceae; genus Acinetobacter. Next base: position 222,154 of record CAJYTY010000008.1, on the reverse strand, counting down.
AAATAAACCATCAGATTATCGACATTGATGAGCTAAATCCCGAAGATCTACAAATTAAGACATTAAAAAAATACATGTTGCATTCTATTGAGTTTAAACAAGCGACTGCACTGTTATGGATTGGAATGTTTTTTGATGAAGATGTAAAGAAATTAGCAAATGATGTGTACATACCACCAAAAATAAACCAAAAATCTAATACTCTCATCTTGGCTACGCTGATCATCCTTATTTCAATCTTTCTCTGGTGGTTTTATGCAGTGGAATTCTCAAGTCTATTTGGAACAATTTTGTTTTTAGTCATCTTCTTAAGCCTCGCATATATTTGGGATACTTTCAAAGAAACCTTACCGAAAAATCAAAAGAAACATTTAGCTGAACATCAATTTTATGTTGCAAGTTATCTTTCTGAACATCTAACTGAACATGCAGTTAAAAAATTAATGCTTTGACCTTGCTTAGATTCAATAACTAAGAGCACAAACTTTTCTGGCTTTAAAATATTATGTTGAGTGTTATTAATATATTCGTCATTCTTATTGAAACAATTCCTTAGGTTTGAAGATCACGCTGATTAAGTTTTACAGATTGAAAACTTGTGCCATTGGACGCTTCAGATAAGCTGATAAACTTCAATGCGGTAGAACCTTGGCGCATGAGCAAATTTCTCTACTTTTCCCACAGATTTTGAACAGCGCCAACTCAAAACACAATATTGAATCAAAAGACGGAACACTCTCATGGCGAATAAATTCGAATTCCAAATTCGTGTATATATTGAAGATACTGATGCCGGCGGTATCGTCTATCATGCTAACCATATTCGCTATCTTGAAAGAACTCGTACAGAATGGCTTCGTGCCTCTGGCATCGATCACTACTGGCACCAAAAAGACTATAACTTTGTTGTGCACAAAATTGCACTGAAGTACATTCGCCCAATCATGATGGACGATATGATCACTGTTACAGCAAGTGTAGTTTCATGTAAAGCTTCGTCATTTGTATTGCAACAAAATATATATCGTGGTGAAATCATGCTAGCTTCTGGTGAAGTGGAACTGGCGTGTTTAAATGCTGAATTGCGCCCTCGTCGTTTACCAGATGAAATTCGTGGTCTTATTCTTCAAGAATTGGAACAAGCTTAAAAAAACAAACTTTGGCATACGTAACTATGGCAACACCAGCTCAATCTTCATTGCATATTTCTGATCTTATTTTACAAGCAAGTCCTGTGGTACAGGCCGTAATGTTGATCTTACTTTTCGCATCGATTTATAGTTGGTATCTGATTGCCAAGTTACATATGAGCTATAAAAAATCTGCACAACAGGATGAACATTTTCAAAAAATGTTCTGGTCGGGTGCAGAGCTGAATACGCTTTACAACAATGCACAGCTCAACTCAAAACGCACAGGTCTTGAAGATATCTTTTATCATGGACTGGGTGAGTTTTTTAAACTAAAAAAGCGCCATGCTCCCGCCTCTCAAAGTATTGAAGGAACTGAGCGAATTTTACGTGTCGGTTTAAGTCGGGATCAAGGCCGCCTCGAACAAGGACTTGGTGCCTTGGCCAGTATTGGTTCTGTTGCACCTTATATTGGTCTGTTTGGTACCGTATGGGGCATTATGAATGCCTTTATCGGTTTGTCAGCAGTTGATCAAGTCACCCTGGCCACTGTTGCACCAGGCATCGCAGAAGCACTTATTGCCACAGCAATCGGTTTGTTCGCTGCAATTCCAGCGGTACTCGCCTTTAACCATTATACGGCTAAGGGTGAAGCGCTTTATTCTGACCGCGCACTTTTTGCAGAAGAAATGGTCGCATTGCTGCAACGTCAATCTGTAGGTTCCACTCAGGAAGACGTATAATGGCCATTCAGCGTTCCGGGCGCTTTGAGCGCATTAAAAAGCCGTTAAAAAGTGACATGAATGTCGTACCCTATATTGATGTCATGCTGGTGCTCTTAGTTATTTTTATGGTGACTGCTCCAATGATCACCAGTGGTATTAAAGTAGATCTACCACAAGCCAATAACACACCAATTGAATCTAAAGAACCCGCAATCGTAACCCTTGGACAAGATGGCCAGATTTTTCTGCAATATAAAGATCACAAAGAAGAACCTGTTTCACTCGATCAGCTCAAAAATATATTAGGAGAGGCTCAAGCTCAGGCTGATCAAAGCAATCAGAAGCTGACTGTATTGGTCAATGGTGAAAAATCTAGACCTTATGGCGATGTGGTTTCACTCATGTCTACTTTACAAGCAGCAGGTTTAACACAAGTTGGTCTGCTTACAGAACCATTAAAGTAACCCATGAAAAATTTTCAAAAGCCCGCTTTTAAAGAACGATCAATTGCACTAGGATTTACACTTGGTGTGCATACGCTGGCAATTGTTGGCTTACTTTATTTGGGCTTAAGTAAACCACCTGAACCGCCTAAAAAAATCACCACTGTACTGGTGAACCCTGCCGATTTGGCTTTACCTGTTCAAGAAGCAGATACGACGAGTACGCAAGTCGCACAGAACATACAGTCAACACAAACACCCAATAAAGAAGCTCCCATTATTCCTGCAAGTCCTCCAGAGCAATCTCAATCTGAGGCAAATGCCGCCGCACTCGCAGCAGCAGCGGCTGCCGCAAAAGCTCAAGAGCTGACACAAGCAAAAAAAGCAGCAGCTGAAGCAAAGCGTGAATCAGAAGATAAAGCTCGAGCTGAAGCTCAAGAAAGATTAAAAGCCAAGGCAGAGGCTGCTGAAAAGACTAAAGCCGATGCAGCCGAAAAGGTCAAAGCTGAAGCCGCTGCAAAAGCCAAAGCGGATGCTACTGCAAAAGCCAAAGCCGACGCTGCTGCAAAAGCCAAAGCCGACGCTGCTGCAAAAGCCAAAGCGGATGCCGCTGCAAAAGCCAAAGCGGATGCTGCCGCAAAAGCCAAAGCGGATGCTGCCGCAAAAGCCAAAGCCGACGCTGCTGCAAAAGCTGAAGCTGAAGCCCGTGAATCTGCAGCAGAAAAAGCACAGCAAGAAGCGGCACAGAAGAAAGCTGAAGCTAGACGCGTGGCTTCAAGTGCCAAAAAAGATTTCGAGCAGAAAATTTACCGCGCATGGAATATTCCTATGGGTGCAGCTGGTAAAAAAGCCACTGCACGTGTCACTTTAAGTGATAGCGGCTCTGTACTTTCGGTGGTGGTGAATTCCAGTGATGCAGATGTCAAAGCGAGTGTCGAAGCTGCGGTACGATCAGCCGCCCCTTATCCAATGCCGTCAGACCCAGATGCACGACGTGAAGCGCGTACGTTTACCTCGTCGTTTACAGCAAAATAATTTTTGATTGTGATTACATGCTTTAAATGGATTCAAAGCATGTAATCGTGCTAAAACAGCACAAGCCATTCAATTTGACCCTCTATCACGACTATGGATATGACGCGTAAACATTTACTTTCTTTCGCACTCATTGCGGCTCTCGGGATGACCGTGACTTCAAACACGTTTGCCCAATTGCATCTTGAAATTGCAAAGGCGCCTGAAGAAGCGCCTAAAATCGCGATTGTGCCTTTTGCAAATGATCAATCCTTGTTTCCGATTGTGGAAAACGACTTGAATCGATCTGGTCGTTTTAGCAGTTCTTCAAAAAATTTACCCGCTACAGCTTCGGTAGATCAGGTGCAGGCTTCAGCATGGCAATCTGCCGGCATTCCCTATGTCGTGGTAGGTAATGTTAAACCTGCAGCCAATAATGCACTTGAAGTACATTACCAACTTTACGATGTGCAAAAGCAGCAATATCTTTTAAATGAAGTCTTAACTGTTCCAGCTTCGCGCGTACGTCAGGCTGCGCATATGATCAGTGATGCGATTTATCAAGCCCTCACTGGTATACCGGGCGACTTTAGCGGGCGTATTGCCTACGTACTTCGTAATCCTGCTACTCCAAATCAGCGTTATACACTCCAGATCGCAGACACAGATGGCGAACAACCTAAAACCGTTTTATCGTCTCGTGATCCAATTCTATCACCGGCATGGACACCCGACGCTAAAAAGATTGCTTATGTATCTTTTGAAACCAAACGACCCGCTATTTATTTGCAAGATTTAGCAACGGGGCAACGCGAAGTTTTGGCAAGTTTTAAAGGCTTAAACGGCGCGCCAAGTTTTTCTCCAGACGGCAAATCGATGTTATTTACAGCGTCGATGAACGGCAATCCAGAAGTCTATCAAATGGATTTAACCACCCGCCAATTACAGCGCATGACCAACGATAACGCGATTGATACAGAAGCACGTTATGCACCAGATGGCAAATCCTTTATTTTTACCTCAGATCGCGGTGGCTCACCTCAAATTTATCGCTACAGTTTCGATGATTCATCGGTTAAGCGCTTGACCTTCCGTGGTGCCTTTAATGCACGTGGCACACTCAGTGCAGACGGTAAGAATATCGCATTGGTACATCGCCCTTCAGGTAGTAATTACAAAGTGGCCATCATGAATATTTCGACTGGTATCGTGAATATTCTGACCCCAACCAGCCTTGATGAATCACCAAGCTTTTCACCGAATGGCCAGATGGTGGTCTATGCTACCTATGAAGGAAGTCGTGGCTTATTGTCTATTATGTCGACAGATGGCCGCTTCCGAATGAATTTACCAAGTGAACAGGGTGAAGTGAGAGAACCTGCGTGGGCACCGAAATAACGCTTAGACATAATCTTACTGGAGATTAATATGAACGCTGTGAAATTATTTGTTTTACCTGTGCTGGCAACAGCGGTAATCATGACAGGATGTGCAAGCCGCAAACCTGCTGCACCTGTGACCACTGGAACGAATCCAACTGGCACGACCACTGTAAGCACAGAAGGTTTAAGTGAAGATGCTGCATTAAATGCAAAAAATCTGACTGGTGCGTCATCTAAAGGGGTCACTGCTGCAAATCGTGCCTTTCTGGCAAAACGCGTGGTCCATTTCGATTACGACAGCAGTGATTTATCCACTGAAGACTATCAAACACTTCAAGCACATGCTCAATTTCTAATGGCAAATGCAAACTCTCGTGTTGCATTGACAGGTCATACAGATGAACGCGGTACACGTGAATACAATATGGCCTTAGGTGAGCGTCGTGCAAAAGCAGTACAAAGCTACCTAATCACCAATGGCGTCAATCCACAGCAGCTTGAAGCAGTGAGTTATGGCAAAGAAATGCCAATTAATGCGGGTCATGATGAAGCAGCATGGAAAGAGAACCGTCGCGTTGAAATCAACTACGAAGCAGTTCCTCCTTTGTTGAAGTAATAGATAAAAAATATAAAAAGCGCCTTCATTGAAAGGCGCTTTTTATATGAATGTCTTTTACTGTGAAGTATGGTTTGAATCTGCTTCTTGGTGCTGAAACGACTCGATCAAATCGTGTTTATTAAACTCTTTATATTCAGGTTTTGCTTGATACCCTTCCCAAGCTGCAGCAATACTTTCTTTGGAGATCTCATCCAAACTCAAAGCTTCGCTCGGGGTGGGACTTGGCTCAAACTTCTTGGTCGTCATTTTTGCTGCTCCTACCCTCGGATTTCTCCTATGCCACTAAACATAACATGTTATGGCAAGCTTGCAAGCAAAAAATAACCAGAAATAAAGTAAGATAATTTTTCTTTTTGTCCAATCTCATCTAAACTATGCGCCAGTTGCAGATCACCACTATTCATCTTCTTCGGAGTTATTTTGTATGTCAAATCTCACCTTGGCTCAATACCTACAACAAAAAAATGGGAATTTGACACCTGAGTTGGCACAAGTGATTGAAACAATTACAAATGCTTGTAAAGAAATTGATCAAGCCATTCAAAAAGGAGCATTGGCCGATCTGCTTGGAAGCGCAGGTAACGAAAATGTTCAGGGTGAAACGCAGAAAAAACTCGATGTGTTATCAAATGATCTTTTGCTTGATGCCCTTCAAGCACACCCTCAGGTAGGTGGCCTTGCATCGGAAGAGCTGGACGATTTTACCCCAGGTCATCAAGATGGCAAGTACTTGGTTTTGTTTGATCCTTTAGATGGATCAAGCAACATTGATATCAATATGTGCGTCGGCACTATTTTTTCGGTTTTACCTGCCAAACAAGCAGTGACACAAGCTGCTGACTTCATGCAGCCTGGTACAGCTCAGGTTGCTGCCGGTTATGTTATGTACGGGCCTTCAACTATGATGGCGCTTACCTTTGGTGCAGGCGTAGACTTCTTCACTTTCGATATCGAAAGCCGTGAGTTTATCTTGACGACTGCGTCGGTTAAAGTTAATGCGGATACTCAAGAATTCGCTATCAACGCTTCAAACCAACGTCACTGGGAGGCACCAGTTAAACGTTATATCGATGAGTTGCTTGCAGGAAAAACGTCGGTTCGCGGTAAAGATTTCAATATGCGCTGGATCGCATGTATGGTGGCAGATGTTCATCGTATTTTATGCCGTACTGGTATCTTTATGTATCCATACGATTTGAAAGATCCAAGCTCAGCTGGACGTTTACGTCTCATGTATGAAGCCAATCCAATGAGCTTTATTATTGAACAAGCAGGCGGTGCAGCAACCACGGGTCGCGTGCGTATCATGGAAATCGAGCCAAACGATCTTCATCAGCGCGTTCCTGTCATTATCGGCTCAAAAAATGAAGTCGATCTTGTGACCGGTTATCATCAGTAATTTTATCAGACTGTGATGTCAGTTTTGGCATCACAGTGGACTTTTATATATGTCGATTATTTATCTTGAATCTAAAGATAACCCCAAAATTAAACATTTGCGCGGGCTGATCGAACAGCAAGCTTTTCGTAAAAAGAATCGTCAAACTGTACTTGAAGGCACACATTTATGTTTGTCTTGGTTACAGCAACAACGCAAAATTAACAGCATTTTTACCACTGAAGCCGCATTAAAACATCCAGATTTTGACGCCATCGCAGCGCAATATACTGGCCACGTGTTTATTTTAGCAGAAAGTTTGTACCGCGATTTAAGTACGCTTGGTACCTCACTGGCATGTTTGGCGATTATCGACTTACCCCAATCAAGTCAGGCCATCGATTTTTCTCAAGATACGCTTATTTTGGAAAACATTCAGGATCCAGGCAATGTCGGAACGTTGCTTCGCTCTGCAGCGGCGGCCAATATTAAGCAAGTCATTTGCACCAAAGGTTCGGCATCTTTATGGTCGCCTCGCGTGTTACGCGCCGGGATGGGTGCACATTTTAGTCTGTATACCTTTGAAAACGTTGCGCTTGATGTTGTACTTGATCAGTTTAAAATTCCGGTCTATGTGACCAGCTCGCACGAGGCGACCAGCATCTATGATCAAGATTTAACCCAACCTTGTGTCTGGATATTAGGGAATGAAGGTCAGGGTGTGTCAGATTATGCACTTGCCCATGCGCAAAGTGTCACCATTCCGCAGCCGGGTGGTCAGGAATCCTTAAATGTGGCCATTGCAGGCTCTATCTGTTTTTTTGAAATGGTTCGCCAACGACTGTAGAAACGTTAATTTATATTAAAGTCTCTCTTTTATCGAATAAAATCATTTAGACTGTATGTAAATAACTGTTGATGTTGTCAACCTATTCTTCTTGTTGAGCGTTATATAGAACATGTAACCAGATAGGAAGAATGGGGATCGAATGACAGGATTTTCCATCTCTATGGATTTAGCGCCCAAACAGTCTCGAACTGAACGCAGTACCCATGAAGGTACTGCCGAACAACGCCTTAAGTTTTTTATGCAAGATGTGAGCGGCCGTGCGCTTGTCATGATGGAAAGTGCCACTCAAGGTCAGCAAGGCATTGCCATGGATCTGGTACAAGAAGCGTTTATTTCGCTTCACAAGTCTTATGCAGACAAGAGTATCGATGAATGGTATCCTCTTTTTTACACCATACTGAATAATAAATTACAGGACTGGCGGCGTAAGGAAGCCCGAAGGTCTAATCCGTTTTCTTTTTTCAAAAAAGTCAGTTTAGATTCCGATGACGAAATAACTGATGTTGTTGATGAAACAACACCTAATCCTTTTGACTTTCTGGATCAAGCCGTAACCATTGAAGAGATTCAAGACGCCATCAGCAAACTACCTGTTCGACAACAACAGGCGTTTATGTTGCGTGCTTGGGAAGGGTTTGATACTCAAACCACTGCTCAGATCATGAATTGCACAGAGGGAAGCGTAAAAACGCATTACCATCGCGCTATTCAGGGTTTACGCGCTTCGTTAGCTCATTTAAATCCATCTTTGGGAGGTTCATCAGATGAATCAAGATGATTTCACAAAGCGTGTGACGTCTAAGCTTGATGGACTCGCACGTCATCATAAAAACAAAGCTGTTGTCATGACCCATGTTCTTGAAAAAATTAAAGAAGAACCAAAGTCATACTATAGCGTGTGGAAAATGTCAGGTTTTGCACTGGCCGCAGCAATCACAGGTTTTGTGATTTTGCCAAGCTCGTTTGATCTGACTGAAAAACCACAAAATCAAGTCATTGTGACACCAAAACTTTCACCGCAAATGGTGGAGGATTTTGAAATGCTAAGTGTACTTGGCGAAGATAAGGTGCCTCATGGTAGCTAAACGACTCGCCATTGCCCTATGTGCTTTAAGCTTTCTGCAAACTAGTTTTGCAGGATTTGAACGTTTTTGGTTTTTTTCCAAAGATGCCAATACACAAGTCAATGAAACTTGGGATGCACTCTCAGATGACGAACAACGTGCACTCATACAGCGCTACCAATCGCTGAAAGAGGCACCAAAAGATAAAAAAATTGATTTGCAGCAGCGTATGGACTGGTTCACTCAGCTTCCAGAGCAAGAAAAACAAAAAATGCGAGATACTTGGCAAAAAATGAGTACTCAAGAACGCAACGATTTAAGAAAACGTATGCAAAATGCCAGTATGGAAGAGCGTACTCAAATTCGTGAAGAATACATTCACAAGTATCTGACTACCGCCGACCCGCAATAATACAGCGATATAACAAAAAAGAGGTCGATTGACCTCTTTCTTACTTTTAGAAGTTGACTATTTGAAGCGTCTGTATAGCGCAAGCCCCATAAGACCAATTACGCCGAATACACCAAGACTGCCACCCCCACCGCGACTGTCATTGGTTGTTGTTGCGGTATTGACCAGTTTGACTGTCGCTTGTTCAGACTTTAGACCTTCAGCATCGTAAATCACATATTTGAAGGAATAATTAAATGGGCTGAAGTTGTTTTTTACCTGTATACGCAGATTACCGCCATAACAAAGATTAGCAATATCATCACCCGGACAGTTACCTGTTCGGTCTGCTGCAATGGTAATACCTGATGGGACATCAATTAAACTTACTGCAAGCTCTGCCCCGTCATCGTTGCGATAAAATTTTGGTTTATTTGGATTTGACGTTAAGCTTGAACTTGGCCCATCGCCATCATCACTGTCATTGCTCAACAGATTAACACTAATTTCTTGACTGCTGCCATATTGCAGACTGTACTCATCATCTTTTGCAATTGGTTTAATATTGACAAACTGTGCAAATAACAATCCAGATGACTGACTACTCGAATCCGTTTTTGACGTTAACGTATATTGGCAAATGTTGTATTCATCGGCTTGTGTAATGGTATCGTCTTTACGTGAAATAATGATCCGTTTTAAAGTCGGATTCCATTCACACTGTAAATTTGCGTCGTCTCTTAATTTGATTACGCTTGCGGTACTGCTTGAGTTATTCAATGTACCAATTCCAAAACGTTGCACGCTTACATTATAATTTTCCAGATTTAATGGCTGGATTTCATGCGCGGCGTTTTCATTGGCAAAACTTTTTGCAAACGGATCGACGTAAATTGCACGGTACTTTAAATTGGCTTTGGTATTGGTCACCAAGTCACTGTATTTTTGAAATTCATCGCGATATAACGGTAAAAACTTCGGATCTGTGGCATTGTCTTCAATCAGTTTCTTATACGAATCCCTTAAGGTTTCATAACCTGAATTAGTATTTGTGAATAAATCGACCAATGATGTATTGGTTAGATTTTTTAAATCACTTGCGGTCAGTTTTAACAATTCAATTGAACCGATATCACAGCTATTGGCAGCAGCGGGATTCAGCAATAACGTCGCATCGGTAATCCGCTGAATACCACGTTGATCATTTTTGGCATTACAACTGGTCGAGCCGACATCAACCAAATCGCTTTGATTTTGATTATTTCTTGGAAAATATACAGGTAAGTAATTGGTATTTTTATCACCTGCACGTAAATCTTCGAACAGGCTTGAGAAGCTGGTGGTACTCACATCGATGGTATTGTGCTGTGTAGCTAAAACCTCATTACCGACATCACACTGCCCTTCTTTTGCAGCAGACAAAACCAGCGCATTGTAAGATAAATTCAAACCGGTCGAAGTTTCTGATTTGGCATCACCGTATGCATAACGGCATGATTTTCCTGTATTTGCAAACAAAGCATTGAGGGTTAGTCTTTTGGTACCAGTCTTATCGTATAAAAAGGTACTAAATGCTGTGTTTTTAACAATCGTGTTATTTTCAAGGGTTAAATTGGAGCTGGCATCAAGATTACTCGATTGCGAGTTTGATTGATCACTGCTGAATTTTATAATACTGCCAGAAGTCGGATTGGCAGTGTTGAGTGCAATCGTGTTAGCAGTTAAAGTTGCTGTGGGCGTTCCACAAAAGGTCAGTACACTGTCACTCGATGCACTGCCATTTTGTATAATGCTGTTATTGGTCAGCGTGAGAGTGCGCGGATTAAGTACACCGAAGTCACGGCATGCCATGCCCAGTACTGCATTGGTTGATGCTGTATTTCCCTGAATAAGGCTATTACTGATCGTCACGGCACTGGTGCCATTTTCAAGATAAATTGCGCCACCATTGGCTGCGCTCGAGTTGAGGATATTTACCCGATTGAGCGTGGTCGATCCGCCTAAATAAAGCGCTCCCCCACGATCCGAACTACGGCCCTGACGTAACTCGAGATCATTCAAGGTGAGTGCAGATTTCGCATTGGTGGTATTTAAAATACGTACATTATTTTGTCCTGAAATCACAGTTCTCACTGCGGTCAGTGCAGGATACTGCTGGGTGATGGCATCTTTTTGCGTATAATCGAGCGCCTCTTTTCCTTTAATAATCACCTGTGAAGTCGGTACCAGCTCGGAATTCAAATTATACGTTCCCGCTTCAAGCTGGATGGTATCGGTGCTAGATGCAACGGTATTTCCAGCCGAACATCCACCATAGGCTTTATTGGCTGCCGCGGCTTTAAGCGCCATGCGTAGTGAACATTTGGCACTTGAGTCACTGTCGATATCTTCAAAGGTATTCACGTATATGGTTTTATCTTCTGCTGCCATGAGTGACATGGCTGATAAAATCATTAATGTCAGTATTCCTTTTTTATAATTCTGCATGATTCATCCTTTTCTTACTGCTGACGTTTCCGACGCCATATCATCAATCCACCCAATACGATCAAGCTTCCCCAGCCAAAACTCCCACCACCACCTGTACTGACTTTTTTATTTTCGAAGGTATTTGGTGGGTCTTGCTTTACTTTTGCTGCAATATCGATATATCTACTATTATTCGACGAACTAAAACGGCTAAATGTGGTTACAACACGGATTTTAAATTCATCTGTTCCCTGCCAGTTGCCATTGGGTGTGTAAACCACATTTCCATCCTGATCGAGCGTTAACGCTCCCTTAGACGGCGTATTGGTTTGTATAACGTCCAAACAACCGACTTGCCATGCTTTACCGTCTGTACGTTTTCCTAAAATAGCCTCGCACGCACTCGCCGGGACTAATTCCCCATCTGTGAGTTGTTCTGCAATCGAAAATTTTGCCTGTTCACCATATAAAATATCACTTCCCACAGTAGCGATTGATGAGGTGTCGATGACGAGTTCAATGGCACCTAAGTCACATGATTGATTACTACTACGAGATTTACCACGCTGATCGACTGATTCGCATGCACCCGTGCCACTAATACGACCACGATTCACAATCAAAGAGTCATCTAAACTGTTGTAGCTAAGCAATAGGCGCGGTCTAAAAAAACCTAAAAAGGTCATACTCGGTGTAGCAAACGGACACAGTAATCCTTCAGCCGGTGCGAGTGTACATTTTCCTTCCACACTCGAGCCTGCAAATAGCTTTACAGCACCGAGATTAATATTGGGCGCATTACTGGAACCCGATCCACAGTCAGAATTCACTAGATTATTTTGAATCAAGCTTTTGTCAGAGCTTGTAAAGGTACAGTTCTTGGCAGTTTGTAATACTTCGTTTTGAACAATCCCATTTTCAACCACAATACTATTGGCTAAATAGGCATTACCAAGCGGCGCATCGAAATAGATACCTAAAGAGTTGCGTACCACTGTGTTGTTATTCAAACTCTGGCCATCACGTAAATTGATGAGATAGCCCGTGTTTTTAAGGATTGTCGAATTTTTTACACCATACAACCCCGAACTTAAAAAACCCGCTGTAAGATCATCGCTAAACTTTGCTGCGCTAAAAAATAATGTCGGTGTCGTTGTAGTCGTTGCAGTGTTGTCTCGCACAACCGATTGAGTCATCACAAATCGGGGAAGATCACTGTAAATCACGGCGCCTTGGCTGGCAGTGTTATTTTGCATCAAACTATTGATAATGGTGACTGATCCACTGGATTTATCTGTAGTTGATGCCTGTGCGTTATAAATTGCGCCACCCAAATTCGCATATCCGTTTTTAAGCGTCACATAACTTAAAACGAGTGTCTCTTGGTTGTATATCAAACCACCCTGAGCAATGCCGCAATCTTTGGCACAGCCATCCAGATTCACTTCTGTGAGCTGAACATTATATTGCTCATTCTGGGTGCTATCATCACGGATTCGAAAAATCTGATCAGCCCCCGTCATTTTGATGGTGGCATTATTCAAACCTAGCTGATTGGTAATAGTCGTGTCGTAAGTGGTTTTAATTTGCAGTGCTTTTTTAATTTCAATTTTGCTTTTTAATTCATAGGTTTTACTTTTTTCAAGCAAAATAACCGGGTTGCTGTCTTTGCCCCCGCATCCATTGTAGCCTGATTCAGGCGACCCTCTATTAATGTACTCCACAGCTTCACGTAGCGAGCACAATTGGTCATCTTTCACTTCATCCGCTGTGGTGTTTACTATAATACTGTCACAGTACGCATGCCCCGCAATACACAACAAGCCAATGCCTAAGCCCTGCTTGAGCATATTATTCTCCTTAACATTCCATTTTTCATTATTTTTTTAAAGTTGCTCTATCCCAACAACTTTGAATTCTTTGCCTACTTTGTCACAGCTAGAGTAATTACTCAAGATCTAATTTTAGTGTCGATATTCATCTATCAATGCGTAAATCTGACGCAAGGTCGCATTGGATAATTTTGTCTTTTCGCCTTTTAATAATTTTTCAAGCTGGGCAATGGTTTGCAAGAGTAATGACGCTTGATGAGGCCCGTGCAAAAGCAAATAGTCTAAAATTTGCGGATCAAATTGCAAACCACGACGCGTCATGGTCGATACAATGAGTGCCTGTCGATCGGCATACAAACTACCATTGGGTAATTTTACACTGACTGCCTGCGTAAGACGCGATTGTAAATCCGGTAATTCCAGACGTAGTTCAATCGGGGCAACACGTGAAGAAAACACCAGTTGTCCGCCCACTTCATTATTGTAATTAATTAAGTGAAACACAGCTTTTTGCCAATGCGGAACACCACTAATCGATTCGATATCATCTAATGCCACAAGATCGTAACGTTCAAGCGAGGTGATGGCTTCAATAGGCGCATCTAAAAGCTCTAACAAAGAGACTTTGATGGCCGACTTTCCAATTTCGAGGTAGGAATCACAGATAGCCGAGAGTAAATGGCTTTTACCGGAACCCGCCCCTCCATAAATATAAAAGCGGTTCATTAATCCGGCATGTAACTGGCGTACGGCGTCAACCACATGTCCCCATCCCGGCCCGGAAAAATCGCTAATGCGGGCATCGAGCTGAGGTTCTATATCCAACTGTAGTTGACGCATAAATCCAATAGACCTTCGTGTTACTTCCGATCAACATCAATCGATGTATCAGTATCTTGCGGCTTTTTGACCTCAATATCAAGATCAACCGATTCAGTTTCTACACTGATACGCTCGCTGTCTCCAGTAGAAACGACCACTGCTGATCCACCATATAAAGCAGTATGTTCATAGGCTTCGCGAATGTGCCTGAGCAGAACCACAATTACTGCTGCCACAGGCAAAGCAATCAACATGCCTAGAAAACCAGCTAACTGTGCACCAGCCAATACGGCAAACACCACTGCAACAGGTGATAGGCCAATTTTATCGCCTAACAAGAACGGCTGAAGAATATAACCTTCGACAGCTTGCCCAATCATAAAGACCACACCCACAAGCGCCAGTTGCATCCAGTCGACGCCAAACTGAAAGAGGGTCGCAATCACGGCCGCAATAATTCCGACTGCAAAACCTAAATACGGAATGATACTCGCCAGTCCGGCCACCATTCCGATAATCAAACCGACCTCTAAACCAATAAGTTGTAAGCCAACAGCATAGACAATCCCCAAAAGTAGCATGACCAAAAACTGACCTTTGACAAAAGCACCTAAAACACTGTGACACTCACGCACAATTTTTAACGTGCTGTGTTCATATGGACGAGGAATTAATCGACGCAAACTATTCAGCATTCGTTCCCAATCGAGCAAGAAATAAAACGAAATGATCGGGATCAGTACAATGGTGCCGCCCACCTGAATAAAGCTCAAACCAGATTGTGCCAAACGTAGCGCCATGCTTTGAATACTGTCTGCGCTGTAGTTGGTCTGAATGTACTCCATAACCACAGTCGAAATCTGATCGGTATCAATTTCCATCCGCTCAACATTAAAGTTGTGCGAAAGCCACGGTAAGAAGGTGGCATTAATCCAATGAATCCCCGAAGGAATACTGTCTCGTGCATAAATGAGCTGACGCCAAACTAACGGCACCACATACCACATCGCCCAAGTAAGTAATACTCCAATGCCGACAAACACAATACTAATCGAAAGCCAGCGAGGCAGATGCAGCTTGCAAAGTTTATCAACCAACGGACTAAACAAATAAGCGATTAAAAAAGCGCCAATAAAAGGCAATACGACAGGTTTAAGTAAGTACAGGATCCACAATAAAAGTGCTATACCTGCCAAGATGAACACGCGTCTAAGCATACGATCTTGCATAAATTCTAGCCTTTTTTTAATGTATTCGTTATAGATGCAAAAATAATTCAGTAAAGATAGCATTTTCGATCATAAATACCATAAGAGTTTCGTATATTCAGGTTATAATCTGCCGCCAATGCGGAGACTTCACTATGAGCAACTCAACTTCTACCCCTAACACTGGTTTAAGCTATAAAGATGCGGGTGTCGACATCGAAGCGGGCGACGCATTAGTCGACCGAATCAAGTCGGTAGCTAAACGCACCACTCGTCCTGAAGTAATGGGCGGTCTTGGTGGCTTCGGCGCACTATGCAAAATTCCAAAAGGCTATGAAGAGCCAGTACTGGTTTCAGGTACAGATGGTGTAGGTACAAAGCTACGCTTGGCACTCAATCTTAATCGTCATGACACTATTGGCCAAGATTTGGTTGCCATGTGTGTAAACGACCTTTTGGTGTGTGGCGCTGAACCTCTATTTTTCCTTGATTACTATGCAACAGGTCATTTAAATGTAGACGTTGCAGCCGACGTTGTGACTGGAATTGGTAAAGGTTGTGAGCTTGCTGGTTGTGCACTCGTTGGTGGTGAAACAGCAGAAATGCCGGGTATGTATGAAGGTGAAGATTACGATCTTGCCGGATTTGCCGTAGGTGTGGTTGAACACAGTAAAATCATTGATGGCTCAAAAGTCAAAGCGGGTGACGTTTTAATCGGAGTAGCATCAAGTGGTGCACACTCTAACGGTTACTCCCTGCTCCGCAAAATTTTAGATGTTAAAAATGTTGATTTAAATCAACAAATCGATGGACGTTCACTTGCAGATGTTGCAATGGAACCTACCCGTATTTACGTTAAGCCTGTTCTTGAATTATGCAAGCAAGTCGATGTACATGCTATGGCGCATATCACTGGCGGCGGTTTACCGGGTAACTTACCGCGTGTTTTACCAAACGGTGCGCAAGCTGTCATTGATGAAGCATCATGGGAATGGCCAGAATTGTTCAAACTTTTGCAGCGTGAAGGCGGTGTTGAGCAGTTTGAAATGTATCGTACCTTCAACTGTGGCGTAGGCATGGTGATTGCGGTTGATGCGGCGGACGCACAAAAGACCATCGATGTGTTAAACGCACAAGGTGAAAAAGCATGGAAAATTGGTCATATCCAAGATAATCCAGCATCCGTTGAAGGCGCAGACGAAAAAATTCGTGTGATCTTTGCATGATAAAAATTGCGGTACTCGTTTCAGGAAATGGCAGTAACTTACAAGCTCTGATTGATGCAAATCTTTCAGGTGAAATAGTCGGTGTCATTTCCAACAAAGCAGATGCATATGCACTAAAACGTGCGGCAGATGCCAATATTCAAACCAAAGTGATTGAACATAAAGCGTATCCTACTCGGGAACTCTTCGATGCAGCATTGCATCAACAGCTTACCGAGTGGGAGGTCGATTTAGTGGTCTTGGCAGGCTTCATGCGTATCTTGAGCGAAAAATTTGTACGAAACTGGCACGGAAAAATGATCAATATTCATCCTTCCTTGTTGCCTTTGTACAAAGGGATGCATACTCATCAACGCGTATTAAATACCGGTGATGTGTATCATGGATGTACCGTCCATTATGTGACCCCAGAGCTGGACGCAGGGCCAACGCTCTTACAGGGAGTGATACCCGTCGGTCATCATCAAACACCTGAAAGTTTGGCACATCGTATACATAGCATTGAGCATAAAATTTATCCACAAGCTGTGGAGTGGATTTGTAACGGTACACTCAAACATCTTGAAAATGGTCAGATTTTGTATAAAGGCATACCACTGAATAAACCTATTCAGTTTTGTGATTTATAAATCAAAAAACGCATCCACGGATGCGTTTTTTATGACTAGGTTTTATGTATCTAGATTTCTTAGTTCTTGGAAATCAATGTTTTAATGTGGGCAACGGTCTCTTCAGGATGCTCCAGGGGGAACATATGACCACCACGCAATGTGGTAAATGGAATACCTAAACTTTTCTTGGCTTTGTGCGGCAAGCGTCGTTTAAAAAAGTTACTTTGCTCACCCACCACCAACTGAATCGGCACGGATGGTTTACGATTAAGCGTCAGCCACCACCATGAAGGATTAGTTCTGAAAATCGCCACTTCATCCGCTTTTGGAATACTTAAGGTCACGCCATCTCGAACAGGATCTTCTGTCAAGGCATAATCTAGATAGGCTTGAAAGCAGTCTGGATCAAAATCTCGATAAAATCCTTTAGGACGCAAGCGTGAAGCAGCATCTTCTCGTGACGGCCAATGGTCACGTCGGTGGACAGATAACCCAGCGGGCGTCATCCGATCAACCGTTTTGGGGCTAAAGACTTTTGCCAAATGAAAGGCAAAAGAATAAGCACCCAAAATTAAAGGCGGGTCGAGCATGATCACTTGCGAAAAAAGCTCAGGACGCTTGTAACTGGCCATCATGGTTAAAACTGAACCTAAGGAATGTCCTAGACCAATCACTTTTCGTCCATTTGCCTGACGCACAATGCTGTCAATCACTTGATCGACCAGATGTGACCAGTGATTGGTGACAGGATAGCGCTTATCTGGACCAATCATCGGCACATAAATAATGTCGTAACGATCACTCAATAGATCGAACAGTTTTTGGTATACCTTCGAAGGTATACCGTTGGCATGGGCAAAATGAATTAAAGGCTTGTTCAAGTGATCCTCGAGATTTATTGGAGTTTCGCCTGCTGTTCCGTTTGCAGGTGCTGGCTCAATGATGCAGCGACACCTTGACCAAATTCTGAACCCATTCGACCTAGAATTGTTTCAAATGGATTGCGCTCAATGGTGTAATCTACTTTATTGTCTACTTTTAACTCACGCATCAAGGTTTGTAAATTACCTGTCCGGTCAGCCACACCCAATTTGACCGCTTGCTCACCCGACCAGAACAAGCCCGAAAATACCGCCGGATCATTCGATTTTAAGCGATTGCCCCGCCCCTCTTTAACCGCATTGATAAAATGTGCATGAACGTTATCTAAAACCGATTGCACATGTGCACGTTGTGCAGGATTAACCGGTTTGGTCATGCTTAAAATATCTTTGTTATCGCCGGATGTAAGTGTACGGTCTTCAATGCCCAATTTTTGCGCCAGACCAGTAATGCCATAGTTTGGCATAATCACACCAATTGACCCCACCAGACTCGAAGGGTTGACAATAATTTCATCTGCAGCAGAAGCAATATAGTAGGCGCCTGAAGCCCCCATATCACCAATTACGGCATAAATCTTTTTATCTGGGTGCTGTTTTTTCAAATAACGGATTTCTTGCCAGATTTCATCTGACTGAACTGGCGAACCACCCGGCGAATTGATATTGAGGACCACGGCCTTACTTGATTTAGCTTCAAACGCTCGGGTAAGTGCTTTGTTGGTATCTTCACTATTGACCGATTTACTGCTTGAATCGATGGTTCCAATAATATTGACCACAGCCAAATGTGGGCTACTACTTGACGTACCGCTCGCCCCATCACTGACAGAACAACCACGGCCCAGCAAAACCAGCACGAACAATACATATAAAAAAGTAAGCGTTTTAAAGAAGATCCCCCAACGACGACTACGACGCTGCTCTTCGACAGAGGCCAAAACAGCTTTTTCTAAAATCTGCCATTCTTGACCAGTTTTATTGTTGCTATTTTGCACTTCATTTTGTGGTTTAGGCGGCCAATCAGACATAAAAAATAACCCAAAAAGTTGAAAATACTGCCATTATATACACTGAATCGGGAAAAACTGTTTAATCGTTATGATTTAACTTATAATATTTTTATCCGACAAGCCTCCGTTTTTGTTTTTAAGCACTTTTATAATGACGACTTCCGATTCACGTAGCTTAATGTATCGCTTACTTAATTTTATTAGCAGACAGCCTATCCAGCTTTCTCGTCTATTCGCACGGATGCTTGCTAGCCTTGTAAATGGTTTGAAACTTACAAAAACATCTAAGACCATACAACTCAACCTAAAAATTACCTTGCCGTATCTCAATGACGAGCAGCGTCATGTCATCATTCGTAACGCAATTCGAAATGAACTGATGTCTTATATGGAATTCTTCAGTATTTGGGGATCTTCCAACGAAAAAAATATTTCTCGAATTCATAGCATTCAAGGTGCAGAATACTTTCACCAAGCGGTCGCCGAAAAAAAGGGACTGGTTTTGATCGTGCCACATTTTGGTACATGGGAAATTATGAACGCATGGTGCGCTCAATTTACCGACATGACCATTTTATATAAACCAGTCAAGAATGAAGATGCCGATCGCTTTGTACGCGAAGCACGTAGCCGCGAACAAGCCAATCTGGTTCCAACTGACGAAAGTGGTGTTCGTCAAATTTTTAAAGCCTTAAAACAAGGCGGAACTACCGTGATTCTGCCCGATCATACGCCTAACGTGGGCGGCGAGTTGGTTGAGTATTTTGGTATCCCTTTGGCATCGAGTAATTTAAGTGCCAAGCTTATTCAGAAAACCAAAGCCAAAGCCTTGTTTTTATACGCCATTCGTAATGAAAACCACGGTTTCGATATGTATATCGAACCTATGGATACAAAAATCTATGAAGGCACAGATCGCGATGGCACAGCGGTGATCCATCGAGCAATTGAATCTTTAATTCAAAAGTATCCAGATCATTACCATTGGAGTTATAAACGCTTTAAAGCCAACCCTGAACTCGACAATCTTTACACCTTAAGCGAAGAGGAAGCACTCGAAAAAGTGCAACAGGTACGTGATGCCAATCAGCGCGAAAAGGCTATTGTGTTAACCAGCGGTATTGATGGCGATAAAAACGTGGCTGCTCATTCGCTTGATCAAAACTAAAAGAAATACTGCCTGCTTTGGCTGTGCTGAGTAAAGGAATTTGTAACGCTGCCAGTCGTGCCTGAACTTCAATACTAGGATGTCCATAACGATTGGTTGCACCTGCCGATGCAATCGCATATTGAGGCCGATAATGCTGTAAAAAATCATAGGCTGAACTATGACGACTCCCGTGATGCCCCAAAACCAAAACATCTACGCGCAGATCCGGATAATGTTGAAGTAATTTAAACTCGGTTTCCCAACCTGCATCTCCCATAATTAAAAAATGTCGTATGGGTTGATTGTTTTTAAACTCGATATGCATAACACATGACGATTCATTTCGATTCGTATCAGCACGTCCGATCTCCTGAGGCGCTGGTGATAAAACTTGTATAATGGTTTCAGGTGTCTCAAAACGCTGTCCGGCATAGCACAGCTCAAAAGTAGATTGAAGTTTAGGCATTGGTTCATTGGCTTGAATCTGCGTAACCGATATTGCATCCAGAATCGCAGGTAATGCCCCGCTATGATCTTGATCTAAATGTGACAGTATAATTCGGTCTAGCTGCCTTACGCCCTGTGCCTTCAAAAATGGCACCATCACCTGCCTGCCTATACTAAACTTTTGCTCATCGTGATTGCCGCCAGTATCGAGCAGTATTCGTTGTGTCTGATCTTGGATGAACACAGACTGTCCTTGACCGACATCTAACACCACTAATTGGGTAGGTGATTTTAATTGTGCAGGTAGAAAAACAGGCACACAGCATATGATTGACCAGCATTTAGGCACTGTGCCTTTAGGCAAAAATAAAATTAAAATGCCAAATGAAATGCTGATGATCATCCAAGGACGAAGTGCAAAATATTGTAACTCTGGTGCAAAGATATAATCCATCATATTAAACAGACCCAAAACAGCCTGTAATACCCCATCATTGAGTTGAAAAATCAAATGTCCAAATGCAGGAAGGATGAGCCAGAAGCATGCAGCGATAACATCTAAAGGCACCACGATGGCACCCAGAACTGGAATGGCAATGATATTGGCAAATGGAGTCATCCAAGAAAACTGTTTAAAGAGCAATAAGGTCAGGGGTAACAGTGCGAAAAAGATTTTCCATTGTGTTCTGATAAGAAGCTGCGCAGCATATCCGATTCGAATACGCCAAGATTGACCAGTCTTTTGCTCCTGTACAATTTCCTGATAAATACGAATCAGAATAAAACAGGCCCCATAAGATAGCCAGAATGCTGCCGAGAGTATGCTAAACGGATCGATGAGTAACAAAATAGAAGCACTGAACATCAACAAGAAACTGGCATGTACGGGACGTTTTAAAAGTATGAAAATACTCACTATGGTTACGGTCAGCAGCGTTCTTAGAGCAGGAATTTCAAACCCCACCAACGCGCAATACAGGAGTACGCATAATAAAAATGGAATCAGCATCAGTCGCTGGCGTGGAATCACCAAATAAATTGCGGCGTAGTATCGATTGATCAATTGGATGATGAACCATGTCATCAGCGCTGCAAAAATAAGCACATGCGGCCCAGATATCGCCAGCAAATGTGAAATACCAAAGCGTTGAAACTGCTGCTCAAGCTCAGGATCAAGAAGACTTCGATCGCCCGTGAGTAAGGCCAGAAGTAAGCTTTGATGTTGTAAGGAAGAAGCAAGAAAATAGCCTCTAAATTTTAATCTTAAGTGCTCGGCAGCAAGCAAAAATTTTCGAGTCCAAGATTGTTGCTGTTTCACATGATCATAATATCCTTCACGTAGCGCCTGTTCACTTGAAAGCATTTCGAGTTGTACAACTTTGCCACGTCCTTGCCAGTTTTGTTGTACGAACCATTTTTCTACATCGAATGCACCTTGTATAGCGTAACCATGCACAGGTTGATGCTGGATCACGGCACGATAATACTGCCCAACAGCTAAACTATGCGCCATGGTATCAGCAGGGATAACTGTTTCATCTATGGAAAGTACCCAGTGAATGGGAGCATCATTTTCATTGAGAATCTGTGCAGGCTGTCTGATTCCGTTTTGAGACTGCTCCCCCATACGGTTGATGTAGATGATGTATGAGTCGACTGAAGAGGTCGTGACACGATGCTCAAGCCGCGTGGTGAGTGCCTGATCGGCGTAATAGACGCCACAGCTAAACGACAAACACACCGAAAAGATGCCTAATAAGCCGCCTAACAATTTCGAAGAGTTGAACTGTTGGGCCACACGTAGATAGATGAGTAAAAATAGGAAATATAGACCGATCGCGATACCGAGTGTGACAGGCGATATTGGATCAAATATATGCCCCATGGTTGCAATTCCTGCAATCCACCCCAGAAAAATAAGCTTTAGCATTGTTATTTAAAATCTATTTTATTTACTTGTATGATAAAAATTGAAAGCCCCCGAAAGGGCTATCAATACGCACAACATCAGACTGGATCGACCCAAAGGCCATCTTGCATATGTAAAATTGAATCTGCAGATTGTGCCAACTGCTCATCGTGGGTCACGATCAGCATGGCCATATTGAATTCTTTTTTCAGCTCGGTGAGTAGCTCAAAAATACCCAGTGCCGTTTTGCGGTCTAGATTTCCTGTTGGCTCATCTGCCAGCATCACTGCAGGACGCCCAACCAGTGCACGTGCCAATGCAACACGCTGGCGCTCTCCGCCAGATAATTCACCAGGCTTATGCGTCAACCGATGTGACAACCCAACACGATCCAGTAAGTGTTCAGCCTGTTGTTTGACCTCTTTATAATTAGTCTCTGCACGAAGCATCAGCGGCATGGCCACATTTTCAAGTGCCGAAAACTCTGGTAGTAAATGGTGAAACTGATAGACGAAACCCAAATAATGATTTCGTTTATAGCCGCGTTGCGCTTCACCCAGATTATCAAAACGCTGACCATCCAGAAAAACCTGACCCTGACTCGGCGTATCGAGTCCGCCCAGTACATGCAGCAAAGTGCTTTTACCTGAACCACTTGCTCCAACAATCGAAACAAATTCCCCTGCTTTTACCTGAAGCGATAAGCCTTTAATCACATCAACTGTCGATTTTCCATCGGTAAAATGCTTATGAATATCTTTGGCTTCAAGGACAATCTTACTCATAGCGCAATGCCTCCGCAGGTTGAATTTTCGCTGCACGCAATGCCGGATAAATCGTGGCAAGAAAGCTCAATAACAGTGAAACCGACACAATCAAAGCCACATCTTGCCAGCGTAGATAAGACGGCAAGTAATTAATGAAATACGCATCGAATAAATGTAAACCAAGCGCGGTATTGAACCAGTCAATGATATTACTCACGCTTGAAGCAAACACGACTCCTAAAATAGCACCCGCAACCGTACCGATCACACCAATGACTGTGCCTTGAACCATAAAGATTTTGGTGATGGTGGCTGGTGATGCACCTAGTGTTCTTAAAATCGCGATGTCTGATTTTTTATCGGTCACTACCATGACCAGTGAAGACACAATATTGAATGCTGCAACCAAAACAATCAGGAACAATAGCAAGCTCACCATGGCTTTTTCCATTTGAATGGCGCTAAACAAGTTACCGTGAGTATAGGTCCAGTTAGACGCATAGAAATTAGATGGTAAGGTCTTCACAATATCGTCTGCCACTTGAGGTGCTGCAAAAATATTGTCCAGTTTAAGGCGAATTCCTTGGGCGCCATCGGGTAAGCGCAACAGTGTAGATGCATCATTCAAGGCAATATAGCCCATCATCGAATCTACTTCGGCACCAATACTGAAGATGCCCACAATTTTAAATCGTTTAAATCGTGGCACCACCCCAGCAGGTGATGGCGTCGCTTCAGGCAAAACCAGCGTCACACTGTCGTTTAGACCAAGCCCGAGTGCGTCGGTCATTTGCTTGCCGAGTACAATGCCGTATTCGCCTTTTTTAAGGCTGTCGATACTACCTGCCACCATATGGTTTTGGATAATCGAAACCTTTTTTTCATAGCTTGGTTCGATCCCGCTGACCATAATACCGGCAACTTGGCCTTGTGCGGTAAGCATGCCTTGTAATTGTGTAAATGGTGCAACACCAGTGACATGAGGATGACCCTCAATTTTTTTAGCAAGTTGAGGCCAGTCGGTTAGAATCTGGTTCGATGAAATCGTGGCCTGCGGTACCATACCAAGTACACGATTTTTCAACTCGCGATCAAAGCCGTTCATCACGGACAAAACGGTAATCAGTACCGCAACGCCCAAGGTCAGACCAATCATCGAAACCAAGGCAATAAACGAAATAAAGTGATTACTACGCCGAGCGCGGGTATATCGCAACCCTATATACAGCGAGATTGGTTTAAACATACCACTTAGTCCAAGGTCATTTCATAAAAGAAAAAACAGTATTTATTTAGATACTGCGATTAACATCGATTACGCACAGATACACCAAAAGAATCTCGATAAAACTTCACCCGGCAGACTCTTATTATTGAATGACCCTTACGATTCAGATTATATAGCGGGCTTATTTTGTACCAGATACCGCAGTAGATCAATTTGATCGTACCGATTACTACGAAATCGAACAATTAAGGCATAAAGATCAACATTTTGATGTACTTTATGAAGCGTATGTTACCCGGTTTTAAGCCAAATTCAATCGTACTTGTCTGTGCATTACATTAGGCAAGCTACAGTGATCCTCAAGATTTGATGTGTTGTTTATAGCGTCGATTGGCCTGAATATCACGATAAAAATATAAAAATAACCCACTCAAAATAATACAGGTACCTAAAATCATCATGAGTGAAATCTGCTCATGATTAAATAAAGCGCCAATCACCAAGGCCAGTAAAGGCGTCATCACATTGGTGAGCGATAATGTGGTCGGTTCAATGTTTTTGACCAGTTTAAAATAGCAAAACATTGCAATCAGTGATGCCATGATCGTGGTGTACAACAAGGCCAGTAATGACTTCATTTCCGGCAGATGCGTAGGTGCATGTGACCACACAAACGGCAGTACACACAAAGACACCAAGGTAGAAACCAGAATTGATCCGGTGGCTTGTGCCATCGGCACGACATCGGCATTGACCTTTTTTACCCAAAAAATTGAGCTACAGTAGATAAAGACACTCATGAGCATCAGACCGATGCCCAGCGGATGCACATGCTGTGATGACCCGCCAAAGCAGATCAATGCCAAACCGACAATTGCAATGGCCATACCCGTCCATTGCAGGCGATTGAGTTGCTGCGCAAAAGCAAAACGGCCAATCAAACCGGCAATGATAGGTGCAAGCCCAAACATCAGCGCAATCACCCCAGAGCTTAGATACTGCGTAGCAATATAGGTAAACACCTGCGCGCCAATTAAGCTAAACGAGCCTGCAATATAGCTATGAATGGCGTTTGGGTTGAGTGGAAAACGAATTCTGAGTACCAGTAATATCACTACAGCAATTGGCAGCGCCAAAAAGAAGCGTAACATCATGGCCCAAAGTACATGCAGATCCGCCACGCTCCAGACAATCGCCAGTGGAGTCGATGCCCAGATCAAAACCAAAACAATATAGGTCAGTATGATATTGCTTTTTGAAGGCATAGCCGGTCTCAAAGCGTTTTACGCTTTTGCTTTAAAATGGTTTGATCAAGCGCACTTGAAAACTCGCGTTTATCACGTTCAGAAATGGGCGGTGGTCCGCCAGTTTGTACGCCAGCACCCCGCAGGGTGTCCATAAAATCACGTAAATGCAAACGTGCTTTTACATTGGCATCGGTATAGATTTCGCCTCGTGGATGAATCGCAATACCGCCCTTTTCAATCACTTGTGCAGCTAAAGGAATATCCTGAGTAATCACAATATCATGTGCCTGCATGCGCTCGACAATTTCACGATCGGCCTGATCGGCGCCACTCATAACCTGAATCGATTTGATCCGGACAGATGGCGTAATGCCCACGTTTTGATTTGCAACAAAAATGACTTCAAGCTGATAACGATCAGAAGCACGCAAAATGACTTCTCGCAGAATCTTTGGCAATGCATCGGCATCGACCCAAAGTTTAAATGGCAACACGCAATTTCAACCTTTTTAAAGAGGAATTTATTTTAACAGACTTAAGATTTGATGGTGACCTGTAGGCTTGTTATTTTTACATAGATCTAATACGCCGACATCTCGATGAAATTCAAAAAGAAAATTAAAATATTTTTTACATAATTGCATATCAACACTTGAAAAAACTTAGATATGCTCGATTTATATATCTAAATCTTTTAAAAATTCTTCAGGGTTATATGAAAAATCAAAACAGTCCAGAAATCGTTACTATTCAAGATCAAGGTTTTGGCAACCATGGCGAGCATTGGGCGTTATTGAGTGATACACCTGAACAAGTCGTGCCTAAATGGCTCAGTATGGCACTCGACGCTCCTA
This sequence comes from uncultured Acinetobacter sp., assembly GCA_913777945.1. Lineage (GTDB taxonomy): Bacteria > Pseudomonadota > Gammaproteobacteria > Pseudomonadales > Moraxellaceae > Acinetobacter. Next base: position 195,494 of record CAJYTY010000008.1, on the reverse strand, counting down.
TGATGCCAATGGGTTTATGTGAAACTGAACAGGATATGGATACCGACGTATGGTTGATTCAAGGTCCGTCTGAATCTGGGATTAAAGTCAGCCAGATTATTGCGGTCGAAAATAATAAACCGCGCGCGCTGAAAACTGCATTTCCAAGTTTTGAAAGCCCATATAAATATAATGCTGTGATTGATCGCATCATTGCCTGCGAATCAAATACTCAGGCTGTTTTACGGTTGAGTTTAAATAAAAATACCACTATTTACGCTTACGATAATCTATATAGCGTCAATCACAATCAATATGAGAAAAATCAGGCCTATCAAGTTCAGTTAAATGCTTGGGCCTATGAACTTGAAGTCGTTGCCGACAACGAAACCATTGAAGTCGACGATCCGGCATCGATTAAACATCATCGTGCGTTAAATGATATTTTATCGGCCAATAACGGTGTTGCGCCTGAAAATCTGCAAGAATTGATTGATGCGTGGCAACCTAAAACGCCTGAAGATCAGGAACCTGTAACGGTCGATTTTTCTAAAATGGTGGCTTATTTATTTGGCGAAACCATGGGCCAAGAAGACGAAGCTTGGTTTCAAGGCAATATCGTAGGTAAATCATCGACGACATTTATGGATGAAACCTATACCCTTTATGATGTGGTGTTGGTGCTAGAAGACGAGCTACCTGCAATATTAATTCGTCTCGCCACTAAAAATAATGCCCACGAAAATTTTGAAATTGGTCAGTATATTCGAGGTAATATCTGGATTCAGGCGAATATTTATGCTAAAAGTAAAGTTGAATAATAGCGTTTCAACGAATAATTAATAAATTAGGCGTATTGATGAAAATTATACCTGAACAATCGACCAATCTGATTCAATTGAGCGGACAGCGTATTAAATTCGATACAGTTGCATTATGCTTTTTTGCACTCGGAATGTTTTTAGCAGCAGTGATGATCCATTATTTTGGTTTCTTATCGCTTTAAATGAATCATTAAAAAAGCCCCACATGATGTAGGGGCTTTTTTTATTGCCTTTGCAATTAGCCGTTGGCTTTGACAAATGCGTCCATAAAGTTGATTAGTGCTTGCACGCCTTCAAGCGGCACAGCATTGTAAATGCTGGCACGCATTCCACCAACTGAACGATGTCCAGCAAGGTTCAATAGATTGTTTTGCTCTGCTTCTTTTAAGAAACGTTTTTCCAATGCTTCATCTGCCAAAGTGAATGGCACATTCATAATCGAGCGATTGGCCGGCGCAATCGGGTTGTTATAAAAATCACTCGAATCGATATAACCATAGAGTAATTTGGCTTTTTCAAGGTTGGCTTGATGAATGGGCTCAACACCACCTTGCTCTTTTAACCACTCAAATACCAAACCAGCCAAATACCATGAATAAGTTGCCGGTGTATTCACCATAGAGTCATTTTTAGCTTGTGCAGAGTATTTTAACAGGCTCGGAATATCTGCACGTGATTGGTCAAGCAAATCGTCACGAACAATGACCAAAGTAAGACCTGCGGGGCCAATATTTTTTTGCGCACCAGCATAAATCAAACCAAACTTACTCACATCTAGCGGTGCAGACAAAATGCTAGACGATAAATCCGATACCAACGGCGCATTAACCTCAGGAATACCTGCAAATTGTAAGCCCCCGATGGTTTCGTTATCTGCATAATGCACATAAGCTGCATCTTCAGACAATGCCCATTCAGACTGAGGCTTAATACCAAGCTTGCCATCAATTTGAGTGCCTGCTTCGATTACATTGATATCGCCATAACGCTGAGCTTCTTTTAGCGCTTTTTCAGACCAGATTCCAGTATGGATATAATCTGCCTTGCTGTTTTTTCCAAGCAAATTTAATGGAATTGCTGAAAACTGTAACGATGCACCACCTTGCAAGAATAAGACTTTATAGTTTTCAGGAATGTTCATCAGCTGGCGCAGATCGGCTTCAGCCTTTTCTGCAACGGCAACATAATCAGCGCTACGGTGACTCATTTCCATGATGGAAAGCCCTTTACCCTGCCAGTCCAACAGTTCACGTTGAGCTTTTTCTAAAACAGCAGTCGGTAATGCAGCTGGGCCAGCACAGAAATTGTACGCGCGCATGATCGTTCCTTTATATAATTGAAACTAAACTAAAGTTCGCATTTAACCACATCTTGACAGCGCATGCAGCAGCATTGAGCATATATTTTTTATATAACTTGATGCCTTTTGGCCTGAATTTACGATTGATCAAATCAGATAAACAATAGAATATCCAGTCAGATTAATCCAAGCATATTGATTGCTTTTTAAACACCCCACGTGCTATACATTTGTATAATAAACAAGACTATAACTGATGCTTTTACAATAAAGATTATACTTTCAGGAACAACACGACGTGACTTGATATGACATTACAACAGCGAATGATAAAAATGAATTTCAGGTGCGCAAGCTCACCTCCTCCAGTCAAGTTTTTGTTTGGCTGTATGGCCGCTTTGCTTTTATGCAGTGAAGTGGCACTTGCTGAGGGCATCAGTTATGTAGAGGCAGAGCAACAAGCGCTCACATCCTCTTACAGCACTCAGGCCAGTCAAGCCTTTGAACAGGCAGCACGTCTTGATGCACAAGCCACTAAAGGCCTAGGACGCCCACGTATTGACCTTAATGTACGGGCTTATAAATTCCATAGCGAAGTTGATCTCCCTTTAGACAGTTTTAAACAAAATCTTGAAAATACTTTGAGTCAACGCTTGAGCGAGCAATTGTCTCAGGTGGGTGGCGTGTTGCCGCCAGATGTACTCAATACGATTCAGACGGGCGCGAATACAGCCATTTCAGATGGAATTAATCAGTTTCCCAATTACGCAAATTTAAGTATTGAAGATGAAGTGATCAGACCCACCATTTCTCTAGTCATGCCCATTTACACAGGCGGCCTGATCAAAAGTGCCAAGCAAATTGCTACCATACAGGCCATGCGGGCACAACTCAGTACAGAACAACAGCAAGATATTCAACGATTTGAAATTATTCAGGCTTACTTTAATACTCAGCTACAAACGCAATTGGTGAAATCGAGCCAGTTCAATGCGGATGCCATGCAAAAACATGTCAATAACGCCTTCAAGCTCGAACAGCAAGGCTTTATCAGCAAAGGCCAGCGAATGCAGTTTGAAGTGGCACGTAACAACGCCCTGCGCTTATTACAAAATGCTCAAAGCAACTTAAACAGCAGTCAGTTTCAGTTAAATCATCTATTACATCAGCAAACGAACGGGAATCTCACCACACCGCTTTTTGTCAATACAAAACAAACATTGCCTTTGAATCAATTTTTGAGCTCGTATCCCAATCAGTCTAATCTCATTCGAAAAATGCAAATAGACACCCAACTGGCGGATGAAAATGTGAAAGCACAGCGCGCCGCCAAAAAGCCGACTGTATTTGCCTTTGCCGAATATAGCTTAGACAAAAACGAAAACTGGATTGTGGGTGTGGTGGCACGCTACAACCTGTTTGGTGGACTAGATAAAAATAAAAGTATCGAATCTGCCGAACTCAAGCGCTATGGCAGTCAGCTTTTAGTCGAGCGTACCAAACAGGAAATTGAAAATATTATTCAAAAATCTTATAGCGAAATGGGTTCTTCGCAGCAAACACAAACGCTGCTGAATGAAAATAAGCGCGCTGCACTTGAAAACTTACGCATCCAAGAGCTTTCATTTAGAGAAAACATGGGAACGGCCAATCAAGTGATTGATGCACAAAATGCTGTGCAAGTGATTGATACAGAAATGGCCATCAATGCTTATAAATACGTGCTCTCTCTGGCCACGCTGCTCCAAAGTCATGGCTCGATTAGTCAGTTTAAAACGTATTTAAATCAGCCTAATACAGTATATATTTATTAATTACGAGGACATCATGCCGACAGATCAATCGTCTTCTGACACTGAACATCCGGTGCCCTCTGCCTCTGAGTCGGCAACGACCACCGGACCCCAGCAAAAACAGACACCACATGGCCCTAAGCGCGCCGTAAAAATCATTGGTTTGATCATTTTATTGCTCATCATTGGACTGATTATTTATGGTTTATGGAAAGCGTATCAGCCTCGTAGCGTAGCATTACAAGGTCGCGTTGAAGCCGAAACGCTTTACGTCACCACCAAAGTGCCTAGTCGTATTGCTGAAATCTTTATCGAAGAAGGCCAGAATATTAAGAAAGGTCAGGCACTTGCTCGCTTGGTTAGTCCTGAGATAGAAGCCAAAAAGCAGCAAGCGCAAGCCGCTTTACAATCGGCTTTAGCACTTCAATCGACAGCAGAACGCGGTTCTCAAGAAGAAAATGTTGATACCTTATATGCCAACTGGCAAAGTGTAAAAGCTCAGGCGGAACTGGCTGAAACCACGTATCGCCGTGGTGAAACACTCTACAAAGAAGGCGTCATTTCACGTCAGCGTCGCGATGAAATGTTCGCAGCACAGCGCTCTGCCCGAGCTTTAAGCGAAGCCGCGTATCAACAGTATGCACGTGCCAAGCGTGGCAGTACGCCACAACAAAAATCGATGGCAGATGCACAGGTCGATATTGCACGTGCTGCGCTGGGTGAAGCTGAATCGTTAGAAACTGAAACCAAACTCTACTCCCCAATAAACGGCACTGTTTCCAAAATTTATGGGAAACCCTCGGAGTTGGTCGCTGCCGCAGTGCCTGTGGTCAGTTTGTTAGAGGATGACGAACGCTGGGTCAGTTTAAATGTCCGGGAAGATCAGTATCGAAGTGTCTATCAGCAAAAAACACTTCAGGGATATGTACCCGCACTTGATAAAAAGATCAATTTTAATATTCAACACATCGATGCCGAAGGTGAGTTTGCCACCATTAAAACCACGCGACAAACCGGCGGTTACGATATCCGTAGCTTTAAGCTTCATCTTAAACCCACAGAAGCAGCAGCTGATTTAAAAGTGGGTATGAGTGTGATTTTTGATGTAGTTGAGGCCAATTGATATGTGGGCCTGTTTCTGGCGTGAGTGCATTTATCTGCTCAAAAACAAATGGGATTTGGCGATGGTTACACTCGCCCCCCTATGTGTTGTGGTGCTGTTTGCAAGTATGTTTTATCAGGGAAAACCCGATCATCTTCCCATTGCACTCATTGACCAAGATCATAGCCAGCTGAGTCGCATCATCGAACAGGATTTACGCCATAATCCCACCCTAGATTTGAAATACGTTTTAACCAATACGTCTGAGGCTGAGGAACTCGTAAACAAAACCCAAATTTGGGGATATGTACATATTCCAGAAGGTGCAGAACAGCGTTTAGTGAATGCACAAGATGCACAGATTAGTGTGGCGTTTAATCAGTCATTTTTTAGTATTGGCAACACCATTTCAAGTGCCATGCTCATCAGCACACTCAATGCTATGGGCGAGTTTGGTGGTGAACACTATTTTTCAGCATTATTGCCTGCCATTGACCTGCCCACACCGCATGTCAAAGTCTCAACACTTTACAACCCTAGCTTAAGCTATGAGTTTTATCTCGAGCCTTTCATGGTACCCGCGATTTTGCATTTATTGCTGTGTTGCTGCGTTGCATTTGCAATTGGTCAGGAATTTAAGCGCGGCACACTGACGCAATGGAGCGCACCTGACAATGCCATGAAAATGCTACTTGCCAAAACTTTACTCTATGTCGTGATTTTTTGTGCTTGGACATGGCTATGGATGTTCTGGCTAATTGTGGTTCGTGGCTGGTTTGTTGCGGGCAGTTTGAGCCTGCTTTTAATGGCACAGTTTTTACTTTATTTCGCATATGCCATGATTAGCGCAACCGTTATGATTGCATCGCAAAATATGGGCCGAACCTTTGGATTTATTGCCGTTTATGGCGGATCATCCTTAAGTTTTGCAGGCGTTACTTTACCACTGAACAATGCACCGATTTTTACACAATTTTGGTCCATGATTATTCCATATACACCGTACGCAAAGCTTCAAACCGAGCAATGGGTGGTTGGAAGTGATGTTTCTATTTCATTATGGCCACTTCTGATCTTGCTGTTTTACTGTGTTTTTTATTTTTTGGTGTCGAGTCGCTTGCTTAAAAAACGTGTGCAGGAGGCGCTCTCATGAAAAAATTCTGGTTTTATTATCTGCACACGTTTAAAGAAATTGCAAAAAATTCCTCGATTTTGACGACTGTTGTGTTGTCAGTGTTTTTTTACAGCTTCTTCTACCCCACTGCGTATAAGGCAGAACATGCTGAATCACTCCCCATTGTGATTGTGGATGAAGAACAAAGTGCTTTAACCTCAACCATCATTAGTCAAGTCGCAAATAGCCCTAAAATCAAGATTGTTACAACCACGACAAACTTTCTTGAAGCAGAGCAAATGGTTAAAAACCAAAAAGCAGATGGTATTTTGTATCTGCCTGATCAATTAAGCATGAGTGTTCGACGTGGTGAAATGGGCGGCGTTGGACTTTATATCAGTGCTGCATATTTTTTAAAAATCAAAGAAATTGGTTTAGGACTGGCGCTCTCTATCGAACAAGTGATTGCCGAATATGCCGAAAAATTTGGTCAGATTACGCATTTTAAACCGGCGCTTTCGATTCATCAGATTCCGCTTTTCAACACGCTTTCAGGCTATGGGAGCTATGTATTTCCCGCCGTCGCACCGCTGATTATTCATCAAACCATTGTACTGGGTTTAGGTATGTTACTTGGAGGATATAAAGAAGAACGGTATCAGCCCACATCGAGTCAGTTTTGGGGAATATTTGCCAGCTTTTTTACCATTGGCTGCCTAGGCTGTCTGTATATGTTTGGCTTTGTGTTTTGGAAAAATGATTATCCGCATGGCGGAAATTTCTGGGGCATGCTGGTTGCGGTTCCAATCTTTGTGAGTTGTATTGTTAGCTTGGGTCTGCTTTTTGGTTCTTTACTCGATATGAGCGAACGTGCCGGACATTTTCTGGTTTTTACTTCTATTCCATTGTTTTTACTCACTGGAACCGCCTGGCCGATACAGGCCATGCCTCAGTGGATGCAGATTTTTAGTGCGTTGCTGCCATCTACGCATGCAGTACAGCTATTTGTACAGCTCAATCAAATGGGGGTTCATTTAAGTGCTGTCATGCCCAAACTTATGATATTGACGCTCATGACCGTAATCTTTTTAGCATTGGCTTACTATCGGTGGGTTCATCGCACGCACAATCGACATTCATAAAAAAAGGAAGCCAAAGCTTCCTTTTTTTACATATCAAGATGGTTAAGCTTGATCATTGCTCTCTGAGTCATTTGCAACACTTTGATTTGCTGTATCAGACTCGATATCTGCTTGCTCTACTGCATCTGATGCTTGAGTCTCGAGATCTTCAATCAGATCATCTTCATCTTCCACAGCCTCAATGGATACCACACCCACCAAGGTTTCTGCATCGCTGAGACGGATCAAGCGAACACCTTGTGCATTACGGCCTGTCATTGCAACTTCGGCGGCACGGGTACGTACCAAGGTTCCGCCATCTGAAATCAACATCAGCTCTTTGGTTTCATCAATTGAAACAGCGCCTACCAATTCACCATTACGCTCGGAAGTCTTGATTGCAATCACGCCCTTGCCGCCACGTTTTTTGGTTGGGAAGTCATTTACTGGTGTACGCTTACCATAGCCGTTGGCACTGGCACACAACACTTCACCAGTCTCTGGTACAACCACCAATGACACAATGCGGCTCACCAGATTTGAATCGTTAGAATCATCTGAATCATCTGCTTCATCGGTATCGAGTTCTGCATCTTCACTATCTACAGCAGCAGCCAGCGTCACGCGCATACCGCGTACACCTTTTGCGGTACGTCCCATGGCACGCACATCGGTTTCTGCAAAACGAATGGCCTTACCTTCATTAGAAAACAGCATGATTTGCTGTTGACCATCGGTAATGGCTACACCAATCAAGGTATCTTCTTCATTGAGTTCGATGGCACGTAAGCCGTTTGAGCGGATATTGGCAAACTGCTCAAGTTCTACACGTTTTACCGTACCTGAAGCTGTTGCCATAAAGACATAATGGTCTTCTGGGAATTCAGTCAGCGGTAAAATTGCAGTGATGGTTTCATTGGCATCTAACGGCAACAAATTGACCATAGGACGGCCTTTTGCACCACGCGATGCTTGCGGCACTTCAAACACTTTCAAACGGTACACTTTACCCACATTGGTAAAGCACAGCACTGTCGCGTGATTTGACGCCACAATCAAATGCTGGATTATATCGTCATCTTTCATTGACGTTGCAGATTTACCACGTCCACCACGGCGCTGCGCCTGATAGTCTGACAATGGCTGTGTTTTGGCATAACCCGTTTGTGAAACGGTCAATACCACCTGCTCTTCTGGAATCAAATCTTCACGACAGAAATCAATACGTGATTCGACAATCTGAGTACGACGTTCATCACCATACTGTTGTAAAATCAGTGCAAGCTCTTCACGAATCACCGTCATCAACAGATTAAAGTCGTTTAAAATTGCTGTCAGCTCGGCAATTTGAGCCAAAATTTCGCTGTATTCGGCGTGGAGTTTGTCTTGCTCTAGGCCTGTTAAACGATGCAAGCGAAGCTCAAGAATGGCACCCACTTGCGTTGGTGACAAGCGGTAGATCTGGTCAGATAAACCAAATGGGCGCGCTGGATCTTCACCCTCAATTTCATCTGGACGAACTGAAACCGAACCTGCTTTTTCGAGCAAGGCAATCACACCGCCACCAGCCCACTCACCCGCCAAAAGGCGTTCACGTGCTTCAGCCGGATTCGCCGAGGTTTTAATGGTTTCGATGATGTTATCAATATTGGCTAAGGCAACCGTTAAGCCTTCCAAAATATGACCACGTTCACGCGCTTTACGCAGTTCAAACATGGTACGGCGTGTTACCACTTCTTGACGATGACGGATAAATGCCGCAATGATGTCCTTCAGGTTCATCAACTTCGGTTGTCCGTTGTCCAGACACACCATATTGATGCTGAATGAGTTTTCTAGCTGGGTATTCAAAAACAGGTTATTGACGATCACTTCCGCGTTTTCACCGCGTTTCAAATCAATCGCAATACGCATGCCTTCTTTGTCGGATTCGTCGCGAAGCTCCGAAATACCCTCAAGCTTTTTCTCTTTGACTAATTCGGCAATACGCTCAATCACACGTGCCTTATTGACCTGATACGGAATTTCCGTAAAGACAATGGTGGTACGTCCGGTTTTTTCATCTTCTTCAAAATGATATTTACCGCGAATATGCAAACGCCCCTTACCTGTTCGGTAAGCATCGACGATGCCTGATTTTCCATAGATGATACCACCTGTCGGAAAGTCTGGACCGGTGATATGTTCCATCAGGCCTTCAATGGAGATATTCGGGTTGTCTGCGTAAGCTAGACAGGCATGAATCACTTCATTTAGATGGTGCGGTGCCATATTGGTCGCCATACCGACGGCAATCCCTGCTGCTCCATTGATGAGCAGGTTTGGAATGCGCGTTGGCAACACATCTGGAATACGCTCTGAACCGTCGTAGTTATCCACCCAGTCCACGGTGTCTTTTTCAAGATCTGCCAGAAGCTCATGTGTCAGCTTGGTCATACGCACTTCCGTATAACGCATCGCTGCTGCACTGTCGCCGTCCACAGAGCCAAAGTTACCCTGACCATCGACCAACAGATAACGTAGACTAAAATCTTGTGCCATACGCACGATTGTGTCGTATACAGCAGTATCACCGTGCGGGTGGTACTTACCGATCACATCACCCACAACACGTGCTGACTTTTTATAGGCTTTGTTATAGTCATTGCCGAGCTCGTGCATGGCATAAAGCACACGACGATGCACTGGCTTAAGGCCATCACGTACATCTGGCAATGCACGCGATACAATTACGCTCATCGCATAATCTAGATATGAATGCTTGAGTTCGTCCTCAATGGCAATCGGTCGGATTTCCGATACGCTCATGCATACTCCTTGTAGACAGCAAGCGCTAAACTTGCTGCAATATGTCTTGATCTTGCAATAAAATTCAGCTCAAAAAAGCTGAACTAAAAATAAAAAATACAGCGGCAAATGATAGCATAATTCTGCTTCTGAATGTACGATCTCGCCGTGATCTGGCTTTTATATTTATATAATTTACAGATTATTTACAGATTTAATTTTATACTGATTTAAAAATAGACAACCGCATTCTCAGTCTGGTTTTTTACATGACTTTTTTAGTAAATGGTCACGCTTTTCCTAAAACAACTCACGCTAAATTTGGCAGGATTGATCAAATAAAAAACCCCAGCAAATGCTGAGGTTTTCAGATCCAATCAAAGCGCTGATTAGAGCTTAGATACCAATTCTGGCACAACAGTGTTCAAGTCACCAACTAACCAGTAGTCAGCAACACTGTTGATTGGCGCTTCTTCATCCTTGTTGATTGCAACAATGACTTTAGAATCTTTCATACCCGCCAAATGCTGAATCGCACCTGACAGACCAACAGCAAGATAAAGATCTGGTGCTACGATTTTACCCGTTTGACCCACTTGGTAATCGTTTGGTACAAAACCGGCATCTACAGCCGCACGAGAAGCACCTTGCGCCGCGCCTAGTTTATCTGCCAATGGATCGAGTACCTTGTGATAGTTCTCACCTGAACCCACACCACGGCCACCTGACACCACGATACGTGCTGCAGTCAACTCTGGACGATCCAGTTTCACAATTTCTTCGTTTACAAAAGTTGAAACGCCTGCATTGGCTGCCTCACCGACTGCTTCGATTGCAGCAGAGCCACCTTCGCTTGCCACTGCATCAAATGCAGTACCACGAACGGTCGCCACGATAATTGATTCTTCAGATTGAACTGTTGCAATCGCATTACCAGCGTAGATTGGACGCTTAAACGTATTTTCAGATTCAACTGCAATAATGTCGGAGATCATGCTGACATCAAGTAAAGCCGCTGCGCGTGGCAGAATGTTTTTACCTGAAGTCGTTGATGCTGCCAAAACATGCTTATAACCTGATTTCGCTACATCAGCCACAAGCTGTGCAACGTTTTCAGCCAATTGGTGTTCATACACAGCGTTGTCTGCAAGAAGAACTTTGCTGACACCCGCAATTTTTGCTGCCGCGTCTGCAACAGCCTGAGCACCAGCGCCTGCAACCAATACAGCAATATCACCACCGATTTTTTGTGCTGCAGCCACAACATTCAAAGTTGCACCGTTAAGTGTCTTATTGTCGTGCTCAGCGATAACTAAAATACTCATGATTTTATCCTTCCGTATTAGATCACTTTCGCTTCATTTTTTAACTTTTCAACAAGCTCATCTACCGATTTCACTTGAACACCTGCTTTACGCTCTGCTGGTGCTTCAACTTTAACGGTTTTGAGTTTGGTGGTCGCTGTTACGCCATAATCTGCTGGAGATTTGGTTTCAAGCGGTTTTTTACGTGCTTTCATAATGTTTGGAAGCGCCGCATAACGTGGCTCATTCAAACGAAGGTCGGCAGTCACAATCGCAGGTAGCGTCAGTTCAACGGTTTGCAAACCACCGTCGATCTCGCGTGTAACTTGAACTTTACCCGCGTCTACTTTCACCTCTGATGCAAAGGTACCCTGACCTGCATTCAAAAGTGCACCGAGCATCTGACCCACTTGGTTTGAATCATCATCAATGGCTTGTTTGCCCAATAAGATCAGTTCTGGCTTTTCAGCGTCTACCACACCTTTAAGAATTTTAGCCACTTCGAGTGCGCCAATATCATCAGATGTTTCAACCAAGATACCACGGTCTGCACCCAAAGCCATTGAAGAACGGATTTGTTCTTGCGCTTCTTTCGGGCCAATTGAAACCACAATAATTTCAGATACAGTTCCCTTTTCTTTTAAACGAACCGCTTCTTCCACTGCGATTTCACAGAATGGGTTAATTGACATTTTTACGTTGGTTAGGTCAACCCCAGTATTGTCCGGCTTAACGCGAACTTTAACGTTGGCATCAACCACACGTTTTACAGCAACAAGAGCCTTCATGTAATCCTCGGCTGTTTCAGCAAGTAAATGTTCAGAAGCATTATAGTAACGCTTCAATATAAATTTTTTAGGTGCTTTATCTTGCTATGTGTTTGGCATTTCGGTCAAGTCACAATTACAGCCGCCAAGATAAATCTGCAATAAAACTGTGGAATCCACAGTTCATTTTTTCTAATCTAAATGTTTTGTTATTGAATTTACAGTATTTTTAATTATTTTTTACTTATTGATTTATATTATGTTTTTATTTGATTTGTTTCATCAGCGTGCCTGATAGTTTGGTTAATTTATGTAAAAAAGCTCACTTCTTCATCATTTTGAAATTGATTGACTGCCTAGATCAAAGATGTCATTCGAGTAAGCGAGTGTTAAAGCGACTCGGAAGTCATATTTTGTATTGTCATTTTTCTTCAAGTTATCGCGATTTATCTGGCTTCTGCGCCCGAGGATGCGCTTGGTCATACACTTGCGCCAAATGGTCAAAATCGACATGCGTATAAATTTGAGTGGTACTTAAGTTAGAATGGCCCAGCATTTCTTGAACCGAGCGCAAGTCCCGACTGGCCGAGAGCATATGACTGGCAAAGCAATGCCGAAGTAAATGGGGATGTAAATCGACATTGACGCCTGCACGAATGGCCTGAAACTTCACCCGATTTTCGATTTGTCGCGGTGAAAGCACGCCCCCTTTTTGCGACACAAAAAGTGGATCGTGCGGCTCGAAATGTCCCTTCCAAAGCTGATATACCTTCAGCCATGCCATGATACTGTCCTTTGCCTTTTGACCAAACGGGACGACGCGTGTTTTATTACCTTTACCGGTCACACGTAATAATTGACGTTGAAAATCGAGATCATGGAGTTCAAGTCCTTGCAACTCGGCCAGACGCAAGCCACTTGAATAGAGCAATTCAAGCATGGCTTTATCTCTTAGCCATAGCTGCTGATCAACCGCATCACTTGGTGCAGGTTGATCTAAAATCTGCAGCACAGTTTCGATATCGACCAAGCCCGGCAACGGTCGCGATTTGCGTTTGAGTTTAAAATCATCGACAGGATTATGGCTTAAATGGTTCGACTGCTGCGCCCATTTCATAAACTGGCGAATCGAGGTGAGATGACGCTGTAAACTCGCTGAACTTAAATGATCGTGTTCAACACGATGTGCAAGATATTCTCTTAAATCCGCCGCTTCGATATTGCCAAGACTGAGTTTTTTCTCTGTGCAAAACGCTAAGAAATGAGTTAAATCACGATGGTAAGCACGCAGTGTATGCTCAGAATGGTTCTGAAGTTGTTTTTCCTTGAGCCACATGCCCAGTAACTGCTGTTCAAACGCCAAACGTGTCTTCCTTAATTTTAATCAATTTAACTTTGGTGATGACTGAAACTGCCGAATATAAAACCGCTTAAAAACGACCACTGACAACTCATCGATCAATGCAACTTAGTATACAATTCATTGATCACTGTGAGAGAAACTTTGTTGCCATGACGACTCTGCTGGTTTCTTATTTAGTTGCCATTAGCATACTTACAATTACGCCGGGGTTGGATACGACATTGACTATTCGTACCGCAACACTAGAAGGAAAATCCAGCGCCTTTCATGCAGCGCTTGGGATTAGTACAGGCTGTATCGTGTGGGGGCTCGTAGTTGCCTGTGGATTAGGCGCTTTATTCATGGCTTCGGCAATGGCTTTTAGTGTATTGAAATGGGTTGGTGCGGCTTATTTAGCTTGGCTTGGGCTAAATATGCTCTTCAAACCTCGCCATCATCTGGGGCAAGTGACTTCAAACATTCCCCCTAGTTTTGCACTACGCCAGAATGCATTTTTTAAAGGTTTTCTGGGCAACTTACTTAATCCCAAAATTGGGGTTTTCTATCTTTCTTTTTTGCCTCAGTTTATTCCCGCAGAAGCCGCTGCATTTTCATGGATTATGGGGCTGGTGATGTTGCATGTTTTGATTGGTACCATCTGGTCGATGCTGTTGATTTGGGCAATGCAACCTATTTCTCGCTTTTTAAAACAACCCAAATTTGTGCGCGGTTTAGATCGTGTTACAGGCAGTATCTTCCTGATATTTGCCCTCAAACTCGTTTTGAGTAAACGCTAATCCAACTGTTTGATAAATTGTAAAATCGGCGGAGCAATCTTACTCGCTTGCTGCTCGGCCAGTGCATGATCACCTTCTGGTACTACAAGTAGATTCGCAGCGGGGAACAAGTGCTGTAAATGTACCCCGACGGATACTGGACTGATACGATCTTGATCTCCCCAGATCAGAAGTACGGGTTGCTGAATGTCATGTAAACGATGCTCATGATTGACTCGTGTATGAACAAACCAGTCTGGATAATTTAAATAATGTTCTTGATAAGCACTTCGCCAGTCTTCAACATCAAAACCACTCAAATCCAGACCACCCGAAGTGGCAATCAACACCAAGCCTTTGACCATTTCCGCTTTTTCGAGTGCGGCCTGAACCGCAAAAATTCCTCCCATCGATTGAGCAATAATAATAGACGGCGTATCAATTTGCGCCAGCACATACTCAGTTAGCGTATCAAAATCGGTGATCGTGTCTTGAGCCGGTTCACAGCCAAATCCCGGATAAGCAATTATTATGCTTGTATCGTTTGATCCTAAATAGTGAATTAAAGGCTGCCAAAATTGTGTACTGCCCGATGCACCGGGTAAAAAAATTAATTGTGTAGTCATTTTTTTTCAGTTATTCAATCGATTAAATTTTAAATATGCCATATTTCAGCATAAAAAAAGCACGCCCAGTCTAAGCGTGCTTTCTTGGTATTTTATAGATCAGGTTTGAAAGTAACGTAAATCAAGGCGTCCTTCATAGACTGTGGCTGTTGGCCCCGTCATCCAGACCACATCACCCTCTTGCCACTCGATTTGAAGCTTTCCACCCGCCAGCTCGACTTCTACCGAATTTGCCAGTAAACCACGACGCATACCACTTACGGCTGCCGCACATGCACCCGTACCGCAAGCAAGCGTTTCGCCCACACCGCGCTCAAACACACGCAAGCGCACATGCTTTTCATCCAAAATCTGCATAAAACCCGCATTGACACGCTGTGGAAATTGCACATGCGCTTCGACTTGTGGCCCCATGCCTGCAACATCGGCTGTCAGGATATCCGGCACAATGGTCACCGCATGCGGATTTCCCATATTGACGACATCAATTTTTAAGCTTTGCTCATTGGCTAATGGAAGCGTATACAAGGCATCCAGCTCTTCGGTCAGAAATGGAATATCCTGTGGATGAAACTTAGGATAACCCATATTGACGCGTACCCAGCCATTAGGGCCAAGTTCTGGTTCAACAATTCCCGCTTTGGTTTGCACTCTGATTTTGGTTTTTTTGGTGAGTTGTCGCTCATGTACAAAGCGGGCAAAACAACGCACACCATTTCCGCACTGCTCCACTTCCGAACCATCTGCATTGAAAATGCGATATTTAAAATCGGTTTGCGGATCATCCGGTGGCTCGACAATCAATAATTGATCAAAGCCAATACCAAAATGACGATCTGCCATACGCTGGATGGTGGTGGTGTCTAAGTAAGCACGTTGACTAATTAAATCGAGCACAACAAAGTCATTGCCCAGACCATGCATTTTGGTAAATTCAAGTAACATGTCTTAACCCTCTGGCAGCAAACGTTCTTTTTCCCACAACGACTCGATGGTTTCACGCTCACGAATCAAATGTGCGGCATTACCTGCCACCATCACTTCTGCAGCACGGCCACGGGTGTTGTAGTTTGAACTCATCACAAAGCCATAAGCACCTGCGCCCATCACCGCCAGCACGTCATTTTCTTTAAGTGCAAGGCTTCGATCTTTACCCAGAAAATCACCTGTTTCGCAAATTGCCCCAACGATATCCCAAGTTTTTTCTTCAGCATCCGATGACGCTGAAACAGACTGAATATCCATCCATGCTTCATACAATGACGGACGAATCAAGTCATTCATGGCTGCATCAATAATAGCAAAGTTACGATGATTGGTTGGCTTGAGCAAATCAACTTTGGTCAATAACACACCCGCATTGGCACTAATGCTACGACCTGGTTCCATATATACTTTAAGCCCAAGTTTTTGTAGCGCAGGCTTGAGTGCAGCAGCGTACTCTGCAGCAGTTGGCGGTGTCTCGTCTTTGTAACAGACTCCCAAACCACCACCGATATCGATGTGCTTGATCTCAATTCCCAGCGTTTTAAGCTGTTCGATCATCACAATCACGCGATCTAAAGCATCTACAAACGGTTTGGTTTCGGTCAACTGTGAACCAATATGACAATCGATTCCAACTACATCTAAATGAGACAACGAGGCTGCATATTGATACGTTTCAAATACGGTATCACTTGGAATACCAAATTTGTTTTCTTTTAAACCCGTTGAAATATAAGGATGTGTCTTGGCATCGACATCGGGATTAACGCGCAATGAAATGGGTGCACGTAAGTTGAGGCCCGCTGCAACCTTTTGAATACGGTCGAGCTCGGCATAAGACTCAACATTAAAACACGCAATGCCGACCTCAAGTGCTTTTTGAATATCGGTCTCAGATTTACCCAAACCAGAAAATACGATTTTGCTTGGATCACCGCCCGCAGCCAATACACGTGCGAGTTCGCCACCGGTTACAATATCAAAACCTGAACCCAGTTTTGCCAAAACATTCAATACCGCCAAATTAGAGTTTGATTTCACCGCAAAACAGATTTGATGATCAATAAAATCAAAGGCACGATCCAGATCTTGATAATGTTTTTCAAAGGCTGTCTTTGAATAAACATAAAGTGGCGTACCAAATTGCTGCGCGAGCTGCTGAAGTGAACATTGCTCGGCATGCAATATCCCATTAATGCGGGAGAAACTCATGAATGCATCCTTATTTTTAAAGCTTAAGGTGAAGAAGGAACTGGCTGAGAAGACGCTGAATGATCAGGAGTCGAAGTTTTGTCTTTCGAGGTTTTGTCAGACTGAGGCTGTGAATACAGCAAATATTTTGCACGTTTGTCGTAATTTGGATCGGATGGCAAATGTAATGCACCCGTTTGACCACAGCCCAGCATAGCCAGACTCATGGTGAGTAAACTTGTGTAGCAAATGAAACGGCGCATCTGATCACCTACTCAAAAAATTTGAATAATTATACCGTGATCCAGCAAAGGACCAAAGTACAAAAGCACCAAGCTTAAAAGGAAGCGAAAAAAAACACCAGTCATTGACTGGCGTTTTTTTAATTATTTCTTGGATTTCAATCGAGGCTTGTAAAAACCAAAGTAACCAATCACCAAAATAACCAGCCAGATTGGGCTGACCATCAAGGCTTTCATGGTGTCTGGCTCTAATGACAGCACATAAATCATTCCAATAAAGAAAATGATCACCACCCAGCAGGTAAACAAACCGCCAGGTAATTTGAAAATAGATTTGGCATGTAACTCTGGACGGGTTTTGTAGTAGATCATGTAGCTCCAGATAATCATCAGCCACACACAAATAAACAAAATGGTCGATAGCGTAGTCGCCAGTGTAAAAGCTTCAACGGTATTGGGTACAAAATATTGCAGCGCTGCACCGAGCAACAAACACACCGTTGAAAAATACAATGCATTTGCAGGAACACGACCTTTATTGAGCGTACCAAAAGGTTGAGGTGCTTGGCGTTCTTTAGACAAACCAAACAGCATGCGACTGGTAGAGAATACACCGCTGTTCATCGATGACATCACCGAAGACAAGACCACCAAGTTCATGATAATTGCCGCTGCTGCAATACCTGCCTGACTAAACAGATTTACAAACGGGCTGATGTTTGGATCAATCTTATTCCATGGTGTCACCGACATCACAATTAACAGGGCCAGTACATAGAAAATAATGATTCGAATCGGGATGGAATTGACTGCCTTAGGCAAATTACGTTCCGGATTTTTGGTTTCAGCCGCAGTGGTGCCCACGAGCTCTACCCCAACAAAGGCAAAGATCGCAATCTGGAAGCCTGCCAAGAAACCGTGCATACCCGTTGGGAAGAAGCCACCATTGGCCCACAAATGTGTAAATGATGCCACTTCACCACTGGTCGAGGTAAAGCCCGTGAAGATCATCCAGAATCCGACCAAAATCAGGACCACAATCGCGGTAATTTTGATCATGGCAAACCAGAACTCAAGCTCACCAAACAGTTTTACGGTCATGAGGTTTAGTCCCATGATGAAAATAATCGCCGCAATACTGATCATGGCGCCTTCGGTTGGTGTAAAAGGAAGACCATTATTAAAAAACTGCAAATAATAAATAATCGCAGATAAGTCGGCGATACCGATGGTAATCCAGCACAACCAGTAGGTCCAGCCCACAAAATATCCGGCCCAAGGGCCAATCAAATCAGTGGTAAAGTCGATAAAAGACTTATATTGAAGATTGGAGAGCAACAATTCGCCTAGCGCACGCATGACGAAAAAGACCATCACTCCAATGATCAGATAAATAAATAAGATCGATGGGCCGGCAAGACTAATGGTTTTACCAGAGCCCATAAATAAACCTGTTCCAATTGCACCGCCAATTGCAATCAGTTGCAAATGTCGATTGGATAAGCTTCTCGAAAGCTCACCTTCTCCAGAAGGTTGATCGTGCATTTCATTTGACATTGTTTTTTTTCAACTCTCAAATTTTGTATTTAAAAATTAGCTCAAAATGTTCAAAATAAAAAAGATTATTTCGGCATTTATTCAATATTCTTGGAAGTAAACATGCGTAAGTGTAGTGTTTGAACACAATTTCTCCATGTGATATTGAAAGGCTCTTATCGTTCCCTGAGTTAGCAGTTTACGTGCCAAATTTAAATTAGGCGATGTTAAGCTAAAAATTTGTATTTCAGGCACGCTATTGCTACATTTCGTCATCAACGCCATCTAAATATGCACCAAATATGAGCAAAGTCAAAACCGTTTATCGCTGTGAGCAATGTGGAGCCGATCACCCTAAATGGGCTGGACAATGTTCTGAGTGTGGAGAATGGAACAGTTTGACTGAAGTTCGGCTTGAAACTAATACTAATCATCGCGCCAAACCCAAACTCGGTGGGTATGCAGGAGAAATCTCTACTGTTACCACGCTCAATAAAATTTCGGTTTCGAATGTACCGCGTGTTGCCACCGGTATTAGTGAATTTGATCGGGTACTTGGTGGCGGTTTGGTTACGGGTTCGGTGGTTTTAATTGGCGGTGACCCGGGAATCGGAAAATCCACAATTTTGCTGCAAACGGCAACACACATGGCCAGCAAAAGCAGTACTGCACTTTATGTGACAGGCGAAGAATCGCTGTCGCAAGTGGCACTGCGGGCACAACGCTTAGATTTACCTACCGATCAGCTCAAAGTCATGGCAGAAACCTGTGTCGAGAGAATTTGTGAGATTTTGGCACAAGAGCGCCCAGTGGTGGCCATTTTAGATTCGATTCAAACCTTATATACCGAAACACTGCAATCGGCACCGGGCGGAGTTTCACAAATTCGCGAGTCGGCTGCTCTTCTCACTCGCTTTGCCAAAAACAGCGGAACCGCATTATTTATTGTGGGTCATGTCACTAAAGAAGGCGCACTGGCAGGCCCACGTGTGCTTGAGCATATGGTCGATTGTGTGCTGTATTTTGAAGGCCAATCCGATTCACGTTATCGCATGATTCGTGCGGTAAAAAATCGATTTGGCGCGGTAAATGAGCTTGGCGTTTTTGGGATGACCGATAAGGGCTTACGAGAAGTGGCCAATCCCTCTGCCATTTTTTTAAGCCGTTATAATGAAGCGATTCCCGGATCGATTGTGATGATTAGTCGCGAAGGCACGCGCCCCCTCTTGGTGGAAGTTCAGGCACTGGTCGATGATGCACAAGGTCAGCCGCGACGTGTGGCACTCGGCCTCGAGCAGAACCGCTTAAACATGCTGCTCGCAGTGATGCATCGGCATGGCGGTGTGCAAACCTCTGGACAAGATGTGTATGTGAATGTGGTCGGCGGATTAAAAATTACCGAAACAGGCTCGGATCTGGCTGTGTTGCTGGCCTGTGCATCTAGCTTAAGAGCCAAGGCGTTACCACAACAACTGGCCGTTTTTGGTGAAGTGGGGTTATCGGGTGAAATCCGCCCGGTTCCAAATGGTCAGGAACGTTTAAAGGAAGCCGTCAAACACGGATTTACTCATGTCATTTTGCCTAAAGGTAATGCTCCGCAAAAGGCAATTGAGGGCGTACAGGTGATTGCGGTATCACGTTTGCACGAGGCCTTGCAAACTGCGATGGAGCTATCCGAATAAGATAAAATTGGAGCATCTTTTGACGCGAATATGTTTCGACATAAAAAACATCTTTTTTGTGTTGAAATTCGCCTCAAAAGCCTGCATATATGTAGTCTTAGATTCTTTTTATTTTGTTTTTATTTTTTATACAGGAATTTTAAATGAAAGTAAGACAGCGTGGCCTGATTACAGGCATCATGATGGCTGCTTTAGTTGTTGCTCCTCTTGCAGAAGCAAAGCGTGCGGGCGGTGGTAAAAGCCACGGCATGTCTCGCTCTGCGGCACCGACTCAATCTTACCAACAGCCTCGTCAGGTTACGCCAGCGCCTCAAACTGCGCCAGCGGGAACACCTCAACGTTCTGGCCCAGGTGTGGGGACAGTGGTTGCTGCAGGTGTAGCGGGTGCTGCGGTGGGTGCGCTTGCCGCCAATGCAATGGCTGATGACAAACATACAACATCGCCAGAACAGCAAGCGACTCAGGCTCAGCAACAGCAGCAAGAAGAGAAAAAAGGCGGCCTACCGGGCTGGATCTGGATTGTGCTGATCGCTGCAATTGCTTTCTTTATTTTCCGTCGTTTCGGTGCTAAAAAAAAATTAGCAGGTAATAATAATCCTTACGCACCAAACAACAGCGGTTCTTCACCGTTTAACAACAGCTCTACGCCTGCTGCTCCACGCGCTACAGCTGGCGGTGACAACACCAATATTTTTGGTCAGTCTGTTGGTGGTTCAGCTGCACCAAGTGCAGCGCCGTTTGGTGGTGCTTATACACAAAGCGGTAGTCAGTTACCGGATGGTACTGAACCGGCGGCGTTCTTGCGTGTTGCACGTCAACGTTTTAACCATATTCAGTCTGTCAATTCTGCAAATAATGTTGAAGAAATTCGTCGTTACTTGACGCCTGAATTGTATGCATCGATGTACAACGACATCTTGGCCAATCAGGACCAAGACGTTGCTGAGTTTAGCAACCTAAATGCAATGGTCGTCGATTCTGCGACTGAAAACGGTCAATATGTGGTGAGTGTACGCTTCACAGGTACTGTGAGTGAAGATCTAAACAGTCTTCCACAACCGTTTACCGAGATCTGGCATTTTGTTAAGCCTGCGGGTTCAACAGAAGACTGGAAAGTCGCGGGTATTCAGCAAGAACAATAATATATAAATAAAAAAAGCCGCGTAACGCGGCTTTTTTTTACGCTCTAGATGCAGGGAAAGCAATCACCTGTTCTATGTTGAGCTTCTGAGTGGCCACCATTAACAAACGGTCAATACCCAAAGCAATGCCTGAGCATTCTGGCATATGTGCTAAGGCTGCCAGTAAGTTCTCATCGAGTGGCATCACCTGTAAGCCTAATTTGTCTCGCTCTTGGTTATCTGCTTCAAAACGTGCGCGGAGTACCGATGCATCAAGCAATTCATCGTAGGCGTTAGCCAGTTCCAAACCCTCGATATACACTTCAAAGCGTGCGGCAACTTCTTCGCCGTCTTCATCTAGACGTACTTTGGCCAAAGAAGCCATTTCAGGTGGAAAATCGGTGAGGAAAATTGGTGTATCGAAGCCCAAACTTGGCTCGACAAAATGTGAAAATAATAAATCCATGTAGGCTAAACGATCATCGCCTAAATCTAGCGTCAATCCTACACGTTGTGCAGTCTGTTTTAATTGTGCCAGCGTTGCCTGTAAAGGATTAATATCTAAACGATCTTGAAATGCATGTTTGTAGCTCAAAACCAGTGGGCGAATTTCATCAAAACGATGCGCTAAACACACGTTTAATAGCGCCGCCGTTTCATGCATCAACTCGCGTAAATCTAGCCCAGGGCGATACCACTCCAGCATAGTAAACTCACTGTTGTGTTTGCGACCATGCTCGTCGTCTCGAAAAACCTTACAGATTTGATAAATCGGACCACTACCCGCAGCCAGCAGGCGTTTCATGGCAAACTCAGGTGAGGTTTGTAAATACTGTTGCTGCACGCGACCTTCGATATGGCGTTGCACCTGCACAGATGCCAAATGAACATCAGTAACTCCTGCCTGAGATATGATCGGCGTTTCAACTTCCATGACATTACGCTGGGCAAAAAACTCTCGAATGGTACGGTAGAGCTGTGCGCGTGCTTTAAGTGCCTCAATTGAACAAGTAGGCAAAGCAGTCAGACTTTCAAAGCGTTGACTCATGCCGCAGGGCCTCCGTGTGCAGCCCATTCACGGCGCAGTGGGTATTCTTTTCGAAGTCGGTCAAAGGCTTGTTGGTCTACCCGCCCCGCCTTTAGACACGCCCTTAAATTTTGATCATCACGCTGGATATCGTAGATCTGATGAAGATGGGCTTTTAATGCCTCAGTCAGCGTGTTTTCTGTGAAATAGGCATCGCCTTGAGGCAGTTGGGTTTCAAATCGCTTGGTCGCTTCAAAGCCAAATACCTTACAAAACGCCTCATAAACCATTTGTGTACCACGGGCTTTGCCTTCTAGACTATAGCCTGCAATATGAGGCGTGACCAATGTCACCAAATCAAGCAGCTCTTCTGAGATTTCAGGCTCATGCTCAAACACATCGAGTACAACTTTGCGCTGTGTACGTTTAAGATCAGCAATTAATGCTGCTTCTTCAACAACCGGCCCCCGCGCACTATTGATCAATATGCTATCTGGTGGCATGTGAGCGAATACATCATGATTAAACAGATGCTGTGTCGGATATGCTCCAGACGTGGTTAAAGGTACATGAATAGAGATAGCGTGACTATGCTGAATCAACTGCTCAAAACTGACGTTTTGAATGCCGTCGAGTTGCACAAAGGGATCATATCCCATCACTGTCCAGCCGATTTGCTGCGCCATCGATGCCAGTCGGCGCCCTACGTTTCCTAACCCCACGATTCCTAAATGGAAGCTTTTACCTTGATCGAGTACAGTGTTATCAAGCTGATAGAGCGCAGTAATAACATATTCAGCCACTGCTTGCGCATTACAGCCGGGTGCATTGCGCCATGTAATATTTTGACGGTCGAGCGCTACGGTATCCAGATGATCCGTCCCAATGGTGGCGCTGCCAACAAACTGTAACTGACTGTCTTGAATAAGCGCGGCGTTGACTTTAGTGACGGAGCGAACAATCAATGCCCGTGCATCATGCACATCTTCGGCAGTGAGCAAGCGCCCTGCCCGATGCTGAATTTCTCCAAATGATGAAAAAAAATAATCTGTAAACGCAAGATTTTCATCTGCGACAATCTTCATAATATCGTCCCGTCATGTCAACGCTGCTATGATACCGCGTCACGTGTACGGTGACCACGTGAAAAAAGTCTGGTCTGCTCTTAAGAAGAATATTGAGTCGGCATCATCTTAGCTGGTGCGATTAAATTCCGATACATACGCTTTTTTGGTGGTTTTATTCCATAGGCAGAGTTCCTGACCAGTTTTATTTTTCATATGCGCCTGAGGAAAAGTTCCCTGCATCAGCACGGCCGAATATCCCGCACGATCATCAAACAGCATGATATTACTCACCAGTTTAACCTTTTTAAGCTGACTGGCCTTAACACAGGCTGTTTTCATGGCTTGATCGTGCTGTTTCCATGCTTCATTTGAACTGGCAAATGAAACACTACTCAATGCAAGTAGTATCATGCTTCCAAGTGCATATGCACCAGATCTGAATGAACGAATGTGAATCATTGGGGTTGCTCCTGCACGTTATATTCCACGCTGTATCTTCTATAGTGATCCAAGACGTACATGCTGACCAGTCTCAACAACATACTGTAACCAGTCGCTGCAAACAGACAACATCGCCATCTATTTCATTTACCTCATCTTCATCTTGAAAAACGAACAGACCGATTAAGCCACTAATAAATTGCATAAAGTGGATAAAGATCCGGAAAATCTGGATAGAGTGCGGCAGTAAATCGCGGTTCAATCAATAAAACGCATTGATTGGATAGAGGATGAGCCCATGACTGCACGTAACCTCGCCGAATGGCAAAATTTTGTACAAGGTTGTATCGATTTTCGCCCAAATGATGGTGTCTATCGGATTGCTCGCGATATGTTTACCGAGCCGGAACTGTTTGAGTTAGAAATGGAACTCATTTTTGAAAAGGTCTGGATTTATGCCTGCCACGAAAGTGAAATTCCAAACAACAACGATTTCCTGACCGTTCAAATTGGACGCCAACCGATGATTATTAGCCGTGATGGCAAAGGCGAACTCCATGCCATGGTCAATGCTTGCGAGCATCGCGGTGCAACGCTTACACGCGTTGCCAAAGGTAATCAGTCGGTATTTACCTGCCCGTTCCATGCATGGTGTTACAAGTCGGACGGTCGTCTGGTTAAGGTGAAGGCACCGGGTGAATACTGCGATGACTTCGACAAGTCCAGTCGTGGTCTAAAGCAAGGACGTATCGCCAGTTATCGTGGATTTGTCTTTGTCAGTTTAGATACTCAAGCCACCGATTCTTTAGAAGACTTTTTAGGCGATGCCAAAATTTTTCTCGATTTGATGGTCGATCAATCGCCTACAGGCGAACTTGAAGTATTGCAAGGTAAATCGGCTTATACCTTTGCTGGCAACTGGAAACTTCAAAATGAAAATGGCCTCGATGGCTATCATGTCAGTACCGTACATTACAACTATGTTTCGACCGTACAGCATCGTCAGCAAGTGAATGCTGCCAAAGGTGGAGAGCTCGATACACTCGACTACAGCAAACTCGGTGCAGGCGATGCAGAAACCGATGATGGCTGGTTTAGTTTCAAACACGGACACAGCGTATTGTTCAGTGATATGCCAAATCCTACAGTGCGTCCCGGCTACGACACCGTTATGCCTTATATGGTCGAAAAGTTTGGTGCCAAACATGCCGAATGGGCGATGCACCGCTTGCGTAACCTCAACTTGTATCCAAGCCTGTTTTTTATGGATCAAATCAGTTCACAACTTCGGATTGTTCGTCCGGTCGCGTGGAATAAAACCGAGGTAATTAGTCAGTGTATCGGGGTGAAAGGCGAATCTGCTGAAGCACGCCGTAACCGTATTCGCCAGTTTGAAGATTTCTTTAATGTATCGGGCTTAGGTACACCCGATGATCTGGTTGAATTCCGTGAACAGCAAAAAGGTTTTCAGGGACGTATCGAACGCTGGAGTGATATTTCGCGTGGCTATCATAAGTGGACCTATGGCCCAACACAAAATGCTCTAGACCTAAGCATCGAGCCTGTGATCACAGGCCGTGAATTTACGCACGAAGGACTCTATGTCAATCAACATGGTCACTGGCAGCGCTTGTTACTTGACGGACTCAACAATAAAGCACTCAAGATGCATGACCTAACCTATGACAATCAGTCTGTAACGGATGAGGTGTAATCATGTCTTTAGAACTTCACTATGCAGTTTCCCAGTTCCTCTACAAAAAAGCGGAACTCTGCGACAACTATGACTGGGATGCCTACCTTGAACTCTACGATGAAGACAGTGAATATCATATTCCGCAGTGGATTGATGACCACACATATGTAGAAGATCCAAATCAGGGACTCTCTTATATTTACTACGCAGACCGCTCTGGTCTTGAAGACCGGGTATTTCGTATCCGTACAGGCAAGGCAGCTTCTGCTACCCCGTTGCCTCGTACCCAGCACAATATTCACAATGTGCAGGTGCAAACACGTGACGATGGCCTTGTCGAGGCGAAAGTAAGCTGGCGTACCCTGTATAACCGTCAAGGGCTGGAAGGCTGTTTCTACGGCAGAGCAACTTACGTGCTTCGTCCAACCGAAGACAGTTTTCGCATTCGCCGTCAGCACAGCATTTTACTTAACGACAAAATAGATTCCGTACTGGATTTCTATCACGTCTAGGGAGGCCGATATGAGTCATTCTGTTGCACTCAACTTTGCCGACGGCAAAACCTTTTTTATTTCTGTTCAACCCGACGAATTGCTGCTTGATGCTGCTGTTCGTCAGGGAATTAATTTGCCGCTAGATTGTCGTGAAGGTGTATGTGGAACCTGTCAGGGAAAATGTGAAACAGGGATTTATGAACAAGAATATGTCGATGAAGACGCATTAAGTGAACGTGATCTGGCAGAGCGAAAAATGCTTGCCTGCCAGACACGCGTTAAATCTAATGCAGCGTTTTATTTTGATCATCACTCAAGCATTTGTAATGCAGGTGAAACCTTAAAAATTGCCACCACAGTCACTGGCGTTGAACTGGTTTCGGAAACGACGGCGATTTTACATCTCGATGCAAGTGGCCATACCAAGCAGCTCGATTTCTTGCCTGGTCAATATGCACGGCTTCACATTCCTCAAACCGAGGATTGGCGCTCTTACTCATTTGCCAACCGACCAAACGCACAGAATCAGCTACAGTTTCTGATTCGACTTTTACCAGATGGCGTGATGAGTAACTATTTGCGTGAGCGCTGTCAGGTTGGTCAAACTATAATGATGGAAGCGCCTCTGGGAAGTTTTTATTTGCGCGAGGTTGAGCGCCCACTGGTGTTTATTGCAGGTGGAACGGGCCTATCCGCATTTTTAGGCATGCTCGATAATATTGCCGATCAACCCAATCCGCCTCCTGTTCAACTCTATTACGGCGTCAATACCGAAGCTGACTTGTGCGAGCAGCAGCGTCTGATGGCCTACGGTGAGCGTATTAAGGACTTCAGTTATCACCCAATTGTGACCAAAGCATCTGAAAGCTGGACTGGTAAATCAGGTTTCATTCATGAACACTTGAATAAAGAACAGCTAGATGAGAGAAGTTTTGACATGTATCTGTGTGGCCCTCCTCCAATGATTGAAGCAGTTAAGTCTTGGCTTGATACGCATGCGATTGATCAGTGCCATGTTTATAGCGAAAAATTTCTGCAAAGCAATACGGCACGTACCTAAGCTGAGGCTGCTTATTTCAATCAGCTCAATCTTTTATTTATGCTAAAAAAACGACAAAGAATCTGCATGTTCAACCATGCAGATTCTTTATTTTTTATATAGGTGCTACCTGTCGCAATTCACGTAAATACATTGATACGACCAAATGAATTTGCTATAAAAGAATACAGATCTTAAGGATTAAGATCGAATAAAGCGTTTAGAAAAAGTAAACCCTTACAGGCCGTTTTCACTTAGTTTTTCAACAAAATTCTTACATGACTGACCTTTTGTATGTTCAGCTCCATCACATACAGATTGCTACGATCATGTAGATAAAATTCCTGATCTGGTCTACTTTTTGCTTGATTCTTTATTCAGATAAGCCACTTAAATATTTTAAGTCGTGTTGATTTCGCCGAGCTGCTGTTTTGTCGCCATACTGCTCAATTCAATACGTTAGCCCAAAAGGAATATGTTATGAGTCAGGCCAATTCCCATATAGAACTGAATGGACGTCACTTGCAACAGTGCTCGATTTTTTCATCGCAAAACTTGATTTTTCAGCATCAGGATATTGGGGAAACCTGCAAAAGTGTCGGTCAGATTTTTAAACCGCATTTACTCAAAATTGTGCAACAAAAGAGCGAATTTCAGTCGTCGATGCACCATCTTAAAACTGGCCGTTTATCGATCAGCCGTCTTGAATACGGCACCGATGTTTATATTGAACCCGATCATCTTGAAAAATTCTATCTTATCCAGATTCCTACTCAAGGATATGCTGAAATTGAAGTAGACCAGCAAAAGTTTATTTCCTATCCACAAGTCGCTTCAGTCATATCGCCAGATCAAGCCTTGAAAATGCGTTGGCATGCGCATTCTCCTCAGCTTATTTTAAAAATTGACAAAGATGATTTAGTACAACATTGCAGACAGCATTTGCCTGAAAGCACACGTCATACGCCTATTTTTGAAACCAAACTGGATTTCTCAACGCATAGTGGCGGATATTTTTTACAACTGATGACCACCTTAATGGAAGCACTGGCATGTGAAAATCATCCACTGCATCATCCTATGGTGTTTAAACAATTTGAATCCAATCTGCTCAATGCCCTTTTATACGGTCAATCAAATACCTTGCTTGAGCATTTGAATCAGGCCAAAGAGAAGGTCGTTTCTCCGTATTTTATTAAGCGAACCGAGGCTTATATGCGAGAAAACCTGCATATGGCACTGAGTATCGAACAGCTTGCCGAGCATGCTGGTGTAAGTGTGCGTACCTTATTTGCAGGCTTTAAAAGCTTTTTAAATACAACGCCTATGGCCTACCTAAAAGAATTACGTTTTGAGCAGGCACATCTTGAACTGATGCAAAACGAACAAGCGTCAGTCACCGATGTGGCTTTTAAATGGGGCTTTAGTCATTTAGGACGTTTTTCTCAAGAATATAAACGTCGTTATGGAGAGTTACCATCTTCAACACGACGCGGTAGCCTTGAGCATCCAGAAATGTATTTACGTAACTTTTCTTAAACTGTGTTCAGCCAGTATTTGAATACTGCAGTTTCAACCTATTTAACCGAAATTAAATAGGTCATAAGTACTGCGCTTAATGGCTTTAAAAATGATGGATGTAACGGAATGAAACGCGTGTGCCTTCTGGACGGTTTTTCGCGTCTTGTTCGAAATAAGCATTGGCAACCAAATGATCATTTTTGGAAAAACTGTACATTGCCCCCGGGCCTATAGCCCAAACTTGTTCACGTCTACCTTTGACTTTCTCGCCATCGACTTCTGTGTCGGTCACTTGCTTCAACCAGTATCCATTGATCCCCAGACGTAGCTGCGGCGTTACCGCATAATCGGTTGCAAAGTTGGCGTGTATGGCTTGCCCTGCTTGTATGTCATCTGCTGCACCAAACGCATAGCCTGGCTCATTATTTTTAAAATTATAGAGGTAATGAATACGCGTCGATGCTGTCCATTTCGGATTTAGCCAGTAGGTGGCTGCCCAATACGGATCAAGCGATACCGCATTATTACCCGGATTAATATCTTTATTTCGATCATATTCACCCGTTGGCAAATTCACCTGAAACTCGATACGCTGTACAAATTTTGGCCCCGCAGCTCCCATCACTGGATCGAACTGTATAAACGGGCCAATCATTAAATCGCCAAATCCACCTTGGGCTTTAATGGCCGCATTATTTAAGCCATCATCCATGTCCATTTTACTGACAAATGGCAGTAAAAAATTTAAACCCAACCCGGCATGCTGTCCTACACGTATATTCGACATATAACTGACTTGCTCAATAATCGCCTGATAACTTAAGTCGGTTTTAGGTAAGCCAAGTGTATTGCCATTATTGTCGACGAGTTTGGAAGCGTCATAGTTTTGCAGGTAAGTTTGAGAATACCAGCCCGGGCCTGCGGGTAATCCACCATCCATAAAGCTGGTTAAACCCAAGTTGACAGTCGGTAAGTCGTAGGCATAAGCCGAAACCGACGCTAGAACCACTGTCCCTGCTAGAAATCCCTTTTTAATCACATTGTTTTTCATTTTAAATCCCCAAAAAAAATCACGATCTGGATGATCGTGATTTGTTGTTTAAACACTAAGTTCAGGATGTGCTGCTGCAATCCGGTATTGTCCCGCATGAAAAACCAAAGGTTCACCCGTGCGTTGCTGGTAATGCTCAATCTGACCAATAAAAATCAGATGATCGCCACCTTCGTATTGATTGACATTTTTGCAGACCAATGTTGCCAAAACATCATCAAGAAGCGGTACGCCATATTCGCATTCACGGTGTGCAATCCCGACAAATTTATCTTCTGCACCGCGGGCAAAATGTCCAGACAATACATGATGTTCTTGGGCCAGCATGTGAATGGCAAAATACGCTGCCTGTGTGAAATCTGGCAGGCTCGGCGCAGTTTTTGACAAACTCCATAAGATCAGAGGCGGATCAAGTGACAATGACGAAAACGAGTTTGCGGTCATTCCAATTTTTCGACCATCTTGTCCACGTGTGGTGATAACGGTCACGCCTGTGGCAAACTGTCCCAGCAAATTACGTATTTCTCTTGGGTTTTCAGGGTCAATTGCTTTTAAGCCTTGTTGCATGGATGTATTCATATCGTTCACCAATTCCCTTTGTATTACGCCACTTTCTGACACTGTTTCGACTGAATAAAACGTTGCGCTGCACTTTGATCGAACCACCACGGTGCAAACTGGCGCGGATCGTCAAAATTGTTGGCAATGGTCGAAGCAATCGCTTGGTTTTGGCTCGCTGCCGCCAATACGTCAATCATTTGCGGCTCAGGCGGTACCAGTAAGCTATTGGTCCATGCCACCACAGTTTCGGCGTAGTTCCAGTAGCTTTCGAAAGTTTGCTGCATCCACTCCGAACTGAATTCTTGAGAATCACGGGCCAAAATCGCATCGAAGTAAATCTTGCTACATTTGGCGGCGTTATTCGATCCTTGACCCGTGATTGGATCATTGACCACCAGTGCATCGGCCATACCAAATACTTTTCGTCCAGATGGCAAGGTTAGAATCGGTTTACGTACCGAAGGTGCAAAACGTCCAGACAAGTACCCTCCTGCATCGGTCAGTTCAATCTCGCTACAGCGCTCGGCTTCCCAAGGTAAATAAGTGTCTAAGATGTCCTTACTCATTTGAAGATGTTGTTCAGGTGTTTTGGCATCTTGCCAGCAATCCATTGGCCCTTCAGGAATACCTTCAAACACCATGATTTCACATGGTCCATTCACGGTGAGCGCTGGAAAGCAAAAGTATTCTCCAACACCCGGAATCACGTTAAATGTCACACGTGAATAAGGTGAGATCGGTTTCATTCCCTTGACATAAGTGAGTGCCAAAGCACGCTGCGGCTTATCGAAGGTGCTACGCTGAGCGTCACGTTCAAACTGCTTGACCACTTCGCCCTTACCCGCTGCCAAAAGCACCAGCTCATACTCGGCCGTCAGTTGCTCAAGCTCATCAATTCCAACATCCTGAATGATGAGTTTGCCACCACGGCGCTCAAATTCTTCTATCCAGTACGGCATCTTGACACGCTGATCTACAGACTGAGCATAGCGCTCCAAACGTGCACTCCAGCTAAATGCAGCATCGCCAGTTTCAGGGTTAACCAGCGTAAAGCCAATCCCTTCTACTGCGGGGCACTGTTCTTCCCAAAAGTTCAGGCCAACATCACGTTCTGTTTGTAAGGCCGTATGAAACATACACTGACTGGACATGACCTTCCCCTGACGAATATCATCTGCTGTCCGGTTGGTCACAATTGTGACGGTATATCCAGTTTCTAGTAAACTTAATCCGAGTTGCAAGCCAGATTGACCCGCACCAACAATTGCTACATTACGCATTATGGTTCTCCCATTTTCTATGTCTTTCGTAAATTAACGCGTGTGCGATTACGCTTCATCGGCTAAACGTGGAATAGCCGGTTGATTCCCTTCAGGTCCCATAACCGAATATCCGCCATCGACGGCATAATCGGCACCAGTGACAAAACGCGCCGCTGGAGAGAGTAAAAAAACAACAACATTTGCAACTTCTTCAGGTTCGCCCAAGCGACCCAAAACATGATAATCGGCAGCCACTGCATCGGCTTTTTTGCGGTCATTGCCACTGACTTCGGCAATGACTCTTGACCATGTCCAGCCCGGTGAAACCGAATTGACCCGAATGCCATCGGCAGCAAAATCCATGGCCATGGACTGGGTCAGTTGGCGCATTGCCGCTTTGCTGACTGGATACAGCCAGCGACCCGTTTGCGCAATCTTGGCCGAAATCGAGCTAAAATTTACAATCGCTCCGCGGTTGTGTTGCAGATCGGGATATAGCGTGCGAGTCAACTCGACCGCCGACACCAAGTTGATATCCAGTGCATGCAACCAATCACCACGAGTCGACTTAAAGCCATCGTCTAGGTAGGTACAGGCCAGATTAACCAAAAAGTCGACACGTCCTAACTGACGATGAATCTGTTGAAGCGCACGTTGCAGCCCTGTATCACTGGTAATGTCGGTCTGAATAAAAACAGCCTGACCGTGCATGCTGTTGGCGATCTCTTGACCATTGGCATCGATATCGAGAATTGCAACTTTGGCACCAGCATCAACCAGTGCCTGCACCACGGCACGACCAATCAAGGTGGCTCCACCACTCACCACGGCAATTTTGTCTGTCATTTCAATTTTCATAGCATTCTCCTGTGCTGCTTAAACTGGCTTATGCTCGCTTGAGGCCCATGACGGCATCAGCGTATTGGACGGCAGTTCTTCGTCGAGCAGCTTCTGGGCCGTTTCAACGCCCGCAACAGGTAGACCCGTCGGATCAAGCAATCCGATCTGTACCAGTACAGATGCTTGATCCCAATAAATATGTTCATGACATAGCTTTGGACCACGGAACTGGATCACACCCAGCATTGGAATCTCGACATATTTTCCGGTTGGCGCAACACCAGGCAGTAACCAGTCAATTTCACTGTCGTGGGTAAAACTCATGATGAATTCATCGACCACCTGCGTCGATCCCACCGTGCGTGAGATTGAGGTGATTTTCATATCTTTTGGATTTTGGTGAACAAAATGATGTTGATAAAAGCGTGCAAGTTGGCGCTGACCTACACCACCAGTAAGTGTCGGAATATGATTGACATAAGGTTCTTTGACCATTGTCGCCATGGTGGCAGGAACATCCCGGGTATCAAACTCATGCCGAATATGCTCTTCCCATAAAGCCACCAGATCGTAAACCGGTCCAATGGTCTGATGCAGTGCAGTCACGCTACGCTCATGCGCAAAGCGTGCCGATGGTTTGTGATAATGCTCACTATTTGGGCGCGCAAAGGCATGATCCACGCCTTCATACACATAGGCTTGTGCACGTGGATGCTGAGCCGTGGCATCTAAGATAGCTTGACGTGCTTCAGGTGGAGTAAATTTATCAAGCTCGGCAATATGAAGCACCAATCGACCTGTTAAGTTATTCAGCTCGTCTAAGGCGTGATCAATGCCGACGCCGTAATAGCCCACAGCACATGCCACTTCAGGTAATCGGCAAGCGGCTAAGTACGCGAGCTTTCCACCCAGGCAATAGCCAACGACCCCGAGCCCTGCTGTGGCATCACAACTCTCAAGTGTTGAAAGCGTTGCCAAGCTATCGCGGATGTCATCAATTCCCAAGTTTTCATCATAGGCTTGGTATAACTCAAAGGCTTTTGCAAAATCTTGTTCGGTATATGCCAGTTCAATTCGTGGTGCTGTACGCCAGAATAAATCTGGTACCAAAACGGTATATCCTTCTTCTGCCAAAAAGTCTGCTTTGGCACGCATGGCTGCATTCACGCCGAAAATTTCTTGGCAAAGTACAATGCCCGGGCCTTTACCACCCTCTGCAACGGCCAAGTAGGCCGCAAACGATTGTCCTGTTGCTGTTTTTACTTCAATGTATTGACCTGACATCGGATTCACTCCAGACCCTGTGATTGGAGTTATCATGTCGCTGAATACGGGTTGTCGTCTGTCCAAAAATTGCGAGTACTATCCATCCAGTGCGAGAGAATGCATTGGTCAATGAAAACCGAACAGATCATTAGAAATCGTCATAAGGATACGAATTACGCTGTTGAATTAACTAATATAAAAAATAAGACCATGACTTTATTTTTAATAAAAAACCCAGAAAATCTGGGCTTGTAAAATCAATTAAATGAATCTGTTTTAAAATTTACTTCGCGTCTCGCTCGGGCTTTCACCAAATTCATCCCGATATTCTTGAGAGAACCGTCCCAAATGATTGAATCCCCAATCATACGCCAGTTTTGAAATCGAGACTTTTTTATGCGCAGAAGCCGTCAGAATTTTTCGGACCTGTTGCAGGCGATATTTGCGCAAATACACCAGCGGACTCATACCATAATAATGTTGAAATTCTTCATAGAGTTTCGATTTTGATACGCCTGCTAAATGGTGTAATTCATCAGTTGAAATCGCTTCATGCGCATGTTCAACCAGATAGTGACGAACACGTCGAATATAATCGGGTTCTTGTAAATAGGATTGCTGCCGCAACCGCTCGCTATAATTGTTTTCCTGTGACAGCAACAACGATTTAATCAAAAAGTTTTCATAATCTTCAGACCAAAGTTGCAGACCATAACCCGCATACTGCGACTTAAGCTGTAAAAACGTTTCAATATTTTTCCACCACGCTGCAATATATGGGTTGTTTCCAAGATGCATATCGGGATTAAACAATACTGGCTTATCGATTGGCTGTTTGACCAGTTCGGACAGCACGGAATTCAGGCTTTGTTCTGGAATCACCACCTGAAATTTTTTACAATTTTATCGATCATCAAATCTTGCAGTTCTGCATTAGACACAATTAAGCCGCTATCTCGATTTGAAAAATAGGTTTCACCGCGCACATTTAACGTTTGCTTGCCTTCAAAAGGTAAACTGATGCTATAAGCACGCAGTTGTGAGGTATTGATTGCAACATTGGCCCCATAGCTAATTTTACCAAGCGCCATTTTACGGTACGGCAAACGCATCCCTTCATAATGAAAATTCAGCGTATCTTTACACGTGGTGTCGAGACGATGTTCGCCACAAATAGTCGACATCAAATGGTGGGCAAATTCCGCCTTGTGTGACGAATGATTAAGATCCATCTCTTGGCTGAGTGACAGCATATCCTTTTCACCTAGCTAACCTTTATTGTTTTACAGCAATTTATGTGCCATGGCTTCAGATGGCATACAGTTCCAGATTATCCATCATCTGGTTGCTTGCCCTAAACTGGGCAAGTTCAATTTGAGTATACTCCAAATCTGTGTACAAAAAACCCAAAAAATCGATATTTGGAACTTCACTCAAAACAGGGAAGGCAGTATAAATCACTGCCTCCACTGAACAGCTTAACCGGGGAAAATTCCTCGCTCTTTACGTGCTTTCAAAATGCGTTCACAGGCTAAGATATAAGCGGCGGTGCGCATGGTACAGACCTTATCTTGCGCTTTTTGCCAGATATCTGCTACGGCTTGAATCATCAGCTTGTCGAGCCGCTCGTTAATTTCGGCTTCTGTCCAGAAGTAACTCGACATATCCTGCACCCACTCGAAATAACTGACCGTTACACCACCAGCGTTACAAAGTACATCCGGCACCACAATAATATTACGCTGCACCAGTACATCATCTGCATCTGGATAAGTCGGTCCGTTCGCGCCTTCAAGTACTAGCTTGGCTTTTAAGGTCTGGGCACGCTCTGCCGTGATCTGCCCTTCTAATGCGGCTGGAACCAAAATATCCATATCGATGTGCCAAAAAGCGTCATCGTCGATTTTTTCTGAGCCAGGAAATCCAGCCACGCCTGAGGTTTTAAGCACATGCTCTTGTAGCTGTTTGATGTCGAGTCCGTTTTCGTTATAGATGGTGCCCGTATGGTCTTGTACACATACCACCTGTGCATTGGATTTATGAAACAGATATGCTGCTTCGCTGCCTACATTACCAAAGCCTTGTACAGCGACCCGACTGTTTTCGATTGGCAGATTAATTTTCTTGGCGACCTCTAGCCCTGTCACAAATACGCCGCGGCCCGTAGCCCTTACGCGCCCAAGCGAGCCACCCAGATGAACTGGTTTGCCTGTAACAACACCTGTGACGGTATGTCCTTTGATGCTTGAATAGGTATCCATCATCCAGCCCATAATATCGGCATTTGTGCCTACATCGGGCGCAGGAATATCATTTTGAGGCCCAATAATTGGGCTGATTTCACTGGTAAAACGTCGGGTTAGGCGTTCCAGCTCTCGGCTAGACAGTTTTTTAGGATCAACCCGAATCCCGCCTTTGGCGCCACCATACGGTAAATTCAATACTGCGGTTTTGATAGTCATCCAAGCAGCCAAGGCCATGACTTCATTGAGCTCAACATCCGGATGATAACGAATACCGCCTTTGCCTGGCCCTCGCGATAAATTGTGTTGTACACGATAACCTTCAAAATGCTGAATAGAACCATCATCCATGACAATCGGCACATCGACAATCAGAGCGCGTTTAGGACGCTTCAATGTATGAATATAGGGCACCAAAGCGTCTTCAAGATATGGCGTCACACGGTCTACTTGAGCCAGATAGGTTTGCCATGCACCGTTATTTTCATTTTCATAAGAAAGCGACATAATTTCATTATCCTTTATTTTGTATTTTTTAATCGGTAACCCAATACTTCGATGCTATTTTTAAGTTCACAAAAAATAGCACCATTCATTGTTAATATGATTCTTCTAATTTAAAAAGCAAGGGCTGGAAAATTTAATTTTTAGTTATTCCCCACGGTTAAGGATTGATTGGCAATGCATTTACATCCACAAGACAGCGCTGAATTATGTTGGGCAATCGCTTTACCCATCATCAGCATATGATTGTCTCCAGCTACAATGGTCGCAACTGTTTTATGTTTAGGGCAAGTGGCTTTATCACCGACACATGCAACCGCCTTTCCCTCAATTAAAAAACCTGCGTTGGCGGTGATCACTTTACCGCCGCCTGTAGTTGGTGAGCCAATGGTAATATATGGTAGTGCCATAAATCCTCCTGTATGTGCTGTTCTTATTGCACCTCAAACTCAATGCGTCGGTTTTTGCGTCGTCCTTCGGCTGTCGTATTATCTGCCACCGGTTTGCTTGAACCTAAACCTTCAGTGCTTAAATTATCACTGGATAAACCTTTCGTAAGTAGGTAGTTTTTTACTGCGCCCGCTCGTTCTTGACTTAAAACCAGATTTTTACCGGCATCACCTGAACTGTCGGTGTGCCCGATAATCTTGACTTTTTTACCGCCCACTTTTTTCAGTGCTGCTGCCATTTCGTCTAAGATTTGCTGACCAGAAGCCGTTAAAATTGCACTTCCTGATTCAAATTCGATAATCCGATTTTTTAACGCATCATCGACAATTTTTTGTTCAGCCTGATTTACCGTTAATTGTGAGTTGAATCGATACGGTGGCTGGACCAAATTTTGATACTGCTGAATAGTGGGTTGGATGTCATTTGGATTGGTCATTTTACCCGTCAATTCAACTTGAGTGCCGCGCACAGTGAGTTTGCCCTGCTTGACTTTTTTCAGATCGGGACTGATTACTTGAGTGACTGAATCGCTCCAGCCATTTGGTGCATTGACCGGACGAACCTGAATTTTATCGATCACCTGATCAGCTCCATAAACAGCCTGCATTTTTTGCAAAATGGCTTGTTTTGAGGCGGCGTTAGGCACAACGCCTTCAACCACAATCGGCTCTGCAAAGACAGTTGAAGCTGCGACAAGCGTACTGAGCAATAATCCAAATTTCAGGCTGCGTAAGTTATTTTTTTTCATGATTATTCATCTAAAAATGTTTGTCTAAAGAGCTTCAAGCCTTGTGACAGGCTTAACTGCCGCTGACACAGCGATTGCTCCAAGGTGGCCAGTCCCGCATTTTGTTCAAGGTAGCGGTCAATCCACTGAGCTTCAACCAGCGAAACCCAATGTGAACTTTGCATGTTTTGCACAAACAGATCACTCAGTGCCAGTATGTCGGCACCTTGAAATCCAAATAAAAGTACTGGCTGCTCACGATGCAACAATCCAATTAACACTTCGGTGTTGTCTTGCTTTAGAAAACGCCCAATTAAACTGACCCAAAAAGCGGCAATTTCATAGCAATACATCGGATTATTGAGCGGCAGAACCAACACCTTATTTAGCTGCTTGGTTCCATTTTTTAAAATCGGTTGCAGCAACAAACCCAAACCAATCATGCTTTGTGCCAGCTGATATACATTCATTTTCATCAGTTGTGCAAATGAATGCATGGTGTGGTTTTCATAAAATCCTGCATACTCCTCAGCAGTAAAAACCTGTGCCTGTGCTGGCAGTTGATTGAGTTTGTCCAGCAAAATGCCCGGCTCACGTATGGTTTTGATCACCTTATTTTTTTGGTACAAATCGACCAGCAGCATTTTGTAGCGATACGGCGCAAACAAGATATTCTGATAAGGCTGCTCCACATCCATCAATTGACCCAGCACCATTGGAAAAGCACGTCCAGAACTGTCCTGACTGGTAATCAGATTGGCAGCCAGAAACATCTTTTCCTGTGGGTTGGCAATAAAAAAGTCCAGCGCTGGAAAATCGGTATAGCGAGCTTTGAATTCAGGCGATTGCATTGCATTTTCCAGTGCCTCCGTGATCCATTGATCAATCAATTGGAGCAGTGAGGGCTGCCCTTTACTTTTTAGAAAGTCGCCACGTGCTGGACTTTTACCAAAATACAAGGGAGTGGTATTCACGTGCTGCATACATTCCTCCCTATGTCAGACTGGTTGTTTCTCATTATGGGCGTGCTCCCGTCGCTGGTGCCTGTGCCCCAGCAGCTGGTGTATTGTTGGTTGAAGGTACAGTGGGTGCTTGCTGAGCAGCCACTACACGAACCGCCTTGGTGGTGGTGACTTTATCGACCAGTTGTAAGCCCGTATAACCACGGCTTGAGCCAATATTGCCAGAGTGATTACCGCTGATGAGTCTGAAATTCACTTTGACCATCAGATTTGGATCGTTTTTACTTTTCCACGTCATCTCAAAACTACCATTTTGCTCTTTGCGCTGTGCACGGTCGATCAGTCGATTAATGCCATACTCACCCGGCTCATCAAAAATGGTATGGGTTTTTCCTTGTAAATCGACTGCTGTAATACGAGCACCCGGTATTGCACCTTGATTTGGCCAAACAAAATTGACCCACTGTTGAATACCGTTCTCGTAGGTCATACGTTGGCCGTCGATATCAATCGTATACGAGCTGAACTGGCTATTCGGTAATGGATAAAATTGGAAGTTAGACTGAGCTGCCGCTGGTGCAGCAGCAGGCGTTTGATTTAATTCGCCTGTTGCCATGCCATTAATCGGCGCAACATAACGCTGGAAATTCATCACAAACTGAGGATTTAAGCTAATGCCTAAGTCTTTCCATGTTTTTGAGGTCAGTGTATAGCCACGTCGAATCACCAGCGGATCCAGATTTTCTTTAACAAAGCGCGCAATGCTGCCACTTTCACCAAAAATTTGCCCGATTTCAGCATTGGTGGCCTGCAAGGTAGCCGATGAATTAAACGGATATTTCTGACTTAAATTGGTACTAAATGGCTGATAGGCCTGCATGGTCCATAATTTATTAATTTCGTCTTGTGCAGGTACAATCAGACTGTCAAAAGACTGCGTCAGCGGCGTCACTAAAAAGCGTTGCAACATCTGCTGATCCAGCTCATTTGCGCCGACCGAGATTTTTTCATCAATCAATTTCTGAGTGACATTAAACACCGAAGTTTGATCGTTGATGGTTTGTTTCACCAAAGTGATTGCACTTGGGCCAATCTCACCCGCATTTTTCAGCTCGTTGAATTTACTACGCACTTGCGCGAGATTTTCAAGGTATTCATCTAACAGTGATTTGTTTTGCTGATCATCGCGTTTGCGCACCAGTTGATAAAACATCTGATATTGCTGTGAGATCTGCCCTTGGGCTTTGCTCATGGCTTGTTGCTTGAGCTTATCATCATCACGATTAAGCACTTTGCGTTTAAACCATGCAATAAAACCTTTTTGCGGTGCAGCCAGTTCGGCCTGAACCACCGGGTTATCCCAGTTGGTTTCTATTGCAACCCGATCAAGAAAGGTACGAATCGGTGAATTTTGCGGTTCACCCAAAACATCAATATTTTTCACTTGCTGGCTAAATTGAGTGGCTTTGGCGTAATGCACACCATTTAAAAACTTACGCCATTCTGCGATATAGTCTTGTTTATATAACGCCACCAATTGTTTGCGAATCTGCTCTGGACTTCCCGAAAAGGTCAGATCGTCTGACTGGCGGCTATTGAGTACCCAGTCTTTGGTGTCTGTAGGTTTATTGGCGACTTCATCAATAGCGGTTTCGATATAGTCAGTCCATGCCTTATGAGTGAACATTCCCGGGAGCGCATAACTGCCTAGGATAATTCCTTTACTGTTTTCACCCACAATCTGCGAGACAGTTAATGCAGGATAACGCACAGCAGCACGCATTTTAATTTCGTTATACACACGATCACGCGCAGGCATTCCCCGAATTACGGCCAATAAGACCTGACGTGTTTGATCGACCAGTTGGCTATCGGCTTGTAACACCGGGAAATTTGAATCGGTGGTCAGTGTCAGTGCGTAAGATAAAATTTGTTCAGCTTTTTGGATCATTTCACCGCGCGGCATCTGACCTTTATTGGCATCTAGCCAAGAGCGCCAGAAACGTGTCACCTGATCATTTAAATGGCTCGATTCGCGGTACTGCGGATTACTCATCATCAGATACGCTTTGAGTGCATTATAGGCATCTTGCGGATTGCTGTCTGATGGCTCGAGATACTGCTGTGTTTTTGCGACTTGTTTGATCTCGACATTAGAATGATTGGCTTTAAGCGACTCTTCATTGCCTTTTACACGTTGCAAATACTGTGCAATATTTTGCTGCGTAGGTATCAATACAATTTGACGAACACCATTGAGATACTCGGCACGCAGTTGCTCACGCAAGCGATTACCTTGATACAAACCAAAACTAAATTTGAGCGGGCGATGCTGATCAAACTCATCAAGCTGTTGCAACCGTTCTTGTAAAATCAACAGTGCATCCAGTTGGGTTGAAAGTTGCTGACCGGAAGTTTTTTCTAATTGCACCACTTTGTTTAAATCGGCCTGCACATCTTGAATCAGTTGCTGATTATTGCGATATGACCAGACCCATACCCCCAAAATCAAAGCAACCCCCACTAACGAACCAATAAAGGCAACGTGGCGCTGACGTTTTTTGGCTGGATTGATGTGCTGTTTGACCAGTTCTTTATCACGCAAAATCACATCGGAAAATAATCCTTTTAAGAAATAACCGTGATTTTGAATCTGCGATTGAGTTGCGTGTGGCTGTTCGGGATGTTCAATGGCCGATAAGCGAAACTCCTGAGCAATCTGCTCGGTCATCGGGCTTTCGACCACACCCTCTTGTAAGGCACTGGTAAAATAAAAGCCGCGAAATACGGGTTGGAACTGGTACGGATTATCTTCAAACAGGGTTGAAACAAAGCTTCTTAATGCGGGTTTAAGTGTTTTAAACTCGAGTGGGAAGGTCATGACGCTCGGTGAAATATTTTGCGCATGACGCCGGCTTAGATGTGTCGTACTGACCCCTTTTAGCCCTTCATACAAAACATTGTAATGATGATCAAAAAGATCCACAGCATTTTGCGATGAGTTTTGCTCATACGGCAGTGTAGCGCCCCAAGCCTGATTGTATTCTTGCGCCTCGTAGCAATCGAAAAATTCGGTGAACCCTGCAATTAAATCCATCTTTGAAAAGACCAGATAAACCGGAACAATTACTTCAAGCTTTTCGGTCAGATCTTGTATACGCGCACGTAAGTTTTTCGCAAGCTTGAGCGAACTTTCAGGACTTTGACTAATGAGCTCTGCAATACTCACAATCACAATCAGTCCATTCACAGGTGCCTTCGGGCGATTTTTTTTCAATAGGCTTAAAAAGCCCAACCACTCAGAGTGATCTTCTGAGTACACCGAGTAGCGCCCCGCGGTATCCAGTAAAATACCGTCAGTCGAAAAAAACCAGTCGCAGTTTCTCGTTCCGCTGAGTCCCGCAGAGACCATTTTCTGATGGTTCTCTTCAAAAGGAAATTTTAAGCCAGAATTATAGATTGCAGAACTTTTGCCCGCAGCAGGATTCCCGATCACCATGTACCACGGCAGCTCATATAATGCCGCGTTGCCCTTCTTATCTCCAAGGCGAGACTTACGAATCAGTTGAACCGACTCTTTCATTTGTTGCTGCATCAAATGCAGTTCGTCTTTATTGTTATGTGAATGCGTTTCTGTTTCGATTTCTTTTTCAATCGCCTGTGCCAGTTCTTCTCCTTGTTTGGCATGTCGGCGACGCTGAATTAACCAGTAGATGCCATATGCAAGCAACATCAGCACGTACAGAGCCAGCAAAATCCAGAAAATGGTCTGGGGAATATATGAATACGATGAAATTAGCGCCACCAGCAACGACAGTGCGATGATCGCTTTTGGATTAGTGATGTACTGCCACAAGTAGCCTAAAATTGTATACATCGTGTTCTCATTTCAAATTTAAAATTAAAAAAAGTTAAGGTCATGCAGCAGCCTCATCCTTGGTTTCAACCTCAGCCACTGGATTTTGAATGACCGTTAATGTGTGATCTGTTGTACTCACCACCACATTAAGCGGCGGGAGAGTTGCTTGCATCGCCAGCATCGTGGCATAGATTTTTGCCACCTGCTGAGTATCGGCACTGAGCGCGCACGGATAGAGATAGTGATGCGCCTCGATTGAAGTTTGTTGAAAAAAATGATCGAGTTTTTTGCTCAAATTGAATTGTGTTGCTGGCTCAAGCACATACACAAAAGGATCTTCCGCTTCATACTGCGCATGTGTTTCCAGATTTAAATCACAAAGTGCAGCGTGAGCGTGCGCAGCAGCTTTACAGACATTCAGATGCTTGATAGGTTCTAAGCCTTCAATCACCACGGTCTCTACTGCTATACAACAGCTACTGATAAACTCGGCCGGTACGTGGTTTTCTTTTTGCCAGAA
This sequence comes from uncultured Acinetobacter sp., assembly GCA_913777945.1. Lineage (GTDB taxonomy): Bacteria > Pseudomonadota > Gammaproteobacteria > Pseudomonadales > Moraxellaceae > Acinetobacter. Next base: position 152,370 of record CAJYTY010000008.1, on the reverse strand, counting down.
GCGCTCGTCTATTACATCCTGATCAATTTCCGAATCGACTGCTGCCACCCAATACACTTCATTTGGTTTACTTGTAATTTCTCGAAGTAAACTGTTCCATTTAGAATAAGCCGAAACTGAACTCACAAATTGATACTCAATCATGAGCTGCTCTGGATTTAAGCCGTACTGCGTAAGCTGTGCATAGATCAGCGAATTGGCATGCTCATCCTGCCAAATGTGTAGCAAGTCTTCAGGCAAAAATAGTTGTAGCGTTAAACGATCGAGCTGCTGTACAGGTGGCGTAAATATCGCGGATTCAAGCTCAGGTGTATCGGCTTGCTCATTTTTCCAGCCAGGATGAACACGATAGTCATAACTTTCCTGTGTGTCATAAAATAATGCAGAACGATTTAAATGCGCGGCAATCGACTCAAACACCGATTGATGCTGTTCGAGTTGATGCTGAATCAAGCTATAAATTCGCTGCTGACGAAGCGCAAGCTCCGATTCATCGTCAGCCACATCCAAATCTGTAATGCGATATGACAAAATAGGCAAACCATAAGAATTGGTCAGCTCACTATCTAAACTTGGACTTTGATAAGCCACAATCGCCTCAAGAATATCCGTGTTTTCACCACTTGCGGCATAGGCAGATGCGGCAAAAACATTCAGCTTAAGCCACTCGGGCACTTCTGCCTGCACGGCTTGAGCAGGTATTTCCTGAGCATGTTGCGGCTGCATTGAAGCTTGCTGCTGACGATTTTGATATGCACGATAGGCGCGATAAAGAAGCCATGGACTTAAGATCAAAAACCCCAATACAAGAGGCAGTACAAACAGATACAGCCATAAATCGGTACTGCTTGGATCAAACTGACTGTCCTTCCAGTAAAGAATTACTACACTGATAACCAGTAGCAAAACACCCAGCAACACCCATATTATTTTTTTAATCATGCAACCACCCCGATCAAGGCATAGCAGGTGTCATCACGATCTTGCCCAGATGCTGCCGACATCAAAAAAGCACCTTGTCCTAGCCCCTGCTCATGCACTGAACTCAATTGAAATGGTTGTACATCTTCATGTTTTAAAATCAGACGTACATCAACCAATAGCGTTGGGTTACTCCATGTTTGTAAAATTTGTTTTAATCGCTGGCTATGCTCACCAGATGGCAAAAAACGCAAGTAATCCTGACGTTGCAGTGGGCCAATCTGGATCTCAATTTTGCCATCCATCTGCTCTACTTGATCACCACAAAAGGTATTCACGCCCAACAAGCTCGGGTTTTGTCCGCCTAAAGAAGTTTTCTGTGTATCGTTTAAGGCAAACTTTTCCCGAATAAACTCTTGAACTTTTACTTGCTGTTTAAAAATACAACGTAGCATGGTACTGAGTGCATAAGCCGTATGGTTTTGCCCCTGCATTAAACCTGCAAATTCTGCGAAGTATTCGTCTAACTCTGGCTGCTGATGCTGCTCGGCAATATAGCCATTCAGTGCATGCAAAATCTTTAAATAATGATTTTCTTCTTCAATTTCATAGCGCAGCGGTAAATGATGTACCAGACTGGCATCTACATACTGGGCAGACAAAGTGTGGTTAAACAGGCCTAAAAAGGCTTGGGTTTCTTTACGTTGAGGCCGTGCACTGCGCTTGACTTTATTGGTATAGGTATAAGGTAATGCGCCTTGCGTTCCAGTTAAGCCGACAATCAGATTGACCAGTTCGATACGATCATTTTCTTGTGCCAGATGCTCAATTTCAGTGGCAGGAAAACCTAATTCTAACGATGTACCAAAATAAAAATGCGATGCCCAGCGACGCTGATTGAGGCGAAATGGTACATGTCGTAGTAAACGGATGGCCTGAATAAATTCGAATTTTTTAGGTGTCTGAAACAGATTTTCTGTTACAGAAGTGCTTTGCCACCAACGTTCTGAACGCATTGGTATAACTCCTGTTGACGTTGACTGTCCCAAATCACCACATCGACAAAACTGTTCATTTGAACTTTTAAATTGAAGATATGACTGAGCAACTGACTGAAAATATATACGCTGTGCCCACGAAAAACTGCAGGATCAAGATAAACGTTGGCTTTGATCCCTCGCACAAACATAGGAAAAGGTTTGGCCTCGACTAGCTTGTGCGTTAATTCAAATTGGATTTGTTTGATGGCATGAATCAGTAATGTATTTTCTTTAGAATGTGGCAAATTGTAGAGCGCTAAAAGTTCCTTTAAATGCGACAGGCTATCGCCTTTCATGAGTGCCAGCGTATTGAGTGATAAATGCGAAATAATTCGCCACTGCTCATTTTTATTTTGTTCAAACTGATACGGCATGGTAGGTCGTTTTAAAACCGTTGCACGGCGTGCCAGCGTACTGTTGTTTAGATTGAGCGTGGTGTGTGTTTGTCCGAGGACCTCGTGTGGAAGATCCCAGTTTGAACACAACAATTGCGTACTCACGTAGTCTGAAGACGTATTAAATGGTTCCAGCTGTTTTGAAACAATTGTAAATCGGGTCTGCATCCGGCTCGAACTGCTTATTTTTTGCTGATTCAATGCATAAAAAAACTTAACCGTCTGAGGGTGATAATGACTCATGGCGAAAAAAGGTAAAACAGGTGTGGTGATCTGTTCCTGATTACTTTTCTCGCGAATCATCTGCATATTTTGAATAGCATACACCTGATAGGCATCAGGATAATGAGCATCGGTCAACAATGAATATTCAAGTTGCTGATGATTGATCTTTTGTGGTTCGGCCTGTTTTTCAAAAAGATTGATAATCGGTGTGGTAAAGAGTTTGAAGTTTTCAGTGTCAAGTTCAGAGTAATTACGAACGCTCGCTGTATCATTCAAGTTGAGTTTAAGATGAACTGATAGCTCAAAATCAGACTGGCCCGACAAGAACGACTTGAGTATAGAAAGATTAAGCTTTAAATAATTGAATTTTTCTGGAAAGCAAAAATATTCCATCAACAACCGATAAGCATGATGGGTATGCTGATCAATCGGCAGTAAGGCCTGCTCTTCTTCAAAGCCCATGATCTGAAATGGATTGGGAATAATATGCGTCTGGCGGTTTACAGTAATCGAAAACTGGGTCTCTGTTTTAAATAACTGATCGAGTACTTGAAGCGGAAAATTAGAAATACTGTCCAGATAAATCGGTAATTGTTCATCAAGCAGCCATGTCTGCGCCGGATTTAAAAGATCAAAATGAAAATTAAAGCTGGCATTTTGGCTCAAGTGTGCACGAGCACTGTCTAATGTTTTGAATTCAACCCGTGCCAGTTGAATGGGCAATAAGCGTACATCGTAGGTGGTGTTAAATTCGCACTGCACGCCTCGAAAGCTACGCGATTTCAAACGTGTTTGTGCCGGAATAAGATGTGGCTCGGTCAATTGTTTGAGTTTCTGAGGATCATCAAAACTCACCACACTACAGGCTGGAAAGTGTCGCAAATATTGCGGAAACATCACCTCAAATAATGAGCGGGTAAAAATGTCGTGGCTGTCTGTAATTTTTTTATCAATACGCGCCGCAATTAAAGAAAAGGCCTGAATCAAGCGCTCGATATGCGGATCATCAATCTGTTCTTGATTGAGCGCCAGACGCTGTGCAATTTTAGGATATTTCTGCGCAAACTCACGCGATTGCTGACCAAACTCTTGAAGCTGTTTTTCATAGTAGGGTAAAAGTTCTTCTATCACAGCAGCTCCACTTAGCTTTGAGCAGAAATTACATATTGTTGTGTGGTTGGTTTCAGCAAGGCATCAAATACCACTGGTTCATATAATGGATGGATATTCAGATAGGCCTGAATACTCAAACACAATGCGCCCATATTATGACCATCAAGCAACATCTCGACCTTGACCTGCTTTAAGCGAGGCTCATGTGCGGCAATCGATTGCTCGATCGATTGACAGATTTTTTCCCGATCCATTGGATTGGCTGTCGATAAACCGACAAAGTCGATAATGCCAAACTGCAAAATAGATTTTTGAGCCAATGGATAGTGATCCATGACATGGTCCATTTTTGCAATGCGGCTGTTGAGCAAATCTTCTAAATCACGTGCCACAGATTCGCGCAATTGTTGTACGGACAAACCGCTTAAGTCTTCTTGTTCAGGGGCAAGTCGATCAAACAGTGTCGAACGAAATCCAAATGGATATAAGTGATCTAGATTCATTTTCTCAAACATGAAAAACCAGATAGAGAACAATCGAAATTGTTCTCTATCCAGCTCAAAGTTAATGGATTATGCTGCGTAAGACGCGGTGTTGTTAGACAACGACCATTTCTTGGTAACGGCACCCTTGGCTGTACCATTGATGTCTTGCTGGTTGTAAGTCCACTCTACTGCTGCGTACTTAAGACCAAACGTTTCAGTCGGTACACCTTCTTCATTTACAGTTGGTGTCACGCTTGATACCAAGACATGCTTCAATTTAATCTGCAAGTACTTGATTCGTTTGTCGCCATTGGCACGGTAAAAGTCGATCTGTACTTCGTCGAAAGTGTAACCCGCTGAACATGCTTCCCAAAGTTTTGGACTTGTTGCATCCAAATCTTTTACAAAGAGCATGTCTGAGTGTTCAACACGTTCTGCTGTATGACCACCGACGCTACTTGAAGTTGCTGATTTTGGCTGACGAATGTTATGAGCCCATGAATTGACTTCTAGCCAGTCTTTGTGCTCAGCATCACGTGACTCGCCGTCCACCTTGTATTTACCACGAAATTGAACGTATATATCTTTCATTTCAAAATTATCCTATTGTAATTTAAAGTTATTATGAGCTGTTCTCTAATTTGAGGACTGCGGAAGTTCCGTGACTAGTCTTAAAGAAACTGACAACTCATCCAGCTGGAAGTGGGGTCTTAAAAAGACCACCGATTTGTAGTGTCCCGGTTGTGCCGGATCTTCTACAACCTTTACAGATGCCTCACGAAGTGGGTATTGCGCTTTTGCTTCTTGTGAAGCTCCATCATCAAGCAATACATACTGAGACAGCCATTCATTCAAGAAGGCTTCTACGTTCCCTGCTGAAGCAAAACTTCCGACTTTATCGCGCATCATTGCTTTTAAGTAATGTGCAATACGCGATACGGCCATGATGTATTGAATTTGACTCGACAATGCGGAATTGGCATTTGCAGTATCACTGTCGTACTTTTTCGGTTTTTGTGTCGATTGCGCACCAAAAAATGCAGCGTAATCGGTATTTTTACAATGTACTAACGGAATAAAGCCTAAATCGCTCAGCTCTTTCTCACGACGGTCTGTAATCGCAATTTCAGTTGGGCATTTAAATGCCACCTCGCCGTCATGCGTTTTAAAGGTGTGTACAGGCAGGCCTTCGACCAATCCGCCACCTTCAACACCACGAATCGCGGCACACCAGCCGTGTAAATCAAACGCATTGGTGAGTCGAGTACCAAAGGCATAAGCGGCATTCATCCACAAATAATCGTGGTGATCTTGACCTGTCACATCCTCTGCAAAGTTAAAGCCTTCAGTGGCTGTACCTTCTTTCGGATGATACGGCAGACGACCCAAAACACGTGGCATCGTCAACGCTACATAGCGCGCGTCTTCACTGTCTCGAAACGAACGCCATTGTACATATTCGGCCGTTTCAAAAATTTTCGATACATCACGAGGGCGATCAATATCTGTATAAGACTCCAATCCAAACATATTTGGATCGGCAGCCGAGATAAACGGCGCATGAGCCGCAGCAGCTACATGTGAAATTTGCTCAAGCAGATACATGTCCGATGGCGTGCGGTCAAACTCGAAATCACCAATCAACGCCGAATAAGGTGCACCCCCAAAAGAGCCATATTCTTCTTCATAAATCTTTTTAAACAAGGTACTTTGATCGAAATCGGTTGCACCCTGAAAATCCTTGATCAGCTCTTTTTTTGTGGTATTGAGCATGCGGATTTTGATTAATGGATTTGACGGTGTTTCTTGGCAGAAATAGTAGAGTCCACGCCAAGTCGATTCAATTTTTTGAAACTTTTCATGATGCATAATTTCGCTGAGCTGCTGCGAAATCAAGGCATCAATCTCTGCAATTCGTTTGTCAATTGACAAGGTCATGTTTTCAGAGACGGTAATGGTACCCGCCATCACCTCTTTGGCCAATTCACCAATGAGGCTTTTGGCACGTGTATGCTCTTCATCATTACGAGCAATGCGGCTTTGCTCGACAATTGAATCGAGCAAAGGTGTACTTTGAGTCTCGACTGCTGCCGCTGTATTGGCCAGTTGTGAATTACTCATGATCCACCTCATTGCTTAATTTACGCACTTGATCAGTATTTTTCAGCACTTCATCGAGTAAATCTTCAAGTCGCTCATTATTCGAAATTTTATTACGCAAATCGGTCAGACGCTCACGTGCTTCGACCAGCTTACGTAATGGCTCAACTTGTTGAGCCACATGCTCTGGGCGAAAGTCATCCATCGAATTAAAGGTTAAATCCACATGCATTCGTCCGCCTTGTTCAGTTAAGGTATTCCCTACATCAAACGCGGCACGAGGTGCCATGGATTGCATCACATCGTCAATATTGTCTAAATCAACGTTAATAAATTTTTTATCTTTTAATTTGGTTTTTTCAACTTCTGACGCCGCAGAAAAATCTCCCATTACGCCTACCACAAATGGCAACTCTTTTGCTTCTTTGCCATCACCAATCTCAACGTCATAGGTGAGTTGTACACGTGGTGGTCGAATTCGTTGAAGCTTCTTTTGTACGCTTTCTCTTTTCGCCATGGTCAATTTTCCTGTGTCAAATTACTTTAAAGAATCAAATGGACTTGCACTTGATTTCGATGCGGGAGCGGCGGCTTTGGCTGGAGCCGGGCTTGACGCTTTTGGTTTAGGCGTACTTTTTGTAGAACGCTTCGCGCTGGACGTTGCAGCTACACGTTGGGCACGTGCTTTATTTCTGAGTGATTCATCGGTGATGGGTTTGAGGTTTGAGGTGTCTGGCGCAGGAACAGCACTTTTAATCGCGTCGGCAAGTTCTTTCGCGGGTGGATAAGTCATATCTTCAGTGAGAAAACGCATTTCAGTGTTACGCATCTCTTTTAAACTTGTATTGGCAATCGCAACGCTCGATAAGAAAGTGACGTCTGTGAGGAGATTTCCGCGAACATTCTGCTGCTTGAGTTGATTGACTAAATACAGCGCATTCATATTTTGTCCGATCTGATGAAAACGCATCGCAGCCTGAGCCAATAAATCATTTTTACGATCGGCATTTTTTTTATCACACACTTGTGCATAAAGTGAAAGTAGGGCTTGATCTGTTTGCCCTGCAGCCTGCGGATAATCACGTATACAGCTCTTTTTCAGCTTAATATTTTCATCGTTTGCATGAGCAGAATTTAAAAATGTTAAGCCAACTAAAATCACTGAAAATACAATACTTTTTCTCAAAATATGCCTCTTAATCATTTAAATTTTTTAGGGAAAGACATTACAATTTTTTGTCAATCACAAATCTGCTCATCAATTTTTATAAAATTCGAACGTGCGGATTCTATCAAAAAACACACCAAGCTCGTCAAGACTAATCTGTCTATTTATTTTAAAACTTTATTTAACACGCAATCAATAATCAATACAAGAGAGTTTAATACAATCAACTTCATCTACCCATTAATGTTTTTTTTCGGTAGAATAAAAAAGCAAAACGCACCTAAAAAAGTATAATTTATTTAAAATCAATAAATTATACATAAAAAATGGTGTTTTATTTTTTAGAAGATGTGAATTTTCTTATTCAAGATTCTAGTAAATATTAATAAAACGACCTGAGATTTATGATGAGCAATTTAAAAATTCTAATTACCAAATTATCGAGTAACTCTCGGACAGCATTAGAAAAATCAGCAAACTCATGTATTTTGTTACAAAACTTTGAAATTGAAATTGAACACCTGTTTTTAGAGCTTTTAAATCAAAGCAGCAATAACGATTTAAAAATTTTACTAAACAAATACAAAATTAATTTAGATGAACTTTCAAGTGATTTAAATCAATCACTTAACACCCTGCCTAAGGGAAATAATCGCACGCCAATTTTCTCAAAATCAATTGTTCGATTATTGGAACAGGCTTGGTTAGTTGCATCAGCAGATCAAACCCCGATTATTCGAAGTGGCCACTTATTGGTCGCGCTATTAACAGCAGCCGATCTTTATCAAATTGCGATTCGTGCATCGGAACGTTTTGAGGATATTCCAGTTGAATTACTCAAACATAAGTTTCTCGAAGAGTGTGAACACAGCCCAGAAAATATTCATCACGAAGACGTTAATCCTGTTCCTGCAAAAGCGTCAGATACCAAACAAAAAACGCCAGCACTCGATTTATACACCATCAATCTAACCGATAAAGCTAAAAATGGTGCAATTGATCCTGTAATTGGCCGTGAAAATGAAATTCGCTTAATGCTGGATATTTTGATGCGTCGACGTCAGAACAATCCGATTTTAACTGGTGAACCAGGCGTGGGAAAAACCGCGGTGGTTGAAGGGCTTGCACTCAAGATTGCACAGGGTCAGGTACCGAGTGCCCTACTCAATGTACACCTGCATACCTTGGATATGGGGCTGCTACAAGCAGGCGCAAGTGTAAAAGGTGAATTTGAAAATCGTTTAAAACAAGTGATTCAAGAAGTTCAATCTTCGACGCATCCTATTATTTTGTTCATTGACGAGGCACATACCCTGATTGGTGCAGGCGGACAAGCCGGGCAAAATGATGCTGCCAACCTTTTAAAGCCTGCCCTTGCGCGGGGTGAGCTTCGAACAATCGCAGCAACCACGTGGGCAGAATACAAACAATATTTTGAAAAAGATGCTGCGCTCAGCCGCCGCTTTCAGGTCATTAAAGTTGAAGAACCGTCTGAAGAAGTTGCGGTTGACATGCTGCGCGCCATGATTCCAGTCATGCAGCAGCATTTTAATTTACATATCGACGATGAGGCGATTGTAACAGCCGTACAAGCCTCGCATCGCTACATCAGCGGTCGTCAGCTGCCTGACAAAGCCATCAGTGTGCTCGATACCGCCGCAGCGCGTGTCGCACTGACACAAAATGCACAGCCGGTGATGCTCGATCAGCTACAGGCCGAGCTACATAATCTTCAACTTGAACACGATTTATTAACGCATGAGCATCGCCACTCTGCGGCACATGAGCAGCGTTTAAACAGCTTGAATCAGGATATTCAAGCTGTAAATCATCAGATCCAAGCCGTACATGCACGCTGGCAGCAAGAGCTTGAACTGGTTAAAAAAATTCAGGATATTCAAAAAAATAATGAAAATTTAGAGGATTATTCAGCTCAGCTTTTGCCATTGCGTAATAGCTTACAACAGCTTCAGGGCAATGAGCCATTGGTGTTTGAACGTGTGACTGCACAGATGATTAACCAGATTATTTCCGACTGGACCGGTATTCCAGTGGGTAATATGGTGCATGACGAAATTCAACATATCCTGACGCTCAAAGATAAATTAGAACAGCGCGTAATGGGACAAGACTATGCGCTTGAACAGCTCGTGCAGGGAATTAAAACCTCTAAAGCTCGTTTGGAAGATCCCAATAAGCCACAAGGCGTATTTTTACTGGTAGGGCCAAGTGGTGTCGGTAAAACAGAAACTGCACTTGCACTTGCAAATGAGCTTTATGGTGGTGAACAACACCTGATTACCATCAATATGTCTGAATACCAAGAAGCACATACCGTTTCATCCCTAAAAGGTGCGCCTCCAGGCTATGTCGGTTACGGTCAAGGTGGCGTGTTAACCGAAGCTGTGCGTCGTCATCCGTACAGCGTGGTATTACTCGATGAAATTGAAAAAGCCCATAGCGATGTTCAAGAGCTGTTTTATCAGGTGTTTGATAAAGGCATGCTTGAGGATGGTGAAGGCCGGTTAATCGACTTTAAAAATACCACCCTCATTCTAACCTCAAATGCAGGTTCAAGCAGCATCATGAAAACGTGTATTAACCGCCCAGTCGAGGAATGGCCAAGCGCGATTGAATTGATTGAACAACTTAAACCAAGTTTGTATCAGCACTTTAAACCGGCATTTTTAGGACGTATGCGAATTGTGCCCTATTTTCCATTGCACGATGAGTTACTGATTCAGATTATCCGCCATAAACTCGATAAAATTGTTCACCGTTTGACGGCCCAGTACAGTACAGAGGTGGAGTATTCAGATGATGTGGTTGAACTCATTTTGATGCGTTGTACCGAAGTCGATAGTGGTGCGCGTAATGTTGATCACATTTTAAATGCAAGTGTATTACCAGCACTTGCCACCCACATTTTGATGGCGTTGGCCGATCAAAACCTACCAAAACGAATTGTAATAGATACCCAAGACGATGAAATCGTCTACCAGCTTGATCCTGTTGAAAAAAAATCGAGTAAAAAACGTGTCGTCAAAACGACTAAAGTGTCTGAAGCGTGAGTCTATAGAGTAATGTTATGCAACTAAATTTGTCAGAATTGCTAAATCCAATTACTGAACACTCGCCATGTGGAGAGGATTATTCATTCTCTAATGAATTTCATCGGATCAAGCAGGCCAGAACACAAGATGATCTGCTGCTTGATCAGGGAGATTGGGTTACCGCACCCAAACAGGCCAACTGGGAATTGGTCATTGAGACATCGACAGATTTATTGCAACAGCACACCAAAGATATTCGTTTACTCACTTGGCTCATTGAAGGCTGGGCAAATCTGGCTGGATTTGAAGGTATTGCCAAAGGCGTAGAGCTGAGTCATCTGCTCCTCGATCGTTACTGGGATTCGATTCATCCGGTGATTGAAGATCAGGATTTAGACCAGCGTTTGGGGCTATTACAGGGATTAATTAATCAGCTTCCAATGCTTGTAAAAAAAGTACCTCTGATCAATACAGCACCTCATTATGCATTGCTGCAATACGAAAGTTTTCTTTACCATCAGAATATTCGTAGAAAGCAAAGCGATGAATACTCCGATTCAGATACACCAAATGAACTCGAAGTGTTTGAGCAAGCGCTGTTTAACACTTCAAAAAGTTTTCAATATCAAAACTATCAGTCATTTAAAGAAATTCTTGAGCAATGGCATACCTTAAAACAGGTACTTGATACACATATGGGGCTTGATGCGCCAAGCTATGCTGCAATTGATTCGAGTCTGGAGGGAATTGATGTGACCCTGCGTAAAATTTATAAGGCCGATACGTTCGATACTGCGCCAAGCCAAACCTCCTCCACATCTGATCAAAATCACAATGATGTTGTCGCTTTAGAGCAAACTAACCACCCTGTAGCACAGCCTGTATCCTCACAGTTTCAGCCAGTAGCTCAAAGCCATATTGAAAACCGCGAACAGGCCATTCGCGTACTACAGCAAATTTCGGACTATTTTCAAACCAATGAACCGCATAGCCCTGTCAGTTATATGCTGCAAAAAACCATTAAATGGAGTCAGATGCCGCTACACGAATGGCTGGCCCAAGTGATTAAGGATGAACATCCGCTTCAACAAATACATGATGCATTGGGTGTTCAAACCCAAAATGAATACGAATAAATGTGGGTAAAAACATATGTTTAAAGCAGAAAAAATCCTCTGGGGCGAAGGATTGTTTTTACGTCCACAGCATTTTCAAATTCAGGATAGCTATCATGAGCAGCGCCTGAATCAAACCATTCGGTCAACCATTCCATTTGCATATGGTATTCGGCAACTGCGTTTTGACGAGTTACAACTCGGTACGCACGTGCTGACACTCGAAAGCATTGAAATGATTTGGCAAGACGGCGAGATTTATCACGCACCGAGTACAGATTTATTGCCGGAACCTTTGTTACTTGATGATCTGAATTTCCGTGGTGAAATGACGATTTATCTGACGCTACCTGTGGTTCAACCCAATAAAAAGAACATGAGTCATGATCAAGAACAGCAGCATTCGGGGCGTTATGCATCGCATCTTGCACATACCCATGACTTGTTTACCGATGCTCAACCTGCCGACATCACCTTACTCCGACGTCGTGCCGTATTACGCTTACTCGATCCAGTCGCAGATCCAATCAGCCAGTTAGAGGGTTTTTTATACCTCCCGATTGGACGCATCAAACGTCATAGCTCTGGCGCTTTCGAACTGGATCAGAAGTTTATTGCACCGCTACTCCATATCGAAGCTTCAGAGGCCTTAACCTCTAATTTAAAACGTACGCTGAATGTCATTCGCGCCAAAATTAAAACGATTCAGACCAACAATCGCGAAAACGAACAGAAACTCATCGAATTTCGCTCTGGCGATATTGTCTCGTTCTGGTTGGTCAATGCACTGAATACAGCACATGCCACATTAAGCCATTTTTTGCAGTATCCTCAAATTCATCCAGAGCGGCTTTTCTTTGAGTTGTTACGCCTAACAGGGTCTTTACTGACGTTTTCAACCGCTTATGAAGTCGATCAGTTGCCTTCATATCGCCATCATCAATTACAGCATAGTTTTCAAGAGCTGGATGTCATTTTACGCGATTTGCTAGATACGATTATTTCGAGTCGATATATCAGTATTGCGCTTAAGGAAATTCGTCCTTCTTACTGGTTGGGTAGTCTTGAATCAGACAAAATCACCCGAGATACACGGCTGTATATCGCAGTGTCGAGCAGCATGATGCAAACCCACGAACTGGTTCAGATCGTGCCGTTACGCTTTAAAGTGGGCAGTACAGTGGATGTCGAGCAACGCGTGGTGGCAGCCCTACCTGCCATACCATTGCATCATCTGATGCAGGTGCCGACCGCTATTCCCGTGCGCTCTGGGGTAAGTTATTTCGAAATTGAACCACATCACGATCTGTATCAACGCATGCTGGAATCCGAATCGATCTGTTTATACGTTCCATCGGGTTTTCAAGATATTAGCATTGAATTGATTGCTGTGATGAACGCCTAAGGAGAATCTGGATGAGCCAACCTACTGGTGCCCCTTCACTATTTGACGATGGCAAAATCGGCGGTGATTTTTCAGCACCCAATCAATACAGTCAGCAGCAAAGTGTCAATCTGGTCGATTTGTTACATGATGGGTTTTATATTGTTTTCCTCATTCGAAATCAGTATATCCCGTCGGATGTACAAGAATTCCGCCAGAAAATTGTCGACTTACTCAATCGCTTTGAACAGCAAGCTAAAAAGCTGCATTTTTCAGCCGATGATATCCACGATGCTAAATATGCTTTTTGTGCGCTGATAGATGAAACGATTGTGACTCAGCAAGATCCAAGTTTCTTTCACTTGCAAAATGCATGGCTGATCAGTCCATTGCAATTAAGCCTATTCGGTTCACAGCTTGCTGGCTATCAATTTTTTGAAATACTAGAACAACTACGCAGTAAAGGGAAAGCGCGTCTCGCGTCTTTAGAAGTCTTTCATTATTGTTTATTGCTCGGATTTCAGGGCAAATATCGGATTGAATCGATTGAAAGTCTGAATCATTTAGTGGCACGGGTTGGAGATGAAATTGACTACTTAAAGGGTAAAAAGGCAGCCTTCTCACCTTTTGCGGCTATTCCCGATCAAATTCGAAATATGATTCATGGTGAGCTGCCATTTTTTTGGATTTTAATTATTTTACTGATTTTTGCACTTTTGAGTTTTGGCGGACTCAAATATATGTTGGGGCATCAGGCGAATAGCTCACTTGCACCTTATCAGAATGTGGTTTCCGCGCCTGCTGAAGAAGCACATATCACCATTTACTTACCTTAAAAGGCACGGATATGGCACAAGAAAAACCGACTTCATTACGTATATTACAAACATCTAAAAAAAAATCAGCTTCACCTTTTATGTTTGGTCTTGTGGGGTTCATGACCGGCGTTGGCGTCACTTTAATGGGATTTTTTCTGGTTTTACAACCTTCTATGGGTTCATCTTCGGCACATTCACAAGCCGACGAGGTTGTGGTTCCAATTACGCCGAATCCACCTAGCTTACGTCAGGATGTGGAAACACCTGCACGTTCAGAAACCGCGCATGTAACCACGACAACGGGCGATGAAGCCGACACTGAAATCGCACAGCCGAAAGACAGTGAGCTCAGCAAACTTTTTTCGCATACCCCCGCAGCTGCGCCGGTTCAACGTGTTTCGCCATTTGATCAATCGCTACATGCGACACCGAAAACAGCAACATCCCCTAAACCTGCGGCGCAAACGACACCCAAAAAAGCCAATACAGCAGAGCCTAAAACCAATCATGATGTTGCCGCGCCAGTTACGAAGCCGACAACAGATTCTACAGCCGAGCCTTCAACTGCTGCGCCAGCAAAACCTGCAGAGGCAAGTTAAGTCTCATCTATGATCATTCTGATTATTTTGGGTTTTATTGCAGTGGCAGTGACATTGACACTGTTTATGTCATACGAGCTGCGCTTCAAAGCGAAACAATGGCTTCAAACACTTCTCCCCCAAAGTAAACATAAAATCCAGCATGCTAAAACGATGGTACAGCGCATGCATGCAGCATCGTCATCGCAGCAATTACAGTCGCAATGGCATTTGCAGCAATGGTGGATTTTAATTGCAGGATTACTATTGTTTAGTAGTGTGCTGGTGTTTGCTTTTACACGACCAGTCAGCTCAAGCAAAATTGAAGCCGAATATCTAAAAGAAGTCGATCCACAAATCTATACGCTCTTAAATGGTGAAATGCTCACACCTCCACCTGAAGTCGATCAATCCTTGATTGAAGCTGCAATTGTTGAGGCCAATCAGCTCGAACAGCAATATGCCAGTAGCCGGCCTGCAGAACCGAGTATCACAGCGGAGGCCGAAGGCATTGGGCACCATAGTCTGATTATGGATACCCAGTTTGTTGATCGTAAATGGGACAAGATGAATCCACGTTACAAACAACGTTTGTTGATGGTGTTTAAAATCATGAAAGAGCGCCATGGCTATGAATTGGTATTACTCGAAGGATACCGTAGCCCTGAGCGACAGAACTTCTTGTCTGGCAACCCCAATACCACGCGTGCCCGGGGCTATCAAAGCTATCATCAATTTGGCCTAGCCGCCGATGTGGCATTTAAACGTAACGGCAAAGTCGTAATTTCGGAGCGTGATCCGTGGGCCATGCGTGGCTATCAGCTTTATGGTGAAGTTGCAGAGTCGGTAGGCTTAACGTGGGGAGGCCGCTGGAAATCGATTCAAGATTACGGGCATACCGAATATCGAATGCCCGGCTTGAAAAAAACGAAAGAGATGGCCGAACAGCTCATTGCTGAAGGCCAACTCAGTGCGTCAGACAGCAACAGTTAGTTTAAGCCTGATACATATTACTGAGGCACATAAACAAAACCCTCCATCAGAACACGGGCACTACGACTCATAATTGCTTTTTTCACTTGCCATTGTCCGCTGGTGTCTTGTACTGCTTCTGCACCAACACGTAAGGTACCCGATGGATGACCAAATCGAACCGCTTCACGTGGTATGGCACCAGCAGCTGTGTGTACCAACGTTCCCGGTACGGCAGCGGCAGTACCAATGGCGACTGCGGCGGTTCCCATCATGGCATGGTGCAATTTACCCATCGATAATGCGCGCACCAGTAAATCGATATCGGATAGCTCAACCGTTTTTCCGCTCGATGCCTGATAGGACTGCGGCGGCGCAACAAACGCAATTTTCGGTGTGTGCTGGCGTGATGCTGCTTCTGAAATGTCTTTGATAAGCCCCATTTTGACTGCTCCATGGGCACGAATGGTTTCAAAACGCGCCAGCGCAGCAACATCATTATTAATCTGATCTTGTAATTCGGTACCTGTATAGCCCAGTTCTGCTGCATTTAAAAAGATGGTCGGAATGCCTGCATTGATGAATGTGGCTTTAAACGTTCCAACTCCAGGCACTTCTAGATCATCGACAACTTGACCCGTTGGAAACATTGCCCCGCCATCCTCACCGTCTTCGGCAGGATCTAAAAATTCGATCTGAACTTCTGCGGCGGGAAAAGTAACTCCGTCGAGTTCAAAATCGCCAGTTTCTTGTACCACACCGTGTGTGATCGGCACGTGGGCAATAATGGTTTTTTGAATATTTTTTTGCCAGATGCGTACTGTGCAGTGTCCGTTGTCTGGAACTCGCTCTGGGTCAATCAATCCCTGACGAATCGCAAAGGCACCCACTGCTGCGGTTAAATTGCCGCAATTACCGCTCCAGTCGATAAACGGTTGGTCAATCGAAACCTGTCCAAACAAATAATCAACATCATGCTCGGGTTGTTGACTTTTGGCGAGAATGACCGTTTTACTGGTACTTGATGTTGCACCGCCCATGCCGTCAATTTGCTTGCCATAGGGATCGGGACTTCCAATCACACGCAGCAAAAGCTGGTCGCGAGCGGCTCCTGCAACCTGCGCCTCAACGGGCAAATCATTTAAATTAAAAAATACACCTTTGCTGGTACCACCACGCATATAGGTTGCTGCAATTTTTTGTTGAGGAGGAAATTTCATGATGTTGCTTTATCCATTTCGCATTTTTATTCGATGCTTAGAGTTTAAATGATTTTTCTGGCAGTGGCTGTGACTGATCAGATCTGCGCGACTAAAGTTCAAAATCAATTTGGGCTGGTCTGTTCTATTTTGCGTCAAGATGAAGATGAAGATGAAGATGAAGATGAAGATGAAGATGAAGAAAGTATATAAATGCTGAATGTTAGATTTTTATAATGTTTTATATTCTTTTAAAATCTTGAGGGTGTTTAGGGAAAACAATATGTTTAACTTCAACAATTAAAGCTTTGTAAGCTGTAACCTTTTGCCTATAAACTCTTGATCTATAGCGTCCTAAGCCGAATCGAGACCTTTTGGGTGAGTACACACTAACGTTATACGTTTTGGTGCATGCTACTCTTTTCGATCCCTATCACACCCTTGAGATATAGTGTAGGAAAATCAGGGTGGGATTGTTTCCCTTAAAATCACTTTTTTATTTCATTTTTTAAATTTTTTTTCACTTAAAGCCAAATTAGTGACAATTTTTTCAATTTAAAGAAAAAATATACTTTTATTCTTTCATTATAATCAAAAAACAAGGTTATTTTTACCAAAACCATTACTTAAAATTTAATCATTGCACCCTCAGCACATCCGCCCACTGAGTAAGATAACTGGGCGATTTATGTGCCTGATTCATTTTCCAAGGTCGAGGCTGCTTATTCGTCAAAGGAGCCAAAACAATTCGATCTTTGCCATGCTCTTTGTTTATTTGTATCAATATATCCAGTAATTTTTGATTTTTAATGGTGCTCTGTGCATCGAAAAACAGATCTGGTACATATTGCTGCCGAGGAATTACATCTAGTAGCGTAATACCGGCTTTTTTGTAGCTGTGCCCTACTTTAAAGATACACTTTAATCCATATTGAACCGCTTTATTAATTTCCAGCAGATTGTCGGTGTAATCTCTCAAATGGACAATCGTATAGGGATGAAAATACTCAGCGTCTTGAAAGCGGTTGGTACGGATACTAACACCGATCGATTTACATAACAGGCGCTGTGCATAAAGCCGCTCTACAGCCCGCTGGGTAAACTGCGTTAAGGCTTCACTCAGATTTTGCAAATCCTTAACAGGTTGTCCAAAGCTACGGCTACTAATAATATGCTGCTTATCGGGCACTTGATGTTCAAGTTCAATACAAGATATCCCTCGAAGCTCACGGACTGTATTTTCAAGCATCACTGAAAAATGTTGACCGAGTCGCTTATCATCAGCTTCAACCAAATCCATCACACTGCAAATCTGCATTTGTTCAAGACGCTTTTGTAGCTTGCGTCCGACGCCCCACACCTCCCCTACATCGGTGTGAGCCAGCAAATCTTCAATCACACAGGGGTCTTCATCGACCATGTTACAGACACCATCAAATGCAGCATGGGTTTTGGCGAGGTGATTGGCCATTTTGGCTTGAGTTTTTGAGTAACCAATACCAATACAGCACGGTAGTCCTAACCATGTCTGTACGGTTTTTAAAATCTGGCGTGCATATTGACTGAGATTTTCTCTGTGTTGATGGTCGGTCAGCTCCAAAAAACATTCATCAATCGAATAGATTTCCTGATCGTTCGGCCCGACAAAGTTAGCCAGAATATTCATAAAGCGTCTGGACATTTCGGCATACAGTGCATAGTTGCTCGAAAGCACAGCCACGTGATGCCGACGAATCAAATGCTGAATCTGAAAAAGCGGAACTGCCATTTTAATGCCCAATGCCTTGGCTTCTTTAGAGCGTGACACGACACAGCCATCGTTATTAGACAAAACAACCACTGGGCGTTGATGTAATTTGGGGTCGAATACTCGCTCACAACTGACGTAACAATTATTGACGTCGACGAGCGCAAAAATACGCTGTTTCATGGACTTATCGCATTCGTTTAAGGTTGTAAGTCACTACACCCCAAATCACCAATTCTTGGCCTTCATCGATATAAATATCTTGAAAGTCAGGATTTTCGGCTTTTAGCCAGATTTTTGGAGGCTGAAAATGATGATCGATCATCAAGCGTTTGACCGTAAATTCATTGTCGACCATGGCGATCACAATATCGCCCGATTTTGCAGGAAGGCTACGGTCAACAATCAGTGGATCGTCGATATCAATACCTGCATCGAGCATAGAAAGCGAATTGGCCTTCACAATAAACGTCGCACTTTCGTTACGAATCAGATATTCGTTTAAATCGAGTCCCTGTTCGACGTGATCTTGTGCCGGCGACGGAAAACCTGCCGCAACACGCTCAGTGGCAAGTGGAATCTGATAGATTTTGGCGGTATTGGGCTGAATCGCCTGTGCCTTGATCGAAGTTTTAAAATCGACCAGGTTATTGGTTTTTAAATTATCGAGCAGCCATTGTTTAATAAATGCCACTTGCGACTCAGGCACACGAATCACCTTAGTGGGTTCCTGAAATTTTGCCTTTCGACCCGCATTGGCCCGTGCACCGCCGTGCTCATTTTTATGTTGTTCAGCCATCATTCTCCTCCTCGCTTGACCATTCATCGTATTTTATTAATCTATCTTGAATTCGTTACAAATTCAAGTTGACGACGTTTTACTTTTGCATAACAATAGCCATGAGCAGATCAAATTATCAACAATATCTGGTGGAGCGTAACAATGAAAAAACAACGTGATGCAGTATTCGGCTATGCACAGGATTTACATGCTTACTATATTCAGTTTATTGAAAATAATAAGATTTTAGAAAATCGCTACGGCCTTGTATGTAACCTAAATGATGAAGATCAGGCCGACAGTATTATGACAACCTTGATATTAAAGAAATCCTTCTGGATGAATGGCTCATCTTTGCACGACATTACCCGTGGACTACAGTTATTGGCACCACATTTTAGCCATGCCTGTTAATGTTCAAGCTTTAAATGCTCAAATAATCCGGTTCTGCTATTCGACACTCGCGAACCGGATGATGAGATAAAGTCTAATTTTCTATTTCATTTTTAAAAAATAAATTGATGTCACGCATCTAAATATTATTTTAATGCTGTTTTCAGGCTGATTTGGCACGCAAAATCATATTGGTTGCGGTGGCATGCGCATAGAGTTTTCCTTCTTCATCACGCAAATAGCCTTCAGAAATAATCAGGTTTTTTCCGATGTTAATTACTTTCCCTTCTGCTATGAGCGGCGTATTAAACGGTACTGGACGGCACATTTTTATGGCCAGATCGGTGGTCCCATAGCCTTCTCCAGCAGCCAGAACCGAATGCGCTGAACATCCAGTGACAGAATCCAAAACAGTTGCGGCAAATCCGCCATGTACGCCACCTAAAGGATTGGTATGACGCTCATCGGCTAATGCACGCATGACAATTCGGCCAAACTCGGCTTCGACCAACTCACCTATTCCCATGGTTTTTGAAATTCCAGGAGCTGGAACCAAGCCATTTTGAAATGCTTGCATCATTTCAAGCCCCGTCATTTGATGTGGGTTCATGTTATTTTCCTCGCAAATTCTTTCATCATGTAGTTAATCGAATCTATTTATTTTTTCAGCCGTATCAATATAAAACCTAAGCCTAATTTTAAGTTCCAAAAAAGAACTAAATAGAACGTACAGCGGTATCACAACAGAGTCAATCTATAAAACCCTAGAATTCTTGACTAACGAGTCTTTTAAGGCGATTTGATCATCTCGATAAAAAAAGCCTCAACGCGTGAGGCTTTTTTAATGATGCTGAAGTTTTACGAACAACGTACGCCCTGAATGGTAGGACGTGTTTTGGCTTCGGTGGCGACTACGGACTGCGCCACAGCATCAATTACACGTTCCATTGCCATACTAGAAGCACGCACAGTTGCCTGAATATCACCTGCACCAGATGCCACTGGCTGCTGAAAGGTCATACGACAACTCATTTGACGATCGGCAATTTCCGCACTTCCCGCCGCTGGGGTTTTCACAGGTGCATTGATCGGTTCTTGTCGTTTGATAATCCAGGCCACCGCCACATCAATCATACGAGCATTCGATTTCATCTTTTCACCATTACCCGCGCTGATGATATCGAAATGAGAAAAGTCGGTTGCAATACGATACGAGACCTGCCCGCCAGTCATACCGCTGCTGTAGCGATCGACGGCGCCCAGCTTACGTTGTAATCCAGCCGACAGACTATCACGCAGTTCAGAGCTAAAGGTAGAGGTCCAGCGATCATTGTCGAGTACCTTGGATTCGCCCGAAGGTTGCTGCAAGACCAACGGAATACGGTTGAGGCGGTCGGGCAACGCCACAGGAAGCACCTCAATGACTCGAACATTCGAGCTGGCCAAAGGCGTTACCTGAGGTGAAAGCGTATAATAGTTCGGTGTTGGCGAACTGCTACAGGCACTGAGAAGCCACGGTAAAGCCACAAATGTGACACATCCCAGTAGTCGACGACCCAGTGACACTGGGTGTGTAATCTTATTTATCATCATCATCCTCTGGTAATTTGCCGCGAATCAAAGATTCTGGATGTTGTTCAATATAATCCGCCATTAATTGCAACGATGCTGCGGCGCGCGTCATTTGCTGTAACGCACGGCGAACATCTTGCTGCATTGGTGCATCACTCGACAAAATTGATTCGCTTGATTTCACAGTTTTACGTACTTCAGTAAGTGTGGCTTGCAAATCTGGTGCAACTTTTCCATCTAACTGTTTAACCAGCTTGTCGGTCGATTCAATAGCGGTATTCATGTTTTTCAGCGTTTTGCGAACATCTTGACCAATTTCAACCAGTGGGAATTTGGTGAGCTTGTCGGCAATTTGTGAAACCTGAGCCTGTAAGCCGCTGAGTTCTGTTGGCGTGGTCGGAACTTCCACAACACCATTTGGTCGAATGATCAGATTTGCTGGTTTGGCTTTCGGGAACTTATCAAAGGCAATATAGTTTTGGCCCGTTAGCAAATTACCTGTGCGCATTTGAGCACGCCAGCCTTGCTGGATAAATGATCTGAAAATATCACCATCTGGATCGAGCTCTTTACCATTGGCCAGACGCGACGGATAAATCAGCGCCTCAACCCGCATACGAAGCTGCGTATAATTGGCGTTGAATTCAACATTAATCGATTTCACATTCCCAATTTCTAAGCCCATAAAGTCAATCGGTGCGCCTGCAGTTAGACCACGAATAGAATGATTAAAGTACATAATGATCTGTTTTGGTCGGCCGTCTGGTTCTTTAAGCGCTTCTGTGCGTGAATCTGCCAGATTAAAACGACTATGATTGGCCGCAACCCCCGCATTGGATGATTCAGGATAACCAAAGGCAATCCCGCCCGCCACAATACTGGCCAATGACTGGGTGTCTAAATTAAAGCCTGATGCATTGAGCGTGACATCAACGCCGCTGGCTTGCCAAAAGCGCGCATCGGTGGTGACAAATTTATCGTAAGGTGAGCGAACAAAGGTTTGTAACTCGACGCTCTTGCCATCTTGCGAGAGTTTATATGCTGTAATCTGTCCGACATTGATGCGTCGATAATAAATCGGTGAGCCAATATCCAGCGAACCCAAATCACGTGCTTTAAGAAAATAGACTTTGCCGGGTACATCCGATGCCACCACAGGCGGCACTTCAAGCCCGGTAAATTCCTCTTGCTTCTCTTTAGATTTGCCGCCATCGACCTCGATATATGCACCCGACAATAAGGTATCAATGCCAGATACGCCACTGGTTCCAATTCGTGGACGCACCACCCAGAAACGCGAATCTTTTGAGGCAAACTGGCTGGCGTCTTTGCGTAGCTCGATTTTGGCAATGACATGAGAGCCGTCGTCAGCTAAATCAATTTGACGCACTAGTCCGATATCGACCTGTTTATAACGCACAGTGGTTTTGCCTGCCACCAAGCCTTCAGCCGTACGGAACGACACATCGATTGTGGGCCCGGTGTTTAAAATAGCCTTAACCGCCAACGAGAGCGCAATCAATAACGCCACAAGCGGAATGAGCCAGATCAGTGCCGGCCGCCACTTGCCTTTTCTCTTTTGTGGTTCAGGCAAGCCACGCGAAGTATGATTCGGATCTGGAACGGGATGTTCACTGTTTGGAGTATGCTCAGACATGCTTATCGTTCTTTTTAAAGGTCATTAAAGGGAAAATGTAATTCAATGGTGCTGCTCCATCATCGTGGTCGCTGTGCCTTGAGCTGTCTGGGACTGCTGTTTGGACTGTCCGGAATAATAGTTATCCCAAATCATTCGGGGGTCGAAACTCAAGGATGCAAACATGGTCAGGACTACCACGGCGCCAAATGCAACAGCACCCGGCCCAGCCAAGATCGTGGCCAGTGATTGAATCTGAATCAGCGCGGTGAGTAAGGCCACCACAAAAACATCAATCATGGACCAACGGCCAATAAACTCAACAATCCGGTATAAAATCGAACAATGCTCAGGCGAAAAATGCCAGCGTAATGAAGATTGCATGCGTACTGCAATCAGCAGGAAAAATAGAATAAACAGTTTAAGCAGTGGAATAAAAATACTGGCCATAAAAATGACCGTCGCCACCAGATAATCACCACTTTTCCAGAAGTAAATCACCCCACTCATGATAGTATCTTGCTGACTGCCCAATAATGAATTGGTAATGGTCATGGGCAATACGTTGGCGGGTATGTACAAAATACTTGCTGCCACAGCCAGTGCAAAGGTCCGGTTTAAACTACTGGGTTTTCGCGCATGCAATGCACTGTGGCATCGGACGCACTTAGGTGTGCTCTCATCGGTATGCGAGATGTCGACATGATTGAGTAGCCCGCAACAATGACAACGCACAAGCGAAAGTTCATGCGCTCGAGGTGGATGCACATCGGAAACAGGACTGACCACATGCTGTTGCTGTGACTCATGTTGAGTACTCATGGCACCCTCCTGTCAATTTCATCCCACAGATCATTGATCTTAAACGATGCAATATAAACCAGTAACACACTCAATAGTGCAAATGCCCAAAGTGCAATACCCGGAATGACCACCACCATTGCGATCAGCTTGACCAGTGTCACCAGTACTCCAATCAGGAATACCTCAATCATGCCCCATTCTCGAAAAAGAAACAGGGCTCTGAGTGCCACCAACAAATAAGAAGGACGCGTTTTAAATACACTCACCGAAGCCAGAACGTAAGTGAGTAACAATAAATCTAATAAAGGAACAATAAAGGTCGTGATCAGAATGAGCCCCCCCACAAATGCCCGATCAATATGAAACATCGCCATCGCGGCACCAATGAGCGTAGTCTGAGAGGAATTCCCCTGCAATTCGACCTTTACAATCGGAAAACTATTGGCAATCGCAAATACAATCAGCGCTGTGAGCACTAGCGCTAGCAAAGTGCTGAGCGACTTGCTTCGTCGATATAATTCGGCACCACAACAGTTGCAGTAAGCACGTTCACCCGCAGCCAACGTGACCTTGCGGTAAATAGCATCGCATTCTTCACACCCTGCCAATTCTGAAGGCGTAAAGGATTGTCCCTCTATAAAAATTGTCGGGCTTGATGGTAAGGCTGATGACTGCTCTGAAACATCTCGACTCATGGAGCACGTGACCCAGTATAAAATTAAAGGCGCTATGAAATAAAAGTTGTCGCTTTGATATGTAGATGACTGACGTCCTGTACAAACTTATATTTCTTTTTCTTGTCCATCTTAACCGATGATCAAAGACTTGGCACACCATTCGAACAAAAAACATAAACGATGTCGCATAACAGCTTACTTAATGTTTGGCTTTTATATTTCCCTCTATTTTTAAGGCACAAAAAAGCACATGCCAGAACTCTTCTGACACGTACTTGTACTTATATACAGTGATTGCCTAGTTTGGTTTAAACAACACCTTGCCTTTGCGGCCACTTTGGGTTGAAAGTCGTGCCGCTTCATCGACCTGATCAAAGCTTAAAATCGCCTCGACCGGAAGTTGCAATTGTTTACTTGCCGCCAGTTGAATCAGTTCGCTCAGTAGCTCACGTTTGTGTGCTGGCTCCATGTTCTTGCTCACGACACTGGCCCAAAACCCTTTCACCACAGCCTGCTTAAAAATCAAATCACCCGAAGGTAGCTGCATTGGTTCGCCAGTCATGCTACCAAAGGACACCAAGGTGCTGTCATCGCCTAATAAGCTCAACACTTCAGCACTGGCCTGTCCACCAATCGAATCGACACCTGCTATCAACGTATGCTCACCGAGCAGGGTTTTAACCTGTGCTTTCCAGTCATCTTGTTCGGTAGCAACCACATGCTCAATTCCGAGCGCCGTCATTTCATCGACCGCACTTTGACGACGCACCAGATTGATCACACCAATACCACGAGATTTGGCAATCATGGCCACTGTTTTACCTACTGCGCCGTTGGCAGTGTTTTGAATCATCCATTGACCCGGCTGAATGCCAATAAAATCGAGTAACATCAGCGCGCTGATCGGCATGCCAATCAACTGTGCCGCGGTTTGGTCATCAATTTCGTCTGGCAATGGCACCACACCTGCCGCTGGTGCAAGAAAGTACTCTGCCCATGTGTTATGTACAGAGGCCACCGACACACGTTGTCCAACTTGAAGATGCTCAACGCCCTCACCCAACGCATCAATCAATCCGACCGCCTCACTGCCTCCAATTGCAGGAAGTTCAGGCTTATAACCATAGCGCCCGCGTACTGTCCAGACATCGTGGTTATGAATTGGGGTGAGAATTGTTTTGATACGTACCTGTCCCGCTTTTGGCTCAGGCACAGGCGCTTCTCCCAGCTCCAGTACATCGACAGGTTCACCAAAGGTTTTATGAAGTACGCTTTGCATATAAATTTCCTAAGTTTAAACAAGAATTAAAGAAGGATGAAACGTGGCCGTATCGGCAGCGCACTTAGGCGCTACGCTGACTCAATAGTTTGAGCAAATGCTCTGCCACAGCTTCAGAACTGGCCGGATTTTGACCCGTCACCAATAAGCCTTCTTTTACGGTAAAGGACTGCCAATCTGCACCTTTTTCATAATGTGCGCCTTGGGCCTTAAATTCATCTTCAATCAAAAACGGTACAACATCAGTCAGTTGTACACCCTCTTCTTCACTGTTTGAAAAACCAGTTACATGCTTACCTTTTACAAACGAGCCGCCTTCTGGCGTTTTTACATTTTTAAGCACTGCTGGCGCATGGCATACCAAACCCAATGGTTTTTGATCTTGAGTGACCTGCTCGATCAGACGAATCGAATGCGAATCGTTGGTCAAATCCCATAGCGGGCCATGACCACCCGAGTAAAATACAGCATCGAAATCATCTGGATTGATTTGCGCCAGCGGAATAGTATTGGCAAGCTGTTGCTGTGCATCTGGATCTTCTTTAAAACGACGGGTTGAGTCGGTTTGAGCATCCGGATCGTCACTTTTTGGATCTAGCGGTGGCTGTCCACCTTTAGGAGATGCCAATACCAGCTCGGCACCTGCATCTTTAAATACATAATACGGCGAGGTAAATTCTTCTAGCCAAAAACCGGTTTTTTTGCCTGTAGAACCAAGCTGACTATGTGAGGTAAGAATGATTAAAATTTTCATTGATTATTTTTCCTGTTGGTTATGCTGACATCCCGTTAAAAGGGCTTTGCTGGCATCAAGCGCCTGATAAAGAGGGGTCTTTTCTTTGTGCAGTTTGCTGAGCAATGCTGCACCCAAAAACATCTGATAAATGACCTGTGCAAGACTCTGTGCCGGTTGTACAGAAGCAATCGAGCCCTCTTTTTGCCCTTGCACAATCAAGTCCGCCATACGCGCGGTTAAACGCTTCACACCTTCATCCATAATCAGTCGCATGTCTTCAGATAAATCTGCAACTTCTGCGGCCATTTTTACAATCAGGCAAGATTCGGCCCAACTGTCTTGGGTAGAAGGATCTTCAATCCAGCATTGAAAATACGTGAGTAATTTGTCCCGTGCAGACTGCTCGCTGGCCCACAACTGATTTAAACGTATTTGATAATCGGATATGTAGTTCTTGAGTAAAGCACAACCAAAGACTTCCTTCGAATCGAAGTAATGGTAAAAAGAACCCTTTGGAACACCGCTAGTTTTTAAAATTTCTTGCAAACCCACGCCAACAAATCCTTTACGTAAGACCAAACTAAATCCGGTATCGAGGATATGTTGCCGTTTCGCTTCAGATTTTTGCGCTTGATGTGTTGTCATGACCTTCACAATAAAATAGACCAGTCGTCTATGATTATACGTCAGATTTCTTCTGTGTAAAGCCAGATACTCAATGAGTCATTTAAAGTGTTGGTTCTAAAGCAAGTTTTTCTGCTAAAAATTGAATAAATACACTAAGCTTTGGCGGCAAATGTCGCGTGGGTGGATACAGTAACCATGCATCACCACTGTAATAGGTTTTAAAATACCAGTCTGGCAATACCTGAATCAGCCGACCGTCTTGCAAGGCATGTCTTGCCACAAAATACGGCAGGCTGGCAATGCCAATATGTTTAAGTGCAGCATCTAAACGGATGCCCGTGTGATTGGCCGAGTAACGTCCGCTCACCTGTACCGTGATGGTTTTCGAGCCTTGCTGGAATTTCCATTTCGAATCGCTGGGTTGTTCACCCAAATAAATACATGAGTGTTGTTTTAAGTCTTGAGGCTGTTCGGGAGTGCCGTGCTCGGCTAAATATTGCGGCGTGGCGCAAAGCAGATGATTGATTTCAATCAAGCGCCGCCCCATTAACCCACCCGGCGGGTGATCGGTGATACGAATGGCTAGATCGACACCGTCATCGATAAAATCGACATAACGATCTTCGAGCAGCATCTGGACATCAATTTTTGGATAACGCTGAAAAAACTCTGGCATATGCGGATGCAGCATAAAATGCCCCACCGCTTTGGGTACACTCATACGAACTGTACCTTGCGGCTCACTATGAAACTGCCCTGAACTTTCCATTACGGCCTGCGCAGCATTGACCATGTCGAGACAATTGACATAAATCTGCTGGCCGCTTTCACTTAAACGTAACTTGCGCGTTGTGCGCTGAAGCAAACGCGTGCCCAATACTTTTTCCAGACGAGAAATTGCACGGCTAATTGCAGACGGTGTAGCGCCCATCTGACGGGCTGTTTCAGAAAAACTTCCCGTTTCGACCACTTTCACAAAAATGGCCATTTCCTGCAAATAATGAATACTTTGATTTGTGCTCATGAAGCAAAAATAATTTGAATTTTTACTAGATTATCATCATCTACATGTTTTTTTACACTAAGACTTAACAAATTTTTGGGACCTTTCCGATGCTGACACACTATTGGCCTGAATTTTTAAGTTTAGCGATTGTTCACCTGCTGGCAGTGATTTTACCCGGCCCCGATTTTGCGATCAGTGTGCGTCAAAGTTTACGCTATGGCCACCTTATTGGCTGCCTGACCGCAATTGGTATTGGCATGGGAATTTCGGTGCATGTACTTTATACCTTGGTTGGGGTTGGATTTTTCATCCAAAAAAATGAGTGGCTCATGCTGCTGTTTAAATCTGCGGGTGCATTGTACCTGTGCTATCTGGGCTGGAAACTGATTACCAGTAAATCTAGCGGCGTGATTGATCTGGAGCAGCCTGCATCTGCGCATACAAAAATGAGTAAATGGCAGGCCATCAGTACCGGATTTATGACCAATGCACTCAACCCCAAAGCCACCATTTTCTTTTTGGCTATTTTTACGACCTTAGTTAGCCCGAATACCCCCACCAATATCCAGATTTTTTATGGTGTCTGGATGTGTGTGGTGACCGCCTTATGGTTTATTTTGGTTAGCTTACTGTTTTCACGTGCCAGCATCCGTCAGGCATTTTTAAAACGTGAAACCGTAGTAGAACGCGGCATTGGTGTGGTGCTAATGGGTATGGCCATCAAACTGATCATGACCAGCGTATAGATTTAACCACGCGCTTAATCAGCATAACGATAAAACATTTAAAGAGAGACAACCCATCTCTCTTTTTTATTTCTTGGCGCATCACAAACCATTCGACCAACCATTTCACAGTCATCTGTTGCAGATTCATTCAAATTTTGGTTAAAGTTTTATCAAAATAAATACAAGAAGATGTTTTGATATGCGTAATTACGTCCACCGAAAAATTATTATTTTGATTGCCGCCTGTACGCTTAGCGTAGCAGCATGGTCTGAACCGAGCGTCAGTGATATTCGTAAAGAGGCCGAGGCTGGCAAAGCCACCGCCCAGTATCATTACGGTATGATGCATTTAAGTGGTGAACAAGGTGTTCAGCTTAATAATGCCGAAGCACTCAAGTGGCTCACTCGCGCCGATGACAATGGCAGCGTAGGCGCCAAGTACAGTCTTGGCATGTTGTATTTGGTCGGTCAGGGAGTGAAAAAAGATGAAGCACGCGCACTCGATTATTTTAAACGGGCAGCCAAGTTTGGCCATGCCAAAGCGCAATATGTAGTCGCTCATATGTATCGCGAAGGGCGAGGAACCCCACAAAATGCACAAGAAGCCTTTAACTGGATGAGTCAATCTGCACAGCAGCACTACCCGCCTGCACAATATAGCTTGGGGCAAATGTATTCTAACGGTAAAGGCGTCCAGAAAAATGATACACAAGCATTGCACTGGTACACACAAGCAGCCGAAAACGGTGAAAAAGATGCACAGTATAATTTAGGCATGATGTATTTAAATGCAGAAGGCACAGCAAAAAATCTGCCCCTTGCCAAAAAGTGGCTACAACGCGCTGCCGATGCAGGTGACTCAGATGCCAAGCAGGTATTACAAGGACTCAAATAAACATCCTGTAATATATGATCGGAATGAGCATACCTTGCAATAAACGCAATGGAGTGATCAAAGTTTTATTTACGGTTAAGCCCAAATCACCATAATTGCGGCCACAAGCACCAGCCACAAACCCATATGGTCTGTTCTGGCGAGCTTTTCTTTAAAAAAGAAAGCTGAAATTAACAGACTAAATAAAATCTCGACCTGCCCTAACGTTTTAACAATGGCAACGGTTTGCATGCTCATGGCACTAAACCACCCCAAAGACGCCAAAAAACTGCAAACGCTGACCTTAAAGGTTAGTCCAATTCGTTGCCACATATGATAAAGCGTTTGTCGGCTAAAGATTCCCAGATACAACAGCATGATGATGCATTGAAAACTGATCAGACTACATAGCACCCACGCAGCGCGATGTAAAAATGGCAGCATGTCGAGCTCTAAACTGGCTTCACGTACCAATAGTGATGTAACGGCAAAACACAGGCCACTTCCCAAACCAATCATGAGAGTTTTTAGCGACAATTCACTCTGCTGCCGACCTTTACTGAGTAGAAATACCGCAACTGCACCAATCGACACGCCCACCCAGCCCCATGCGGTTAGATGCTCTTGTAGAAACAATACCCCCACCAAAGCGGCCAAAATCGCTTCACTTTTGGCAAGCCCCACCCCAATAGCATAATTTTTTTGCTGAAACAATTTAACCATTAAGGCGGTGGCATAAATCTGGCTCACTCCAGCAATCACAATACACAGCCAAAATTTTGGAGAAAAGCTGACGTGCGCAGTGATAGGCTGCTGATGATATAAAAAAGCAAGATAACTCAGTGCAAATACTGGCGAAAATAAAAATCGGGCCAAGGTGGTGCCATAGATATCGACACTGCTACTGAGCTGCTTTTGAAATGCATTACGCCACGCCTGCATAAATGCCGCCATCAACGTAAATAAAATCCAGACAATCGCCATAGGCCCCATATGCAATTCAAAAAAACACTGTAATGTACTGGATTGTGGTCAAAGTTTCGAGCATGGTTTAAGCGTTTTGAGTCGAATTTTTAAATAACATTTGTTTTGCTGAAGTTGATCGCCCTCATAAAAAAAACCTGCTTTAAGGAGCAGGTTTTTTTCGATGTTTTATAGCATGAGTAAAAAAGCTTACACTGCCTACTTAAAAACGATCGACTGAATGCTGTACACCCAAGAAATCGAGCAAATCTTGCGCTACGCGTTCTTGTTGCGTCGCTAACACACCATGTGGCTCATCTACATACTCGATGAGTTTGGCATTCGGCAACGCTTTTTGCACCGCATGTGCGGTAATCCCAATCGGAACAGTTTTATCCGCTGTTCCATGAATCACCAGCACTGGCACGGTAAAAGCGGCCAGATCGGGTCTGAAATCTGTATAGGCAAAGGCTCTTACACAATCGACTGTGGCTTTCAAACTGGCTTGCATCGCCACTTGGGTATTCCATTTAATAAATTCATCACTGACCGCATGGCTTAGAAAGCCTACACCATAAAAATCTTTAAAGAAGTGATTAAAAAACTTTGGACGTTCATCTAAGATGCCTTCAATCATGCCTTGAAAGACTGAGCCGTCTACACCTTCAGGATGATTATCGGTTTTTAATAAAAACGGCACGACCGATGAAATTAAAGCCACCTGTTTAATATCTTTGGCTTGATGACGACTCAAGTAACGTGCAATTTCGCCGCCTCCCATAGAGAACCCCACCAAAGTGACATTGGTGAGCTGTTTGTCTTCAATTACACCGCGTAAATCATCGGCAAAAGTATCGTAGTCATAACCCGACCATGTTTGCTCTGAACGACCAAAACCACGACGGTCATAACTCACCACACGAAAGCCAGCTTCGACCAGTTTAATCGCGATCCAGTCCCAACTGTCTGAAGACAACGGCCAACCATGAATCAGTACCACAGGCTCTCCTTGGCCCCAGTCTTTGACATATAATTTTGCTTTATTGGTTTTATATGCAGTGTTTTCAGCGCTTATATTGTATTGATTTTCGTAAAGTGACATGTGATTTCCTTAAATAAAGAGCATGCATTGGTTTATCAATCTAAAGCTGAATGATCATTTCTGGTGAGGGTTTAATGTGTAGATTTTATACAGTACGTGAGTCTTTGTTCACGTTCGGTGAGTGCGGGAGAACAGCACCGATAATAGATTAAATTTTATACTGATATTACTATTTAAAAAACGTCACCTTAGCACTATGCTACTGATATCTTGAGTTAAAATAAAATTACAAATAGAAAGAAAAATCAACGTTTTGTTGCGCGAGTGCATTATTTGTATAACAGCTTTGTACTATTGAAACATTTTGAGCAATGCTAAATTGGCAGCATCATAAATAAGAACAGTACACTCATGAAAACTGAAATGACCATACAACTTCCTTCTATCATGGCAATGTGGACTTTTTTAAATGAAAACCTACATTTCAAGCTGTCTAAATACGAATTTGTTGAAGGCGGCATAAAAGTAATTGTGCAAACCAGTAAAAGTATTGCCTCGACCAAACCCAAACGTACTAAACGATTCTTTTAAGCCAAAGGCCCAATGGTGAAATAAAATTTTGTAGGCTTTGGCGTACAAAATTTTAAGGATTTTGCGGATTGGCAGCCCAATGGTAAAGGTCTATTCTAAAGTCATACAGGAACAGGACGTTCCAAAACATAAAACAACAACAATAAGTTTAAGCATCAGGACGTGAGGTACGACAGGAGTTATACCTAGTAACGAAATACGAAAAAAGCCCGACTGGATGTCGGGCTTTTTTTTGCTTATTTGAATGATGGCTGAGTATTATCAATAAAAAAATCCCGTTGGTTGACAGGGATTTTTCAAAATAGCGGATAGCTGTTTTGTATTATGCGGCTTAGGCAAGCTTACTACTAAATTGCTTGCCAAGGCATTTGGTACACGGAGGTAGTCGATCTGTACCAATTTCTAAGTAAACGCGATGTCCGCATTGGACACAAAAATAGAAGCCTGTTCCAGGTTTTTCGCCAGCTGTAACCATTTTTGTTCTCCATATATTTTAGAAATGGTACATATACTATAGCGTGATACTTTTGATTATATATTGACCTTTCTGACAAACGGTCATGATTTAATAGCGAAGTGCTGTTGTGTACGTTTTGACGTACATTATTTTAAGGATTTTGCGGATTGGCAGCTTGCTGCTCTAGGTCTATTCTAAAGTCATACAGGAACAGGACGTTCCGAAACATAAAACAACAACAATAAGTTTAAGCATCAGGACGTGAGGTACGACAGGAGTTATACCTAGTAACGAAATACGAAAAAAGCCCAACAGGATGTTGGGCTTTTTTTGTTTTTCATAAATACTTATTATATTAATAGTTTCACCATACTTTAAGTTCACTATATTGATTAAAAAGCACTAGAATAAAAAAAATCATCGTAAAAAAGAAACAATAATTATTACAGATAATCTTAAATCCATTTTTTATGAAATTGAAATATCTATTTTCAATTTCCACCAACTTATTCAAGGCATTATTTTTATCATCCGCTGACAAATTACTTCGCTCAACTTCATTTTTATAATATGAAAACAAATCCTTAAATGTTTTACCTCCACCCTCTTCTGATAATTCGGTTGCCTCTTTCCATAACTTAGAAGTTGAAATATAGTAAAAAAAGAAAAGAACTATTCCTATTAAGGCTAATATCTTTATAGATTTTTGCTCATTAGGTATACCTATCCAACCCATTATTGAAAGAAACAACCATATACTATGTTCATTTAACTTTATGAAATAATCTCTTACAGCCTTATTTAATAAATCAATTTTTTCAAAAATGTTTTCAACAGACATATTTATACTTAACCAAAAAATTAAATTTAATATTAAAAAATCTTATCCTGAATATTTTTATCGAATTCTAATAATTAAATTATTCATATAAAATTTTAGCATATCTCATAATATAAGAATTTAGACCATCTCCATTTCTAGCTAATTGTTTCATATCTTCAACTCGGCCGGCTCCCACACTTCGATAACTATAAGTATAAATTTTAAAGGTTCTATCAAACTGCACTCTTATATATGTATCACCAATTTCATATGCAATAACCCCAGAGTCACCATCTAAATCTAAATATCTTTCCATTAGTATGCTCAAAAATAAAACCCCATCATTACGATAGGGCTATTTAGAACAAAATTCAATCAACTATAGACTAAATATCAAGCCACCTGTCCCTCTAAAAAATCTTGCGCAAAGCGCTGTAACACCCCACCCGCTTCATATACAGACACTTCTTCTTCAGTATCTAAACGGCACGTTACAGGCACTTCCAGAATCTCTTCCTTACCATCCGCTGTAGCACGCTCAATCACCAAAGTTAACGTCGAACGCGGTGCAATATTCCCAATCACGCTATATAGCTCTGTACCATCGAGTTTTAAGGTTTTACGGTTTACACCTGCTTTAAACTCAAGCGGTAATACGCCCATACCTACAAGGTTAGTGCGGTGAATACGCTCAAACCCTTCGGCCACAATCGCTTCTACACCGGCAAGGCGTACACCTTTTGCAGCCCAGTCACGGCTAGACCCCTGGCCATAATCTGCACCCGCAACAATGATCAACGGTTGCTTACGGTTCATGTAGGTTTCAATGGCTTCCCACATCCGCATCACTTCGCCTTCTGGCTCGACACGCGCTTTTGAACCTTGCTTAATGGTACCGTCGGAGCGTACCACCATTTCATTAAACAATTTCGGGTTGGCGAAAGTGGCACGTTGTGCAGTTAAATGGTCGCCACGGTGGGTTGCATATGAGTTGAAGTCTTCTTCTGGTACGCCCATTTTATGCAAGTATTCACCTGCTGCCGAATCCATCATAATCGCATTTGAAGGTGATAAATGGTCGGTGGTGATGTTATCACCCAAGATTGCCAGCGGACGCATATTGGTCAAAGTGCGTGGTGCAGCCAGCGCGCCTTCCCAATATGGCGGACGGCGAATATAGGTACTTTGTGGGCGCCAGTTGTACAGTGGGCTTTCGGCCTGTTCAACCTCACCCAGATCAAACATGGGAATATACACTTTACGGAACTGTTCAGGCTTCACCGCCTCTTTAACCAGTGCATCTATTTCGGCATCGGATGGCCAGATGTCTTTAAGGTAAATGGCGTTGCCGTTTTGGTCGGTGCCGAGTGCATCTTTTTCGATGTCAAAACGAATGGTGCCGGCAATCGCATACGCCACCACGAGCGGTGGAGATGCCAAAAAGGCCTGCTTTGCATATGGATGAATACGCCCGTCGAAGTTACGGTTGCCCGAAAGTACAGCCGTTGCGTACAAATCGCGGTCGATAATTTCTTGCTGAATATTAGGATCAAGCGCGCCAGACATCCCGTTACACGTGGTACAGGCATAGGCCACAATACCAAAACCGAGTTGCTCTAAGTCTTTGAGTACGCCCGCTTCTTCTAGGTAAAGCGCTGCCGCTTTTGATCCCGGTGCAAAAGAAGATTTTACCCAAGGCTTACGAACTAAACCTAACTCGTTGGCCTTACGTGCGAGTAGCCCTGCGGCCACGGTATTACGTGGGTTTGAGGTATTGGTACAAGAGGTAATCGCCGCAATGATGACGGCGCCATCTGGCATCAAGCCTTCTGCTTCTTGTGCTTTGGCTACATCTAAATTGCCTGCAATGCCTTTTGCTGCCAAGTCGGAGGTTGAAACACGGGCATGCGGATTAGATGGGCCTGCAATGTTGCGTGTAACAGTGGATAAATCAAAACGCAGTACGCGCGGGTATTCGGCTTGAGTCATTTCAGATGCCCAAAGACCGATTTCTTTTGCATATTGCTCAACCAATGCCACTTGAGCATCTTCACGGCCTGTCAGGCGCAAATAGTCGATGGTGTTCTGGTCGATATAAAACATGGCTGCGGTGGCGCCATATTCTGGTGTCATGTTTGAAATGGTGGCACGGTCACCCACCGACATGCTGTCGGCTCCCTCGCCAAAAAACTCCAGATATGCCCCAACCACGCGTTCTTTTCGTAAAAATTCAGTTAAAGCCAGTACGATATCGGTCGCGGTAATGCCGGCCTGACGCTGCCCGACCAGCTCGACGCCAATGATATCGGGCAAACGCATCCAAGAAGCACGGCCCAGCATCACGTTCTCTGCTTCCAAGCCACCGACACCTATCGAAATAACACCCAATGCATCGGTATGTGGAGTATGTGAATCGGTGCCGACACAGGTATCTGGATAAGCTACACCATCACGTGCCTGAACTACTGGCGACATTTTTTCCAGATTGATCTGGTGCATGATGCCGTTTCCGGCAGGAATGACATCGACATTTTTAAATGCAGTTTTGGTCCATTCGATAAAATGAAAACGGTCTTCATTACGACGGTCTTCAATCGCGCGGTTTTTCTCAAAGGCATCGGGATCGAATCCGCCATATTCGACCGCAAGCGAATGGTCGACAATCAGTTGCGTCGGCACCACTGGATTCACTTTAGACGGATCGCCGCCTTTATCTGCAATAGCATCCCGCAGGCCCGCAAGGTCAACCAGCGCGGTTTGGCCTAAAATATCATGACAGACCACACGCGCCGGATACCAAGGAAAATCTAGATCCTGACGGCGTTCGATCAACTGCTTTAAATAATCGGTCAGATGCGCAGGATCTGCTTTACGAACCAACTGCTCGGCCAGCACTTTTGAGGTATAAGGCAATGTCTGGTAAGCACCTGGCTGAATATCTTCAACGGCTTGACGCACGTCGTAATAGTCAAGCAGGGTATCGCCAAGTGCAGCATTCGGCAACGGTTTACGATATGGATTTGACATTAGCCACGCTCCGCCAACGGTTTAAATTCGAGATTTTCTGGGCCGGTATAGTTCGCACTTGGACGAATAATCTTGCCGTCTTGACGCTGCTCGATCACGTGCGCCGACCAGCCTGCGGTACGTGCAATCACGAACAATGGTGTAAACATGGCTGTTGGCACACCCATCAGGTGGTAACTTACCGCGCTAAACCAGTCGAGGTTTGGAAACATATTCTTTACTTCTTTCATCACGGCTTCCAAACGCTCCGCGATCAAATACATCTTGGTGTTTTGCTGGGACTGCGCCAAATCGTAGGCCACTTTTTTAATCACTTCATTACGCGGATCAGATACGGTATAAACCGGATGACCAAATCCGATCACCACTTCTTTCTTCTCTACACGGCTTCGAATGTCTGCCTCAGCTTCGTCTGCATTGTCATAACGTTGCTGAATCACAAAGGCCACCTCATTGGCACCGCCGTGTTTAGGACCACGTAGTGCGCCAATTCCACCGGTAATGGCCGAGTACATATCCGAACCTGTACCGGCGACTACGCGTGAGGTAAAGGTAGATGCATTAAACTCGTGCTCTGCATACAAAATGAGTGAGGTGTGCATGGCCTGAATCCATTCTTCAGATGGTTTTTCGCCATGCAACAAGTGCAGGAAATGCGCTGCGATTGAGTCGTCGTCGGTTTCGACCTCAATACGGCGCCCATTGTTGCTAAAGTGATACCAGTACAGCAGCATCGAACCGAGGCTGGCCATAAGTTTATCGGCAATGTCTTTTGCGCCGGCTTCGTTATGGTCTTCATGTTCTGGGGTTAAACAGCCCAATACCGACACGCCCGTACGCATCACATCCATGGGGTGAGCAGACGGCGGAAGCTGTTCAAGTGCTGTTTTGAGTGCTGCCGGTAAGCCACGAAGTGCCTTTAATTTGGCTTTATACGCTTTAAGCTCAGCTTGATTTGGTAATTTGCCATGAACCAGCAAGTGTGCCACTTCTTCAAACTGGCTGCCTACAGCGAGATCTAAAATGTCATAGCCACGATAATGCAAGTCGTTACCGCTACGGCCGACGGTACAGAGCGCGGTGTTGCCTGCCACTTGTCCACTTAATGCAACTGATTTTTTTGGTTTAAAGCCTGTTGTTGTTTCATTTGAGCTCATAAGATTGTCCTTTCCTATCGATCTGAATTTATTTATTAGGCACGATGGAGTCGTACCATTTTCACTTCTTATTTCGAGATTAACCACTTCGCCTTGCGCCTCATCGGAGCTTTAATCGCTTTAAAAGCAGTGCAAGGCCGTCCAATGTAGCTGCATCCATGCCGCCCTCACGATGGCCAAGACCATCGTTTCCGCTTCTTTTCAAAGAGGGCTTGTTTATTTCTTTTTCGCAAATGCGTTATCTAAATAGTCTTCAAACGCATAGTAATTAATACGCTCATACAGCTCTTTACGCGTTTGCATGATGTCGACCACATTCTTTTGTGTGCCTTCTTTACGCAAGGTTTCATAAACCGTTTCGGCTGCCTTGTTCATGGCACGAAATGCAGAAAGCGGATACAACGCAAGGCTGACATCGGCAGAGGCCAGTTCATCGGTGGTAAATAGTGGCGTAGAACCAAACTCGGTAATATTGGCCAAAATGGGTGCGCCAGTCGCCTGCGCAAATTGCTTGTACATTGCAAGCTCGGTAATGGCTTCTGGAAATAGCATGTCTGCACCGGCTTCGATATATGCGCCTGCACGATCAATCGCAGCTTGTAAACCATCGACAGCCAGTGCATCGGTACGTGCCATAATCACAAAATTTTCATCGGTACGTGCATCAACCGCCGCTTTAATCCGGTCGACCATTTCTTCTTGGCTCACAATAGCTTTATTTGGACGATGACCACAACGCTTGGCACCGACCTGATCTTCAATGTGCATGGCGGCAGCACCAAATTTAATTAGCGATTTGGTGGTA
Source organism: uncultured Acinetobacter sp. (assembly GCA_913777945.1). Lineage (GTDB taxonomy): Bacteria > Pseudomonadota > Gammaproteobacteria > Pseudomonadales > Moraxellaceae > Acinetobacter. Next base: position 114,079 of record CAJYTY010000008.1, on the reverse strand, counting down.
CGGGCAATATTAAATGCTGAAGCGCCAAAGCCTGTGTCGGCATCGACCAGCAAAGGCAAATCGCATACATCCGTAATACGGCGCACATCGATCAATGCATCATCTAAATTACTAATACCTAAATCGGGTAAACCAAGCGAACCCGCCGCAACCCCACCACCCGACAAATAAATGGCTTTATAGCCTGCACGTTTGGCCAATAAGGCATGGTTGGCATTGATTGCACCCACCACCTGTAATGGACGTTCACTGGCGACTGCATCTCTAAATTTCTGTCCTGCTGATACTGTAGACATGTGTTGGTCTCTCTCCCTGTCAATTAAATAAAATGTTGTTCGATATTGCGATACGATGCTGCGATATGCCGGCGCATCAGAAGTTCTGCCAGTTCAGCATCTCCTTCGGCAATCGCGTTTAAAATATGTAAATGTTCAGACAGTGCCCTGTGCGGACGATTCGGGGTTTTGGAATACTGCACCCGATACATTCGAATTAAATGATAGAGTTCATCGCAGAGCATTTTTTCCAAGGTTTTGTTGCCACAATTTTTAATAATGCAGTAATGAAAATCGTCTTGGCCTTCTTGTAAATAGTAGCCCTTACCTTCTTTGAAATCGGGATCTTGCGCGTGCAGATGCAATACGTCACGCAAATTTAAGATTTGCTGTTTGTCGATGCTTTGCGCGGCTAGTCGGCAAGCCAGACCTTCTAGGTTTTCACGAATCTGATATAGCTCTCGCAATTGCTGATGTGACAGCGATACCACCCGCGCGCCCACATGTGCGGTACGCTCGACTAGTTTTTGTCCTTCTAGCCGATGAATGGCTTCTCGCAACGGCCCGCGGCTGATGCCATAAACACGTGCCAATTCTGGCTCCGAAATTTTACTGCCCGCTGCGATTTCACCACTGACAATGGCCGATTGAATTTTTTTAAAAATCTGATCGGTCAGGGTTTCTTGTGTACTTGCGCGCGCGGCTGGCTCAAGAAGTTCGGTCATGATGATGTCAACAATTACGACGATGCTATTGTTAAAATACGCACAGATAACGCAAATTGCAATCACATTGTCGACAATATAAAAAACTCACGCGTTTACTTTTTTAGCATTAAAACCATTAATTCATTGAAAATAATTAATTTATTTAAATAAATTGAATATCAACTTATCTTTTAGACTTAAGTCGAAGTTCGCAAAGTGTAAACAGTTTGGCGGATTTGATTACTTTTCTAAGCCTATACATGTAGAGGTGTATATGCCATGAGCTTAGTGGCATCTTAAAAAACAGCACCACCTAAAAGACTTCTTATAGGTGGTGCTGTACTTTTTTAACTTGTTTTGAAATAAATGCTGTCGTGTTTTTCGATAATTAATCCTCAATTGAGCGTGACTTTGGGGCGCGCTTAAACACTTGTAGAGTCATTACTTGGCCACATGTGCCTTGATTTTGTCTTTCACTGCTTCGGTCGAAATACCATAGCGGTCATGCAAGGTGGGTAGCGCGCCTGCATCTAAAAAGGCATCTGGCAGCCCAATCATATCAAAATGCGGATGCTGACCATGTTTAAGGAGCAAAGCACCTACCGCTTCTCCAAGCCCACCTACCAGCGAATGATTTTCTGCGGTTAGTACCGGGCGCCCGCCTTGAGCCACTTCCTGCAAAATGGTGTCTTCATCGAGTGGCTTGATGGTTGGTACGTGTAGCACTGCCACGTCTATCCCTTCTTGCGCCAAAGCTTCGGCGGCTTCAAGGGCACGCATGGTCAGTAAGCCTGTGGAGATCATCAACAAATCTTTGCCAGGCTTAATCACTTGGGCCTTGCCAAGTTTAAACTCGTAGTTGTATTTATCGAGTACTAAAGGTACTTGACCACGCAATAAACGCATATAAACCGGCCCTTTATGCGCTGCAATCTGAGGAATGGCCTGCTCGATTTCCAGCGCATCGCATGGATCGATCACCATCAAGTTCGGCATTGCGCGAAAAATCGCGATATCGTCGGTAGCCTGATGGCTAGGTCCGTAACCTGTGGTCAGGCCCGGTAGAGCCGCGACAATCTTGACGTTTAAATTATCTTCTGCAATCGCCATACAGATAAAGTCGTAAGCACGGCGCGATGCAAACACCGCATAGGTGGTTGCAAAAGGAACAAAGCCTTCACGTGCCATACCTGCGGCTGCACTCATTAAGAGTTGTTCAGCCATACCCATCTGAAAAAATTTATCCGGATTTTCTTTGGCAAAAATGTGCAGATCGGTGTATTTCGACAAATCGGCCGATAATCCGACAATATCGTCGCGCTCTTTTGCGAGTGCATTAAGGGCATGACCAAATGGCGCTGGCTTGGTAGGTTGTCCTTCCGCAGCAATTGAAGCAATCATGGCTGAGGTAGTAAGTTTTTTCTTTGGCGGATGTGTTAACTGGCTCATCAGAAATGCTCCTTATTGACCATAATGCGTCAAAATATTTAATGCTTGATCCCACTCGTGTTCATCGACACGAATAAAGTGAGTTTTTTCACGGCTTTCCAGAAACGATACGCCTTTGCCCATTTTGGTGTCACAAATAATTACTCGTGGGCGCTGTCCGGTATGCTGTTTGGCTTGATCAAACGCATTGAGCAAGGCAGGTACATCATTGCCATCAACACGCTGGGTAAACCAGCCAAAGGCTTCCCATCGATCTACAATCGGCTCGAATGCCAGAATTTCACTTGAGTGGCCGTCAGCTTGCTGATTATTGACATCAATAATTGCAATCAGGTTGTCGAGTTTCCAGTGTGAAGCCGACATCACCGCTTCCCAAGTTGAGCCTTCGTTTAATTCACCATCGGAAAGCAGGTTATACACAAAAGCATCGGATTTTTTTTGTTTGAGTGCCAAGCAAGCCCCCACTGCAATGCCCAAACCGTGTCCGAGCGAGCCACCGGTAATTTCCATACCGGGCGTGTAAGAGGCCATGCCTGACATTGGTAAACGGCTGTCATCAGCTCCATAGCTTTCCAGCTCGTCGAGAGGCACAATTTTGGCCTCGATCAGCGCGGCATAAAGTGCAATTGCATAGTGACCAATCGAAAGATAAAAACGGTCACGACCTTCCCATTCTGGACTTTCAGGTTGATACTTCATGGCATGAAAATATGCCACAGCAAGTAAATCGGCTGCACCCAGTGCCTGCCCTACGTATCCTTGCCCTTGTACCTGCCCCATACGCAATGCGTGCTGGCGAATGTTATAGGCGCGTTGATGAAGTTCGGCAATTTGCCCAGCGCGATCGATATTTAACATTGTCATTTTCTTTCCTTTTTAACGATTGACCAGTTTTGCTGGAACACGAGACACCAAGGTCGCACCGAACAACAGAACCGCGGTTATAATGAACATGCCGATGGCATTGGATCCCGTATTGGTCGTTACCCAACCGATCAAATACGGTGAGCAAAATCCGGCAAGATTGGCAAAACTGTTGACTGCTGCAATACCAGCTGCGGCAGATACGCCACCTAAAAAGTTGGTAGGCAACATCCAGAACAATGATGATGCAGTCAGTACACCTGAAGCCGCGATACAGAGGAAAATCAATGAAACGGTCAGGTTAGAGACAAACAGAGTGGCCAGTGTCAGTGCTGCTGCACCTGCACACATCGGTATGATCAAATGCCAACGGCGTTCTCTAAAATGGTCACCACTGCGGCCCGCCATGAGCATTACAAAAATGGCACACATATACGGTAAGCTGGTGAGTAATCCGATATGCCAGTTATCGCTGATTCCGGAGTTGCGAATGAGTGTAGGTAGCCAGAAGGTAATGGCGTACTGTCCCATCACCACGCAGAAATAGATCCCTGCCAGCAACCATAATCGACGGTCACGAATAAAATCTTTAATGCTGCCATGGCCTTGTTTGTGCTGGTTATCTTCGGCAATTTCTTTTTTAACCAGACTTTTTTCGTCGTCTGTTAACCAGTTGGCATCATTGACCGAGTCTTTAAGTATTGCCAAAACCAGAAGCCCAACCACAACCGTGGGAATGGCTTCGAGTACAAACATCCACTGCCAGCCGTGCCAACCGCGCACATTGTTCATCTGGTCCATAATCAAGCCCGAGATCGGACCGCCAATCATGCCCGAGATCGGAATGGCAATAAACCAAAGCACGGTCATGCGGGCACGTCGGTACGATGGAAACCAGTACGTGAGATAAAGGAGTAATCCCGGTGCCAGTCCGGCTTCTGCTACGCCCAGTAGAAAGCGCAAGGTATAAAACTGCCATTCTGTTTGTACAAAGGCGAAACAACCCGACAAAATCCCCCACGTAATCATGATGCGGGCAATCCAGCGGCGTGCACCGACTTTATGTAAAACGATATTGCTGGGCACTTCACATAAAAAATAACCGAGAAAAAAGATTCCTGCACCTAAACCGTATACCGCTTCACTAAATTGCAAATCGTTCATCATTTGCAGTTTGGCAAAACCGACATTAACGCGATCGAGGTAAGCACAGAAATAACACAACATTAAAAATGGCATCAGCCGAAACGCAATTTTTCGATACGCAGATTTACGCACTGCATCCGATTCTTGAAAATAAACCGTATCCATTACTTGAGTCCCTGTATGTGTGGCCACGCTATCCTCGTGTGGCCGTTACTCTATTTTAATTTTTGGTTTAAACCATTAGTGAATGAGCATCCCGCCATTGACATCTAATGTCACACCCGTGAGATAGGCCGACAAATCGCTGGCTAAAAATAGCGCAGCATTGGCCACATCTTGCGCTTTACCTAAACGGCCTAGTGGAATTCCGGCCAAAATATCATGGCGACGATCATCATTCATGAGTCCACCCGTGATATCGGTTTGGATGAGTCCGGGCGTAAGTGAGTTAACGCGAATATTATCTGCACCAAACTCGCGCGCCATCGCTTTGGCCAACCCCAGCACGCCTGCTTTGGCTGCACTGTAATGTGGTCCGCCAAAAATACCGCCGCCACGCTGTGCCGATACCGATGACAGGCATACAATACTCCCGCCTCCACTGGCTTTCATGGATGGGATAACCGCTTGAGACATGATTAATGTGCCGCGTAAACTCACATCGAGCACGCGATCGTAATCATTACGTTGAATATCGAGTGTTTTGATGGGCTGAGTAATTCCGGCATTATTCACCAAAATATCGATTTTTCCAAAATGCAGAATTGCCGCATCGACTGCCGCTTTGGCCTGCTCTTCATTGGCCACGTTTGCCGCAAGCCCAAGATGACCTTCGCCCAGTGCCTGCGCAGCGTGCTGGCTTTGTTCAAGATCTAAATCGACCACCACCACTTTGGCGCCTTGCTGTGCAAAAATTTCTGCTGTTGCACGCCCAATACCTCGTGCAGATGCTGCACCAGTAATTAACGCCACTTTTCCTTGTAGTAACATGCTCAATCCTCTTCGTTTAACTTTATTTGTGTGCTTTTGCGCTAGATTCGCTCTTTTCAGTGCAGGCAGCAATACGATAGAATTCAGCAAGGCATGAAAAAAATTCATGCCTAAACATAATCAAAGCAGAATAAAACGCAAAAACCGGACAGAACTATGGATAGCCGTGAAAACAATTTTAATCAGATTCCGTCCATCAAAACCCTTCAGGCTTTTGAGCAAACAGCACGGCTAGGTAATGTGGCCAAAGCAGCAGACAATCTAAATTTAACGCCTTCAGCAGTGAGTCATCAGATTGCCAAACTAGAAGACATGATTGGACAAAGCCTGTTTATTCGCGGCGCACGTGGTGTCACGCTGACCCCGTCTGGAGAACGCTACTTTCACGAAGTGACCACCATTTTGCACAATCTGATGCTTGCCACAGAAAAAGCGGCAGATAAAAGCCCTAAAGACAGTCTGTACATTCACTCATCGCCGAGCTTTGGTTTGCTGTGGTTGTTGCCACGGCTTGAGGCGTTTAAAGAAAAATTTCCGATGCTACAGGTAAATCTGTCGTGCTCGTACGAAAACCTGCACTTTACCCGAGATAAAATTGATATCGATATTCGGCATGGTTTACCGAACTGGACGGGGGTCGAAATCAGAACCATTCGGAATGAACAGCTTGAGGTACTGGCCTCACCCAAACTCTTGACGAGAAGCCCGGTATACGAACCCAAAGATTTGCTTAAAAAGGAGCTGATTTTGTCACGCTCGACATTGGTGACTTGGCCGCAGTGGTTTGCCCATCAAGGTCTGAGTATTCCTGAATTTCCTTATACCTTTAGTTTTGACCGCTCTTATATGTCGCTTGAAGCGGCGACACACGGCTTGGGATTCGTGCTGGAAAGTAACTTACTTACTCAAAATTATCTGGATTCGGGCAAATTAGTGCGTGTTTTTCCCGATTCATTCTCCATTCCAGTTTCGGCACATCATCTGGTTTATCCGCGCACGCACCAATTTATTCCCAAAATCGAGATGTTTTTAAACTGGATTCAGGACGAGTTATTCTCGCAGAATCACATTCAACCCGACACGGTGTAAATTTAAGGTCTCAATCGGTATAGTTTGAAATTTCAATCAGATTTAGATCTGGATCGCGTATGTAGACCGAGCGAATACTGCCTACAGCACCGGTACGATTCACAGGCCCTTCGCAAATTGCAATTTGCTCGGCATTTAAGTGCGCAATCACCTGTTCAAGCGGCGTTTGAGCTATAAAACATAAATCGGCTGAGCCTTTGGTCGGATGCTCAGCTTTAGGCTCAAACTCTTTTCCAGCCTGATGTAAATTGATCTTTTGCTGACCAAACTTAAGCGCTTTACGATTGTCTCCAAATACAATAACTTCAAAACCCATCACGCGTGCATAAAACTCACATGTGGCTTCGATATCTTGCACGGTTAGAACCAAATGATCTAAATGTGAAATGTGTATATTGCAACGATCTCCTGAATACTCTTAAAACCAGATACGTGAAAAGTCATGAAATATATTTTTGATCATAAGCGTACCACGGCGCAGTTGTGAATAGGTCAAATGAAGAATCTGTGGCTTGTTGCGTTTTTTAATCCTGCTATGATGCGGTATAACTGGCTGCGAAAACGGCAGTATCAGTCCAGTATTTGCATGGATCATGAGCGAAACGCTGCGTATGGAAATCAAACAAATTAAATATTTTTCAACCGTGGTTGAGGCAGGCAGTATTGGTAAAGCCGCTCAAAAGTTAGATGTCGGTGCTTCTGCCATTAGTCAGCAAATTACCAAGCTAGAACAAGAGCTCAGCATTCGTTTATTACAACGTAATGCATTTGGTGTGACTCCAACCCCCGCGGGTCTTGCTTTTTTAAAACACTCTCAATTAATTTTGCGTCAGATTAATTTTGCGATTGATGCAGCGCATTCAGCACGTCTGTCTGGTCATGTGAGTTTGGGTTTTCCGCCAACCATCAGTGCATTGATTGGCATCCCTTTAATGAAATTAATGTCTGAACGCTACCCGGATATTCGCCTAGAAATTGTCGAAACGCTGTCAGGCAATCTGATTCAGTCAATTAATTCGCGCCAGCTTGATATTGCCATTATTTTTACTCATGAAATTGATAAGCAATGGGCCATTCAGCCCTTGGTTAAAGAGCAAATGTATCTGATGGCACGAAAAGAAGTGCTGATCAAACATGGTTTGTCGGATTGCTTGCAAACGGGCATTATTCAGTCACAGCAAATTGGGGATATTCCACTGGTCCTCCCCCGACAGCGCCACAGTTTACGTAAACTGCTCGAACACAAAATTGGTCAACTCAATGTGGTGTATGAGATTGATGGCCTACACCTGCTCATGGATAGCCTGATTCATCTAGATCTGGCCAGTGTCCGGCCAGGAAGTGCTTGTTTACAGAAATACAAGCACCAGATCCAGCTCTTAAAAGTGATTGATCCTGAAATCGAGCGAATTAATTATCTGGTCAGTCTGGCAGAAGAAGAGCTTTCGCCAGCAGCACTGGCAGCCAAATCAGCCATTAAAGCCTGTGTAAAAGAATTAATTCGCGCACAAATCTGGCCGTGTTCCGAACTCATTTTATAAAGGGTCATTAATTTTTTTAAATACCCAATTACTTTTAGACTCTCACTCCTTTTCTGTTTTTCCTCGTACATTTCTGCCACATGATAAATGAATTGTTCTTTATCAAACTTTGATAAGTCGTTTGAACTGGAAACACGGTATCACCCTCTCTTACCAAAATATCTGCATAACGTTGTGTCACGATCAATACGACACCTTAAGACGAACCATGCGGTCATAAAAAAAGAGACACGTGATGGTTTCCATTTTTCAGACCAAGGAGGTCTTAATGGAACAGGTTGCTAAACGTAGTGCTACGTTTAAAAAAATTCTAAATGTCACCAGTGGCAATTTCTTAGAACAATATGATTTTTTTCTTTTTGGATTTTATGCAACCTATATTGCAGCCAAGTTTTTTCATTCAGAAAATGAATACGTCTCACTTATGATGACCTTTACCGTATTCGCGGCAGGTTTTTTAATGCGACCGTTGGGGGCGATTTTTCTAGGCGCCTATGTCGACCGCGTAGGGCGTCGTAAAGGTCTGATTATCACTTTAAGTTTAATGGCACTGGGTACTATTTTAATTACCTTTGTTCCAAGTTACGATGCGATCGGCATCATTGCACCCATCTTGGTGGTGATCGGACGATTATTGCAAGGCTTTTCTGCCGGTGTTGAATCCGGTGGTGTATCGATTTATCTGGCCGAAATTGCCACAGACAAAAACCGTGGTTTTATTACCAGTTGGCAATCGGGTAGCCAGCAAATTGCAGTAGTATTTGCAGCGTTACTGGGTTATTGGCTGAATTCGGTATTGAGCCATGCTCAGGTCAGTGACTGGGGCTGGCGTATTCCATTTTTAATTGGATGTTTGATCATTCCGCTTATTTTTGTGTTCCGTCGTACTCTGGAAGAAACAGAAGACTTTAAATCACAAAAAACCCATCCAACGACCAAAGAAATTTTTAGCACATTGGCAAGCAATTGGCGCATTGTACTGGCCGGTATGATGATGAGTGCCATGACCACGACCACGTTCTATTTCATTACGGTTTACACCACTGTCTATGCAAAACGTACTTTAGAAATGTCGATCACAGATAGCCTTTTAGCGACTGTATTTGTAGGGTTATCCAATTTCTTCTGGTTACCTATGGGTGGCTTGCTTTCCGACAAAATTGGCCGTCGTCCTGTGCTGGTCGGCATTACGACACTTGCAATTTTTACCAGTTATCCGGTTTTAAGCTGGTTGGTCAGTGACATTAGTTTTACCAACCTGATCATTGCACTTGCGTACTTCTCTTTCTTCTTTGGTCTGTATAACGGCACCATGGTTGCCACGCTGGCAGAAGTAATGCCAAAACGCGTACGTACAGTTGGCTTTTCTTTGGCATTTAGTCTTGCCGCTGCGATTTTTGGTGGCATGACGCCGATGGCCTGCACCTTCTTGGTTGAGCACACTGGCAACCCAAGCACTCCGGCTTTTTGGCTCATGTTTGCTGCCGTATGTAGCCTGATCTCAAGCCTGTATTTATGCCGTGGTGCTAAAAAGAACAATCCTGACGCAGTTGTTGAACCGGCAAAACTGAGTGTCTAACACATCAGCATCATTTGAAAATTTTAATGAACAGCACGGCGTGCATATTGCAACCGTGCTGTGTTCTTGTGTCCTTCAAGTGAGTTACTATGAAAAAATCTCCGATTGTATTAAGTATGTGCTTAGCTGGTGCAGGTTTAGGCTCTACATTCACCCATGCAGACACGCTCGAAGTGATCAGCTCTGGCGGTTTTTATTCATCTATGGAAAAACTCATTCCATTATTTGAAAAACAAACTGGTCACACAGTTCATCTGTCTTCTGGTTCATCAATGGGTGCATCGCCCACTGCAATTCCAAACCGTCTCGATCGTGGTGAGCGTTTTGATGTGGTGATGCTGGCTGCTCCAGAACTCAGTAAGCTTGCAGAAAAAGGGTATGTCGATCCAGATTCACAACGTACTCTAGTCAATTCAAGTATTGGCATGGCTGTTCCCAAAGGTGCACCAAAGCCAGACATTAGCTCTGCGGCAAAATTTGAACAAGTTTTACTCAATGCTAAGCACATTGGCTATTCAGCAAGTGCGAGCGGTACGCATCTTGAAAAAGAGGTTTTCCCAAGCTTTCCACCGGTCGAATACAAATTAATTTCAAGTAAAGCAGAAAAAGTCGTCGGCGACCGCGTTGCAAAACGTATTGCTGAAGGACAGTTTGATATTGGCTTCCAGCAAATTAGTGAAATCAAACCGTTTACTGGCCAATATGGTCAAGTTGATTTGGTCGGCCCGATTCCTGCGCCTTACCAAAAAGTCACGGTATTTGCTGCTGGTATTGGTAAACACTCTGAATATGTAAAAGCAGCAAAAGAGCTGATTCAATTTGTAAAATCGCCTCAAGCGACACAAACGATTGAAGAACAGGGTCTTGAGCAGGTTAAACAATAAAAGCTCTAAAAGGCAGCATTTTGAGAGGATGTTGCCTTTATTCTTTCGGCGGTTTACGCAGCCTGATAGAACAAAATACAAAGCGATAAACCCGTGTAGAATAATGAACAAAGGACAATGTAGTATTTGCCGTGGAACTCAAACAATTAAAGTATTTTATTACCGTGATCGAGTCTGGAAGTTTGGGTAAAGCTGCAAAAAATCTCGATATTGGCACTTCTGCATTAAGTCAGCAAATCTCAAAATTAGAAAGCGAGCTTTCTATTCGCCTTTTACAACGTACTACTTTGGGTACAGTCCCCACCCCTGCGGGTTTAGCATTTTTTCAACAAGTACAACTGGCGCTTAGGCACCTAGAGCATGCCGTAGATTCTGCACATTCTTCACGCTTAAGTGGTCATGTGACCGTCGGTTTTTCACCAAGTGTGGCGGCTGTGATTGGCACACATTTTTTAAAACTCATGAGAAACCGTTACCCCGACATTAAAGTCCGTTTAATAGAAGGATTATCGGGTGATTTAAAAGCTTTAGTTAATGCAAGGCAGCTCGATGTGGCTATCATCTTTCGTGACGATGTCGATCCACAATGGGCTATACAGCCTTTGGTCAAAGAGCAAATATTTTTAATCTCGCCTAAAGAAGTGCTGAGTCAGTATCACCTTGAAAGTTGTATCGACACGCAAACCATTACGCATACACAGCTTAAAGCACTTCCCCTGATTTTACCGAGCCAACGACATGGCCTGCGCTTGTTGCTCGAACACAAAATTCATCAACTTAAAGTGGCCTATGAGATTGATGGACTGCATTTGCTGATGGAAAGTATCAGCCAACTCGAAATGGCGACTATTCAACCTGCGGGTGCCGCATTAACCTCACGCCAAGATTTATGTTTACTACGCGTTGTAGAACCTGCCATTGAGCGTATTAACTACTTAATTAGTTTGTCTGAAGAAGAACTCTCGCCTGCCACTTTAGCCACTAAAGTGGTGATTCGTACATGTGTAACCAACTTGATTCAAGAAAATCGCTGGCCCGGTGCGAAACTTATAAACACTTAAGCCATTTGTATTTATTTTTACTAAACACCCATTCAAGCTGAGCCTCTCACTGCATATTGCCTTTTAAAGCTACATTAGCCTGAGCTAAAAAGGGAAGAAATCTATGCATGATGTGATTGTCATTGGGGGTGGAAATGCCGCACTGTGTGCCGCGCTCACAGCAAAAGAGAGTGGTGCTTCTGTGATAGTTTTAGAGGCAGCGCCTAAAGAATGGCGTGGTGGTAATTCACAGCACACTCGTAACCTCCGTTGCATGCATGATGCTCCTCAAGATGTACTGGTCGATGCCTATCCCGAAGAAGAATATTGGCAAGACCTACTTAAAGTCACTGCTGGCAAAACCAATGAACACTTGGCCCGTCTGGTCATTCGTAGCACGGCAACATGTCGCGACTGGATGCGTAAACATGGTGTCAATTTTCAGCCGCCGCTATCAGGTGCTTTACATGTTGCGCGTACCAATGCCTTTTTTATGGGTGGTGGTAAAGCCCTCATCAACGCCTACTACCGAAGTGCGCAAGCACTTGGTATTGAGATTTTATACAACACCAAAATTAAAGATCTCAAGTTAAATCAAGGACATTTTGAAGCTGCAATTGCAGAAGATGGCCGTGTGTTTCAAGCAAAAAGCTGTGTATTGGCCGCCGGGGGATTTGAGTCAAATTTAGAATGGTTGAGGGCAGCATGGGGACAAAATGAAAACGGTGAATGGCCTGCCGATAATTTTATTATCCGTGGAACCCGCTTTAATCAAGGCAACTTACTCAAATTTATGATCGATCAAGGCGCCGATATGATTGGTGATCCATCGCAATCGCACTGTGTGGCTGTAGATGCACGCGCACCGTTATATGACGGTGGCATCTGCACCCGTATTGACTGCGTTTCACTGGGAATTGTGGTTAATAACAAGGCCAAACGTTTTTACGATGAAGGCGAAGACTTCTGGCCAAAACGTTATGCGATTTGGGGTCGCCTTGTGGCCAAACAGCCACAGCAAATCGCCTATTCCATTATTGATTCAAAAGCCATTGGTCGCTTTATGCCACCTGTGTTTGCGGGGGTAAAAGCAAATAGCATTCAAGAGCTGGCCGAAAAAATCGGGCTAGATGCAAAAACCTTATGCCATACCGTAGACGAATTTAACCAAGCCTGCGTACAAGGCACCTTTAACCATACGGTTTTAGACGATTGTACCACTCAAAATATCGTTCCCAACAAGACCCATTGGGCCGTTCCGTTCGATCGCCCGCCCTTCTATGCCTATGCGCTTAAACCCGGCATTACCTTTACCTATTTAGGCTTAAAAGTCGAAGACGATGCTGCTGTGCGTTTTAACAATAAAGCCAGCCGCAACTTATTTGTGGCAGGTGAAATGATGGCAGGTAACGTACTTGGTCAGGGTTATACCGCAGGCGTTGGCATGTCGATCGGCACGACCTTTGGACGCATTGCCGGAAAAAATGCAGCCCGCTATGCACTATCACAAGGAGTTGAACATGAATGCTAGTACTCAAGCCCTAATTCCAGTTGTTCAGCTCTCTGAGCATGAGCAGGAAGTTCAAAGAGCGCTACAGATTTGTAATGCTTGTCGTTACTGTGAGTCGTTTTGTGCCGTGTTTGCCGCCATGACCAAGCGCCTTGAGTTTAATCAAGCCGATATTCATTATCTCGCAAACCTGTGCCATAACTGTGGTGCGTGTTTACACGCTTGCCAATATGCCCCGCCACACGAGTTTGGGGTAAACATTCCCAAAGCGATGGCGCAAGTACGTTTAGAAACTTACCAAGAGTTTGCGACCCCGCAGCCTTTAGGGCGACTTTATAAATCTGTGGGAATTCCTTTTGTTTCGGTATTAACACTTATTTTCTTTTTATGCATGCTCGCTATGGTGCGGTACAAAGGTACCGACCTGTTTGCAGGCTATCAAGGTAATTTCTATGCGATTTTCCCGCATAACTTTTTGGCTCTATTGTTTGGAGCGACCTTTACAGTTGCCATTGTTTTGCTCGGCATTGGAATTGGTAAATTTTGGCGACAAACATCTAACGTTATTCATGGTAAAGTTGAGAAACCCGATCTGGTTCAAGCCTCTCAAAATGTGTTAACGCTTAAATATTTAGATGGTGGACATGGTAAAGGCTGTAATGAGCAAGATGACCGTTACACACACATTCGTCGTGTGTTCCATCACCTGACGTTTTATGGCTTTATGCTTTGCTTTGCAGCCACAGGTGTAGCGACTTTATATCACTATTTCCTTAACCTCCATGCACCTTATCCTTACCTAAGCTTGCCTGTTATTTTGGGTACGCTGGGTGGAATCGGCTTAGTGGTTGGGCCATCTAGCCTGCTCTATTTAAATCTTAAACGCCATCCACTACATGGTGACCGCGAGCAAAAACCTGTAGATCGAGGCTTTATTTTCCTTTTAATTTTAGTCAGTGCTTCAGGCTTAGCGCTCATGGCATTTCGTAGTTCTCCATACATGGCGCTTTTACTAATTTTCCACTTAGCCACAGTCATGACCTTCTTTATTACCATGCCTTTTGGAAAGTTCGCACATGGTTTTTACCGCAGCGCATCTTTAATCAAATTTGCCATTGAAACACGCCAGCATACCACCCAACAGGACACATCAGCTTAAGCTCAAAAGAATCAGGTGGGATATTATCTGAAATTTGATTCATGACCTGTTGTAGCACTTGATGAGTGCTGAGGCACATCAAGCATTTCATCCAGTGCGTTTAAACATACCACAAACATCTGTTCGAGTCGCTCAATGTCGGCACGACTGGAAAAGCCGTGTAAACGGCGAAGTAAACTTCCTTCTGTAAATATCGCCACCATTTCCGATAAGGCCACAATCTGTGCTTCAGTGGCCTGCGGATATTTAAAGCGCAGCATTTGTAGACCAAATTCTGTCAAGCTGTCATCTGCTTCTTGTGCATACACAAAGAGTGGATGTTGCTGGTTTAATTTCATTAATTCATAAATCAGTCTCACTTCATCATTAGTTAAATCGCTCTGATAAATTGTACTGATTTCTTTAGCTTTTTTATGAATGTCGTGATTGCCCAAATGAAATAGAATCAGACGTTTTTGTGTCACCTGCTGAATCACCTGCTTTAAAATTTCATTTTTATCTTGGAAACAGCGATAGATTTGACCATGACCCAAACTGGTGGCTTTGGCAATTTCCGCAATTGAAACGCCATCTATTCCTTTTTGTGCAATCAATGCCAGTGTTTTATCGATAATGAGGTGACGCCGCTCTAATGTCTTTAATGATTTCGACGCGATCTTGTTGGCCATAGCGGATTTATCGTTAAATGAGAATTTTCATTATTATTTTATAAATCAATTGTATAAAAAGTATGGAGAAAAGCCAATTTGGCTTAATTAAACTTATGTCGACACTCTATTTTTTGGTTTTCATTTGATGATTGATTCACGATGAAGATATTTTGTTTTTTTGATTCAGTTAAAACGAAATTTCAAAATTCACAACGGCAATCTAAAATGTGTGATGAAACTCCAGATTTACATTTTAGAAAGACTATGCTGCATCAGCATCAACGCTTAAAATAAAAAAGCCCTGATTTTTTCAGGGCTTTTTTGTATTTGGCGGAAGCGGTGTCCGTATAACAATAGTCCTAAGCAATCCTAATTAATATTATAAATATATATTTTTCAATTATTTAATAATTTTATTATCCTAAGTCATCTTGCCCAAGCCTACCATTTCTAGTATTTTATGTGGGGTAGGTTGTGGGGTAAATTAAGATATGCCAAAGAAATCTAAAGAGCTATCTGCACTCAGTGTAGCAAAAATTAAGACAACTGGGCGACATTCTGTTGGCGGTGTTGATGGCCTCTGCCTGAACGTCGAAGGTAATTCCCGTGTTTGGATTTTGCGTGCAGTAGTAGGAAAACGTCTGGATAAAGACGGAAAACTAAAACCTCATCGCCGTGATATCGGTATTGGTCCCTATCCTGAAGTTTCTTTAGCTGAAGCCCGCACTAAAGCAACTGAATTGAGACTACAAATACGAAATGGCATTGATCCAATTTCCCATAAACAAGAACAACTTGAAAAGCAAAGAATCCAGCAGTTAAGGAACAAAACATTCAGTGAATGTGCCAAAGTTGTTATTATAAATAAAACCCGTGAACTCAAAAATGAAAAGCATATTGGGCAATGGTCATCGACACTGGAAACTTATATCTATCCAACTTTGGGTAATCTCACCATTAGCACCATCACTAAAGTTGATATAGCAGAAGCCCTCAAACCTATCTGGATTGAGAAAAATGAAACAGCCAAACGCATTCGTGGCCGTGTAGAAACTATTTTTGATTATGCCAAAGCTATGGGATATTTTGAAGGTGATAACCCAGCTGCATGGAAAGGTAATCTTGAGCCAATATTAGGGAACTTAAAGCAGGAATCACGCCCTCACCCATCTCTACCTTATGAACAGCTATATGAATTCATTCAATACCTAAGACAAAAAAAAGGGATTTCACCTAAAGCTCTGGAATTTGCGATTTTAACAGTCTGTCGCTCTGGTGAGATTTTTGGGGCTAAATGGCATGAAATTGATTTTAATAATAAAGTGTGGGTTATTCCAAAAGAACGAATGAAAGCAGATAAAGAACATCGTGTTCCCCTGTCTCAAGAAGCTATTAATTTACTTAAATCAATTCAAGCATATACTCAGCCACAAGATTTCATTTTTCCTGCACCACGTACTGGTGAAATGTTATCAGATATGTCATTAACCACTCTAATCAAACGAATGCATGAACAAAAAGTTGAAGAAGATGGCTTAGGCTATATAGATCCTAAACAAAATCGAGTGATTACAACACATGGTTTCCGTTCCACCTTCCGTGACTGGTCAGCGGACAAAACTGACTACCCACGTGAGGTCTGTGAGCATGTATTGGCACATAAACTACCTGACGAAGTTGAAGCTGCTTATTTACGTAGAGCTTATCTCGAAAAACGCAAGGGATTAATGGAGGATTGGGCTGAGTTTTGTAATACACAAAATTAATAGCATAAAATCTATGCTTCCGCCTTACATGGCAAAAGCATTAATTTATTTTCCCTCATAAAGTCTGATAGAGATTATACTTATTTAATAATATAATAAGTTTCAGCATTCAAGGTCTATTTAATAATACATGCCCATTGCCCTAATACTGATTCAACACGAGAATTCAGTTCAGAATAATCTAGGCTCAACTGAACTAATAATATTTCTATAGTAACGTCATAAGTTCTATACTTTTTAATCAAAGCATCTAAATCTGACATTTCATCTAATATGAATCTACTGTTTTTAGTCTTTTTATAAGTGTTATTCTCTCAAATCTTTAATTGTTTTAATGCTTTTACTGCATCAGATAATTTATCACAAGTTGAAAGGGTTAACTAAAACTCAGCCCTATACAGATGTTGAACATTTTGTATTCCAAGAGGATAAAACCAGTATTTCATGGAGTGATATTTTCTGCATTAATCTAGAGATAGAGCTTGAGTTAATAATATAGAATCCAGTTTTTACGATACGAAATAGAACTGCATTGATATGTGTCTTACCACTTTAAAATACAGTTTAATTGCTCTTAAATACTGGGTTCGGTTCAAGTATACCAACACAACGCTCAAAGTCGAGAAGAGTTTATATTAATCAAATATTTTACGATTAATAAAATTAATGTAAGTCTGAAAGTTTCGGCTTTCGGAGCTTTAAGTTATGCGTCATTTCAAATGAATTGTGACTGAATAGTGTACTTAATTAGGTTTGTAGACTACATATGTCCATCATAGAAAATTCATAACTTTGTAAGCCTGAATCGCCATAAAAATTCCAGACATACATCATCATCTATTATTTTAAGCTAATTCACTAAAAACCTGCTCTTTTCAAATATCTTTTAAATAAAGCTGGCATTTTGTTTTTATCAAATCTTACTAGAGTTTCTTCAATTGACATATCTTCCTGAAATTTAAGCAATGGCTTTATTTTTATAGCAATAGATCTATTTATACCTAGGTTCATTAACTCTAAAATAACAGGATCATAACTGCCAAGTTCTAACATTGTTGGTAGATTTAAAATATATGATTTTTTTTCCTCATCCTCTTCTGACAAAAAACTTGATATTACATCCGACCATAACATTAAATATTTAACTGCTATAAATGTAATGTTTCTACTGATATGATTTGTTACATATCGTGCAATCTTATCAATTTTATTTTCGTCAAATGATTCTAAACCAATTTTATTTTCAATAAAATATTTATGTCTTTTACCTAACATCCATTGGTGACTATCTTTCACAATTAAACCAACATTTATATAATCTTCATATTTCTTAAAATTTATTTCACTTTCAAAATCAAATATTTCATTTAATCTTTCCATTACTGACCAAAATTGATAGTAATAACTTTTTTCTTTGAAACTTACTAATTTACTATTTTTACCGCCTTTATCAAAAGGTTTTCTATTGATCAACCAATTATCAACTCCATCATTAAGCACTCTTTTATAAAATTCATCTTGAAGAATGGGATCAATAAATGGATTTTTGGAAATTAACTCATTGGGTATAGAAAGATTTTTTGATACTGTTTCAAGCTTAATATTCAATTTTTCTTTTAAATCAATTGAAAGATCAGATGATGAAACATACTTTTCCAATTGTTTTTTATCAACATTATATAAGGATCTTAGATATGAAGCCAATTGATACAAAATATCATTATCATAGTTTTCTTTAATATCGTCTTTGGATAAGCTAACAACATCAGATATAATTTCCTTATTATTATTTATAGATTTAACTGTCACAGATGAAACTGTTTTATCCACTTCTGTCAAGAATCTATCTTCCCCCCATTCATTTTCAACAATATCAATACAGTAAACTTCTCCATATAGTTTTGTATTAGCTCTGCCGGCCCTTCCTATTAGGTTAAAAAACTCAAAATTACTCATTTCTTGAGTATTGACTTTTGGATTAATAATAATTAATCGATCCGCAGGTAAATTTACCCCTTGAACGAGAGTAGATGTACATACAATATTTTTAATACATGCTTGAGAATACAATTCTTCTATTTCTAATCTAGCAATGTCAGGTAAACCACTATGATGAAAAGCCACACCTAATCTTAATGCTCTTATTAAAGAATATTTAGGGTGGACTTCATCTTCCAAGAACTCAATCAAGTCCTTAATTTTTTGATCTGCTCCATTTACTATGTCAGGATTTAATGAGCCTATAACTGGCGCAATTTTTTGGGCCCATGATTCAGCTTCTTTTTTTGTAGGTGCATAAATAATATTTTGATCATCTGGATCAAATAGTTCCATTATTGCTGCTAATGCATCTCCCTTATTTGATTTAGCTTTACTATATAAAGAGTTTTTAAACCTAAGATCACCATTTAAAATATTTCCAGTAATACTCACTATCTTATATAAAGCAGTTTTAGCTTTTGGAGTAAATGTTATTGAGACTTTAAGCTGAAATACAGGTGATGAAAATGTTTTATGATTAATTAAATCTATATTTGAAATATTAGATATAGACTTAGCAAGCCCATCAATAAAAGGACCCGCTACTACAAATTGTGCTTTTTCCCATTTATCAGTCATTCTATAAAGTGCATTTTCGAAAACAGCTCCTCTTGAACTATCTTCTAAATTATGAATCTCATCCATAAATACCAAAGATGGGGATAAGAATTCATTATCTTGCAACAGCTTTAAAGTTCTTTCTGGAGTTAATACGTATATTGTTGGTTTTAATTCATCGCTTTCTTTATATGTTGTAAATACATGTGCTTTATCCTTAACCATTAAATTTAGATCATTACTCACT
This sequence comes from uncultured Acinetobacter sp., assembly GCA_913777945.1. Classification (GTDB taxonomy): domain Bacteria; phylum Pseudomonadota; class Gammaproteobacteria; order Pseudomonadales; family Moraxellaceae; genus Acinetobacter. The sequence goes on along the minus strand of CAJYTY010000008.1, from coordinate 94,585 downwards.
TGATTAATTAATGCCTTAGTTGGCACGATATAAATTACATTTCTTAAATCTTTATTTATTAATTCATAGATATACTTTTTAATTATGTATGATTTGCCTGACGATGTAGGTGCGGAAATCGCTATATTGTTACCACTCTTCAAAGAACTCCACAATGTTGATTGAAATTTTGTAAAATAAATTTCTGAATCATCAGAAAATTTTTGCTCAAGTTCAGCTCTATTACCAGCTAACTCCATGTTTAAAAGAGAACCAAAATCACGTTGATACTTTTTATTATTAAAAATTTTTGGTAAATGTGTACTCGAAATAATATTTCCAGTTCTTGACTGCATTACATAACAAGCTTTTGTGTATAATTCATTCTCTGTATCAGACAAATACAATAAAGCGCCATAAGCACTTGCTAAATTTTTTTCCTTATCCCCTTCACCTAATGCAGCAATTGAAGCAAGCCATGTTGCTTTTTTTATTTTATTTATTGGTATATCAATTAAGCTATTTTGGTTACGTGAAGATAAAAATAGATTTCTTAATAAATTATCAAATACTTCGATAAATATTGGATGTGATATTGCGGCCTCGTAAGTATTGTGACTCACCAAAATTACTCCTTTGTTTTATATTCAATCCCATGTATGGCTTTATATAATGATTTTTTGAAAGTTGAAACATTATTAAGTGGTATCAAAAAAATATCTAAATAAACCTTTTCAAGTTCACCATATATTTCTAACTTTCTATTTAGTAATTCACTAGCTTCTTTAATTCTTTTCAATGCCCACGCTGAAAAAAGCTCTTGAGCTTCTTGTCTATTTTTTGCTTTTTTTTCAATATTAGATATTTCTTTACTTTCAAATACTAATAATACTGGATGTGCTTTATTGCATAATTTATATTGAGCCGTACCTGGTGTAAAAGCTTCAAGTAACGCATCTAATTGTTCAATTGAAAAATTTTGGGAGATATTAGATCTTGCAATAAATAGTTCATGATCTAATGTACTGCTCGTATAATTTTGATGAAATCTATCTAAAGAATCCAATGAACTATCAAGAGCTCCTGAAAACTGCTGATGTATTTTAGATTCTCCTATTAAGATGGCCATTTCATCTTTATATATACCAAAAAAAATTCCATCGCCTCCCTTAACTTGATCATTAGGGTTAGTCAAAATGGACAGCTTATGTGAAACTAAAGGTGTTTTTAATATTGCTTCAGCTAAGATATATAAAAATAACTCACCATATTTACCATCTATATCTGGATTGGTTTCTCCAAAAAATGATACAGCTTTTCTAAAAGCATTTATCCCATTTTTCCGAAATCTTTCTCTTTGTTTAGAGTCAAAAACATATTTTTCAATAGAATCAGCTATAGAATCAATTAAAGCAGTTAAATCCTGCTGAGTCCCTGAAAAGTCAACTGAATGCAGTCGCATTATGAATTTATTTTTTTCAATGAATGGATATTCAATCAGGTGCTGATCTACCCAAACATGTTCATCGCTTCTCAACTTTTCCCATTCAATTTCATTGAGTTCAGTCATATAATCTCCAATATTTCAATTGTTTGGTTTCCATCAAGTTTGTTATTTTGTTATAAAGACTTACAGAAGTTACCACAAATTTTTAACAAATGCTTTTTTTAAATTGTTTGATGCTTTTTATTGCGATATGTTATTAGGCTATTAAGAGGAGGTGTGATGTCTATATTAATTACGAGTTTACCATATCGTAAGTCGATTCCATCAAGTGCAATAAATACAGTATTTCTTGAACCGAATAATTGGGATGACTATGGTTATAAAACATTATTTCAAACAGTTTTTTTTGACCATGTTGGTGTCAAGCATTATTTAGGTAGTATAAAAATTGGTTTCTGTGGTCAAAACTCAGGTTGGACTAGTCATGCATTAGAAAACTCTTTTGAAAAACTACCAGAAATTTTTTTTTCTTTAGGACAAGATGCTGACTTTTATAGAAATTTAGTAGATAAATTTCCACTAGAAATCGTTTCAAATCTTTTATCATCACTAAATGATGTAGTTTTTGATACTAATCTGTTAAACCTTGCCAATAATGAAAATGTATTTCAGGCGTCCCTCCTCAGATCTGTGAACTCAACAGTTATCAAGAATCAATTTCAAAGAATATTAAAAAATGAAGCCCCTCTTACTGACTTCAATTTTACATATGAGAAATCATCTAATGATCGTTACTCTGGTATTAAACTGAATTTTAGTGTAGAACCCCATTCAAAGCCCCCTTCAAACATACATGTTCTAATAGGTAGAAATGGAGTTGGAAAAACTACTTTATTAAATAATATGGTTGATGCTCTTTTACCAGATAGAGGTTCTGATGAACAAACAGGTTTTTTTTCAACTATCTTATCAAGTTGGGGAGCTCCTGTTAAATTTAAAGAAGATTACTTCGCAGGTATCGTCTCTATTTCTTTTAGTGCATTTGATCCTTTCCTCCCCCCAAAAGATCAAAAAGATGCAAACGCAGGAATGAAATATACCTATGTTGGCTTAAAAAAAAGAACTATAAATACTGATGATGAATCTTGGGTAGTCAAGAGCAAGGATGATTTGGCTAAAGATTTTGCTTCAAGTCTTAAGCTTTGCTTATCACTTACTGCAAAATCAAATCGTTGGGAGAAAGCAGTCAAGAAACTAGAATCTGATTTCAATTTTGCAGAGATGAATCTTTGTAGTCTTTTAGAAATTTATAAAGTTGATATGAACATTGACAAAAATGAATTCTATACTGCTTCTATGAGATTATTTAATCGAATGAGTTCGGGTCACGCAATTGTTCTACTAACTATTACTAGACTTGTAGAGACAGTTGAAGAAAAAACACTTGTTTTACTCGATGAACCTGAAAGCCATTTACACCCTCCATTATTATCAGCATTTACTCGTGCATTATCAGACCTACTTACTAACCGAAATGGAGTTGCAATAATCGCAACTCATTCACCTGTTTTACTACAAGAAGTCCCTAAAGCATGTGTTTCAATTATCAGAAGAATTAGGCTAACTAGCACAATAGATAGACCAGAGAGTGAAACTTTTGCTGAAAATGTAGGTGTACTAACTAGAGAAGTTTTTGGATTAGAAGTTACCAAGTCGGGCTATCACGAGTTACTAGAACGATCTGTATCTGATGGTAAAACTTACGAAGAGATAGAAACTGAATATCATAATCAGTTAGGATTTGAAGGAAAGGCTATTCTTAGAGCAATGATAAACTTGAAAAATTCTGACTTAGGATGATTAAATGAGAGCAATTAATCGACCTAACTTAGATATTCAGATTGTCTATGAGGCTTGTATCAACAGTATTACAGATGATGATCTCTATACACGTTTACAAAGCATCATGACTAATATTATTCAATCATCTTCAGATTATGGAAATAAAGCTTTAATAAGTCTGCTTTATACAATACCTCCTAATCATTGTGAGAATGATGCAATTGCATTAGGTAATGTTACAAAAAAAGAACTTCGTGCTGTCTATAGCTCACATTTTGTACCTGCGACTAAACCAGCCAGAATTTATTACGATCAATTAATTTCTCTAGCTCCATTAGGTAAATGTCCATATTGTGGTGTTGGGTATGCCTCAACGCTTGATCATTATTTACCTAAAAATAAATTTCCTCAGCTATCAGTAACTCCATTAAATTTAATACCATCGTGTAAAGATTGTAATACAGGCAAAAAGACTAGTTTTCCTACAACTTTTCGTGCACAAAGCTTACATCCTTATTTTGATCATGATAATTTTATTGAAGATCAGTGGCTTTATGCGAATGTTATTGAAACAACACCGGCAATTATTGATTATTGTGTAATTCCTCCCTCTCATTGGAATGAAGATGATAAAGCACGCGTTCACACTCATTTTAATGATTTTGATTTAAAACTTAAGTATTCAATTGAAGCTAGCAATCAAATAGCCGTACTAAGGGATTCTTTACTTTACGCTTGGGATTCAAATGGGTTTGTAGGTGTTAGACAACAACTTATGTTGGATGCTCTAGCTTATTATCTTAAGCATCCAAATTCTTGGCAAACTGCTATGTATCAAGCTTTGGCTCAAAGTAATTGGTATTGTAATGGTGGTTTTAGATAAAATTCTCTAAATATATCAAGTAAAATCAACAATTTTGATTATTGTTGATTTTACAAACATATATCAAATCAATCTCAGCTACATTAATTTTTCTTACATCATTTCGATTTGTATTAATTTCAGAAAGCTTCAGAGGTTTTTCTAAATAAATTTCGAATTTTGCATTAGCAAAACTCTGCCTTTAAAGACTATGTCTACAGTCTCTAGACACAGTCTTTAATGCCAAGATCTTGGCAAAGGACTTTCAGCTATTCGGCCTGACTTAGGTTTTTGGTATCTACAACGCGTTTTCAATGAGTGAGTTTAGGGCGATGCGGATAGATATTTGCTCGAGTAGAATAAGGTTGAATTAAAGCTGAGTTCATATAGATGTCCTCTGATTATTAAATTTTAGGTATAAAAAAAGCCACATCTGGATATGTGGCAAAGAAGTATTTGAGTTCAGGGAGATTTACAGGATCATATTGATCCAATGAAATCATCTGAAGTCTGAATCTAAACTTAAACAATTAAACGCAATGCCTGTTCCAATCCGCGTTGTTTTAAGTCTGCCCCTGCACCGAACCATGCCAAATCTAAGCGATTGTCCTGATTCATGGCTCGACGTTCATGATCACAAAATTCCGTAATGGAACACAGTAAGCCATAAGCGGTATCTTTGGCTGAACTGAGTTCTGCCCCACGGCCATGCCCGTTGAACATAGTCATGACTTTTGACATAGTGCGTCCATTCGGTTCCATTTTTTTATCAACTTTATTGGATTGGCTTCCTTGCGCTGTTACATTGCGATAGAACTGAATAATACTGTCATCTTGCTCGGTTGGACTGAGACTGGTGTTATTAAATACGGCATCGAAATAGGCCGCCGCTTCAGCTTGAGTCACTTTACGCTGACTGAGTTGTTTCATTTGATACATGTGTTCCTCCCAACCCCGTACGCAAATACCCAATTGTTGCTTGACTTTTTCTGCATCGAAACGGGTGCTGTGCGGCACTTTGACGACGCCAGTCATGCCTGAAGCTTCGCTAGCATGTTTGGATTGCAGTGCAATGGCTAAGGTATTGTTACATACCACCCGAATAGATGTAAATTGTGCCGTGGTCGCTAAGGTACCATCGCAGGCAGTTGCCAATAAGATGTAGCCATGGCTTAGGTCTTTACCTTTTAGGGCAGTACTCTGCCCTGTTTTAGCCAGTGCCCAGAACTTTTTACCGCCTTTGAGGACACCTGCGGTTTCCAGTTCAAAGCCTGATTGTTCGGTCAAATCCCGATAGAATTCCAGAATCTGGAGCGGTTGAACTTCGTGAAAGCGCTGGCTAACTACGGATAATGGTGCATGGGTATCTGATCGATACAGTACCCGTTGTTCTTCAAATGGCAGAATCATGTTTTGCTCTTTATCATTCTTGGCCATATAACTGACATTTGAAGATTCAATCCGCCAGTCCATGCCTGCTTGTTGTGCCCAGACTTCAATCGATTGATTCGGTGTGAGTTGATTGCCTAGACCATGCCAAGGGGTATCGCCAACATAGGCCATTTGTTCAAGTTGATGTGCCATGATGTTCTTCCTCTATAATGTGATTAATGAATAAATGAATTAATGTGCGGCATAAAAAAAGGCCTGCTGGGGGAGCAGGCCAAAGGATGTATGCAGATTGGATCGTGATAATGAATCTGCAATGGATTCACTTAGATGTTATATATCTGAGATTTTTTTAATTACTCGTAAAATAAAAATATTCCTTACAAAGTAATTGAAAGAGTATGAAAATCCATTCTTTTCTAAAGCCATAGCCCATATTGAATCAAATAATTTTTTGTATAGAAAGCAGTTTTTAAAGGCTGTTTAATATCTAATTTTAACTTTAATGTCTTTACAGCGAGGAGATAAAATTCTATTTATGTCGACAATATTACCCGAGTTTTATTAAGGCTTATATGAGACTTTTCGTGTTGTATTATAAATAGTTAAGCTCATTTCACAATAAAAGAAACATACACATCCTTACTCTTAAACTGATCTAAATAGCCTCTAGCATTTTCTATACTTTCTAAGCAATCCGCACCATGATAAAATCAATCAGCGTAAAAAGATTCAAAACCATCCACAGAGTTTTTAATATACAAGTCTCCTCCTGAAACCAAAATATTATTTTCAAAAAATAAAAAAAGAGCTTTATCAATATACTCTATTGGCAAAACGGCCTCATTTATACCAATATCAATCAAACTTTCACCATTACTTGAATATAACTCAAAAATATGACTTAACATAAAATTCCTAAACTATCTGTTATTTGGAATGAATAAACAATGATTAATAGCACCATCATAATTACGGATATATTCAAAAACATCATCTTTTCCATGGTACGAACCTTGAATTTCTAATTTCAATTTATAATTTTTATCTCCTCCCATAAAACTAGTTAGTTTTCCTTTAGAGGCAGCAAAACTATCAACTGATTGTGGAAAGGCATGATAATCTCCAGAAGAAGCCTGAATTTTAACTTTTTCGATAAAACGACTTTTTTGGAAAAAAATTTTCAGTTGTAATAATTGATGGCTCACTTTCTCTAATAATTGCTCTACTAATTGTTGGCGAAGTCATTTCCCAAGTTGAGATACCAAGTGGTTTTATTAAACGGTTAAGCGTCTGTAAGGCTTTTGCTGAATTAAATTCAATAAAGGAAAGTCCATCAAATCCTTCCCATAGAGAGAACTGATTACTTCTACTTGAAAAAGAATTATATAAATCCGTCCCAAATTTATAATCTGGCCACCAATCATACATTCCTTGTTCAAAACCATCAGAACAGCTATCACCAATACAATCTAATCCACTTGGATCAACATTACTTAAAGGATTACTATCAGCGTAAATATATGGATTTAATCCACCTTCCAATTCAATTGGATCTGGTTCCATAAGTTAACTGAGAGAAATTGCGTGGTAATCCTCCCATAAATAACTGAATTTAAAAGTAGAGGTTAAGCAGCTATCAAAGGTGGTTTGCCTCCGTTAGCTTGATGTGGTCGTTCATGATTGTAGTGCCACAACCACTGTGTTGCATAATCTTGTACTTGCTCCAATGTATCGAACAAATGTTTGCTCACCCAACTATAACGCATTGTACGATTGTATCGTTCGATATAAGCATTTTGTTGTGGCTTGCCTGGTTGAATATATTCAATACGGATATAGCAAAATGATCATTTTACACTACACTTTTTAAGATTTAAAATATTGATATATATAAATTTATTTATTAAATAGTTGTAGTATAAACAACTTGTTTAGCTATACCATGCTCAGCTGCCCAACGTACGAATTCGTGGCTGATAAATTCAGGTCCATTGTCGCAGCGAATCACAAGCGGTTTGTCTCTCCACTCGAGCAACTGGTTAAGTGTACGAATGACGCGCAGTGCAAGCAGTGAAAAACCTGCTTCAATCATTAAACCCTCACGTCGATAGTCGTCAATTACGTTAAGCAAACGGTAACTTCGTCCATCACTTAACTGATCATGCATAAAATCCAATGACCATACTTGATTTGGACGAGTTGGTTCCTTCAATGGTTCAGGTACATGTCGTTTTAATCGTCTTCTTGGTTTGATCCGCAGATTCAATGCCAGCTCACAGTAAATACGGTAAACACGATTATGATTCCAACCACACTTCTCAACATGGCGTAGATAAGAGAAGCATAGCCCGAAGCCCCAATCTGTATTTTCTTCGGTGATTTCAATCAATTGTTCTGCAATCAGTGCATTGTCATCGTTCAATTTGGACTGATAACGGTAGCAGGTTTCACTGATACTAAATGCACGGCAGGCCAAACGAATACTGATGGCATGATCACCAACGGCTTGTTGTGCCATCTGACGACGACAAGATGGCTTTACCACTTTTTTGACATGGCTTCCTGAATGATTTCAGCTTTGAGCCTCTCTTCAGCATACATCTTTTTTAGCTTGGCATTTTCGGCTTCTAGTTCTTTCAATCGAGTAATTAATGAGGCATCCATGCCGCCATATTTAGCCCGCCATTTGTAAAAAGTCGCATTACTCATACCGTGTTCACGGCAAAGGGTGGCAACAGGCGTGCCAGACTCCGCTTGTTTCAAAATAGACATAATCTGACTGTCAGTAAATTTAGATGTTTTCATGCAGAATCTCCTGCTTTGATCTTAAGAGAAAATTCTACTTTTATATCCTTTTATTTTTAGGGGGGATTACCACTGGATTAAACTGGAGCGTGTAAAAGGTAATGCAAATAGACCTCATCCTGAAAAAGCAGGTCGACCCTATAAAATTAAAGACTTACAGGCATTCAAAAGCTTTGTTGAAACAACAGCATTTTCAGAGGCTAAAGATCTAGTACCATTATTTGAACAAACATTTGGTTATAGCATCAACTCTGCCAATATCCTATTTACTTTAAAAAAGCTGGGTTGGAGTCATAAAAAAAGAGTTTTCTCTACAGACAAGCCTGCAAAATAGGAAGAGCCGTATTTCAGTGGTTTCTCCCTCAATGGGAAGAACAATATGGTCAGTCCAATATTTTAATATATTGATGAATCTGGCATAAATAGCAATGAAGTTGCCGATTATGGCTGGTCTAAAAAAGGAAAACGTTGTCATGCAATAAAATCAGGTGGACATGGAACTCGACTGAGTATGATCAGTGCTGTTCGATCCAGTGCAACTTTCCGATTTATATCTCCTTTAATTTTTCATGATTCATGTGATCGCAATATATTTGCTGGATGGCTTGAATATTTACTTAAAAACTTAACTAAAGATAAAGCAGATGAATCTCAAAAGTATTTATTGATTCTAGACAATGCTTCGATTCACAAGGGTCAACAAATTGATGAAGTGGTTCATCGATACAATGCGAGGCTGATGTATTTGCCTGCATATAGCCCAGATCTAAATCCGATTGAAAAAGCATGGTCGGTTTTAAAAAGAAAAGTCAGACATATGGTCAGTCAAAAACAGAAAACTGTTATTGAAGCTTTAGATATAGCATTTAACCAAATGTAGTAAACTTTTTTAATCTAGCTATATCAATCTACTTTTGCCTTCTGCAAAGCGTCGTGTAGTCTGGCGCTGTTCAATCCAATCTGGCAAGTTTATTAAGCTTTGGACAAAGCCTGTAACTATGCGTAAAGAGAGTCTAAATAGGAATTTGATCATTAAACAGCATTGGATAGCCGCATCAGAATAGGTTCGATTTCGTCCATGTTTACGCTGTGGTTGAGCATACCATTGAGTAGAGCAATCAAACCAAATTGAGATATTTCCTCTATTCACTAATGCTTGGTTATACGAGGGCCAATTTGTTGTGCGATAAATTTTAGGTACTAGCTTCTTCATCTGAGAATTATATTGCTGAAGAAGCCTGTAAGAATAGTTTTATGCAACAAAGCCACTTAAAAGTAGAACCCTCTCAATACGATGCGTTAACATATAACGCTAGAGTCAATAAGCCTAAATATCGTCTACAACTAGTCTACTAAAAAGCCATCCATCTAGAGCATGAGACATGTTAATATTATGTACTGCTGGCTATCGCGTGCTTCGTTTCTAATAATAGCTACTCAACTCGCACTTCTAATTAATACCTCAAATAACAAACTCCAACCATCAATCAAAAGAAATAATAATAACTTTATTGGTAAAGATATCGTTATTGGTGGTACCATAATCATCCCTAATGACATCAAAATAGAGGCCACAATAATATCGATTATTAAAAAAGGGAGTAAAATAACAAAACCTATTTGGAAAGCAATTTTTAATTCACTCAGCATAAAAGCTGGTATAAGTTTAATTGGTGTAATACTTGTACTATCTACAGGCAGAGGTATCTTTGATAACTCATAAATTAACTTTATATCCGATTGATGCGTCTGAGTAATCATAAAAGTTTTTAATGGCTCCCAAGCTTTGGTAAAAAAATCCTGTATCGTGATTTTGTTTTCCAAATAGGGCTGGAATGCAACCTGATTGACCACTTCAAATGTCGGCCCCATCACAATCATTACTAAAAAAAAGGAAAGCAGAATGAGTACAATATTTGGTGGGGTCTGTTGCAAGCCCAATGCTTGCCGCATAATCGATAGAACTATTACATTTCTGACAAATGTCGTCGTTGCAATCAAAATTAAAGGGATTAAACTTAATATTGTGAGAGAAATAAAAGTAGAAGTAGGATTCAACATACTCATGATATTACTTTGTTGTGGTTCTATCGCTGCAAAACAATTAAAACTAATACATATGCTAAACAGAGCTATCAATATTTTAAGGAATGCTTTATGGCTCATTATAACTTTGCCTATCACTAGATATCTTATTACTATTACACTTAGGTATATGCGTAATAGAAACATTTTTATTTGACTCAACAATTACAAGATCATAATCTTCCCTATCGAGAATATATAAGGAAGATCTAGATGATAACTTTATTACTTTATATTTCTCACCATTTTTCATTTGCTGAGAAAATTTAGAAACTAGCTTTTTCTTAAAAAAAAATAATATAAAATAAGTAGCTAACAATAAAACTACTGTAGTTCCTAACGTATAAATAATATAGCCAGAAGAGATTAATTCATCCTGTTTAAAATTCATTTCAAGAACTATTCTTATTTAGTTGTGTCACTTGAAACCCAAGTACATCATCAACAGCAACTAGTTTTCCATAACCAATCAAGTGTTCTTTTAAATATAACTTTAAATGTTCATCAACAGATTGATCTAATTTAACCAGACTACCTGACTTTAAATTCAATAACTCACCAATTGTTATTTTCACAGAGCCAACCTCTACGATGAGTTCAACTTCAACCTGCTCCACTACTGTAAGCTTATCCACTAAATTACCAGCAGTGTTATCAATAACTTCTGTCAAATTTGGTAAATTAATTTCATTAATTTGGGTAGTCACTTTTTAATCTCATGATTTGATGTTAATAGAATTGCACGGTGGTTTTCTGCCTGGCCTAAAGAAGCTAAAGCAATTTCATGTCCCTTACAAGATATGCTGAAAGGTTGTGTAATATAATGATTAGACTTAATAACATCACCAACTTGTATACCAAGAAAGTCAGAAACTGATAATTTATCTAGTGCAAATTTAGTTTGTATAACGACAACTTCATCATGAAGAGAATGAATAGATACAGGTGTATTCACTAGATCTATATCATCTTTACTATTCAGTAAGTGAGAGTCTAATAATAGTTTTAACTCCTCTTCCCCAAGTTGAATATAAGCAATTATTGGTATACCGTCAAAATCAATATTGCTCATCTGAGTCCAATTATTATGACAATCATCTAAATCGCTATTATTATAAATTTTAGCAAGTAGATCTTTTTTGGCATTTTCAATTAAGTGTAGAGTAACTTCATCTTTAGGAATAAACCCCTTCATATTTCTAAATAGAACATTAATCCAGGTATCCATATCATTTTTTAAAAAACCAATGATAGGCTGACTATTTAGACCATAAAAATCAAAATCTGATAAATCATGATGAACCTTCGAATATTTCTCAATCTGTACTACAGATATGATATTCGAATTTATCCACTCTTCACACCATGTGATCATTGATTGATTAATAATATCAATTAATTGGCTTTTTTCTTTTTGAGAAAGAAAACCTAAACCATATTTCATCTATTAACCACCGCGAGAAGAGTTATAAAGCTGTTCTAACATTTCATTTGCAACATTCATTACCCGTGAACTCGCTTGATAGCCTCTTTGGATAATCAAAATATTACCAAATTCCTGAGCTAAATCGATGTTTGCAAGCTCGATATATCCGCCTTGAATTTTCCCAAAATACTCTAAATCAGGCTTACTATAGCTAACTTTGACATTTTCTGGCTTATGTAATAAAGCACTTTGGTCTTGAGTAAGCTTTGACTCATCAGAAAAGCTTGCCAAACCAATTGCCTGATTTGTTTTTTTCTTCTGACCATTGTTATAGCTTATTTCTAAAATACCATCTTCACTAAAATTATAACTGACAATTCCTGCCCGAGGCCCGCCGTCAGTTGCATCTGCCTGTACACTACTACTTCCAGCAGAAATAACGCTTACCCCGCTGATATCAAGTTTTAAATTTTGCATACCATCATCAAAATCTAATTTAATATCAAGAAACTGATCTAGTACAGTTCCTGCCAATGTAAAATTGATAACTCCATTATTAAGCGTTTTATTTTTTTCATCAACAATTGTGTATGACCATTTACTCCCTACCGCTGAATTATCCAATTGTTTTTCAAAATTAATCGATAATTTTCGCAATGTTCCAGTAGCATCATAAACATTTACATTATTCAGTTTATAAGGTGCTGTTTCAGCTGAACTCAAAGTGCCTTTTATATTGAGGGTAGTTGTTTGCGCTGGAGCTAAAGACTGATAGTTTTTTATATTTATCGCTTCCAGTTTGGTACCATTAAACCCCATGACATTGTACATACCAGATTGATCAACTAAATCCCCTTTCTCATCAAATTTAAATTGACCCGCACGGGTATAGTAAAGTTCTTGCTTAGAATCTTTTAATATAAAATATCCTTTACCATTAATATATAAATCAGTTTGATTACCGGTTTGTTTCGAATCACCATTTTTTGTACGTGTGCCTGTTCCTTGATAGCTTACTCCAAGACCGGCACCATTATTGCTTTCGACATCTTTTAAGAAGCTATCCTTCCCTTTATAGCCTGGAGTATTCATATTACTAATATTTTGAGAAACATTGTTCAGCTGAGTAGAAAATGCAATTAAGCCACTTACTCCATTAAAATGTGCCTGTGTCATTTTTATTACCTTACTGTTTTAATTTGAGATAATTTAATATTAGTTAAAAAACCACCATCAGCTTGCTTTACACTTATTAAAGAGCCATCTGGAGAAAAATTAACTGCAGACACTGTACCAGTGACATTCGTGCCACTGTCCGTTACAATTTCTACTTGTTTCCCAATAATCCCGAGTGACTGCAAAGTCGCATTAATAGAAACCAAGTTGCTAATATTTTCATTGGTAAGTCGAGCTTGCTCTAGATTGGTAAATTGAGCCATTTGAGCGAGAAACTCTCTATTATTGATAGGTTCAAGCGGATCTTGAAATGTTAACTCTGTCATAAATAACTTAATGAAATCATTTTGGCTTAAGTTACTTCTACTCACCTCACTGGCAGCAGAGCCTAAACTATTCCCGAGAGCATCTATCGCCATGTGAATTCCACTAAGTTTTCGACCAAACAATTTTACCATTCAGCCATATTCTATCAATATTATCAGGCAATTGTCTTTTAATATTTTTCAGTAACTCAGAATGATCACCATGAAAATCCCGAATAAATAGCTCTGATTTAGTAATTAATATATTTTTTTTTAAAACCTCAGATGGGATACCACTCAGACCTCTAATTTCTATCGGCAAGTCTATTAAATCATTTCGCTCAATTTGAAGATTGCTTTTAGCAAAAAACTCAAAATATTGCTTATTGTTTTCTATCTTTCCACTTGCCGTAAGCCGTTGTTCAGTTTTGTTTTCTAAAAGCGTTCCATAACTTGTCAGATATCCCGTTGCCAATATATGATCTGAAATTTCAAATGGAATATTTCTAACCTCTTCCAAATAGCACAAATGATTCGTAGCAATATTTTTTAAATCATACAATTCAGTATAATTATTGAGTTTTGAATGTTTTTTAGAGAAATCAGTTTTTATCAATCGACTCTCATCCTCCTTTATATCTTTTTGTTTTATATCATTTAAAAAGCTTTTACCTGAAGCAGATGCTGCTTTTTTAGCCTTATTTCCAAGTTCTTCTTTGTTATCGTAAACAGTCCTTGCAAGGTGATCTATTTTGATGCTTTCCATGTCAGCTTACTCACCTAAATCATTATGAATTTCAAAAAAACGATGCTCTTTGATAATATCATTCAAATGATCAATCTTTCTTTTCTGTAATACTAAAAGATGCTTTTTTTCATAAAGCTGTTTTTTAAGCTCTTCACTCATATTTTGATTTGATAAAAACTCATTGTATTTTTTATGAATTATGAGGAGACTATCATCATAAGTCCTGTTACCTAACGAAAAACCAAAAAACTGCTGAAGTTCAGAAATATCTTTTACTGCTGACAAATATTCTTCCCTACACTTTTCAGTCAAGTATTCAGCTTTTTGGCTTTTAGCTTTTAAAATACTCACTTCATTCTCTAGAACCATATATTGCAATTTAAAATAACTTGCAACAGATTGTTTTTTCTTTAAAAGATTAATTACCATGCCTATTCATCCATAGTAGCAATTTCACCTATAATATTTTTTGCGCTTACCCAAATATTTTCACTCATCATAGATTCATTTTCGAGTTGGACTAGCATCGCATCGATATTTGGCTTATTTTTTATAATGCGATCCAATAATATATTTTGCCCAGCTTGATAGGCTCCAAGCTGAATCATATCAGAAAACTCTTCATATAAAGCTAGATATCGTTTAAGTTGGTGAATTACATTTTTTTGTTCCTTGGTGTGCAATACATTTGAAAGACGACTAATACTTCTCAATACATTTATAGAAGGAAAATGTCCTTTATCCGCTAAAGAACGATCCAGCATAATATGTCCATCTAATATGGATCGCATATGGTCTGATATGGGTTCATTAAAGTCATCCCCTTCCACAAGGATTGTATAAATAGCCGTAATAGCACCTTGGCCAATCAATGCCCCACCTCTTTCAACCAAAGGTGGTAGCTGTGAAAATACTGAAGCAGGATATCCTCTTAGACCTGTCGGTTCTGAAGCAGCTAAACCAATTTCCCGTTGCGCGTAAGCAAATCTTGTAATTGAATCCATAACCAATAAGACATTAAAGCCTTTAGCTCTGTACCAATCGGCTACCGCTGTTGCTGTATATGCGATGAACCGTCGAAACACAGCGGGTTGTTCTGCTGTAGCTACGTAAACAATAGATCTTTTTAGTCCATTTTCACCCAAAACATTTGAAAGAAAATCCGTTACTTCACGTCCTCGTTCGCCAATCAAGGCAACAATAATTACATCTGCAGTGGCATATTTACATAACATACCCAATAAAGTACTTTTACCAACACCACTACCCGCAAAAATTCCAATACGTTGCCCAATCCCAATTGGTGTAAATAAATCGATTGCCTTTATGCCAGTATTTAATTTTTGTGTAATTGGAGTACGATGCAGTGGATTTATTGATGTTAAGTTTTTCGAAAGATATTCAATCAATTCTGGTAACTGCTTTCCATCAATAGGCTGGCCTAACGCATCAAAAACCCTTCCTCTTAGATCAAGGCCTACTGGAATTTGAATAGATTTGGCTGAAGATACAACCTTGCAATCGAGGCTAAGTCCATGAATATCACCAAAAGGCATTAATGTAAAAAAGTGATCGTTCACAGAAATCACTTCTGCGAACATCTTGACAGAAGTCTCATTACTGATAATTAAAACAACTTCACCTATGCTTACATTTAATCCTGTTGCCTCAATACTTACGCCACTAATTTCCTTAATCCTGCCAACAAATTGACTAAACGAAGGAACCTCAATTTTTTTCAAAATTGAACGAACAATATCATCAATATCACTAATCATTTAATAATTGCCTAACATTGTTCACTTGTTGACTAAAACTAATATCTATAATAGATCTATTTAATTCAATCAGTAATTGACCAGTATTTAAGCTGCTATCTTTGGTGATCTGAATAGAGTAAAGGCTTAAAGCATCGTTCTCATTAATAATTCTTTTGATCATGTCAAAATCTGTTAAAGAGACCTTTAAAATAAATCCTTGGTCTAAACGATGTTGATATACCGCTTTTTTGATAAGTTCAATAATAAATTGCTCATGACCCGATAAACTAAAAACCATTTTTTCCAAGATGGTATCTATAACATTGATAGAAATTTTTTCAATGTAAGCATTTAACTTTTTTAGATTTCTATCAAACTCAGCAATACAATTATTCAAAGTG
This sequence comes from uncultured Acinetobacter sp., assembly GCA_913777945.1. Classification (GTDB taxonomy): domain Bacteria; phylum Pseudomonadota; class Gammaproteobacteria; order Pseudomonadales; family Moraxellaceae; genus Acinetobacter. The sequence continues at coordinate 78,357 of CAJYTY010000008.1, read as the reverse complement.
TCTATTTTTTCTTTGAATCGATTCTCTAATAATACTAACTGTTGATCATGAAGCCGTTTTAACTTCAATTTTTCGGCTTCAAGTGATTTCTTATATTCTAGATCGTATTGTTCTTTTAGATAAGCGATCTCTTTTTCAACCAAATTATCTTTTTGATTTTTTTCATACAAATTGTCCTGTATATGAAGAGTATTGCTTAAGGCAGAAGCCTGTTCTGGCTTAAGAAGTAGATGCTCTGTTGACTTTTGCCCTAATGTAACAGTATCTGCACTTTTATGGACTACCTTTAACAATCCTGAAGATGCTTTATTTTTCGTACTCATGAACAACCTTCTCATGGAAATACATATCTAAAGTCGCTTGCATTTTGGGTGCCAACACAAAATCTTTAAGAGTGTCTCTATGGCGCGTAAACTCTTCAAAATAAGCAGGCTTCTTCGCTAAAGAAACATCAGAGAACAATTTATTGCTCACCAAGGAATACCAAAATGGAGAGATGCTTAATACCAATTTTTCAAGTAGTTCTAAAGACAAGTCCTTGCTTTTCAAGTCATGATCAACAATTTCATCAATAATAACTGTGTTTGCATCTAGTCCGAACGCATCAATCTGAATTAATAACTCATCCAGCCTTTGTCTTTCAGGGATAGATAAACTTGTCTCAATTTTTTCTTGATCATGTCTACTTAAACTATAAAACTTGAGTACCCAACTTCGTAAAGTTGATTCATTTAAATCCATCTTTACCTAACCAATATTTTAAATTTACGATAACCTGCTCTCGCTCTTCCTCAGATAAAGAAGTCTGCTCAATTTCTTGTCTTAACGTCGTTTTCTTTCCGATCAATTTAAAGATAATAAACATAAGCAGCAAAAGCAAAGAAATGATCAGAACAATGTTAAATGGACTTAAAAACGAAGAATTAGCTGGGGTAACAACATTATGCGAAACTTCAGTTTGCGGTGTCTGTTCTGGTTTTATCTCTATTGGTTCAAGCATACTGCTGACAAGTATAAGGTTGTCACCTCGCTTCTTATCAATACCTAATCCAACTTCTAGTACCTGTTGAATATTTTGTAGCTGAACAAAACTTAATGTATTAGGAACAACAACACCAACACTTATCTTACTAATTTTACCAGTCGCATATTCAATCTCAGAAGTTTCCTTCCCTACAGCATATTCATTATCTCTACTACTATCTTTCTGCGAATTACTAACATTTCCTCCATTTGAAGTGGTTGAAGACGATTCTTTTTTATTTAGTAATAAAATCCCAGCATCAGAAAGAATCGGCTTTTCACTCGTCACTTTTCTTTTATCAAAATTGACTTGTACATTGGCAGAAACACTAACTTTACTAATATTAAAAGATTGAAATAAAATACTTCTTACTTTGGCTTCTATTTTTGATTCAACGTCTTCAGATCGTTTCAAAGCGTTAACAGAATTGTTTAAATTATTACTAACAATTTCTCCGTGCCCATTTAACAGCACTACACTTTTAGAATCTAAACCACTTACGGCTGAAGCAACTAAATTTTGAATACCTTCAACAGTATCTTTATTGAGTTGGTAATTATTTTTGGTTTCCACTACAACAGATGCTTTAGCGGTTGCTTTATCAATTTCGTATATCGTATCTTTTTCAGGCGTTAGATGTACACGTGCATACTTTATACCCTCCATAGACATGATAGATCTTGCCAACTCTCCTTCCAGTGCCCGCTGAAAGTTAATTTTTTGTGCAAAATCTGACATTCCATAATCAGTTTCATTAAACAGTTCAAATCCCACTGTCTCAGGGTTACTCAAGCCCCCTTTATCTAATGCAATTTTTGCCTCACCGATTTTACTTTCTTCAACTTCAATAATATTATTTTTAATCGTATAAGCAATATTAGATGAATCTAATACATTGATTACACTTGCTTGAATCTCTTTGTTTTCTTGTTGTAGCAAAGGGACATAAGTCGGTTTTAAAAACCACCAACACGCCCCAATGAATCCAAGAATTATAACAACAATTCCACTTATAAAAAAAGCAGACTTACCCCAAAAGTTCATTCTTTCTCTTACTCAAACTAGCTGCTTAGATTTGCATACGTGTAATTTCTTGGTAACTCTCAACTAGCTTATTTCTAACTTGAACAGCGAATTGAAATGACAACTTTGCATTTTGCATGGAGACCATAACATCATGCACAGGTATATTCTCCCCAGCAGCATATTGCATAGCTTTCTCAGTTGCATTTTTATATAGCTCATCATTACGATTAAGCATGTCTAAAAAACTGATGTGCTTGGTTGCTGTTGGCAGATTCAATTTAGTATCTAATTTTGGCAACTTTACAGTCGGATCAAAATTTATTGCATCTAGCGTGTGCATCTAGTTATTTTCCAATCTCATAAGCTTTAGCTGTCATATCTTTAATACTATTAAAAATACGAATATTGGCATCATATGCTCTACTTGCAGAAACCAATGTTGCCATTTCTGTTGCTGTATTAATCTCAGGATAAAATACCATTCCCTTATTATCTGCTAAAGGATGATTAGGCTCATATGCACTTCTGGTTTTATAATTCGCCACATTATCCAAATAGACATTGTTCTTTATATCATTTAGAAAATTGGGATGTGTCTTAACTTGTAGAACAGAGCTCGCATCTTTATTAGCTAATGCCACATTTGCAATCGCAATATTATAACTGGCAGCTTCTACTCGTGCCTTTTCATGTTTTAACCCAAAAGCAATTACATCCTGAATAGATACGTTTGTTGAAAGCTGCATTAGAACTCTTTCCCTTGTATAGCTAATTGCATCAAGCCATAGCTCCTATTTAATATTTCCGCAATACCTTGATAACGACCGCTAGCAGTCACTGCTTCGAATGTCTGCTCATCAAGTTTAATTGAACTCTGAGGAAGATTACTTTGGTATTTACTCATGCTAATTTGATTATAAGCTAAGTTTTGTAAGGATACATCCTTCATTAAATGCTTATAATCAAAAAAAATCCCTTTACCGCCTGGTACATTAAGATTTGCTATATTCATAGATGCAACTTTTATACGTGTATCTTGTATATTCATTGCATTAACAAGGGTATGACTAATACTTGCAATATCATTCATGTGAACATATTTCCTTATTGTATGACTAAATCAGCATTTAAAGCACCAGCATCTTTAATCGCCTGAATAATGGTAATTATATCTCTTGTACTTAAACGAATTTTTTGCAGTGCCTGAACTAAACCTGCAACGGTCGCACCTTTAGGTAGAGATACAAAATTTGCTGTATTTTCAGTCACTTTTAAATCAGTTTGAGGAACGACTTCTGTTGAAACATTATTATTGTAATTTCGACCAATCAACGTTGGTTGTGAAACAAGATACTCCGTATCTACTTTAACATTCAAATTTCCTTGTGAAATATTAACCTCACTAATTCGCACATTGGCCCCTGCAACAATCGTCCCTGTTTTCTCATTAATTACAATTTTTGCAATCTGATCAGGCTCTACTTCTAATCGCTCAATACTTGCAATCAAATTAGGAATTTGTACATAAGGACTAACTGAAATTTCGATTTTACCTGCATGTACAACTCTGACATTGGCACCTTGTTTTGAAATAACCTGAGCAATCCTATTTGCTGTTGTATAGTCTGGCTGGTTTAAAACAAGCACCAGCTTATCTTGCGGGGTATTATTTTCAACGGATTTTTCCAAATATGCGCCTTTAGGAATACGACCAACCGTAGAATGATTTTTCTGAGCTGCATTACCATTCACTTCGAATGAATACCCCCCTACAATCAGTGGTCCTTGTGCTAAAGCATATAATTTATTATCTGGCCCATAAAGAGGAGTTAAGATTAAGGTCCCACCTAACAAACTTCTAGCATCACCAATCGAAGAAACTTCAACGTCAAACTTATCCCCAACCTCACTAAATGGAGGCATTTTTGCAGTAATCATTACCGCCGCTGTATTTCGAGAATTAAGATCCTTCTCATTTATATTGACATTGAAATTCTTTAAAGTATTTACCAAAGCCTGTCTCGTTGTACTATTTCGATCTGAATCGCCACTGCGGGACAATCCAACAACAAGACCATAGCCAATTAATGCATGTTCTCTATCATCTTGGATACGAACCAGATCTTTCAATCTCACCATATTGGCTGCTGCAATAGCAGATGGATTTAAAAAAAGTGAACTTATTAATCCAATCAATACTTTTTTCATATTATTCTTAACCAATGAAAAAGCTTATAAAAAATACTAAGTTTTTGAGCATCGTCAGCAACACCTTTACCATTTATTTGAATCTTTGCATCAGCTAAACGATATGAATAAACAGTATTATCATAACTAATATCATCAGGCCGAATAAAACCACTTATTTGGATGAGCTGCTTATCATTATTTATAATCGCCTCTTGACTTCCCTCAACTCTCAAATACCCATTAGGAAGCTTTTCTTTAACTTGCACAGACACAACAGTTTTTAATTGACCTTGTCTAGATGTATTCCCTTCACCACTAGCACCGCCTTCTAAACCTAACCCAGCATCCGCTTTAGCAGTCAAAGTGCTTGCAGAAAAAGATAAATTGGTTTTATTTTTTGCATTCGTTCCAACAGATGACTTTGCAGATGTCGACTCGGCCACTAGAATAGTCAAAATATCACCAACATTTACTGCACGCCTGTCACTTGTTAAAGCTTGATAATTATCAGCATTAATCAAACTAGTTTGAGCAAATGCATGACTAGTCAATAAAATGCATACAATTAAAAGAGTTTTATTAATCAATTTTAACCGTTCCTTTTTTTACAACAGTCGTTCTTACTAGTTGATTATTCAGTAAACGCACATTCACTCTATCTAAATATTGCCCAAATTGTTGAGCAATCCCTACCGTTTCAATCGTAATATCACCTGAAATAGCCAAAACTCTAACTTGCTGATCTTTATAAACCCAAGGAGTTTCTTTCAAATGTTTCTTTAAAATTGGTTCATTTAGCTTCACAGACTGAGCCAGCCAAACATTTTCATTAAATGGCCCAATGGCAAGCGCCGTAATGGTTATCCTTTCCTTAATAACATCAATCTCTTGATAATCCACTGAAATCTTATCAAGAGATTGATTACGACTTGCATTTTGTTTAAAAACCCATGCCCTTTTTTTAATTTCAGGTCGAAACCACATCACTTTAACTCGATTAGTCATTGTTAGCGGATCACAATCTAAAACTTCAAAACCAATTCTCGGCTGATAAATAGAAGTGACTAACTGTAACTTCGAATATAGATGGTCTGAAGCAGTGAATAAAGGAAATAATCTTGAAGTACTTTCCTTTTCAAGCTGCCCTTGTACCAACTGATTTGCTGTCTCAACAAACTGATGATCCGTAAGTCCTTCACATGCGTAGACTTGTATTGGGACTAACAACACTATACATATGATCAATACCCTTAAACGCATGTTAACGTCTTAAGTTATTAATCGTTTCCATAATCTGATCTCCAGCTTGCAATACCCTTGCATTGAGCTGGTATGCTCTCTGTGCCATGATTAGATTTGAAATTTCACTGACTAAGTCTACATTCGACATTTCTAAATGACCCTGAAGAACACCCCCCATACCATCTTTACTCAGCTCTCCATATTCAGGTTCGCCACTGGATTGAGTGGCGGTATATAAGCCACTACCCAGCTTTTTCAATTGACTATCATTTTCAAAACGGGTGAGTTCTATTTTACCCAGCTCTATTTCTTCGCCAGTACCAATAACCTTTCCATTTAATGTCCCATCATTGGCTAAAACAATTCGTTCAACATCGGGTGGTATACGAATATCTGATGTCAAAGTCTGCCCACTAGCCAATGCAAGTTGCCCATCAGCATTAACATGAAACTGACCGACTCTGGTATATGCCAGACTTCCATCGGCCTGTTCAATCTCAAAAAAACCCTTGCCTTGAATTGCAAAATCATAAGGCTGGTTTGTTGTTTGTACATCACCATTTTTAAAATCAGTATAGGTCTGTGCCAAGGACACACCGATACCCTGCTCCGAAACTGTATTATTACGATTATTCATCGCGACCAGATTAGCAAATTGTGCAGTTTCTTTTTTATAGCCCATTGTTTGCATATTCGAGATATTACTTGAGATCGTGTCTAACCATTTCTGCTGAGCAAGCAAACCTGAGTTTGCAATACTGATTGCATCAATCATTTTATTTCCCCAATTGATTTATACCGTTATCTAATAAATTATCATATGTGTTTACTGCTCGTTGTAAACTCTCAATATGTCTAGACAATTCCATAATTTTAACCATGTCCTGACTCATAACAGCATTCGACTGTTCCAGTTTACCTTGAAAAATCTGATACTGACTTTGATCAGCTTGTTTCACTGCCGATGCTGAATATAATGCATTTCCTTCAGCTTTAACATCATCACTTTCCGCATATACAACCAAAATTTGATTTATGGCAGTATCATTTTCAGCATTATGAATATAACCACTTGAATCAACCTTTAAAGTTTCCAGATTCTTTTCCGTTATAATAATTGGTTTCGCAGCTTGCCCTAAAACATATAATCCTTGGCGAGTAAGTAGATAACCATTTTTATCAACATGAAAATGTCCATCCCGCGTCAGGGAAAAGTCATCATTTGTCGCAACAACAAACCAGCCTTTACCCGACAAAGCAAAATCAAGCCCTCTGTTTGTATCTATAAATGAACCATTATTTGAATTGAGGTAAGATGTAGTTTGCCGTTGTGTTAAATCAGAAAATGTTTTTGTAGCAGATGATGATGGTGTAAGCGTGCTAAATACATTCTCACTTCTATATCCAACAGTATTGATATTTGCAGTATTCTGCGAGATTGTTTTTAAAGCATTAAATTCCTGCTGAATCACGTGTGCAAGCTGCATAATTGGATCGGTCATACAATCACCTCCATTGGATGAAAGTCTTGAACTGAAATGATTCCTGCCGAAGCTATTTGGATAAACTGCGCCAGCTCAGCAATCGATAAAACTTCCACATGAGGAATAGCACGTGAAATCATGGCTCTAAGAGGTCGTCTAAGCGCTGGTGAGCATAATAAAATGGGTTGTACATTATTTGCGAGTTGTTTCTCTGTTTCCTGTACGACACTTCTTAAAAATTTATCGATATACTGTGGTGGCAACATACTTTCATTATTCACTCTCACCATCGCGAGCATGTGGCTTTCTAATTCAGGTGCGATGGTCATGACGTGCAATGTACCCTCAACATCAAGAAATCGCTCATAAATAATTGAGCCCAGACGTTCCCTGACTTTTTCAGCTAACTCTTCAGGAACCTTGTTTACTCGACCAAAATCAACTAATACCTCAAGAATTTTCTCAATATTTTTTATACTGATTTGTTCTTTGAGTAATAATTGCAACACTCTTTGTATATCTGAATAGGTTAGGACTGCTGGAATGAGTTCATCTAATAAAGTTCCCATGCTGTCTCTATGTAATTGAATTAACTTTTCAGTTTCAGCGCGCGTTAAAAACTCACTCAGATAACGTTTAATATTTTCAGATAAATGAGTCAAAATCACGGTTTCAGGATCGACGATTGTAAAACCTAATGCTTTCGCTTGTTGCTTCTGATTTTCTTCAATCCATAAAGCGGGCAAACCATAAGTGGGTTCTTTCGTTTCTTCTCCAAGAATACTGTCCATAGCAGCATTTCCAGAGTTAATCGCTAGAACTTTTAAATAATTTACATTCCCTCTTGCAACCACAGCACTATAAATCAAAATTTGATAATGGTTTTCCTGTAATTTTTTATCCACAGCTATAGATAGCTTTGGTAGAAAAACACCCAGATCCAGGGAGAGCTGTTTTTGTAATCCACTATACCGTTGATACAATGTTTTAGATCCTTCTAAAATATAAGGTTCTAAGTTTGCGCTAATTTTTAATTCAAATGCTGCTGAACCTAAAGTCTTAGAGTGATTCTGTTCAGACTGTATTGATTCCTCATTTTCTGATTCATTCTGATCTGTTTCATGCTTTTGTTTCTTCTTATATTTCAAAGAATACCAAACAGCTGCAGAGATAATAATTAATAAAAATAGAATAGGAATAACAGGTAAACCTGGTAAAAATAACATTAAAAATAATGTTAGTCCCACAATCATGATTGTTTGTGGATATGCAAAAAACTGACTACCTAGTGCTTGTCCTAAACGTGTATCTGTAGCCGCACGCGTAATAATAATACCTGCTGCAACAGAAATAATTAATGATGGAATTTGCGTTACAATACCATCACCGATTGTCAACAATGAGTAATGCTGTAAAGCTTCACGCCATCCCATCCCGCGTTGTAACATACCAATTGATAGCCCACCAATGATGTTAATAACAATAATAATAACGCCCGCAATTGCATCGCCTTTTACAAATTTTGAAGCACCATCCATAGCACCATAAAAGTTAGATTCCTGTTCTAGCTGATGTCTACGACGTTTTGCTTCTTCAGAATCAACTAACCCCATATTTAGGTCAGCATCAATACTCATTTGCTTACCAGGCAAAGAATCTAAAGTAAAACGGGCAGCAACTTCTGCAACACGTTGCGCACCATTGGTAATCACAATATATTGGACAACGACCAGAATAAAGAAAACCACAAAACCAACAACCAAATTACCTGCCACCATATAGTTACCTACAGCAGCAATCACTTTTCCTGCATCAGCATGATCGAGAATCAAACGAGTTGAGGAGATATTGAGAGCTAAACGAAATAAGGTGGTAATCAGTAATAAAGAAGGAAACGTGGAAAAGCTCAAAGGCTTTTCTGTATCTAAAGCCAACAATAAAATGAGTAATGCTGCAGCAAAATTAGTAAGAAGTAAAAAATCAAGTAGCCATGTCGGTATCGGCGTAAATAGCACTAATAGAATGCCAATCACTCCAACAACTAATGCTAGATTATAAAAGTCAATTTTTAGGTTCTTTTTATCTATCATCTTTACAGCTTCAATTTTGAATTTGGTAGTGCAATCACCCAACGGTAAATATCGACCACATCATTATGTATTTCTGTTGGTATCGGTTGGTTAATCACACATTTTGCATAAATATATCTTGCAACAATTGGACGATGTAATATGGGCACCTGATTTTTTCGTGCTACACGTCTAATCATGTGCGCAAGCATACCTGTTCCTGTAGCTAAAACAATAGGTGTTTGCATTTTTTCTGGCTGATAAATTAATGCAACCGCATAATGTGTTGGATTAATAATCACAACATCTGCTTTTTTTACCTGAGAAATCGCTTTTACTTTAGAAAAGAACTCCTGCTGATTACGACGCCGTTTTGATTTTAATTCAGGACTACCTTCACGATGACGATACTCATCCTTAACCTCTTTCTGACTCATACGCATTTGTTTTGAAAATTCTCGTTTTGCATACCACATATCAAAAAGTGCAAATGCTGCCATGACTGCAACTAAACTCAACATCAAAGTAATTGTCGCTTGATTAAATGCCAGACCGATTGCTTGCGGCGTTCTAGATAGATGGCTCGTCAATTGTTGAATAATATGCAGAATTGCAAAATACGTAACTAAAAAGAAAAGTAATCCTTTAATTACCACTCTTAAAACTTCAACAAATATTCTTTTAGAGAATATCTTTTTTAATCCTTTAACTGGATTTAATCGATTCAGGTCTGGTTTCAAAGAAGTAAAAGAAAAAACAAAACCACTGTAAAAAAGGCTTATGACAATTGCAGCAATAATTAAAATAAAAATTAATGGAAATATTACTGCCAACAGCCTTGATAAACTTTTATCTCCCCAATAAATGACATTAGATATATAATTTTCAGCCAAAAGATCTGCGTGATTGAGCCACCAAGCCGTTTGTTTAAATACTTCTGAAGCAATTTTTCCTGAAAAAATAGCAAACCCAGTAATAAAAGCTGTAATTATAGTAAAAGATAATAAATCCATACTCTTTGCAACATTACCTTTTTTCCTTGCTTGCTCTAATTTATAAGGTGTTGCCTGTTCTGATTTTTCTTGTTGATCATCCATTATTTATTCCCCCACTAGCTTAAGATATAATAAGCTTCAAAGGCTGTTCAAAAAGCCTAGGAATGTTTTGTACAATCATGGGCATACTGAACATCAACAGTATTAATCCTACAATAAACTTAACAGGTAGCGCCAAGAAGTAAATATTTGCTTGAGGCATTGATCTAGACATGACTGCGAATGCAAGATCAACAAGCCATACACCTAAAATTACGGGAAGTAGCATAATAAATGCAAAAATAAACTGCGCTCCCATGACACTAATTAATTTCTTTATATTAAGTAAATGAAAGTCAAAAGCACCCAGTGGAACCATTTTAAACAAAGCAACTAAACCTTGTAGTAATGTATAATGTAAGTTGAGAATAAAAAAAATAACACCAGCAATTGCAATTAAAAGATCTGAAACAATCCCGCCTAAATGACTAGACGAAGGGTCGAATATACCTGCCGTATTAATACCGATTTGTAAATCGAGCAATTTTCCAATCAGATCTAAACTGGCAAATGCAGTATGAAAGCCGAAAGCAATGACAACACCCAGTAAAAACTCACTTATAACCAGTGAAACCGTTAAGACATTTTCATGTATCGGTACAAGTCCCGCCATAATAATGGAAATAGCCAAGACGATGATAATTCGAAAAAGTACTGGTGCTTTGCCAAAAATATTGAGGGGCATGACCACAAAAATTGGTAACAACCGCAATGACAGTAATAAAACAGTCGTAAATTCTAAAAATCCAAACATCATGATCTAAAAACTTGCTGCTTTGAGAAACATTTCTATAGCAAAAACACGTAAGTGATTCACCATCCAGCTTCCCAAAACCAAGAGAACAAGTACTGCGACTATTAATTTTGGAATGAACGTCAGTGTCATTTCCTGAATTTGCGTTGCGACTTGTAAAATACTCACAAGCAAACCAATGATCATAATTGCCAATAACACAGGTGCAGCAACTAAAGCTGTTGTTAATAATGTTTCTTTTAATAAATATAAAAGCTGGTCTTGATTCATTGTGTGAGCTCCAAACAGCACATATTTTAACGAAAAGACACAAACAAACAAACATATTTTGAAGAATATTATTTCTTCTCAAACATATATATATATTTTATGCTATGACTATAAAAATGTAGGCATCCTTTGGTATTATGACAGCAACTACCCCTTCAGATTCGACGAGTCAACTTCAAAGATGGCTTGGTTTTTTAGAACAAGATCCTAAAAACACTCATTTAATTACATCAATTCTTGAGCTCAGTCTAGCCGAAAATCAGGTTGATACGCTCAAGCGAATGTTGGTGCATATTCAAACTCAAAATATTCAAGAGCCTCAAGTAAGCAGTCTAGCCAGCTTGGTTTGTTTACAACTCGGTAATTTTCAGAATGCTATTATTTTTGGGGAACATGTGCTAGGTACTGAGTTTGAAAATGCGACTGTATTGCACAACCTTGCCTATGCTCAACTCTATTTAGGCGATTACAAAAAAGCGCAAAGTCTTTTACAGCCCTTAATCGAATTTTCGAGCACTTTAGATGCCAATACCTATGTACTCTACGCAAGAATCATGCACCATTTGGAATGTCCAGAAGACGCAATACATGCGCTTGAAAAAGCCATTGCATTAAATCCATCCAACGCAGAAGCGTTGGGCAATCTTGCTTTATTGCAATATGAAACCGATCATAATCTTTCTGATTATGCCAATGCAAAAGCAACAGCGCTTAAAGCAATCAACATTCAACCCTATCAACTTGAAGCATTATTGGCACTGGCTGAAATTCAATTGAATGCCCGTAACATCACCGATGCTAGAAATAACTTCAATTTGATTTTAGAGCATCACCCTCGATCAGGGCGGGCATGGTCTGGTTTAGGCCAACTTGAGTTCTATGAAACCAATATTGATCAGGCTGAAAAATATCTACTTAAAGCTGTTGAATATATGAAAGATCACGTCGGTACGTGGCAAGTCTTGGGTTGGTGTTATGTTCTCAAAAACAATATTGATAAAGCAGCTTGGGCATTTGAAATTGCATTACCCCTCAATACCGAATTTGCAGATAGTTATGGTGGCATCGCTGTTGTTGAAGCCATGCGCCATAATACGGTAGCAGCAAAACAATGGATCAAAAAAGCTTTTGAGCTGGATGAACATAGTATGGCAGCAACATTCGCTGAATATGTTTTACTGAATAATCAGGGATCATCTGAAGCTGCTCAACAAAAGATGAATAGTATCTTGATCAGAAGAGCGCCAAGTAGTGATCGTTCTGGACAAACGCTTGTCAATGAATGGCTAGCTCAGCATTCTGATTTTCCAAAACACTTAAATTAAAAAGAAGATGTTCATGAATGAATTTTTATCCCCTTTCGATGCAGATGAAACACTCAAGCTTGCCATTCATGCCAGTGAACATGGAGATGCCCACTCTGCAATTCGTTATTTAACTGAATTATTGAATGTTCAACCAGAACATGACGCTGCTTGTTATTTTCTAGCCATGCAATATGCAGAAATTGGGTTATTTGAACGTGCAATTACGACACTACAACATGCAATAAAAATCAATCCAACTTTTGATATTGCTCAGTTCCAACTTGGTCTATTGCATTTACAAACCCAACAGACGCTGCAAGCAGAGCAACTTTTTAGCAGTCTGTCATTGAGTTCACACGATCCCGCACTTGCAGCTTTTTCTCTTGGTTATTTAGCTCTGTTTAAAGAGCAAACCAGTGATGCGATTCATCATTTTCAAGAAGGTATTGCGGTATGTTCTAATGAAGCACTGAATAATGATATTAAACGTGTCATTACACAAGTGGAGCACGCAGCCGCTAGTGCACCTCTCTTTGCATCTACTACGAATGCCTCTGAGGCTCCACAAGCGAATAACCTCAATCAAACTAAAGCTGAATCTACGAATGCACCAACCGAGCAGAAAAAGCTCACTGGCTTTTTAGGTGCGTACCTCGATACGATTGATGATGAAAATGGGCCGCACTAATTTAGTAAGGTTCTCAAAAAAGGAAGAAGTAATTCCTACTTCTTTCTTGTATCTAAAAGTCCATCGACCACTCGATTAATTTTTATATCGTTACCTTGATATTTTGTGAGATCAAGCCCACCACCTCGATAAACATGATATTCAGACAGTCCTATTCTTTGCCCAACACGGTTATACAGTTTTAACGTCATATCACCGATAAAGAATACGGTTTTGTAATCTTCGCTTGCATCGTAGTTCAACGTAAATTCACAAGTACTTAGTTTAAATGGAGCATTAAATACTTGTATTTGAATATGATGGCTTGCTAATCGATTAATGAGCATTTCCTAAAAATGGTCAATTTTGACTCTAGGATTGTTTTCGATACAAACGGATTTAATCAAAGGTCGATACTCACGGTGAATCAGGTCTGCTTGCCACTGCCTTGAACTACATGCCAACCAAAGTACTCCACCCGACAACGGTAGAATTAATTTCTTATTTTTCATATATAAAGTAGCATATTTAAAGACAGTAGAATTATAACGTGATGGACCATCAATTCAAACACTTAGCTTATCTCACTCCACCTAATAACAGTAGAGTGAGACAACCTAGTTATGAATGAGTTGAATAAATCTCAGTTAAAATCATATTGTCAATCAGTTTGGCATTTTAAGGATTTATTTCTGCCAATCTTTTTGATACTTCAGCATCATTTCCATCAAGTAAAGGTGTACCCTCATAATAAAATTTACTAGAATATTTTCCATTATGATCTAAAAATAAAGATAAAGCACACCAATTATCACCAGATTTTTCACATTCTTCAAAAAGAATATTTACTGTTTTATAAGGTTCCATAGAAGAACGTAAAGGATGATCATTCGTATATAATTTTAGATTGTTACCAATCCAACATAAGGCTGTATCCTTATTTCTTAATCCAATATTATTATCTCTAAGTCTTTCAGTATAATAGACAATATTTCGCCAATCACTTACAGCCAAAGATGCAATTTGTTGAAGTATAGAATTGATTAATTCAGATTTTCTTAAAAAATTCATTTTATCCTCCCGCTCTATTTTCAAATTGAACTCTAATCCAAGTGCCATCTGCTTTCTGATATTTAGTTACAAAACCTTCTGGACGAATTGTATTACTATCATAAATTGCCTCAATCTTAACAGGAACATTTTTACCTGTTTGCTTATAAATCTCAGCTACAGGGTTTTCAAAGTCTGTTTTGTAACGACTCAAATTTAAATTTTTCAACTTTGTACCATCAGATAATATAATGGAACGACCACTTCCTGGAACTAAATTCAATCCATTCGTTGGTCCATCAAACTGATTACCAATTAAATGAAAAGCAACATCCTCAAAAGCCCATCCTTTACCAAATGTTGCTTGTTGAGGTTCTCCAGATGTAACATAACGTCCATGATTCTTCAGAGAAACCTCCCCCTCAATCATTGAAATACGCGCTTGACTATCTGTAGTCCACGTAACACCACCATGTTTATAAGAGGTATTTGGAATTGGATTATTGGCTGCCCTGTTAAATGTATCAATATTATCGAAATGTAAAGTACGTGATGTAGTACTAACAAATGGAGCTTTAATCTGTGTGCTTGCTGTGCTTGGGTATAATGCTTTTATTGGAGAAGCTGGTGCAGACGCTGTTAATACTTCCCCAGTCGTACTACCAACAGGAATATCATTTAATAAACCAATACTAGCACTACCTCTTTGACTTGAACCTATCGCTCGTCCAACTGTAGCAACTTTATTAAACTCTCTCACATCACGTATATAACCAAGCCCAGCTCTTGCTCCACCTGCAATTGAACCTGTTGCAGGGTTAGAGAATAACAATGCATCATAAGTGCGTTGAGATTCATCATAATCACCCGTTAAAACGCTCAGAGCAGCAGTTGGAGAGTTACCCATAATTGTGGCTGTGTTCCCAGCAAACTTTAAGGCATTCCATCCAACATTCGCCACAGTATTCACTAAGTCATTTACTGGCTGGAAATAATATTTATCTAATCTTGAGTTTCCTGTATTTATCTTTGGCGTTGCCCACGAGTACTGGAATGGTACAGATGCATTACCCCATTCTTTAATAGCCGCTATACGATTATTGAAGAAACTATTTACACCATCTAAAGCACTAGCAATATTAAGATCTCTAGGAGCTTCTTTTTCAATCTCTAAATGCATTCCTTCGAAGTCGTCAATGTCCTCAGAATTACTTGCACTACTTACAATTGTTGGTAACTGAATAGTATCAGGAAGAGAGCCATTAAGGCGGCTAGCATCTCCGTACATCGACTGCTGACTACTATACTCAGTTGGTAAGAAACTAAAAACATTTTCATCATATATAGAAACAGTTTTGGTTGTTCCATTTGCAAACCAACTCTGAGCATTTTCACCAAACTGTCTACCTACTGTATTTGCAATAGCTGCCATTGAAACATTCAAATAATCTGGTCTTACTCCACCAAACCATTTATCTTCTATCGTGGCTGCTGCACTCGCACCAGCAACTGAATATGCATAAGGACTCGCTAATTTGCCAAATCCATTAAATGCTCCAGACTTACCTAAACCAGCTCCAGCCATTGAACCAACAATTGATGAACCTAACCCAGCCCAACTAAAGCTTTGATTATTACCAAATACCTGATTAGCGATATAATTTGAACCGTAACCAACTGCACCTGCATATGCCCCAACACCTGCGGCTTGCGTCCAACTTGCTGTACCATTATTTACCGCATTGATCGCATTAGAAGCTGTTTGTGCCCAACTATAGCCTTTCGTCGCAAGTTGTCCTATTCCTGCGCCTACACCAGCAGTCGCCCCTGCTGTTAATGCAGATACTCCCACTTGTGACCATGAGAAGCTATCTACAACTCCCATTGCTTTACCAGCCAATTGCGAAGCTGCACTACCAGCAGCAGCTCCAACTGCTGCTGCTGAGATACCTATAAGCCCAGTGGATCCTGCTAAGGCCGCACCACCAATTCCAAAAGCCGATCCACTAGCAATTGCAGTGCCTGCAGCTGCCGCTGCACCGCCGATTCCACCTCCTGCTGCCAAAGCACCAAAGGCTGCCGATGCTGCCCCCGCAGTATAAATTGTTACGACTATAGCCACTACAATCATCACAATCTGCGCGATACCACCACACTTCTTCTTCGGTTTCGGTGGAGGCGGTGGACTAGGGATTGTTGGTTGTGTATCCCCAATTGCTTCACCAGGACTATAGGGTCTTAACGTTTCACTGTTATTGTGAATATTAGTGACCTTGTTCGGAATCGTGAGTACTTGACTCGCTGTTAGCTTATCTGATGGACTTAATCCATTCACATCGGCAATCATGTACCACATCGAAGCATCACCCCATACCGACAAAGCAATGCTCTGCAGCGTATCTCCGTTATTTACAACATAACTTGTTGGAGCTGCTGATGGATATTGTGCATTAATAGGCTCGAAGTTCTGATCAAAATCTGCAGATGATATGGGTTTAAAGTCTTTGGCTTGAGTTGGTGTTCCTCTACTGTTCTGCAAGCTTTGTACATAGTCTTCACGTGATGGGCCATCATTACTTACATCACCAACACGTTGACCATTGATATAGTAGAAGTTACGGTAGCGGTTCACTGAGCCATTAATCAACTCATTTCGCTGTAGTACCATCCCTTGCGAGTTATTCACATATGTCGCTGTTCTTTTATTTTGTGCATTCTTATCATCAACAAAGCCACTAACATGACCATTTACGTCGTAACTAAAGGTGGTTTCACCAACCAAATTCCCTACCGTTACCTTAATATTTTTTTGCTTAGCCGAGTCCCACCAATCATAAGTAAATTGCGTAGTTTGAGCAGATCCGGAATTTGGAGTCATCACCGTTTTATCGAGCGTAACTTTATCTGCAAGGTAACTATAGACAGTCGTTCCAGCCCCACTACCTCCTTCCTTTTGCTGGCTAATGAGCTGGTCATCTTTGTTATAGATGTTTTTAGTCGTTTGATAGATACTATTACTGTTCTCATTGTAATCTTCATATTCAACAACACGCCCCAATTCATCAATATGGCGTGAAGACAATGTATATTCAGTTCCCAGTAGACCATTCGTACCATAGTCTGCATTTTTTATTGTTTCAAGAAAACCATCTGTAGTATAGGTATATCGTTCTTTATGTGCTTTGGTGGAGTTAAGAGCATCTTTACCATAATCAGCAGATAAGCGTTGTCCCAATACATCATAGCTTAGAGCAACGCCTGTATTGCCACGTTCAACTATCTTTGTAGTACTATTAAGTATACCCATGCTAACCGTGAAGCGATTCATATTGTCATAGCTATACCAG
This sequence comes from uncultured Acinetobacter sp., assembly GCA_913777945.1. Lineage (GTDB taxonomy): Bacteria > Pseudomonadota > Gammaproteobacteria > Pseudomonadales > Moraxellaceae > Acinetobacter. The sequence goes on along the minus strand of CAJYTY010000008.1, from coordinate 60,833 downwards.
AAGTCCTGAATTTTAGGAGCAGCATTCACAGCATCACGGTAATTTGCAAGCATATGAATAATGTTACCGTTGGCATCATATTCGTAATGAATATTAAAAGCCTGATCCTGTACGCGAATTTTTCGGTTTAAAGAATCATACGTTGTTAACGCGTTTTGGAAGATTCTTGGTTCACCAATTTTAGCATTGAGCTCCTGATATCGCTCTTCAATTCGATTACCATTATTATCATAGCGATAAACCGTCGATAGATTTAAAGAGGAATCGCGAATCTCTTTAATTAATCCATTATTATAATAACTATAGCCGATACTTTGACCCTGAGAATTTGTCTGTCTAGTTAGCCATCCTCCAGCATTATAAGTATAATCAAATACATGACCGCCCCTATCTGTATGTTTGATAGTACGACCATAGTAGTCAAAATCATCAATAATTTTTTTACCTAATCCATCTGTTTCAGTTCGCTTTATTCCGCCTTTACTTCCATTAACATTTAGAATACTAGAATCATATATGTAATCGATCTTGGTAATTGCACCCTCAGCGGTTTTATTCTCAATAATACGTCCTAAGGCATCATATTCGGTTGTGATTGAATTCTTTAAAGCGTCAGTTGTAATAATACGATTACCTAACTCATCATAACCATAGATATCGACTAGCGCATTTTGCACCCCAGACGTATCGCTAATTGCTTTTGCACCGATGCTGTTTATAGAACGTGCAGCACGAGTAGTTTTTACCAGATATCCATTAAGATCATAGTCATAAGCTGTTTTAACACCCAACTCGTTAGTTCTAACTTTTAAATTACCAAAAACATCATAACTACTAATAACTTGACCCAGATCGGCATGTATTTCATTAGAAATCAGCCAGTCACCTGTTTCAAGGTTATGTCCATTTAAATATGTTTGCTTAGTTATATTACCATTTGCATCTTTGGTAGACACTAACCGACCAGCGAGATCATAGGCATATTCAAGTGTTGGATTACCTTGTGCGACTGTACCATCTGCTTTACGAATGTTAACGTTTGGTAATTTTTTCTCGGTTAATTTCCCTAAGTTATTATAGCTAAATGTTATTATATTGCCATTTCCATCAATCTCATTAATGACCTCCCCAAACGCATTATAGTTTTGTTGTCTGATAATTTGATTTTGATTACTACCAGACCCATTAATGACCCACTTAGTTTGCTCAATTGAACCATTACCAAGATTATCTACTGTTATCTTTCCAGGAACAAAAGAAATGAATTTATTATTCTGATCATATAACTGGTAAAAATATTCATAATTTTCAAAACCTGCTTGTGGTACTAAATTATTAATATTCCAACGATATAAACCATTAGTCCTTGAAAGTACAACCTTTTCAAACTGTGCTTTATCTCCCCAATAGGCATCACTACTTAAGTCCGAATTGACTAAATCAGAAACAAAATTTCCATTTTTATCTACTTGGCGTTTACGATAATAAACTTCCATTTTTGTGCCATAATTTTGAGCAGGCTGAAAATCTATCCAACTATCATTAATTTGATTGGTGTGTTGTCCTGTTCCAGCAGCTAAACCGACATTAATATAACCATTGGCTCGATTTAATACTTTGCTATTTACATCGGTTGTTTCATAACTATAGTAAACTGTCGTACTACCAAATAAATTTTGTTCTGAAATTTCAGTAATATCTAGAATTGCTTTACCATCTGCCCCAATCAAAAGTACTGATGTTTTATCTAATTGATTTGGATGAGTACCATATTTGACTGTAATCTTATTACTACCATTAGGCTGCCCAGAGAATGTAACTTTATTCTGAAAAAAAGATTTTGATATATAACTTAATACCTCAGGTTGTTCTCCCAAGCGTAATCGACCAAAAAAACCAACATCCACTTCTTCAAGTGAAGATAATTGGAATTCGTATTCTCCTTCTCTATTTAGATTAGAAAAATACCAACTAAAACCTAATTTACTTAAAAAATCTACTCTTGATATTGATATACTACTCCATTTTTCCTCACCAAGTTTTCTAACTTTTAATTGAATTGTATTTGTAGTTGATTTAAATTGATTAACAAAGATTACATCCTTCGCACTAAATATGATAAATCCATCACCACCATAATTAACAGGTGAGACATTAATTTTAATTTTAGAATCTTTAAATTCTAAAGTTCCCTGCTGTCGGTTTAAAATATTTTTCCCAGATAAAGAGAAATACTGAAAATCATGCTTTTTTGTTAAGTCAATATTATCATTAAGTGTACACTCAAAAACCCCAGGTATTACAGCTCCATAAACATCTTTTAATGGTATAGCAAAAATTTCTGTATATGGTTGATTACTACCCGACTCTCTGACATAAAAAACTGTATCACTAGTTTCTGGATATTGGTTTGTCAAAGTAATTATTTTACCTGATTTAAATAACAACCCACCATCAATAGAAACTGATTTTCTCGGGCCTCTAGGACCAGCGTTATAATCTCTTTTACTAACAGTTTGAACACCTGATGCGATTTCCACAAAACTTTGATTTATCTTATTTACAAGTGTTATTTTAAATTGACTATCTATCGTTTTTCCTACATCTCTACGAATGTATTCAGGCATAAGAATATCAAGTTCATTGTAAGAAAAATCTATAAAAACAATTGAATTATTACTTTCAGAATTTTTTTGAAACGATATTTGCTTTTTAAAACCTCTACCTTGAGTGTCTTCTATTAAAAAAAAGAATTCATTTCCTACATATTGATTTAAAATATTATTATCAAACTCATACCTTAATTTGAAATAATTACTAGGATAATCTTCTATAGAAAAACTACTCATCATATTTAAAATGGTAGCTACTTTATAATTATTTGATATATTTACACCTATTACAGAATCATATTTTGAATTAATAAATTCTTTCTTGTCAGTATAAATACCAGACAACTTACCTGCAGATAATTTTTTTTGAATGACGTTTGCTAGATTATTTTTTGTATTAATTACTCCCTCACCTCCACCCAAAATATCATTTCTGGAATTATAAGTGATATATTGATAATCATATAACTCATTAATTTCTAAGTTACCTAAGTCAATCTGATACCAATCTTTAATATTTTTATACAATGTAGTATTATCTGTCAGCATACTCCATTGACTCGTTCCTTGTAGCTTATATCTAAATTCAATACGACTGGTCTCAGCTGGGGTATTCTTTAGCATTAAATGATTATAATTGTTTAAAATGCCGTCCTGATTAACCATTTGCTGCTCAAACTCAAATTCATCTCCTATTTTAGAGTAATAAATTGAAGGAAGTTCACTCCAATACGACAAACCTGAATAACTTAATGCTAACTTATCTGTAATTTTATTGGTAGTATTCATTACCAACTCAGTACTGATCGTCGAAGTTCGTTTATAAATTTTGATGTTGTAGTTTTTTCCACTTAAAAATTTATCGGTATTATTATCCAATGCTATCTCAAGCACGCTACTATTTTCTGCAACACTCTTTTTATATACCTGTCCATCAATAGTTAACTCAACTTCGAAGTTCCCTTCCCCAAAGCCTTTCAGGCTTGACGGCAATGCAAGTTGAATCATTTTAACATTAATGCCTTCATCATAGTTTATGAAAGCACCTTTCAGTTGACCATTAGGATGATATGTATCTTTTCGTCCAGTAATCTTCTGGACTTTATTGCCTATCACTGTAATCGGTAATTTATAATCATTAAATATATCAACTGATACAGAACTCATAGTCGTGCCAACTATGTCATTTAATTTTGCTTCAGGATCTGCTGTAACTGTGCCACCAGTAAAAATATCGACTGTGTTAACTATACGTTTTAATACTCCCACTCCTGTCTCATACACAGTACCGTCAATATCACTACTACTGTAAATATAGTTAAACTCTACATTCGGCTTAATTGCAGATACATCTAATATAAATGCTCCAGCTGTGATACCTGATTGCATATCTACTATTAAAGTCTTATCACCAGTAGCAACGCTATCTTTAGGCCAGTATTTTAAAATAAGACGTTTTGCTAAAGGATTGCTTTGAATATTAAATTTTTGAGTATCCGCATCAAATTTAAGTTTGTTTGTACTGTCTGTTAAAGTGACAGTAGAACGGTCACTTGTTCTTGAAATTGTTTGGCCAAATATATTTAATGTTGTATCGAGACTCTCTTGACTAAATTTTGGCTGGCGGACAGAAATCACTTGATTTCGTTTGTCATAAATTGTTTCTGTATAAGTGACAGCTGTTAAATCTTTTAACTGATCAGGTGTTTTCGCATTAATACCAGAGGAGCCAGTACTATCAAGCTGGAGTGTAGCATTTCCATTAGAATCATATAAATAATAACGAGTTACACCATTATTTGCATTACTTTTCCATACTTTCCCTTGATTATTATATTCGGTTACCTCATGCCACTGATCTGTTGATTTAGTGCTACTATCAAATTTTACTAGACGCTTCCCAGTAATTTCACCAAATGCATTGTATCGAGTCTCTCTTTCTTCTAAAGTTTTCCAACTTATAGCAGTACTTTCTGAAGAAGAGCGGGAACCCTCGTTTACTCTACGCGTAATCTCTTTGCCAAGTAAATTATATTCAATGAGTGTTTCATCAGTTTTTACTACACTTGTATTTGTCTTACGGTCTGTACTAATCCATGTTTGATTTCCAGCCAAATCATACGCATAATTCACAGCATGATTTAAGTTAACGTCCAACTCTGTGATTAAGCGCCCCAGTTTGTCATAGCTATATTGAGTCACACGATCATCAGTGGTAATTGCATCATTAGTGCCCAATATAGCACTACTTGAAAGCAGTCCTAAGCCATTGTAGACACTGGAAATACGTTGTTTTACCGTAATATTATTACTATCTTTATATTCTCCAAAAGTCCGCAGAATTTCCCGCCCCAGCTTGTCATATGATGTACTGACTGTACCAGTACTATCAATCTTAGTTAGAACCTGATCCAGTCCGTTATAAGCATAACTAATCGTACTGCTTGCCATCTTAATAGTAGAACCATCACTATATTTGACATTTAGTATTTCGGTCTGAGTAATACGTCCCTTTTTATCGTATGTATTAATTGTTTTACGATCATTAGCAGTATCAATAACGATAAGTGCTTTTACTTGTTCAACTTCATTACTTGAAGTAATGTCTTGAATGAGCTTATTTGCATATTTGATTTCTGTTTGAGAATTTATTTCTGTTGATGAATTATAACCATATATCCACTGAGTTATATATTTTTCATTATCAACAGTTAATATTTTTCTACCAATCTTATCGTAGTAGTAGAAACTAGTATTACCTTTAGCATCTTCAATACGAATAATATTACCGTTACCATCATAAAAGGTTTTTTCTATAGTTGTCTTTTTAACTAAAGCACCTTGTCCTTGTAAATCATATTCATACGTATAAACATCTGGTGTAATTTTTGATATTTGACGACCAAGTTTATCATAGCTATATTGTATAACTCTTACATTTCCACTTGGAGTATTAGGCACTGCACCTCCAGGTGATGTAGGTACATTAATTGGTGTCTCGTAAGATTGAATTTTAGTTACTTGACCACTAACATTGTATTCAAATTTTGTGAGTAAACCCAATGCATTAATTTCTGCTATTTTTCTGTCATTTTTATCAAAATAAGTAAGCGTTTTAGCGCCATTAGCATCAATTTTTTCAATCTGATTACCATAGGCATCATATTGATAGGATTCACGAGGAATATTATCTGCAATAACTGCTTTATTTTTTAAATAAGGCTTACTTGAATCAGTTACTTTTAATTGTGTCGTACTGACAGATTCAGCAATTTTTGAAATTAATCTATTTAAAGAATCATACTCATACGTTGAAGTACGCTGCTCAGGCAATCCCTGAGCCTCAATCATTTTAATTTTATTACCAAACGCATCATATTTATAGATATTAATTATCGGCTTACCATTTGATAATTCTGGTAAAATTTCTTGAATCAAATGCCCCATTTTGTCATAAGTGTAGCTATAAAGGCCTCCTAATTTATTGCGATAAGTCGCTGGTTGAGCTAAACCATTATTATAAGTGTATTCCTCATAGTAACCAAGATTATCAGTTATTTTAGTCTTTCGATTTAATTTGTCATATTGGTAATTAACTTCAGTATATGTTACTCCATAACTCAAGTAAGGTTGATTGATCGGCGGAATATCTGTGTTACTACTCAGAAATTTAACTCCAGTATATATACCTTTACTATCTAAAATTTTGTCAATTCCAGAAATAGGAGATAGAAACTTACGTTCATTTATCTGATTACCAAATGCATCATAAGTATAGTAAGTAATATAACCCTCAGGATCAATCTTTATTGTATTTCTGTTTAATGCATCATAGATAAAATAGCCTTTATTTCCAAGTTTATCTTTAACCCAAACTATATTATTAAAAGCATCATAACCAGTTTCAATTGAAAACCCTTCTCCATCAATTTCTTTAATACGTCTATTTAAATTATCATAGATATATTGTGTGATAACATATTCTGGCAAGATGGTAGCAGTTCTATATACACTATCTAATTGTGATAAAGTGAGTCCACGGTTTATTGTTACATTTTTAAATAAAACAGTATCAATTAAATTACCATAAGCATCGTAGCTGAAACGTTTTATATAACCTAAAGAGTCGATAATATAGTTCAGTTGACCATTCTTATCATAGTAAGAATTGGTTTCTCTATAATTTGTAGAATTTACCAGTTTAAATGCTTTATCAAAATTTTCTGTAGAAAATTCAGGACGTGACACAATAAAGTTTCCACTTGAATCCTTTACTCTAATTAAATCCAAAATATTATCAGCTTTTAAAATAGATTCTTTTTTTGAAATTTTATTACCAAATGCATCATACATATAATTTGTGACATAGTCTAATTCGTTCACTTCATATGAAATACGACCTAATTTATTGTAGTAATATTTTTTCTCTTGAAACAGATTATTAGGAACTAATGCTATTCCTTTCAATATTGAATCTATTGTCTCAGCAGGTCTTTCAGTTATGAAATTATCATTTTCATCCTTTTTTCTTAACAAATCTAATATTTGATTGAAATTTAAAGCAATGTTCTTTTTACTTGAAATATTTCCTATTGCATCATATTGATAATATATTAAATTACTGAAATCACTAGGGCTTTTCATGCCATTAACTTCAAAAAGAACTCTTCCCAAGAAATCTCGAACGTAACTCACCCCAGTAAATTCTTTCTCACGTATTAATTGAGAGACTTTAACCCTCAATTGATCCGAAGAAATATTTCTTTCAACTAGATTTTGATCTACATATTTGACAATTGTATTAACAAAATCACCAGCGTATATGTACTGAGTTAAATACCCTAAAGCATCTATTTTAAAAACTAGTTTATTTACACTGTCATAATAATAATTTTCTTCTTTAAATTGAGTATTATTTATCAGTTTTAATGCTAAATCATAGTTTTCAACTGATTCAACAGGTCTAGGTGAAATAAAGTTTCCATTTACATCTTTAGATCTTAGTAAATCCATAAGACTACTGCTATCCAAAGATAGCTCTTTTTTACTACTTATAGATCCAAATTCATTATATGTATATCTTATTACACCACCAACCTGATTAATTTCATATATTTTCTTTCCAAAACTATTATAGTACATTATTATTTTAGAGTGGGCAGGAATATTACCTGCTTTATATAAAAGATCTAATTGGGATTGAGTAGTTGAACGACTTATACTATTTTTATCTCTAAATTTTATAATACTTATGAGATTCCCAAATAAATCGTAATCATTTCGTACAATATAATCTAAAGGATTAATTGTATATACTACTCTTCCTAGAATATCATAATAATAAGATTCAATTTTTGAACTTGAATCTTTAGCCTTCAAAGCAGAGCGAACTTCAGAATCTATCAAAATTTCATCAGAAATTTGAATTTTTTTATCGTATGATATGATATTTGAAATTTTACCCATTTCATTATATTGCTTTTCAACAACATTTCCCTCACCATCAACCTTAAATATTTCCAGTCCATCTTTATTATAAACAAAACGATTCAATATAGCAGATGATTTATTTAATTTAATATCCGAGCTATTAACAATATCCTTATCAACCCAACTAGTGACATCCTGAAAAATATTATAATAATATTTTGAAACCACTCGCCCATTAAGATCATAAATTGAATTAACCACTCCTCCTAAACTATCAATACTGTAAGTCAGGTTATTTTTGCTATCATAAATATACCAAGTACTATTGCCTGATGGATCAATTTTTCTAGTTAAATTTCCATTGTTATCATAGCGATATTCTGTTTTTAACTTTAAATTTTCAGGATCTTTAGTCTCAGAAATTCGTCTTCCTAATGCATCATAATTATAAGAAAAAATTAGTCCACTATCATTAAATAAAATCTGATTACCAGACTCATCATATGAATATGCTTTATAAGATTCTGTTAAACCACTATTATTCCTAGTAATGATTGACAACAGGCGTCCTGTCTTATCATAGTTATATTGTGTCGTTTTTTGATTTACTGAGCCGTATGCCTCAATTACTTTTAGACACTGCCCTGCTCCATCATAAACATATTGAGTTTCAATTTTCTCATTTGCAGAAACTATAATTATTTGAGACTGAATCCGGTTAGCGAAATCATAAACATATTGAGTTTTCAAGCCTGAAGCACTGATTTTTTCTTTTAAAAGTCCTGTATTTTTATCATAAAAATAATAATCTGAAGCTCCTAGTGCATCTATTTCTTTAATTTTTTTTCCATCTTTGTTATATAGATATGACTTTTTGCCATTATTTGATTCTACAATATCAACTACATCCCCAAACTCGTTATAACGAGTAATTGTCTCAAAACCTTCTGGACTTTTAATAGTTAATGTTCTGGCTTTATCATCATAAGTATAGCTGTTTATATTATTATTGTTATTTACTGTAAGCACACGATTCCAAGCATCATAAGTGGTTTTAGTCAAACTGTTATTGGCTGATTTAACCTGTATACTACGCCCTTGGTCTTGAGTGTGATCAAATGTTGTGATGTTGCCATTTGCATCAATCTCTTTAATTATACGACCATATGCATCATATTCTTTAATATTAGTATTTTTTATGCCCTTACTATCTAGGATGATACTTTTAATCTCCCCTCGCTTAGAATAGTTGTAAGTATTCTGCACCTCTTTTTTTGTACCATCGAGTGTAATTTGTCGTTTTTCCGTCTCTAATTCACCATACTGATTATATAAATATTCAACTTCTTTTAAGTCCGCATCAATTTTTCGACTAATATTGCCAAGTTTATCGTATTCAAACTTTTCAATTTTATCTTTGCTTGCATTTTTGATAGCAGTAATTAAGTTAGCTAAGGTTGTCGTAAGTTCACCGCCTTTTAAACGCTTACCTACGCCCACTGTATTGTTAAATATTGCTGGAATCGAACTTCCTGCCAAATCAGTTACTTTAGCATCAGTTTTTGACAAGCTATTTATATATTGTGTAGTTGTTTTGATCTCACCAAACAGCGTGTAGCTGGTCTCAACCACATTGCCTTCTGCATTAATGCTATGCGTCAACCGACCTGATTTATCATAGTAAAATGTGGTGAGTTGACCTGCTGCATTTAATACCTGAGTCTTGCGCCCAGCAGCATCGTAATATGACTTAATCGCATATTGTTCATAGACTTGATCAATTTGTGCAGCAGTCATACCCGACTTGATGTCAAGTGTAACTTCACCCGCTAGCATATGGGTCACATCATCAAAGGCATTGTAACGGGTAAAAATACGTCTTTCATTTGCACTGCCTGTTGCCAAAATTTCTGTAATTACTCGACCAGCGTCATCATAAACATAAGTAGTAATGCCCTGACGTGTATCACTTAACTTAGTTAAACGTCCTTGATTATCATAATACTTAATAGACTCTTGATAGCTATTCATCGCCGGAATCACTGCAATAAAATCAGCCCAGACCGTATTCATATTTGCTGTAGTGGTAGCTGCTGCTGAATATTGACGCGTCGTAACTGTATTATTTTTTTCATCGTAAATATAAGCTGTAATAAAGTTCTTTTCATCAATCGAACCAATTAGCTTATTTTGGGTATTATAGAAAAACAGCGTACTACGAGTAACATTATCAGACCCAGTTGGCTTCAATTGTGCCAAAGTCCCTGCTGCACGCAGACTTTCGATGGTAAGTTTACTGTAACGGTTAACTTGAACTTTTTGCCCCACCGCATTGTAAATCGTTTCAGTCAGGTATCCTTCAGCATCTAAAGCCCCAACCTGCTGATTGTCTTTATTATAAAAATAGCGACTAATCCGATCACCTGTTTTTGTTTGGATGACATTGCCAAAGTTGTCATAAGTATATTCAATCAAGGTCCCATTGGCTTGTTTAATACTTTTCAGTTGACTACTGATGTCATAACTCTTCTCAATCACTCGATCAAAGCTATTGACCGCTGGACGAATCTCCTCAACACGTTTCTTTGCAACACTATTATTTACCAGCCAGCCAGTAGAATTTACTGCATTGGCATAACGAATTTCTTTGGTGTGTAAATCATTTTTATTATAAATATACTCAATCAGCAAACCTGAGCTATCTGTAACCCCAACCAAACGGCCTTTTTTATCATAGAAATTGAATTGTTCATTGCCAGTAGGCTGTTTGCTATAAACCAGACGACCAGCTTCATCATAAATATAGCTTGTCGTTCTGCTCGGATGATTCGTGGTAGACTGAACAATATTCAATAATCGTCCATAACTATCAAAGCTTTGTGTTGTAACTAGATTCGCTGCATTAATGACTGTAATTTTACCCGCAGCATAGCTGTAAATTCTTGTCCCCGCTGCACTCATCTCAGTCAGAACTCGACCCAGACCATCATAAGTGAAGGATTGAATCTCCTGTGCTGCTGTCGCTGCTGCAGTTTCTCTGTCTACACCATGGCGAATAATTTTCTGTAACAATAACCCCCTTGGGTCATAGACATAATCGATCAGTTGCGTTGCATCTTCAAATACACCTTGATTATTGACCAAACCTGCCGCATCAACTGTTTTATTAATCGAGCTATAGTTTATTTCTCTTTTTAGATTACCTAAAACATCATATTCATAACTGCTCAGCTGAGTTCTTGCATTCTTTTTAGACCATGTTTCTAATGTTGCGAAGACAACTCCACTGGCAACTGCATATTTGTTTTGATAATTCGATTTAGTGATCAGTTGGCCTTGACTATTATAGCTATATTCAACAACACCGCCCTCAGCACTAATCACGAAACGTAAACGCATTGCGCTATCGTAAACAGAGTTGGTATTGCTTGAATCACCTGTTGGTAAAATCCAATTACCATTTGCATCTTTGGTAGCTAAATCATTAAATTCGGTAATTGTAGCGAGTTGGGAATTGTTGATATAGCTGTATTTCACAGCTTTACCGAGGTGGTTATATTCTTCTATTAAGTTACCATTGCTGTCATAACGATAAGTCAGCTTAATGCCTTCATTATCGACCATACTGATCACATTGCCTTGACTGTCATAACTAAAAGAGGACACCTCAGCATTGGCATTTTTAATACTAATCAGTTGCTGATTCGCATCATAGCTGTATTCAAAGATTTCTTTTAAACTATTTTCAACTGTAGTTTTATTGGTGGTATAAGTAAAAGTGGTTAAACCCTCACTATCTCTAACTGTTTTTACTCGATAGCTATTGCTTATACTATCAAGCTCATAACTAAATTGAACCGATGTACCATCACTTTGTGTGATTGAAGCAATTCGACTCGAATTTAACTCATAACTATAGTTGGTGCTATAGACTTTCTGGTCTGCAATAGTATTATCACTCGGGGTTAGGTCGGTAATGACCTTAGATAACCGATTTAAATTGTCATATTCATAATAAACATTCTGGTTGGTAATACCATTCGCTTTAGTATCTATACGTTTAATGCGATTACTATTACCATCATAGTTATAAATCAATTCATTTAAACTGATACTATTTGAATCTTCAATAGAGACTAAACGATCAAGTGCATCATAACGATAAGCTAGATTAGTCCCATTACTATCTTTAACCGCAACTAGACGGCCTGTTTTTAAGCTTGGATTATACTCATACACTTCTGTTGCTAAGGTTTTTCCATCGGTAATTATCCATGTATTACCGCTTATGCTTAACTTATCGTAAGCACCATCACCTTCTGTAGAAACATAAGTATTAGCTGAACTATATTTAAAAGTAATTTGATGTCCATCTTCTGCAGTAATTAGGATTTTACTGCCGGCAATATTAAGGTCACCCACTAAAGAAAGACGTCGGCTCCACTCACCTCCCCATTGAGTATCACCGCTGAGAACACCTTTAGAGTTATAGGTTTGAATAGATTTAATATCTTTACCAATTGCAGAAAGATTCTGATCTAATTGGCGAATGATTAGATTCCCGTCAGCAATATTGACATAATTTTGAAGTTGATTTTGTCCAAAGTTTGCACTACCATGCACTCCGTTTTTTCCTAGAGTATTGAATGAGCTATTAAATAAACCTAAACCGCTACCAGATATCACTGCAACCATTAATAAAACCCCTTTTCTTTATTCATTACAATCTAATCAGCTTGAAATTATGTTATTTAAATACATTAAAGTGATTTAAATTTATTCTAAATTTCAATATCATACTTACTTAAACAGATGATACAGTCTAATATCTCTAATAATTTTTTCAAATAGTTTTAAAAAAAATTCTCCTCATCTTATCCACCTCCCTTAAATTGAGACAGCAATGACGAGAGTTTTCTGATTAAATAAGATCAGGAGATACACATAAAAAAACCAAGATGTACTAAAAACCTAATGATTACATCTAGAAAGATGCTAATACTGGGATAAAAAAGACATATTTCTCAAATTTAAACAAATCCCATCAAACTTTGAGTCTTTTAAAAAAGATAGCTATGATTAAAATAATTTCATTGCTTTAATAACTACTAGATTAAAGACACTTTTTAAGCGTAAATTAAATTATAAATTAATCATAACAACACGACTCATCGATTGGGGGTATAAGAAATTGGATTTACAAACAAAAAAATTGGCTGTACTTATTGACGCTGACAATTCTTCAGTTAGTTCGATTGGTTTGATTCTTGAAGAAATTGCCAAATATGGCATTGCGAGTGTGAAACGCGTTTATGGTGATTGGAGCAGTGAAAGTCTGAATAAATGGCGCGATATTTTATTACCTCATGCCATTACGCCTGTACAACAGTTTGCCTATACCACTGGCAAAGACGCCACTGATATGGGACTTATTATTGATGCCATGGATTTACTCTATAGTGGTGCTCTAGATGGCTTCTGTATTATTTCAAGTGATAGCGACTTTACGCCTCTTGCCTCACGGATTCGTGAAAGTGGCTTAGTCGTGTATGGCGTAGGACGTAAACAAACGCCTGAGGCATTTCGTAAAGCCTGCGATAAATTCATCTATGTGGAAAATTTAGTCGAAGACGAAAAGCCAATTATCGAAAACAAAACTGTTTTAGACCAGAAAGAAATCATTAAAGAGCCTGCAAAAAAAATTATAGAAAAGGACGTCACTCAAACTGTTGATCGAGCCACATTAAATCTCATCTACAAAGCGGTGAAAGATAATTCTGATGAGAGTGGCTGGGCTAATCTATCGGTGGTAGGCCAATACATCAGTATGGTGCGTCCTGATTTTGACGCACGTAATTATGGACGTGCCAAACTCTCAGGACTCATCAAAATGCTCAATCTCTTCGATACCAAAATTGAAGGCAGTCAAATGTTTCTTAAAAAAACCAAGAACAATTTAGTTAAAACACAGTAAGTTGAATGACATTTGTTTTGACTTCATGAAGCACAACAAATTGACTCTCCCTGCTCCACAGATTATCATTTCGCTGCTGGCCTACATCGCCAGTCGGTTTTAGCAGACCGTATACCCAAAGCACACTAAAAAGTTAAACTTTTTGGTGGGCAACCCTGCGTGTCCCCTCTGCGGCGGAACGGGAGGGGGACACCTTCGGGTGTGCTGATCTTTTTGGGTATCAGTCTGCTAACCCCCTTTCGTTTCGCCACCATTATTTAGCAGTGATGTGGTGAAACTTCTTATACCCAAAGGAGTCATAACCATGACTGATATTTATCGTTTAATCATTCCATCTTCTCAATTATCTTACCTACTCTATCCAGCATTACTGACGTTATTGCCTGATTAGTTCATGACCTCTGTTCATCGAGAGGATATCAACATGAAACGATTGATCAGTATGGTGACGATGTGCGTATGTTTGTGTGCCTGTAATTCCAGACCACCTGTATTTGTCGACTTTGAAGAACTAAAGCCTAGTGATGTCTTTACATCTTCCAGATCAGAAACACAAATCAGTATTCAAGCATTAGAAACCATCAAAATTCATTCACTCCAAGTCAATCGTGGACACTGCTCTCTGATTCATTCACGTATCCCTCATGCTGAATTGCATTATGGCCAGAAAGTATCCGCCATTGTTGCATGTGAGGAACTCGATATTCGCGAAATTACAGTGAATACGGATCAAGGGATGTTTACGTTTAATTTTTAGTATTCGGAATGCTTTAAATTTTCTGTCGTTTTCATAATAACTAAGCACGATAGAAAAATATGAGTCATTCCTAGAACATCAGGATAACAATAGAGATGAAAGGTAAAATATTAGATTACTCCATTCAAACCAGTACGGGGATTATTCGCGCCGAAAATCAGCAGCGCTATTCTTTCTCAGGATCTGCATGGAAAGAACAACAAGCACCTATGCGAGGTATGCATGTTGATTTTGAAATTGATACTCAGGATCAGGCTATCGATATTTTTATTGATGTACCGGATCTGGAACCCGTTATTCCAACCTCGCCAACAGCAGTGGTATCAGATACGGTGTCTAAAGAAACTCACGCGGATAATCGTTCTAAGTCTTCTGATTCTCTATCTTCTGCTCCTTTGTCTCACACCCACTCACAGTATTCCTCTTCGACTGATGATCAACATCAGAATCTCTTAGCGAATGAGTCCAAATATTCAATGATGGACTGGGTGATGAAATGTCTAAGAAATTATATTAATTTCACTGGACGTGCTCGCCGCAAAGAATATTGGTTCTTTCAACTTTGGTACGCGATTTTAAGTTTCGTCATGCTTGTTTTAGGTGATGTCTTTCATTGGGGTGACAATCTTTTTCTCATTGCAACGTTACTGGTGGGCCTACCAGCAATTGCAGTCAGTGTGCGTCGTCTACATGATATCAATCGAAGTGGATGGCTAGTACTGCTCAATCTGGTACCGATAGTCGGTGTAGTGATTGTGACGTTCTTCTTCATGATCAAGGAAGGCGATCAAACAACCAACAGCTACGGACCTACCTCAAAATAATTCTGGAGTATCCAAATGCCGATTATTCTATTGTGGATTATTTTTGCACTTATTGTCGCCAGCTCAGCCAAGCGACGAGGCCGTAGTTTTTTAATTTGGTTTATTTTGTCCTGCCTCATTTGTCCTTTGATTGCTTGGTTGTTGTTAAAGGCAATCTCTGAACGTTGATCATAAGCAAACAAAAAAAGTGATCATGATTGATCACTTTTTTGTATTACTGAAAGTTCTGATGACAGCTCTCACAGTAGAAATAACTCATCGTGATACTCGGACGTAGTGAAGAATCATTAAACAGTGAATTAAATAATCCACCAATCAATACACCTGCTATACCGCCCATCCAAGGTGACACTGGTAAGTGAGTCGGTAAATGCTTAGTTAAGGATGCACCGATACTGGCAAATGTAGCTGAGGATCCTAAACCGTTCATCGTATCCTGATGAGATGAAGAGGAATTGTGAATGATGCGATGTACGTGTTCAGAATGACAGTACGGACAATTGATTTGCATAACTTGACCTCTTAAATTGAATGCAAGAACACACACGTTCTCACTTCAATAATGTAGATCTGAAATTTTTTATATTATCCAAAACTACGCATTCGCTTACTGCACTTTACCCTTAAGTACTGATCTTGCTTTTCAGGATTGACCAGATAACTGACTGTTCTTAGCATCTGTTTTACCTGCTCGGAATCATTTCGATAAATCATACCAATGCCAAGCATATTACGTTCGGAAAATTGTCTTAGATATTCAGTATCATGACAATTGAAGTAGCAGCCTAAATCTTTCGTAATCTGCTTCCATAATTTGCCAATTTGATCAGCAATTCCATAAGCCTTACGCCGTTCATGTCCCCTATATACCAAAAGTAAATGACAGTGATAACCCTTATCTATCCCTTGCTCTAATGCCCATGCATACTCGATGAGTCCTCTAAACATTTTGTCTTGATCTCGGATTCTTGTTCTGAGTACATGCATGTCATCATTAAATCTTTGGATATCCACAATATTTTGAGACTTTAAGGCGTAAGCGAGATCAACACGTACCACTAGAATACGGGCATATCGCTGGCTTACTCGTTCCATTCGCCTGATAAGCTGTTCTCTATTTCTAGATTCACTGTAACGATGTTCACGTAATTGTCTTCGATGTAATCTCTTATGTTTTTTAAAGTCCTGCTGAAGATGCTTAAACTGAATCTCAGATAATCGTTCTAATAATAGATCTGGACAATGTAAATACTCCTGTATATCTAGAAGTAGCTCAATAAAAGGACTAATGGATGCAGAGTAATAGAACTCAGGATTATAGATCTCATTAAAATCAATAACTAAATCTTTAAGCTCTGAATAAAATACTTTAGACTGTCTACTCATCGTAAGGATTTTATTAGAAATAGATTCAACCTGGATCAATACTTTTGATTCATTCAATAAATTAGACATATTTTCTTTCAACACATTAAGATAATGACATATAAAGACACATCATGTATTTTCTTATCTAACACCATGTCCAAATCAAATCTATAAGAATTAAATTAATATCAAGATAACGAATTAAACAGCCTTAACAACAAGAGAGGAATTAATAAAATAAGAATGAATAACATTAATAACCCACCAAACTAAATTAAAAAATCAACCACACAACTCAAATAAAATAAGCAAAGAGGTGATTTAATCGATAAATCTATTAAACAATAATTATTCGTCATTATAATCAATTAAAAATTAGAAAAATATTCAAACGGCATAAATCAGGTGGCTTGAACCACCTGATTAATTTATGCCTGATCACTTATACATTTTCGCATCCAAGATATTAAATCTTCCTCCAACCATCCAACTGCGACATTACGACTGTTCATTCCCAACTTAATTTGTTTAGGAAAAGACGAATCATAGCGAGGTGATTTGGGATTGATACGATCGTATATTGCAGATCTAGAAAGTCCAATGAGATTGGTAACCTCCTTCAATCTGAGTATTTTGAATTGTTGCTGATTCACTTTAGAGAGTTCCATGATCGATTCCAATTAATTGATGTGAATAGGTTCAAATCAATCTCAAGGTCTGTAGAAAAACACCTTAACCACTGTTTTGAATACAAAAAGAGTTTTCAGTCTCAAAAGTGATAAAATTAAAGACATATAGCATTGATTTATCAACATCTAGATAAAATTGATAATACGGTAAAAACTTGTAAAATTATGCTAAATTGCTACTACAAATACTACGACAACTACTACAAGGATATAACTAATGCCAAACTTTGAAGAAGATCTACCTGTAAAGATTTTGATAGAGAATGAACTTAAGAATTACACAGATGAAGATATGCTTTGGTTGTATGATGAAGTCGATTTATTCCAAAAAGAATTAGATCTGGATCTAAGAATAATCAGACTAAATTTTAATGAATTTACTAAAGAAGGTTATGTAAAAAATCATATTATCAATTTTTTATCAGAATTTGAAAATGAGAACTTATTAGATTTATTTAATAGGTTTAAAATAAGGAAGAAAAAATACAAGGAAGACTATTCATATTTAAAAGAAGATCAACGTTTTTGCCTTTTAGCTGGTAATTATTTATATAATCTTTATGCAGAAAGAGAAACTTACCTATATAATGAAAATTATTTTATTTATGTTATTTACAATATTATTTATAAAACAAATAGAGAATATAAGGTTGATATTCTTTTTAAAGAATATAAAATTAAAATTTCACCAAAAATAAATAAGTCAAAAAATTTTGAAGATTTTAATTTTTTAGAATGGTCTTACACATATATAAGAACCAGAAACAAAGAATTTAAAAGAGTAAGATATATTCCAAAAAATGAAAAAGATCATAAAAACTTAATCATTTCATTTTTAGATTATCTATTTTATTTTAATAAAGATCAACATTATGTATTAACCACTCAGTTATTTAAAGCTTGGAGTCAAAGAAAATTTAGAGACTCTGAAAAGACTAAAAATATGTATCACTTACCATTAACTAAAAAAGCGAAAAAAGAACTCAAAAAGTTATCTCAAGTAAAAAATTTAAGTGAAAACCTAGTGCTAGAAAAATTAATCAATGATGCTTACTTAAAAGAAATATGTGATGAAAATGGAGTATCAAGGTACTAAATCAAATACTCACGTGTTTGTAAAAGCTCATTAGTCCATATAGTTAACTTAAACGATGAGTAGAAAACATCCCACTTATTGTTCTAGCCTACATCCCATTCTTCTTGAAATCGTCTTAAAGCAAAATTAGAACTATCCCCCTGCATCTTTCGTTTTAGTTGCTTTAAATCGAATCTAAAGCAATTAGAGAGCAAATGTGATTCTTCAACGATGATAATTAGACTGTGCAAGGAATTTTAAACTCACAAATTCAATTGTCCTAAGTGATCCGAATCAACACAAAATGATACTTCTCAATCCAAAACTTAATGTGGGGTAAGCTGAGGGGTAAAATCAGAGTAAAAAAATAAGCCCCTGTAAAAACAAGGGCTTATTTAAATATTTGGCGGAAGCGGTGAGATTCGAACTCACGGAGGACTCACACCCTCGTCGGTTTTCAAGACCGGTGCATTAAACCGCTCTGCCACGCTTCCAATGGCGGCTATCATATAAATAAAAACATTACTTGGCAAATTATTTTTAATAAAAATCAGTTAAATGTTCAAAATAAGCACAATATGGGCATTTTTTCTCATGTTGAGTATTTGGTAGAATCATTTACGAGCAAAATCGGGTACTTTTCGCACATAAAACACAAAAAAACAGCTTTTTTAAGACCTTCATTAATTTTTTGCTCAGACGAAATTATAAATGCACACCCATGTGAAAAAAGTACTGCATCTAGAGCGCAGAGTATAGTAGCTTTACACAGCAGTCTGACATGTATTTGGAGCAATCTCTTGAACCGCAAATTACTCACCTCAGAGGGTTATCAACGCTTACAAAATGAGCTTAAC
Organism: uncultured Acinetobacter sp.; assembly: GCA_913777945.1. Lineage (GTDB taxonomy): Bacteria > Pseudomonadota > Gammaproteobacteria > Pseudomonadales > Moraxellaceae > Acinetobacter. Next base: position 41,247 of record CAJYTY010000008.1, on the reverse strand, counting down.
GATTTGGTGCGTAAAGAACGTCCTGAAATTACCAAAATTGTGTCTTGGGCAGCCAGTTTAGGCGATCGGTCAGAGAACGCCGATTATATTTACAACAAGAAAAAATTACGCGAGATTGACCGCAGAATCCGATATTTAACCAAACTTTTTGAAGTGGCACATAAAGTAGAGTATAGCCCTGAGCAAGACGGTAAAGCGTATTTTGGTGCTTGGGTAGCGCTTGAAAATGACGAAGGTGAAACCATTGAATTTCGGATTGTGGGGGATGAAGAAATTTATGGCCGTAAAGATTATATCTCGTTGCAGTCTCCCATGGCCAAAGCATGCTTGGGTAAATCCATCAATGATGAGGTGACTGTACAAACCCCATTGGGTCGGAAGATATGGTACATCAATTCGATTCGCTATCAATCAGGCTAATCGATACGGTACAAATGATTGATCATTAGAGCAGATACCCTACAGCTAATGCGTATCTGAATATTGCAAATGTAAGTCGAAAAACATGAATTTTGCACATAAAATAAACAGGATATTTTTGCTTTCGTGTCTTTGTTTACAGGCCTTACAAGCGCTGAAATAACCACCAAATTAAGTAAAATTATAATATTCATAACAGTTACCAATTTACAATTTGGTTACATACTGTTGCAGAGCTTCCTCTTTTGCACCACAACTTCAGTGTATAAATTTTCTTCCCTTAGTAAATCATAGGCTTACATATCGTAAAGACTATTTTTTGACCTAAAAATTTGACAAGAGGTTTTTAGGCAATTATTATTCGCCCTACTTTTTATTTGGTTGTTTTTTAAACTTTGTAGTTTTTCTACATAGTTATTGTTAATCCCATGTCATCACGAATGACGTCATGAATGCCCATCCTCTTTGGATTTACCAACTTGAAAAAAGTTTTGTGTATTCGTTTTGCCAAAATTTTTTAGGGCGTAAATTATCTGTAGCGGAGACAACATGCACAGTAGTTCAACTTCTGGGTCGAGGCTTGGCCTAGACACTTTATTTTCTTCTCTCCCCTTGAAAGCGCTTGCATTAAGTACAATGGTGTTTCCGTTTCACAGTATTAGTGCCAGCAAAGCCCACCAGTATAATACGGTGGTTAATAGTAATACCCTCACTGTGGTTGCGGTCGAATCGCCTACTACAGTGTTCAAAGACGGTGAGTTTATTCATGGCTTTGGTTACGATCTGGCAAGAAATTATGCACAGAGCCTTAACGTTAAGCTCAAGTTTAAAACCGTCAAAGATGATGCGACTGCGTTAAAATGGATCAACGAAGGCCGGGCCAATCTGGCCATGACCACCGCAGATTTACACAGCATTGAAACCAAGCAACTGATTTCTTTTTCGGCCAGCTGTGGTGCAGACAGTACACTGACGCAAAATGGACTCAATGCATCGCTCAACTGGGTGTTTAAATATGCCGATGATCCACTGACACAGACTGCGAGCAGTTATGTGTGTCAAAGTAAGCAAAATGGCACCATGCAGCAATTGGCGTCATTTTATAACCGCAATGTGGTGCAGCCTGAATCGTGGGAAATTATTCAGCGCGATTTGAGTAACCGACTTCCGGTATATAAGGCAAGCTTTAAACGTAGCGCCGAGCAATACAATCTGGATTGGCATTTATTGGCAGCCATAGGCTATCAAGAGTCTTATTTAAAGCCCAACTCAGTCTCTCCCACTGGTGTTCGCGGTTTGATGATGCTGACCAATAATACAGCGCAGGCGATGGGCGTCAGTAATCGCAACGACCCCACCCAAAGCATTCAGGGCGGCGCAAAGTATTATGATCAAATGCTCAAGCAGTATGAAATGATTCCGTATCCAGATCGTAACTGGTACGCTCTGGTAGCGTACAACATGGGGCCAGGTGCAGTCGCTCAAATTCAAAAGCGCATTCAGGCACAGGGTAAAAACCCAAACCAGTGGCTTAACCTGTACAATTACCTAAATCGTAATCAGGCCAGCAATGGCCGCTACAGACAAGCCTTGCAATATGTTACGCGGATTCGTGCCTATTTGGAGCACATCAAGACTTCACCACGCTGGGTCGATGTTTAAGCCGAATTGATCATACAGATATAAAAAAAGCTTACTGCATCTGCGTAAGCTTTCTTTATACAAGGCTGGCGTAAATTAAGCAGTATGCTCAAGTACGCGTTTGAACAGATCTTTTTGCTCTTGGCTAGGCTTTGCAGTTTGTAAAGCCATCAACTGAGACATATCGCCCTGCACTTTGATTTTGCCTGTCATGAAGGCTTGCATTGCAGCCGCCATATCAAACTCTAAAAACACCTTACGAAGCGTCTCAGCATCCATATTTAAAGTGGTTTTGGCATTCGGAGAAAGACCTTTATGAATTTTTCCGTTTTCCAAGGATACTTCGGTGGTGTTGTCTGCATTTGCAACAACAAGATTAATGGCTAAATTTGCAAGTGCTGGTGGTAAATTTAGATCACCTGCGTCTGCACTTAGTTTTTCAACAGTTGTAAACCAATCATCAGTTAAAAATGCAGGCATGATTATTCCTCAAGTCAATTTATTCAATTATGTGTGCTGTTTTTCCAGACAGCATCATGGTTGAAGCGTTACAGCTTTTGCCTTGTTATAGCATGATCTCTAAAAAGTCCGTTAACCTTTTTTGTATGAGTCCCTTTATTTTTAGAAGAATCACAATTTTTAATCAAAAAAAAGCGCTAACTTTTTAAGAGGTTAGCGCTTGACTTGTTAGTCAGCAGCAAAGCTGAGATTGACCACATCCAGTCGTTTTTTTAATTCTTCAGGTTCTTTAAAGTCGAGTTCACGCTGTGAGTCCAAGGCTTCAAAATCAAACAGCTCACGATCTGCCAATTGCGATGGCGAGACATTTTGTAATGCGCCAAAAATACTGTGCAAGCGTTTTGGATACTGTTTGTCCCACTCACGTAGCATCTCGTTGAGCATGGCACGTTGCAAGTTTTCTTGCGAACCACACAAGTTACACGGAATAATCGGAAACTTACGCATTTCAGCATATTTGATGATGTCTTTTTCTTCCACGTAGGCCAGCGGACGAATCAAAATATTCTTCTTGTCCGATGAAAGCAGCTTCGGTGGCATCGCCTTTAGACTTCCACCATGGAATAAGTTCAAGAAAAAGGTCGCGATAATATCATCGCGATGATGGCCTAAAGCCACTTTGGTCGCCCCAATTTCTTGCGCAAAGCCATACAGCGAACCACGGCGCAAACGTGAACACACCGCGCAGTAGGTTTTACCTTCCGGCGTAAGGCGTTTGGTAATGGTGTAGGTGTCTTTTTCAAGAATGTAATACGGAATATTGTTCTCTTCCATATAGCGTGGCAACACGTCTTCTGGAAAGCCCGGCTGTTTCTGATCGAGATTGACCGCGACAATATCAAAGTTGATGGGTGCAATGCGCTTAAATTGCAGCAAGATATCCAGCAAGGTATAGCTGTCCTTACCGCCAGAAACGCAGACCATCACTTTATCGCCGTCTTCGATCATTTTGAAATCACGAATCGCGTGACCCACTTGTCGACGGAGCTTTTTCAGTAAGCGATAATAGGCGGAGCTTGTAGGAAGCTCTGGCTTAAAATTAAATCCTGCTTCGGACTCAACTGGCGAGTACATAGACACACGTGACCCATAAAAAAAATACTGGGCAATTTTATATGATTCGCGCGTGAATCGCATCTATAGATTTTGAATTCTTTAAATTGTCATGATTTTGTATCATGCTTTTTTATTGTCCTGAAAAAAGTAGTTCTTTGAGCATTTTTTGCACAGAACGCTTATATTTTGGACTTTTCCACAGTTTTCCACAAAACCTGTGGATAAAATTGTGGATTTCTGGAGGCTTGACAAAGTGACTAGACGAAAAAATAAGGGTTTTGTTTAAATTGATCATTTTTTAACCAATTATTTTATTTTTTTAAAATCAAATGCTTATTAAAGTCAACCCAACTATTTCAAAAAAAAATTTAATTTTTTTTTGATTAACATCCAAACAATAAAGCTTGATTTTTTCTGTCAAACAGTTGTGAAAAATTTTAGCTGTATATCTCGTGTTTACGTTTTTTTTGCTACACTGGCTTACAAGATGTCACTACTTTTAGCGAATCACCTAAAGCGAATAACATAAAATGAAAAAACGCATGGATTCTTGTTTAACATTTATTTGCTCTTTCTTACTGAGTTATGGCTGCATAAATACCGCCATCGCGGGACAGATGTTTATCTATAAAGATAAATCCGGCGCAACCTTGCTTACCAACCGTAAAAGTTCAGACCCTGCCTTAACCAAAGTCAAAGTTACTTATTACCCAGACAGTAATATTCATACCTACCGCAACTGGGGTGCCTCAGAAGCATCGGTTTTACCGAGCTACAGTAAAAACGTCAATGCTTTCGATCATATTATCCGTCAGGCAGCGCAGCGCCACGGTGTGTCAGAAGGCCTAATCAAAGCGGTCATGCATACCGAATCGGGTTTTAATATTCGTGCCCGTTCGCCCGTAGGTGCGCAAGGACTGATGCAACTCATGCCAGCTACAGCAAAACGTTTTAATGTGTCAAATGTATTTGATCCCGAGCAGAATATCTTTGGTGGTGCACAGTATTTAAGCTGGCTCATGAAACGCTTTAATGGCAATATGCAACTGGTTTTGGCAGCCTACAATGCAGGAGAAGGCAATGTCGATAAGTATGGCGGCATTCCACCGTTTCGTGAAACCCAAGATTATGTAAAGCGTGTGACCAGCCGTTACCAAAATCTGTATGTTTCCTCACAAAGCTCAAGCACGGATAATCCGTTATCATCACAAATTATTGCCCAATCGGCAAACTATACACATTCCGATGCAAACACTGCCCCGAAATATACGCAGCAACGCCAGATTATTGCTCTTGAAAATGGCAGTTTTACCGATGCACCAAACACTTATGTGACCCGTAATGCAACGGCTTCAGCCCGAATTCAGATTTCAAATTAAGCACGTCGCCCACCCCTTACAGGATTTAACTTAAAAAAAGCTTAAATCATGTAATTGGTCTTGAATTTTCTTAGGATTCCCCTCATATTGAGAGCAATGATTTATGATGAATGAATCATAATAGGTTTTATTTATAAGAGGATTTTCTCAATGATGCGGATTGGTTTGTTTTTGCTAACCAACCTCGCGGTACTGGTTGTGGCTGGCATTATCTTGTCACTCTTCGGTGTCGGTAGTTACCATGGCGCGGGTGGCTTAAATCTAGGCAACCTTTTGGTCATCTGTTTTGTGTTTGGTATGGTGGGCTCTTTAGTCTCCCTTTTTATGTCGAAATGGATGGCTAAAAAAACCACTGGTACAGAACTGATCGATCCGAATGCGCCTCGTAATCAGGCTGAAGCATGGTTATTGCAAACTGTTGCAGATCTCTCTCAACGTGCGGGCATTAAGATGCCTGAAGTTGGTATTTTCCCGTCGTATCAATCGAATGCATTTGCAACCGGCTGGAACAAAAATGACGCATTGGTTGCCGTTTCTTCAGGATTGCTCGAACGCATGAACAAAGACGAGCTACGTGCGGTACTGGCGCACGAGATCGGTCACGTTGCAAACGGCGATATGGTGACACTGGCCTTGATTCAAGGGGTGGTCAACGCCTTTGTCATGTTCTTCGCGCGTGTGGTCGGTGATTTTATCGATCGTAATGTCTTTGGTCGTCAAGATGGTGAAGCACCGGGCATCGGTTTCTTCGTTATTACCATCGTACTCGATATTGTATTCGGTATTTTGGCCTCAGCGATTGTAATGTGGTTCTCCCGTCAGCGCGAGTATCGTGCCGACGAAGCAGGTGCACGACTTGCTGGCAAACAAGCCATGATTTCGGCATTGCTTCGCCTACAGGCAGAATCTGAATTGCCAGATCAGATGCCAAAAGAAATGAAAGCGTTTGCAATTACGGAAGGTAAGGAACAAGGGTTTAGCCTTGCAGCATTGTTCCAAACTCACCCAAGTATCGAACAGCGTGTCGCAGCACTTCATCAGTTAAACTGTCCGTAAGTGTAGCCATTAAAAAAGCCTCCAGTTGGAGGCTTTTTTCACTTTATATTCCTTGGTACCACTGCCATACATAACTTAAACCGAACCACATTGCCACCAGTAGCAGCACCAGAAATACCAAACCGATCAAATCTGGAATATGCAACCAAATCCAGCTCACCACCGGATTACGCCAGAATGCAGAATGCTGCTGTTTGCGTTCTAATTGCTCATGTAAATAAGGATGCACCACATGGTCGTCACTATTAATCGCATACTCATCACGAATGTGCTGATGCACCACTTCTAGCGCTTTGCGGCTTGGTCGGATAAATATATCAAACACCGTTCCAGCCACTGGAATAAACCCGAGTATGGCATCCATGGCGGCCAGTTTGAGTACTGGCGTAAGTTTGTGTTGTGGCACCCCAATCTGCCGGGCTTTATGAATGGCATACAGCGTGAGTGCAAAGCCAGCGACATCGCCTGCAACCGGAATGGTACTCAGCGCAGCATCGGCGCCCACCCCCTGCTTGGTAAAGGGAATACGCACTACACTGTCCATGATATTGGCAAACTTTGCCAAATCTCGCTCTAAGCGAATGACCTCTTGTTGGGATATTTTTTTTGGATTGGACATGGTGATTTCACTTCTTAAAACGAAATTAAGTATTTAAATTTGAGGCAGCAATTGCGCCGCAATACATAAATAAATCACGACCCCTGTTGCATCACAAATCGAAGTGACCAAAGGCGCAGAGGCACTGGCCGGATCAAGATTCAAACGATTTAAAATAAACGGTAAACTCATACCAATTACACTGCCAATCAGCACAATTCCAATCATACTTAAGATCAATACCAAAGCCACCATGGCATCGCCACGAATATAGCCCAGCACTGCAACGGCCATCGCCATCGTAACACCAAGTGCCAGAGCCACCAGACATTCACGCCCCAAAAGCAGCAGCCAGTCTTTTAAGACCACATCACCTGTCGCCAATGCACGCACCATGAGCGTAGCCGACTGAGAACCTGCATTTCCGCCACTTCCCACCAGTAAAGGCAAAAAAAACACCAGTACAATATTCGATTCAATAATTGATTCGAAATGTGCAATTCCCAATCCTGATAACAAACTGCCAAAAACCAGAATGACCAGCCAAAAAACACGTTTTTTATAAAGCTGAAACAGCGGCGTTTGTTTCAAATTAAGTGTAGGCGCAGATGCCTCCACCCCTGCACTTTTCAAGAAATCTTCATTGGCCTCTTCACTGGCGACATCCATGGCATCATCATAGGTCACTATTCCAACCAGCCGATGCTGCCGATCGATGATTGGTAACGCCAGTAAATCGTATCTGGCAATTTTCTTGGCCACATCGTCCTGATCATCATCGACATAAGCATAGACAATATCTGTAGCCATTAAAGCACCGACATTGGCATCTACAGGTGCCAGTATCAACTGATGTAATGAAATCTCACCTAATAACTGTTGCTGCTCATCAATGATGTACGACTCATAAATCGTTTCGGCGTCTGGGGCTTCTTGACGTAAAAAATCAATCGCTTCAGCTATACTCATTTCGGAACGTAAAGTGGCATATTCCGAGGTCATAATCGCCCCTGCCGTACCTTCTTGATACTCTGCCAGCCGGCGCAGATCTTCACGCTTGGCTTGTGCCAGCGCAGGCAACAAGGCCACCTGCTCAGACGGTGCCAAAGTCTTAAACACATCGGTGCGTTTGTCCGCCGGCATTTCTGTAACAATGGTCGCCAGATCGGCACGAGATAAAAGTTGTGCCAAACGCGCCTGATAAGCAGCATGCATCGCAGCATAAACTTTGGCGCGCTTGGGCAACTGCATCAAAATCAAACTGGATGACTCAACTGGTAGTTGCTCAAGTGCCTCGGCCACATCAATCGATTGCAGCTCATGCAGTAGCATTTGAGCCGCACCAATATCCATATGTGCCAAGGCATCGGCCAAGGCTAAGATATTTGGAGCCGTTTTCATTGTTTCTCTCCAAGTACTATGTTTATTTTTATAGCAGGTGGTTTCAACCCCACCCAGATTGTTCTGTTAAAGCAAATATCAAATTTAAAATGCTAACCGCTTAAGATGCATTAGATTTTGCGCGTCCCATTGAACGAACCAATACATACATAAACGGAATAAAGATCAGCACCAAAATGGTCCCAAACACCACACCTCCAAACACACTATACCCGATCGCCTGACGGCTTAGCGCACCCGCGCCAGAAGAAAACATCAACGGAATCACACCTGCACCAAATGCCAGCGAGGTCATCAAAATCGGTCTTAAGCGTAGTCCAGCAGATTTCAGTGCGGCATCAAGAATACGATGCCCTTGATTTTGCAAGTTAGAGGCGTACTCCACCATCAAGATCGCATTTTTACACGATAACCCAATGGTCGTGAGTAGTGCGATTTGAAAGTAAATATCATTGGCAAAATTAAACCAAGAACTAAATAAAATGGTGCCGCCTATCCCAAGCGGAATAGCAGCCATGACGATACTCGGAATCGACCAGCTTTCATAAAGTGCTGCAAGACACAAAAAGATAAATACAACAGAAATGACATACAACCACACCGCTTGGTTACTCGACTCGCGCTCTTGATAGGCAATGCCACTCCACGCCAATCCCACTTCTGGCATTTTATCGACCAGTTGAGTCAAACTCTGCATGGCTTGTCCCGTACTTGCGCCGTTGCCTGCATCGGCTTCCATTTCAAGTGATGGATAACCCATAAAGCGTTCCAGCAATGGAGGGGCACCGGCCCACTCAACCTGACTAAATTGTGAAAACGGTGTCATTTGTCCTTGCGCATTTTTAACATACCAGTAGCTTAAATCTTCGGGTTTCGAACGATATTGCATGTCACCTTGTAAATACACACGTTTGATTCGACCGCGATCAATAAAATCATTGATGTAACTGCCGCTCCACGCTGTGGAAATGGTCTGATTAATCTGTGCCACATCTAGCCCGAGTGCCATAGCCACTTTATGGTCAATCTTGATATTCAGTACGGCTTGATCGTCATTACTGCGTTTATCAATGTTGCGTAAATCCTGTGTGGCGTCTTCTTGGTCTTGAAGTTGCTTAAAGGCATCCAACAGATGCTCACGGCCAAGTCCTTTTAAATCTTGCAGCCAAAATGAAATCTTGTCTGAATTACCCAATCCGCGAATCACAGATGGCATGAGTACAAAGATACGTGCTTGATTATCCTGACTAAAATACTGCATTGCACGCTCACGAATTTTCTGCGCGCTGTTTTCACTGCCCTTTCGCTCATCCCAGTGTTTTAAAGACACATAGGCCTGCCCCAAGTTTTGTCCTGTTCCCGAATTGTTTCGTCCTTGAATTACCATAATACCGTTCAGATTGGCTTTTTCATGTTGCATAAAATAGTCTGAAATCTGCTTGCCAATCGCTTCGGTTTTACTCAGCGGTGTCCCCTGAGGCAAAGTAAACTGAACGCTCAATGCTCCCTGATCTTCTTGCGGTAGAAAGCTGGTTGGCAAATTCCGATATACCCATACAAAGGTCGCGATCAGCGCCACAAAAATTACTAGCGTGATGGCTTTGGTTTGAATACTACGCTCGGTTAAACGCAAATACTGGTCTCTAAGTTGATCCAGCTTATGATTGAACCAATGTGCCCATTTAAACTCACGTTTATGGGGCTTTAATAAGACTGCACACAGTGCTGGAGTTAAAATCAGTGCCACCATCAATGACAGCGCCATCGCTGCGACCAGCGTAATCGAAAACTGCCGGTAAATAATGCCCGTTGCACCACTAAAAAACGACATTGGAATAAAGACGGCGGTCAGTACCAAGGTAATGCCTACCAGTGCACCACTGATTTCCTGCATAGACAGGATACTGGCTTCACGTGCATCGACCTGTTGCTCATGCATTAAGCGTTCCACGTTTTCGACCACCACAATCGCATCGTCGACCAACAAACCAATCGCCAAGACCATGGCAAATAGCGTTAAGGTATTAATGCTCATTCCCAGTACTGCCAGTACGGCAAAGGTCCCCAAGATCACAACGGGCACGGTAATGGTTGGAATGAGCGTGGCGCGCCAGTTTTGTAAAAATAGAAACATCACCAGTACCACCAGCACAATCGCCTCAAGTAACGTACTCACCACTTGTTTGATGGATTCTTTTACAAATGGTGTGTCATCTCGTGGATACACAATAAAGTAACCATCTGGCAGATTTTTTTCGAGGCGTGCAATTTCCTGATACACCGCATCGGCGGTCTTCACCAGATTAGCACCCACTGCAAGTGATACCGACAAGCCCGCTGCCGGATAGCCATTGAGGCGGTTAAACACCTGATAGTTTTGCGCACCAATCTCGACACGTGCAATGTCTTTTAAATAGACAAAACTGCCATTATTGTTGGCTTTAACAATGATATTTTCAAACTGTTCTGGCGTTTTTAACAGCGAGCCAGATGTGACCTTGGCATTTAGGTATTGGTCGTCGGGTGCAGGTAAATCACCAATCGCGCCTGCCGCCACCTGAGTATTCTGATTTTCCAGTGCAGAACGTACTTCCCCAACGGTCAATTGATAATGCTGTAATTTAATCGGATCGAGCCAGATGCGCATGGCGTACTGAGAGCCAAACACATTAATTTCGCCCACGCCTTCAATGCGGCTTAAGTTCAGCTCGAAATTGTTGGTCAGATAATCTGCAATATCAATATTGCTTGATTTACCTGAGCGATCACCTAATCCCATCACCAAAAAAGAATCACTTAAGGACTTTCGAACAATCACGCCTTGACGCTGCACATCGTCTGGAAGTCGGTTTAGAGCTCCATTGATGGCATTTTGAACTTGGACTTGGGCCTGATCTGGATTGGTTCCTTGCTGAAAGTACAAACTGATTTGGCTGTTACCATTGGCATCACTGCTCGAACTAAAATACAGCAGGTGATCAATACCCTTGATTTGCTGCTCGAGCACTTGAGTCACACTGTCTTCAACAGCCTGTGCATCTGCACCACTATAACTGGTCGAAACGACAATTCGAGGCGGCGCGATATCAGGATAACGCTCGACAGGTAGATTGAGAAGGGAAAATACGCCCACCGCCATCACAATAATTGCCAAAACTACAGCAAAAATAGGTCTATCAATAAAAAATCTGGATAGCATGATGGCGTGCGCTCAAAATTGAGTGAATGACCGCAAAGATCATTCAGATTTTTAGGTACTAGCTGATACGCTGATCATCAATGAGCAACTCGTGAAATACAAGCAGAATTTACAGAATCGTGTAGTAATTTATAACTTTGGATAAATCATGAAGATTTGGTAACTATGAGGCTAGTTTGGATATTTGAAAATTTGGTTGTCTTAATTGTTTCTTAAGCCAATTCCCTTAACTTTAGAGCAAATTTAATTGCTTAAAACGTTATGACTCCCTCTTCCCCATTTAAAGGTAAACAAGGCTTAAAACGTATTTTCAATGCAACAGGCTACTCGGTGGCAGGCTTTAAATCTGCATTTCGACTAGAAGCGGCATTTCGACAAATTATCTTGCTGAATATTGTGCTGGGAATCATCAATTTCAGTTTGCACTTAAGTGCGCTCGAACATGCAATTTTACTGATTGTGGGACTACTGGCCATCATTGTCGAACTCTTTAATTCGGCTATTGAAGCAGTGGTTGACCGGATTTCTTTAGAGCGCCATGAGCTATCCAAAAATGCCAAGGACATGGGCAGTGCTGCGCAGTGTGTTGCGCTCATCATGATTGCCGCGACATGGGCGATTATTTTATTTTGGACATAAAAAAACCATGCTTATCCAGGAATAAACATGGTGAAAACCAGAAACTACAGCCTTTGTTTCTGAGTTAAGAATAAGCATTGAAACTTAAAATTAAATTAATAATTTTAGAAAATATGAAATTTTATAAATTTTTAAGACCTAGTAGACTCATAAATCTAAATTTTTCTTTACTCATTAGACGTCTTTTATAAATCGCCTTCACTCAGCTCAAAATTATAAATATCTGCAACCAAATTGGACTTTTAGCCAAGTCTTTTTCCTCTATGTCGATAATACTCCGCAAGAATTTTGAAACTCCTTAACCTAGCAAATACATGCTCAACCCCTATTCTTCTTTTATGCATTTCTCAATGATAGGTCAATGAAACAAACCTGACTGGATTAAAATATCATCGATTTGACAAACAATTCTGGAGGCCGTGAGCTCTGATACACCTTAACTTGCAGCAATATGAAATAAGGTCACTTTTCTGTCCAATAACTTGAATAGAGTAAAACTTGATATTCAAAACACAATTTTGCGGGTCTACCTTAAGAAGAAATTTACATCTGAATTTTTTCAACCATTAGAGAAAATGTTGAACGAGATATGCTTGTATAACGCTTAGATTGAGAATCACAAAGCTTTTTTGAATCGAGCTATTTCATACACGAGTTATGCTTGAAAAACTTAGGCTTTGCAGAACAAATATTCATCAAAAGATGAGTGTTTTTGTTTTATGAAAGAGATTTAATATAACAATAACTTATAGATATATTTCTTCAAGTAATAATGCTGAAGCAATAGCTTGTCCAGTCGATTTAACATACAACTTTTTTCTAATACTACGTAAATGGTTCTCTACTGTGCGTTCAGATATTTTTAAAATTTCAGCAATTTCAAATTGTTTTCTTCCAATCGCAGCCCATTTTAAAACTTCTTTTTCACGCTGAGTAAGGACATACTTTTCACGAGGAAACTTTAAAATTTTCTTACGCTGAATTTCACGAAAAGCCGCAGTACACACAGATTGTAGAATAAATCTAAAATCGGCTCCTAAATCAGATAACTGCCCTGCAAATGAAACTGCACCTTCCAAACCTGTTCGGCCAAAAATAGGAACCTGCACACCATTGACTTCACCTTGATCCAAAATATTATTAATCACGCGGTAAGTTTCCTTCAAACTATTTTTATCGTGAGTTTTGGACCAGAAGAAAGGCTCATCATGATCAAAAATATGACGTGTAATGGGACAATTCCGTAAGTATTTATCGCGTTCTTCAATATTGGTGCGATCAGCCCAATCGCCATGTACGAAAAAAATCTCCTCAATAATTTCTGATCGATGATTGGGAGAAATACTACATATGATAATACGATCAAAGCTTAATCTTTGAGAAAAATCAACAAGGATCTTATAGATTTTCTCTACGTTAGAAGCCTGTCTTATCTGCTTGAGCGTCTGAAATAGTAATTCAGAAGGCTGATCATTTAAAATTTTCATAAGCGATATCATCCTTCTATTTTTAGCTAATATAAATAGGGGTTTCCCCCTATTTATACACCTACCAAATTAAAAATATAAAATTGACAGACGAGATGCTTATTTAAAGTGGTCTTTATGACAGCTATAGCCTTGAGGCTATTTTGTAGAATAAATTTTATTTTAAATCGGGATCGGCCAATAAAGTTTCAGCAGCCAGTTTACCCAGATTATGTGATGCCAGAGGACTATCGCCCGTTAATAATTTACGATCTTTATGCACCTGACCCGTAATGCCTTTATTGAGAATTTTAACACCGAGTTTTTCCAGATTTTCTCCCACCAGCCACTGTAATTTTCCAGGCATATAACCAATATCAATATTCGCACCCTTATCTAAAGAGTCTGGGAATACACAAATTTCATAGCCTTTAAACAGATAATTTTCAGATGCTTCATCAACTCCCGCTGCAAGTAATGACGCTGGGCCATGACACAAGGTAATCACATATTTATCATGATCCATAGCCCATTTTAGGACGTGTTTCACTTCCAGACTTTCGGGGATTTTGGCGAGTACACCATGACCACCTGGAATAAATACACCTGCATACCGAGAGTTTTCGGCAATCACGTCTTGTAAAATATCAGCGAGTTTTACTGGTTTTTTTAACTGTTCTAGATACTTGTTATAAGTATCCAATACTGTTTTATCTTCACTTGGCATCGCCCACATTTCGAGTTTGACTGGATTACCAGATAAGGTTGCTACATCAAATTCAAAACCAGCATTATCCAAATGGAACATTGGAAGTAACATTTCGACAGGATGATTCCCTGTAGAGAAGAATTTTTCGTTTTGCATCAGGATATAACGTTCATCCGTTGCAATCATCAGGATTTTCTTATCACCTTTATAGGGTTGAGGATAAGTAGTTCCATCGTAATCTGTTTTAGAAGAGGTATATTGGCTCAATGAGTAAGGTGATGGGAAAAATGCATTGTCTTCTGCTTGATCTGGAGTTGGTGTTTTACTCAGTTCAGTCATTGTTATGCTCCATGGTAACATTTATCAAAAAATGGATAAGTACCAGAAGTATAGTCAGTAACACTAAAACATTTATATAAGGGAAAACCCTTATTTCTACAAATTTAAAACATATGCTTAAACTGCATGATTCAGATCAAGTGCTTGGGATTATTAATATGGATGATTATCGCTTTAGATTAGAACATGGTCGTCTGCCTACTATTTAATTGGAAAATTTAAGACTTCCAATGACGCTGACTCACATAGAACACTCGCTATCAGATCAGCTAAATGTATGCACTATTCCAAGAGTTTAGTGAAAACTCTTCATAACTAAAACCTTCAATTTTCCAGACATAATTTTTTAATATCTTCCTCTAATTCAATAGCCAAATTTTATCCCAGAATATGTCTTCTTTAGAAAAACTAAGCATAGAACTATAAAAATAAAAAAAGGTCACAAATAAAATTTGTGACCTTTTTTTGTAACTGACTCAAAATTTGAATCAGTTTAAATCATGATTGAACAGCTTACATCATACCGCCCATACCACCCATGCCACCCATATCAGGCATTGCTGGTTTGTCTTCTGGAATATCTGTGATCATCGCTTCAGTAGTCAACATCAAGCCCGCAACAGATGCTGCATGCTCAAGCGCAGAACGCGTAACTTTAGCTGGATCAAGAATACCCATTTCAAGCATGTCGCCATATACACCCGTTGCTGCGTTATAGCCGAAGTTACCTTCACCTGCTTTGACTGCATTGACAACAACAGAAGGCTCATCACCTGCATTCGATACGATTTGACGAAGTGGTGCTTCAATCGCACGACGTAAAATGTTGATACCAACAGTTTGGTCATCATTTGCGCCAGTTAAGCCGTCAAGTGAGTTCACTGCACGTACAAGTGCAACACCACCACCTGCAACCACACCTTCTTCAACCGCAGCACGCGTTGCATGAAGCGCATCGTCTACACGGTCTTTCTTCTCTTTCATTTCAACTTCAGTTGCTGCACCGATTTTGATCACTGCAACACCGCCAGCAAGTTTTGCTACGCGTTCTTGAAGTTTTTCTTTGTCGTATTCAGAAGTTGACTCTTCGATTTGCGCACGAATCTGCTGAACACGTTCTGCAATCGCATTGGCATCACCCGCACCATCTACAATCACTGTGTTTTCTTTCGATACTGTGATTTTGTGTGCAGTACCCAAATCTTGAAGGGTAGCTTGCTCAAGCGACATACCTACTTCTTCAGAAATTACAGTAGCGCCAGTCAAGATCGCGATGTCTTGTAGCATTGCTTTACGACGGTCACCAAAACCAGGTGCTTTTACCGCACATACTTTGATAATACCGCGCATGTTGTTAACAACAAGTGTTGCAAGCGCTTCGCCTTCAACATCTTCAGCAATGATCAAAAGTGGTTTACCCGTTTTTGCAACTGCTTCTAAAGTGGTAATCAATTCACGAATGTTGCTGATTTTTTTATCAACAAGAAGAATGAACGGATTTTCAAGTTCTGCAGTGAGCGTGTCTTGCTTGTTTGCGAAGTATGGTGAGATATAACCACGGTCAAACTGCATACCTTCTACAACATCAAGCGCATCTTCAAAGCCTGAACCTTCTTCAACGGTAATCACGCCTTCTTTGCCCACTTTTTCCATTGCTTGAGCAATCAATTTACCTACAGTCTCGTCAGAGTTTGCAGAAATTGAACCCACTTGCTCAATTGCTTTGAAATCGTCAGCAGGTTTAGCTGTCGCGCGAATGTTTTCAACCACTGCTCTTACTGCAATGTCGATTCCGCGTTTAAGATCCATCGGGTTCATACCAGCAGTTACTGATTTGATCCCTTCATTTAAGATCGCTTGTGCAAGAACAGTCGCTGTCGTTGTTCCGTCACCGGCGATATCGTTGGTTTTGCTTGATACTTCACGTACCAACTGTGCACCCATGTTCTCAAATTTGTCTTTGAGAGAGATTTCTTTTGCAACCGTTACGCCGTCTTTCGTAATGTGTGGTGCACCGAAAGAACGGTCAATAACCACGTTACGACCTTTAGGGCCGAGTGTCACTTTCACTGCATCTGCAAGAACATTTACACCTGCGATCATTTTTGAACGCGCTGAATCACCGAATTTTACGTCTTTAGCTGACATTCTCTACTCCAATTTTTTCTATCAATGCTTGATCTGATTTATCAATGAGTGGTTAATGCGCAAATTAGCCTTCAAGAACAGCTAAAATGTCAGATTCTTTCATGATTAAGAATTCGTCACCATTTACTTTCACAGTTGTACCTGCATAAGTACCGAATAACACTTTGTCGCCCACTTTTACGTCAAGTGCGCGAACGCCGTTATCCGTAATTTGACCATTACCTACTGCAATGACTTCACCTTGAGCCGGTTTTTCAGCAGCAGAACCTGGCAATAAAATTCCGCCAGCCGTTTTTGTTTCTTCTTCAACACGACGAATTACTACACGGTCATGTAATGGACGAATGTTGCTCATAAATAACTCCATCAGACTAAGTCTATTTTAATAAATGATGTTTGCTGTCATTCTTCCTAAAGCAATCATCAAAATGAATTTGATGACACTTTTGTGGGGATGGAAAAAACGGCTTCAAGGGCAAAAAAGAAAAAAAAATGAATTTTTGTATTTTTTTTAAACACTCATTTGTGATCTGACAGCTTTTCAATCGGTGCAGACTGTAAAACAAACTGACGTAAGTTGGAATCAAACCAATAATGCTGAACCTGACCATCTTTAAAAATCACGTTAAAGCTGTTGGGTAAACTTTTATATAGTCGATAAGACGTCGCTGTGCCAGCATGAATGTCATAAACCGGATGCGCTGCCTGCAAATTATAAATCTGATTCAAATCATATACCGCAGTTTTATGCAGATGTCCGTGGAGCACACCAAACAAGCCACTTTTACTCCAGTTATTCAGCGCCATTCTGCCGAGCACCGGACAATCTTTAATACCGTGCGGTTCATCTGGGGGTGTATAAAAGGGTTGATGCAAGGTGACCAGCTTAAGCTTATGGGCAGGGCCGCGTTTAAGCAGCTCATTGGTTTTTTGAATTTGTTCTAGCGAGATATAGCCACGGGTATGATAGCGGCGCCGAATACTATTCACACCAATGACATAAAAATGCTCGGTTTCAATAGTCGGCTCAAGTGCGCCGAAGAAAAACTGATAGCGAACAAATGGAGAAAAAAAACGGTTCCACAAATGGTACAGCGGAATATCGTGGTTGCCGGGAATAACCATATAAGGAATACCCAGACTATCGAGAAATTGCTTGCACGAATAAAACTGCGTAAAGCGGGCACGTTGGGTCAGATCACCACTTACTACTATGACTTCCGGCTCATGCTCCCGACAAAAAGCAGCAATGGCATCTAGACACTCTTGTTTCTCGGTACCAAAGTGTAAATCAGACAGATGCAGCAGCATGAGGCACCATAATAGTTAAGGCATTTTTTTTCACGGTAAAAGTTAAAGGTGTCGTCAACTCTTCAATTTCTCCATCAATGGCAATTTTTAATTTTTTACGCTTACAATCGACGACTACGCGATCTGCACTAAAGCTGTAAACATCTTTGGCCTGCTCGAGCGCACCGCGAATCAATTGATAGAGCATTTTAAAAAGACTGGTCTTATCGCTTTTGGCCAGCACTACACCTGCGACTCGCCCCTGCGCCGCGCATTCTGCGATTTGCAGATTCATTTCTCTGAGTTGAAGCTGATTATTACCAAAGAAGATCAATGGCGTTTTGACAGGATAAAGGTGGTCATCCACTTTAATCGATAATTTGAGCTCTTTACGATCACGAATGAGTACATCTAAAGCCGAAGTGTATGCATTTAAAGGTAAACGTCCAAAACGCTGATTGTACATTTCGCGCTTTTGAATAAATAAGGGATACAACCCCAAACTGGCATTGTTCAAATAAATACGATCATTGACACTTGCCACATGGACTGATCGTTGGGCACCTGTTGCGATCACCTCGGCGGCTTGAATCAGATCAAGCGGTATATCGAGAACGCGTGCCACATAATTGAATGTACCGAGCGGCAAGATTCCCATTGCAAGCCCGGTATCGACCAGCTTGGTTGCCACCGCATTAAGTGTACCATCTCCGCCAGCCGCAACCACTACTCCCTCATACCCAGTACGGTCTGAGGTTTGATGACGTTCGAGTACATTCGACATGAGCGTATTAAACGACATGTCATGTTCCAGCTCAAAAACCTGAATCTCAAAATCATAATGAGTAAAGAGTGTCATGATTTGTTCATATACCCCCTCATTATCACTTGCATGAAATCCAGATTTTCCGTTATAAATGATGGAGAGTGGTTTTAATTTAGTCATACGTTTTAATATGTCAAACAGTGGACATACTTTATTTTTGAATACAAAATACACAAATAAAAGCGCTTTTATGTAATTTTTGAATGGTGATCATTTATTTTATCAATAATATATATTAGTCAAATCCGCCATATAAAATCATGATATGCAAATTTATTTTATAAATAAATAGTCTCTATTTCTTTAATAAATACCAAAAACACACCCTAAAAACAACTTAAAATATTGATTTATAACAAATTAAACAAAAATACTCTCCAAAACCCCTGTATAGTCTTTAGTCTTATTTTTTTTAGTGATTTATGCTTTAATAGCGCCACTTTTTTGACTTCGTCTCTTTTGTTGTACCACAACCAAAGGGAATTGTACGTTGTACACATTTTAGAATAGGCCTCACCATGACCCAAGTGAACGCACCTGAATTCGTTCGTCATCCTAAGCTTATTGCATGGGTTGAAGAAATTGCAAAATTGACCAAGCCTGCAAAAATCGAGTGGTGTGACGGTAGCGAGGAAGAATATCAACGTCTGATCGACTTGATGATCGCAAACGGCACCATGCAACCGCTCAACCAAGAAAAACACCCAGGTTCTTATCTTGCAAATTCTGACCCATCAGATGTTGCTCGTGTAGAAGATCGCACGTTCATCTGCTCTGAAAAGCAAGAAGATGCTGGTGCAACAAACAACTGGGAAGCGCCCGCAGTAATGCGTGAAAAGCTAAACGGTCTATTTGATGGTTCAATGGAAGGCCGCACCATGTATGTGGTTCCATTTTCAATGGGTCCATTAGGCAGTCATATTGCGCAGATCGGTATTGAATTGACCGATTCTCCTTATGTTGCAGTCAGCATGCGTAAAATGGCGCGTATGGGTAAAGCGGTTTACGATGTATTAGGCACTGATGGTCAATACGTTCCATGTGTTCACACTGTAGGTGCACCACTTACAGAAGGTCAAAAAGATGTTGCATGGCCATGCAACCCTGAAAAATATATTGTGCATTATCCAGAAACCCGTGAAATCTGGTCATTTGGTTCAGGTTACGGCGGTAACGCACTTCTAGGTAAAAAATGTCTTGCGCTTCGTATCGCTTCGGCAATGGGCCGTGAGCAAGGCTGGTTAGCAGAGCACATGCTAATTTTAGGTGTGACGAATCCACAAGGCGAAAAACATTATATCGCTGCGGCATTCCCGTCTGCATGTGGTAAAACCAACTTCGCTATGCTCATTCCACCAGCAGGCTACGAAGGCTGGAAAATCGAAACCGTAGGTGACGATATCGCGTGGATTAAACCAGGCGAAGATGGTCGTTTGTACGCGATTAACCCAGAAGCAGGTTTCTTTGGTGTTGCACCAGGCACCAATACCAAAACCAATCCAAACTGTATGGCAACCTTGCATAAAGACGTGATCTATACCAACGTTGCAGTTACAGAAGACGGTCAAGTATGGTGGGAAGGTCTTTCTAAAGAAGTTCCAGCTAACTTAACGAACTGGAAAGGCCAGCCACACGTTGCGGGTGAAAAAGCTGCACATCCAAATGCGCGCTTTACCGTATCTGCTGGTCAATGTCCTTCTATTGATGCTGACTGGGAAAATCCAGCGGGCGTGCCAATTTCTGCGTTCATTTTTGGCGGTCGCCGTGCGGATACAGTGCCGTTGGTTTCTGAAGCATTTGACTGGGTAGATGGTGTTTATAAAGCAGCAACCATGGGCTCTGAAACAACTGCCGCAGCTGTCGGTCAACAAGGTATCGTTCGCCGTGATCCGTTTGCGATGCTTCCGTTTGCAGGTTACAACATGGCAGACTACTTCGACCACTGGTTACAACTTGGTCAAGAAGTTGGCGAAAAAGCTGAAGCAGCTGGTAACAAGCTACCAAAAATCTTTAACGTAAACTGGTTCCGTCGTGATGCTGAAGGCAACTTTGTATGGCCTGGCTTTGGTCAGAACATGCGTGTACTTGAGTGGATGATCGACCGTGTTGAAGGCCGTGCAAATGCAGTTGAAACTGCTATCGGCTACGTACCAACTTACGATGACTTGAACTGGACTGGCACAGACTTCTCTAAAGAAGAGTTTGATCTTGTCACAGCTCAAAGCAAAGATCAGTGGATTACAGAGATTGAAAGCCACACTGAATTGTTCAATAAACTTGGTGAACGTCTTCCAAAAGCATTGAAAGAACGTCAAAACCAGTTACTTGAAGCAGTAAAAAAGAGCTAATCTAGCTTAGATAAAAAAGGTCACATCTGTGGCCTTTTTTATTTTCTGCTCAATGCATCACATTGTATTTGATTGTTTATTTGTACGAATATAGAGTTAAGCAATCAATCCTGTTGTGTATCCCATGCGGTTCATCATGTAATCTTCGAGAATACGTTTTTCTGTACTACCAACGTGATAACCCAGTTTTGTTCTGCGCCATAGTAGATCATCAACTGTCTGCACCCACTCCACCCGAATCAAATAATCAACCTCAACCCGATACAACTCATCAGCAAAATGCTCTCCCATATCCTCCAATTTGGCCACTCCCTCAAGCAGTTTCCAAACACGTGTACCATAGGTCGATGCCCAGCGTGCAGCCAATGTTGGTGATATCCCTTTCACACGGCGCTGAATAGCTGCTGCAAGCGTAGGCTTCGATTTAAAGTGCTCTCCACCTGGCAGAGGTTCAGTCTTGGTCCAAGCAGGTGCCATATGCTTAAAATACGGTTTTAGGCGTGTCATGGCAGACTCGGCCAGCATACGGTAAGTGGTCAGCTTGCCGCCAAATACAGATAACAGCGGTGCATTTGGAGCGACCATCTGTAATGCAAGCGTGTAATCACGCGTAATGGTAGATGGCTGGTCAGATTCATCATCGCATAACGGGCGTACACCCGAAAAATGCTCAACAATATCTTCTTTCGTAATTGGCTTTTTAAAATGTGCATTGACCACCTCCAGTAAATAATCCGTCTCACTCGAGGTGATTTCAACTTGATCCAAATGCTGCGTATAAAGCTGGTCGGTTGTTCCAATTAATGTAAATTCATTCAGATAGGGAATGGTAAACACAATCCGGCGATCATTATTTTGCAAAATATAAGCATGATCCCCTTCATACAATCTTTTGACAACTAAATGGCTGCCTTGTACCTGCCGGATCTTATACGGTGAGGGTTGATCAAGCTGCGTTTTAATAAATTCTTCGACCCAAGGCCCCGTTGCATTGACCAACGCTTTGGCACGGATTTGAAAGTATCCTTTTGCACCCTGTAACGAAAGCACCCACACCCCTTCCACAACCTCGGCACAGACACAGCGGGTACGAGTCATCAGCTCTGCCCCATGCTCTCTGGCTTGCATCGCATTTAAGATCACCAAACGACTGTCGTCTACAGCACAATCAGAATATTCAAACCCCAAACAAATTTCCGGAATTAAGGGACTACTGGCATTCATATGAATTTTCTTGGAGGCCGCCAACGTTTCACGTTTACCTAAATAGTCATACAAAAACAAGCCTGAACGAATCAGCCATGCAGGGCGTAAATGCGGCCGATGTGGCATAACAAAACGTAGAGGCCACACAATATGCGGTGCCTTACGCATCAATACTTCACGCTCAGCTAGCGCTTCATGTACCAATCGAAATTCATAGTGCTCAAGATAACGCAGACCACCATGAATTAATTTACTGCTAGCAGAAGAGGTATGACTGGCAAAATCATCTTTTTCACACAAAAAGACCGACAGACCGCGTCCCGCAGCATCGTTGGCAATTCCCACACCATTAATGCCACCACCTATCACTGCAATGTCGTACAACGGAAGCGAATTTTCTATGTTCATCATCCCCGCCTTTTTGTGGTTTTTATTTTTAACGTTAACAAAAAACATCCAAATTGGAAAGCCAGACGGCCAGATTTTCACACGCCACAACCCACCAAACGTGTACACTTTTTAAGTGATGTAAAGTCCAGCGGATTCACCCCGCCTCAGACACCACGTTATGCTTAAAACTATGCGATACTAACCACAATAAGAGAAGGATGAATTTCATGAAAATGTATAATTTATTGGGTGTCTTAGCGCTTGCAGCGAGTCTTGCGGCTTGTCAAAGCACACCACGTCAATATAACGGTAATACGGGTTATCAAGTCGAAAATAAATCTGCCAATTCGGCAACGATTTCGTATACGCTTGCAAATCGCGCGAATCAAGATTTAGATCAGAGAAAATTACAACGTGCCTGTCAATCGGTATTAGGAACGACCAAAACCTATACGCTGTCGATTTTAAGCATCAATGAAATTCCAAATACAGCAGCCAACCGATCGCAAGATCAAGGGATTGCCATTCGTAACTCACGTATGTCGTTTGGCTTATCCGACAGTCCAAGTCTCAACAACAGTGAAGGCTATGCAACGCGTGAAGCCTTAGAGGCACGCCCAAGTACGCTTAAAGTCGTGCGCTATACCTGTTCTTGATTTAATCTGTCGGATAAAAAAAGACGCTGTGATCATAGCGTCTTATAAAAACTCACATTTCGAAACTCTTTCGCCTCATCCAGATCTGGCCATGTGGTTGCACTTCGTTCATCCATTTTCATATAACGCGGATGGCTAAAGTTTTTTACCCGACTATCGGCCACCCACACCTGGGGTGCGAATTTTAAAAATTCATCTAGAAAAAAACGATTACACTGGTCATATAAAACATCGGCCGCCAACAACACATCGACTTGCTCCGACTGATATAAGTCCTCTAAATACTCCAGTTCCACCGAGTTTAAACGTGCATTTTCATGGCAGGCCGCCAAACTGACCGCATCGATATCACAGCAAATGACGCGTTTTGCACCAGCCAGTTTTGCAGCAATTGCCACCACGCCAGAACCCGCACCAAAATCCAGTACCACCTTGTCACGCACATGTTCAGGCTCTGCCAGCAACCATTGTGCCATCGCCAAACCCGAAGCCCAACAAAAAATCCAGTACGGTGTATCGTTCCAGATTCTACGCACCACCTCATCATCGAGCCGATCTACTGGAAATACTGGAGGAATCAACCAGAGGGAAATTGGCGTATCGGGTAATTGCTGTGCCTGTAATTCAGCATTTGGAATAATGGCATGCAGTGCTTCGAGTAAAACAGGCGGCACTGCATGTGCTCGCGATATATGATCGCTCATATTTAGACGAGTGCTTTTTCGGCAGCTTCAACAGTCTGACGGATCAGCGTAGTGATGGTCATTGGACCCACACCACCCGGAACAGGCGTGTAAGCCGAAGCGATGGTCTCGATACCCTCAAGCTGAATATCACCTACACCACCGCCATCACGCGGATGAAAACCAGCATCGACCACTACCGCGCCCGGTTTGATCCAGTCTTTTTGAATCAATTCAGCCTTACCTACAGCACCGACAATAATATCTGCCTGCTTCACAAACTCAGCCAAGTTTTGTGTACGCGAGTGACAAATCGTAACGGTCGCATTCGCTTCAAGCAACATGGCGGCCATTGGCTTACCTAAAATTGCTGAACGCCCTACGACAACAGCATGCTTACCGGTCAGCTCAATATTGTGTTCTTTTAAAATTGTCATAATTCCGGCTGGAGTAGCAGAACCATAGGCTGCCTCACCCATTGCCATGCGACCATAGCCCAAGCACGTCACACCATCGACATCTTTATTGAGTGAAATCGCATCGAAACATGCACGCTCATCAATCTGTGCAGGAACAGGATGTTGTAGCAAGATTCCGTGTACATCTGGATTGGCATTGAGTTTTTCAATTTCTGCCAATAGCTCTTCGGTAGTCGTGGTCTGTGGAAGTTCAATTTTTAATGAATCCATTCCCACACGGCGACATGCATTGCCTTTCATACGCACATAGGTTGCAGATGCACCATCATCACCGACTAAAATTGTTGCCAAAATTGGAGTACGACCTGTTTTTGCTTTCAGTGCTTCAACACGCACCAACAAGTCCGCTTCAATTTTCTTTGCTAATGCACGACCATCTAAAACCAATGCCACGGCACATCTCCAAGCTAGATATGAATCAATTTTTGCAAATGATACATGATAATTTGGGTAATTTTATTTTAGATGTTGTTTTTCTGCGCATATTCACTGAATTTAGTATTGTTTTTTTTCTGAAGCTTGCTAATATGTGCATCACCAAATGATGGCGGGGTGGCAGAGTGGTCATGCAGCGGACTGCAACTCCGTGTACGCCGGTTCGATTCCGACCTCCGCCTCCACATTTGGTAAAGCCCGGGTGGTGAAATAGGTAGACACAGGGGATTTAAAATCCCCCGCCCACAAAGGCGTGCCGGTTCGAGTCCGGCCCCGGGCACCATTTTAAATCTTTTGAAATGGTGCAATAAAGAATCCAGCAATGTGCTGGTTTTTTTATGCCTGAAATTTATGTTTTTATATTTTCTTTATTCAAGCCAAGACTTTCTCATTTAAATCTCAAGATCTGAGTGTTATCTTCATAACAAATCCAATAACAATGTGCATCGCGTTATTATTCAATGATGAAAACAAAAACATTTGTACTCGCCCCCGACTCCTTTAAAGAAAGTATGACTGCCAGAGAAGCATGTTTGGCCATGCAACACGGTTTACAACGTATTTTTTCAGATGCCAAGTATGATTTATGCCCTATGGCAGACGGTGGTGAAGGTACAGTAGATACCATCATTGATGCACAACAAGGCCAAAAAGTATATGTCACAGTGAGTGGTCCTTTGCATCCCTATAAAGTTCAGACCTATTTTGGATTGATTGATCAGGGGCGTACCGCAGTGATCGAAATGGCAAAGGCCAATGGTATTCACTTGCTCACACCCGATCAGCGTAATCCCCTACTCACTTCGACTTATGGTACTGGAGAGCTGATTCGCGCTGCTTTAGATCATCAGGTATCGAAAATTATTATCGGGCTTGGCGGTAGTGTTACCAATGATGCTGGCATGGGAATGGCAAGTGCTTTAGGTGTACGATTTTTAGATCAATTCGATCAAGAGGTTGAATTGGGTGGCGGGCAACTGAATCAGATTGCATCAATTGATATCACTCAACTCGACCCACGCTTGGCTGATGTTGAGATCGTAATTGCCACCGACGTGAATAATCCGTTAATTGGCCCACACGGCGCAACCTATATTTTTGGGCCGCAAAAGGGCACCACACTGGATATGCTCATTCAGCTTGAGGCCAATCTTTGTCATTTTGCCGATATTATTCAGCAGACTTTAGGTATCTCTTTACACCATGTAAAGGGTGCTGGCGCCGCAGGAGGACTGGCCGCAGGCCTAATGGCGTTTACCACGGCAAAAATTCAGTCTGGTGTTGAAACAGTCATCGAATCTATTCAATTGGCTCAGAAAATTCAGGCAGCAGATTACATTTTTACTGGCGAAGGCGGAATCGATATACAGACGCAGTTTGGAAAAACACCGATTGGAGTGGCGCGTTTAGCCAAAACGTTTAACAAGCCTGTATTTGTATGTGCAGGCTATATCGGCCAAGGCATCGAAATGCTGTATGAAGATGGTATTACTGCGATTTTCGGTATTCTCGATGGTGCCAGTAATATTGAACAAGCTTGTAAAAATGGGCCAATGAATCTTACACGTACAACAGAAAATATCGGACGCCTCATTAAACAGCTTGAATCGACTGAAACAAAATAATTGCTTGAAAAATCTGCATATAATTCAAGATTTCCTTGCCTAATTTGCATGGTTACACTATGATGGCGCTCATGCCCGGGTGGTGAAATAGGTAGACACAGGGGATTTAAAATCCCCCGCCCACAAAGGCGTGCCGGTTCGAGTCCGGCCCCGGGCACCATTTTAAGTCTTTTAAAATGGTGTAATAAAAAAATCCAGCAATATGCTGGTTTTTTTATGTCTGCTCGCTATTAAATGTAGATCACACCGATGACTACACATAGATGGCGAGAACGGTGATCACCATTCTCGGTTTGCAACCAATTCCTCAAGATCGATATCCATGTAACCCGCATCTTGTACGGCCATCATCATTGCTTCCGCAATATAATCAGTGGCTGTATCGTCCAAATTCGAGTCAAGATCCTCAAAGTCTGGTTTCATTTCATTGATTTTCAGCAAGGTTAAGTTTGCCAAGCGATAAATTTCAGAATCAGATTGCTCAATTTTCTGAATCTTTTTAGCAAATTCAACAATATACTGCTTAACTTCTGCAACTAACACTTCTGGATAGTAGCCGTCATCAAACATAGGGAGAAGTAAATCGTTAAACATCAGCACATCTTTTCAATAAAAAACGTGCTGCTTATATCATACCTGATACAAAAAGGCGACCTTCTTTAAAGGCAATATTCACGATGCAGCCAACATCGCCTGCCACATACGTACCGCATCCACGGTGGCTTTTACATCATGAACACGCACAATGGAGGCCCCTTGCTGAAGACTCAGTAAATGCCCAGTTACACTCCCCACCATTCGCTGATCTGCGCTTGCGCCTTGCAGGACCTCTCCAACAAATCGTTTGCGCGACAAACCCGATAATACTGGGTACCCTAAATCTGTAAATCGCCACAGCGCATTGAGCAAAGTCAAATTCTGCTGGGCATTTTTTGCAAAACCGAATCCAGGATCGACAATAATATGTTCCTGCCGAATACCAGCTGATAACGCAGCTTGAATGCGCTGCTGAAGTTCATTAATCACATCTTCTATAACATTGTCGTACTGATCTAGCTGATTCATTGTGGTCGGTTCACCACGCATATGCATGATAATCACAGGAATATTCAATCTCGCAGCCATCTCAATGGCGCCTGGGCGAGTAAGTGCACGCACATCATTCCAGATATGTGCACCTGCTGCCACAGCAGCTTCTATCACACGAGGCTGACTGGTATCGATAGAAATGATAACGTTGTTCTCTTGTGCCAAAGCTTCAACCACAGGTACTACACGCTGTATTTCTTCCTCAACCTCAACCATCGATGCACCCGGACGAGTGGACTCCCCCCCAATATCAATAATACTTGCACCATCTGCAATCATCTGCTGTGCATGCACTATTGCGGCTACCTTGGAGTTATGTTTCCCTCCATCACTAAATGAATCTGGTGTGACATTTAAAATACCCATAACATGGGGACAGGATAAATCCAACTCCAATGATCCACAGGAAATGACTTTCTGCGGTAAGGGCATCAATCTCATGCAATGACTCCACATTTAAATGCCATCATTTTAACAACCTCATCACTTTAAAGATAATTTCCATTTTGTTTTAAATAAAAAAAGAGCCGCTCTAGGCGACTCTTTCTTGATTTCACACTTAGCTCATTGATGGCAATGGCGGAGGTGTAGATGGTCCGTTACTTGGTGGATCCAAATCAACAACTGGATTTTCAGCAACATAAACCTTTGGTGGACGGGGCTCACGACCTTCCATAATATCCAGCACTTGATCACGATCAATGGTTTCCCACTCCATCAAGGCTTTCACCATGGTATGCGCTTTATCCTTGTTGTTTTCAAGAATATCCCATGCCACTTTATACTGCTCATCTAGAATACGACGAACTTCTTCATCAACCTGTTGTTGGGTTGCTTCAGAAATTGTACGGCTACCCACATTTCCAAAGAAACCTTGAGTATTGTCGTCTTCATAAACCATCACGCCTAGTCGATCTGACATACCGTATTTGGTGACCATCGCACGTGCCATTTTAGTTGCACGTTCAAAGTCGTTTGATGCACCAGTGGATTGCTGATTGATGAAAATTTCTTCAGCAATACGACCACCAAATAAAATCGAAATTTCTTTCAACATTTTATCTTTGTAGTGACTAATCTGATCCTGCTCAGGCAACTGCCAAGTTACACCTAGTGCCCAGCCACGCGGCATAATGGTCACTTTATGTACCGGATCGGTACCCGGCAAAGCTTCTGCAACAATGGCATGGCCCGACTCATGATATGCCGTTGCACGACGCTCTTCTTCACGAAGAATCATCGATTTACGCTCAGGACCCATATAGATCTTGTCTTTGGCATCTTCAAAGTCATGCATATCGACCGTGTTTTTGTTACGACGTGCAGCAAATAAAGCCGCTTCGTTAACCAGGTTAGCCAGCTGTGCACCAGAGAATCCCGGTGTACCGCGTGCCAATACCTTAACGTCTACACCAGTCACTGACGGTAATTTTCTGAGGTGAACATTTAAAATCTGCTCACGACCATTAATGTCAGGTAATCCTACCATCACTTGACGGTCAAAACGGCCTGGACGCAACAAGGCTTTATCGAGTACATCGACACGGTTGGTCGCTGCAATCACAATCACGCCTTCATTACCTTCAAAGCCGTCCATCTCAACCAACATCTGGTTTAATGTCTGTTCACGCTCGTCATGACCACCACCGGTACCTGAACCACGGTGACGACCAACTGCATCGATCTCATCAATGAAGATAATACATGGCGCATGACGCTTAGCTTGTTCAAACATATCACGTACACGTGAAGCACCAACACCCACAAACATTTCCACAAAATCAGAACCTGAAATGCTGAAGAATGGGACTTTTGCTTCACCTGCAATGGCTTTCGCCAAAAGGGTTTTACCCGTTCCTGGAGGTCCAACCATCAAAACGCCACGCGGGATTGTTGCCCCTAAACGTTTGAATTTCGCTGGATCTTTTAAAAAATCTACGATCTCTACAACTTCTTGTTTTGCTTCGTCACAACCTGCAACATCTTTAAATGTTACTTTGATTTGATCTTCCGAAAGCATTTTTGCCTTCGACTTTCCAAAACTCATTGGCCCGTTTTTACCACCTGCACCGCCACCCATGTTGCGCATAAAGAACATGAATAACAAAATGATTAAAAGCACAGGGAAACTAGCAATGAGAAGTTGCATCAACAAGCCTTGACGTTGAGGAGCTGTACCTTCAACCACCACATTGTTCTTGTTTAGGCTAGGTAAAAGCTGTGTGTCTTCAACTTGCGGACGTACTGTCTCAAAGTGAGAGCCATTGGTTTTCTCACCACTAATATTCAAACCATCAATAGTGACTTGCTTAATTTGACCAGCATTCACCGCCGCAACAAATTCCGAATAATTCATTGCAGATGGCTTATTACGGTCACTGATGTTACTGAAAATCAAGATCAGAACACCAAGTATTATTAGCCACAATACGGCATTCTTGAAGAGATCGCTCAAAGCTTTATTCCCATTATCAATCTAATTTGATCATGCCCATATCACTGGGTTGACCCTAGTTCACAGCAAGTCTCGCGCTTGCAACAGTTCAAATTGTACAAAATGCACAATTTTTAACGGCTTGGCAAGTAAACTTTATTTCAAGGCCTTTTTACGCCCTTGACCGATTAAGAATACTTCCTTTGATCGAGCACGAGAGGCAGCAGGTTTTGCAGTTTTAAGAATATCGAAACTCTCAACTACCTGCTTACGAAACTCATCAAAACCTGATCCTTGGAAAACCTTTACCACAAACTGACCATCTGGACCAAGTACTTTCTGGGCAAAATCGAGCGCCAGTTCACATAAGTAAATCTGACGAGGCTGATCTACTGCCCTATTACCTGATGTATTGGGGGCCATATCTGAAATTACAATGTCTACAGTACGCCCATTTAAAATATTTAACAATTTTTCGAACACTTCCTCTTCGCGAAAGTCACCTTGCAAGAAAGTCACGTCCGGCAGAGCGTCCATTGCCAAGATATCAGAAGCTATCACTAAACCTTTACTACCTACAAGCTTGCCTGCAATTTGCGACCAACTTCCAGGCGCAGCACCCAAATCGACGACTGTCATTCCGGGTCTGATCAGTTTGTATTTCTCCTGAATTTCTAAAAGTTTATATGCAGCACGTGCACGGTAGCCTTCTTTTTGAGCCTTTTTTACAAAAGGATCATCAAGATGCTCTCTCATCCACGCACGACTACTTTTAGATAACTTCTGGTTGGTAATGCGTGTCGCCATAACTTACTAAATATTAAAAAACTTCTTGACCTCTATTGTACGTCAAAAACGGCATTGATGCAGTATGGTTGTGTATCAGAAAGCCCCACTTTTGGTAGATTTTTTCCTATGATCATGATCGAATATTTCAACAATAGTGCGCGCGTTTGACCTTCAACTTTGCTATACTTAGGCGCTTTTAATCCTAGGTAGTTTCAATGGCAGCTTTATCTATCCAAGAACGTAAACGCTTACGTCAAATCGGGCATGCGCTCAATCCAGTGGTCATGATCGGTGGACAAGGGTTGACGGAAGGTGTTATCGAAGAAACCAACCGCGCACTGAATGATCACGAATTGATTAAAATCAAAATTGCAGGTGAAGACCGCGACGCGCGTGCACAAGTGATTGATGCTTTAATTGCAGAGACTCAAGCTGAAGTGGTACAGAAAATTGGCAAGATTGCACTTTTGTATAAAAAAGCTGCAAAACAAAATCCAAATCTTTCAAATCTTGTGCGTCATGCGCATTTGGGCAACAAATAGTTGATTTGATGTATGGCGAGTTATGAGTTAAATGCATTTGATCGGTTTGAAGTCATTTCACTGGTCGGTGCGATTGAGCAACAACATCCATCTGTTTTAAATATCGGATTCTGGGTACGTGATCCCAACCAGCTGATTGAATGGCCCAAACGTGTCTCAGCGCATCCTCGTCAAGACTATTTATGGAATTCAACTTGCTTTGAAGTCTTTATTGGCATTAAACATCAAGATGCGTACCGTGAGGTTAATCTCTCCCCTTCACAGGCCTGGCAAGTATATGAGTTTGAAGAATATCGCTATCCAGAGCAGATGCCTCCTGTTGCCGCGTATGATATTGAACTCATCAAGCTAGAGCGCACGCATTACGGTCTAAATACAAGCCTCGATCTTGGCAAATTTATGCGTCAGCACCAAGTGAAATGGACAGATCTCTATGTGGGGTTAAGTGCTGTACTCAACACCTCTCAAGGAACACAGTTCTACGCCATGCAACACAGTAGTCCACAACCCGATTTTCATAATAAACGGGATTGGCTACATCAGTTTTAAAAAAAATGCGAGATACTAGATCTCGCATTTTTGTCTTTTGCTCAATACTAAGCACTCTCTTTGACTTTATGCCATGCTTCAAGCGCCTGATCTTTAGAACGCTTAAGCACTTCGGTCAGCGTTTCCTTATGTTTTGAAGTCACATGGGTCAAATCATCTTTAATTTCTTTACCCAATTTGCTTAAATCATCACTGAGTTGCAATAACTCTTTTTTAAGTACTTCAACTGCCTCAGACAAATCGCCTTGTGAATGTGTGAGTTGCGATTTGATCACATCTAAGCGGCCAAGCACATCGGCTTTAATTTGTTGATACTGGGTTTGGATGGTCTGGTTTAATTCTTTGGCTTCGGTTTCAATTTTTTCCTGCGTTTCGTTCAGCACTTCTTGTACCTGTGCTGTGGTGTCACTGCACAGTTGATCAACTTGCTGTTGATGCGCTTGGACCGCTTGTTTTAATGATTTTTTTGTTGTCATGAATACACCTCTGATTCACGTAATAGTATCGATTTGGTCACCGCATATTACATAGTAAGCCTAATGTTGAGAAAACTGATAAAAATTGTTCGACAATCTTGAATTTCAGTGTTTTTTTCAAATTTCGATATCAAAATTCAGTAAAAACAATGAATTGTTTTAATTCAGAATTTTTCAAATAAAAACGTAGACTTTGGTCTAATCGATGCGTATAATGCGCTGTTAAGTTATAAGCGAGTAGACTGAAAGGAGGGCATGTTTTTGAAGGCAGCCTACCTTTTTTTACGTCTACTCGCTTTTTTACAGCCCTAATTTTTGTGGTTTTAGTTCAGGAGCTTTGGTTTGAGCACCCCCGCCATTTTAGCCCTTGCTGATGGAACGATCTTTAAAGGTACGTCTATCGGTGCTACGGGTTCAACGACTGGTGAAGTCGTTTTTAATACTGCCATGACTGGTTATCAAGAAATTCTGACCGATCCAAGTTATGCACAACAAGTTGTGACATTAACTTATCCTCACATTGGAAATACTGGATGCAATGACGAAGACGCCGAATCGGGTCGCATCCATAAAGTGTGGGCAAATGGTTTGATTATTCGTGATCTGCCTTTACTTCACAGTAATTTCCGTTCTGAACAATCTTTAGGCGACTACTTAAAACAGCACAATGTTGTGGCAATTGCCGACATTGATACGCGTAAACTGACACGTATTTTACGTGAAAAAGGTGCGCAAAACGGCTGTATCCTTGCGGGCGACAATATTACAGAAGAACAAGCGCTCGAAAAAGCACGTGCCTTTGGTGGTCTAAATGGCCTCGATTTGGCAAAAGAGTGCTGTGATCCTGAAGGCTTTGAATGGACGGAAGGTTCATGGACGCTTGGACACGGTTTTACTCAACCTGAACTTAAATATCATGTCGTTGCATACGATTACGGTGTCAAAACCAACATCTTGCGTATGCTTGCAGACCGCGGTTGTAAACTTACAGTTGTTCCTGCTCAAACACCTGCCGAGAAAGTTTTGGCAATGAATCCAGATGGCATTTTCCTGTCGAATGGTCCTGGTGATCCAGCGGCATGTGACTATGCAATCGAAGCAGTTAAAACAATTGTGGAAACAACCAACTTACCAGTATTTGGTATTTGTTTGGGTCACCAGATTTTAGCGCTGGCATCAGGTGCAAAAACCATGAAAATGAATCATGGTCACCATGGTGCAAACCATCCTGTACAAAACCTTGAACAAGGTACAGTGATGATTACTTCTCAAAACCACGGCTTTGCTGTTGACGAAAGTACTTTACCTGCAAATGTGAAGGTGACTCACCGCTCACTGTTTGACGGTACAAACCAAGGTATTCATCGTACAGACAAACCCGCATTTAGCTTCCAAGGTCACCCAGAAGCTAGCCCAGGTCCACATGACTGTGCCCCATTGTTCGATCATTTCATCGAACTTATCGAAGCAGCTAAGAAGTAATTGAGGAGCGAATAATGCCTAAACGTACGGATATTAAAAGCATCTTGATTATCGGTGCTGGTCCAATTGTAATTGGACAAGCCTGTGAGTTTGACTACTCAGGTGCACAAGCATGTAAAGCGCTTCGTGAAGAAGGTTACCGTGTTATTTTGGTCAACTCTAACCCAGCGACCATCATGACCGATCCATCAATGGCGGATGCGACCTACATTGAACCAATCACTTGGCAAACTGTTGCGCAAATTATCGAAAAAGAGCGTCCAGATGCTGTGCTCCCTACTATGGGCGGCCAAACTGCATTGAACTGTGCGCTTGCTTTGGACGAAAATGGTGTTTTAGAAAAGTTCAATGTTGAACTGATTGGTGCCTCTAAAGACGCAATTGAAAAAGCAGAAGATCGTAAACTTTTTGACATCGCAATGCGTAAAATCGGCTTAGAGTGTCCTCGTGCCGATGTTGCAGAAAGTATGGAACATGCACTAGAAATTCAGTCACGTTTCGGCTTCCCGGTCATCATTCGCCCATCATTCACCATGGGCGGTTCTGGTGGCGGTATTGCTTACAATAAAGAAGAATTTATTGAGATCTGTGAGCGTGGTTTCGATCTTTCTCCGACTAAACAATTATTGATCGATGAATCACTGATTGGCTGGAAAGAGTACGAGATGGAAGTTGTTCGTGATAAAAACGACAACTGTATTATCGTCTGTGCAATCGAAAACTTTGACCCAATGGGCGTGCATACAGGTGACTCGATCACTGTTGCACCTGCACAAACACTAACCGACAAAGAATATCAAATCATGCGTAATGCATCGATTGCAGTTCTTCGTGAAATTGGTGTTGAAACAGGTGGTTCAAACGTACAGTTTGGTATCAATCCGAAAGACGGCCGTATGGTTGTGATCGAGATGAACCCACGTGTATCGCGTTCATCTGCTCTTGCTTCAAAAGCAACAGGCTTCCCGATTGCAAAAATCGCGGCGAAGCTTGCGGTAGGCTACACCCTTGATGAATTAAAAAATGACATCACTGGTGGCGTAACACCAGCATCATTTGAACCTGCAATCGACTATGTAGTAACCAAGATTCCTCGCTTTAACTTCGAAAAATTCCCGCAAGCAGAGCCTGTGTTAACCACACAGATGAAATCTGTGGGTGAAGTAATGGCGATTGGACGTAATTTCCAAGAGTCTGTACAAAAAGCTTTACGTGGTTTGGAAGTGGGTGTTTGTGGCTTTGATGAAAAAGTTGAAGCCGGTACCACCAATGCCAAAGAGATTATCTTAAAAGAACTTAAAGTGCCTGGTCCGGAGCGTATCTGGTACGTGGCTGACGCATTCCGTCACGGTTTTTCTTTAGATGACGTATTTGAAGCGACCAAAATCGACCGTTGGTTCTTGATTCAAATTGAGGACATTATCAAAACTGAAGCGCAAGTGAAGACGCTAGGTTTTGGTGATCTAAACGCTGACAACATCCGTTCGTTCAAACGTAAAGGTTTATCTGACCTACGTATTGCCAACTTGATGGGTATTTCACAAAAGCAATTCCGTAAGCAACGTTGGAATTTGGGTGTTTATCCGGTTTACAAGCGTGTGGATACCTGTGCAGCAGAGTTTGAGTCAGGCACTGCCTACATGTACTCAACTTATGATGAAGAATGCGAAGCGAATCCATCGAACCGTGACAAGATCATGGTTATTGGCGGTGGTCCGAACCGTATTGGTCAAGGGATCGAGTTTGACTACTGTTGTGTACACGCAGCGCTTGCAATGCGTGATGACGGTTACGAAACCATTATGGTGAACTGTAACCCAGAAACAGTTTCAACAGACTACGACACTTCAGATCGTTTGTACTTTGAGCCCGTTACGCTTGAAGATGTACTTGAGATTGTGCGTACCGAAAAGCCAAAAGGCGTGATCGTACAGTACGGTGGTCAGACACCACTTAAATTGGCACGTGCGCTTGAAGAAGCAGGCACACCAATTATTGGTACCTCACCAGATGCAATTGACCGTGCTGAAGACCGTGAACGTTTCCAGCAAATGATTCAACGTCTACAACTTCGCCAACCGAACAACAGTATTGTAAAATCGGCTGAAGAAGGCATTTCAGAAGCAGCGAAAGTGGGATATCCATTGGTTGTTCGTCCATCTTATGTCTTAGGTGGTCGCGCAATGGAAATCGTGTATAACGAAGAAGAGCTGAAACGTTATCTTCGTGAAGCGGTACAAGCGTCGAATGAAGCGCCTGTCCTGCTCGACCGTTTCTTAGACGATGCAACTGAAGTCGATGTAGACTGTGTCTCTGATGGTAAAGATGTGGTGATTGGCGGTATCATGCAGCACATCGAACAGGCTGGTATTCACTCTGGTGACTCAGCTTGCTCAATCCCACCTTACTCGCTTTCTCAAGAAGTTCAGGATGAGATGCGCCGTCAAACCGTTGCAATGGCAAAAGAGCTCGGTGTTATTGGCTTGATGAACGTACAGTTTGCTGTAAAAGGCAACGACATCTATGTTCTTGAAGTGAATCCACGTGCTTCACGTACCGTACCATTCGTATCGAAATGTATTGGTGAATCACTGGCGAAAGTTGCAGCACGTTGTATGGCGGGTCAATCACTAGCGTCTCAAGGATTTACCAAAGAGATTATCCCGACACGTTTTGCTGTGAAAGAAGCAGTCTTCCCATTCGCCAAATTCCCTGGCGTAGATCCAATGCTTGGCCCAGAGATGAAATCGACAGGTGAAGTGATGGGTGTGGGTCAAACCTTTGGTGAAGCATTCTACAAAGCCGTACTTGGCTCAAACGAACGTCTGCCTGGTTTGCCAACTGATGGTGAAGTGAAGTATGCATTCTTGTCTGTACGTGAATCTGACAAGAAATACATTGCTGATATTGCTAAGCAGTTAATCGCGTATGGCTTTAAACTTGTTGCAACAAATGGCACACATAAAGTCCTCCGTGAAGCAGGTCTGGAGTGTGAAGCAGTAAATAAAGTCACCGAAGGTCGTCCACATATTGTGGATCGCTTGAAAAATGGTGAAATTCATCTTATTGTCAACACAACAGAAGGCAAACAAGCGCAATATGATTCTGCCATGATTCGTCGTGCTGCCCTACAGGGTAAAGTATATTACACCACGACCATCAACGGTGCAGAAGCCGTTTGCCAAGCTTTTGCTGTGAAATTGCCAATGGATGTTTACCGTTTGCAAGATTTACAAACAGTAGGTTAATTCGTTACCGATAAGTCCCGCCACCTTATCGGTGGCGGGCTTTTTATTTTTTAAAAATGCGGTTTTCCCATTTTATTAAGAGGGACTAAAATGCAACGTTATCCAATGACTCCCGAGGGCAAATCTGCTCTAGAGAAAGAATTACAACATCTGAAGAGTGTTGAACGTCCACGTATTACACAAGCGATTGCAGAAGCGCGTGAACACGGTGATTTAAAAGAAAATGCCGAGTATCACGCTGCACGTGAACAACAGGGTTTCTGTGAAGGACGCATTCAGGATATCGAGGGTAAATTAGGCGCAGCTCAAGTGATCGATATTAAAGAGCTTGAACACAATGGCCGAGTGGTTTTTGGTGTGACTGTGACCATTGAAAATCTTGATACCGAAGAGCGTAAAACCTATAAGATCGTGGGTGATGATGAAGCTGATTTTAAAATCAATAAAATCTCTGTGAACTCGCCAATTGCACGTGGCCTACTGGGTAAAAGCGAAGGTGACGAAGCCAAAATCACGACGCCTCAGGGTGAAGTCGAATATGAAATCGTAAGTGTGGAATACTTATAATTTCACTCGATGACTTAAGCCTCAGTTCGCTGGGGCTTTTTATTGTGCTCTATTCATCTCAATTCTAGTTTGCCTAAATTTGAGATGTGTCAGTCATCCACTGGTACTTCTTCAAATCAATTCGTCCATCTTTTATGATGATACCTTCTTGTATGAGTTTGAGTTCTTGAATATTTTGACCAGCATCATTGATTTGCCCAGTACTGATTCGTCCCTGTGCATTAATAATCCGGTGCCAAGGCAAATCTGACGTCTCACTCATCTGTTTTAAAACAGTTCCAACCAATCGAGCATGTTTAGGTAATCCAGCAAGTTTGGCGATCTGCCCATAAGTGGCCACATAACCTTCAGGCACTAATGCAACCACAGCCAATATCTGTCGATATAGCTCAATCGATGACGCTTTTTGTGGCTGAACTTGACGGGAAATCACCATAAGCACACATCTTATATAAAACAATTAAAAATTTGATTATGCATGAATTCTAAAGTTGAATCTTTAAGATTATTTTGTGCTAATTTATGAAAGCAACTCATACTAAAGATAATTAAGTCGCCTCTATTTTTTATAAGTTAAATAGAATACTGTTTGGATGCAATAAATCTTATCAATAAATACAAGGGAGTATACAAGAATGGGATATCAACATATCATGGTGCCAGTTGATGGATCACCCACATCTTTAACTGCAATTCAGCATGCCGCCAAGCTTGCAACCACCTATCAAAGCACAGTGACTGTGATCTATGTCTTAACAATTGATCCATTCATCAACATTGAATATATTAATTCGGCACACCAAGTGGAAAACGACGCGCTAAAACAAACTCGGGAAATTATTAAAACTATTGTCGATGAAGCAAAACAAAAATTCTTAACGTTTGGAATTGATGCGAATACTGTCATCATCGAAGGCCAAGATGTTCATAAAGAGATTATTAAAGCATCTGAAGAGCATGCGGTCGATTTAATTGTAATTGGTTCACATGGCCGAACAGGTATTCGTAAATTAGTTCTTGGTAGTGTCACTCAAAAACTCTTAGGAGAAACCTCGCTGCCTGTACTGGTAGTGCATAAATAAGATCGATGCTTTTAACATGTAAGAAATTAATTTTTATAATATTTAAACAAAAAAGAGGACCTAACGGTCCTCTTTTTTTCTAATGAATTAGTAAATCAAATGATTATTTTGCAACAGTTCATCTAGAGTTGTATTCACATTTTTCAATGTAAGCAACTCAGTGCTTTGGTAGGTTGTTCCTGTTCCATCACGATCAATGCTAATTACCGTATCCGCACCATCTTTGGTTACTGTAACGTAATTCGCAATATTAGATGCTGTGACGCTTTGACCTGTTAACAATGCACTGATATCCACTTTATCACCTTGTGCTTTGCTGAAATCAGTCCATGTGTCATGACCATTTCCACCAGTCGCATCAGTGTTATTCAACAAGTTGAAGATCACTTTGTCTGCACCTGCGTTGGTGGTGAAGGTATCATCACCTGCACTGCTAGTAATAATATCGGCGCCTGCACTGGTGTTGTATACAAAGCCGGCATTAAACTTCAGTGTTGCAGTCGATTCATCGCCGTTTGGTGCAATCAGTTTATAAGTAAACTGATCTTCGCCGCCACCTGTAAGTGTCGTATTTGGTGTATAGGTATAACTACCATCGGACTTAATCACAAGTGTACCGTGAGCTCCCTGAATCGTTGTACCTGTACTAGTGACAGTAGAGTAAGTTGATCCATTGTTTGAAATCGCGATATCGGTGTATTGAGATGCAACTTTGTCTACGCCTGCACCAGTATCTTCCGTTAAGATATTTCCTTTTACAGTTTCACGAGAAGTTACGGTGTAGCTATCGAGATCAATGACTTCACGTGTAACAGTCGCATTCACAGAACCTCCAACACTTACTAGACCAGAGCCTGTGACAGCTTCTACTCGATATGAGCCAGCGTTTAATCCAGTCAACGTAACGCTATTTCCATTAGGAAAAATTCCAATTAAATCAAGTGTACTTCCAGAGGCAGTTGTACCAATTAATGTGCCTGAGGAGTTGTAAACATTAATTGTTGTACCTCCGCCCAAGGAAATAGCTTGGCCCGATGTAAATGTAACTTTTACATTTTCAATTGTTCCAGATGCAACAGTGAAGTTAGTACTACCAGAAGTTTGTCCAAGGGTAATGCCTGCTAATCCAATGAACCATGAGTAGTTAATAGGGTTAGCTGAAGCAGTTGTTGTAGCATTGGTTGCATTTACATCAACCTCTTCTACATTGTTGGTCGCAACAACGCTGGTCGCATCTGCCTCTGGGTTGTTTGGATTCCAAGTCAAGTCTAGATCACTATTGGTTC
Source organism: uncultured Acinetobacter sp. (assembly GCA_913777945.1). Classification (GTDB taxonomy): domain Bacteria; phylum Pseudomonadota; class Gammaproteobacteria; order Pseudomonadales; family Moraxellaceae; genus Acinetobacter. The sequence goes on along the minus strand of CAJYTY010000008.1, from coordinate 1,195 downwards.
CAATTTGAACAATCAGTTTAGCTGTATCACTCTTACCTGAAGTTGTATCGGTAATGGTGTAAGTAAAGACATCAGTTTTACCAATTACGTTTACATTACTAGTAGGAGTGTACTTATAGCTTCCATCCGCTTTAATGGTTAAGGTGCCATGCTCTCCGATAACTGTGGTCGTACTACCATCAGCAGCGACAGTTTGGCCATTCACGGCTGTCACCTTGGTTTGTGATGTTACTTGATCCTGACCATTGGTTTGATCATTATCTATGATCACATTGCCTTCTTTAGAAGTAATGCCACTCACGACTGGATTAGCAGCCGTATTTTCGGTTGTTAATTGCAAATCTGCTTTAATCGAAGTGCCTAGACCGATTAATGAACCGCCAGTAAAGTCAAATCGATAATTACCAGGTGTTAATCCTTCGGCAGTTACTTTAGTCGTTTGACCAAAAATACCTAGCAAATCTAGCAAGCCAGGGGATTTATTATCTGCAATCAACTTCCAGCTACCATCATCTTGCTGTTTGTATAATTTCATTTCAGCTTTATCAAACAAGTTAATAAGCGAACCTGTAGATACTGAAATTACCGCATCTGCTATCTGATCTTGGCCTACAGTAAAATAGCCAGGGTAAGTAGAAGTTCCTATATTAATAAGCGAACTTTCATTAATAATATTTTGACTTGGATTTACTGTAACTGGGTAAGTAAAGTCGACCTTAGCCTCAACAATATTGTCTTTCGCATCAATAACAATATTTGGTGCTGTTAGATCTGTGGCTTGTGATTCATTGCCTGCTTTGTCTGTTGCTGTAATTTTTACTTTTTCAGCATCATCCAATGGATCGGCAAAAGTCACTGTGTACTTGCCACTTGAATCTGCAGTCGCTGAGCCTAATACATTACCATTTGCATCTTTGACTTTCACAACAGATCCAATTTCAGCAGATCCAGTAATCTCAGAACCACTAGCATTAAATGTACCCGATGGTGCATTCGGTGCGGTCAGATCCACATTGACTGTAAACGGATCGCTCTTGCCACTTTCGTTGCCCACAGGATCGGTCGCAGTCACGCTTAGGTTGTGCGGACCTTCGGTCAAGCCAGGTGCCGGGATGGTGTAGTTCCAGCGACCATCTGCTCCCACCGTGACACTGCCCACCACATCATTGCCGTCATATACCTTGATCACATCACC
>CAJYTY010000007.1 GCA_913777945.1 uncultured Acinetobacter sp. | reverse complement strand
TCAGAAAGAGCAGCTAAGGACTCAACTGGTGTTAAGTTTAAAGTACCTTTACAACGCTCTTTAGGTGGCAAGTTATAGCCAGAACATCCTAAGAATACACCTGTTGTACCTGTACGAATCTGCATTGGACGTGAACATTCAGGACAATGTACCGCTGGCACTTCAACTGGTTGGTTACGGCGCATGCCGTGCTCGCCCTGAGCATTGGTAAGACGTTTCTTGAAGTCACCATAGAAAGTATCAAGTAACTCTTTCCAGTTACGCTCACCTGTTGCAACTTTATCGAGTTGCCCTTCAAGGTCTGCGGTAAAGGCATAGTTCATCAAGTTATTGAAACTTTCATCAAGTCGATCCGTGACAATTTCACCCATTTTTTCGGCGAAAAGACGACGGTTTTCTAACTTAACGTAGCCACGTTCTTGAATCGTAGAAATAATCGCTGCATAAGTCGAAGGACGACCAATACTACGTTTTTCAAGTTCTTTAACCAAAGATGCTTCAGTAAAACGTGCAGGTGGTTTAGTAAAGTGCTGACTTGGGTCTAACTTCTCTAATTTTAAAATTTCACCTACTTTAATTGCAGGCAAAATAATATCGTCATCCGACTTGTTGGCACCACGCACTCGTGTAAAACCATCAAATACAAGCGTACGGCCTTTTGCCTTCAATTCAACATTTGCAGCTTCAACCGTTAAAGTTGAAGATAAATATTCTGCTGGAGTCATTTGACAAGCAACAAACTGACGCCAAATCAAATCATACAAACGCTGAGCATCACGCTCTACACCTGCAAGTTGGTCACCTGTAAGCGCAACATTAGAAGGACGAATTGCTTCATGGGCTTCTTGAGCACCGGCTTTGTTACCATAGCGGTTTGGCTTCGCCGGTAAATATTTCTCACCAAATTGGCTTTCAATATGAGCACGTACCATGCTTACTGCATCATCACTCAAGAACGTTGAGTCAGTACGCATATAGGTAATAAAACCTGCTTCATATAGACGCTGTGCCAGCATCATGGTTTTCTTTACAGAAAAACCTAAACGTGTACTTGCAGCTTGTTGCAGCGTTGAAGTGATATATGGTGCGCTTGGATTTACCTTAGTCGGTTTATCTTCACGCTGTGCAACTTTATATTCAGCACCTTTTAAAACATCCAATAAAGCATCAGTTTCAGCTTTATTTTTCAGTTTAAGGGTTTTACCAGCTTGATTAACTGCTTCAAGACGAATGTCATCTTTCTTGGCTTGCGTGTCTGCAAAAACTTGCCAGTATTCTTCCGGAATAAAAGCACGAATTTCTCTTTCACGCTCTACAACCAGTTTCACCGCTACAGACTGTACACGACCTGCCGATAAACCACGGGCAATCTTTTCCCAAAGTAATGGTGAAACCATAAAGCCAACAACACGGTCTAAGAAACGGCGTGCTTGCTGTGCATTAACTCGGTTTAAATCTAGACGCGTAGGTTGTTTA
>CAJYTY010000006.1 GCA_913777945.1 uncultured Acinetobacter sp. | reverse complement strand
CGTGGGTGGGATGTAATATACCGGAATCAAAAAGTTCAAAAAGCACGTAAACATGATTTTTGGACATATTGGAGTGTATTGGGTGCGTTTGTGGCGAAAACTCACTGCGCGACTCGCGGGGCGAACTTTTGTTAATTAATGCCGATATTGCCACACGTGGGTGGGATTTAATTTACCGGAATCAAAAAGTTCAAAAAGCACCTAAACATGATTTTTGGACATATTGGAGTGTATTGGGTGCGTTGATGGCAAAAACTCACTTCGCGACTCGCGCGGCGAACTTTTGTCAATTAATGCCGTTATTGCCACACGTGGGTGGCATGTAATATAATGTAATCAAAAAGTTTAAAAAGCACCAAAACATTATTTTTGGATATATTGGAGTGGATTGGGTGCGTTCTTGGCAAAAACTCACTTCGCGACTCTCATGGCGAACTTTTCTCAATTAATGCCGATATTGCCACTCGAGGGTGCAATGTAATATACCGGAATCAAAAAGTTTAAAAAGCACCTAAACATGATTTTTGGACATATTGGAGTGTATTGGTGCGTTTGTGGCAAAAACTCACTTCGCGACTCGCGCGGCGAACTTTTCTCAATTAATGCCGATATTGCCACACGTGGGTGCGTTGTTTTTACCCGGAACGAAAAAGTTCAAAAAGCACCTAAACATGATTTTTGGACATATCGGAGTGTATCGCTGCGTTTGTGGCGAAAACTCACTGCGCGACTCGCGCGGCGAACTTTTGTCAATTAATGCCGATATTGCCACACGTGGGTGCATTGTTTTTAACCGGAACGAAAAAGTTCAAAAAGCACCTAAACATGATTTTTGGACATATTGGAGTGTATTGGGTGCGTTCGTGGCAAAAACTCACTTCGCGACTCGCGCGGCGACCTTTTGTCAATTAATGCCGGTATTGCCACTCGTGGGTGCGTTGTTTTTAACCGGAACGAAAAAGTTCAAAAAGCACCAAAACATGATTTTTGGACATATTGGAGTGCATTGGGTGCGTTCGTGGCAAAAACACACTTCGTGATTCGCGAGGCGAACTTTTGTCAATTATTACCAATTATTACCATAAATTTCCCAATGAAAGCCCTTAGAACATAATTCATCAGATGCATGAATGTACTTGGTGCATTAGTCAAACCAAAAGGCATTACTAACCACTCATACAATCCAAACTTTGTTTTAAAGGCAGTTTTCCATTCATCCCCTTCTTTCATTCGAATTTGATGGTAACCACACACAAATCAATTTTAGAGAATATGACAGCACCACTAAGTTCATCTAGCATATCATCAAGCCTAGGAATAAGATGGCGATATCTAACAGTAATGCTATTAATTGCTCTACAATCAACACACATGCGCCATGTACTATCTTTCTTTGGAACAAGAATAATAGGGACAGCACAAGGACTAAGGCTTTCACGTACGTACCCTTAGTTTAGAAGTTCTTGTACTTGTCGCTGAATTTCTTTTGTTTCCTCTGGATTGGTACGATAAGGTGGATGGTTGGGAAGAGATGCCCCAGGAATCAAGTCAATTTGATGTTCAATACCACGAATTGGTGGCAAACCAGCTGGCATTTCTTATGGAAACACATCATCATACTCCTGCAAAACATGAGACCACACTAGGAAGAGATGTTAACTCATTAGTAGAAATCAGTGCATCTTTGTATAGCAAGACAAAGTGCAACATAG
>CAJYTY010000005.1 GCA_913777945.1 uncultured Acinetobacter sp. | reverse complement strand
CTCTTTAACTGGAGCAAGTTGAAGTTTACCTTCTTCCTGTTTTAGCTCGACCAGCGCATGCAGGTTGAAAGACAATGTACCTTTAGTGCCTTTCACTTCGACCTGCCGGCCGTTCTGAGTAACTGTTACACCATTAGGTACAGTTACTGGGGCTTTAGCCACACGAGACATGAGGAATCACCTATTAAGAAACAAAAGCAATAACTTCACCACCAACGCCCGCAGCACGTGCAGCGCGATCAGTCATGATGCCTTTGCTTGTAGAAACAATTGCAATACCTAAACCTTGCTTAACGCTTGGAAGTTTATCTTTACCACGGTATTGGCGAAGACCTGGACGGCTTACGCGTTTAACCATTTCGATAACTGGTTTGCCTTCGAAATATTTTAAAGTAATTGTCAAAGTAGATTTTGTCTCTTCTTGAGCAACTTCTACATTTGAAATATAACCTTCTTGTTGAAGAACGTTTGCAATAGCAACCTTCAACTTAGAAGAAGGCATAGAAACAACTTGTTTCTTTGCCATTTGAGCGTTACGAACACGCGTTAACATGTCGGCAACGGTATCTTGCATACTCATTATAGTCGCTCCTTACCAGCTTGCTTTAACAACGCCTGGTACATCACCCTGCATTACTGTATCGCGTAATTTGTTACGGCTTAAACCGAACTTACGGAAGTAACCATGAGGACGACCAGTTAAACCACAGCGGTTACGAAGACGTACTGGAGATGCATTACGTGGTAATGCTTGTAACTTCATCATCGCTTCGAAACGTTCTTCATCAGAAGCATTTACGTTTGCAATCGTTGCTTTTAATTCAGCACGTTTTGCAGCGTATTTAGCAACTGTCTTTTCGCGTTTCAATTCGCGATTAATCATACCTTTCTTAGCCATATCGACCTCTTATTTGAACGGGAAGCCGAATGCACGCATAAGCGCACGGCCTTCGTCATCGCTACGAGCAGTGGTCGTAATAGTGATATCTAAACCACGGATACGATCAATTTTGTCAAAATCGATTTCAGGGAAAACGATCTGCTCTTTTAAACCCATAGAGTAGTTACCACGACCATCAAATGATTTCGAAGAGAAACCACGGAAGTCACGGATACGAGGGATAGCGATCGAGATCAAACGATCCAAGAATTCGTACATTTGGTCGCCACGTAAAGTAACTTTACAACCAATTGGCCAACCATCACGGATTTTAAAACCAGCGATTGATTTACGTGCAAGTGTCACAACTGGTTTTTGACCAGCAATGAGTTGCATATCAGCAACAGCGCCATCTAATAATTTCTTATCAGTTGCAGCTGCGCCTACACCCATATTAAGAGTGATTTTCGTGATGCGAGGAATATCCATCACATTCTTAACGCCAAGTTCTTCTTGTAACTTCGCTTTAAGTTCGTCGTTATAACGTGCTTTAAGTCTGGCCATCGCCTATTCAACCTATTACTTCGCTACCGCCACTGATTCACCATTTGATTTATAAACACGAGTTTTCGCGCCATCAATCACTTGGTAACCAATACGGTCAGCCTTTTGGGTTGTAGCATTAAAAATTGCCACGTTTGAAATATGAAGCGTTGCCTCTTGAGTAACGATACCGCCTTCAGCGCCAGTTACACGGTTTGGCTTTTGATGCTTCTTCACTAAGTTAAGACCTTCGACCTTAACTCGATCTTCAGAAACAGACAAAACAACACCTTGTTTGCCTTTTTCTTTACCTGCGATCACAATTACTTGATCGCCTTTTTTAATCTTAGCCATGATTGCCTCTTATAAAACTTCAGGAGCCAATGAAATGATTTTCATGAACTGTTCAGTACGAAGTTCACGAGTCACTGGTCCGAAGATACGAGTAGCAATCGGAGCTTTGTTGTTGTTCAAAATAACAGCTGCGTTATCGTCGAAACGAATAACAGAACCATCTGGACGACGGATGCCGAATTTTGTACGTACAACTACAGCATTCATCACGTCACCTTTTTTAACACGTGCGCGCGGAATTGCTTCTTTTACAGTAACTTTAATAATATCGCCAACTGAAGCATAACGACGGTGTGAACCACCAAGTACTTTAATACATTGTACGCGGCGTGCACCACTGTTGTCTGCTACGTCGAGCATACTTTCGGTTTGAATCATTGCCCTACTCCAAAACCGAGCATCACCGGTCGCAATTTCGAAAGGCTCAAAGAGTACTCGAAATTGTCCGATGATGCAACAAGAACGTCTAATTACTCAGCAGCTGCTTCAACGACTTCCACTAAAGTCCAAGCTTTAGTTTTAGAAATTGGGCGGCTTTCTTTGATGGTCACTAAGTCGCCAGTTTTAGCAACATTGTTCTCATCATGAGCGTGTAATTTAGTTGAACGGCGGATTGATTTGCCGTACAACGGGTGTTGAACGCGGCGTTCAATAAGCACAACAATAGACTTGTCCATTTTGTCACTTACAACTTTGCCGGTTAACGTGCGGACTGTTTTTTCACTCATTGTCCGTTCCCCTGTTTTTCGGTAAGGAGTGTCTTGATACGAGCAATTGTCTTACGAGCAATTTGCACTTCATGCGATTTGCCTAATTGACCAGTTGCTTTCGCCATACGAAGACGGAATTGGTTAAGCTGTTGCTCATCAAGCAAAGCTTTCAACTCTTCTACCGACTTTTCACGTAGATCTTTAATTTTCATTACATCACCGTCCGAGTCACGATAGTGGTTTTAAACGGGAGTTTAGCTGCAGCTAAAGCAAAAGCTTCACGCGCTAACTCATCGCTAACACCTTCAATTTCGTACAGGATCTTACCTGGCTGGATCTGACAAACCCAGTATTCCACGCTACCTTTACCTTTACCCATACGAACTTCTAATGGTTTTTCGGTAATTGGTTTGTCTGGGAATACGCGGATGAAGATTTTACCACCACGTTTAATACGACGGCTAATGGTACGACGTGCAGCTTCAATCTGACGCGCAGTCATACGACCACGTTCAGTTGCTTTAATTGCAATCGAACCAAATGATACTGTACTACCACGATGCGCTAGACCAGTGTTACGGCCTTTGTGCACTTTACGGAATTTGGTACGTTTAGGTTGCAACATGGATTATTCTCCCTTGTCAGCAGCACGGTCACCGCGACGACCACGACGCTCTTGACCTTCACCACGACCACGACCACGTTTAGCTGGACGCTCTTCAGCAGGAGCAGGGTTCATGACTTGTTTCATGCCACCTAAAATCTCGCCACGGAAAATCCAAACTTTAACACCGATCGTACCGTATGTTGTTTCTGCACGCATAGTAGCATAGTCGATGTCAGCACGAAGTGTATGCAAAGGTACACGACCTTCACGATACCACTCAGTACGAGCGATCTCTGCACCACCTAAACGGCCAGAAACTTCAACTTTGATACCTTTAGCGCCAGCACGCATTGTGTTTTGAACCGCACGCTTCATAGCACGACGGAACATAACACGCTTTTCTAATTGAGAAGCAATTGCTTCAGCAACCAAACGTGCGTCCAAGTCAGGGCGATCAATTTCATTGATGCTAACTTGAGCTGGAACACCCATAATGTTGGTGAGTTCGCGCTGTAATTTCTCAATATCTTCGCCTTTCTTACCGATAACGATACCAGGACGAGCAGTGCTAATTGTTACTTTAGCAGCGCCTGTAGGACGTTCGATAAGAATATTGCTGACCATCGCATTCTTAAGTTTTTTAAGCAAAAACTCACGAACTTGAAGATCTTTAAGCAAGTATTCAGCGTATTGTTTCGGACTCGCATACCAGTTAGCGTTATGACGTTTCACAACACCTAGGCGGATACCGATTGGATGAACCTTCTGACCCATATCAAACCCCTACCTTAACGGTGATGTGACAAGTACGCTTAGTAATACGATCTGCACGGCCTTTAGCACGTGGCATGATACGTTTAAGGCTCATGCCTTCATCAACGTAAATCGTAGTTACTTTAAGGTCATCAACATCTAAGCTGTTGTTGTGTTCAGCATTCGCGATTGCAGATTCAAGTGCTTTTTTAACGAGCACAGCTGCTTTCTTGTTGCTGAAGTTCAAAATGTCTATCGCACGTGCAACCGACTTACCACGGATCAAATCAGCAACTAAACGTGCTTTTTGTGCCGAGATAGCGGCACCGCGTAATTTAGCAGTTACTTCCATCATAGCACCTATTAACGTTTAGACTTCTTATCAACACCGTGACCACGATAGGTACGAGTTGGCGCGAATTCACCCAATTTATGACCAACCATGTGTTCAGTAACAATTACTGGAACGTGGTTACGGCCATTGTGAACAGAAATTGTTAAACCAACAAAGTCTGGAAGGATCATTGAACGACGTGACCATGTTTTGATCGGCTTACGGTTGTTAGCAGCAATCGCAGCTTCAACCTTAGCGAACAAATGCGCGTCGACGAATGGACCTTTTTTTAATGAACGAGGCATTATTCAGATTCCCTTACTTGACGCGACGGTCGCGAATAATCATCTTAGTCGTACGCTTATTGGTACGTGTCTTGTACCCTTTAGCTTTTTGACCCCATGGACTTACAGGTTGAATACCTTTACTACGTCCTTCACCACCACCGTGCGGGTGATCTACCGGGTTCATCGCCATACCACGAACGGTAGGACGAATACCACGCCAGCGCGCAGCACCAGCTTTACCCAATGAACGAAGGTTGCTTTCTTGGTTAGAAACTTCACCAATTACAGCACGACATTCAACGTGTACTTTACGCATTTCACCAGAACGTAAACGAACGATAGCGTAAGAACCATCACGACCCAACAACTGAACCGAAGTACCAGCAGAACGTGCTAATTGAGCACCTTTACCGATTTTAAGTTCAAGGTTGTGAAGTGTAGAACCGATTGGCATGTTGCGAAGTGGTAAGCAGTTACCTGGACGAATTGGAGCATCGTTACCAGATTGTACTTTATCACCAGCACGTAAGCCTTTAGGTGCAATGATGTAACGACGTTCACCATCAGCATATTTCAATAAAGCAATATGAGCTGTACGGTTAGGATCGTATTCAATGCGCTCTACAGTCGCTGGAATACCATCTTTGTTACGTTTAAAGTCAACAATACGGTAGTTTTGCTTATGACCACCACCCACGTGACGTGTAGTGATGTGACCATTGTTATTACGACCACCAGTACGTTTTTTAGCTTCTACCAACGGTGCATAAGGAGCGCCTTTGTGAAGATGGTCATGAACCACTTTCTCTACAAAGCGACGTCCTGGAGACGTTGGCTTACATTTTTGAATTGGCATAATTCTCGTCCTTATTCCGCTGCGTTTTCAGCGGTATCGCCCAAGTCAGCCATTTCTACATCTTGGCCAGCTTTCAGGGTGACGTATGCTTTTTTCACATCAGAACGACGTCCTAATGTTTTACCAAAGCGTTTTGTTTTACCTTTAGTGATCGTTGTATTGATTTTTACAACTTCAACACCAAAGAGCTGCTCAACTGCTTTTTTGATTTCAAGTTTGTTTGCATTTAATGCAACTTTGAACACTTGAACACCAGCAGTATCACCTAAAACTTGTGCTTTTTCTGAGAATACTGGTCCTAATAGGACTTGATAGATACGTTCGTTGTTCATCCGAGTTCTACCTCAATTTTCTTAGCAGCAGCTACAGACATTACAACTTTATCAAATGCAATCAAGCTAACAGGATCAATAGCAGTAGCATCAACCACATCAACGTGTGGAAGGTTGCGAGCTGCAAGATACAAGTTCTCATCTACAGCATCTGTAATGATCAATGCACGAGTTGCATTCAAGTCTGTAAGTTTTGCAAGCAAGTCTTTAGTTTTTGGAGCTGCAACAGCAAACTCTTCAACTAATACAAGACGATCTTGGCGAACAAGTTCAGCTAAGATACATTGCATTGCACCACGATACATCTTACGGTTTACTTTTTGAGACCAATCTTGTGGGCGAGCAGCAAAAGTTTTACCACCACCAACCCAGATAGGGCTACGAATAGAACCCGCACGAGCGCGACCAGTACCTTTTTGACGGAATGGTTTTTTACCACCGCCAGAAACGTCTGCACGTGATTTCTGAGCTTTCGAACCTTGACGACCACCAGCTAAGTAAGCTGTAACAACTTGGTGTACAAGCGCTTCGTTAAACTCACGTCCGAAAGCAACTTCAGACAATTCAACAGCAGAGCCGGAAACAGTTTTTAAATTCACAGTATTTCCCCTCAGGCCTTGATGGTAGGACGTACAATAACGTCACCATTCGTTGCACCAGGAATAGCACCTTTAACAACTAAAACAGAACGTTCAGCGTCAATAGATACAATTTCAAGACCTTGAACTGTTACGCGTTCATCACCTAAGTGACCAGCCATTTTCTTGCCTTTGAACACGCGACCAGGAGTCTGGTTTTGACCTGTAGAACCTAATACACGGTGAGATACAGAGTTACCATGAGTAGCATCTTGCGTACGGAAATTCCAACGCTTAACACCACCTTGGAAGCCTTTACCTTTTGATTGACCAGTTACGTCAACAATTTGACCAACTGTGAACAAATCAACACCGATAGAAGCACCAACTTCACGGCCTTCAAGCTCAGCTTCAGTAACACGGAACTCTTTAACTAAACGACCAGCAGCAACACCCGCTTTCGCGAAGTGACCTTTCTGAGCGTTAGTTACGCGCGATTCGCGACGTTCACCAGTAGTTACTTGGATTGCTTGATAACCATCAGTTTCAAGTGTTTTGATTTGCGTAATGCGGTTTGGATCGACTTCGATAACTGTAACAGGTACAGATACACCAGCATCTGTAAAGACGCGAGTCATACCACATTTGCGACCGACTAAACCAATAGCCATGTGCATAAACCTCTAAAAAAGCGGCCTAATTAACTTAACGTTAATTAACCGAAAGCCTTAACCCAAAGCGATCTGAACATCAACACCAGCAGCAAGATCCAACTTCATCAATGCATCAACAGTTTTATCTGTAGGTTGAACGATGTCGATCAAACGTTTATAAGTGCGGATTTCGTACTGATCACGAGCGTCTTTGTTGACGTGTGGTGAAGTAAGAACGTTGAAGCGTTCGATGCGAGTAGGCATCGGGATTGGACCACACACTTGTGCGCCAGTACGCTTAGCGGTTTCTACGATCTCTTGAGCAGATTGATCAATCAGGCGATGATCAAAAGACTTCAAACGGATACGAATTCTCTGGTTAGACATACCAGTAAACTCCAAGCCAAAAATATAAAGAATCACCCATGACGCACCTCACCTTATTGGTAAGTGTCAAGGGCAGTGAAAATCACTAAGGTCATGATCGATGCCACGACTGTAATGCGTTGACTACTTTCTTCGTAGTGAACGCCCTCCATTTGAGGGTCGCCCATTATAACGATTGTTTAAGTCTTATGCAATTCTTCTTTTATTTTTTTAGTTTTATACTTGATTAAGCATTCACCACATACTCTATTGCTCGATTTAGTAATTGATTGCCTTGTTCAAACTTACTTTTAATCGTTTTTTTTAATTCTGCGATTGGCTGAACATATTGACCATTAAACACCGCGCTATCTTCTTCATTCTCAATCAACAATTGCAAAGCATGTGGTGTCATTTCAGGATGAAATTGAAACCCCAGTACATTGCGCCCAATTTGATACATTTGATTCTGACAAACATTATTCTGCGCTAAACGGACTCCTCCACGGGGTATTTCGAAGGTTTCGCTATGCCACTGCATAATGTTAATTTTTTCTGGTATTTGAAAGTAATTTTCGGGTACGTGCGAAACACGACCTACATCCATCCAACCCAATTCTTGATGTTGATTTCGACTCACAGATGCACCGAGTGCATTGGCAATCAGTTGCCCCCCCAGACATAAACCAATCGCAGGTTTACCCGCAGAGAGATAACGTCTTAACCATCTTTTTTCCAATTTTAACCAAGGATAATTTGCTTCATCATTCACGCTCATGGTTCCTCCCATAATGATCAGTAAATCAACTTCATCAATATTAGGTAAAGCCTCCAACTCAAGAGGTAAATCAACGGGTAAAGCAAAGAACTCTGTGGCGGTAATTTTTGCTTGATGTGCCTTTAAATAGTCATAGCAACTGCCAAAACCTTCACCAGCAATGTGCTGAAAATAATGCACTCTTAAATGCGACTTCATGCGCGTAAACCTATTGTAGTTAGAATGATAATTAGTCTTAGCAAAAATAAAGCCAGTTTTGACTAAAAGCTTTGATTCGTAACGATTCTGTACAAAATATGCAAATCACTAGCAGGATTCGATATTTTCTCTTAACCTAAATCATTCTATTGATTTAATTTTGCCCCATGACTAAACAAAATAGCTTACAAACCACACTCATTCATGCACCACGCCAAGCTCCCCAATACATAGAAACGATTCAACCTCCCCTATTTCGCGCATCAACGATTATTTTTAAAACAACAGCGCACCTTTTTGATCGCCATTGGACTAACCCTTATGATTATAGTTATGGCACACACGGTACACCGACGACGTTTACATTAGGAGATAATATTGCTCGAATTGAAGGTGGAAATTATTGTTTACTTGCACCCAGTGGCTTATCTGCAATCAATTTAGTAAATAGTACTTTTTTAAGTTCAGGGCATGAAGTTTGGGTTGCAGACAATATTTATGGCCCGAATCTGGAACACTTAAAGAATCTGCAAGACCGCTACGGCATTCACGTCAAAGTCTACAACCCAATTGATGCAAATAGCTTCCAGCCAACTGAGAAAACTAAATTGATCTGGCTAGAGGCGGCAGGTTCTGTCACTTTAGAGTTTCCTGACCTCAAAAATCTGGTCAAAAAAGCGCAGCAAGCGAATGTTCTGACTGCACTGGATAATACATGGGGTGCTGGACTGGCTTTTAATGCATTTGATTTCTCAGACGAACATCTTAGTGTTGATATAACCGTACACGCACTGACCAAATATCCAAGCGGTGGTGGTGATATTTTAATGGGGTCAGTGGTCACACGAGACCAACTGTTACATCATAAACTGTATCGGATGCATGCTATTCAGGGTATTTCCGTTTCAGGTGACGATACTGCACAAATTCAACGCAGCTTGGCTCATATGCCACTTCGTTATGAACAACAATCTAACAGCGCAATAGCAGTACTTGATTGGCTAAAGCAACAATCTCAATTTTGCCAAGTTTTACATCCAAGTGATGCCAACTCAGCAGGTCATTTATTTTGGCAACAAGTCTGTGAATCAGGAAAAAGTGCAGGTTTAGTCAGTGTCATTTTCAAACCTGAATATGATCTCGCAGCAATTCGAAAATTCTGCGATAGCTTAAACTTATTTAAGTTGGGATTCAGTTGGGGCGGCCCTGTCAGCCTTGTTATGCTTTATGATTTAAAACAGATGCGAGAACTAGAAAATACACATTTACAACAAGGTTTATTGGTTCGCTTCTGCATAGGACTAGAAGATCCAAACGATTTAATCCAAGATATTCAAAACGCGCTAAAACAACTCGAATGAAATAAAGCATAGGTGAAGAATGAATACACCAATTGTTATTGCAAAAAAAACCACAGATACAACACAAGATATTGTTTTACATTCTCAATTTGCAAACCGCCACGGTTTAATTGCAGGTGCGACAGGCACAGGTAAAACAGTGACTCTCAAGGTACTAGCCGAAAGTTTCTCACGGCTGGGCGTACCTGTCTTTTTGGCAGATGCTAAAGGTGATGTCTCTAGTTTGGCTAAAGCAGGAAGTAGCAATCCCAAATTTGATGAGCGTTTAAAAAACTTACAACTTGCCCCCATTCCATTTGCTGCTTCCCCTGTTATCTTTTGGGATTTATTTGGGCAACAAGGTCATCCTATTCGTACCACAATTTCAGAAATTGGTCCGTTACTTTTGGCACAAATGCTCAATCTGAATGACACACAAGAAGGTGTTCTTTCGGCCGTTTTCCGCGTTGCAGATGATCAAGGGCTTTTATTAATTGATTTCAAAGACCTTAAAGCAATGCTGACTTATGTCAGCGAAAATGCAGCCGAATTAAAAGCTGAATATGGCAATCTTTCTCCGGCTAGTCTTGGGGCGATTCAACGTAATTTATTGGCTTTAGGTGATCAAGGTGGAGAGCAATTTTTTGGTGAGCCTAGCCTGAATATCCTCGATTTTATTCAGACCGATACCCAAGGTCAGGGTTACATTAATATCTTAGCTGCCGACAAGTTGATGAATACGCCAAAGCTTTATGCCACATTCTTACTATGGATGATGTCAGAACTGTTTGAACAGTTGCCTGAAGTTGGTGATATGGACAAACCAAAGTTGGTATTCTTTTTCGATGAAGCACATCTATTGTTTGATAATGCCAGTCCAGCCTTACAACAAAAGATTGAGCAAGTAGTACGTCTCATTCGCTCTAAAGGTGTGGGGATTTATTTTATTACCCAAAATCCTCTGGATTTACCAGAAAGTGTCTTAGGGCAATTGGGCAACCGAGTACAGCATGCCTTACGTGCATTTACTCCGAAAGATCAAAAGGCGGTCAAAACCGCAGCGGATACCTTTCGAGCCAATCCAGCATTCAAAGTTGATCAAGCGATTACAGAACTTGCTGTAGGTGAAGCATTAATTAGTTGTCTAGATGAACAAGGAACACCGCAAATTGTAGAGCGCGGTTGGGTCATGCCACCTTACTCTTCATTTACGCCAATAACACCAGAAGAACGCCAAGTGATTATTGGGCAAAGTATTGTCGCAGGGGTTTATGATCAGGCAGTGGATCGAGACAGCGCCTATGAAATGTTGCAAAAGAAAGTGCTACAACAGTCTCAACAAAAACAGGCAGATGAATTAGAAAAGCAGCAAAGCAAAGAACAAGATGCTTTAGCCAAACAACAGGCGAAAGAACAAGAACGCTTTGCGAAAGAGCAACAAAAAGCCGCAGAGAAAGCACAACGAGATCGCGAAAAACTCACCCAAGATATTGTGGGAACTTTTGCAAAAAGTGCGGCTCGTAGCTTAGGTGGCTCTACAGGTCAAAAGATCGTTCGCGGTTTACTTGGTTCATTATTTGGCAAATAAAAATCTTTATTATTTTAAAAATCAGGGGATAATCATTTATCCCCTATTTTTTTTATGGTTTTAGTCAAAGCAGATCTTGCAAATAAATTTTATAAGGTATATTTTAAATATATCTTATAAATGATAGCCAAGAGAGATCACACATGACTCCGCAGCAAATTGACCTTGTAAAAGCAACTGTACCTGTACTCCGTGAAAATGGTGTGGCACTCACTGGTTACTTTTACAACCGTATGTTAGGCAACAACCCAGAATTAAAAGAAACCTTTAACATGGGGCATCAACGTAGCGGCGCGCAAGCACAAGCACTTGCTGGCGCAGTTTTGGCGTATGCAGAAAACATCGAAGACCCTTCTGTACTTTTACCTGTGGTCGAATTGATTGCGCACAAACATGTTAGTTTGAATATTCAATCACCTGATTACAGTATTGTGGGTGAGAACCTACTGCACTCTATCAGTGAAGTACTAAATATCTCGATGGAAGATCCATTGATTGGTGCATGGGCTGCCGCTTATGGTCAATTAGCTGACTTATTTATTAGCACTGAAAAAGCCATTTATGATCAACATCAACAAACCAAAGGCAGTTGGTTAGGTTGGCGTAATTTCAAAATTGCCAAGAAAGTAGTTGAGAGTGATGAGATCACTTCATTCTATCTAGCACCTGTAGATGGCGGTGAGTTACCAAAATATGAAGCAGGTCAATATATTTCAGTTCGCGTGTTTGTACCTGAACTCAATTTAAGACAACCACGTCAATACACACTATCAACAAGTCCTCAAGCAGATTACTTACGTATCTCAGTCAAACGTGAAGATGAAAAAGGTGAGTTAGCAGGTGGTTGGGTATCTAGTACATTGCATAGCTTAGCTGAGGGTTCAGAAATTGAAGTTTCTGCACCAACAGGTAACTTCTATTTAATTGATAGCAGCAAACGTAATGTATTTATTAGTGGTGGTGTTGGTTTAACGCCAATGATTGCAATGCTCAATCAATTGGTGACTTTAGATATGCCGCAACCAGTGAGCTTTATTCATGCTTGCCGCAGCAGCCAAGTGCATGCCATGAAAAAGCATATCCATGAACTAAAAGCAAAATATCCACGCCTGAGCACATTCACTGCTTATGAGTTTCCTCATCAAGGTGACGTGTTAGGCGAAGATTTTGATGCAGCGGGTCGCTTAGATTTAGTGTCAATGGATGCTGGATTATTACCAGCCAATGCAGACTATTATCTATGTGGTCCAATGCCATTTATGGCAGAGCAACATAAAGCTTTAGTTGCTCGTGGCATCCCTGCTGAAAATATACATAGCGAAGCATTCGGTACGGGTGGCGTAAAACTCAGCTAATCGGTGCTGCGTTTTGCATAGGGCTAGTCTATGTTAGACTAGCCTTTTCTGTTTAAAGCAATAGATTGAGTGAAAACCCATGCAACTCAATAAGTTTACTGATTATGCACTCAGAATCTTAATGTATGTCGCTCGTCCGAGTGATGTACCATATACGATCGCAGATATTGCACGGGACTTGCATGTATCCCAAAACCATTTAGTGAAAATCGTTCACTTCATGGGAAAACAGCATTGGATCGTAACAATTCGCGGCAAAGGTGGTGGACTTCGTTTAAATCCTGAAGCCAAAAGTTTAAAACTAGGTGAAATTGTTCGTATCCTACAAGGCAATCATCAAATCGTAGAATGTAATACGCCACCTTGTGTTTTACGCTCTCATTGCGGACTTAAAAGTATTTTGGATCAAGCTTTAGAATGTTTTTATCAAAGCCTAGATCAATATACACTTGGAGAAGTGGTGCAATATGGCATTCTTCCCTCTTCTACCAATTCAAATATTGACTTTTTACAACTCGTTCAAAAAGCCTAAACATCAAGATTCGCACGAATCTCTCACATCCTTTATAATAGTCGTTGCTATTTCAATTCAAAAAGTAAGCTTCTATGCGTCGTAGTGAAAAATCGAAAGACACCAAAGCCAAACTCGCACCTAAACAAAAAATCAGTTATGAAAAAAAGACTGACCCTGCTGTAACCGCGTATGCAGTGCAGTCTTTGACTTGGTTACGCCAAGCTGAATTTTTGATGAGTGCGCCTAAACTGGATTTGTGCGTAGAAGATACAGGTTATGAAATCGCATTTGCAGGTCGTTCCAATGCAGGAAAATCGAGTGCAATTAATGCTTTAACTAATCAAAAGCAACTCGCACGCGCTTCAAAAAGACCTGGGCGCACGCAAATGATCAACTTTTTTAGCTTAGGTAATCCAGATCAACGTTTGGTTGATTTACCAGGTTATGGTTATGCAGCCGTCCCTGAAGCGATGAAAATCGTATGGCAGAAAGAACTTGAGAACTATCTAATCCATCGTAAAAGCTTACAAGGCTTGGTACTTTTGATGGACATCCGCCATCCACTACAACACTTTGACTTAATGATGCTGGAATGGGCACATTCACGTCATTTATTTGTGCATATCCTGCTTACTAAAGCAGATAAATTAAACCGTGGCCCTGCCAATAAAGTACTATTAGAAATTAAGCAGCAGTTGAAGAAAATGAAACTTGATTTCTCGATTCAATTATTCTCTTCACTCAATCGAATTGGTTTAGAAGAATTGGCAAGCGTCATGGGTGGCCGTTTAAATTTCACACTTGATCAACCAGCAGAATTTGACCTTGATCAGATCCCAGAAGCTTCAGAAATAGATGTTGAAGAATAAATAATGCATTTTATGCAACTTGATGCATTAAATAATTTCTAATTGTCCCGAATTGCTAAACACAAACACTAGGTAGTTTTCATATACTGCTTAGTGTTGGTTCATTGCACTATCGATTAGGACTAAACGATGAAATTACTATCATTTATGAAGAACAAAGTTCTTGGTTCTTCGATTGACTATAAAATTCTCCCACGCAAAGTGAAGTTTGACTGGGAAAAAACACCAGTGGATTGGATTCCAAACCAGCCTTATGCCAGTTATTTTATTAATGAAATTAACAATATTTTGCCTGCTGGTGAGTTTTGGTTCTGCCGCTTATACAACAAAGTTCTTCCAGAAATTACTGATGAAAAATTAAAACAAGACGTTCAAGCATTTATTCGCCAAGAAGCGATGCATGCGGTTGCACATACGTCTGCGAATAAAGAATATCTTAGCCAACGTAATATTGATATTCAGCGTAATCTCGATATTATGGATTTCTTATTTAACAAAGCTTTAGCAGATAAGCCTTTTGGTAAAGAGGTTCCTAAAATACTTGACCATCAATGGGATTTGTTCCGTCTAGGCGTCATTGCAACAGTTGAACACATGACTTGTGTATTGGGTAAATACGCACTGTACAATAAACGTTGGGAAGAGCTCGGTGCCGATCCAGAAATGATTGATCTGATTAAATGGCATGGTTCTGAAGAAATCGAACATCGTACCGTTGCGTTTGATCTATATCGTCATTTAGGTGGTGGTTATATTGCACGTTATTACATGAGTGTCGCTGTAATCGTGGGTGTACTTGGTTTATGGGTTGATGGCGCGGCACATATCATGGGTCAAGATCCTCGTTTTGCCGACAAAAAACCGAGCTTATTTAGACCATGGGTTTGGATGGAATGGTACAAAATTGGTCGTCAAGATAATCAGGTTTTACCAAATCCAATTTGGTTAGTCGCTCAACAAATCGATTATCTCATGCCTTGGTATGATCCTGTGAAAGAAGGTAATACTCAAGATGCGGTGAATTATTTAAATAATTCACCGGCAGCAAAACGCGCTTTACAACAAGCTGCATAAGCATTTCAATAAAAAAGCAGGAGTCTTCTCCTGCTTTTTTATTTCTTAAATCGCATCAACTTGATTCAACTTCTGCTTGCTTAGCATAACGATCAACAACAACGCTGATCATCATATCACCCTGTACATTCACTACTGTTCGTACAGTATCTAATACTCGATCAATCGGTAATAAAATCGCAATCGCTTCCGCAGGCAAACCAACTGATTGTAAAACCATAATCATGGTCACCATACCTGCGCTAGGAATACCTGGTGCTCCCAATGAAGCAATCATGGCAGTTAAACATACAATAATTTGCTGTGTTAGACTCAAGTCCAAGCCCATCAAATTTGCAATAAATAAAGCGGCGGCTGCCTCATAAAGTGCTGTACCATCCATATTTAATTGTGTTCCTAAAGGAATCACAAAACCTGCCGTCTGTGGTCGCACACCTAAATTTTCTTGTGCACATTTCATACTGAGTGGCATCGTCGCGGAACTTGAACTGGTCGCAAATGCAGTGACCAAAGCTGTGCGTGCACCTTTAAAGAAAGTGATTGGATTCATTTTACCAAAAATCCAAAGCAATGCTGGCAAAACAACTGCACCATGAAAAATCGTTGTTCCTGTGACAACCACTGCGAATTCTACTAAACGACTTAACACGGAAAGATCTTCAGTCGCGATCAATTTAGCAAGCAATGCAAAGATACCGATTGGAGCTAGCTTCATCACCCAGCCCACAAGCATCATCATCATGACAAAGAATTGTTGGCAAGTATTGCGAACCAAGCTAAAGCTTTCACCCCCTTTGACTAATGCGACTCCAAGGAATAACGCAAAGACCACAACTGCAAGTACATTACCCTCACTAAATGCTTTAAAAGGATTGATCAAGGTATTTTGGATAAAACTGGTCAGAAAACTTGAAGGTGTCAGTGTATCTGGCGTCTGATGGTTTTGCATCGCTTCTTGGAAGATTTGAATATCTACGCCTTTGCCTACTTCAAATAGATGTGCACAACTAATCCCTAAAATCAAAGCTAAGGTTGTCGTCGTGAGGCAGCTTAATGCTGTAATTTTCCAAACTCGTCCAAATTGTCCACCAGCCTGTAAATTTGAAACACCCACAACGATCGAACTAAAAATAAGTGGGATGAGCAACATTTTTAGTAAACCAATAAAAATACTGCTTAAAATCCCTAGCCCATACAAACTATGTTCAGCAAAACTAGTCTGCGGATACAAAGTTAAGAAGAACCCATATATAACACCCAGTACGGCTGCGATTAGAATTTGTGTATTTAAATTCATTCTGATTAATAAAATATTTTAGCTTGTGGGTACTATGGCACGCTCATATTGAAGAATCGAGCAATTTTTTGTCACAACCTTATGACAAAAAAAGCCATCTAAACGATGGCTTTAATTTGAGTTTTTCAAATCTAATTTTACTGGGTTTCAATTTCTCTCAATCGAATTAGACCCTCTTGCACAGTGCTACATACCAGCTGACCATTCTGCCACATGCGTCCAAAATTAAGACCACGTGAACTGGCACTAATCGTTGCTTCCATATCGTAAAGCATCCAATCATCAGCACGTAACGGGCGATGGAAGTAAATGGTATGATCAATACTTGCACATTGTAAATTTGGCGAAATCCAAGATAACCCGTGTGGACGCAGTGCTGTGGTCATCAAAGTAAAATCTGAATAAAACGCAACGATGGCTTGATGTAATGAAACGTCATCAACATTTTCCGCAATACGATCATGGGTACGAATGTAGTGCGCATAATATGGTGCTTCAGGCTGCGGCTGAAAAGGATTAACTGGTCGAGTTGGTCTGATTTCAACATGACGTTCGCGCATAAAACTCGTACGTGCATTTTCTGGAACAAAATTGAGCATACTTTCTTTTAATTCTTTCTCAGACTTCAGCTCTTCAGGACTCGGATACTCTGGTTCTTTATGTTGATAATTTAAGCCTTCTTCTGGATTGGCAAAAGATACCATCGCCGAGAAAATTGTACGTCCATGTTGGATCGCACGCACTTGTCGACTTGCAAAACTTTTACCATCTCGCAATGGATCAACTTCATAAATGATCGGTGCATCGACATCACCACCATATAAAAAATAAGCATGCAACGAATGTGCTGGACGGTTTGTGGTATATGACGCCGCTCTTAATGCTTGTCCAAGAACTTGCCCACCGAATACTCGTTTCCCAACCAAATTGCGACTGTTGCCTCGGAAAATATGTTCTTCCAACTTTTCCAAAGTCAAAAGTTCAACCAGTTCTTGAGTTAACGCATTCATGTAATAGCCTTCCAACATCAATGAGGAGAGATCAACTAATCCATTCAGGATTGATCATTTCGATTGTGCCACAAATTCCAATAAATATGCTCAGGATAAAATGATTCATCCGTCACATTAATCTTTATTTATAACCGCTAAAAATACGATTTTTAACGATAAAATCTACCAAATACGCTATATTTTGTCAGAAAATAACATATCGTTTCATGGCAGAATATCGCAGAATGTCGTGTTGACGTTTGTGTTCATCGAGCTATGCCGTACGCTGTGGTTTTACGGCGCTATAACAACGCCTCATGCTCAAGGTTATCATTTAGGAGTTTGTAATGTCCAAGACTGGATTTGGTCAAATGTATCGCCAACTTTCGAGTAAGTTACTTGACCTTGTGGTCACTCCACATGTTCTTGGTGAAGTTCCTACAGAATCAACAACAACTGAGCAAAGCACACCAGATTCAAATAAAGTGATTTGCTATGTACTACAAAATTATTCACGTAGTAATGCTTTGGTAGTTGATGGTGAAACGCGTCGCCTTCATCTAAAGCCAGCTTTGGATGCCATGAGTTTTGGAACTTATCACGAAAAAAACTCGGTTCTATTTTTACATCAAAATGAAAATAACTTTTTTAATACTCAAACATATCCCCCACGCCTTTTACAGTTGATCGAAGCATTAGAACAAAATCAAGAAGTAGATGTTCAATTAGTTCCCGTTACAGTACTTTGGGGACGCTCACCTGATAAAGAAGATTCATGGTTTAAATTATTATTTTCTGATACTTGGGCAACACCAGGTACAGTTAAACAACTCATGAATATTGGCTTACATGGGCGTGATTCATATTTAGAATTCCATGAGCCTCAATCTCTACGTGAGTTGGTAGATTATGCCAAGAAACATCATCCAAATATTTCCCCTGCAACTTATATTTCAAGCTCTTTAGATACTTATCTAGATCAGCAACGTGAAGTCGTACTGGGTCCTGACTTATCTGATCGCCGTAATGTAATGCAGTCAGTAGTAAAAGCACGTGATGTACAAGATGCCATCCGTCGTGAAAGCATTCAGCATAAAATCAGCATGCTTGAGGCAGAACGTCGCGCAATTGGCTATGTCAATGAAATCGTTTCTGATTATTCAGCGTCAGCAGTACGCTTCGCAGATATGGCTTTAACACGATTATGGACACAACTGTATGACGGCGTTGAAGTTCATAATTTCAGTACAGTTCGCGAACTTGCGAAAGACTATGAAATTATTTACACACCATGCCACCGTAGCCATATCGACTATTTATTATTGTCCTATGTGATTTATAAACGTGGCTTGATGATTCCATATATTGCTGCGGGTGATAACCTGAACTTACCTTTTGTAGGTCAATTATTGCGTGGAGGCGGTGCATTTTTCATACGCCGCTCATTCCGCGGAAATGCACTGTATACTTCTGTATTCAAAGAATATTTATACAGCATTCTATCGCGCAATACGCCTATCGAGTACTTCATTGAAGGTGGTCGTTCACGTACTGGTCGCTTGCTACCACCGAAGACAGGTATGCTTGCAATGACCGTACATGGCCATTTACGCGGTCGTGCTAAGCCAATCGTATTCTTACCGACGTATATTGGTTATGAGCGCTTGATGGAAGGCTCAACTTATGTAGGTGAAATGCAAGGTAAGCCAAAAGAAGCAGAATCAATTTTCGGTATCGTCAAAACTTTACGTAAAATTGAAAGAATTTTTGGCAAGGTACACGTTAACTTTGGCGAACCTGTTTTTCTCGATGATATTTTAAAGCAGCATAATGCAGATAAAATTCAGATCGAAAAAAATGATGCGCCAATTCCAGCTGAAGTATCGAATGTTGTTTCAAGCTCAGCTAATGTTATTTTAGAAAATATTAACCGCGCGGTGGTCATCAACCCTGTTTCCTTATTATCTTTGATCTTATTAGCAACACCAAAACATACATTAGATGAAGAGATCTGTGCGAAACAGCTTGATATTTATCGTGATTTAGCGACTCAACAACCATATGATGAACGCACGCAAGTCACTTCTTTATCAGGTAAAGAAATCATTGCTTATGGTCTAAAGCTCAAACTGATCAAACGTGTGCAGCATGTTCTAGGTGATATTATTGCCATAGAAGACAATCAAGCCGTTTTATTAACCTATTTCCGTAATAACATCTTACATGCTTTTGTCTTACCATCACTGGTTGCATCATTGGTTGAACATAACGGTAAGATTAATAAAACAGATTTAAGCAATGTGATTCGTACATTGTATCCATTCTTAAAAGCTGAATTATTCATGAAGTGGAAAGCTTCTGAATTACAACAGCACATTGATAACTATATCAACGCACTCGTTCAAATTGGTCTAATTTTCCAAGATCATGATGGGAACTTATTTAGCCCAACACCAAACAGCGAAGAGCATCAGAAACTTTTGACTTTAGGCATGCCAGTTAAACAAAGCTTAGAGCGTTACTACATGACGCTTGCACTGATTACCCAACGTGGTTCTGGCAACATTTCAACCAAACAAGTCGAAGAGTTAAGTCACTTATTAGGTCAGCGCTTATCTGTACTATATGAATTTAACTCACCTGAGTTCTTTGATAAGTCTTTATTCCAGAGCTTTATTAAGGTTCTAACACAACAAAATTATATTCGTAATAATGAACATGGTTTCATTGAATATGATGATAATTTCAGTGAAATGGCAGCAGGTGCGCAGTTAGTACTTGATGAAACGACCTTGCAGATGTTGCAGCACATCACAACATTTACAGATGAAGAACTTGCAACCGCTTTAGAAGCAATGGCTTCTCAACAGGCAAAACGTCGTTTAAAACGCAAGAAAGCTTAATTGTTCAGTATTCACTTTTGATGGGTTAGTCAAAAATTTGGCTAACCCAATTTATTTGCGGCATTCTAAATATTTCGGATCATCTAGACATCTTAGTCGTTTGATTAATTCCACGAAATACGCATCATAATAGCCTGAATCCACATAACGATTACGAATCTTAGCAACCAGCGCCTCATAGCCCTGCTTTTCATAACCCGAAATATCCGCCCAATAATATGCTGGTAAATGATTTTCCCATTGCATCGCCTGAGCGGCCAAGACATTACTATTTTTTACAAACCAACTTCGGATTTGGTGACCAAAACCAGTGGGATAAGCTTGAGGTCGGATCACAATATTAATTGCGAAATACGCGACTGGAAAATTGACAACTTGGGTCGATTCGCCAAATTCCTTTTTCAAGTTATAAGGTAATACACCATACGCAGGCGCAGCCAAAATATCGATCTTCTTTTGCTTGAAAGAATCAACAGCGGTCGCAAAATCTACATAAACAGGTTTTGCCGACACACTTTGCACCAATGCCAATTGAGGTGGATTATTTTCAAGAATACCAATGGTCTTATTCTTTAATTGCGAAACTTTATTAATCTGCTGCGTATTCATGATCATGTATGCCGTACCAATTGGAATCATTCCCAACACTTCATAATTTTGATCTAACATACGTTTCTCAACATTTGTATTGGTGAGTAGCTGTAATAACATACGCGCAACACGATTATTGGAAATCAGACCAATCCCGCCCGTACTTCCCATAAAATGATTGTAACGATAAGTATTAAAGTTCGATGCAACTAAACCTGAACATTTATTTTGATCAAATGCCTGAATCGCATCTTTTTCATTTTTAAAAGTATCAAATTTCAACTGAGTATTGTGTTGAAGCGCGTAAAGCCGAATATCCTGTAAACGGCGACTAATGTCTCCTTGGGTGCCCAGTGGATCAAATACACACCATGTTTGTGCACTTGCCCAACTCGTTGTTGCCACAAAACCCAGCATCATCGTAAAAATTATTTTTCTCATATCCACCCCTTAATGCCTCATCACAAACCATGTGCACAACTCAGGCAGTTCCTTTACGGAATCTGTTGGTATTTTATCATCAAAATCTATACCAACTATTCAAATTGTCTTGCAGTTTAATCTAATTATTTTTCATTACCATGTACCGACAACAACGTCTGATAGTCATTAAAGCAAATCTGATGTTCAAATTTAAATCCAGTTTGTGGCAATCGAGTTGCATAAATTCGCTTCCCAGTCACTTGCTCAGACAAAAGTTGCAACTGAGGCAACTTTAAATATTGTTGAAACCAACTTAATATTTCATGCATGGGTAAAGGATTGTTATTACTGATGATATAACTTGATTCAACAATATCTATAACAGCTAATAAGGCTAAAAAATTGGCTAAATCATCGATATGAATTCGATTACTAAAATGTATGGCTGGATAAGTCAGTGTTTGTTCAGCAAGCTTTTTTAAACGAGCAATTGAGGTCCCATAAATTCCTGCTGGTCGGACAATAATACTCTGATGCGGATAATGTGATTGCCACAACAACTCCATCTTCCGAAGCAGATGCCCCTGCTCATCGATGGGTTGAATCATTGAT
This sequence comes from uncultured Acinetobacter sp., assembly GCA_913777945.1. Lineage (GTDB taxonomy): Bacteria > Pseudomonadota > Gammaproteobacteria > Pseudomonadales > Moraxellaceae > Acinetobacter. Next base: position 365,879 of record CAJYTY010000005.1, on the reverse strand, counting down.
TCATCATCGATTCGCTCCCCTGCATTTTCACCATAAACTCGTGTCGAAGAAACGATGATGATACGTCGAACAGGATGATTTTTGAGAGCATTAGCAATCGGTTCAACGCTATCAACATAGGTTTGTTGATATGCTTCTATGCCGCTCTGCGAAGGTGCAAGAATGACATAAACCAAATCAATTGGATCAAGCTGAGTCAAATCTAAATAGTGTATATCTTGAATATAGTGACTTGCATAACAATCCATTTTTGGACTACGGCTAATTGTGCTAATGTGGTGACCTTGCTCAAATAAGTGTTTAGCAACGCGCTGAGATGTTTTACCATAACCAATAAATAAAATATGCATATACACCCTTAAATAGAGATGACTTCAGTCCAGCAATTACAAGGTGTTGGTGCCGCCGCAGCAACCCTATTAGAAAAGCTTCATATTTTTAGCACGGATGATTTGTTATTTCATCTTCCTCGTGACTATGAAGATCGTAGCACCATTATTCCAATGAATCAGCTAGTTGTTGGACGAAGTTATTTGCTCGAAGGTGAAGTTCGATCCGTAGATTTTCCTCCAGGCAAAAAGAAATCACTTGCGGCCTTATTACAAGATGATTTTGGCAAGGTCACTTTACGGTTTTATCATATTTATAAGGGATTAACTGATCGCATCAAAATGGGACAACAGCTCCGAATATTCGGTGAAGTTCGTGTTGGAGCACGTGGTCTTGAAATGTATCACCCTGAAATACAGGTGATCCAACAGCATACGCCATTACCCAAAACCCAACTTACAGCGATCTATCCCAGCACGGAAGGTCTGACGCAGCCTAAATTACGTGAATATGTTCGTCAGGCGTTACAACATCATAGTGATGCTTTAGCTGAGTTATTACCTAAAAAATACAGCAACGGTTATGAACTTAAACAAGCATTAGAATATATTCATGAGCCCCCTGTTGATGCCAACATGCAACAACTCAATCAAGGTTCACACCCTGCCCAACAACGATTAATTTTTGAAGAGCTGGTCGCACATCAAATTAGCCTATTAACACGCCGTGCCTATATCCGCCAAATTGCTGCACCTCGTTTTGATAGCAGTAAAATCTTGGCTAAGGCATTATTAGATGGTCTTCCTTTTCAAATGACCAATGCACAAAAACGAGTTTCTAAGGAGATCTTGCAAGATCTCAAGCAAAATCAACCGATGCTCCGTTTAGTCCAAGGTGATGTAGGAGCAGGTAAAACACTCGTCGCAGCAGTTGCAGCCTGCCATGCACTAGAAGCAGACTGGCAAGTTGCACTGATGGCACCGACTGAGATCTTAGCAGAACAACATTATTTAAATTTTAAACGTTGGTTTGAGCCACTAGGCATCCAAGTGGCATGGCTTTCAGGCAAACAAAAAGGCAAAGCACGTACACAAGCTGAACAACAAATTAAACAAGGTCATGCACAACTTATTGTCGGTACGCATGCTTTATTCCAAGATGCCGTGGAATTTTCTAAACTAGGCTTGGTTATTATTGATGAACAACATCGTTTCGGGGTCGATCAACGCCTTGCTTTAAGAAATAAAGGCGCTAATCAATTTACCCCACATCAATTGGTGATGACAGCAACCCCGATTCCCCGCACACTCGCGATGAGTGCTTATGGTGATTTAGATACCTCAGTGATTGACGAGCTCCCCCCAGGACGCACCCCGATTCAAACCGTAACAATTCCTTTAGATCGCCGTGAACAAGTTCTACAACGAATTGCCAGCAACTGTCGTGAAGGTAAACAAGCGTATTGGGTCTGCACCTTAGTGGAACAATCTGAGACCCTAGATGCTCAAGCCGCCGAAGCTACCTATCATGAAATTAAGGAACGCTTTCCAGACATCAATATTGGTCTGGTCCACGGCAAAATGAAAGCAGATGAAAAACAAGCGGTCATGCAAGCCTTTAAAGACAATCAATCACAACTGTTAATTGCCACAACAGTGATTGAGGTTGGGGTCGATGTGCCCAATGCCTCAATCATGGTCATTGAGAATGCTGAACGTCTAGGTCTCTCGCAATTGCATCAACTTCGAGGGCGTGTTGGACGTGGTGCTACCGCTAGTTTTTGTGCTCTGCTCTATAAAACACCCTTGTCTCAAAATGGTCAGGAGCGACTATCTATTCTACGAGAAAGTAATGATGGTTTTGTGATTGCTGAAAAAGATTTGGAAATACGCGGTCCGGGTGAACTCTTAGGAACAAAACAAACTGGGGATATGGGCTTTCGTGTGACACGCTTAGAACGTGATGATCACTTACTCACGCAAGCACATTATGTGGCTGAACAAATTCTAAAAGATTATCCACAACATGCTGATGGACTATTAAAACGCTGGCTACCTGAAGCCCCAAGATACGCCTATGTTTAAATTAATTAAAGCATCAGCAAAACAAATCTTTGATTATCTAACGCCATGCAGCCTGTGTGATATTGGGATTAGGAAGCAATACGGGGTATGTCAAAGTTGTTGGAATCAGTTACCTTGGTTAAAACAATCCATTCAACGTAATCAACAACAAATATTCGTTGTATGCCATTATCAATATCCGATTGATCGCATCATTCAGCAATTTAAATATGAACAAAAACTGCACCATCAACGACTACTTGAAGGACTACTACAACAACTAAAGCTTCCTAAAGTGCATGCCATCGTTCCAATGCCAATTTCAACAGACCGATTAGTTGAACGAGGTTTCAATCAAACACTGTTGCTGGCCCAAGCACTTAGTAAAAGCTTAAATATCCCTATCTGGCAACCTGTACAACGCTTGGATCAACACTCGCAAAAAGGCTTATCGCGCATCGAAAGACTAGAAAATATTGAACAGCAATTTGTGGCTGCACCGCCCAATCATCTTCGTTATCGCAAAGTCTTGATCGTCGATGATGTCGTCACAACGGGTAGTTCAATTACCGCTTTATCTCAAGTCTTGCAACAACTTGGCTGCCAACAGGTTTATAGTATTTGTTTAGCAGCCCCTATCCGTAATAATGCTAGTTCTCTAAATTTTGCTGACACCATGGAATCACCACTTGTTGAGTAAGAGGTGCAAGTAAAGTGGCTTGATCTTCCAAATCAATCCATTTCATCTCCGCAATTTCCGCAGCGATACGTGGTGTTTGTTTCAGTTTCACCTCATAAACATAACTCACTAACAGATGATCAGGCTCATTTGCAGCAGCCGTTTCAAAGCGCCCGACAAATTGTTTGATCTCAGATTCACACGCGATTTCCTCTAAAATTTCACGCTGTATCGCAATTTCAGGCGCTTCATTACTTTCTAGCTTGCCGCCTACTTGCATAAAAGCTTGTGTATTCTGCTTACGAACCAAAAGCAATTGATTTTTTTCATTCAATATAATCGCGGCAGCAACGGTTATGATTTTCACATTATCCCCTTAAACTTGAATATCTGCAGCTGACATCCATTTTGGTGTTGCAGGCTGATACACTGAAAATGCAGTTAAAATTTCACCAATATTATCGGCGACAATTAAGTTCTCTACAAACCTTGCCTGACTAAATCCGCGATCTACAGAATCTTGGATCGTTTGAATTAAGCCATCATAGAAGCCCTCAACATTTAGAAATGCACAAGGCTTTTGATGAATCCCTAATTGATTCCACGTCCATTGCTCAAAGATCTCTTCCATGGTGCCTGCTCCTCCAGGCAATGCGACAAACGCATCTGCTAATTCTGCCATTTTAGTTTTTCGCTCATGCATATCCTTGACCACATACAATTCAGTCAAACCCGTATGCGCTAATTCTCGATCAACCAAAGCTTGTGGAATGATGCCAATGACCTTCCCACCTGCGGCTATTGCACTGTCTGCAACTACACCCATCAAACCAGAGCGACCACCACCATACACAAGCGTTTGACCTTGCTGTGCAATTGCCAGCCCTGTCGCCTGTGCAATTTGTTGATAAATGGGATCATTACCGAGAGAAGAACCGCAAAAAACACATATAGAATTCATACAATTAAAACCGTTTTATATAACTGTCATGCTGATAAAGTAGGCTGTGTAACAAGATTTTTTAGAAATTAACGTTTAGGCAAGTGCTTTTCGTTTCATCCTTGTCTAAAATACACGCTGGTTTTCGGTACAATGCTGAAAATCTCACATTGGCTACGCGAGGAAAAAAGACATGCTTGAAGCCTTTTATGCCACAGAGCGCGGTAGTCTAGAAGATGCAACAATCAATGGGAGTTTTGATCTCCATCCTGAATTGGTTTGGATTGATCTAATTGCTCCATCTCAAGAAGAACAACAGTGGGTATTTGATGCTTACGAGCGAAACCTACCAACATTAAAATCACTTGAAGACATTTCCTCATCCGCACGATTTTACCGTGATGATGATGGCATTTTGCATATCAGTACATATTTTTTAACAAAGAATAAAAATTATCAGGTTGATGGCGATACAGATGAGTCATCTCATATGCTTGCAACAGTACAAACTGTTGCCTTCATTTTGCATAAAGATCGTTTGTTTACCATGCGTGGCGAAAAATTAGTTGCATTTCGTGCCTTCCGTGCGCGTGCACGCCGTAATGATTACGATATGGACTATAAAGATCCTACTTGGATCTTGCTCGGGTTACTTGAAGCAAAACTAGATGAGCTTGCGGATATCTTGGAAGATATCCACAAAGACTTGGAAAGATACTCCACAGAGGTACTGAATAATCATCATCGTGAAAAGGTATTGGATCTCGATGACATGATTACCCGCCTTGCACAACAAGAAGATATGCTTGGAAAGGCGCAACTGTGTTTGATCGATTTACGTCGTGTGCTTACCTTCCTTTCTCGTCCTCGAGCTTTAGGCAGTCATATTTATGATGCAGATATTCGAGAATTAAGTGAGGATGTCCGTTCACTGGTCGAACATGATGCATTCTTATTCCAGAAAGTCCGCTTCTTACTGGATACCACATCAGGCTTTATTAACACCGAACAAAATGACACGATTCGTCGATTCTCGATTTTACCCAGTATGCTTGCACCACCGATGCTGATTGCTAGTATTTACGGGATGAATACTGATGTATTACCGTTTGCTCATGGCAGTCTGAGTTTTTGGATTGTCACCGCTATTTTGATGGCGTTTTTGGTCCTCCCAATGGTGTACTTCCGCTGGAAGAAATGGATTTAATAAAAAAGCACCTTACGGTGCTTTTTTATTACAAGACTTTTTTCATATCAATTTCAAATCATCTTGTAGATGGCAAGCTTGGATGACTTTTAGCATTTTCTCAGACACATTTTTAAAATGTAGACCTTTGTTATTTGGCGTTTGACGCAACCACTGCACCAACACAGCCAAAGAAAGGGTGTTTCCTTGTTCAAGCTGACCCAGATCAACAATAAGAGGAAAACTCTTATGTTGCTGGATATATTTTAAGCCTGCGCGATAAACTTGTTCTGCATTCGAGAAATTAATTGTTTTTGAAACAATTAATTGCTGATCAATATACTGAATCACCCGTCACCTACTTATTTCTTGTTAACAGCAGCATCTGCATCTGGCTTAAAGGTTGCAATCGCTTTATTCATATCACCACCATTGCGCTGAACAGTAGCAGCAAACTGGTTACGGAATTGCAAGCCTAAATCAATACCAGACACATTAATATTACGGACTTTCCACTGATCACCTTTATCTGTCAACTGGAACGATACAGGGATTTTCTCGCCATTATGTAAGAAGTCTAATGTAACAACAGGGTTCTTACTATTGGTCGACTTAAAAGGACGCATCGTATAGCTTTCATTGGTATATTTAGCGAAAGCACCACCGTAGTTTTCAATAATCACAGCACGGAAATTTTGCTCAAACTGAGCACGTTGCGCAGCAGTTGTATATTGATTGTTTGCATACGTCCCTAAAACGATACGTGTAAATGCTTGTGAATCAACATACGGATCAAGATTTTGACGAATAATCGATTTAACTAAAGTAGGATTACTTTGTAATTTCGCATGATCTGCTTTTAAACGTGTAATTAAACCATCAGCCACACGTTTAACAAAATCAGGCGGGGTTTCTGTTGGTGCTGCAAATGCAGCACTCGCAAGCATGGTTGATAATACACTTGCTGTTAACGTCTGTTTCAATAATGTATTCACTTCAATCTCCTAACCTGAATTACTCAACAAATGACGGTTCTGCTTCAGTAGCAGCTGGCTGCGATGCCGAACTCTCTGAAGTTGTTGAGCTTGATGTGGCTTTACCAGCACCACCAGTAATAAACTTACTGATCAAATCTTCTAAATCCATCGTACCTTGGGTATTTGAAACAACATCACCACGTTTTAGGTAATTCACACCACCACCTGGTACAACTTTCAAATACTTCTCACCCAGTAAGCCATTGGTTGCAACCATAATATAAGCATCCTCATCCAAACTGGTGATGGAGGTCATGTTACTGATAAGTTGCTGTTCCATTGCTTTTTGTTTCGTAGCATCAGCTTGTTGATAATCTGAGCTATAACGCAATTCTTCTAAGGCATTTTTCTGCACTTCTTTTAATTGGTCAGTATTAAAGCTGGTTAATTTACCATCCAAATCAAACTTAACTGTTGCTAAACGTGTTACTGGATCAAGCGTAATAGATTCTACACGACCAATGGTCACACCACTCATGGTCACCTTTGCTCGTGGTTTTAAACCATTTACGTTATCAAACTGCGCTGTCATGCTATAGCTATCACGTAGATTTGTACCCACTAAACCACTAACTTTCATCGCAAGAAAAAATAGAGCGATACCGAAGATAATCACAAAAATACCTACGGCCAGCTCACTAGTACGTGATTTCATTAAATCCCTCCGAACATGACCGCAGTCAACACGAAATCAAAACCTAATACACAAAGTGAAGAATATACGACCGTTCTGGTCATCGAAGTCGCGATACCCTCTGGTGTTGGATCACAAGCATAACCTTGATAGACCGCAACCCATGTACAAATCAGCGCAAAAACAATACTTTTAATAATAGTGCCATTAAAAATATCATGTCCAAACTGAACTGTACTTTGCATACCACCCCAGAAAGAACCTTCATCAGCACCTAAAAAATCTACGCCAACCAACTTGCCACCAATGATACCGATCGTTGCAAAAATCACAGTCAACATCGGCAAACTAACAATACCAGCCCACAAACGCGGAGCCACAATTTGACGAAGTGGATCAACGCCAATCATTTCCATACTGGCCAATTGTTCACTCTGTTTCATTGAACCAATTTCGGCAGTGAGAGCCGAGCCTGCGCGCCCTGCAAATAGTAATGCAGCAACAACCGCAGCAAGTTCACGTAACAAAGTTAACGAAATCGCAGTCCCTAACATGGCTTCACTACCAAAAGTGACCAGAATGCTATACATCTGCAAGCCAAGGACAGCACCAATAAACAAACCTGATACAGCAATAATCAGCAGAGACATGACACCAACACGATGCATCTGATACACAAAGCGTTGAAAGCCACCCTTTGAAGGCGCTGAAAATAAAATTTGGATGAGCATAAGTGACGCTGCACCTATCCCCTTTATTCGCTCAATAACGAGTCTACCTAACCAGGCAATCGTATTCATGCACGAACCTCGTTATCTAAATATGCTTGATGAGTAAATTGATATTCAACAGGTCCCTCAGCTGAGCCTGTTAAAAATTGACGTACAAATGGGGAAGCATGTGCCTGTAGCTGCTCAGGTGAACCTTCACCCTGAATTTTGCCTTCAGCAACCACATAAATATAATCAGCAATCGATAATGTCTCTGCGACATCATGCGAGACAATAATTGTTGTTAAGTCTAAAGCTTCACGCAAAGAACGAATCAATCGTGTTAGAACACCTTTAACAATTGGATCTTGGCCAGCGAATGGCTCATCATACATAATCAATTCTGGATCAAGTGCAATCGCACGTGCTAAGGCAACACGACGATTCATACCTCCTGAAAGTTCAGATGGCATTAATGGTTCAGCACCGCGTAGCCCAACCGACTCCAACTTTAAAGCGACTAACTCAGCAATCAAATGTTCTGGTAATTGTGTATGTGCACGAATAGGAAATGCAACATTTTCATAAACTGACATATCAGTAAATAACGCACCACTCTGGAATAACATCCCCATACGTGCGCGTGCAGTAAACAAGTCTGGACGAGACATGGCTGCTATATTCTTACCATCGAGCAATACTTCACCACGATCAGGGATTAACTGCCCACCAATCAAACGGAGCAAAGTGGTCTTACCTGTTCCTGAAGGTCCCATAATTGCAGTAATTTGACCACGTCGAATTTTAAGACTGACATCATCATAAATGACGCGTTCCCCTCGGTTAAAGCTCAAGTTTTTAACTTCAATTAGGGCTTCAGCATCGAGAGGAGATTTGTTATTCATACTGGCATTCATTCCTGCACTTTTTATGCACGCATACTATACACTGAAAGATTAAGCGCTTGTTTTTATTTTGATATGCTACGTATGAAGATTATTAATTTATGTAATTGTTCTTTTTATCAACTTCTGTGCTCAACTCATGTTGTGAGCTTGCATTCAAAGAGTCGGTATGATTGCGTGCAATAAGTGCATATGCAAAAAATAACCCATTACAAAGCATTAAAATAACAAATAGACATGGCAGCCCTTCACCACAAATGAATGACCATATTTGACTTAAAAGACTTTTATTTTGCTTAACCCTATTCATTTCTTCTGTAAAATTTGAATTAGTAGACATTTTTCGAATTTTACATGACTAATCCTAAATAAAAAAGCCAGTTTTACAACTGGCTTCTTCTTTTCATCGGTTTTTAACGATTAAAAATCGTTTTTGCGACGACGGTCACCACCGAAGCCACCTTCACGTGCTGGACGATCACCAAAATCACGCTTTGGACGGTCTTCACCACCGAAACTACGCTTTGGACGGTCTTCACCACCAAAACTACGTTTTGGGCGATCTTCACCACCGAAACTACGTTTTGGACGGTCACCAAAACCACCTTCACGTTGTGGACGATCACCAAAATCGCGCTTTGGACGGTCGCCGAAGCTACCTTCACGACGTGGTTTGTAATCTACACGGTTACCACGGTTGTCATCATTCGAGTCAAAACGCGGTTTATCATTAAAACCACCTTCACGACGCGGGCGATCTGAATTGAACTCGCGACGTGGACGGTCTTCACCACCAAAACTACGCTTTGGACGATCTTCAAAACCACCTTCACGACGTGGGCGATCTGAATTGAACTCGCGACGTGGACGATCTTCACCACCGAATGATGGACGTTCACCACGTGGTTTATCATCAAAGTTACGACGTGGACGGTCTTCAAAACCACCTTCGCGACGTGGGCGGTCAGAGTTAAACTCGCGACGTGGACGATCTTCACCACCGAATGATGGACGCTCACCACGTGGTTTATCATCGAAGCTACGACGTGGACGATCATCACCGCCTTCACGACGTTTGAAATTGCTCTCGCCTTCAAAACGACGACCACCACCAAAACCGCCACGACCGCCATCACGGCCGCCACGACCACGACCACCGCCATCTCGACCGCGACCGCCACCATCACGACCTGAACGAGCAGGAGGTGGAGATGGCTCTAAACCTTCAATTTCAGATACATTTAAACGTGCATCTAAATAATCTTCTAACGCACGGATTTTGCCACGCTCGCGATAAGTCGCAAGTGTAATCGCTTGACCAGTACGACCCGCACGACCTGTACGACCAATACGGTGTACATAGTCTTCGTTTTTCATCGGTAAACCGAAGTTAATCACGTGAGAAATAGTTGGTACGTCTAAACCACGTGCTGCTACGTCAGTTGCAACTAAGATTTTTGCACGACCTTCACGGATGCTGCGTAAACGACGGTTACGAACGGTTTGTGGCATAGCACCATGCAATGCAACAACTGAGTGACCTGCTTCAGCCAATTCTTCAGCAAGCATATCTGTATCTTCTTGCGTGCTTGCAAAGACAACAGCTTGATCTACTGACTCGTCAGACAACCAGTGTGTAAGTAATTTTTTCTTATGCTCAAAGCCATCTGTCCAATGTAATGTTTGAGTTACATCAGTATTAGTGCTGTGACCAGTTTCAATTGCGATACGTTGCGGATCATTCATCATACGTTCAGCAAGACGAATAATACGATCAGCAAAAGTCGCAGAGAACATTAATGTTTGATTACGGTTTGCAGCTAACTCGCCAATTGCTTCTAAATCTTCAGAGAAGCCTAGGTCAAGCATACGGTCAGCTTCGTCAACGATTAACGATTCAACTTTATCAAGTTTCAATTGGCGACGATTTACTAAGTCAAGCAAACGACCTGGTGTTGCAACAATCACTTGCGCACCTTTAAGCTGTTGAATTTGCTTACCAAAAGGCATACCACCCATAATTGCAGCAATACGAACACCTTTCATATGACGTACAAACGCAATCGCATCTTGGCTTACTTGTTGAGCCAATTCACGCGTAGGACATAAAACCAAGATGCTTGGTTGAGTCACAGCTTTCATGCGCTCTTTAAATGGCACAAAAGTTTCCTGACCTGCCAAAGCATTTAATGTAGGGAGTAAAAATGCTGCAGTTTTACCAGAACCTGTCTGGCTTGAAACTAGTAAATCTTTTCCATCTAACGCAGCTGGAATCGCTTGTTCTTGCACAGGAGTTGGGCTTGTAAAACCTAAACCTTCTAGGGCTTGTTGTAAGGTTTCGTGCAAAGAAAATTCGGCAAAAGTTTTGCTCATAGAGAGTTTCACCCTAATGGGTGCTCCATTTTAATAAATACAAAAAATAGACATCGGCAAAAAGCGGCAAAGCGACTCAAGCTGAAAATAGATGAAGTTCAGCGGCAATCCGAATAACGACGATGTGGACTAAACGCACGCTTGATTACTGCCTCAACCTGAAGAATCGCTAAGCGATTTGGGCGCAAGATATGGTCCTCTCTATGGACAGCGTGCGCTAATATGAATAGAACTGAATGTTCAGGTAATGAACTGGAATTTAAGTGCGTGGGCGGATTATAGCAGAATAATTTTAAAAGTCACCCTTTTTAATAGGTTTTTTCTATCCATTTCGATTATTCATTGATTTTATAAGAATTTAGCTTAAATATATTTATACACAAACAAAAATTTTAAAACCTCTATGCTACTAAAATTATTATTGATCTTATGGCTATTAGGATGCCTCAATATTATCTATTTCGGTTTTCAACTTGATCCATTTATTATAAAGAGTGAACCAGAGTTTATTTATCACTACCCTACAGATGGTGTAATCCTAATTTCTTTATTTTTTTCTAGTTATTTTATCGTTACATATTTTCTAGAATCGACTTCATCTATTCAAAAACATCCCTTTAGAAGTTGCACGATTTTAAGCACTATTACTTTCATACAACTTTTAATTGCATATAGCAGTGCTATGCATGCACCACCTTTTATGTGGGCATATATGATAAATATATTTATATTATTCTTTTTTCATCTTGTTCTATGTGTTTCTATTATTAGGCATAAAAAAGAGTAGCAATCGCTACCCCTTTTCTAAAAATCCACAAATTATTTTGCAGCATCGCCCCAAGCAGGAACAACTGTTTGCATCAATGATTTTAACATTTTCAATGAGCAAGCAAGTACTTGACCATTATCAAATGATTCATTACCACCACGAGCATCAACAACTACACCGCCCGCTTCTTTTACAATCAGCTCACCCGCAGCAATATCCCACGGTTTTAAACCAAGCTCAAAGAAACCATCAAAACGACCTGCAGCGACATAAGCTAAATCCAAAGCAGCAGAGCCACCACGACGAATTTGCGCGCCTGATTTAGTTACAGCCAACAAAGAAGCGAAATGTTGTTCTGCATAAGAAACAATTTCACCATTACGTTTCGCACGATAAGGATGACCTACCGCAAGGAATGTGTTTTCTAAAGAGTCTTTAACATTTACACGGATACGGCGTTGGTTCATGACTGCGCCACGACCACGGCTTGCAGAGAATAATTCATCACGCACTGGATCATAGATCACACCGTGCTGAGTTACGCCTTTATGTTGTACAGCGATAGAAATACAGAAATGAGGGAAACCGTTGATAAAGTTTTGAGTGCCATCTAAAGGATCAATCACCCAGCACCAATCTGCATCGTGACCTTTACCTTCTTGCATACCAAACTCTTCACCAAGGAAGCTATGGTTTTTATAACTTTTACGAAGCGTATCAATTGTAAGCTGTTCGATGTAACGGTCAACACGCGTTACTGGACCATCGATGCCTTTTTCTTCAACTTGTAAATCGAGTTTATGACGATTTTGATGTGCCTTTAAAAGCTCTTGACCAACTGTTTGAGCCGCACGCGCAGCCATAACCACCATAGGTTCCATTGAACACCCACTACAAATTTGAAGATTTTGACAAAGAATAATGCATAAAAGCCCTCATATTCTATCAAATATAAGGGCTTTTAGGTAAAAAATATTTGCGAAAGATTATTTTCTAATTTACAAAGCGTTAGCGACCTATGACCAAGCTTGTTCTATTGAAAGCAAAATACCTTTGGCATCTAAGCCACAGTCAATAAGCATTTGCTGATGAGTTGCTTGATGTAAAAATGTATCTGGCAAACCTAGATTTAAAATTGGCTTAATGATTTTAGCTCGTGCTAAAAATTCATTTACTGCACTTCCCGCACCAGCCATAACCGCATGTTCTTCTACAGTCACAAAAAGTTTTGTGTCAGCAGCTAGGTCACGAAGTATCTGCTCATCTAATGGTTTTACAAACCGCATGTTGACCACACATACAGCAACCGAATGTTTACTTGCAAATAATTCTGCTGCTTCAACCGATGCTTCAACACGGCTACCAAAAGCAAGGATACTGATCTGCTGATCTGCGTCCTGATTAAATTGCGCAACGATTTCAGCTTTACCAATTTCTAAAGGAGTCATTTGCTGTTGGATTTCAGCACCTGTACCAACACCACGTGGATAACGTACGGCAGTTGGTCCATTATAGTGATATGCCGTATGCAACATCTGGCGACATTCATTTTCATCTTTTGGTGCCATGATCACCATGTTAGGTACAGTACGCATATAGGCATAATCATATGCACCTGCATGGGTCGGACCATCTTCACCGACTAAACCAGCACGATCAATCCCAAAAGTGACATCTAGATTTTGCAAGGCAACATCATGGATCAATTGGTCATAGCCGCGTTGTAAAAAGGTCGAATAGATTGCTACAACAGGTTTTAAACCTTCACACGCCATACCCGCTGCTAAAGTCACTGCATGTTGTTCAGCAATCGCAACGTCAAAGAAACGTTCAGGGTATTGCTTTGCAAACTGAACCATTCCTGAACCTTCACACATTGCTGGGGTGATTGCGAGTAAACGATCATCTTGCGCTGCTTCATCACATAACCATTGTCCAAACACGTCTGAGTATTTAGGCGGTGATTTTTTTGCAGGAGCAGATGCTGTAGGTGCAATTTTAGTAATAGCATGATAGGTAATCGGGTCTGCTTCAGCAGGCGCAAATCCTTTACCCTTTTTGGTATAAATATGAACTAAACGAGGGCCTTTACGTTTTTTAAGCGCATGAAAAACTTGTGTGAGTTGCTCAACATCATGTCCATCAAATGGCCCAAAATAATCAAAACCAATCGCTTTAAATAAGTTATCCGCTGCATCTGTTGCAGACTGATGTAATCGTGAGTTATAAGTCCACTTTGGATGTGGCTGAACATAGGCTTGGCCATGTTCGTCAACATTCACCAGTTGACCTGTTTCCCAAATTGCAGCCAAATGCCTCGCAAAGCCACCCGTACTACATGAAATCGACATATCGTTATCATTTAAAACGACGATCAGATCAGCATCATGTGCAACTGCATCATTCATAGCTTCAAATGCCATACCTGCTGTCATTGCACCATCACCAACAATTGCAACCACATCACACGGATCTTTTTGATAACGACGCGCAAGCGACATTCCTAGACCCGCAGAAATTGCTGTTGACGAATGCCCTACACCAAAGGTATCAAATTCAGATTCTTCACGCGCAGGGAAAGCGGCTAAACCATCTTTACTACGAATCGTAGTAATTCGTTCACGACGCCCCGTCAGTACTTTATGTGGATATGCTTGATGACCCACATCCCAAACCAAACGGTCTTGCGGCGTATTAAAACAATAATGCAGTGCAACCGTTAATTCGATTACACCAAGATTTGCGCCAAAGTGGCCACCGCTTTGCCCTGCCGCATACAAAATATATTGACGCAACTCATCCGCCACTTGTGCGAGTTGGCTTTGCTCGAGCTGACGTAATTGTTGTGGATGATCAATTCCATCTAACAATGGCGTAACAGGACGTTGAGTTGGAATTTCGGTATACAACATAATGTGGCAAAGCCTTTTTAAGCCTGGCAAATCCGAAGCTGGGTTAAATGGGGGCAATCATACAATTAAATACGATCTACCTTCAATCAGCCACATGTGCGAATGATGTAGTGCTGAACATTCTCAAGCCAATCTTAAACAACTGACTTACAGATTATCCTGAATTATGTCACTGTTTATCAACCATTATTGTGTGCTTTCTATGAAAAAGAAAAACTTATGTGAAAAATCAGAAATTCCAATTCACTCAATCTTCACACATTAAGCTATACTTTGACAGTTTTTACTAACATAGCGAGCTCTCTGTGCCGATTGAATTTATTGCAACATCAAAGCTACCAACTGCTTTTGGTGACTTCAATATTTCTGTGTTTCAAGACCCTCAAACGGGCGAAGAACATGTGGCGCTTTCTAAAGGTTTAGAAACTCCCCCAACAGGACCTGTTTTAGTCCGTATTCATTCAGAATGCTTAACAGGTGATGCTTTCGCTTCATTAAAGTGTGACTGCGGTCCTCAATTACAAGCGACCCAACGTTTGATTAATGAAGCAGGTCAAGGGGTGATTTTGTATCTTCGCCAAGAAGGTCGTGGGATTGGTTTAACGAATAAAATCCGCGCCTATGCTTTACAAGATCAAGGGCATGATACGGTTGATGCTAACTTATTGTTAAATCTTCCTGCTGATGCACGTCGCTATGACATGTGTAGCATTATGCTGGATCATCTACAAATTAAAGAAGTTAAGTTAATTACGAATAACCCGTTAAAACTTAAAGCCTTAACTGATTTAGACATCAATGTGGTTGAGCGTGTACCGTTAACAGTAGGTCGTAACCCATTTAATGAACAATATTTAAAGACCAAACGTGAGCGTATGGATCATCTTTACCAGAAGGATGACTTCTAAGTCATCCTTGATTCAATCAAACTCATGATAATTCGAAAAATAAGCGATTGTTTTATATCGTCATAGAAAAAATACGGTTATTGGGTATTTTGCGGCGAAGATGTAAATCAAATGCCATGCAAATATTTCTTACGAATGGTTTGCCTTGTTCGGTTACTTGAATATCCTTTGATGTAATCTTTAACAAACCGTCATTCTGCATTTCCTCTAGTTGTGCTAATACTTCAGGTAACTCTGGAAAATACAATGCTTCATTCTGCCATGAAGTACTAAAGCAACACATTAAATTGAGTATATGTTGGCGAATGACTAAATCCTCTTCTGTTAAAAGATGTCCACGATATACAGGAATCTCATTCTTCTCTAAACGTGCATAATAATCTTCTAGCGTTTTTTCATTTTGCGCAAAGCTGTACCAACTATCACTAATTGAAGACAAACCTAGGCCAATCATGACTTGCGTTTTTGATGAGGTATACCCCATGAAATTACGATGCAGATTTTCTTGTTGGAAAGCTTGATACATTTTGTCATGTTCCAAAGCAAAGTGATCCATACCAATTTCATGATAACCCTGTGCTAAAAGTTTTCTCTTTCCCTCCTCATATAACTGGCGTTTCAACTCATCTTTAGGTACGTCCTGATCTTTGAAGCCACGCTGTCCATTGCCCTTAATCCAAGGTACATGAGCATAGCTATAAAATGCCAAACGATCTGGCTTTAGACTATTTGTTTGTTCAATCGTGTGTAACACATCAGTCAAGTTCTGAAATGGTAAGCCAAAGACCAAGTCATGTGAAATCGAGGTATAACCAATTTCCCTTGCCCACTTTGTAACCTGTTGTACATGAGTAAATGGTTGAATACGGTGAATTGCTTTCTGAACTTTTTCATTATAGTCCTGCACCCCATAACTCACTCGGCGAAAACCAAGATCATATAGGGCTTGTAAATGCTCTCGAGTCGTATTATTAGGATGCCCTTCGAAACTAAATTCATATTCATCGGATATATCTGCATTTGCCAATAATCCATTAATCAACTCGATCAAGTGTTGTACAGAGAAAAATGTAGGGGTTCCTCCCCCCAAATGAATTTCTTTAATCCTCGGTTTGTCGACAAGCAACTGGCAATACAACTCCCATTCTTTTAACACGGCTTGAATATAAGGTTGTTCCACTTCATGGCGCTTCGTCACACGCTTATGACAACCACAAAAAGTGCACAAGCTTTCACAAAATGGCAAATGGATATATAAACTAATCCCTTCACTCGTATTTGTCTCATCAAATGCCCGTTTTAAAGTTTGCTTCCACATTTCCAAACTAAAATCTTGTTCTTGCCAGTACGGAACAGTCGGGTAACTGGTGTAACGTGGTCCTGCAACATTGTATTTTTGAATAAGTGAATGAACTTGAGTCATAACGTGCCTATCTGATGTTCAGCTTGCAACAACAAGCATTATCAATACATTCTGCTGAGCTTAACCCAAGAAATCAACCAACCCTTTTAGTCGGAATAATTATGGTTAGATCGATTAGATCCTTTAAGCTGTTCAAGTATCTAATTGCAGTTTGAATCACAAAATCAGCTTATTTTTTTTATGATTTCATGGTACATATCCTTCCATCTTTTTTAATGATTAGAAGGTTGAAATGCAGCATCCAACTTCAGCTGATATTCAACGTGTTCGCGAGTTTTTACTCGACTTACAAGCACGTATTTGTGCAGGATTAGAACAACAGGAACGTGCAGGCGGTGGCACTGCTGAGTTTATCATTGATGATTGGCAACGAACTGAAGGTGGTGGCGGTCGCTCTCGTGTTCTGCAAAATGGTGACGTGATTGAAAAAGGCGGAGTGATGTTTTCCCACATCAATATCAGTAAACTTCCTGCCTCTGCAACGGAACGCCATCCTCAAATCGCAGGTGCAAAAGCACAAGCGTTGGGCGTTTCTTTAGTTATTCATCCTAAAAATCCCAATATCCCAACTTCACATGCAAATGTACGTTTATTTGTTGCTGAACCTGAAGGTCAAGACCCTGTTTGGTGGTTTGGCGGTGGCTTTGACCTCACACCTTTCTATCCAGATGATCAAGATATTCAAAACTGGCATCAAACCGCTTATGATTTATGCCAGCCGTTCGGCGAGCATATTTATGCTGAACATAAACAATGGTGTGATGATTATTTCTACTTAAAACATCGTGATGAACAACGTGGTGTTGGTGGTTTATTCTTTGACGATTTGAACCAATGGGACTTCGAGACTTGCTTTAAATATATTCAAGCCGTTGGTAATGGTTATTTAGAAGCAATCTTGCCTATTTTTGAAAAGCATCGTGAACAGCCTTACACCGAAGCTCAGCGTGAATTCCAATTGTATCGTCGTGGTCGCTATGTTGAATATAATTTAGTATACGATCGAGGTACGTTGTTTGGCCTGCAAACCGGTGGTCGTATTGAGTCGATTTTAGTTAGCTTGCCTAATCTCGCGGGTTGGTCTTATCGCCCTGAATGGGATGCTGATTCAATAGAGAAACGTTTAACGGATTATTATCTAAAACCTAGAGATTGGTTGAGTTTAAATAAATAATTGACCGTAATTGTTCAAAGCGCCTGAATTTAGGTGCTTTTTTTGTACCTAAAGATTATCGTATATTGTGTCCGCATAAGCATTCAAATATGTTTAATAGCCTCTGTCCTCTCTTTCAACTTTGGATAAAAGTATGACCAAACAATTTGCTGTCATTGGGAATCCGATTGAACAATCTCGATCACCAGAACTCCATCATGCATTTGCAGCAAAAACGGGGGTCAATTTAGACTATAAAAAAATTCTTGCGCCCTTAGATAGTTTTGAAAGCACAACAAAAGATTTTTTTGCTCATGATGGCATTGGAATGAATGTAACTGTGCCGTTTAAAGAGCAGGCATTTGCTTTATGTGATCAACTTACTGAACGTGCCAAGATTGCCAAAGCGGTGAACACCTTGTGGATGCAAGATGGCAAACTCTTTGGAGATAATACCGATGGTCAGGGTTTAGTTGCCGCCATTCAAGCCTTAGGTTGGGACCTTAAAAATAGTCGCATTTTAATCTTAGGTGCTGGTGGGGCAACACGTGGTGTCATTTATCCTTTAGTACAAGCAGGCGCAAAACAGATTGTCATTGCCAATCGTACACTTGCTCGAGCTGAACAATTGGTCTCAGATTTAAAAGATGCCGTGCCGCAGGCACAACTTTCAGCGCTCAGCTTGGAACAACTTGTTGGTGAATTTGATTTTGTAATCAATGCCACTTCTGCCAGCTTAACTGGTGATACTTTACAACTCCCTGAATGCTTAGTTTTTCACCACGCCTATGAAATGGCTTATGGCAAACCTTCGAGCTTTTTGGATCAAGCCCAAGAGCGCCAAGTTCCATCAACAGATGGTTTTGGTATGTTGGTGGGTCAAGCGATTGAAGCCTTCTCTATTTGGAATGGGGTCAAACCTGAATTAAAAGATTTCTTATGACCGATCTATAAATATTAATTAGCAAAAAAGAACCTGCATTGCGCAGGTTCTTTTCAAGTAATCGCCAATTATTTTGCCGTTAGCATTTTCAAATACACTTCTTTAAAGATTTCATAATCAATAAATTCATTGTGTTCAATCTTTAATGATTTAATGCTCTTTTCGGATAACTGATTTTTACGAGCATCAACATATACTTGTCCTAAAATCGTTGCAGTTTGTGCCAATAATGGTTTTTCCTCACTTGAAACTCCATTATCACGCTCAAATTGAACTTGATACTGTTGAGCAAATAGCTGCTGTGGCTGTTTATATTGAGCTTGTAGCTTTTTCCAAGCTTGACGATCTTTATCACCATGCATCGCATCATTTACAATACGATTAACAGCTTGTCCTAGCTTGTCATCAAACTGATCATCTTGCTCAAGATGATGTTTCTTCTGTAATGCTTCAATGCTCTTTAACGCCTTACCTTGTGGGTTATAGATGTCATCTGTGGCATACCAATAGGCATAAACAGCAGCGATTTCCTGCAATTCCTGACTTGTATAACGTTGTGCAATTTCTGCTTTATTTTCTATCAGCTTGGCAATAAATACCGCTTTAAATGTTTGCTCATAACTGTGTGTTGCATCATATCGCTGTTCTGCAATGATTTTGAGTTGATCTTCTAAAGATAACGTATAAGGTTCAGCTGAACGCTCTTGAATGCCTGTCTGTCCCAATTTCTCTGAGAAACTACCAATTGCTTGTTCCAACATTGAGCCTTTACTTGCTTCAGCCCATGTTTTCGCTCGTTTCAATTGAGCCTGATCAATTGGCGTTGCTTGGCCATAATTGGAAATCAACATATCTGCTTTAAGATTAAAACGAGACTTCAGTTCAGGGAGTGCATAATTCAAATCATAATCAATTTTAACTGCTCGTCCTTGCGCATCCAAACCAATATCCATGGTAAATGGATTACGTTTGTCTTGAGGGGGCAACGTTTCTTCAATCTCAGCCTGATGCTTGATCCATAGCGCTTTAAATGCCTGATCATTAATAAATTGATTTTGATCATATACAGCAAATTCTTTTTCTACGCTTTGTAATTTTTCAACATAAGATAGAAAACCTGATTCGGCTTTTTTCGTATTAAAAACATCAATATCGTAAATACTTTCACAATACTGTGCATCTCCATAAGCAGCCTGTTTAGCATTCTGAAGCGCTGTACATTGGGCCTCTGTTAAACCTTGCTCATCTTCTGAGGAAGAAGCTGCATCTGCGGCAGCATCAGCTGATTCTGAATCATCAGCAACTATCCCAGCTTCCTTGGCAGCATCCATCGCTTGCTGCGCTGCATCGGATACCTTTGGATCAGCTTCATCTTCAACACCAAAATGCTGATTCACTAAACGATATAATTGCTGACTGACGACACTTGCATCATCTGCGGAATCTTTACTCGCTAATATGGATGCAGCTGCATCAGGCTTAGTTTTACTTGCAGCATTTGTTTCATCAGCAATCAGCTTTTCTAAATTTTGTCCTTTAATATTTAAAATGCTTTGCATTAAATATTTTTCATTCACTTTGCTGTACAAATTCGCTTGTAAAATTAATTCTTCAATCGATGTTTTTAAGCGAATTTTTTCGACTACTCCTAAATTTCGATCAGCAGCGGAGACAGACAATGCTTGAATGTTATTTTGATCAGCTAAACGATAATAAACAGCACTTGAAGCTTTCACATATTCTGCAAATTTTTTGTAATCCACTTGCTTAAACATCGCCTGATATTTTGAAAAATCCAAATAAGCTAAATTATTTTGATTTTCTTTGTTCACCAAATACGGCATCAAAGCAAAGTAATTGATATAAAACTTATAATTATTTAAATCTAGAACCATCGGCACTTTTGCTTGAACTAACAAGGTTGGTTTTTCATAACGTGCTGTCAGATTAAACGAACCCATTTTCTGACGATAGTGGACTGAGCCATCATATTCAAATTGCATATCATTCAATATATTGGTCATGATCTGAGCAAATTTATCAGCTTTAGAACCACCAGAACTTTTGGGCTGTTGTGCCAAGGCATTATAGAGTGCCTGCTTCTGTTTGCTGTTTAAATTAACCTTTTGCTCTTGTAAATATTGATCCACTTTTTGTTTGAGTGCTGCATCTAAAGCCGCCCTTTCTGACGAGGTGTTTGATTTGTTTTGATCTAGGTCGACATGAACTTTAAATTTGCCACGATAATCGTAACTCGGATATTCATACATTGCATTAAGACTATTAATTGCCTTTTGCTCTAAATTCTGAGAACCTGAATTGGTTTTAATGACATGCTGTGAACATGCAGAAAGACTAAGACCTAACAAGCATAATGTTAAATATTTTAAACGCATAGCTTTACCAAACACCCTTATATCGTTATATTTTCAACTATAAAATAGATCATTTTTCACATATAATATATGCGAAGACTCTAACAGAAAAATGATTTTCCTACTCACAACTCATTTCGAAAATTAGCTTTTCTGACAATTTTTTCCCTAGAGTTTATCAATGTATTTTTATCACTACTATGAATAATCAAAGTATCGAAACAGATAATCCAAAATGATTCAAATACAGGATTAAGATTATGCCAGCTTATAAAGCCCCTCTCCGCGATATTCGTTTCTTAATGAACGAAATGTTAGATTATCCAGCACATTACCAAACTTTGACAAGTGGTCAAAATGCGGATGCTGAAACCGTTGATATGATTCTTGAAGGTGCAGCAGATTACTGCGAAAACGTACTTTCTCCACTGAACCAATCTGGTGATGAAGAAGGTTGTACTTTCAATAATGGCGAAGTAACAACGCCTAAAGGTTTTAAAGATGCTTACGACCAGTTCGTAATGGGCGGTTGGCAAGGTCTTTCTTACCCAGAAGAGTTTGGTGGTCAAGGCTTACCAATGTCTTTGAACCTCATCAAATCTGAAATGATGGGTACTGCGAACTGGTCATTTACCATGTACCCAGGTTTAAGTACTGGTTGTATGAATACCATCATGCAGTTCGGTACGGATGAGCAAAAAAATACCTATATGCCTAAACTTGTTGAAGGTACTTGGTCAGGCACAATGTGCTTAACAGAACCTCAATGTGGTACAGACTTAGGTCAAGTTAAAACTAAAGCTGAACCTGCTGCTGACGGTACTTATAAAATCTCTGGTACTAAAATCTTCATCTCTGCGGGTGAGCATGATTTAACAGACAATATCATTCATATCGTACTTGCGCGTCTTCCAGATGCACCTGCTGGTACTCGTGGTATTTCTTTATTTATCGTACCGAAATTTATCCCGACTGCTGATGGTGGTGTAGGTGAGCGTAACACGGTTTCTTGTGGTTCGATCGAACACAAAATGGGTATCCGTGCTTCAGCAACTGCTGTATTGAACTTTGACAATGCAACAGGTTACCTCATCGGTGAAGTAAACAAAGGCTTACATGCCATGTTTACGTTCATGAACACTGCTCGTATTGGTACAGCGGTTCAAGGTATTGCACATGCTGAACTTTCTTTCCAAGGTGCATTACCGTATGCGAAAGATCGTATGTCTATGCGCGCCCTTTCTGGTAAGAAAGAGCCTGAGCGTGTAGCTGATGCAATTATTCACCATGCTGACGTTCGTCGTATGTTGTTAACTCAAAAAGCGGTTGCAGAAGGCGGTCGCTCAATGATCTATCATGCTGCAAAACTTGCAGACAAAATGACAGATGCATTAGTCAATGGCGATCAAGCTGCTTATGAAGCTGCTGATGACAAACTAGGTTTCTATACCCCGATTTTAAAAGGTTTCTTGACTGAATTAGGTCTAGAAGCTTCGAACCATGGTATGCAAGTATACGGTGGTCATGGTTTCATCAAAGAATGGGGTATGGAACAAATCGCACGTGATGCACGTATCTCAACATTGTATGAAGGTACAACGGGTATCCAAGCACTTGACTTATTGGGTCGTAAAGTTCTTTTAAGTTCAAAAGGTAAAGTCGTTCGTGACTATACTGCTGAAATCTTGAAATTCTGTGCTACGCATGCGCGTAACAAGTATTTACGTCGTTTCGCTTGGGACTTAACTAAGCTTTGCGCTCAATGGAACACTTTAACTGTTCGCATCATGCTTGCAGCTCGTAAAGACCGTGACATCGTATCTTCTGCTTCTAATGATTTCTTGATGTTCTCTGGTTATGTGATGATGGCTTATTTCTGGGCTCAACAAGCAGTGATTGCTTCTGAGAAACTAGAAGCTGGTAACGGCATTGAAACTCCAGAATTCTATAAAGCAAAAATCAAAGTTGCTGACTTCTACTTTGACCGTTTATTGCCGCGTGCACAAGGTCATGCAGAATCAATGGTATCGACTTCACGTACTTTGACTTCACTTGCTCCAGAACACTTCAGCTTCGATTACTAATTCAATCGGAACTGATCAATAAAAAGAGCGCTTAAAGCGCTCTTTTTTTATGAAAGCTTTATTTCACTTTTTTAAACACATAAGCTTTTTTGGGGAAAGGATATTCTTTAAAAAAAACACGATTCCGCCCGTGATCACCATTCCAGATTTGCTCAAGATCCATAACCAAATCATGATTTTGATTAATTTGATAATACAAATTTACATTGGCTGCATCACAACGGACAATAATTTCATTTCCTGCCTCATGAACATGCCATTGCACCTGCTTACAGGTTTGCTCTATTTTGGTCATATTGCGCGATGGATCTGAACCCAAGCGCCCAAAACTGGTATTGGTCCAAAAGACTGAACCATCTTCTAATAAATTTAAGATATATTCCGCTTCTTTTTCATCTTTGATACAACCAGCAAATGCATCAGTACAAGGAATACGCGCATGATAGCGCCCAACATATTGCATATCTTGTTGAGTCGGTTGCGTCATATGTTTAGAAGCAACATGAGGAACTGTTGCTTGTCCCGCAACCTCAGTCAGTGACATCCCTTCACTTGCGCTTGTTCGTGCTTGCTCAGCATCTAACATAACAGGAATAGAACTTTCATCAGTAGTTGGCTGCGCTTGGCTTGATGTTTTCATTGAATCCGGATGATAGCTATCACAAGCACTCAACCCCAAACTCAATAAAAATCCTACACTAACATGCTGTAAGAAGAACCTGAACTGCATATCCACAAATCTCTAATATCAACATCGTTGTCACACTTTTTTCAAAAAACACCCCATGGTTCTGCAAAATATAGGAAGCATTTGAATATTCGTCTATTCCCCAAATGGGTAATTATGGCGGACGTAACTTGATGAAATAGCAAATTAACAAAGCAGTATGCTTTAAGTCGGTGCATTTTAGGCGATACTGTCGTTTTTTCCATCAGCCTTTTACACACCGTAACGATTCTCCCATCTGTTTAAACTTTAAAAAAAACAGTTCATCCCTATCTCATTATTAACAGCGATTTATCATGAATGAAGCCTCATTCTGTTGCTGTATCAAATATTTTAGGAGAAAAATTAAATGGCCAATTCTGGTTTATATCGCTCAAACCGACAAAGCATGATCGCTGGTGTAATGGGCGGTATTGCGGAACGTTTTGGTTGGAATGCAAATTTATTACGCTTGATCTTTGTAGTGATTTCACTCATGAGCGCAGCTTTCCCTGGTATTTTGGTTTACCTAATTTTGTGGTTAGTGATTCCAAAACAACAGCAAGATCGCGTTGATTATGTACAAGGCTATAATCAGCCCGTAAAAACCGTTTATGAAGACCAAAGCATAAAACGTTAATATCTTTACCTCTTTTGGTCGCTACGGTTGAATTTCCCCCTAATACAACCGTAGCTTTTTTTTATTCTGATTGAAGCTTTTGACGACTGAGTTGTTGTTGAAGCGCAGCGATCATATCCGCACGACTAATAATGCCAATCAAACGTTGATTTTCCACAACAGGAATATAATTAAAAGATTTCTCTACAAAATAAGGAATGAGATCTTGAATCGGTTGTAGCGGATCAACCGTTACCACGCGATGACTCATAATTTGATGTACATAGTGTTGCCATGAATTTCTTGGATCTGTTGCACCTTTAAACCACTCCACAACCTCATACAAAGCAAGTGTCCCTACCAAATTATGATCTGAATTTACCACAGGCAAACTCATTAAATTTACCGCTTTGAATTTATCTAAGGCTTGGTGAATATCATCATCTTCATGTAGCTTAATCACATCACGACTCATAATATCTTGGCAAACAAATGAGTGATTCAAACGTTCATTGGCATGCTCTTGTGCCTCTAAAATGATTTTTTCCAAATCATACTGACTAATATCTAATAATTCTGTGTGGTGTGCTAAAGCATACTTAATATCTTTAGGTTGGATCGAAACTTTCTGAGTTGGCGTAGGGTCTTTGGAACGCTCATTGACATGCGCTGTAATCGGATAATGACGCCCAATCAAACGATTGAAAAAGACAGCAATCAACAAAAGTAAAATTGAGTTGAGTAATACGGGATATAAAATAAAGTGGAATCCCAAACGATGTACAGCATCACCGCCTAATACTGCGGTGATTGCAACTGCGCCGCTTGGAGGATGCAATGAATCAGTTGTCATCATCATAAAAATGGCTAACCCAACTGCGACACTAAAAGCAGAGGTTAAATCAGGTAATAACTGTGTACATGTCACACCAATTAAACCTGCCAATATGTTGCCAACCACAACATTCCACGGTTGCGCTAAAGGACTATTTGGAACTGCAAAAAGCAGTACCGAAGAGGCACCCATCGGGGCGATATACCATGCATTCATACCACCCAATACATACCAACTAATTAAAGAGGATATTGCTAAACCACAAAGCGCACCAAATCCTGAAAGTAAACGTTCTTTCAAAGGTAATACTTTGTAATTCGGTTTTAAGAAATTTAGCCAGTCTGATTGGGTTAAGCTCACAATGCACCTTGCTGGAATAGTGTTGTTTCATTGGTTGCAGCAGTATACGCTGACTCAGAATGAAGGTGTATTTAAATTACAGTTTTAAATAATAACGAAAACAGATCAAGGTCAATTTAAATACTCCTTCAATTGCTCCAATCGCTCTGCATATTTTTGCATGGGACAAAACTCATACATCGTCGAACCGATATAAGCACCGGCATTACGGCACTCTTGATCGACAAAATTTTTCCAGAGCTTTTGTGATTTCATGATGTCCTGATAACGTTCAGGCTGCTTGTATTCCTGACTCTGTTTTTTTATTTGATCCAATAACTGCACAATCTGCTTTGCATATAAAGTTTTGGTTCTGGTGCTACAGATCTCCACCACAGTGTTATTAATACTCCCCAGTTTTAGCTGTTGAATGGTGTTATCGGTACATTGGCTATAAGGATCTATCGCTTTATTTTGCGTTTTGGCAAATACCGAAGTACTCAAACAAGCCATGATCAGTACTGCTGTTTTTAAAACTAATTTAGTCATGAATGTGCTCTTTTATTATGTTGGTATTTTTAAAATAATAATCAAAAAATGCCTTAAACATATTTTTCATTGAGATACCGCCAATAGCGTTTAGGTAAATATTGCACATGCAATTTCACATTCTGACGTTCTTTAATATTGATACTATTG
Organism: uncultured Acinetobacter sp.; assembly: GCA_913777945.1. GTDB lineage: Bacteria > Pseudomonadota > Gammaproteobacteria > Pseudomonadales > Moraxellaceae > Acinetobacter. The sequence continues at coordinate 339,257 of CAJYTY010000005.1, read as the reverse complement.
AAATAATCTTTCCAAAGCTGATCGTATAATTCTTCTTGTTCATCTAATTCTAATTGGAAATTTTGACTCGCACCATTTTCGATATTACGGTCAATCTGATTGGCCTCTAAAGAAACCTCGTGAATTTCGCATAAATCATAATACAATCCATATTTACGTTGTTCATCATAAATCAACCAACGTTGATCTTGATAACGCCGCTTAAAATGCTGCTGTATCAAAGGCAGGACATTAAAATCAGGGCGAACCAAACTTAAAAACAATCCATCTGTGGTTTTCTTAAACCGCACAAAAGCTTCCATACGATGCTTTTCGCGCCCTACCTTTTTCGTCCATTGCGAAATTGCTAAAACACTGGGATGAGAGTAATTTTTTTCGACTGAATGTTGATGCCGAAAAACATAGACACAGTAATTAAATAAATGCTGATAGGCATCCAAGGATTCCGACAAATAAGCAAAATAAAATTGTTTCAGAGATGAATGCGAAAGTTTCTGCTGTAAAGCTGACCAAACACGTGCTGCATGTTGCTCATGATTTGGAATTTCAACCACCGTGGCAAATAAGCCATGCTGAGCACCTTGATTTAAACACAATTGCACGTGGAATTCTTTGAATTGAAAAGCACGAAATACACAGTTGAGTAAACCGACCATAGAGCCATCAAAGTAGTAATAAACCACCGCATCACTGAGCATGTTTAAAATCCTAAACTCAATTGCGGTGACAGTTGTTTCACGTATTTAGATGAACCCTGCGTTAATATTTGCTGGCGAATATCAGTCGCAGAAAGCTCTTTTTGAAAACGTGGACTGTCTTCACAACGAATAAAAAACTTGGCACGTGAATACGCCACACCAAGTTGTTTCAGCAAATCAATATGCACTTTACCAAAACGGCGCGCTTGTACGATTTTCTTGGCAGACTTCACCCCAATGCCAGGCACGCGCAGAATCAGTTGATAATCCGCACGATTTAAATCCACTGGAAATTGTTCAGGATGACGCAATGCCCAACTCAGTTTTGGGTCTACATCTAAATCTAAATGTGGGTGTTTTTCATTGACGATTTCATTGACTTCAAAACCATAAAAACGCATCAACCAATCACTTTGATAAAGCCGATTTTCGCGTAACAAAGGTGGTGCTGAACCTACCGCAGGTAAATAGTTATTTTCCGTGTTGATAGGAATATAACCTGAGAAATAGACACGCTTTAGCTTAAATTCTTTGTAATGTCGATCTGCCATCACAAGTACGTCTTGATCAGTTTCCTGATGTGCACCAACCACCATTTGAGTGGTCTGCCCTGCGGGTACATATTTCGGCACATGCTTAATAATTTGGCGTTCATCTTTGAGTTGAATCAGCCGATCTCGTACTAAACCTAAGTCTTTTTGTACTTCTTGATGTGATTTTTCAGGAGCAAACGCTTTTAATCCGACCTCAGTTGGCATTTCTAAATTTATGCTCATGCGATCAGCATAAAGTCCTGCTTCATGAATCAGTTCAGGCGATGCGCCTGGAATGGTTTTGAGGTGAATATAGCCATTAAAATTTTCTTCGAGACGCAGTTTTTTCACCACTTGCAGCATTCGCTCCATCGTATAGTCTGCGGATTTAAAAATCCCTGAGCTAAGGAATAATCCCTCTATATAATTACGACGATAGAAATTGATGGTCAGGTCAACCACTTCTTGTACGGTAAATGCAGCACGTTTCACATCATTAGAACGGCGTGACACACAATAAGCACAATCAAAAATACAGACATTACTGAACAAGATTTTCAGCAATGAAACACAGCGTCCATCTTCGGTATAGCTATGGCAAATCCCTGCCCGACTGGCATCGCCTAAACCTTTGTCTTTATTTTTACGGTCACTACCACTAGAGGAACAGGACACATCATATTTAGCTGCGTCCGCAAGAATTTGTAATTTTTCACGAATGCGATCAGACATAACAAACACCTCAGTGACAACATCATTTCAAAGCTAACATTTCATGATTTGAAAATTAAGATTGATAAAGATGTTATGCGTCATGAGGTGACGTGAGGATTTTTCGACTTAAGCTAAATTATTCATCTCAAACAATGTAATCAATCTATAATATGATCAAGAAAATTCTATCTCGTCCTATAATGAACAATTCTTTATATTTGCTTTCTCTCTTATTTTTAACATTATCACTACCAGCATGTAGCCCAAAGAATGAGCCTGAATTCATTGAAGTAAAAACCATGAAATCAATTACAAGTCCCTATTTTATAAAAGAGTTTGCTTTAATTAAATATGATAATACTTGTTTTTTAAAGACATCTGCTGTCCTTGAGGATGGAAGCGAAATCAATAAAAGTTGGGGTTTTACCGAGGGTAAAGTATTTTTAGTGGATGACAATACGCCGAAAACCCCATCCATTGATACCAATCAAAGTTCGCCTGCTGACCAACAGTTAGATCAATACATCAAACAGATGAAAACGAATCAAGAAATAGGCTATATCAAAAGTTTACTATCAGCCAAAAGTAGAAATGAATGTGAAATAAAATAACATTTTTTTATTTCTATTCAGAACTTGCTGCCGAAGTGTTTGAATCCTTTGCACTGCACCCGAAAATCCTTATACTTAACCACAATTTTTGTTTGATTCCAGTGGATGCACCATGAGTCGTGCTATATCGCATATTGATACATTTCAGGGCTTAATTCTTGCCCTACAGAACTATTGGGCGGAGCAAGGCTGCGTCGTATTACAACCATATGATATGGAAATGGGTGCAGGGACATTCCACACTGCAACTTTCTTACGCGCATTAGGTCCAGAAACTTGGAACGCGGCTTATGTTCAACCTTCACGTCGTCCTAAAGATGGTCGTTATGGTGAAAACCCAAACCGTTTACAACACTACTATCAGTTCCAAGTGGTACTTAAGCCAAACCCAGACAATATTCAACAGCTTTATTTAGATTCATTAAAAGCGATCGGAATCGATACACTGACGCACGATATTCGCTTCGTAGAAGACAACTGGGAATCTCCAACACTAGGCGCTTGGGGCTTAGGTTGGGAAGTTTGGCTCAATGGTATGGAAGTGACTCAGTTCACTTACTTCCAGCAAGTCGGTGGTGTTGAATGCTACCCTGTTACTGGTGAAATCACATACGGTTTAGAACGTCTTGCGATGTACCTTCAAGGTGTAGACTCAGTTTACGATCTTGTTTGGACCAAAGGTCAATTCGGTACAGTCACTTACGGTGATGTATTCCATCAAAATGAAGTAGAACAATCGACCTATAACTTCGAATATGCGCCAGTCGATAAAATGTTTGAATTATTTGACTTCTATGAAGCCGAAGCGTCTCGTTTAATCGAAGCTGAATTGCCACTTCCTGCTTATGAGCAAGTGATCAAAGCATCTCATTGCTTTAACTTGTTGGATGCACGCGGTGCGATTTCAGTAACTGAACGTCAACGTTATATTTTACGTGTCCGTACTTTGGCTCGTTCAATTGCACAAAGTTATGTGGCTGCCCGTGCGAAACTCGGTTTCCCAATGGCAGAACCACATCTACGTGATGAAGTATTAGCGCAGTTAAAAGCACAAGTTGAAGCAGAAGCAGCCCAAGCTGAAAAAGCGAAGGAGAATAAATAATGACAAAGCATACTGTTTTATTCGAACTTGGCTGTGAAGAACTTCCACCAAAAAGCTTAAAGACTTTGCGTGATGCACTTAAAGCAGAAACTGAAAAAGGCTTAAAAGATGCAGGCTTAAATTTTGCTGCAATCGAAGCTTATGCTGCACCACGTCGTTTAGCCCTTAAAATTGTTGATATCGATGCTGCTCAAGCAGACACACAAAAACGTTTTGATGGCCCTGCTGTACAAGCTGCTTATGATGCTGAAGGTAATGCAACTAAGGCACTTGAAGGCTTTATGCGCGGTCAAGGCATTACGGTTGATCAGCTTTCAACTTTCCAAGCAGGTAAAGTTGAAAAAGTATGCTTCCTGAAAGATGTGAAAGGTCAAAGTCTTGATGCTTTACTACCACAAATTTTACAGACTGCATTGGATAACTTGCCAATCGCAAAACGTATGCGTTCAGCAGCGAGCCGTACTGAATTCGTGCGTCCTGTGAAATGGGTGGTATTGTTAAAAGATGATCAAGTGGTTGAAGCAACCATTCAAGATCATAAAGCAGGTAATGTGACTTATGGTCATCGTTTCCATGCACCTGAAGCCGTGACTTTGGCGCATGCAAATGACTATTTGGCAACTTTAGAACAAGCCTATGTGGTTGCGAACTTCGAAAAGCGTCAAGCAACCATTCAAGAACAAGTGAAAAAATTAGCTGATGAAGTCAATGCAACTGCTATTGTGCCAGCAGATTTGCTTGATGAAGTAACGAGCCTCGTTGAATGGCCAGTTGCTTTACGTGCGACCTTTGAAGAGCGCTATTTAGCTGTTCCTCAAGAAGCGTTGATTACCACGATGCAGGACAATCAAAAGTATTTCTGCTTAATCAACGCCGAAGGTAAATTACAGCCTTACTTCATTACCATTTCAAATATTGAGTCGAAAGATCCGATTCAAATTATTGAAGGCAATGAGAAAGTTGTACGCCCTCGTTTGTCGGATGCAGAATTCTTCTTCCTACAAGATCAAAAGCAACCGCTTGCATCTCGTAAAGAAAAACTCGCAAATATGGTATTCCAAGCACAATTGGGTACGCTTTGGAACAAATCAGAACGTATTGCTAAATTAGCTGTTGCGTTGTCACCGATTACAGGCGCAAATGCAGCTGATGCTGAAAAAGCAGCGTTACTCGCTAAATGTGATTTGACCTCTGAACTTGTGGGTGAATTCCCTGAACTTCAAGGGATTGCAGGCACTTATTATGCTCGCCTTGAGGGTGAGAATCATGAAGTTGCTGAAGCTTTAGGTGAACAGTATTTACCGAAATTTGCGGGTGATGTATTACCGCAAACCAAGACGGGTACAACCATTGCGCTTGCGGATCGTTTAGACACATTGGTCGGTATTTTCGGTATCGGTCAAGCACCAACAGGTTCTAAAGACCCATTTGCCTTACGTCGTTCTGCAATCGGTATCTTACGTTTAATCATCGAAAATGAACTTGATGTGACGATTGAAGAACTAGTTAACTTTGCGCTTCAAGGCTATGGTGACGTGGTTAAAGATCATGACAAGACACGTGCGGATGCCGTTGCGTTTCTGGAAGGTCGTTACCGTGCTAAATATGAAGATCAAGGCGTTGCGGTTGATGTGATTCAAGCTGTTCAAGCACTTGCTCCAAAATCTCCTCTTGATTTTGATAAGCGTGTGACTGCGGTCAATCATTTCCGTACTTTGCCAGAAGCGGCTGCATTGGCTGCGGCTAATAAACGTGTTGCCAATATTCTTGCGAAAGAAGCAACACCTGAAGGAAGCGTCGTTGAAGCGAATCTCGTTGAAGCTGCTGAAAAAGCGCTTTATGCAGAACTTCAAACATTGACACCAGTAGTTCAGCCTTTACTTGCTGCGCGTAACTACACAGAAGCATTATCTAAGCTTGCTGCACTTCGTGCGCCAATTGATGCTTTCTTTGAAGGCGTAATGGTTATGGCGGATGATGCTGAATTGAAAGCCAACCGTTTACGTTTATTGGCTCAGTTGCGTAATTTATTCACGGCAATTGCAGATGTGAGTGTATTGCAGGGTTAAGTATCTATAATCCTTGATCTTTCAAATAAACCCCGCTATATATTTAGTGGGGTTTATTTTTATAGGCAATAATCATACAAACTTTATTGCAAATTACCCTTCTGTAATTTATCTGAATATATTACTGATACTTAACGCCCGCATTTGCGGATGGCTTGGGGCGCAGAGGAAAGCCTATCCGACAACATGCGCTTATTAATACTACAGATTTGACTCATATTCTTCATCTATTTCTTTAGCAATAATTTCAAGAGTTTTTATTTGTTCAGAAACAAAAGATGCAAATATGTATACATCCTTATCATTGAGCTTTGTTTCAGGTGTGCCGTCAAAATATGCTTTTATTTCAGATATTGGGTAAGCTATTAACTCATAATGATAATCCACAGAGCCATAAACATTCCACTCGCCTCGCTCTTTCAATTTAGCCTTAAAGTTATCCAAGCAATCTTGGATGCATTTCACATGTATTGCGCCTGACGAAAATGCAGACCTATTGAATGAGGCTTCAAATATTTTGCTAAAGAAATAGCTTATTGTGTGTGGAAAACATTCGGCTAATTTGACATCTTTATGCTTTTCTCGATGTTCCATTTCTTGAGCCTCCAACTCTTTGATAACTTGTTCTAAAAGCTCGCCTAAATAAGTATTCTGGGTTGCAATAAGCTTGGGGATTACAACATGCGACATTTCATAGTCTTTATCATCTGAGTATACCGTTATAAGTTCAAAACTCAGCGGTGATAAAGAAAACCTTGAAATAAAGCAGGACTTAACAATCCCATTTTCTTTTTGCGCTCCTGGGTGACCTGCTGCGCTATTTCTTATGATTCTTATTTGTTGTAGCTCTTTCGGGAGGTTGAACTTAATGCTCAAAACATCAGCAATGTTCTTTGCTGCATCCTGCTGGAGCAGCAATGTTTGCAGTATCCCATAGACGATCAAGTAGGCAGCACCATCTCCTTCCGTTTTGCAAAGTGAAGGGTATGCTGATATGGCAAGCTCAGTATCTCCAATTAAATCGAGTGAGCTGCATAGCTTGTTCCAGCCTTCGCGCTTATTGAGCAACGTAGATTGGCGTCTAGGGCTATTTATAAAATCCCTGATTTTCCTTTCTAGCTCGGTAATATCCATAGGTGTGTTAACGTAGAGCTAAGGGGCAGACACAAGCGGCGCATATAATGTGAGGTATGCGCAGGTTGGGGCTGTCCAGTGACGAGCGAAGCTAGGGAACGACCTTGAGCGAATTGTTATACCCATTTTGCTTACATTTTGATGATTGTTTTTGATATTTTGTACAAGGTTGATTGCGTGATTGGTGACACACAACCATTTTCTATAATCTCACTCTTTATTGCGTTGAACTCGTTTTCTGACATGCGAGGGTCTATAACCACTTGATCGAAAACCAATGTGTGGTCAAGGTTAAAAGCCACTACTTTTTTGTCAGTGTGTTGGTTTTGTGCATCATGAAATAAGAGACGAACCTCTTGTTCGTGGTCAAATTCTGGTCTCTTTATGCAAAGAGTGCGTGCAAACTTGTCTGCCTGACCGCCTAGTGCAAGATCAGTAAACGCAACCCGTGAAAGAAAGTCTTCTATGTTCTGACTAGATTCATAAGAAACTTTACCAACAAAATATTTCAACTTGCGATAGCTATCCGTTTTATCGTAGAACGATTCAAATAATTTATTAATAGTTGTTCTAACTTTTACACCGTTTTTGTCAGGGCTATATATTCTCCACATAGCATCGCTCTCTTCCTTGGTTGTCCAGCATTGGCCATACCATCCTGCGGCGATGCTTTCTAAGCTTACCAGTTCACCATCTTCTGTTTTTACTATGCTATTCAAAAAGAAATTTTCCATTGGATCATCCCAAAGTGCAGGACGAACCAAAACATTTTTTTTTGTATTTAATAGTTCGATAAAACGATTTTTAGGATAGATTCGATAAATTGGCTGATCCCAATTTTCAATATCAATTCCGCTTTCATTCGTTGTAGGCTCTTCAAACAATACGGCTTCTCCTTAATTGGGTATAATTACTCTTAAGCGGCAGAAGTGACATTTAAAATTCCAAATCCTGCCTCATAAGATACCTGTTATTATTAAAAATAAAACGTGAAAATATTGATTTTACTGAATTAAAACTATCATGGGGAAAATAAAGCGTCAACGAACATAACTTCTTAATTTAGTGAGGTATCGAATACACTACAAGCATATGTGCTATCGAACTTAGCAGACATAATTTTTACGCACTGTATCAATTTCACATCACCTACATTCTTTTCTTGAACTTGACGATAAGCTATAAAACTTGAATTGTAAAAATTTCGCTCTAAGGACAAACGATGATGAAAAAAGTACCTGCACTGTGTTTAGCGACTGCACTGATCGCATCGTCTTCTCCCTGGGCAGCAGAAACAAATACAACTAGGGCGAATGCAAACACTGCAACGGCTGAAAAAACGCTTCCTTATGGTGATAACCCTAGTCTCGGTCGTGTATTGCTGTATAAAACAGGTAAAGGGCTACAAAACTTAGGTGGCTCAATTCAAGGTGCATCTGAAAACACATCACAAAAGATCAGTGAAAAGTGGACAGATACCAAAAAATATACCGAAGAGCAATCTGAAGTGGTTCAAGCTCAAACTGAAAAAGCTAAACAATATACTGCTAAAAAATGGCAAGACACCAAAGATGCTGTAGTGGGTACAAATGATGGGCATGTTCCCATTGAGCGAGCTGAACTTAGTCAGCCATCATCGAACTAAATAAAAAAACCTCTAATCAAAAGTTAGAGGTTTTTTATTAATGATAGAGATTTAAGCTGTTTCAGTTTCGAGCTTCACCTGAAGATCAATCACATATTCATTTAAATTAAAACGGCTGAGCTGCTGACGCATCTTAAATGTCGTCCACGGCCATACTGTACTATTTCGCCCGTTTCGATCAATGAAATAACTTTGACAACCACCCTTGTTCCAGACTGTGGTTTGTAAAGCTTCTTGTACGCGTTGATTAAACTCAGCCATACGTACAGGATCAGGTTCTATAGTTTTGATATTTTTTTGAATCGCTTGTTTCAACGCATCCATAATATAAGTGAGCTGCGCTTCAATAATGATGAAAGCTGAAGAACTCACCGCAATATTCGGTCCAAACATCAAGAAACCATTAGGGCAATCTGCCACCATAGTTCCCATATAACCTTCTGGACTGCCCTGCCATACATCAGACATGCTTTGGCCATAACGGTTATAGACACGCTGTGCAATTGGCGGTTCAGCCACTTCAAAACCCGTACCAAGAATGATCACATCAGCCTCAAAGCTTGAACCATCACTGGCAATCAACTGCTTGCCTTTGACTTCGCTCAATGCCCCTGCAACAACATTGACATTATTTTGAGCTAAGGCTGGGTACCATTCATTAGATTGCAAAATGCGTTTACAACCAATCACATAATTTGGCGTCACTTTAGCGCGTAACTCAGGGTCTTTGATACCCTGTTTAATATGAAATTCAGCAATACGCTGTACTTGTCGCATCGCAGCATTGCTTTGTAATCCGCCATTTAAAGTTTCAAAGATGCCATAGACTGAACCACGCATCACTGACTGAGTGAGCGGAATATATTTAAATAAGGTTTGAACAGCACTTGGTAGGGGCATATCAGATTTAGGTAAAATCCAATGTGGTGTACGTTGAAACACAGTAAGTTCTTTAACCAAAGGCTGAATCTGCGGTACAAACTGAATTGCTGAAGCACCTGTGCCAATGACTGCAACACGTTTCCCAGTTAAATCCACATCATGTCGCCAACGCGATGAATGGAAAATCTCACCCTTAAAATCTTTTAAGCCTTGAATATTTGGAATGACAGGCTCATGCATTGGCCCACATGCCATAATCGCAAATTGTGAATGTAATTCACCTTGGTTGGTTTTAATAATCCAGCACTGCTTTGTATCTGACCACGTCGCAGCAAGGGCTTCGTGATTGAAATGAACATGCGGTAATACTTGGTATTTTTGTGCCGTATTTTGTAGATATTGTTTGATTTCAGCTTGCCCTGCAAATACACGACTCCATGTAGGATTGGGTTCAAAAGAATACGAATATAGTGCAGATGGAACATCACAAGCACAGCCCGGATAGGTATTTTCACGCCATACCCCGCCTAATTCATCGGCTTTTTCCAACAAAATAAAATCTTGGATACCTGCTTGTTTTAATTTAATCGCTGCGCCTAGACCCGCAAAACCACCACCAATCACAATCACTCGATAAAATGGCACAGTCTTCGATTTCGTACCCATAACCACGTATTTCCTTATTTTAATTCCGTGAACAACATCGCATAAACAACTGAGAGGGTCATTATCAAGATAGGCCTTTTCTTAGGTCATTTTTGACACAAATTGTTAAAGTGGTCTGCTGAAGATTTTAGGCGAAAGATTTAGCTAAAATTTACAGTGTTGTCTCAAAACACAGATTGAACTTCTTCATATTTCTCTACACACTAAATGGCATAAATTCATAGGATTGGAATTTTGCAAATGATGCACCGCTCATTCAAAATGATGGTACTACCATTACTCAGTTTAATCAGTTTAATCAGTTTAACTGCGTGTTCTTATTTACCGACAGCATCAACCTCTCCCATACAACAGTTAGAACAAATCCAAAATATTGAAGCCATTCCCAATACCAAAACCAATTTGGCAACATTGAGTCGCTCTAACAATGGTTGTCTGATCCAATTTACAGGCTATTTTGATGGTGGTGAAAGTACAGAAACATGGTATTTCAAAAATGATCAATTAAAGAAAGCATCTTCTGAAACATACCAATACGTTGTAAATCAAAATCATCTTGCGGGCACATCAAAACCTATGATTGATTCTAAAACACGTCGTGCCACTACTTTTGATATTCAAAATCCAGATGTAACGAACAACTTCAATAAATTGAAAAGTCATTTTAGTCCAAATGCACTCGCGCAATGCTCCTAATGCGTCATAGCTGAATACCGATGATGCAGGATCTCAAAATATTTGTGGTCTTGCGATCAAAACAATCATAGGAAATATGCTTTTCACCTTTTTCTTTCAATTATATTGAGATGAGTTATTTAAATAACATAAATTTTTTACTTTATTTTTCATTTAATTATAAAAATTTAAATCTCCACAATTTCTAGCTACAGTGTTTTTAAGCTGTAATGTGCTTGTAAAGTTTTGCTGAAATCCATCGCTTTCTTTCTTTTGCTCGCTATGATGCATTGGCGTTGATGAAGTACCCCAATACGGTACATCGCTAAGGAAATCGCAATGAAAAAAATGATCAAAACAGCTATCGTCACAACAACTCTACTTGCTTCTGCATCTATTTTTGCGCAGAACGTTGGTGTAAATGCCAATGGTTCTGCACAAGTCAATGTCGAATCAGGTGGCTTGATCAAAGGCGTTACTGGTGCAGTTAAAAATACAGCACAAGGCGTTGGTCATGCAGCTCAACATGTCGGTCATGCTGCTGTAGATACAGGTGTAAATGCCACTCAAAAAACGGTTGGTGTCGCAACCAATGTGAGTTCACAAGTTATTAATAAAACAGGTGAGGCTGTCAAAAATACGCGTGATTACACCGTAGACAAAGCAAATGATGGCAAGAGATTTACTACTGACCAAAAAGCCAACATCAAAAAACGAATTGAAGAAAAGCAAACTAAATCTAAAGCATTAAATTTAAATGCGGAAACGAATTTAAATACACAAGTAAATGGTAAAACTTCATCTCTAAATGCAAAAACAGGCTTAAATGCAGATCGAAAAAATCTGCAAACAGGTGCCAACGTTGGTGTGAAAGTATTAGGTGTGAATGCGAACGTAAATACCAATGCAAAAGTGGGTACAAACTAATTTTCTAACCCATCGTTAAAAGCCCTTTGCTTAAGCAAAGGGCTTTTGATTATGTCGTTTAATCTATCAATCGTAGTTTGGTCTGCTCATCCGCATGATTTTCAATAAAATGTCCCTGCCCATGATCATCACAACTCAAGGTTAAATTTTTATAACTGAGTTGATAAAATTCAGGATAGCGTTTAAAAATCAATAAAGACTGATCCAAAGCCAAAGCTTCACCGACTTTAACTAATTTATGAATCCCACGATCATTCATCGTCAAAACATAAGATTCTGCATTTAACTCAAGTTCAACAACGGCATTCGCACTGGCTTTCAATGGCAATAGATATTGTTGATTCGCCTGAATTGCTTCAGCGTTATAAGCCTCTAGCTTTAAGCTAACTAAATTAAAAACTAATAATGTATTTTGAATCGTGCGAATGGTTGGCACTGAGCTGTCCATCTGTTGCATAAAATGCGGATGAATACCTAACTTCCGTAAATTTTGCTCAGCACCCTGTTGTAGATTAAATAATTGTTGAACCAATTTTTGCTTAAGAACAGCATCAAAATAACGTTCATCTAATTCAAAATCGTTATTTTGCAAGATTCGCAATAAAGCCTGATGATGTCTGCTCAATAATGCATCTAATACATGGCGATAGTAGAACTTACTTTGCTTTTTAACCTCTCGAACGCGCTTATAAAAATAAGTAATCTCAAAAGGTTGCTCAACAAAATCATTGAGTAATTGCGAACTTGCCAAAACCGAGAGTGCTTCATGTCCTGTAAAAGGCAAATGAATCACATGCATCTTTGGTAATAAGGGCTGTATTTTTAAGAAATGTTCTTTATCTTCTGCATAGTATGGATCATAGACAATGATGTATTCACGAGATGAATCCACTTCATCTGCCTGAATCTGCATATTCTGATGAATAGATGCGTCAAAAAATTCTGCATAACGGCGATCATGAACCACATCAGGGTCTATCGAATATTGTGGTACAAAAGCAACGATTTTATGCATATTCAATAAATTAGAATATTTAATCGCAGCATAGCCTCCCATTGATCCACCATAACCTACAATCTGCTCAAACTGTTCTAAGATCGGCTGAATCTGTCGCTGCATCTCAAGCATGCTGCTTTTAGGAAACCAAGATTTTTGCTTCGGCATAATACCGATAACATTGTATTGATATTTTATGAGTGATTTTTCAGCATTAATTGACATTCCTTTGGCACGACTAATCAAATCGCCAAACGAAACCACTAAAGTGTCACTTGAACCTTTTAAAAAAATAACGCGAATATGTTCATCTTCAAATATTATTTGCTTATCCATGCTCACACTGAAAAATTAATCCTAGGCTTGTCGCAAAAAGCCATCAAATGATGTCTTTGCCAAACCCTATTTGCGGAGTATCTTATTTTATAGAGATAAGACAGATTAAAAAGCGCAAAAAATGACACAATCCTTACATCCTTCCGCTCAAAAAGGCTTTAGTTTAGGGGCTGAACTGTATCAACAAGTTCGTCCCAGTTACCCACCAGAAATCATCGTTTGGCTGCAAGATAAGCTCAAAGTCGGTGAAAATTCCACTGTTATTGACCTCGGTTCAGGGACTGGCAAATTCTTACCTTTCCTGCTTCAGACACAGGCAAAAGTGATTGCCGTTGAACCTGTGACAGCGATGCGAGAACAACTGGAGCAACGCTATAGCACAGTCGAATGTCTACAGACTTCAAGCGATCAACTTCTGGTAAAGGATGAATCCATTAACACCATTATTTGCGCACAATCTTTCCATTGGTTCTCAAATATCGAAACGCTCAAGGAAATGTATCGGGTATTAATTTCTACGGGGCATCTTGGACTGGTTTGGAATCAACGTGATATTACTGTTGACTGGGTCAAAGCGTTGGCCGATGAAATCGCCCCATTTGAAGCAGATACACCACGTTATCATAGTGAGAAATGGAAACAGGTTTTTGAGCAACAACAGCTCTTTCAATTCAACGGTCTTCAGACCTTTCAACTCAAACATACAGGCACAGTAGAACAAGTGGTCAGCAAACGGTTACTTTCCACGAGTTTTATTGCAGCAATGCCAGAACATCAACAACAGCAATTAAAAGCAAGATTTGAACAAATTGTATTTGATTTTACAGGGCGAACTGCTCAAGATCAGATTGATTTTCCTTATACAACCTTTGCCTACCATTTCCAAAAAATAGCAAAGTAACAATAAATCAGGTGTTTCTATGACCTTTAAATTTAAAACCACGATTGCACTCAGTTGCTTGATCGGCTCTACACTATTACTGAGTGCTTGTAACAAAGACCCTAAAGCACCCTCTCAGCAAGAACAGCAAACTCAAAATTCTAATGATACCATTGGTCAGCTTAAGCAAATTCCTATTAAACAGTTCCCTACAACGGCTGACGATGCGCATGATATTGCGATTTTAGATGACTATGACCGTCGTTTTACCGAAATGAGCGACAGCATGGAAATAGAGCTGGCAAAGATGAAAGAAGCCAATACGCTCACTCCAGCATTTGAACAGCAACGCCAAAAAGATAATGTTCAATCGGCATTGAATATGCTGAAAGAGTTAGAACTTAAAACAGAACAAGGTCGATATATTCAAGGACTTTTATATGAATACTGGGATAATCAAGCCAAAGTACTCGAGCAAAGCACCTTAGCGAGTACCACAGAAAATACTGATACGGCTAAGCAAGTTGATCATTTAAATGAATATCTACATGCGCAAAGCCAATTACACCATTGGAAAAGTTCCCAACCAACAGAAACTAAAAAGGCTAGTGAGTGATATAAAAAATTGAGGGTCATACGACCCTCTCTTGTTCAACAAGATTAGATTTTTTGTTTTTCTATCCACTGAATTGAATTAACACGGAATAACTCACATGCTCCATCACCTGTATCCGTAGGTGTTAGAGAAGATCGCCAAACCAAATCTTTATCCCGAATCTCAACCAGCTCACCTTTCAACTGCACCAAATCCCCACGCTTCACTTGTTTGATTTGCTGGGCAATTTCAGGATTTGCGGGAATGATATGCATATTGGAAACCATTTGCATGGCTTGATTTGCGGGAACAGGTAGCTTATCTATTTTCCAATTCAAATAGCGGTCATATTGATTTACTGAGATTTTACGTGCGATCTCGGGCTTGGCAAACAAACCCCAACTCACGGCATAATCAATCGGAGAAAATTTTGCTTGTTCGTCATCTTGGTACATTTTAGAACCAAGAATACGAAAGTTGCCATAAAAAGGCTGTAATACCGAAATAGACTGATCCTTTGCGATCGGCGATAAACCATTGGCAATGTTATATTCTATTCCGCTGGTCGATGCATGTGCCTGCCCAAGCATAACCACCATGCCTAAACTCATCCATAGACGTTTTTTCATGGCTCATCACCCTCAAAATCTAACTAAATTCTTAGAAAAGCGTATCTCTTCATAGTATGCTTAGACGATGAAAAAAATTACTTTTTTTAGTAACAATCAAACTTACTTTAGTCATATTTTTGTGGCTTTGTTACTGATTTCTCTAATCTGAATCAACGAATGGATCTCTATGATTTATCAATTCTATCAACGTCGAGTTTTCCCACATTTACTCAACCAAGTCATGCAGACTGCAAGTCTAATGGATAAGCGTCGTGAATTATTGGTTCCTATCGAAGGTGAAGTCCTCGAAATAGGTTTTGGTACAGGTTTAAATATTCCTTTCTATGGCAATGTTGACTCACTTTATGCTTTAGAACCCAATCCAGACATTTATCATCTTGCCGTTGAACGAGTTCAGCATGCACCTTTTTATGTTAAGCATGTACAATCCAGCGCAGAGAAACTTCCATTTGCCGATGCAAGTTTAGATCATATCGTTTCCACATGGACACTCTGTAGTATTCCAAAACTTGATGTTGCCTTAGCAGAAATTTATCGTGTATTGAAACCTACAGGCACCTTTCATTTAATTGAGCATGTGAAACATCCTGACTCCATCAAATTACAATCCTTACAGACCCTACTCACTCCGATACAGAAAAGGATTGGAGATGGATGCCATCTCAATCGTGATATTGAACGACACCTTGCACAAGCTAAATTTAAATTTCTTGAAAAAGAATATTTTGATGCAGATGGTATTCCTGCGATTGCACAAAAAATGCTATTGGCTCGCGTGCAAAGGTTATAAATTCGAAGCAGTCATTAATTTTCAAAATCAATTCTTAGCGTTTCAAAACGAATACGTCCTTCACGTACTGCTTGAGCAATTGCCTGCTGTCCTTTGCTCAAGCGCGCACCACCACTTTTAATATCAAGTAGAATCACCTCAATATCGTCCGCAGTCCCATCACCATCACGAAAATCGGTATAGCCATCAAAAACCACGTAATCGACCGGATCGCCGAGAAATTTTGCATCACTAGGTAAATACTGAAATTCAGGTAAGATCGGCGCAAACTGTTCTGCCATTTTTCCTTTTAACACCGCACGACTGGTATTTACACTACGTTTCTGCGCATCTAGTAAAGCTTGCTTATGTTCTAATTCTAATTCAGCAATATATTTTTCATATTCCGCCTGAATACGACCATTCCGCGTATTGGACAAAATCAGCGTGGTAATCACAACACCAATACAACCACCAATTAACATTGCAAGCCAAACCGACATAAAACTTTCCTTTTTCTGAATCTGCTATTTAACTGCAACATTAAACTTTTGTCATGTGTCACACACTCTACTGAAAAAGATGCTAAGGTATAGTTGAATACAAAACGCTTGTTAAAAAATCTAATTTCATGAAGACAATATTAATTGCAAATCAAAAAGGTGGCTGTGGTAAAACCATGACAGCCATTACGCTTGCCGCAGCACTCTCACAAAAGGGCTATAAAGTCGCGTTAGCTGATGCTGATAACCAAAAATCATCATTACAATGGTTAAAACAACGCCCTGAAACTGTTGCTGCTATTCAAAGCCTCGACTGGAGGCATGAAAAATCAATTGGTGATGCACCTAAACATCTCGATTATTTAATCATTGATGCCCCTGGTGCACTGTCAGGCGAGCATGCAGAACAATTGGTCAGCGAAGCCCATGCCATTGTGACCCCTTTACAGCCCTCATTCTTTGATATTGATAGTACGCGTCGTTTCCTAAAACATTTACAAGACATCAAACGTATACGTAAAGGAAAAGTACAAATTCTGTTGATTGCCAATCGCGTGAAAGCGAATAGCTCTAGTTCAAAAGACATTCAAGACTTCTTTAATAAGATTGAACAAGAGCCTGTCGCATGGATTTCAGAACGCAGTGCTTATGGCACGTTGGCTATGCAAGGTTTAAGTATTTTTGATAAGCCACAGAAAAACTTTGTGAGTATTCAAAGCCAATGGCAACCGGTTCTGAATCAGTTAGTCGATGATCCAAGTGAATGGTTTTAAGCTTTGCAAAGAAAGGTAATCTTTTGATATTGAATCTTTAAATAAGGAAATGAAAATTTCCCTAGACTAGTTTTTCAGTTAATATGGTTTTACTTATCTGCTAGTACTAGAGAAATATTATCGTGCAACAATACGCCCCAACATTACAACGCGTTTTGCTGTTTGGACTATTTTTTGTCTTAATGTTCCTCGGATTCAGTATCCTCAAATACTTTATCGTTCCTGTTCTTTGGGCAGCGATTATTGCTTATATGACATGGCCTGTTTATTTATGGGTACAACGTCGTTTTTTTGGTGAAAATCGACCAACGCTAAATGCAACGATCATGATTACGTTGGTCATTTTAGTAATTGGGGTTCCCTTTATTTGTGCCATTTTCATGCTGCAACTCGAAGGCCGAAATTTATATTTTAATTTACAAAAACAATTATTCTCAGGTCATATTCAAGTCCCCGAATTTATTAAAACACTACCAATTGTCGGTAAAGATATCAGTCGTACAGTCAATGAATTAAGTGCCGATCCTAATAGTATTGCGAAGAATGTTGCCGAATGGATACAAGGTCATTTGAGCTATGGTCGTTTTGTACTGAGCGAGATTAGTCGAAATTTAGTTAAACTGACCTTTGCAATCATGACGCTGTTCTTTTTCTATCGTGATGGGCAAATGATTTTGTCTCAAGTGAGTCGCGCCTTAGAAAAGATCATTGGTCCTCGTGTACATCATTATCTAGAAACCATTTCAGAAACAACACGCGCTGTAGTGTATGGTGTGGGATTAACTGCTGTGGCACAAGCCATTTTAGCGGGTCTCAGCTACTTTGTAGCAGGTGTGCCTAACCCAATGCTGCTCACCATGGTGACTTTTATTTTGGCCTTAATTCCATTTGGAACTCCCATCTCCTATTTAGGGGTTGGTTTATGGTTATTTGCTCAAGGACAAACTGTCGAAGCAATTGGTGTGATTACATGGGGGGTCTTGATTGTAAGTAGCTCAGACAATGTGATTCGACCTTTAGTTATCTCAGGCGCAACCCAAATTCCATTCATTTTAATTATGTTTGGTGTGCTAGGAGGAATCGCAAGTTTTGGTTTAGTGGGCTTATTTATTGGTCCAGTCATCTTAGCTATTTTATTGGCGATCTGGCGTGAATGGTTACATGAAAATGTTCAGGAGCCAATCGCTGCTATTGAAGCACCACCTGAAACAAAGTCGTGATCTATTTACACGACCTACCATTTAATCTTACTGACAACTTGCGAGTTATCCCATACTTTGTTTGAATCAAACAAATAAAGATGATAGATAAGGATAATTTGCAATGATTTCAACGGTACAAAAGTCTTGTGTTCTGGCAAGTTTAGTTTTGATGATGAGTGCGTGTTCGTCTATTAACTTAGACAACAATGCATCTAAAATTCAAACACAGCCAACGACAACAGATCAGAAACAACTCATACAAGTTTACCAAGTCGATGCCAAAGGTGTAGGTGCATCGATTGGAACAGTAACATTCAAGCAAACAGCAAAAGGTTTATTAATTACCCCTGCGCTTGGAAAACTTTCCCCAGGTGAACATGGTTTTCATATCCATGAAAACGGCTCATGTGAAGCAGCATTAAAGGATGGCAAAATGGGAGCCGCCCTTGCTGCCGGTAGTCACTTCAACCCAGATCATATTGCCAATCATGGTACACCTGAGAATGGACATTTAGGTGACTTACCTGTGTTGGTGGTCAATAATAAAGGTTTTGCGGTTACACCCGTCATTGCTCCTCGCCTAAAACTTTCAGATATTCAAGGTCGTGCGATCATGATTCATGCAGGTGGAGATAATTATTCAGATACACCTAAGCCTTTAGGTGGTGGTGGCGAGCGAATTGCCTGCGGTGTTATTCAATAATAAAAGCACTGTGGGTATCTAAAAAGATATCCACAGTTTCGTAGATATTTTATGCAGCTACAAATAACTACGCTATTGGTTCAGCATATTATTCACTAATTGATCCCCTTGGCTTTACGTTCTTGCATCACTTGTTTGAGTACAGCTCTTGGTTGCATAAACCAAAAACCGATCAAACTAACACTCGTTAAAGCAAAAGCCCAAATATGGAAATGCGTATAAAGTACACGCACCAATTCTATAATCACAAAGAAACTCATCATCAATAGCATTGAAACAGCCGCAGCGACTGTCCCTTTGGATACTTCTGAAGACATTAATGCAAAACGATATAAAACTGAAAAACTAATCCCCTCTCCTAAACTTATTAAGGTCATACCCATCAATAAACACGGCACTAGATAAGTTTGCCAAATCACACCTAATATCAGAAATAAGGTTCCAAGCAACATAATGGGTAGACCCATCAAAATCGTTTTACCTAATGGAAAGCGATCAATAATCTTAATCAGAATAATATTTCCCGCAATAAGCCCAAAAAATACAGGAAATTGCGCTAAACCATATTGCACACTACTGAGCTTTAACTCATCGACCAAGATAATGGGTGACAGCGCAATCCATAGCATTAATGGCATTCCAACCAAAGGTAAAGCAATGCTTAATCCTAAGAAACGGCGATTGGTGAATACTTTTTTAAAATCATCAAAAATATAAATAAAAGGTTGTCTAGCTCGACGCTCTTGGGTTGCTGGCATAAATTTATTTAGACCAAACCAACTCAGGAATGAAACGATTGCAATTGCAACAAAACCCCAATGCCAAGATACATAGTCAATTAAAAATGCACCAAGAACAGGCCCAAGTAATGGCGCGAGCAATGAGATATTGGCCATTAATGCCATCACTTTAATGGCATCACGTTCCTCAAATGTTTCCTGAATTGCAGCATAACCCACTGCCGAAATGACCGTAAGGCCAATTCCCTGTAAGAAACGTAAAGTCAGGAATTGTTGGATATTCTGGGTCAATAAGATCAGCAAACAACAGATGGTAAAGAAAGCTACGCCTGCCAATAATACCTTCTTACGTCCAAGACGGTCTGAAAGAGGTCCAAGCAACCAAGCAACGCTTGCTCCACCCAATAAATAAAAAGACATGGAAGATGGTGCCCATGTTGCACTAACACCGAATTGTTCTGTAATTGCCAACATTGCTGGCTGAATTAAGTCATTACCGATATATACTGAAAATTCGAATAGCACTAAAGCTAATGGAAACATGAGCGTTATACGGTTTAACGTCATGCTTTGATTGTTCGTCATCATGTTCTATTCACAAAAATAACCAATTCGCGTGCATTCCATTTCCTTGAAAAAAAGAAAATAGATTCCGCACCACGTCATTTTATGGTTCTGATTTAAATTAAATTTTGATTTTCATGCAGTGAGAGCGCATGTAATAAATGTGAAAACACCGTATTCACAAGGTGTATAAATTGCGTGAGATTCGTAAATATTTTACCTATCGTAAAATTTTACCAGCGCAACTTTAGCACTTTTTAAAAATGCCTGCAATTTAAGCAATAAAAGGAATTGTGTGGATATGTGAATAACCTAAAAGTTATCCACATTTTTGTTTGGTTTTTATTCATCGTCAATTTATCAAAGCGATTCAGGAACACAATTCAAACTGGAATTTATTGGTATTGTCCCCTCTCGCACACTGATAGCTTTGTTTTTTATTTACAATCTTCCAGACTTCTTGATCACGCTTTAACTCATATTCGGTACGAATAGCTGCAACAGAGTCATCTAATTGGGCTTGCTCAACAGTGATTTCCGCATCAGTTGGGTTTTCAGCACGATTAAACTGCTGATCAATTTTGAGATTAGTTTCATCATGAAATAAATTTGGTTGATCGAGTAAAACCGCATGTATTGCCGTACTTTTTTGTACCGCTGCTTGTTGCTGTGACTGTGCAATCGGCTGATTACATGCGGCTAAAAATAAGCTACACCCTAAAACCATCCAGATTTTATACATTTTGTACCTTTCCTATTAACCACATGCATTTATGCTACTATGCAAAACTGGATTTCAAAGCAACAAAATGTATGTGACTTATGAGAGATTTGTTGTATTTATCAATCATTTGAATATCATCACAAGTCACTAAAAAAACAAATTTTATAACATGAATATCACTACGGATTAGGCATCACCAATGTCAGATTTAGCAATAAAATTAGCAATTATTTTAGTCGTCAGTAGTACGATTGTCGGCTGCTCTAAAAAAGAAGAAGGTGCTGCAAGCGATGCATCTGTAGCGACAGAAAGTGCGGCGCCCAATAGTGAAACAATTCGAGCAAATGCAGCAAAAAATCCTGAACAGCTGGTCAGCACACAACAAAGTGCTCTCGAACAAAATCGACAGTTAATTAAAAGTGCTGAATTGAAATTTGAAGTGAACGATGTATTAAAAACCACATCTACACTTGAGCAACAGTTATTGCAATACAATGGCTATATTGAGAATAAGCAAATTGACTATCAAGTGAGTGACCGTTCTCAACATGATCGCATCGATGGAACCGTGGATATTTATGAAAAAATCACGCCGACGGTACAACTGACGGTACGTATTCCAAATGATCAGGTGACAACATTTCTAAATCGTTTATTGCCTTTAATGCTGAACTTTAATACACAAAGCTATGAAGCAAAACGTTATGAATTAAAACTGTTAGAAGAGAAACTCAATACAGCGAACCAAAGTAATAGCGCATCCAATACAGTAAATAATCAATTACAACAGCTCACTGATTTAGAAGTGAAAGATCGCCTAGCGTATAGCACTATTCGTTTAGAATTTTTCCAACAGCCAAAAGTGCGTAAGAGTCACGACCTAAATATTCATCGTATTGCATCACTAGACAGCGATCCATTACTCACCCGAATAGCCGAAGCATTCAAAATCGGACTATCATATTTTAAAGAAACGCTCATATGGTTGATCCAATTTTGGGCGTTTTATATAGTGATTATTGCAATTTGGTTGATCCGTAAAGCCTATAAAACACGAAAACAAAACCCATAATTATTGATTTTTAGTCAATAGTATTTTGCCTATTTATACATTTTTACTCATGAATAGATTCTCTAAAATGTACTCAAGTTTTAGAAATCTATTTTTGAGTTTAATTTCATGAGCAATATTTTAATTATTAATGGCGCTAAACAATTCGCTCACTCGAATGGTGAATTGAATGACACCTTAACTGATTTTTCCGAATCACATTTAAAAACCTTAGGTCATACGGTACAAGTAACACGTACTGACAGTGACTATGACATCCAAGCAGAAATTGAAAAATATTTATGGGCAGATGTAGTGATCTATCAGATGCCAGGCTGGTGGATGGGTGCCCCATGGACCATGAAAAAATACATTGATGATATCTTTACCATTGGTCATGGTTCACTTTATGCCAGCGATGGGCGTAGCCGTTCTGATGCTTCTAAAAAGTATGGTTCAGGTGGCTTAATCCAAGGTAAAAAATACATGTTGTCGTTGACATGGAATGCACCAATGGAAGCGTTCACTGATCCTGATCAATTCTTTCACGGCGTTGGCGTTGATGGTGTTTATTTACCTTTCCATAAAGCCAATCAATTCTTGGGTATGGAATCATTACCTACATTTATCGTCAATGATGTCATCAAGGCGCCGAATGTGCCAAGTTACCTTGAAGCCTACAAAGCACATTTAGATCAGTATTTTGCAACTGCCTATTAAGAGAGAAATCATATGTTGACAATCATTGCAGAAATTCAGACACATGCAGGTGTAGAACACCGTCAAGCAGTTTTAGATGCTTTTCAAAAAATCATTCCAACTGTACTGGCAGAAGATGGCTGTCATGGCTATGCCCCATTGATTGATCACCTGCCAGCGATTGCTATGCAGACGCAAGATGAAAATAGCATTGTGATGTTAGAACAATGGGAAAGCACAGCTCATCTCGAAGCACATATGCAAACGGCACATATGTTGAAGCATTTTGAATCGACCAAAGCGCATGTGGCTAATGTCAAAGTGCGTATTTTGGAAAGTGGGATTTAGAACAAAGATTGGTTATTTATCAGATCCTCACAAAATATATGATAGTCGGTAATGTCATCTGCAACCTGCGAGATTTCAAGAAGATGCTGTTTCTGCGATAAATTTTAATTAATGCAAGAAGTGGACAGGTTTTGCAGATGACAATGCCTTTGGTTACTTTGGGCAAAACCAAAGTAACTCCAGCCGAAGGCTAATCTTAAATATGAATGAGAACACAATACGACTCCGTCAAGACAAAGAAAAATATAAGTAAATGATTTTAATTATAATAATACTGCTTCAAATGCCGACTATACTCCGTTAAGTAACGCTCTAAGCCCTCTCGACGATCAGCTTTTTGCATCTCTTTAGTAGCCAACTGTTCAATCTTGGTTTCCAATAAATTTAGAATCGCTGCTTGTTCCACTTCAGGAAGCTGAGCTTTCTCTTTCTGCTGTTTTTTAATTTCTAAATAATCCTCTGCCCAATGACGTAATGGATCATGCTCAGAGACTTGCGCAAATAAATCGGTAATCAATAATTCAGGCATGACTTCTTGGGTTGCTAACTCTGCCGACATCAAACCACGGATCGAATAAAATACTTTCTTATAAGTAAAATTATCCGCAGTTTGCATCACTTTCATACCACCTTTCGCCAACGATAAGTAGTGATGATATAGCGCACTATAGTCAATTCGCTCAAGTAATCCATCGCGAAACGTTTGCCATTCTGGAAAAGCATTAAAATAAACGATATGTGCTCTGACCCATTCCAAAACCGTTGGGTTACTTTTTGCCAGTAATCCAAACATTTTATCAAGATCATATGAAACGAAATCGAAATCCCCATCCATGATTTCAATTAGATCACGGTACTTTTTATAATCAAAATATTGGTCTTTACTCGGCAAATGAAAACCACGTACATCATAGTCGCTGTCAGGGCTAGCCATACCCCATAAACGACTACCACTTTCGATATAAAATAATGGAATATCTTGGCGATGTTGAAACAGTTTTTCGATTTCGTGATGGATGTTCATATTTCCCTCTAAGATTCGATTAAACGAGAATTTTATTATTTGTAACCTGTCAATTTGATTCTCTACTCTTAATTTGTCTAATAAAAAATAGCATTTTTAATTTACTAGCTAAGTTAACCTATAACACATCAGTAAAATAGATAAGCCCTATTCGTTCATTTTTTAAGTTATGGAGCTCGTAATTCTTAAAGAAATTTAATTCTCCGTCATAACAAAGAAAATTTATTTCACAATGAATAAGCTCTCCTAATATCCATGAAGAGAAGTCTTTGAATATAAATGAACAGGAGTAAAATAGATTTCCAATTTTTACTCTCAACATAATACGCATACACTTTACATTATGTTGATTATAAAAATGATCAATATAGTCTCCATATACTTGATCACTCTCTAGATAAATATAAGCTTGAGTTTTCATATTGGTTTTATAAAAAAAGCGCATCTTTCGATACGCTTTTAGCAGATATTCTTTTATTTAATCAAGCATTAAAGATCAAATAATTTTCCTGGGTTCATAATCCCATTCGGATCAAATGCCAATTTTAATGCTTTCATATATTCAATTTCTTCAGGTGAACGAGAATATTCTAAATATGGTTTCTTGGTCATTCCCACACCATGTTCAGCAGAGATCGAACCATCATATTTTTTCACAGTCTCAAACACATATTTATTCACCACCTGACACTTCGCAAAAAACTCATCTTTAGTTAAGTTTTCAGGTTTTAAAATATTTAAGTGCAAGTTACCGTCACCAATATGACCAAACCAGCAGATTTCAAAATCTGGATAGTTTTGTGAAACGATCGCATCAATTTCTGAGATAAACGCTGGTACATGCGTAATCAACACTGAAATATCATTTTTATAAGGAATATACGGTGCAATCGATTCCGAAATATCTTCACGTAAACGCCATAAGCTCTGTGCTTGTTCTAAGCTTTGACTCATTACGCCATCAATCACCCAACCTTGTTCCATACAATGCTCAAAAATCTGCATTGCTTTGTCCATAATCGGTTCATATGGCGCTTCAAATTCGAGTAATACATAGAATGGACAAGTTGTTTCAAATGGACGTTGTACATGTCCACGATCCAACACTTTCTGCATTGCCACTTCACCAAAGAATTCGAATGCAGTTAAATCGATTTCTTTTTGGAAGGCATGTAATACCGGCATCACTGCTTCAAAGTCAGGCGTACCCAATACCATCACTTGTAAGTTTTGTGGTTGACGCTCAAGTTTAATTTCAGCTTCAGTGATTAAACCTAATGTACCTTCACCGCCGATAAATAAATGCTGTAAGGCATAACCTGTCGCATTTTTAATCATGCCTTTGTTTAAACGTAAAATGTCACCTTTACCCGTCACAACCGTCAAACCAAGTACCCAATTACGCGTCATGCCATATTTAATGACCTTAATACCGCCTGCATTTGTACCAATGTTTCCACCGATTTGACTTGAACCTGCCGAAGCGAAGTCGACTGGATAATACATGCCTTGCTCTTCAGCATAGTTTTGTAATTGTTCAGTCACTACACCTGCTTGCACACGTACCATACGATCTGCTGGATAGAACTCAATAATTTGGTTCATCTTGTCAAAACTAATAACAATTTCACCATTGGTTGCAACTGCACCCGCGGATAGACCTGTGCGCCCGCCTGATGGCGTAATCGCAACATTAAACAAATTTGCAAGTTTCACAATCGACTGAACTTGTTCAGTGCTTGATGGAAAAACGATGACTGATGGGTTCGGATCAAAATGTTTAGTATGATCTCGCCCCCAATTTTCTAAACTGTCAGCATCGGTTTTAATACGGTTTTCACCTACAATTGCCGTCAATTGGGTCAATAATTCAGGTGTCAAAGCGACTGAAGCATTCATCGTTTACAGGCCTAGCAAGAAGTAAATATAGGGCTTTTGGATGACAACATAATATTTTTCAAAACCTTATACACAAAGGTCTGGAAACATCCAAAATATAGAAACGCTAGCGAAAGCATCAAACTTTCAATTGATCAGTTTGATTATCGTATTTCTTTATTTTACATGTAAGCAAGCGAGGGATAAAGCACAGGATGGCAATAGTGTCATAACAAAATGTGTATAAACACTAAAATTCATTCGAAACTGAAAAATTCTCAATATTTATGCTGAGCTAATTTTAAACGAAATATCTATATCTCAAAGCTCTATGCTATGATACTGCAACTAAATTTTGGCCTTTGTAGCGGAGCCGTAATGAGCCAACATCTATCACTACCGAAAGACAAAATCCGTTTCCTTTTGTTAGAAGGTGTGCACCAAAATGCCATCGATACATTAAACGCTGCGGGTTATACCAACATCGACTACCACAAAACTGCACTTGAAGGTGAAGCTTTAAAAGAAGCGATCAAAGATGCTCATTTTGTTGGTATTCGTTCGCGTACTCAATTGACTGAAGAAATCTTTGAAGCAGCGAATAAATTGATTGCGGTAGGTTGTTTCTGTATCGGTACCAACCAAGTCGATTTAAAAGCAGCGATGTCTCGTGGCATCCCTGTTTTCAACGCACCATATTCAAATACACGTTCGGTTGCAGAATTGGTTCTTGCTGAAGCAATTTTATTACTTCGTCGTGTACCTGAAAAATCAAAAGATACACATGCAGGCGGTTGGAACAAATCTGCAGTTGGTTCTTTTGAAACGCGTGGTAAGACTCTAGGTATTATTGGCTACGGTTCAATTGGTTCACAACTTTCAGTTTTAGCTGAAAGCTTAGGTATGAAAGTTTGCTATTATGATGCGGTAACTAAATTACCGTTAGGTAATGCACGCCAAGTGGGTTCATTGGATGAGCTTTTAGAAACTGCTGATGTAGTTTCTTTACACGTTCCAGATGTTCCTTCTACACGTAACTTCTTCAAAAAAGAACAGTTCGCGAAAATGAAAGAAGGCTCGATCTTCATTAATGCTGCACGTGGTACATGTGTGATTATTGAAGATTTGGCAGATGCGATTAAATCTGGTCACATTGCTGGTGCAGCGGTCGACGTATTCCCGAAAGAACCAAAAGCGAATGGTGAAGAATTCCAGTCTCCACTTCGTGGCTTAGACAACGTGATTTTAACACCGCACGTGGGTGGTTCTACGATGGAAGCGCAAGCAAACATCGGTTTAGAAGTTGCTGAAAAATTCGTTGCATATTCAGATAAAGGTATGACACTTTCTGCGGTGAACTTCCCAGAAATTGCATTACCACTTTCTGACGGTCAACACCGTTTACTTCACATCCACAAAAACGTGCCAGGTGTGTTGTCTAAAATCAACACATTATTTGCTGAACAAGGCATCAACATCTCTGGTCAGTCTTTAATGACCAAAGGTGATATTGGTTATCTAGTTATGGATGTTGACGCATCTGCTTCTCAAGAAGCTCTTGATACCTTAAGCCAAGTTGAAGGCACAATTCGTGTACGTGTATTGTTCTAAGCTAAATTTAGAATAATCTATAAAAAGCCACAGCAATAGCTGTGGCTTTTTTATTCGCATTTGAATTATTATGTGAATAATATACCAATTGTTCAAATAATAAGTTGCTTCTCTAATGTTAAAAACCCCACTTCATGCCTTATTGTTGTTAATGATTGCCATGTTGTGTGTACAAGGAAGCGGTTCTTTAGCCAAAATTCTATTCCAAAGTTTTCCAGTTCTCACGGTCTCAGCCATACGTTTATGCTTTGGTGCAATCATCTTGGCATTGATTTTTAAGATTTGGACCATCAATTTTAAAGTGGTGCGTTGGAAAGCGATTCTTAGCTATGGTGTTGCACTTGCAGGCATGAATGCCCTGTTCTATTTATCGCTTGAACGTTTACCTTTGGGCTTAGCCGTAGCCTTTGAATTTATTGGGCCACTCAGTGTGGCGCTGTTTCATGCACGACAAAAATATGATTTCATCTGGGTCGGTTGTGCCATTCTTGGGTTGGTTCTGTTATTCCCTTTGCAACAAGCACAACAAGGTCTTGATTTAATCGGTGTTTGCTTTGCCATCGGTGCAGGTGCATGTTGGGCACTGTATATTATTGCAGGGCAAAAGCCATCTGGTATCTCAGGCAATCATACGGTTTGTTTAGGCATGAGTATTGGTATGCTGTGCTTATTGCCCTTCGCACTCGCTGCTGGTGCCATCGATCGAGTCTTTGAACTGCCCAATTTATACTATTTTATTGGGCTTGCGATTTTAGCCAGTGCCTTACCTTTTACGCTAGAAATGATTGCATTACGCAGTTTAACTCCACTCAGCTTTGGTACTTTGATGAGCTTAGAACCCGTCGTAGCAGCACTCTCAGGCTTTATCTTTTTGGGTGAAACTTTGCTTTGGAATCAATGGCTGGCTTTAGCAACGATTATAGTTGCATCGATCGGTTGTACTTTTACCACTCAACATGCTCGACAACAGAAAGAGGCTCAATAAAATGTCACCGTATGACCATAATGTCGTTTTCACAGCATATAATCATCGCGCCTATTTTTAGGTCTGTTTACTTTGATTTTGTAGATCTCCCATGAAAAATATTCAGTTGGTCGCTGTGCTATACATGGTTCTTTCCATGGTGGCTTATCAAATCAGTGCTTCATTTGCTAAACAACTGATTACGACACTTGATCCGCTTACAGTCACAATATTACGCCTGTGTTTTGCGACTATTCTAGTTGCCATCATGTTCCGCTCATGGAAAGTGATCACTAAACTGAAATACCTAAAATGGCGAGATTTACTGCTATATAGCGCTTCTTTGGGTTGCATGAATATCTTGTTTTATAGCTCTTTAGGGAAGCTGCCTCAAGGCATTGCAGTCGGTTTAGAATTCATCGGTCCTCTCGGGTTAGCTTTACTTTCAATTAAGCAACGTAGTGATTACATCTGGGTAGCTTTTGCCGTCTTAGGAATTGTACTGATGGTGCCTTGGCATGATGCAAATACTCAGCATTTTTCTTATCTTGGTGCAGCGTGCGCTTTAGGTGCTGGACTATTTTGGGCATTTTATATTTATTTCGGACATCGAGTTGTACAACAGAATATTGGTATGCATGCCTTAACCATCGCAATTGGTTTCTCTGCCCTGACCTTACTTCCCTTTGGTCTATGGAGTAATGCACCTGCTCTACTCGACACTCAATATTGGAGTAAAGCTTTAGTCATTGCAATTCTAGCAACAGCTATTCCTTATGCACTCGATCTCATGGCACTAAAACGTTTAAGTAAACTCAGCTATGGTACGCTTTCAAGCCTTGCACCTGCGCTTGCTGCTTTAGCAGGACTCGTATTACTGCATGAACAAATTAGCTTCATCCAGTGGATCGCACTTGCATGTATTATGATTGCATCGATTGGAGTGACCTTACGTGGGGAAAAATCTCAAACACAGTAAGAGCACTCCTTTCTGCTCATTCTCGTTATAATGGAAAATTAGGTATCTGCATTTTTATATTTCTGATATTCAGTAAGATATTTTTTACCTAGTTTTTCCTTTTCATCATCCTCTAATATTTTTCCAGCCTGTTGGAAAAATTTATGTTCCTCTTCCTTTAAATGATGATGGACTTTTTCACTTAATTGTTTTGCTGTCGCTAACCAACTTGGATTACTCATATCAGTTTCTTCTAATTTTTCAACGAGCTCATCCATTTCATGATGCTCAGATAAAGCATGGCGGGTAATGTCTAAACCCACATCATCAAACATTAAAGGAATATATAAATAGCGGTCTTCGGCAACTGAATGCGCATAAAGTTCATTCTTAAGCTGTTTAAGTAAATGTTCCCTTTCTTGAGTATGTCCGCTGGTCTGAATTAATCGTTCAGCTAAGTTACGTTGTTGTTCGTGGCTTTCTCTGAGTGCCTCAAATATATTCATTATTTACCTCTACGATGGCTAGCATAATCAACACTGACTTCAATTCTTTATCTAGTTGATCTGTTTGGCTGAGCCTTCATATTAAAAAATGATACTTTTTTAAACAGCGATGTTTGCGTAGGTTTTTGTATGGAAAGTTTATTTTTATAGATTAAACTACAACAAAGATTTGATAAGCCAACCGACAAATTAAAATACTGACCAAAATCAAAAATAAAATACGAATAAAACCACTACCGTATTTCAAAGCCAAACGTACACCCAATAATGAACCTGCAATATTGGCAGCCGCCATCATAAAACCAAGCTGAAAGAAGATATGCCCTGCGGGAATAAAGAAGCTCAGTGCCGCCAGATTAGTCATAAAATTACCAATCTTGGATAATGCAGAAGCATGTAAAAAATCAACTTGAAGAAAGCGAATAAAAAAGAAGATAAAGAAGCTGCCTGTACCTGGACCAAAGATTCCATCATAGAAACCAATCGCTAAACTACCCAATGCGGCAAAAAATAATAATTTTGGTGTGATGTGTTGATCAACATGTACTTGCCCAAATTGCTTTTTCATAAAGGTATAAATCGCAATCACAATCAGCATAACTAAGACAATCGGTCTTAATATATGAGTAGGCACCAGTGAAACACAGGCTGCACCTACATACGCACTGATAAAAGCAAAAATTGCGATCACGCATAATAATGACCACTGCAACTTTACTCGACGTACAAATGAAAGAGCTGCAGAACCCGTTCCAAAAATAGAGGCAAGTTTATTTGTTCCAAATAATGTTGCAGGAGCCGTTTGTGGTAATGCACCCATTAATGCTGGAATCTGAATTAACCCACCACCACCAACTGCCGCATCAATTGTTCCCGCACAGAATGCAAAGAACACTAAACTCAGAATCAGCTCCCATTCCATCAATATAACCTTATAAATTCAACAAACGTTTTGGTACAAGACGCTTTTTATCGGTAATTTCAGCTAAGCCTAAACAACGCTCACCATCAAATACCAATACTTCAGCAGCAGCTTCGTGCTCAATATTACTTTCTTGACCATTACCAAAATATTTTTCACGTCCTTCAGGTAATTGAACTCTTGGAAAATGTTCAACAGGTGCATAAACAGGCAACAATAATGCATCCCGCTGTTCCTGAGTAAGCCCTTCTAAATATTCGATGGTATAACTTGGATTAATTTCAAAATGACCTGTTTGAGTACGATGTAATTTTGTTAAATGTCCACCGCAGCCCAAAGCTTCACCAATATCCTCACCTAACACTCGGATGTAAGTTCCTTTAGAACACGTCACATCTAAGGTCAAACTGTCTTCTGTAAAACTTAAAAGCTTGAGTTCATAAATAGTGACTGGACGCGCTTCACGCTCAATTTCAATTCCTTGGCGCGCTAACTCATACAAAGGGCGACCTTCTCGTTTCAGTGCCGAATACATCGGTGGCACTTGCTTGATATCACCACGAAACTGTTCTAGAACCTGTTCAATATTAGCTTCAGTTAATGCGGGTACATCTCTTTGTTGAAGAATTTCCCCTTCAACATCACCCGTAGCAGTTGTTTGTCCAAGTTTTACAGTTGTTTGATAACGCTTGGTAGAATCCAATAAATAATGCGAAAACTTGGTTGCCTCCCCTAAGCAAATCGGTAATAAACCTGTTGCAAGCGGATCTAAAGCACCTGTATGTCCTGCTTTCTGTGCATTAAAAAGTCGACGTACTTTTTGCAATGCCGAATTAGAACTTAAACCTAATGGCTTATTTAATAAGAAAACACCACTCAGATGGCGATAAGAGCTTTTTTTCATAAATGAAAAGTCAAACAAGAAAGGTGTATTTTATCAAAACTATTCATCGGATTTTTAAAAATTAAACGCTCAAAAAAGCAACATTTATGATAGATTTATTTTCGTTTCCGAAATTAAAAGCAAATGGATTATGCTTAATGAATAAAAATGGAAAAAAAATAGCATTATTATGTAGCTTATTGATCATTTCAGCAGTCACGCTGAGCGTATTGTATTGGTTATATCCAAATCAGTCTCAGCAATCACTTAACTCAACTGATCAATATAGCAACAACAGCAATCCATCACAGCTACATAAGCGTCCAAAGAATATCAATCAACTTGATGCTTCTTTTAATAGCACCAGCCAAATGGATACTGAGATTGACTGCAAATTACAATTCAATAGCGCTCAGCATTTAATTGTGAATGAACACACGCGGAATTGTTTTGAGTATTTTATTTCTCAATATGGCGAGCGAAATATTGATGAAATTCGGCATAACTTTCAGCTTTATATCGCTAAAACATTTCAAGCTTCGCAACAACAGCAAGTTTTAACTTTATGGTCACGTTATTTAGAATATCGCCAAGAGCTCAGTAAATTACAGACTCAACAACCCACACAGGAAAGCTATCAATATTTCCAAGCTATTTTTAATTCGATGCATGATTTAAAGCAGCATTTTTTTTCAAATACCGAAATTGAGGGACTTTTTGGATCAGAGGATATCTATCAACAATACACCATTGATCGCATGAAAATTCTAGAAAATAAAGAATTAGATGCATCAGCGAAAGCAAAACAACTACAACAACGTTTTGAGCAACTTCCTCAAGATTGGCAAGACAATCTCAAAGATTTATCTAAGCTCGATGATTTACATTCATTAACTGCACAAATCAAAGCAAGACATGGCTCAAACCAAGAGCTGCGTGATATGCGTGTCAGTTTAGTTGGCGAGGCTGCTACTCAACGTTTAGAGCAACTCGATCAACAACGATCTGATTGGAAACAGCGAGTTCAATCTTATCTTGATGAACGTAAAACAATTGTAGATAGCAATCTGAGCACTTCAGCTAAAGATCAAGCAGTTCAACAACTCAAACAAAAACAATTCCAATCAACACAAGAACAACAGCGTTTGCAAACTTTTGAAACTGTCTATGACCAAGGAGGAACCTTACCTTTTAGTAATTAAAAAACATCTTAAGGCATTGAAATAACGCTATTTAGCATGGATGCAATGTCTCGTTCGCAAGAACATCAAGACCCATATGAAAACAAAAATCGAGAGAAATATCATGCAAAAACTAATCCGCTGTCTTGCACTATCTATGATAGCAATGGGCGTATCAACAAGTTACGCATCAAATACAACGCAAGTTAAAGACAATAATGTCACATCAACATATGCAAAAACCAAATATCCAATGGTCTTTGTACATGGTGTCGCAGGTTTTTCACGCGTTGGAAGTGACCCATTAGGCGTTGATTATTGGCATCAAATCCTACCTGACCTTGCTCGTAATGGTGCAAATGTCTGGGCGACACGACTTTCACCTTTTAATTCAAATGAAATTCGTGGTGAACAACTAGCGCAACAAGTTGAAGAAATTATTGCGATTACTGGACAACCTAAAGTTAATTTAATTGGTCATAGCCAAGGTGGTCCAACGATCCGTTACGTTGCTGGCATTATGCCGAATAAAGTTGCCTCATTAACCAGTGTAAGCGGAACCCATAAAGGTTCACCCGTTGCCAGTTTGATTATGAAAGTGGATGGAACTGCATTAGGTAGTGCTGGGGCCGCAGTAGTCAACTTCTTTTCAGGCGCAATTACATGGGCACAAGGACTTGATCCAAAAAGCTATCCTCACGATGCTTTAGCCGCTGGACGTAGTATTTCGGTAGAAGGTTCAACCAAATTCAATACACGATTCCCAATGGGCGTACCAACTACAACATGTGGCGAAGGTAATTATCAAGAGAAAGGAATATATATGTATTCATTCTCAGGGACTCAAGCCGTCACAAACATTCTTGACCCACTTGATCCCCTATTTGCAGGTACGAGCCTAATTGTCGATATTAAAGGAGATAATGATGGTATGGTGAGCCGTTGTAGCGCTAAGTTTGGACGCACAATTAGAGACAATCTCCCTTGGAATCATGCAGATGAGGTGAATCAGGTTTTAGGTTTGAAATCACTGTTTGCACCTGATCCAATTGATATTTATCGTCAACATGCCAATCGACTAAAATTACAAGGACTATAGAGCAGACATAAAAAAATGCGCCAAAGGCGCATTTTTTTGCTTTACAACAAAGTTAAAATTAACCTTGTTTACGAGCTGGTAACTTTTCACGAATACGTGCAGCTTTACCAGACAACTCGCGTAGGTAGTAAAGTTTAGCACGACGAACGTCACCACGACGTTTCACTTCGATTTTAGCAACGATTGGAGAGTGAGTTTGGAAAACACGCTCAACACCAACACCGCTAGAGATTTTACGAACTGTGAAAGCAGAGTTTAAACCACGGTTTTTCTTCGCGATTACAACACCTTCAAATGCTTGAAGACGCTCACGGTCACCCTCTTTTACTTTAACTTGAACGATAACAGTGTCACCAGGAGCAAAAGCAGGGATATCAGTTTTTAACTGTGCATTTTCAACAGCTTGAACTAAAGGATGTTTACCACTCATTGTGGAATCTCCAATATTTGCGGGAGAGAAGAGGTCTCTTACACCGCTGAGGATAGAGGCTAAAACGCATATCGCTCGTTTAACTTTCCCTTTAAAGCAAAATTACTCTAAAGAGCCTATTTTCAACTTAAACTCAGTTTAAGTAGTAACTCGAAGCAAAGCTTCTCGTCTGTTGCAAACACAAACTTCTAACAGTTTAGTCTTGCGAATCTTTTAGCCATTTTTTTTGCTGTTTAGTCAACTCAACTTTATCAACCAACTCTGGTCGACGATCTAAAGTTCGTTGATAACGCTGCAAAAAACGCCATTTCTCAATATTGGCATGATGTCCTGATTTAAGTACCTCAGGCACATCTAACCCTTCGAAATGGTCTGGCTTGGTATATTGTGGACAATCAAGAAGACCATCCACAAAAGAATCTTGGATCGCAGATTGCTCGTCAGACATGACATTTGGCAATCGACGAATAATACTATCAAGCAACACCATCGCTGGCAGTTCACCACCCGATAAAACGTAATCCCCAATTGACCATTCTTGATCAACATAATTTTGGATTAAACGCTCATCGACACCCTCATAACGCCCACACAATACAATCAAACCATCATAATCAACGAATTGTTGTACTGCCTGCTCATTTAAGGTTTTCCCTTGCGGTGACATATACACCACTGGGGCATGAACACAGCCTGCTTGTGTTGCAAGTTGTTTAGCATGGTTAATTGCTTTTGCCAAAGGCTCAGCCATCATCACCATACCAGGACCACCACCGAAAGGACGTTCATCCACTCGTTTGTAGTTGCCCTCAGCAAAATCTCGTGGGTTAATGCAATTGACTTGCACGATGTCACGCTTTGCTGCACGCCCGCTAATCCCGTGCGCTGTAATCGCTTCAAACATTTCAGGAAACAATGTGATGACTGCAAAAAACACCGCAGACTCCTCTATTTTCCTGCTGCGCTACTATTCCAAAAAGGATTAGTAGTCTACGCCCCAATTGACGTAAATACGACCAGCTTCAAGATCAACGCGTTGTACCACATCTTTATGCCAAGGAATCATTCGCTCTTCAGCATCAATACTATCAGGTGTCGCTTTCACGACCATGACATCATTAGCACCAGTTTCAAACAGTTCGTAGATTTGACCGAGATTCACTTCTTGTTCTTCATCATCAAGACCTAACACTGTTAGACCTTTAAGATCAGACCAGTAGTACTCGTCTACATTTGCTTTAGGAAGCTGTGATTTGGCAATCCAGATATTTGCACCAACTAAGTTTTCTGCACCCGTGCGATCATTCACGCCTTTTAATGCAACAACCAAGCCTTTGCCGTGTGGTTTCCAACGTTTTACATCAATCGTTTGCCAACCTTCCTTGGTTTCAATATACCAAGGAAGGTAGTCAAACATATTGCTCATGGGTTCTGTATTAGAGTAAACCCAGAGCCACCCATTCAATCCATAAGCTGAACGTAACTGTCCAATCTGAATACGATCTTCTGGCACATTCTGTGTTGATGTCATGGGCTACCTACTACAATTATGCAGTAGTTGCAGCTTTTTTAGCTTGAGCAGCTAAAGAAGCAACGCGATCTGAAGGTTGAGCACCTTGAGCAACCCAGTGAGCGAAACGGTCAGCATCTAAACGAACTTTTTCAGCTTTACCTTGTGCAGTTGGGTTAAAGAAACCAATACGCTCGATGAAACGACCATCACGTGCATTGCGGCTATCAGTTACAATGATTTGATAGAATGGACGTTTTTTTGCACCACCGCGCGCTAAACGAATAACAACCATGAGAACAACCTTATAATTTTTACGGATTATCCCTGCGCCGACCATCGGCAGCACTTCAAACCCCTTTCATAGAGGGCAATATTCTACGTTATATTTGCTCTGAAAGAAAGACTAAATTAAGAGTTATCCACAGTTTTGAATTTTGTTTTTAGCTGCCGGTCCAATCTGTATTAGGAGCAGGAGTACATGTCGTAGCCTTAATCCAACATTTATATCCTTTATTATTTAAAACAATATCTCCATTTCCGACTTGCGTACTACTTGTAATTGGTGATGCAGTTAATGTCCAAGAAGAGTTATTAGATGCAATATCTAATTTAATTGTATATTGCGCTGTTCCCGTTAAAGGATAGCTCTCTGTGAATGTACCATTTTTTAATTTTGCATTCGCATATGTACCTTTAGCCGATTTATAATTTTCAAGATCTCTATAAATCAATAACATTTCAGTCTGAACATCAACTCGATTGGTTTTTTTCACATAATTCTGATAAGAGGGATATACAACAGCAGCTATAATACCAATTATTGCTACTGCAACTAACATCTCTATTAATGTGAAGCCTTTATGACTCATAATCTCACCATACTGAGGAATTTATACCACAAGACGTATACGTTATATTGCTTATATTTTTACAACGTAGTCCCTCACTAGTCATCAAAAAATTATAATTTTTAGGGTCATTAATTGCTAAAGCTTGGATGCTCCATCCTCTACCAGCAGCAGAACTATCGGTTAAAGGCTTAGTTGTATCCTGTAAATCACGAATCGTAATTTTATACTTTATATCAGAGCCTGTTGCATTCAAAGGCAATATAATTTCCGTTAAACTCGGTGCGTTTGGGTCTTGGCTGTAAATATAGTTAGGATCGAATTTACGATAGGTAAAATTTTTAGCCTTATATCGTTCTAATTGCTCTGCAATTTTCTGCATTTCTTGTTCGGCACTAGAAGCTACACCCTTACGCACCTGATCTCTATAGCTAGGTATACCAACTGCGGCAATAATTGAAAGTATAAAAATTACAACCATAAGCTCTATCAGTGTAAAACCCACCTGATCTTGGTACCCTCGGTTAGAGGGTACTCCCATATCATCATTTTGTTTGTGCTGTAACATAACGTTCATACCACCGTATTGGATTTAATAGTCGTTTACATTCCCAAGTACCCTTACCTTGTGTATTACCAATGAGTGTAAGACTTCCACAACTGTTTGGAGATGGATTTGAACCACCAGGTGGTTTAGGTCCTAATGTAATTCCTCGGATGCCAATACCAACTACATTCAAATTTTTACCGCCTGAGATTTGGAATCCAGTTTCTGCTTCTGCCGTACTATTTTTCTTACCATCACTATCAAGACATACACCAAAAGGCAAGCAGAACTGTTGAATATCCGTTTCACCAATAATTCGTGGCTTACAAGGATCTTGTGCCTCTACACCAGTACCTTGAGGGTCATAAACGGGAACATATAAATAGTTCGTTATGGCCATCGGTTCTTCTTCAAACGCCTTAATACCACCAGCTGTACGACCGCTCACTTCCGAGCCAGTATAATCACTTGATAAGGAACGATACCAACCTTCTTTTCCTCCACCAAAAAATACTGTTGAAATATCACCAGATAAGTTTTGAGGATTCTGCTGTAAAGAACTTAATGTAATATCCTTCGTTTTCAAGTCACCATCAACAACCTGATTTACACCGGCTGAAGCCATATTCAGTTTCTTATTAATGAAATCTCGGTCAATTAAACCAAAAACCTTATTGGTTGGGCGTCCAGTTAATGCGGCAGAAGGCAACATTCCTTCTCGACCTACGGTCGGACTCACATCCAATGGTGTACTTCTATCGCCAGAAGCAATACCAACTAGAATAAAAGTATTAGTGCCAGAATCATGAATAGTGATCGTTGGCGGCTGGTAAAAACGAGGTTGATTACCACTCGCAATCGTATCACTTCCTAGATTTGCTAGTCTTACAACACGCAATGCTAAATTACTAGTCGGAGTATCCTTAGCATTATTTAAATCCACTCTGAAAACTTGCCCACCAAGATCACCAACATACAGATGATCTACCAAGCCATCCGCATCTCGATCGAGCGTACTTATACGACTCACAATACTATGCTTCATATTTGAGTTATTTATATTGGCACCAGAGGAGCTAGCCCACCATAAACGCTTACCAGTTTGAGCATCAATAATGTAGATTGCATTACCTTGCGCTTCAGTCTTATTACAGCCACCACCATATTCAGTTGGATTTGCATTCCCCAATCTAAATTGTGGATTCTCATAACACGCATCATATCCACCACCAACAATCATCACTCTAGTGATCTTGTTGTTATAACGAATATTTGCAAGTACTGGTTTAGACCATGTTTGTCCCATTCTGCTATAATCGGCTAAATCGCTGCCAACCCGGAATAAGAATTTAGGGGATTTAGGTGTTAAGACATCTAAACCGTAGTAACTTTCCCCCCCCATACGCATTCCACCATAAACATTCATTTGTTTCGCAACTACAGATGATGCTGAGGAAGTGCTACTAAATTTATATGCTGAATCAGCAACCCAAGCTCCATCGACACCATAAGTAAGACTACCCGGCTCACTACGTCTTAATGCTCGGGATGCATCTTTATTTAGGATATCAGCTGGAAGGAAAACCATTTGTTCCGCGCCCGTCTGAGCATCTACAATACGTAAACCGCCTTCCATACTGGCATATAGTACAGATTGTTGTCTTGTATCCGTGAGATCGCCATTTGCATCTAAATCACCAGAGTAAGTAAGCTGTACTGGATAAGAATGAATACTTGCACCCATGGATACAAATGGATCTTTAGGTGGGGTTAGAGTTGCAGGTAATGTTGTTGTTGTTGCTAAGTCTAAGTCATATCCCAAATAGTTAAGTAATCTAACTTTAAGACTTAACGAAAGATCTTTCAGAATATTTTTGTTCTTAAAATCATCTAATAATGTGGTGCTACTAGTGGTTGAATCCTGACTAGAAATCGTTAATAGGCTGCTATTTGGTGTTGATGTTTTAACTATAGCGCCATTATTAACACTAGCAATATCAGTCACCACTGTTCTAAATGTACTTGGAGAAGTCACTGTAGGTAAACGTAATTTTTCATATACGCCTCCCTTCTCTATCAAACCTTGATCAGATAACGCTGAAGCATTCCAAAGATCCTTAGTATCTTTATTTAATGCACCTAAAGCCGTGAATACAGTTTTTCCACCATCCTTCAAAGCACCATCAATAATATTATATTTTTTCAAGTTGCCCTGCCAAATCAGATAATTCTTACCTGGCTGAGGTTTTAATGCTCTTAAATAACCATAAGGTTGAAAACCATTAGGGTTCAAAGCATCTACAGGAACAGAAATAGCACCAGTTGACAATGGATCTGGTGGTGTTGCGCCAAGTGAGTTAATAAATTGCACAACACTTTTAGTTACATCATCAGATGTTGACGCTTGGAAAAATCCACCATTTCCATATCCACCATCATAGTTATAACCATCACTTCTTGCGGTTCCACTGGTATTCGCTGTAGGACTGCTGACAGCTAAACTCCCCCCGTAGCCAGGAGAACATTTATCATTCGGAGCAGCACCCGTTAAAGGATCGTTATAAGCCCGTGAACTCATTCGACAAGCATTTTGTGTATCAACACTTGAGGTTTGTTCAATATTAGAAGTAAAGAAAGTACTACCAAAGCCTACAAATGCTGTTTGAATTGAGCGCCCTTTAGGGTTCTTAGACGGATTAAATAATGATTTTGCATATGCCCCCATACAGTTCCATGCACTATTTGCATCATTCTGATTTGGTAAATCAGTTGAACACTGAAATGCAAGGCTTCCTAAAGATTTCTGCATCAATGCTGCAGCACGATCATTATTACTCGCATTTGCAGCACCATCAGATAGGAAATATACACCCTGGCCGTCACAACTCGCCTGATTTGCTGGTAATGGTGACTTATACTGCGCATCTGCATCCGTCGCAGCTCTATTAATTACAATATCGGGGTTACTTGACGTATCATTTAACTTAGAAGTTGGGGTACCACTATCACCATTCACGACAGTATAAGTATAGTAATCTCCAGCATAGAATTCATTAGCATTAGCAGAATCTAACCAACCACCTGTAGGTTGAATAACAGGCTGATTCGTCCAAACAGGGTTATTTGAGGTACTACCTGTACTTGTCCCAGTAGTCTGAGTTGCACTATTCCACCGACTACAAGTTTGTATACTGGTATCTAAATTCACAGAGCTAGAGGTTCTACAAGTCTGAACATAATAGGTATAGGTATAGGTATAAGTTCTGTTAAAAGCATTATAACTAGTCGTATAACTTCGACTTAAATACCGTGTGTACCTTTTAATATTATAATTCTGTTCTGAATAAGTGGTTGTCCCCATTAAATATGAAGCTGCTTCAGCATAAGCATGAGCTGATGGAGTTCCATTATTTGCAGTTAATCCAGCGATTGCCGTTTTTAATGCCGTCCGCTGCGTACTCCCCACATCACCGAGTTTTTTTGATGGGACTAATATCTGAGCAGTTTTACCATCACCATTTGCTGAGAAGTTACCGACCCCCACAAAGGTTTCAGAAAGACTCGCCTGAGCATCTGCTCCTGTTACAAACTTCTTCGCATCGGTATCTGAGCTATTTAATAACGCAAACATACCATCTTTTAGTCGCGTCAGACGATCATAACAACGATAACCGGTTATTGAAGTCCCAGTTGCACCAAGCGGTTGTGCTTCACAACCAGTCACGGTATTTGTTACCGCTGTATTTGCATTTGCTTTTGATACATAACAGAAGTTGCGATCATAATCTGGAGTTGTGCCTGCTTTTACAGAATACAACTTACCATTTGAATAGCTTGTACCTGAAGTGATCGTATTTAGACCTGAACAAACTCCACCATAATCATCATAGATAGCAAATCCAGACGAGTTACCATTATTATATCCAGCTCCATACCCCATGGATCCAGATGTATCCAACATCATTACAATTGTCTTTTGACCCGCTGTTGGGGATGCATAAATCTGCATATCAGAAGCTTGTGCCACTGATGATAAAACTAAAAACCCGCTTAACGTCGTCGCACAGGCAACAGCTATAGGACTTAACTTAAACCTATAATCTCTGATTTGAATAGAGGGTTTTTTCATTTGTTTTTTCATCTCAATATCCTCTTAACCCACTCTCAAGACGTTTTAGAAAAAATTGTCTGTAAATTAAATTCTTGTACCTGACTAATTACAGGTACACCTAAATTTGATAAACAATCTGCTGCTGTCGTAAAACCGGCAGTAGTTTTATCCAAGTTGTCATTAATATATCCAGGGGTTGCTGCATCTTTTCCAATACAAGCTTGTGCAGCTTTAATATCACTCGCAAAACTTGGCAAAATGGCAGTTGTAGTTACGCGAATACGTTGCTGCTCAACCATATTTTTTGGAGTCATGGCACCTTCAGTTAAATTACTTCCTCTACCTAAAGTAACGCCAGGAGGTAGTGTTTCTAAATCAATTGGATCAACAGGAACTTTAACAGCCACTTGTGTTACTACAGCTTCGCGCTTACTTCCAAAATCTTTAGTTAAATCACAGAAACCAGAAGCCCCGCCATCAGCAACTGTCGCTTTTGCATCTTTTGTTGTAGGCGGGCGTAATGTCGTCACATTAAAAGCTGCACCAAACTTTTGCGTCGAAGTTGGTCTAAAACAAAAAATATATTCATTTCCTGGTTCAACTTTATTATCACTCAGTGCGTAGCCTACTGCTCCACTTAAATCAACCATAGTCGACAAAT
Source organism: uncultured Acinetobacter sp. (assembly GCA_913777945.1). GTDB lineage: Bacteria > Pseudomonadota > Gammaproteobacteria > Pseudomonadales > Moraxellaceae > Acinetobacter. The sequence goes on along the minus strand of CAJYTY010000005.1, from coordinate 296,949 downwards.
CACTGGTATAAATCTGATTAATTGGTGTATCCGCAGTCTGACTTAGAAATTGATTAACCTGAGCATTAGTCGCTATATTCAAAGAAGTCATTGCAACACGTATAGCTAATACCCCAACAATCGTGATAATGAGTAGTGTAAATAAAGTCGCAATTAAAGTTACACCCTTTTGTTTAACTGAAGAAATCATATTTTTTCTCCTAAACCATTTCGCAACGATACAATCGTATTGTATTCACGTCTGAGGTATTTAGTCTTCGTATCTTTTGGTGTAACAGTTCCATTGGAAAACTGTAGAGGTTGCCCTGGATCAATATAATTATTTTTTGTGTCATCTTTAGAGCGAACTAAAACAGACATCTTAATAGAAACGACTCTAGGTACACTTTGAGCAGGAACAGCTGTTCGTGCCGCTTTGGCTGCTGCAAGATATTGATCAAATGTATAGTAAGCAAAAGTTGTTGTTGTTTTTGTACCTAATAGGAACTGAACCTGATCAACTCGAGGCATAATCACCTCACCAGCCCCATTAAAATCTTGTATATCTGTGGCTAATTTAGGCCAACCAGTAACATCACCTCTATTGGCTTTTGGTTTGTTTGCATCACAGACTAAAGCATAATCTGTCGCCCCACCACTCGTATCTTGTCGTAAAAAATATCGTTGAATAATATAATCACCAGCAAAAACCAAAAGGCCTTCGCAGTTCACCATATCATTTGGAGCTAAAAACTGTATAACTAATTGATCGCTTTTAGATTCATTTACATTAGATACACCACTATTTGTCGTACTAACTGCATTTGAAATACTAAAAGGCAAATTTGAAGTACTAGAACCACTGGTTAAAACAACGCCAGCATAAGGAACGACATCAGTCAATGCTGGTTGATTTATATTTCCATAATTTGCTAAGCGAATATCACGAGCAATGTAATCCAAGCCAAAAACACCGCTATCTTGCAACTCAGAACCAGCTTGCTGTAATCGTGTATTAATAATTCCACTTGTAAATAGTTGTAATGCTGCACCAGTAATAATTAAACCTAAACCCAAAGCAACAACTAGCTCAACTAAGGTAAAGCCAACTTGGGCTTTGATTCTTGATTTTGAATAAAAGCTTTGTCTTGTCATTTTAATAAGCCTCCATCATCAAGCATCTTGAAAACATTACATAAACACCACTATCACTCATACATTTACTATAGTCCGTAGCCTTTAACTCAGTATCATCCCATGCAGCAAATAAACATTGTCTTTTTACTTTCCCAGCAGCACCAGGACAGTTTGCCATCGTTATACTTATGCCCAACGCTGATGCAGAACGAGCGACTTGATAAGCATCATAAGTAGCTATTTCATTAAAAGTACAGGTCGCGTTAAAACACGATTTTGGAGCGCTTTTTCCTTGAATACTTACATAACTTTGAATAGCTGTAGGATATGAGCTTTGACCACCATTATTCGCCCTCATACTTTCCGTAAGGCTGCGCAAGAGAACTGTTGCTTGGGAACGAGTCAAAGCCTCATTACTTGCGTCTACTGCACGAAGTTGCAGAGCGGTATAACCTAGAACACCTATAGCGAGCAAGACTAAGGCAACTAACACTTCTACCATTCCGATACCCAACTCACTCGTTTTTAGTTTCATTAGCAGGTTCCTTGACTTTGGCTTACAGTTCCTAAAATTGTTATTGAAACAATTTTAGAAGTTCCATTGGAACAAAATACAAATTTTTTTATTCTATTAGAGTCTGTTATATCATTTAATGATGTATCCAATGTTCCCGTAGGAGTAATTACAGCACCTTTAGTTGCACTTGTAGAATCAACATTAGCTTTATTAGGTATACTGACAATAACTACGCGATTTTGACTAATATATTTATTCCCATCCGCACCAGAAATTGCAGTTTCTACGCAACTTTTTGCAGTAATTTCACTACCGTCAGCTTTTTTGTTTGGACAAACAACAACTGTAGCTCTCATTGCCGAAGCACGCCCTCTAGCCTCATTCAGTCCAACTGACATTAAACGAGTAGCTTGATTTAGCTGTTGAGTTGCTATCATTTGTACAAAAGAAGGCGCGGCGATAGCTGCAACGACAGCTAACACCGCAATCGTCACCATCATTTCTATTAAGGTGAATCCTCGATTGTTCCCCATCGCTTTACACCTAATTATCCAAATTCCCTTACTTTATATTAAATCTTATTTTTACAGAACCAATACAAAGCAGATAAACTCCATAAAAAAACGGATAGGCTGTACCCTATCCATTTCAAGTTCACATTTTTCTATAAAAATTAGGCCTGTATCACCTGAATACGTAACTCTTTAGGTAAGCTAAATGTAATGTTCTCTTCTCGTCCATCCAACTCTTTAGGAGGGGTTGCACCCCAATCTTGTAATCGTTGAATCACTTGTTTGATTAGTATCTCTGGTGCAGATGCACCAGCAGTCACACCGATTTTACTTTCCTGCTTAAACCATTCTTTTTCAAGCTGATCAGCATTATCCACTAGATAAGCAGATTTACCCATCCGCTCTGCCAACTCACGTAAGCGATTTGAATTCGATGAATTCGGAGAACCTACTACCAACACTACATCACATTGTTCCGCCAAATCACGTACTGCATCTTGACGATTTTGAGTGGCATAACAAATGTCATCTTTCCTCGGACCTTGGATCTTAGGAAATTTCGTTCTTAAAGCATCGATGACCTTAGCAGTATCATCAATCGAAAGCGTCGTTTGAGTGACAAATGCAACTTTATGAGGATGCTCAACCACTAAAGCTTCAACATCTTCTTCATCTTCAACCAAATAAATCTTTCCACCACCAGATTTATCATATTGCCCCATTGTACCTTCGACCTCTGGATGCCCCTCATGCCCAATTAGGATTGCTTCAGTTCCTTCTCTGGCATATTTCGTGACCTCAATATGTACTTTAGTCACTAAAGGGCAAGTTGCGTCAAATACCTTTAGACCTCGACGATCTGCTTCTTGTTGTACAGCTTTTGAAACACCATGAGCACTAAAAATTACAATCGAACCATCTGGCACTTGATCCAGCTCATCAACAAACACTGCGCCACGCTGACGTAGATCATCAACCACAAACTTGTTATGCACCACTTCATGACGGACATAAATTGGCGGATTAAAACATTCTAGTGCGCGATTGACGATTGCTATCGCACGGTCAACACCAGCACAGAAACCTCGCGGATTGGCCAATACAATTTCCATAACATCCTCTCTTATCACCTGAATATTTATACCAAACTATTTCGTTTAATGGCACGCTACACTACAATAGCCAAGATATTTTATCATATCAGGAAAAATATCATGTCGGGTCTATTGTTTGTCGTTTCTGCGGCATCAGGAACAGGCAAAACATCTCTCGTTAAAGCCCTACTCGATCGAGTCAGCAATTTACACGTTTCTGTCTCTCATACTACACGCGGTCAACGCCCTGGTGAACTAGATGGTGTTCACTATCATTTTACTGATACTGAAACTTTTTTAGCTCAAGTAGAACAAGGTGGTTTTATTGAGTATGCAGAAGTATTTGGTAATTACTACGGTACATCTCAAGCCAAAGTTAAAGAACAATTACAACAAGGCCATGATGTGTTACTCGAAATTGACTGGCAGGGCGCTGATCAAGTTCGTCGACTTTTTCCTGAATCAAAACAAATTTTTATCTTACCGCCAACTCAATATGATTTAAGACAACGATTATCTAATCGTGGAACAGATTCAGTTGAAGTAATTGAACATCGTTTAAGTTGCGCTGTAGAAGATATGCGTCATTTCGCAAATTTCGATTACATCATCATCAATGATGATTTCAATAAAGCTGTTCATGATTTAGAAGCAATTATTACAGCAAATCGTTTAGTTACCTTACAGCAAAGTGCTCGTCACCAGCAATTAATTGAAAAGTTAATCACCCTTAATCGCGAATAACTTGAGTCTTATTTAAAAGCATTTTATACTATTTAGTCTTTTCAAATGTAATGTTCAAACGAGACAACTTATGGCACGTGTAACCGTTGAAGATTGTTTAGACCACGTAGATAACCGTTTTGAGTTAGTACTGGTAGCGAGTAAACGTGCACGCCAATTAGCACGTCAAGGTATGGAACCAACTGTAGAATGGGATAATGATAAACCAACAGTCGTTTCATTACGCGAAATTGCGGCAGGTCATGTCACTAAAGAAATTTTAAAACAACGCGATCAAGATTATCAGACTTCAAATCTTGATATGGTGTTGTCTACAAACTCATTAAATTTAGAAGGCTTCTCTTTCTAAATTGGATTTGCTTTGTCTAAAAGCCCATTGTGAATACACTGGGCTTTTTTGTTTGTTGAAAATTTCAGCGCTATATTGGTAAAAACAATATATTTCATTGAAAAAATTTACGAGTTTTTCTAATGAACAAATTGACAAGTTTCACAATATGCTTTTCATTAGAAGCTAGTCTTATTTATTCCTGAATTCATGTTATAAAAGGTGTTTTATGCCAGGCGAAGAGGTCAGCCAAGCCAAGCAACAACTCAAGGTCATTATTGAAGCCTATCTCAAAGATAGTGACATTCAGAGTGTACTTGCTGCCTGTGATTTTGCTGATTTAGCACATAGTGGTATTACGCGAAAAAGCGGCGAACCCTACGTTCTTCATCCTATTGCTGTGGGTTGCATTCTAGCACATATGCGTTTAGATGCTGATACGCTTATGGCAGCCTTATTACACGACGTGATAGAAGATACTGAATTTAGCAAAGATGAAATTGGTGAAAAATTTGGATCTGTCGTTGCCGAACTTGTTGATGGTGTGACTAAACTCAGCCATTCTAGTGATAAAGAATATAACAAGGCAGCATCATTTCGCAAAATTCTACAAGCCACCTTACAAGATCCGCGTGTCATTATTATTAAATTAGCAGATCGCTATCATAATATGACGACTTTAGGCGCATTACGTCCAGATAAACGAGCACGTATCGCGCAAGAAACCTTTGATATTTTCGTACCCATGGCACGTCTTGTCGGTATGAATGAGATGGCCGATAACCTAGAACACTTATGTTATCAAAATCTTGATTTGGATATGTTTAATGATGTGCAAACCGCATTATTAGAAACCAAACCCAAACGTTGTGAATACCAAGCGGTATGGGAGCAAAAATTATCAGATTTGCTTAAAAAATATAATCTACAAGGGCGTATTAAGAAGAAAAATAATAACATCGAACTATTGCGTCATTTTGTAAAAAACGAAATTGACTTAAATGAATTAAGCCATAGCCATGCTTTTGAAATTATTCTGCAAAGTATTGCTGATTGCGACCGTCTAGTTGAAGCACTCAAAGATAATTTTCAAGTCTTACAATATAACGATCATATTCGCCGCCCTTTACCAGGTGGCAATCAATCATTAATGATTAAGCTAAAAGGTGAAAAAACAACATTATCTTTGACTATCCAAACCGAATTAATGCGTAAAGCTGCTCGTTTTGGTGTAGTACTCGGAGAGAATGCACCTCAAGCATGCCGTTCGGCAATTCAAGCTTCGATGCAGAATCTAAATACGCTCATTGATAGTGATTGTGCAAAAACCACTTTTAGCGATTTACTTGATTATTTACATCAGGAAAAAATTTGGGTCTATACGCCGCATGGTCAATTACATGAGCTTCCTCAAGGCGCCACTGTCGTTGATTTCGCCTACTCAGCTAGCCTATTTTTAGGCAATCATGCTGTTGGTGCAAAAGTGGATGGTGAAATCCGTCCTCTTTCAACCCCATTGCATAGCGGACAAGTAGTTGAAATTATCACAGACGTATTAGCAACACCGAATCCAGATTGGCTCAGTTTTATTAATACTCAAAAAGCACGCCGCGCATTACAGAATTTGCTAAGAGAACAAGACATTGATGAGCAACGCCTTGTAGGTCAACAAGCACTTAACCGCGCTTTAAAACTATTTCATCGCTCTATAGATGACCTTTCAGCAGAGGACTGGATTAGTGTACTTGAGTGGCGACATTTAGCTGATAAAGATACGCTATTTGAACAAATCGCAGTTGGGGATTTATTACCTCAATTGGTTGCCAATCATTTATTTGCTCAAGATTACCACTCTCAGCATCATGAAACTTCTGATCGCTTGATTTTAGGAACTGAGGGTGTTGATGTAAAATATGCACACTGTTGTAATCCTGTGCTTGGCGATCCAATTCAAGGACATTTATCTCGACGTGGTTTAATCGTACATCGTTCACGCTGCCGTAATTTACTGCATGAACAACACCTCCATCCTGAAAACATTATGCCTTTACACTGGCAATCAGAAGAAATTGATGATGTTCGCTTTAGTGCATTCTTATGTATTCATATGACGATGAGTGACGAACAAATTTCTGACCTGATTTATCAATGCCGAAAAGCCAAAACAGGCGTAGAAATGGTCTATTCACAAGACCAGAAAACCTATGTGAATATAGTCGTGAGCAATCGAAATCAAATTGCCCAAATTATTCGTGATTTACGCATGCATTTTGGCTTCCCACGGATTGAACGCTTAAATATGCCAACCGCTCAACCAGAGGTTGCAAAAGTCAGTTAATCGTTTAATACGCGATGTTCGCCCAAACCTAAAATTGAAAGATTCCTTATTCTTAAAGCCAATGAATCATTTGCAAACAATTGCGACTAAACAGTATTCGACCGTTTCCGAGCCAAACTTTTGTGTTAAAGTCACATTGTTTAAGATAGAAACAATGACATAGGAGAGCTTAATGTCACGTCAAGTTATTCATACTGAACACGCCCCTGCTGCTATCGGAACATATTCTCAAGCAATTCTTGTTGGCAATACGCTCTATCTTTCAGGTCAAATTGGCTTAGACCCATACAGTATGGAACTTGTAGAAGGTATTGAGGCTCAGATTCGTCGTGTATTCGACAATCTAAAAGCAGTATGCGCAGCCGCAGGTGGCAGCTTAGCAGATATCGCTAAATTGAATATTTTCCTTACAGATCTTTCTCACTTCCAATTGGTGAACCAAATTATGGGCGAATATTTTGCTCAGCCGTATCCAGCTCGTGCAGCATTGGGTGTAGCAAGCCTACCTAAAGGTGCACTAGTCGAAATGGATGGTATTGTTATTATTCCAACACAGAATTAAATACTATATTTATCAAATAGATAAAATGAAGAAAGAATACTACCGATCAGGTGGTATTTTTTTATTCAAATTCTCAATAAGAATATATTCACTCTAAGAATGAAATTCATTGACAAACGATAACAATTATCAATAATATCAATTATCGCATTAATATTTGTGGATCACTCCCATGTATGTCTGTTTATGCCGTGGAATCACAGATCAAGATATCAAAGACGCTGTTGCAAACGGCGCTGAAAGTTATCGTGAAATTCGTGATTTACTCGACTTAGGCACTTGCTGTGGTCGCTGTGCACCCGAAGCCCGTTCTATTATTAGTGATGAGCTCGCAGAAATAGCTGCTCGTATTTCAGTTGCTGCATAATTTAAAGTAATCCAACACCTCAACAACCTCATTTAACTATCTGTTTACGACTCCACCGCTTCTTGTCGAACTTTAACCATTCCTCGGATAAGCGGTTTTTTTATTTCAGTTATTCACTTTAGTATAAATCCAAAATGCTTTTCGTATTTTGATTGTGATTTTCATTTGCCGTTCTATAATTTACTCGTCAGATTATTATTTGTTGATTAAAATCATATAAATTGCCTTAAAAACTAGGGCATCACGGTGTTATGGAGTAAGTGCAATGAAAGGCAATCGAGACGTGATTAATCAACTGAATCAGGTGCTTTATCACCATTTAACTGCAATTAACCAATATTTTTTACACTCTCGTATGTTTAATGACTGGGGAATTGGAAAACTTGGCTCCGCTGAATATAAAGAATCAATTCGTCAAATGAAACATGCAGATAAGGTCATTGAACGGATCTTATTCTTAGAAGGTCTACCTAATTTACAGCATCTAGGTAAATTGTATATTGGGCAACATACCATCGAAGTCCTCAATTGCGACATTCGTAAAGTAAAAGAAAACATTGAAGCGATTAAACAAGCTGTTGAACTTGCTGAAACACAACAAGACTACGTTACACGTGATTTAGTTCAGGAAATTTTAGAGAAAGAAGAAGAATATTGGGATTGGCTCGATACACAACTTAATTTAGTTGAAAATGTTGGCATCGAAAACTATATCCAAAGCCAAATTTAAAGCATTTCATCTACTTTATCCCTTAAAAGATAAAGTAGATGAATTTTACAACTTTATTTATTATTTAATTCCATAATTTCTGCCAAACTTATTTTTTGCTTATACAATTGTTGTAAAACAAATAATTGTTTCTCCGCCTCATCAAGCTTATGATTGTAAACAAGTAACTGTGCATATTTTTTTAAATTATAAGGTGTAGCCTTATTTTCAACCATTTCGCCAATTACGCTAAGATCTAAATCAGACATCAAGGTTTGAGGCTTCAAAGCAATCCAATCTAATCTTTGCTGAAATTGAGTAAGTATCAATATTTTAGAACTGCCCAAAATCTCTTCTGAAACTGGTTTTTGCTTGAAAACCAATTTACTATTCTCTTGGAACAGTTTGTAATCTCGCCAAATCAACAGTAAGACAATCAGAGAAACGAGCCATACACAACGAATAATATTTCGATGTAAGCTAACACCGTTTAGATTTGGCGTTTGGGCTTGAATTAACCCCAATAAAAAACCCATTGGCAATAAAAAGTAAGCATAGCGTTGCGGAAACTCCAACATCGCATGCATCAAAATTGCGCTGACCATTAATATTGCCACAATCGAAATTGTATCTTTTGCATTTTTACTTAACCAAAATAACCAAATCGCAAAGTACGCAATAATTAAAAAGCCTAATGGCAAACCATTCCAAACCAAAAGATCTAACAGGATATTATGTGCGCTATTAAACCAAACTTGTACGGTATTAAAATGGATACTTTCCACAACCGCGACACTTGTTTGATTCCAGCCATAACCAAACCACGGACGCTCACCTATGGCATGTATAATTTGCATCCACATCCCAAGACGCTCATGCCCTGAACCTGCACGTTCTGCTAGTGATGCTGTATGGGTTACCGCCTCTCCAACACTTGTCGTCATGACTTGTGCGATAATAGGCAATAAATAGCCCGCAATTAAAAAATAAGTAGCAGCCCAACCAAATAACTTAATAAAATTAAGCCTTGGTTTATTCTTATATTGCTTAATCATCCAATAGATACAAATAAAAATACAGACTAGCCAAGAGGTACGAGACTGCGTTAAGCAAATCGCAAATAAGATAGATAAGCTTGATGGGATAAGTAGCCACAAGGATGCTTTATGCTTTTCGTATAAGAACAACGCACCCATTAAACCTATAATCAAGAATGTAGCTAAATTATTGGGTTGACCAAAATTCGCATATGGTCGGCTTCCTTTCAGTTGAATAATCCAACTAAAATTTGACTCTAGATTCAACCATTGAACAATCGCAATCAAGCTACTTATAAAAGCAATGCTCAACACTACATAACTCAACCCTTGCATAGAGCGTTCACGATTTTGAGATGTAGAGGACAGGTTATACCCACCTATCATCATCAACCAAAACATAAAAACATATGAAAAGCTTAGCAATGCAACACTAAAATCTGGAACGACTCCAAATAACCATTGAAATACAGGAATCAAAAGCAAAGGCAACATCAAAAGTTGTGGTATAGGAATTTTAATATTTTGTTTGAGCAGAACACCCAATAACGCCAAAGCAGCTCCGAAGCTTGCCAGTTCACTAGAAAATGTCACCCAGGGATAGGTATGAAATGGTGACAGCCAAGCAAAACTAATCAACAAAACTGCAACTACACTACAAAGAATTTGCATATCGACATAAAAAAATGAGCTTCGATAGATTATACATCGAAGCTCATTTAAAAAATTTATCAACCAACTAAAATTAATTTAATCACCAAGGTTTTAAGTCAACTATTTTAACAACCTCACCTTTATCTCTATTAATCAAAACAACCATCTCTTGGGCAGGTGCAGAAAGCCCCATCCATGCGTTTGCATTTGGATATTCTTTTAATATTGTAGACACTTTATTCTTATCATTATACTTCTCCAATAGATCGATTGGTAACGCGTTCATTTTCAAACGCCTCTTTGCATTCTCAAAATTAGTATAATAGACAGGATAACGAATCGCTGTACTGGTTTTTGTTTGACCTTTTAAAAAAGTATCTCGTTCAGTTGGTAAAACATTTTGTGTTGCGACAATCGTCGGATGAAACCAAGATGGTTTTTGAAACTGAATATCTGCCTGCTCGATATTTTTTCTCTCTATATCGCTATTCTTAACCACAACAAAATTAAATGCATCGTATACTATCCAAGCAGGTCTGCCCTGCGAAATCATATACATACCATAACCAAAAGCAGCAATTTGCAATACAATCACTGTAGTTAAATCAAATTTAAGACTTTTCTTACCCTCCTTATAAATAAGCAAAGTAAATAAAGGACCAACAATAATATCAATAATAATTAGCATTACAAATAATGGAATAACCCCTAGTGCTTGAGCCAGAGGAAATGGATACCAAATTTTAAATACTAAAAATATAGATAATAACCCTAAAATAATAGAGAAAAATAAATGACCAAAAAAGAATCTAGAGCGCTTAGACATAATATTCCGACTTCATTACTTAAACATAATTTACGGTAATACTTTACATGGTATTCCATCAGGTAAATCACACTCTATAGTTGCATTACCTGGATTTTTTGATATTGCTATAATTTTACCCATTGTATCTGGAGTCCATGTTGAAGCATCCGTTATAGATTGACAAGCTTTAGGATTAGGTGCAAATGGAACTGTATCATCATCATAATCATTTAGCATTGTAAATACTAAACTACTATATGCTTTTGCTTCATATAGACAAGCATTATTTGCAGCTTTCTTGTTGTATTGTCCATAAGCTGGAATAGCTATAGCAGCCAAAATACCAATGACAGCTACAACAATCATTATTTCTACTAATGTAAATCCTTCTATTCTTTTCATCACTCTCTTCCCACATTATCTTATTACTACGTAAGCAAGAATCAAGCCAAATAATAAATTATTAATATTCAATAATTTAAAAAAATAAATAAAATTATAACTGACATCTTTTGTCTATCTATGACTTTTCTTATACAAGTTTAATTTACTTTCCCATCTACATAAATAGCATTATAAGTAAAAGAAATTTTTTTTAAATAGAATGCCACTTATAGAAAATTATAAAAAACAGTTAATTATACATAGATTTCCTAGTTATGAATATATAATTTATCAAATACATAATTTCCATATACATCAAGAAAAAATTAATTAATTAAAAAATTAAATCTTACGACAATAATATTTTTTAAGTTAAAACCACACTCATAAATATATTTCTCAACAATAGAAAATACAATATTTAAAATTACTCAATCTTATTTAAAAATATTTTAAATAATTTAAAAACAATTAAAAAATGCATTGAATTTCAATGCATTTTTTAATATAAATATATTATGGCGTTAATGCACACGTAGCTCCATTAGCAAAGTTACAAGCAGCAGTCTTACCTGTCGTACCATTCTTTGGTGTACCAGTAACTGTCCATGCTGCATAATCTGCATTAGATACATTTTCTGTAATAGAAGCACATGCAGCTGCAGTTGAAGTTGGTTTACCAGTTGTACCTACACGATTAGGATCTGCTGCCCAAGCATATAAAATATTTGAATAAGACTTAGTCTCAGCTAAACATGCTGTATCTGCAGATTTACGTGTATAATTTTGGTAAGCAGGAATCGCGATTGCTGCCAAAATACCAATAATCGCCACAACGATCATTAACTCAATTAAAGTAAAACCTTTTTGCATTGATTTCATAACGTTTCTCCAATCTATAATTTGTTATAAGCTTTTGTAGCTAATCTTATAAAGCATATTTCATGCCAAATTTTTAATTTATTTTTTTATTTTAATAAACAAACACTTAAGAATAAAAAATATTTTACAACTTAACTCCTTAAAATAAATTGCAAGAATAATGACAAATAACGTCAGTTTTTTTTATTTTTGGATTTAAAAAGTAAACCGACATTAATAGCAAGTAAGCAATATAATATTCTCCTTGAAAGTCTTATTTTGCAAAGTAATTGAGCTAGTCACTAAAATTCAAAATTAAATAAAACTTGATTAACAACACTATGATAATCACTAAATATTTAAATTATATTTTTTAATAAAAAAAAATGCATTGAATTTCAATGCATTTTTTTAATATAAAGTATATTATGGCGTTAATGCACACGTAGCGCCATTAGCAAAGTTACAAGCAGCAGTCTTACCTGTCGTACCATTCTTTGGTGTACCAGTAACTGTCCATGCTGCATAATCTGCATTAGCCACGTCTTCTGTAATAGAAGCACATGCAGCTGCAGTTGAAGTTGGTTTACCAGTTGTACCTACACGGTTAGGATCTGCTGCCCAAGCATATAAAATGTTTGCATAAGACTTAGTCTCAGCTAAACATGCTGTATCTGCAGATTTACGTGTATAATTTTGGTAAGCAGGAATCGCGATTGCTGCCAAAATACCAATAATCGCTACAACGATCATTAACTCAATTAAAGTAAAACCTTTTTGCATTGATTTCATAACATTTCTCCAATGTATAAATTGTTATAAGCTTTTTGCAGCTACTTGTATTTAGCATGTTCTATGCCAATCCTTAGCTTAGCTAATTTTAACCAAAAAAAATAGACACTTAAATACACTAATGCAATCAAAATATTCCACAACAATGACATTTTAACTAAATAAATGACAAATAACGTCACATTCTATCCAAAAAAAACGCTCTAAGTATGATTCCCATCTAATAGATCTAAAATTGAGCGAAATAAATCACATAAAAAAAATTGGTATTTGCACAACCGTTTGTCGGAAGATAAAAGGATATATTTTAAAATATAAGATTTATAGCATTTTCTTAATCAAAATTAACCACATAAAGAGATTTCAAAATACGCAATAACTCAATTTAGAATAATAGGCTCGTTTGGTAATTCATTTTTGTTATCTATCTTCGAATTAGAATAATAATGATCTAATACTTGACCAATCTCGTTAATTCCGTTTTTTATAGCTTCTAGATGTTGTTTTTGAGCAAGTTGATAGACAATACGCTGACAAATCTGATTCCAAATCTCAGTTTGAGTCGCATTTTTAAGACCACGATCAATCACAATCTCAACTTTGCGCTCACAAAGGTTCAAATAAAGCAGAACTCCACTATTCAATTCAGTATCCCATACACCTAATTCGGCAAATAGCTGCTGAGCACGTAGCCGTGCGTTTTGATGATAAGCCTGTGAACAAGGTATATGCCCTTCTATTACCACTTGAATTTCACCGACATGCCCTTTTTCGGCTTGCTGCACAGCTTGTGCAATATCTAAGCGGTCTTTTTTATTAAAAAAACGATGTGCAGAAGAAATATAGAAAAAATGTTTGAACCAGCGTTTTAGACTAGGTTGTGCATATTCTTCCAGTTTCGATTGCGTAATGATTTCAGTTGTATCCGTCTTTGTCACCATGAACCTGAAGCTCCTCCACCACCAAAACTACCACCACCGCCACTATATCCGCCACCGCTTCCCCCACCAAAACCACCGCCACCTCGCCCCCCTCCAGATAGAAAAGCTTGAAAAATAAGCTGAGCTAGTGAAGTAATCAGTAAAAAGAAGATACCAAAACCAAGCAATAAGCTCATCAAAATACCTGCACCATTTAAAAGTCCAGCAGCAGCAGCGGTAACGCCAGCTGTAGCAGCACTTAAACGATTGCCAACAATGAATGAACCTACAACACCAGCGATAAGGATAAACAGTGCCATAGTTAGCGTATTATCTTTCGCTTGTTGCTCACGTAAAGCTTGTTCATGACGGTCTTTTAATTCTTGGGCAGCCTGTTGTGCAATTTCTGGATCTTGATTCACAATATGGCTTATCTCATCCAAACCTGATGAGATTCCTTGAGCATACTGACCTTGTTTAAAATAAGGTGTAATTTGATTACGAATAATGCGGCTCAGTACCACATCAGGTAAAACACCTTCTAGACCATAGCCTGTTAGAATCTGAATTTTGCGATCATTGACTGCAATTGCCATCAACAAACCATTATCACGTTTAGCAGAACCTAATTGCCATTTTTCACCTGTACGTAAAGCAAAATCAAAAATAGCTTCCTGTCCAGTGGTTGGTACAATAATCACCCCAATCTGAGCTTTACCCTGCTGATACAAGGTCAGTATTTTTTGATTGAGTTGCTGTATTTCCGCCTCACTTAATATTTTGGCTTGATCTATGATGGGCTGATTTAAAGTCGGTAAACCACGTATGGATTCACCCTCAGCCATATCATTGGCAACTTGCGGTAAAATAGGTGATTGTTGTGTTGTAGTGTTTGGCTGTGATTGAATTTGTTGTGGCTGCTGAATCATTTTACCTGCAACAACTAAATCAGTTTCATCTGTTGCAGTCGCAACCTCAGCCCAAACTGTATGTTGAAAAAATAGTGTTACAAAAACAATCATGAGAACAGCCGAAAGCTGCTTAAGTTTTTGTCTAATTTCTTCCAACATATGGCAACTCCAAACCCATCAAGAACAATTTCAAATCTTAATTAAATGAAACTGTTGGCGCTTGTTGCGCAGATTGCTCTGCTTTAAAGTTCTCTTTGGTTTTCATACCAATGACTTTTGCCGTCATTGCTTGTGGGAACTGACGCACATATGAGTTGTAATCTTGCACTGTCGTAATATAACGATTACGAGCAACCGCAATTCGATTTTCTGTACCTTCCAATTGTGCTTGTAAATCACGGAATTGTTCATTGGCTTTTAAATCTGGATAATTTTCAGAAACAGCAATCAAACGAGATAGTGCACCTGTCAATTGACTTTGTGCTTGTTGATATTTTTCGAATAGCGCTGGGTCTTCTAAAACTTCTTTATCTACTTTTAAACCCGCAACATTAGAACGAGCTTGCGTAACCTCTGTGAGGACTTGTTCTTCATGTTTAGCATAGCCCTTAACCACATTGACAAGATTGGGAACAAGATCTGCTCGACGCTGATACTGATTTTGCACCTCAGACCATGAAGCACTTACGGCTTCATCTTTCACTTGTAAAGTATTATATCCACAACCTGTGAACAACAAGGTGCTTGTTAATACTGTTGCTAATGCGGTTTTCTTAATAACTTTCATAAAAATTTATCCTCAGGTTTTTCTTTATATTTTTTGCAATAATTCATTGTAATGTGATTTTTTGTTCGCTGTGTAACATTTATTAAAGTTACTTTATACGTATTTAAATAAAAAAAGACATTACTCAATGGCCTTGAGTAATGCCATGTTAAGCACAACGTTTATGTTTATAAAAAATGGATTAACTATATAATTTTGAAAATTTTTCTTCTTGAAAACTGACCATACCGTACTCATCTGCCATACGTGCTTTCCAATAATTCACTAATTTTGTATAGTCGTGCTTTGCAGGATGAAAATCCGCTTGATAATAAGACAAGTATTCTGGAATCAGTTGAATAAACATTTTCCCAAGCAAATACATCCCAAATACATTGCCACCAACTTTCGGAAAGCTTTTCCACTTATCTTGCCAAATCAAACGTGATGTTGCATAAAAAGTGAGACTTGCAAATCCGGTGGTCACGCTACGCATCAACAGGCGACGAATTCGGTCATCACCATAGACCTCTTGATAGACATCAAAAGCAACCGAGCGATGCTCGATTTCTTCAATCGCGTGCCAAACCCAAAGTTTCATCGCATCATCATCTAAAGTACTTAGAATCTCTGGATGCTTCAGAATATAACCACCTAACATCGCTGTAAAATGTTCAAATGCACAGGTCAACGCAAGCTGTAATTTAGGGTGAATATTTCTCAGTGTATCATCACGTTTTGCAAGCCATGCTTGAAAACGGTCTAGATTGTAATCATCTCTTCGCCATGCATCATTAAATTCGGTATGTGCTTTAGAATGCATCGCTTCTTGTCCGATAAATGCTGCAATTTGTGCTTGTAACTGCGGCTCTTGGATTTTATCCCTGACATTCCTCACGCTATTTACAAAATATTGTTCACCGATTGGAAATGTTGAAGACAAAGCCGTTAAGAGATGTGACATTAGTGGAGAATTAGCGAAATAATGTCGTTTAATTTTTTTTGGATTAAACTGCAAACGACGAACCGTAATACCCAAAGCTTTTGGTCTATTTAAATAGGTTTTTTCAGCATTCATATTTGCAAGAGCCATCTTTATTGCCTGCACAATTTCCTGATTGGTCTTCGAGTATCATGCTGAAAAATGATCAGGGACAGGGCAAAAAAGCTTACAAGATTTGCTAAAACTACCAAAAAGATAAGATGAAAAAATAAAGCCTGCTTGAGCAGGCTTTATCGCAATTAAACTATAAAGATTAGTTAGACACCTAAGTAATCTAAAATACCTTCTGCTGCTTGGCGACCTTCCCAAATTGCAGTAACAACAAGGTCAGAACCACGCACCATATCTCCGCCAGCGAAGATTTTTGGATTAGATGTTTGGAATTTAAATTCTTGTTGTTCTGCCGCAACGACACGACCTGAACCATCTAAACTTACATTTGCAGAACCAAACCAATCAGCAGGACTTGGACGGAAACCAAATGCAAGTAATACTGCATCTGCTGGCAAAATTTCTTCAGAACCCGGAACAGGTTCAGGACTACGACGACCACGGCTATCAGGCTCACCCATTTGTGTAGTGACAACCTTAACGCCAGTCACCTTACCATTTTCACCAACAACCTCAATTGGCTGACGGTTGAACAGGAATTTCACACCCTCTTCATAGGCATTCTTCACTTCGCGAGCAGAACCTGGCATGTTGCTTTCATCACGACGGTAAGCACATGTCACATCATGTGCACCTTGGCGTAATGAAGTACGGTTACAGTCCATTGCAGTGTCACCACCCCCAAGAACAATCACCTTCTTACCATCAACACTGATGTATTCGCTTGGATCTTTTTCCCAACCTTGGCAACGATTGACGTTAGCAATTAAGAAATCTAAGGCATCGTAAACACCATCAAGATCTTCGCCAGGGAAACCACCTTTCATGTAGGTATAGGTTCCCATCCCCATAAATACAGCATCGTATTCAGCAAGGAGTTGTTCAATCGTTACATCAACACCGATTTCAGTATTCAAGCGGAATTCGATACCCATCCCCGTGAAGATTTCACGACGACGTTTCATTACATCTTTTTCCATTTTAAATTCTGGAATACCAAATGTAAGTAAACCACCAATTTCAGGGCGTTTATCAAATACAACTGGTTTCACACCACCACGTGCAAGAATATCTGCACAACCTAAACCTGCTGGACCTGCACCAATGATGGCAACTTTTTTATCCGTCCATTTAACGCCAGACATATCTGGACGCCAGCCTAAAGCGAATGCTGTATCATTGATATATTTTTCTGCATTACCAATGGTCACTGCACCAAAACCATCATTTAAGGTACAAGCACCTTCGCATAAACGGTCTTGTGGACATACACGACCACACACTTCTGGCAATGTATTGGTTTGATGGCAAAGTTCAGCCGCTTGGAAAATTTGACCTTCTGCAATTAGCTTTAACCAGTTTGGAATGTAGTTGTGTACTGGACATTTCCATTCACAATATGGGTTACCACAACCTAAACAGCGGTGCGTCTGATTTGCCGCCACTTCCGCAGTAAAAGGCTTATAAATTTCCACAAACTCTGCTTTGCGGACAGTAATATCTTTTTTCTCTGGATCTTGGCGTGCTACATCCAGAAATTGAAAGTCATTATTGAGGCGTTCTGCCATGTCTCTCTCCGTGGGTAGGCGCAGTGGTGTCCTTCACCTCTGCACCTGCCTATGTCTTTGCAGTCGTGGAATTATTGTGGATCAGCTTGGGTTGTTTTCAAAAGCGATTGCAAATTAGCAGCTTTTGGTTTTACAAGCCAGAACTTACGACTATAGAAGTCGAACTCATTACGGATTTTGTATGCCCAAGCACTTCCCGTCTCTTGAATATGTTCATCAAGAATACGAAGGAGGTTTTCTTTATGATCTTCCATCGCCTCTGTAGAGATACGATTTAGGTCAATCAACTCATGGTTATAGTAGTCAACAAAGTCATTATCAAGGTCAAGTACATAAGCAAAACCACCAGTCATGCCTGCACCGAAGTTATGACCGACTTTACCCAGTACTGTCACCACACCACCTGTCATATATTCACAACAGTGGTCGCCTGCACCTTCAATGACTGCAAATGCGCCAGAGTTACGAACCGCAAAACGCTCGCCCGCAGTTCCCGCAGCAAAGACTTTACCGCCAGTCGCACCATATAAACAAGTGTTACCAATAATCGCAGTATTTTGCGTTTGGAATGGTGAACCTTTTGGTGGGAAGATCGACACACGACCACCCGCCATACCTTTACCCACGTAATCGTTTGCATCACCTTCAAGTTTGATATGCAAACCACCAGCGTTCCAAACACCAAGTGACTGACCAGCAGTACCTACAAGATTCATGACTACTGGACTGTTTTCCATACCCAAGTTGCCATAACGACGTGCAATTTCACCAGAAATACGCGCACCAATCGAACGGTCACAGTTACCTACAGTGAAGTTAAACGAACCACCTGTACCTGCTTCAATTGCTGGCAACATCTCAGCCACCATTTTCTCAGCTAAAATACCTTTATCAAATGGTGCATTACCTTGAACTTGGCAATACTGAGCTTTGCCTTCAGCAGCGGGATGTGATGTCAATAATGCACTGAGATCAAGATGCGCATGCTTTTCAGTTTCGCCTGGTAAAACCTCAAGCAAATCAACACGACCAATCAAATCTTTGAGTGACGCAACACCTAAAGCAGCTAACCATTCACGTGTTTCTTCAGCAATAAATTTGAAGAAGTTGATGAGCATTTCTGGCTCGCCAATATAGTGCTCTTGACGTAAATGATCTTGCTGTGTTGCAACACCAGTTGCACAGTTATTCAAGTGGCAAATACGCAGATATTTACAACCTAATGCGATCATTGGTGTAGAACCGAAACCAAAGCTTTCAGCACCTAAAATTGCTGCTTTGATCACATCCAGACCTGTTTTTAATCCACCATCAGTTTGTACACGAACCTTACCACGCAAATCATTTACACGAAGTGCTTGATGCGCTTCACTTAAACCAAGTTCCCAAGGCGAGCCCGCATGGTGAATCGATGAAAGTGGAGATGCTGCTGTACCACCGTCATAACCTGAAATGGTAATGAAGTCTGCATAGGCTTTTGCAACACCTGCTGCAATAGTACCAACACCTGGCTCTGATACTAGTTTTACCGATACCATCGCTTGAGGATTGACCTGCTTCAAGTCAAAGATCAATTGTGACAAATCTTCAATTGAGTAAATATCATGATGCGGAGGCGGAGAAATCAAAGTCACACCCGGTACTGAGTAACGTAAACGTGCAATTAAGCCATTCACTTTACCACCTGGTAACTGACCACCTTCACCTGGTTTTGCACCCTGTGCAACTTTAATCTGCAACACTTCAGCAGAGGTTAAGTACGCAGGAGTTACACCAAAACGACCTGATGCAATCTGTTTGATTTTCGAGTTACGAATGGTGCCGTAACGTGCAGGATCTTCACCGCCCTCACCGGAGTTCGAACGACCACCAATCGTATTCATCGCAATTGCAATTGCTTCATGTGCTTCTGGAGACAATGCACCTAAAGACATTCCCGCAGAGTCAAAACGAGGAAGAATCTCTTCAATCGTTTCGACTTGATCAATCGCAATCGAATTAGTTGTTTTTAACTTAAATAAGTCACGAATCGTAGCAACTGGGCGGTTGTTCACTAGCTCAGCGTATTCTTTAAAGTCTTGATATTGACCTGAACGAACGGCTTTATGCAATGAGTTAATCACATCAGGATTGAACGCATGATACTCTTTACCGAATACAAACTTGAGTAAACCACCCTGATCAATTGGCTTGCGATTTTGCCAAGCAGTCGTCGCCAATTTTTTCTGGTCATTTTCTAAATCAGCAAAAGTCGCACCTTGGATACGGCTTGGTACGCCAAGGAAACATTTATCAACCACTTCAGATGACAAACCTACCGCTTCAAACAATTGACCGCCACGATAAGAAGCAACTGTCGAGATCCCCATTTTAGAAAGTACTTTTAATAAGCCTTTCTCAATCCCTTTACGGAAGTTTGCTTGCGCATAAATTGGGTCACCCAATAACTCGCCTTTTGCAACCAAATCATTGATCACGTCATAAGCTAAATACGGGTAAATTGCTGTCGCACCAAAACCTAGTAGTACTGCAAATTGATGTGGATCACGTGCGAAACCTGTCTCAACCAAAATATTTGCATCAGTACGTAAACCAACTTGAATCAAGTAATGATGTACTGCACCTGTTACCAATGCTGAGTTTGCTGGCAGGAAACCTTCACGAATATTTTTATCAGTCAAAACGATTAAAGTTTTGCCATCACGAACAGCTTGTGCAGCTTCCTCACAAATACGTGCAACTGCGGCTTGTAAACCTTCGGTTTCTGCATAATTCAGATTGATATCAGCAACAGCATAACCCGCACGTTCTTTTTCAACATCACGAAGCTGCTGCATTTTTGAATGTGACAATACAGGGCTTGAAATAATGATGCGGTCAGCGTGTTCAGGACCCTGTTCAAATACGTTTTGCTCACGACCCAAACATGTTTCCAATGACATTACGATCGATTCACGTAATGGATCGATTGGTGGGTTGGTCACTTGCGCAAACTGTTGACGGAAATAGTCTGATACATGGCGAACTTGACGAGACAAGACTGCCATTGGCGTATCATCACCCATTGAACCAACAGCTTCCTGACCACTTTCTGCGATTGGACGCAAAATCTGATCACGCTCTTCAAATGTCACCATAAACATTTTTTGAGCCGCTTTTAATGCATCACCAGTTAAACCTTGATCACTCAATTGTTCTTCAAGCTGAGGATCTGCTTTCAAACGAATCGCATGGTCACGCAACCATTCACGATACGGACGCATGTTTTTAAGGTGATTGCTGACATCTTTCGTATCAAGGACTTTGCCTGTCAAAGTATCTACAACTAAAATTTGACCAGGACCAACACGACCTTTAGACACAACATCTTCTGGTTCATAACCCCATACACCAATCTCTGATGCAAGCGTGATGTAATCATTTTTGGTGATTACCCAACGTGCAGGGCGTAAACCATTACGATCCAACATACAAATCGCGTGACGACCATCTTGAATCACAAGACCTGCTGGACCATCCCAAGCTTCCATATGCTTAGAGTTGAATTCATAGAATGCACGTAGATCAGCATCTAAAGTTTCAACATTCTGCCATGCTGGTGGAACCAACATACGAAGTGCACGGAATAAGTCCATTCCGCCACCAACAAGAATTTCAAGCATATTGTCTAGGCTTGATGAATCCGAACCAGTACGGTTTACAATCGGATTTAACTCAGTCAAACCTGGCAATAATGGGTTTTCAAATTTTGGTGTACGTGCCAATGCCCAGTTACGGTTAGCCGTAATGGTGTTGATTTCACCATTATGAGCAAGGTAGCGGAATGGCTGAGCCAATGGCCAACGTGGCAAAGTATTGGTTGAGAAACGCTGATGGAATACCACAATATGCGATTTTAGACGTTCATCAGCTAAGTCTGTATAGAAGTCAGCAATTGCTGCCGGCATCATTAAGCCTTTATATGTGATAACAGTTGTTGCAAGTGTAGTCACATAGAATAATGGATCGTTTTGTAATTGTTGTTCTGCACGGCGACGAGCTAAAAATAACTTGCGGTTAAATTCAACTTCTGTCAAACCCATTGGGCAGTTAACTAAAATTTGTTCAAATGCCGGAAGTGATTGTAATGCAATTTCACCTAAAGCATCATTATTTGTTGGTACAACACGCCATGCCGCAACCGTTAAACCTTCTGCTGCAATTTCTTTATTTAAAATATTCTTTGCATTTTGAGCTAAAGCAGGATCAATATTCAAAAATACTGTACCCGCAGCAAAAATCTCAGTTAGATTACTGCCTAGCTTCTGAGCTTCTTCACGGAAAAATTGTTTTGGCATTGCCAATAACAATCCGCAACCATCTCCTGTTTTACCATCCGCGGCAATACCACCACGGTGCGTCATGCAACTTAAACTGTGAATCGCAGTTTCGACCAGATGATGGCTTGATTCACCCTTCATATGGGCAATCAGACCAAAACCACAGTTATCCTTAAACTCATCAGGCTGATATAAGCCTTGAGCGGGAGCTACAGTATTAGGCGATGGCATGTGCATAGCGTACCCTTCTTTCAACATGGCTCTTTCGAGCAACAAACAATCAATTCATTTTCTGCGATATTGCCGATCAACTCATATAAAGTTCAATGCTTCGCAAAAACATTTTTCCTGGCGGATTTGCAATATACGCCTTTCTTTAAGAAGAAACAGCGTACTCAAGCATATAAAGTGTTTTCAGTTATTACACCTTCACCAATGTTTGTAAAGCACAAAAACTTTCCATTTCACTAAATTAATTGGGTATTTAGTGTGAAAAAGTGCAATGAGCAGATAAATTAGCACCACAAGGAAGCAAAAAACATACCAATTAATTGTAAATTTACTAAATCATTAAAAAAATTAAAATAACCTTAATTTATAATAGGCTAAAGCTATATCTTATGAAGTTTTTTTGCACCAAAATAAATCATTTCGCCTTAAAAAGGCGCCAATAATGCTCAAAATTAGTGCAAAACTAATTGAATGGATCTGTCACATCACGTTTAGAAGAATCTGAATTTTCTTTCAATTTTTCAGGGTTTTGTGTTGAAGATTGGCTTTTTTTGACGTTTACCACGTTACCTTGAGCATCACGCTGGGTGACTGTTGTCTGAGTTGCTATTGCAGGATCAACTGCTGGCTTTCCTGAACTAACACCCAAACCACCTTGTGAAGCCACAGCCCCCCCAACCAACAAACTCTCGTCCACTTTAGGTAGCGCTGCGGGTTTTAACTGAATATCATAAAGCTGATTTGTCGCTGTTTTTAATTCATCTGAGCCTAAATCATTCACAAACTCAGCATATTTTGATAATTGCTGAGCTTTAGGTTGCACGGACTGAGGAAGTACCAAATTTAGTTGAGCAAACTGACGATTTGCTTCCTCCATATTGGGTGACATACCATAAGCAAGAACATATTGCTCTGCCTGATCTTCTCCAGCTAAACGGAAATAAATAAACTTTTTCCGATCTGATCGACTTAACAGGAAATTTTTAACAATTGCTTCATCTGAACTACGAAAAATTTCCATCGTCCATTGTTGCTGATTTTCTTTAATAAATTTAGTGCCACGAAATTCTGGTGCATGCTCATTAGAAACAACAACTCTGGTTGTTAAATCTAGCGGCTTCACCTCATTAGAAAAGGCACCTAAATGAGCAGTCGCAGTCACTTTTTCAGGTTGAATTTGAACTTCAGTTTTAGCTGGTTGATCTACTTCAACCAAAGCATCTCCATCAGTAACGCCCCAAAAGACCAATGCAGCAATCAAGCATACAATTGCAAGTGTGAGCCAGCTGTATTGTTGAATATTTTGCCAAATTGACCTAGAAATAAGCATATTTTTCTCAATATATTGATTATGAAGATTGGTTCGCAAGAATCGTTTGCTTCATTAAATCCACATCAAAATCTTTGGTAATGATAGCTTGACCTAACTTTTTAAGTAAAACCAAGCGCAATTGGCCATTGAGCACTTTTTTATCATGCGACATATAAGCCAAAAATTCGTCGAGTGGAATTTGTGGACATGATATCGGTAAATGGGCACGTAGAATAATTCTTTTTGTACGCTCAACATCCTCAGCAGATATCCAACCTAGACGATGTGACAAATCTGCTGCCATTACCATACCTGTTGCAACCGCTTCACCATGTAACCATACCCCATAACCTAGATAGGATTCGATCGCATGCCCAAAAGTATGCCCTAAATTTAGAAGTGCTCGCTCGCCCTGCTCTTTTTCATCATTGGCCACAATTCTAGCTTTATGTGCACATGAGCGATAAACTGCTTCTGCGAGTAAATTCGCATCACGTGCAACGAGCGCATCCATGTTCTGCTCTAACCATACTAGAAAATCCACATCGCCTAGTAATGCATATTTAATCACTTCAGCCAAACCAGCAGAAAGTTCACGATCTGGTAAAGTATCAAGCTGTGCCATATCCGCTAATACAACTTGAGGTTGCTGAAACGCACCCAACATGTTTTTACCTAAAGGATGATTGATTCCTGTCTTTCCACCCACACTTGAATCAACTTGAGATAATAATGTAGTTGGTACTTGAATAAAATTCACTCCCCGCTGGAAACAAGCAGATGCAAAACCAGCCATATCACCAATGACACCACCACCTAATGCCAACACTGTGCAATCACGATTAAAACCTGATTCCAAAAGCGCATCAAAAATTAAATTCAAATGCTGAATGTCTTTAAATTGCTCACCATCGGGTAAAATACATTGTGCAATCTGTTTATCTAACTGGCGCAACCCATCAACATAATGTTGCAAATATAATGGTGCGACTGTTGTATTGGAAACCAACATCACTTGTCGACCATGAATATATGGCGCTAGCAAATCTCTGGGATTTAAATTACTTCCAATAAAAATAGGATAGCGACGATCACCCAATTCAACATGTAGTGTTTGCATAAAATTAGACCAACAAGAAAATTACTAAATTTGTTTAGATAAAATAAGCTGTAGAATTTTTTGCGCTAAATCTCGCGCTGCACCCTGATTTGTTTCAACAATAAAATGTGCAACCTCACGATAAAGTGGATCTCGCACAGTTAACAAATCTCTTAATTTCTTTTCTGGGTTTTCTACTTGCAACAATGGACGATTCTTATCGCGATGAGTTCGCTGTAGCTGAAGCTCTACAGGAGTATATAGATAAACAACGATGCCTCGCTGTTTTAAAAACTTTCGATTTTCCGATTGTGTTACCGCACCACCACCAGTCGCCAAAACAAGGGCAGAACGTGCAGTTAGATCATTTAACACATTAGTTTCACGCGCTCGAAAACCAGATTCACCCTCTTTTTCAAAAATCCAAGGGATTGTAGCACCTGTTTTACGCTCAATTTCATGATCACTATCGATGAATTCGCGCCCCAACAACTCTGCTAAATGTCGACCAACTGTTGTTTTCCCTGCCCCCATTGGCCCTACCAAATAAATATTTGGTAGGGTTTCAAACGCTTTGCCTTGCAACGCGCCACCTATATTAATTGCAATTATTCAAAATATATTAATGATTTCTAGTCAAAGTGTCATTAACAATTCTTGGTGTCACAAAAATAAGTAGTTCACGCTTTTTATCCTTTTTTGAGTCTCGACGGAATAATTTCCCAACATATGGTAAATCTCCCAAGAAAGGCACTTTAGTTTGTTGGTTAGTGCTTTCTTGCTCGAAAATACCACCTAACACTACAGTCTCACCATTATCAACCAGTACATTAGTGTTAATTTCATTTTTATTAATTGCAATTTGCCCTGTTGGTGTAGGATTTCCAGCCGAGTCTTTCGTAACATTCAACTGCATCATTACTTTACCTTCAGGTGTAATACTAGGCGTTACATCTAAACTTAATAATGCATCTTTAAATTCTGTCTTAGGACCATCTTGACCTGATGATGACAAATAAGGAATTTGTTGACCTGCGGCAACTTTCGCTCTTTGCTTATCAGCAGTCATAACTTTTGGTGTAGAAATAACTTCACCATAACCATCAGCTTGGACTGCAGATAACTCTAGATCTAACATAAAATCAGATAAACTTATTAAGCCAAAGGCAATACGACTAGCCCCTTCTGCCGTAGCACCCAAATCAACATTTAAATTACTAGGTCTCTCAATATCATACTTCCACCCCCCCGTATCACTATCCTTAGTTGGCTTTCTCAGGTTCCATAAAGTAGTTTCGCTGCCACCGACAAGCAAATCATTATTACGAGTAATGCCTTGTGATAGTATTCCCCATTTTACTCCCATTTCCTTTGTAAAATCGGTGCTTGCACTAACAACTCTTGCCTCAATCATAACTTGCTTAACAGGTACATCCAATAAATCAATCATTTTACGAATCTGATCAATTTTTTGAGATGTATCATTAATGATTAATGTATTTGTTCTTGGATCAGTAGAAACTGTTCCTCGAGGGCTTAATAAACTACCAACACTATCACCTAAAGGATCATTAGGCGAAGTATTTTGAGTTGTCGTATTTCCACCTGAATTATTAGTCTTATTTTTACCTTGGGTAATTAATTTCTCAAGATCAGTGGCTTTCGCATAACTTAAACGAATATATTCAGTTTGTAATGGAGCTAGTTTTACACTTTGTGCAATTGCTTTTGCTTCCTCTTCTTCCGATTTAATCAACTCTGTGACTGGTGCTATCCAAATCACATTTCCATTACGTCGTTTGTCTAAGTTTTTCGTTTTAAGAACAATATCTAAAGCCTGATCCCAAGGAACATCTTTCAGACGCAAAGTAATGTTACCTTGTACAGTATCAGCAGCAACCATGTTTATGCTGGTGAAATCAGCTAACAACTGCAAGACTCGACGTACCTCAATATCCTGAAAATCTAATGAAATTTTATTCCCAGTATAGAGTTGTGCTTTTGCTTTTGTTGGAGACTTATCTTCAGGGCGTTTCAAGCTAATCGTTAATTTATTTTCCGCTTGGTAAGCCATGTATTCATAGCTACCTGCAGACTGAATTGTGATAACCCCATTACCTTTATCATTATAGGCATCGACGCTTGCGACAGGTGTTGCAAAATCATTGGTATTTAAACGACGAGCTAAATGTGTTGGGATTTTATTCCCCATCGTACGAATAACAATTTTACTGCCTTGTTGTTGCACATCTATAGGCGTATTATTCCCCAAAAGATCTACTACAACCAACCCTTCACCTTGTGCACCACGCTGGAAGCCAATATTTGATACACCCTGTTGTAACTGTCTAGTTACGGCTGTATTACGTGAATTATTTACAGGTTGAGCAGAGTTAATTTTAAGAACAAAGGTATTCCCTTCAACACGTGTCGTAAAAGCTCCTGCTTCTTTTAAATTCACCACAAGACGTGAACGTTGATCATCAGCAGCGAGATCAACTGATGAAGCCTCTTTCGTTGATACAGGAATTGACGTCTGCTTCAGATTTTGTTGTGTTTTATCAAAGTCTAAAATTAATCGAGAGGGTTGTTCCAGTTGATAAGCCTGCGGCTGTGGAGGCAAACCGTTAAACATAATACGGATTTCTGTACCTTGGTCAGCCAAACTCATTGGAACAATATTCGTCATACTCACTTGTGCAGATGCAACTTGCATAATCGCAATCGCCACGGCACCCATTGAAAATTGACGGAATGCATGATTCATGGTCTTAACTTCCCCAAATAAAGAATCTTTAAACTGTTTTTTCATTGTTATTCCCTTAATCTTAGGATACCGGCCCAATTAAAACGAGTGTGCGTGGTCTTTCTACATAACCATCTCGTCCATCTGGCACAATTTCTATTAAATCAATTTGTGTAGGGCTAATTTTAACTACACGCCCCTGATTCATCCCCAAATAGCTACCAACCTGTATACGCTCAATTTGTTTATCTGGCGTTTGGATTAAAGCAATTGTTTCATTCATTTTACCTCGCATACTTCCTTTCATGTTTAGTGCTTCTAAAGCATAACTTTCTAAAGGTTGAGGTTGACGATTCAAATTAGGATAAACCCGCTTCCCAGCCATAATTTTTAATTCAGCAGCCAATGAACTCGGCATAAATGGGCTTTTTAGTTGATGTGCTGAATAGTTAAATAATGGCACAGGCGTGAACACAGGTGCTGGTTCAATCGATAAGGGTGGTTGATTACGAATATCTGCCATTTGTTGATTTACAGTATCAATACGTGAATCGCACCCAACCAAACCAATACCAATCAATAAACCACATAGTATTTTATAATTATTCATTAGTGCTGCCCCGCTTGAACTTTTGAGGTCGTATTTTTAGCTGGTTGAGCAGATTTTTCTTTTTGGAGTTTAGCCTGTTCATCTGCGCCAATATAGCGATATGTTTTTGCATTAATTGAATAATTAATTATAGGAATATCAGACTTTTTCTCAGTATCTGGTTTTGCTTCAACAACAAAGTCATGCAAAGTCACGATTCGCGGTAATGCAGCAATACCAGATACAAACGCACCGAAAGCGTGATAATCACCAGTTGCATCAATACTAATAGGTTGCTCTATGAAGAACTCCTGCTTCACTTCATCTTCTAGTCTAATATTTTTAAATTTCAGCCCTGAATTGACACCAGTTAAATTGATATCTTCGACTAAACTCGGAATTTCAGTTTCTTTCGGTAATTGTTCAAGTTGCTGATTAAAATTCGCTTCCATTTCTTGTAATTGGGCTTGATATTGTTGCAAATTACGTAATTTAGAGTCTTTTTCTCTAAACTCATTTAGTAAAGTCTGCTCTTTTGCCTGTGCATTTGAAATCGTATCTATTTGAGATCTGATAACAATAAAATAACCTAAAGCAACAACTGCGAAGTAAACAAAAAACCAACAAGTGATTTTTACAGAAAGTGGCCACCCCCCATAATTGTTCATATCTAAGGTGTTAAACTGTTGAAAAAATTGCTCTACTGTCATTTGCTTTTTCTTAACAGTAATGGTGTCCTGATTCAAATCATCTGATTTATCTAAGTTCATTTCGCCACCTCTGATGCTGCTGCCTCTGGAGTACTATTAGCCTCCGCTGTTACTCCTAATTCACCTAAATCTACAGAGACAATGAAATTACCATACCCCTCCTCAACCTGAGGAACTAAAGAGCTTGTTGTTTTATCTTTTTTATCATCTGCCGCCAAGAAAGAATTCATAAACGCATTACGATACCAAGGTGAAGCTTCTAGATTTCTTAAAAGCTCAGCAACGGTATTTGGACTTTCTGCTTTACCCTCAATGGTAAATTTATCACCTGTACGGGTAAATTTTGTCAAATACATTGTAGGTGGTGTTACTCTTACTAGCTCATCAACTAAACGTACTGTAATAGGGCGCTGTCCCTGTAAGCCTTGAATCAACTTCATACGCTCAATAATTGCATTACGTCGTTCTTGCAAACCATCTAATGACTTAAGTTGAGTATCTAAATTCTGATTAGTACTTACAATTAGCTGATTTGCCTGCTCCTGATCATTCAACTTATGATCAAAGTACATCCATCCAGAAAAAACCGATACTACGCCTAATGCTGCTACCCCAGCACAAAATGCAACGAACTGTTTCTTTTTTTGTTCTCTTAGCTCATCACGCCAAGGGAGTAAGTTAATCTTTGCCATTAATCAAAACTCCTCAATGCTAAACCACATGCAACCATCAATGAGGAAGCATCATTTTCAATTTTTTTAATATCAATTTGCGGAGAAAAGCCCATTTGTAAGAATGGATTGGCAATGGTGACGCGATAACCTAGTTTTTGTTGTAACAACTTGGCTAAACCAGGAATATTGGCATTACCACCTGCCAATAAAATATGATCAATCTCATTGAATTGTGATGATGAAAAGAAAAATTGAAGTGAACGAGCCGCTTGTTGAACTACAGCATCTAAAAAGGGTTCGAGAACTTCAGTATCATAATCATCAGGCAGTGTTCTTTCTTTTTTCGCGCGCCCAGCCTCTTCAAAAGACAAACCGTAACGACTCTGAACATCTTGAGTTAGCTGTCGACCACCAAATACCTGTTCACGTGTATAGATAATTTTACCTTTCTGCATGACAGATAAGGTGGTCATAGTATGACCAATATCTAAAATACCAACTGTGTTTGCACCCATTGGCAAAGTATCTGCGAATACACTGAAAGCACGTTCCATGGCATAACTTTCAACATCAGCAATTTTTGCAGATAAATTAGCCAGCTCAAGAACTTCTATACGTGTGTCAACATTTTCTGTACGCGTTGCCACTAACAATACATTTACACGATTTGGGTTTGCTAATTTGTCAGATAAGACTTCAAAATCTAGACTTACTTCATCTAATGGGAACGGAATGTATTGCTCAGCATCCATACGAATTTGAACTTCTCGTTCATCGGCTGTCATATCTGCATCCATTTCAATGATTTTATTAATCACCATTGAAGTTGGCACAGCTATAGCCACATTCGTCGTACGCGGATTCGCAAGGTTAACGACTCTTTCAAGCGCGTCACCAACTGCTTCTGGATTGAGAATGCTTTTTTCTACGACACTGTTTTCAGGCAGTGGCATCACAGCATAGCTTTCAACCCAATATCTACCGTTCTTTACAGAGAGCTCCAATAACTTAACAGTTGTCGAACTAATATCGACCCCTACTAACCCCTTATTTGGTTTACGATATAACCTGAGCACAGTACATTCCTATTTATTTTTTTATCCCCAAAAATACAACTCACTAATTTGTTTTGGTCTTTAATTGATACGGATACAATATCTCATCTAACAATCCGTAAGGCTAAAGGATATACTGACCATAATTAGTTTGCCATTCGCTCTTATTAAAACTTACTTATTATGAAAAAGCTATCCAGTTCTGGTATTGTTCGTCCATTTTTTTTGATGCTTATTATTATATTAGTCTCACTTCCAATGGGATTTTATGGCATGTATCTCTATCTAGCGCCCTCTTTGCCTGATATGAGTTCATTAAAAAAGGCACCTTTACTAAAACCATTGCAAGTTTACACGGCAGATAATAAGTTAATTGCAGAATATGGCGGCAAACTTTCCATTCCGGTGAAATACGAACAGATTCCACCAGCGTTTATTCATGCATTTCTAGCAGCAGAAGATTCGTCATTTTTTGAGCATAATGGGATTAGTTTTAAGGGCTTGGGGCGAGCACTAACAGAATCTATTACAGGGTCAGATGTACAAACTGGTGGTTCAACCATTACCATGCAGGTGGCAAAAAATTATTATTTGAGTCCAGAACGAACACTTAAACGCAAACTAACTGAAGTTTTTCTTGCTCGCAAAATCGAGCAAAATCTCACCAAACAAGAAATTCTAAGCTCATACGTTAATAAGATCTTCTTAGGCAAAAATGCTTACGGAATTGCTGCAGCTGCACAAATCTATTACAACAAAAATATTAATCAGCTCACCATTGCACAAATGGCAATGATTGCAGGATTACCTAAAGCACCATCAAAATACAATCCTGTCGTCAATCCTGAACGCGCGCTTGAACGCCGGAATTGGATTTTAGGGCGTATGCTACAACTTGGCTATATTAATCAAAGTCAATATCAAAAAGCTGTTGCTGAGCCAATCAACCTTAATATGATTGATCGCTCTGTCAGTAACGTTTTCCCGTATGTTGGTGAAATGGTTCGTTCAGAATTGGTTGAGAACTTTGGCGAGCAGGCGATTGATTCAGGATATAAGGTGTATACGACAATTGATAGTAATCGTCAACGTTACGCTGAAGAATCAATTCAAGACGGTTTAGAAGCATATGATCGCCGCCATGGTTGGCGTGGACCAGAAGCACATGACAAACCTCTTAACCAGTTTGTCCCGTATGCAAACACCTATCCAGCACAAGTCATAAAAGTTAATAACAATTCTTTTGATGCTTTGATGCAAGATGGCTCAACAGTTACCATAAATTGGGCAGGAATGTCATGGGTTCGACCTTATCGGAATGCGAACAGTGTAGGCGGCGCTATGTCCAATGCTTCACAAATCGTTAAAGTGAAAGATATTATTCGATTACGCCCAAATGAAAACAAAACCGTTTGGTCTTTAGTACAGGTTCCTAAAGTTCAAGGTCAATTGATTGCCTTGAATCCAAATGATGGCTCCATAGAAGCTGTTGTTGGTGGCTATAGTTTTTATCAATCTAAGTTTAACCGTGCGTTACAAGGATGGAGACAACCAGGTTCAACTATTAAACCATTTGTTTATGCATTGGCACTTGAACGTGGTATGACACCTTATAGCATGGTGAACGATAGCCCCATCAGTATTGGCAAATGGTCTCCAAAAAACTCAGATGGGCGTTACTTAGGCATGATTCCTCTACGTCGTGCATTATATTTGTCAAGAAATACGGTCTCTGTTCGTTTATTACAAACTGTGGGAATTGAACGCACACGCCAACTATTTATGGATTTTGGATTACAAGAAGATCAAATTCCTCGCAACTACACAATCGCATTAGGGACACCTCAAGTACTCCCTGTTCAAATGGCAACAGGCTATGCCACTTTTGCAAATGGCGGTTATCGCATTCAACCCCATTTTATTAAACGAATAGAAGATGCTTCAGGCAAAGTAATTTATGAAGCAAATCCAGAATATGCTTGTATCCCATGTATTAGTGATCCAAATGCCTATGCAACAGCCGACGCTGTTCAAGAGCAAGATGCTGTAAATGAAATCACCAATCAAACTTTAGATGATGTATCTGCCGCATCTGAAACTGTAGCATCTGATCCCCAAACAGCCGCAACGACAAATAGTAATTATCGCCAAGCTCAACGCATTTTAAAATCCAGCTCAGCTTATGATATGGCTAACATTTTACGTGATGTGATTCAGCATGGTACGGGACGAGCAGCACTTAAAATCGGTCGTGACGATTTAGGCGGGAAAACAGGAACAACCAATGATGCCAAAGATGCATGGTTTGCAGGTTTTAATGGAAAATTAGTTGCAATCGCTTGGGTTGGTTTCGATCAACCACGCACACTCGGTCGACGTGAATACGGTGGAGTTGCTGCTTTACCAATTTGGACAAATTTCATGGCGAATTCACTTAAAGATACACCATCGGCTTGGGTACATTTCGATAAAGACGCGAAAGATCCAATTTCATTCGACAAGTTACAACTGGAGAAAAATGAAGGACAAAAAGAATATCGTGCTTCCCCACCATTGGCACGCCCACTTTATCGTCCTGCTCCAGTTGCACCAACTCGCTCCGCGCAAACTGACTTTTCAGATTTACCAGATACAGCACCATCTGATGAAGAGCAAATTATTGTTCCCGCGAAAAAACAGCCACCAGCGATGGGAACAGCATCACCTCAAAAAGAACATGATGGTATTGAAAATTTAATTAATAATATTCAATAAGTAAATTCAAAAGAAGCCATCAATTTGATGGCTTCTTTCTTTTTTGGAATACATAAATTTGAAAAGCGGCTGTCACCAAGAAATGCTGTTCTTGTTCTAAAATCATTCTTCGTTCAGGATTCGCTTTATAAGCATAAGGTGTCATAGCAATCAAATTTTTTAGCGCTTGTTGATCTAACTCGATTGCACTCTCTACAAGCTGTTGTTGCTGTAATTCAAATTGACTATCTAGCTGTTCTAAAAATTTTTCTGGTTCGTGTAAATTTACTTGCTCAAATAAAGCTTCACGCAACCTATAGAGATGTCGAGGTGCAGGTGTCACCACAATCAAATGACCATTCTCTTGAAGAACACGTGTGATCTCTTCTTGTGGAATTGGACTAAATAAACTAGTACATACGTCGATTGAATGATCCTGTACGGGCAATGTTGCACCAGTCCCAACAATCCAAGTGACTTTGGAATTGAGTTTTGCGGCTCGTTGTACAGCAGTTTTAGCAATATCCACACCTATACAGTGTTGAGTATGCGCTTGCATCGTACTGGTATAATAACCTTCACCACAACCAATATCTAAAATAGTTTTCGGCTTGAGCCGCTGCAACAGTTCAACAATCGCCTGCTGTAACGGCTGATAAGCACCTGTTTGCAAAAATTCACGACGGGCCAATACCGACTCTGCAGTATCCCCTGGTGTCTTACTATGCTTATGCTGTACCACATGTAGATTGACATAACCTTGTTTGGCGACATCATAATGATGGCCTTTTTCACAACGCCAAGAACGCTCAACCAAATTCAATGATTGGCGACAAACAGGACACATCAATAAATTCATCTATTTTCTCCAAACATAAAAAAAGCTGGTGATCACCAGCTTCTTTTTGAATCATGGTTTAACGCAACTTTAAGGTCATTAAGCCTAACACAACAAGGAAAATGGTAATAATCCAAAAACGAATAACAACCTGTGTTTCCTTCCAACCTTGTTTTTCATAATGATGGTGTAAAGGTGCCATCAAGAAAACGCGCTTATTTCGCATTCGCAATGAACCAATTTGTAAAAATACAGAAACGGCTTCCATTACGAATACCCCCCCCATAATCGCAAAAACGATTTCTTGGCGAACCATAACAGCAATTGTACCTAGCATCGCACCTAGTGCTAAAGCCCCGACATCACCCATGAATACTTGAGCAGGATGCGCATTATACCAAAGGAAAGCCAGACCTGCGCCAACCATAGCTGAACACACCACAACCAGTTCAGAGGTATATTTTACATAGGAAATATGCAAATAATTGGCAAACCGAATATCACCTGATAAATAAGCAAATACACCCAAACCTGCTGCAACCATCACAATTGGCATAATTGCCAGTCCATCCAATCCATCTGTCAGATTGACTGCATTTGACGCTCCATTAATCACTAAATAAGTGAAAACAATAAATGCTAGACCAAACGGCACCGCTGAAAGTGGAATGGAGAGATTCTTAAAGAAGGGAATCAGCAAATCTAGCATATTTGCAGTATTCACTGGATTATCTTGTTGTTTTGCAATTAGATATAAAGCAATACCAGCACCTAATGATGCCACAGAAGTCCAAAAGAATTTTTTACGTGCAGGTAAACCAGCATTATCTTTATAACGAACTTTAATCCAGTCATCTGCCCAACCAACAGCACCAAAGACCACCATAACACCTAATACAATCCAGACATAAGGGTTCGATAAATCAGCCCATAATAAGGTACTAATACCGATTGAGAGCAGAATTAAGATCCCACCCATCGTTGGTGTTCCCATCTTCTTCGCATGATTTTCAGGAGCAAATGAGCTTACTGCCTGACCATATTTTAAGGCTTGTAATTTTCGGATCATCACAGGCCCTAAAGCCAAGCCAATGGTCAAAGCAGTTAATACACTCAACAAAGAGCGTAATGTTAAATAACGAACCACTTGGAAAGAGCTGTTATAGCCTGCCAATTGTTCAAATAACCATAACAACATTTAAATCTTCTCCATCAAGTCAGCCATCAACGTTTCCATATGGGTATAGCGAGAACCTTTAAATAGGAAACTCATGTGCTGGGGTTGATGTGTCTCTATTAAACTCATTAAAAATGACAAAGCTTGCCCCTGATTCAGAAAAGCTTGTAATTTTTTACCGTATTGTGTGCTTCTTGCACCTTCTTGAGTGGCAGGTGAGAATTCACCCACTGCAACTACAAAATGAATACCTTGCATCGAAACCAAATCTCGGCCCAACAAATAATGTTGTTGCGCTGCTGTACTTCCAAGCTCACCAATATCCCCGATTACCATCACTTTAATGCCCGTTTGTTGAGCAAGAACTTCTGCTGCTGCACGCATTGAAGTTGGATTGGCATTATAAGTATCATCAATGAATAAGTGATTTTGGTGTTGAATAAAATTCAGACGCCCTTTGGCACCCTGTGCTTGTTCTAAGCCTTGTACAATATCATCAAGCGCAATCCCAATTGCCAAGGCAAATGCTGTTGCAGCAGTTGCATTTTGCACATTATGTGCACCTGCAAACGGTAGATCTACTGTACGGATACCCTGTGGAGTATGTAAATTAAATTTTGCTGATTGAGGATGCAATTCAACATCTGTCGCAAATACATCTCCACCCTGACCAAAACTCAGAATTGAATGAGCTTGAGCATTTTCACGAATGGCCGCTGTAAAATCATCATCAGCGGGAACGACCGATATCCCATTAGACAAAATATGCGAATAGATTTCTGATTTAGCGCGACAAATGCCCTCACGGCCACCAAATTCACCCAAGTGCGCTGTACCAATATTCAAAATCCCCGCCACATGTGGCTGCACCAGATTAGAGGTATAATCAATTTCACCTTGGTGACTGGCACCCAACTCCATAACAGCATATTGATGCTCCTGACGCAGTTCTAGCAACATCATCGGCACACCCAAATCATTATTCAGGTTGCCACGCGTGATCAAGGTTGGTGCTAAACGGGATAAAATACTACCCAACATTTCTTTCGTGGTGGTTTTACCACTACTGCCTGTTAAAGCAATCACTTTCAACTGTGGATTTTGTCGGCGACGATAAGCACCTAAATGACCTAAAGCCAAACGCGTATCTTTGACGATGAGTTGTGCAATATCTGCATCAATTGGGCGCTCTACAATTGCAATCTCACACCCTTGCGTCGCCACTTGAGCGATAAAGTTATGAGCATCAAAGCGCTCACCTTTTAAAGCAAGAAAAACATCTCCAGCTTCAGCATGACGAGAGTCAGTCAAAATACGCTTAATTTCGCTTTGTGGAATCTTATGATTATGCCATTCACCTTGAGTCGCTTGTTGTAATTGCTCTGCTGTCCAAGGTTCTAGTGGAACGGTGCTGGTTGTTGAAGTATGCATACGCTTTATTTACCTTTTAACCTTAGTGTGCAGGATAAGCTGAAGCTACAGGATGCGGCTGAGCATTAATCGCAGATTGCACTTCGACTACATCATCAAACCAGTGACGAACTCCATCTACTTCCTGATAGTTTTCATGACCTTTGCCAGCAATCACTACAATATCTCCAGCTTGAGCTTGAGCGACCACAAATTTAATCGCTTCACGACGATCATGAATTTCATGTACGCTGTGTTCTGCAAAATCAATTCCCTGCTTCATATCAGCAAAAATCTGTTCAGGGTTTTCAGTTCGTGGATTATCCGAGGTGAGAACTACAGGATTAGCATGATCAAGCGCAGCCTGAGTCATTAAAGGACGCTTACCGCGATCGCGATCACCACCGCAGCCAAATACCGCCCATAGTTGTCCAGTGACATGACGTTTCAACGTGGTTAACACCTGAATCAATGCATCAGGTGTATGTGCATAATCAACGACAAATAGACGATCCGTATCTTGAATGACTTGCATGCGCCCTGGGGCACCCTTAAGTTGCGGAACGAACTGCACTAAATCAGCAAGCGAAAAACCAGCATATTCTGCTGCAATCAAGCTTGCTAATAAATTTTCTACATTAAAATGTCCAAGCAATGGGCTTTGCACAGCAAATGTACCTGTTGGACTAATCAATGTAAAACTTGCACCACTCAAGCGATATTGCAAATGATCAATATGATAATCCGCAGAAGTTTGAGTCAAAGAGTAAGTCAAAACTTTTGGTTTTGATGGATTCTCTTTTGCAGCAGCCAGCATCACGTTTGCATGTGCATCGTCGATGTTAATTACAACGACTTTTAAAGTGGTAAATTTAAATAATAGCGCCTTAGCTTCTGCATAAGCCTCTAAAGTACCGTGATAATCCAAATGATCACGACTTAAATTACTATAAACTGCAATTTCAAGATCGCAACCATTCAGACGACCTTGTTCCAGACCATGCGAACTCGCCTCAAGTGCAACAAAATTAGCACCTTGTTTAGCATAATCATGCAATGCCTGCTGTAATTGCAGCGCATCTAAAGTGGTGTGGGTTGAGGGGGTCAAGTTTGGCAAGATACCATTGCCTGTTGTCCCCATCACTGCACAGCCTTTCGCTTGTGAACTTATCAGTTCTGCAATCAGACGTGAAATGGTGGTTTTTCCATTGGTACCTGTGACTGCAATACCACGTAATGGCTCTACAGGATCGACCGCTTGTAAATATTGCTTCTGCCATTCACCCATAAGAAAACGTACTACAGGGCAAACCCACTCGTTCGCAAGCCCTAAACTCGTTTCACTAATGACCGCCAATGCTCCTGCATTCAGCGCATTTTGTGCAAATTGACGAGTTTTTTCAGGTTGGCTATAACTACTTAAAGCAATAAAAATTTGCCCAACTTCAATCTTACGGCTGTCTAGACAAAAGCCTTGAAAAGGCTGAGTGAACCAAGCCGCATCGATATGAATCGGATATATCTGCTGAAAACTAATCGACATAATCTACCTACGGATTGGATTTTATAGAGGTATCAAGTGGTTTATCTAAAGGTACATTCAGTAATCGTAGCGATTCTTGCATAATTCTCGCAAAAACGGGCGCTGCAACGAGACCACCATAATAACGACCTTGAGGATTTTCAACGACTATAATCATCGCCAGACGAGGATCACTCACTGGAGCAACCCCAGCAAATAAAGCACGATATTCATTACTCGAATAACCTTTACGGTCAGCTCGTAATTTATGCGCTGTACCTGTTTTACCACCAACACGATAACCAGGAATATTGGCCTGTGTAGCTGTACCACCAGGCATAGTAACCTGCTCAAGCATCAATAACACTTGATCTGCAATCTTAGGATCAAGAACTTGCTTACCTTGAGGTGCTTGATCTAATTTTCTTAGACTTAATGGCATTTCCACACCATGGTTTGCGAGCATCGCATAACCTTGTGCAACTTGGAGAATGGTTGCGTTTAAGCCATAACCATACGCCATCGTACCCAACTGAGACGGGTTCAACTTATCACCCGAATACAACAGCCCTGCGCTCTCGCCTGGGAATTTCACATCAGAACGATGCCCAAAACCAACACGACGGAAGAATGAAGGTACTGCATCCTTTGGTAGTGACAATGCGAGTTTTGCTGAACCCACATTAGATGATTTAACAATAATACCTGTCAGGGTTAATGCACCATAGTTGTGTGTATCACGAATGGTATGCCATCCCAACTTCATTGAACCTGGTGAGGTATTAACAATTGTGTTTGGTGTGTATTTGCCACTTTCTAATGCAGCCGCAACGGTAAATGGTTTCATCGTCGAACCCGGTTCGAACATATCAATTGCACCACGGTTACGCATTGCATCTTTGTTGGCTAAACCATTTTTATCATTTGGGTTATATGACGGCCAACTGGTCATTGCTAAAATTTCGCCAGTTTTTACATCTACAGCAATAGCGGTTGCCGAACGAGCATTATTTGCAACACCAGCAGCTGTCAATTCACGATACATAATATATTGCAAACGTGAGTCGATACTGAGTGTGACATTTTCACCTGACTCGACTTCTTTAATCACTTCTGAAACTTTAAGACGGTTACCTTTTTTATCCCGAATAATTTTTTGTTCACCATCGACACCTGACAACTGTTTATTCAGTTGCATTTCTAAACCTTCAACCCCAACCCCTTCACTATTGGTTAAACCAATAATTTGTGCATTCGGCTGCGGTTGTGGATAGTAACGTTTATACGTCTTTTCGGCGTAAACCCCTTGAAAGTTTCGCTTGGTAATGAGGTCAGCTTGCTGCGGTGGAATTTCTTTTTGTAGCACCAAATAACGTGAGCGTGGACGAGCTTCCATTTGCTTTTTGAGATCAGCACGATCTACACCAACCACATCAGCCAACTCATCCAAATTCAAGTTTTTATCAGGTAATTGACGTTTTAATTTTCGGTTATGTGGATCTTTTTTTAATTCAGCTGTGATTTCATCAAATTGCTGTTTCGTTTCCCAATAATCTCTTGGGTCAATCACAATTTTCATAATTGGTGTACTAATCGCTAAAGGCACTCCGTGGCGATCACTAATCACACCACGCATTGCTTCTAGGCGTTCTGTACGCAAAATATTGGCATTCGCTTTATTTTGTAAAAAGTCTTTATTGACCACTTGCACATAAAATGCACGTGCAATCAACACAATAAAGCACAGTAACACCGTGCCCCAAAGCAAATAAAATCGCCACATGTCTAAAGCAAGTGTTGGTCTTTCAGAAATAGACTGCTGTTTTTTTCGTATTGGTTTATTTCGCTTATCTGCCATACAGCATGCCTTATTTGTCTTGCTTTGAAGTCATAGGTAAAGAAATCACAACCGTTTGTGCTGCGGGCGGTGAAAACATCCGCAATTGTGTAACAGCACGAGAGCCAATCTGCGCAGTTGCACCAAACGTTTGTTGTTCAATCAGCAAGCGCCCCCATTCTGCATTCAGATCATCTCTTTCACGCATATAAGCACTTAAATCACGATAATCATGACGATATTCAAACACTTGAAAGACCACCATCATTGCGCTTGTGAATACCATCGCAATCAGCACAGCATACACTACAACTTTTTTCAGTCCTTTCTTGCTGCTAGATATGATCTCATCATCATTCTTTTTATTCATTATCTGCCTTTCTGCTCTAAACGCTCTGCTACACGTAACCATGCACTACGCGAACGAGGATTTGCTTTTACTTCTGCTTCACTCGCACGAATACGAGACACTTTCTTTAAACGTCGCGTATCGATCTGTGCTTGAGGCATTCCCCAACCATGATCTTCCGCTAAAGTTGATTCTTTTTGAATAAATTGTTTAATCAAACGATCTTCCAAAGAGTGGAAGCTAATCACAGCCAACTGTCCTTGTACTTTCAGTAATTCTACAGCTTGCGGTAAAAACGTTTCAATATCATCAAGCTCTTTGTTAATTGCGATACGAATCGCTTGGAAAGTACGCGTTGCAGGATGTTTATGCTTTTCCCACTTTGGATGTGCAACCTTAACAATTTCAGCTAATTGCGCTGTTGTGGTGATTTCGCCTGCCAGTTTAATCGCTTTGGCAATACGGCGACTATAACGCTCTTCACCATATTGAAAAATAATATTGGCTAATTTTTCTTCTTCGATTTCAAGTAACCATTCAGCCGCAGTTAAACCTTGAGAATTATCCATACGCATGTCTAGTGGACCATCTTGCATAAAGCTAAACCCACGTTCTGCTTGATCAAGTTGCGGTGAAGA
Organism: uncultured Acinetobacter sp.; assembly: GCA_913777945.1. GTDB lineage: Bacteria > Pseudomonadota > Gammaproteobacteria > Pseudomonadales > Moraxellaceae > Acinetobacter. Next base: position 255,608 of record CAJYTY010000005.1, on the reverse strand, counting down.
CACACCCAAATCGGCCATAATGCCGTCAACTTCGGTAATCCCAATATTTGTTAATTCCGCCTGAATATCGGCAAAACTGGCATGAATGATTTTAAACCGCGGATCTTCTTGTTCTAATTGCGCGGCAACTTCAAGTGCCTGAGGATCTTTGTCAAAGGCGTAAACACGTGCATTTTGATCCAATTTGGAAAGTAAGAGCTTGGTATGCCCTCCTCGACCAAACGTTGCATCGACAAAAATACCAGTATCGCGACCTGCCAATACGCCATCAACGGTTTCATGAAGTAAGACAGAAATATGCGACATAACAATAGGATCAATAGCTAAAAATGTAACTGCACATTATCACCTTGTTTTATCCCAGTACCAAACGACTTTTTGTAGAGAATTCTTAACTTTTCATAGATAAAACCGTTTTCTTATCATTTTTTATGCAACAAAAAAGCAAATACTTCGTGTATTTGCTTTCTCAGATTCAATCACAAATTTTATATATAATTTATTTACTGTTTATCTGTATAAATTTGATCAAAAATCGCACCATTCACAAAGTGGGTTTTCTGCGCTTTTGCCCATCCACCAAATACATCATTAATGCTGAAGAGTTTGATCTTTGGAAATTGTTTCGCATATTTTGCTGCAACTTGCGGATTACGTGGACGGAAATAATGTTTTGCTGCAAGTTCCTGTCCTAACGGTGAATAAAGAAAATTTAAATAGCCTCGCGCTAAATTGCGATTACCATCTTTATCCACGGTTTTATCTACAATCGCAACTGAAGGCTCAGCCAAAATCGAAATTGATGGATAAACAATATCGTATTTATCTTTACCTAAACCTTGGGTCGCCAATAAAGCTTCATTTTCCCATGACAGTAACACATCGCCTATACCTCGCTCAGCGAATGTAGTTAAAGAACCCCGCGCTCCCGAATCAAGTACTTTGACATTTTGGTATAATTTTTTCACTAAATCACGGGCTTTAGCATCATTTCCACCGGGTTGTTTCAACGCATAGCCCCATGCCGATAAATAAATCCAACGCGGTGCTCCACCTGTTTTCGGATTTGGGGTAATAATTTCGACACCCTCTTTGGTAAGATCATTCCAATCACGGATATTTTTCGGATTTCCTTTACGGACAAGGAATACTACTGTTGATGTATAAGGTGCAGAATTATTTTTAAATTGTTTTTGCCAATCTTTACGAATGAGACCTGCATTCGCAATTTCATCAATATCATTCGCCAAAGCCAATGTCACAACATCAGCCTGTAAACCATCAATTACCGATCGTGCCTGTTTGCCTGAACCACCATGCGATTGTTTAAAATCGACCTCTTGACCTGTACGCTGTTTCCAATATTGACCAAATGCTTGGTTATATTCTTGATAAAACTCTCGTGTTGGATCATAAGATACATTTAAAAACGTTGTAGCTGCCTGCGCTATGCTATTTAGACCCAAAGCAAGCAATGCCGCGGCGATCACTATTTTCATTTATTATTCACTCATTTTCTGTATATTTGTGACCACTATATTTATTTAAAAATAATTTACAATCATATAGTTATATCAATAATTTAGAAATTATTCTTTTTTTTATATATCGTAATATTAAGGATGTATTGCAGTTAAAATGCTAAGTGTTTATTCATGTTATTTTTATTTTGAGAAAAATTATCATTCTCCACTTTTTCTACACATTTGCTTGTTAGATTTGATTTGCACATATTCTAGCCATCAGGCTTACAATACCCAAAAGTGTGTTTATTTATTATTTTTTGTAAAAAGTGTGATGTAGTTATACTTTTTTATTAAAATTTATGTTTGAATCGTATGATTAAAGCAATACTATAGTCATTTAGTTAGTCTTGTAGACTCGAAGTCATGAAGGGGATGTTACCGTGCAAGCATCAAAACTTAAAAAAACACTATGCTTAAGCTTATTTTTGGTGTGTTCTATTCAAGTTGGACATGCAGCTGCAATTAAAGAAAACAATAATATTAAAACGATAGACAAATCGTCTTCGTTAATTGTGAAAGCGCTTGATCAACAAAAACGTAATACGGCGATGTTGCCTTCAACAGATGACGAATTAAAAATGTTGAATACGATTCGTACAACACCAACGCAAACGTTCTTTGCAAGCCAACACGAACGTTTTTCACGCTTTGTTCAGACTATTTTTCAACCGCATACATCTTGATCTTTTAAATATGTAACGCTCTACATGTTTAAATAAGCCTAGTCATGCTGTGACTAGGCTTTTTCGTTATAATAGTTTCAATTTTAATTTAAGCTTCGATAATTTATGAAAGTTCGTACCCGTATTGCGCCTTCTCCTACAGGTTTCCCTCATGTAGGTACTGCTTATATTGCGTTATTTAATTTATGTTTTGCTAAACAGCACGGCGGTGAATTTATTTTACGTATTGAGGACACAGATCAACTCCGCTCAACACCTGAATCAGAAAAGATGATTTTAGATTCTTTACGTTGGTTAGGATTGAACTGGTCAGAAGGTCCAGATGTGGGTGGCCCTCATGCGCCGTATCGTCAATCGGAACGTATGGGTATTTACAAGCAATATGCCTTAGATTTGGTTGAAAAAGGACATGCTTTCTATTGTTTCGCAACAGCTGAAGAGCTAGACCAAATGCGTGCAGAGCAGCAAGCACGTGGTGAAACGCCAAAATATGATGGTCGCGGCTTAAAACTTTCACAAGAAGAAGTACAACAACGCCTTGCTGCAGGTGAACCACATGTCATTCGAATGAAAGTACCTGAAGATGGTATTTGTAAGATTAATGATTTGCTTCGTGGTGAAGTGGAGATTCCTTGGGCACAAGTTGACATGCAAGTGTTGCTAAAAACGGATGGTTTACCAACTTACCATCTTGCTAATGTCGTGGATGATCATTTGATGGAAATTACCCATGTATTACGTGGGGAAGAATGGCTGCCTTCAGCACCTAAGCATCAGTTGCTTTATCAATACTTCGGTTGGGAAATGCCAACCTTATGTCACATGCCATTGTTGCGTAATCCAGATAAATCAAAGCTGTCTAAACGTAAGAACCCAACTTCTATTAATTACTATCGCGACATCGGTGTATTACCAGAAGCATTATTGAATTATTTAGGTCGCATGGGTTGGTCAATGCCTGATGAGCGTGAAGTATTCACATTACAGGACATGGTTGAAAACTTTGATGTACAGCGTGTTTCATTGGGCGGCCCAATCTTTGATGTTGAAAAACTTAATTGGCTGAACGGTCAATGGATCAAAGGCTTAACACCGAGACAACTTCTAGATCGCCTATTAACATGGAAAAGCGACCGTCAAACACTTGAAGACATTGCGGCTGCGATTCAACCTCGTATCAATCTACTTTCAGAAGCTGTGAATTGGGCTGGTTTCTATTTCAATCACATGCCACAAATCAGTAAAGAACAGTTTGAAAGCAAAAAATTGACAGAAGAACAAGTTCGTCAAAGCTTACAATTTGCAATTTGGCGCTTAGAAAGTCAGTTTACGTGGAATAATGATACTGTCAGCCAAACGCTGATGGATTTAGCCACTCAAATGGAAGTTAAACTTCGTGACTTTATGCCAGCATTCTTTATTGCGATTGCGGGTTCAACGAGTTCAACGCCTGTGATGCAATCTATGGTAACACTAGGTCCTGATTTGACTTTTGCACGTTTACGTCATGCCTTAGAAATCGTAGGTGGACCAAGCAAGAAAGAACTCAAAGTTTGGGAAAAATTAAACGAATCACTAAAACTGCCGAAAAATGATGCAAATAGTGAGAATTAATTCAGTTTAATCATTGACGTGTGAGCGCATTCGCCCTAATATTGCGCTCACACAGACTGGGGTCATAGCTCAGTTGGTAGAGCGCTACAATGGCATTGTAGAGGTCAGCAGTTCGATCCTGCTTGGCTCCACCAAACTTCAATTTGTGTTGCCTCAATAAGTCCCTATCGTCTAGAGGCCTAGGACATCGCCCTTTCACGGCGGTAACCGGGGTTCGAATCCCCGTAGGGACGCCATATTTTATGTAAAATAATTAAAATTATAATTTTCAACTAAACATTCATTCATTCAGATTGCACATTTCAAAATTTTACATAAAATACCCGCTTCTCCACGCTTGGACAAATTGTGGTATGCAATCTTCCAACTCAAATGCTACCTCTGAATCAAAAACATTAAAACGTGCAATGAGCACCCGTCACCTAGTTATGCTTTCATTAGGCGGTGCAATTGGTACAGGTTTATTTTTAGGTTCTGGCGAGGTCATCGCTCAAACGGGTCCTATCGGCGCAATTATTGCCTACTTTTTAGGTGGTTTAATTGCCTATATGGTTATGCTCTGTTTAGGTGAGCTCGCAGTACATATGCCTGTGGCTGGATCTTTTGGCGCATACGCTCAAAAATATATTGGCCCAGGAACGGGTTATATGATTTCTTGGCTGTATTGGCTGACATGGACCGCAACGCTTGGTACAGAATTTACTGCCGCAGCCTTACTCATGCAAGAATGGTTTCCTCATATTTCAATGTGGATTTGGACCATTATTTTTGCAATTACGATTTTAGGATTAAATTTAAGTTCAACCCGCATTTTTGCTGAATCAGAATTTTGGCTTGCATTAGTCAAAGTCATTACCGTTATTGCCTTTATCCTTTTAGGTTTATGCGCAATTTTTGGTTTCATTCCATTCCAAGGCACTGAATCAGCACCGTTATTTCATAACTTAACGGCACATGGTTGGTTTCCACAAGGTCTTTTTCCAATTTTCACCACGATGTTAATTGTTAACTTTGCCTTTTCTGGAACTGAACTCATTGGTGTTGCCGCAGGTGAAACCAAAAATCCAGCTGAAAATGTTCCTAAAGCAATTAATGCAGCAATTTGGCGACTATTAATTTTCTTTGTGGGTACGATTGTTGTTATTAGTGCATTACTTCCTTTCCATGTAGCTGGCTTAGGCGGTGATGGAGTGAGTAGCAGCCCTTTCGTAACGGTATTTAAATACATCGGTATTCCATATGCCGACGATATTATTCGCTTCGTGATTATTACTGCCTTATTATCCGCTGCAAACTCAGGTCTCTATGCGGCTTCCCGCATGATGTGGTCTTTATCTGATCAACGCCAACTGCCAAGCATATTCTCAAAATTGTCTAAGAGTGGTACGCCTATCATTGCGCTAGTGGTAACCATGTTTGGCGCAATTCCCGGATTACTATCTGAGCATTTTGCCCCAGAGACAATTTTCAAAAATTTACTAGGTGTTGCTGCATTCACGATGGTCATCGTGTGGATGAGTATTTGTTGGAGTCAGTTTAACTTTAGACGCCAATGGTACAAGACTGGACATTCAGCAAAAGATTTAAAATTTGCTGCACCACTTTATCCAATCGTTCCCATCTTAGGTTTTGTTTTCTGTTTAATTACAGGTCTCAGCATGGCATACGATCCTGAAATGCAGGCTGGTTTTATTGGATGCTTACTGTTTATTGCCGCTTGTTATTTAAGTTACTACGTTTTCTACCGTGATCGTACATAAAATTATAATGAATAAAAAATGCAGCTTAAGCTGCATTTTTTATTTAACTTAAATTAACTTGCTTGATATTTTTACTTTAACTTCTTTATTTTGATTATTTATTCTACAATATGTTTTATTTTTAGACATTCACAAGATTTTTTTAGATTTTCTTTGGAAAAGTGTTTGACACCCTATCCAATTCACCCTAATATACGCCCACCTCTGAAACGTCCCTATCGTCTAGAGGCCTAGGACATCGCCCTTTCACGGCGGTAACCGGGGTTCGAATCCCCGTAGGGACGCCAATATTTATTATTGTTTTCAGATGTATGCCTCATATAAGTCCCTATCGTCTAGAGGCCTAGGACATCGCCCTTTCACGGCGGTAACCGGGGTTCGAATCCCCGTAGGGACGCCAAATTCTAAAAAGCCACTGCATTGACAGTGGCTTTTTTATTGCTTACTCACTTCCAATTCCAACTTGGACTTCTAAACGTCCAGACTGAACACGTAAGCCTCGGATCTCAAATTGATCAACTAATTGTTGAACCAATTCGCGACTCTCTTGCAAAATATTAAGTCCTGGCAAAATACTGAAATCAGTCAAGCTTAATAGCTTATCGACCATCCATGAGCGGTTATTAATGAAATCAATAAAACCAGCTTCTTCAAGGTCGATATACCATAAACGATGTCCTTCTTTTTGAATCCCTGGCACATCACGAATGAGGTGATTGATCAAAAATGGGATCGGTAAGGAATTAATCACTTCAAAGCTGATATTACCAACACGTCTTGCTGCCCAATTTGTTAAAGTACCGCCATGACGAATTTGTAAGTCCAGATGCTCATCGACTTGACAAAGACGTAAATATTTTTCCTGCCCAATACGACATTCTAAAACATTGAACTCTAAAGAGAGACGATATAGGAAACGCCGATAGTGTCCATCTAATTCGATATGAAAGCGATCATTGCCACATTCAATTTTAATATCATCAATTTCAGAACGATCCATACGTTTCCGAATTTGATTATTGAGCAGCATTTCAGGCAAATATAAGGTGAGGCTACTTTTCCCTAACGATGCACGTGCCATTGCCAACGCAACTTGACGCGCTGCTTCACTGGTTTCTGATACCATATCACGAACAGTATTTCGCATCCCTTCAACACCACGTTTGGTATGATGGGTAACTTGATCTAAGGCATCTAAGGCGGCATCTGCAACACCTGCAATATTACGAGAGGTGTCACTCGCAAACTCAACAGCATCTTGTGCGTGCTGTAATGTCTTATTGATTAACCGACGTGATAAAGACGGTTTTTCATCAGATGACTCTATATCTGCAGGCATAATATCGAACATTGCCTTTTTATCATCTTGTCGATTCAAGATGTTCTCCCTCTTCCCTTTCTCAGCAACTCAATTTTGATATGAGCAACAATCTGTTTTATAAACTTATTGGCTGTTTTTATGTAGATTAGCATGCTATTTAGCGCAATTTGCGTCTTTTTGTTGCACACTTTTAAATTAATTTAATCGTCCATTTTCTAAATATGTTTCAGAAAACGTTACATTTCACCTTCTTCGAGCTGCACTTTTTCATCCGTATCTGCTTTTAATAACATTTGATTCAGACGAAGTTGTTTATACTTTTCTAGCGCAATTTCAATAGAAACAAGTTTTTCCTGTATATCGACTGTCTCTAAATGACTAACTTCTCGCAATGCCACCCAAGCGGCTTGCATTTTATCAAAGTCATTCCCTTTCTCTAGTTTTTGTTGCATCCAATCAAATAAAGCTTGCGCACGTTGTTCAGCTTCAAATTGATAAGCAAATAAACCACTTGAAAGTGCAACTTCACTCAACTTACCCATCCAATTCGATTGTAACTGTTGCGAGCAATAACGCTGCTTTACCAAATAAGGTTCTAAAATATTCTTGTGGAACATGTGAGCAAAGCTCACCATTTCATTGACGACAATATCTCGCTGCTCATATAAAGTAGATCTTTCAGCGTGTTGTTTATCAAGACGGAAGTCACCCAAGAATTGCATCAGCCCTTGCTTTAGGACCAGTTGTATCGGCCCTGAAATAATGGTCTGCTGTTGTTCATATTCAACTTTAGATAAAGCCTGTATAAATTGTTCACTTTGAATCGGCTCAACCAGCCATCTCCAAATATCCAGATTTTGTTGAATAGCCAACCATAACTTTAACAATAGGGTATCAGCCGACTGTTGATCATTTTTCAAAAGACGTAATAGCGCATTTTGTATCGCACTAGATTCTGCAAGACCTGCAAATACCAACGGATGAGTTAAAAGTTGTGGTGCATTTGCAATCACTTCTTTATTGTAAGGAAGCTGAAAATCCCGTCCGCCTAGCATTCCGCCGATTGACTTGCCCAGTGAATTTAAGCTACGCCCAACATCTGCCAAAATATTCGTTTCTACCGCTTGCGTTTGCAGTATCACTACTGGCAACAAAGCATTTACCGCAGATTTCAACGTTTTTAGATAGGTTTTTTGATCAACTGGTTTTTCAAATTTAGAGAGTAAATCAATTGCATATTCAACATCGCTTACATTGAGCATGTACTCAGACTGGTTGCGATTTACCAAACACTCTATATATGCATAAAAAGCAATTTCACTCCGCTGTATAGACTGCTGTGAAGCCCATTCATGCTGTTTGATTGCTTCCGTATATTGTTCTGCACCTGCATAGGCTTTTGCTAAAGCCACTGCATGTTTTGCACTTGGATATTGCTGTTGAAAATAAAGCAATAAATCAATCTTAGGTTGTTGATCTAAACATTTATCTAGCTGACGTAAATAAAGATTGATTTGTGGCTGTGTCGGTTGAGGCACAACAAAATTAAGCTGATAAACCAAGCATTGTTCATACCATGCATGTTTTCTGGCATGAGATTCATAACTTGGAATAAATTCGTTTTCAATTAATTTGATGAGTTGTGATGTATATAGAATATCTTCATCTGTCTCATGCTGGAATTTCCATTGCTTTGGTAACGAGACTTTAAACAATCTTAAAAAGAAATTTGCACTTAAATCAGGACTCTCCATGCTAACCAACATTAGCTTGTCTTGGGTCGAAAGATGACCTTCTCCCTTTTCGATGCGAGCTAATCGTAATTTTAGAAGTTTGGTAGGCAGCATGCGATTCCTTGCGCATTATTCAACACATTCAGTTCACAAATTAGCATGACTGATATTATTTTAGCGAACAGGTTTAGACGAGCTGCGACCGATATGGATTGCTCGAATCAATTTAATATTTTAAAGATAGTACAAAATAAGTAAGTTTATGTATTTGAACAACGTAGAATTTTAGCTTTTGCATAATTTTCGCTAAAATAAACAAAATACTATAGGAAACCTTTATGCAATATCGTTGCCCTAAATGCCAAAGCGTTAAAATTATGCCTGTCAGTCAGGGTACAAATAGCCCTCGCCCTAATGTGCCTAAAAGCTTGGTACTTTTAGTGCCTGCTATTTTTATTTTACTGGTGCTGATATTAATTAGTGTTGCAATGTGGATTTTTGGGCATGGCGCTGGTCAAGGCCTGCAAATTGCGACCGTTGCAGTATTTATCGTCTGTGTAATCGCGGGCATCTTATTTTGGCGAGATTTGCCTGATTTCAAAATTTCAATGCAGGCTTTTATGCAAGCGCAAAAGCATTGGAAATGCCGTGACTGTAATCACGAATGGCAAAACTAACACGTTGCTCTAAACTCCAATTCACATCAGCTTAGTGCTGATGTGAATGAGTATGTTGTTCATCTTCAACATGTTGATGAGTATGCTGACAATTCATTTCAGCATCATCTTCGATCTGCAAAGTCACTTCGGCAATACCATGTTCATGCGATAACATTTCAATTGCAGCACGATGTAGCTGATTACGATCAACATTCGGTGCAAACAAATGTACGGTAAGATGAATATTCTTCGATGTAATTGCCCAAACCTTTAATTGGTGGATACTTTCAACACCATCTAAACCCAACAGATCAGTGCGTAACTTTTCAATATCAACCTCTTCAGGTACACCTTCTAATAAAATATTGATACTTTGTCTGAGCAAAATCCATGTTCTTGGTAAGACCCAAAAACCGATCGCAACTGCAATTATGGTATCAACCCAATACCAGTTGGTGTAATAAATAATCACAGCACCAATAATGACGCCCACAGAACCTAATGCATCACTCAGCACTTCTAAATAAGCACCTTTCATGTTCAAACTTTCAGTCGCACTCGACATCAAAATTTTCATTGAAATCAAATTAATGATTAATCCAATTGATGCGACCACCAACATGCCTATACTTTGAATTTCGGGCGGTTGGGTAAAACGTTGATAGGCTTCGTAAAGAATATACATCGCCACAAAAAATAGCATAGATGCATTAAATAATGCCGCCAAAATCTCAAAACGCTGATAACCGAAGGTACGCTTATCATCAGCAGGGCGTTTGGCAATTTTAATCGCAGCTAAAGCAATCGCTAATGCAGCAGCATCAGTAAACATATGTGCAGCATCGGAAAGTAATGCCAAACTCTGTGTGATGATACCTGCAATAAATTCGATGACTAAAAAAGTCGTGGTCAGTATTAGCGCAATCGTTAGTTTTTTTGCATTGCCTTCTGTAACGGCAGCATGACTATGATCATGCCCTTGATGTCCACTCATGTTGGACTCCTTATCATTATCAAAGTAAGGCTGTTCAGCCCCACAGTCGACCAAAGCATGAATCATGCTTTGATCGGTTCAGATTCTTCTTAATAAAATGCTTAATTAAGAAGATAACATAAATGGATTAGATTGCGGTTTCCTGACTTTTTGCTTCTTTAGCTTCATTCATCCAGCGATAAACTACAGGCAAAATCAGCAATGTCAGTAAAGTAGAAGAAATAATCCCACCTATTACAACTGTCGCCAATGGGCGTTGTACTTCTGCACCTGTGCCTGTAGCAATCGCCATGGGAATAAAACCCAACGATGCCACGAAGGCGGTCATCAGAACAGGCCGTAATCGGAGAATCGCTCCCTGCCATGTCGCTTTATGTACATTAAACTGCTCACGAAGCTCTTTGATGAAACTCAGCATCACTAAACCATTGAGTACTGCGACACCAGAGAGCGCAATGAACCCAACACCTGCTGACATCGACAATGGAATATCTCGCAACCAAAGTGCGACTAATCCACCTGACAACGCAAATGGCACACCACTGAAGACCAACAGGCTTTCCTTAAGGTTATGAAACACTGCCATCAATAAAATAAAGATGGTAATTAATGCCAGTGGAATCACAATTTGCATACGAGCCGCCGCAGAAGCTAGATTTTCAAACTGTCCACCAAACTCTAGCCAATAACCTGCTGGCAGAGGTTGTTGTTTTAATGTCGCTTGTAACTCCTGCACAAACGAACCCAAATCACGACCCTCCACATTTGCGGTGACAATGACACGACGTTTACCATTTTCACGACCAACTTGGCTCATCCCTGAAATCGTTTCCACTTTGGCAACATCTTGCAATTGAATCAAACCACCATTCGGCAATTGAATAGGTAACTGCGCTAAGTTCTGTGCTGTACGTTGTTCATCAGGCAAACGAATTTCAAAATCAAAACGACGATCACCTTGCAAAATCTGTCCAACATTTTGACCACCCACGCTCGCTGCAACCACATCCTGAATAGTTTTTACCGACAGGCCATATTGCGCAGCTAATGCATGATTGATATCCACATTAAGCACTGGCAAACCTGTGGTTTGTTCCACTTTGACCGCAGTCGCACCCGAAATTTTCTGTACTTTTTGTGCAATCGCCTGTGCTTGAGTGTTCAGCACATTCATATCATCACCAAAGACTTTGATCCCGACATCACTACGTACACCTGAGATCAATTCATTAAAACGGAGTTCAATTGGTTGTGAAAATTCACTGTTATTACCTGGGATGGTTTCCAAAAATGCCTGCATACGGCTACGCAATTCATCAATTGTTTCTTTCGGATTTTCCCATTGATCATGCGGTTTTAACAAAATCACGGCATCTGAGATATTTGGCGGCATCACATCGGTCGCAACCTCAGCAGTCCCCGTTCTGGCAAATACCGCTTTGACTTCTGAAAAATTCTTCATAATTAACTTTTCAGTGTTTTCCTGCATCCGTAAAGACTGCTCCAAGCCTGTGCTTGGCGAACGCATTTGTTGTAAGGCGAAATCTCCTTCACTCAGTTGTGGCGCAAATTCACTGCCAATTTGGGTCGTCAGTACGCCAGTCAGTACCAAAATACTTACGGCTAAAGCCACTACCACCATTTTGAATTGATATGCCCAATCGAGAATCTGTTGGTATTTACGTTTTAAGCCTTGCATCCAACGAGATTCTTTTTCTTTGACTTCACCTGTAATAAACAATGCAACCGCAGCGGGTACAAATGTTACCGACAAAATCATCGCACCCAACAATGCCATTACCACCGTTATTGCCATTGGATGGAACATTTTCGCTTCTACACCTGTCAAAGCAAAAATGGGTAAATACACCACCATAATAATGGCCTGACCAAATAGGAGTGGTTTCCGTGCTTGCTTGGCTGCCAAAAAGACTTCTTTAAAGCGTTCCTGTCGTGTGAGTAAGCGTCCAGCATGATGCTGTGCCTCCGCCAGCCGTCGAATACAGTTTTCGACAATGACCACTGCACCATCGACGATGATCCCAAAATCTAATGCACCTAAACTCATTAAATTGGCACTGATATTTTGTTCAGCCATACCCGTTAAGGTGAACAGCATTGATAACGGAATCACACAGGCAGTAATCAAAGCAGCACGGAAGTTGCCCAAGAAAATAAACAGAATCACGATGACTAAAATCGCGCCTTCTACTAAGTTTTTCTGAACCGTTTTGATGGCTTTATTTACTAAGCTCGTACGGTCATACACCGTTTCAATTTCAACGCCTTTGGGTAAAGTCAGCTGAATTTCCTTGATCTTGCTATCAACCGCTTGGGCAACCGTACGGCTATTTTCGCCCATCATCATCATAGCGATACCAAGCACGGTTTCCTCGCCATTATATGTGGCAGCACCTGTACGCAAATCATGTCCGATCGCCACTGAAGCCACATCTGCAACACGAATGGGTAGACCATTTTTAATAGAGACAGTAATGTTTTGAATATCCTCAACTGTACTGAGCATACCCGGCACACGCACTGTTAATTGTTGTCCATTTTCCTCAATAAAACCTGCGCCTCGGTTTTCATTGTTCTCTTGCAATGCGGTTTGGAACGCTGTTAAAGAAATTTGAAGTTGCTGTAAACGCTTTAAATCAGGTGAAACAATATAGGTTTTGTTGTAGCCGCCAATACTGTTAATTTCAGCCACACCTTTAACACGCTGTAATTGTGGACGCACAATCCAATCTTGGATTTCTCGTAAGTCCATCGCACTATACGGTGTTCCATCTTCTTTTTTTGCATCGGGTTTAGCTTTAACCACCCATTGATAAATCTCTCCAAGCCCCGTAGAAATAGGTGACATCACAGGATCAACCGCATCTGGCAATTGTCCGTCTGCCTCTTGCAAACGTTGATTAATTAACTGTCTTGCCCAGTAAATGTCGGTACCATCTTTAAAAATAATGGTTACTTGCGATAAGCCATAGCGTGAAATGGAACGGGTTTGTTCTAGATCTGGAATACCTGCCATCGCAGTTTCGATCGGATAGGTAATCCGCTGCTCTACCTCTAAAGCGGTATAACCATTCGCTTGGGTATTAATTTGTACTTGAGTATTGGTAATATCAGGAACTGCATCTATCGGAAGCTTTTGATAGCTCCAAATACCAACTGCAATCCACGTCATCACAAATAGCATCACCCAAATGGCATTACGAATCGAAAATTGAATCAATCGATCAAATAAACCTTCAGGCTTGGGGAATTGAGGAGAGTTAATGCCCATGTTCAGCCTCCCCTTTTTCAAGTTCTGATTTCAACAAGAAACTACCTGTTGCTACATAAGACTGGCCCGCACTCAAACCTTGGGTAATTTCGACCCATTGTCCATCTTGGGTACGTTGACCGATCTGAACAGGAATCGCTTTGAAATCAAAACCCTTTTTCTGATTCGGTTGAGCGACGAAAACGACATCTTTACCGTCTACCTGCTGAATCGCTTCAGAACTTACGCGAATTGCAGATGTTTTTGAACCTGCTTGCAATTCAACATTCACCATCAAGTTTGGACGTAATTCAGTTGCATTTGACAGCACTTTGGCACGAATCTGTAAACGACCTGTTTGCGCATCTGCTTCAGTCGTTAAACTTTGAACTTGGGCATTAAACAGATTGCCTGTTTGCAGTGATTTAAATCGAATCTGCTGATTGGGCTGTACATTGATATTCGCTAAGGTTGGTAATACAAATTCCAACCAAAGTTGATCTAACTGATCAATGGTAAATAGTTGATCTGCAAGTTGAACATTTTCACCAATAACAATGTCTTTATTACTAATCACACCATTGATCGGTGCAGTCAGCGTATAGCGACCACTTGATCCAGAAGCTGCACCAAAGGCACTAAGACGTGAACGTGCTGCTTGGACCTGAATCTGTGCTTGACGATAAGCATTATAAGCACGTTGATAGTCTTGTTTAGCAGAAATACCTTGCGACCACAAACTACGTTCACGCTCATAATCCTGCTGAGCTAAATCCAAATTTGTTTGAGCAATTTGTAGATTCGCTTGTTGATCCACTAAGTCTGGTACTAATAAGTTTGCTAAAGCCTGACCACGTTTCACTTGTTGACCTAATTCAACATAAACTGCTTCAACACGACCAGCAAAACTTGGTGAAACATGCGCTTGGCGATCTGTATTCACCACCAATTTTGCAGGAAAAATTTGAACCTGATTCACTTCACCCAAAGCCACTTGTGCTAATTTGACACTATGCTGTTGCATCTGCTCTGCTGTTAGGCTGAGGCTTTCTTCAGCCTCATGTTCCTCACCCTTTTCATCGTGTTTAGATTCATCTTTTTCATTTTCCTGATGGGCATGTTCCTGCTCACCTTGTGCGGCAGTTTCAGAAGTCTTGGTTTTGTTATTCCATAATAGTCCTACTGCCAGAACGATCGTGAGTACCGCAATCACAGCGATCCAAAGCCATTGAGAACGTGTTTTTTGTTTCATATCCATCTCTTATTCTCCTACTTGACTTGGAAAAGCGTTACTTTGTTGCCAAACGCGTTGATTTAATTGCATTAAGGCATCTTTCGCTGTGATCTGCTCTACTGGAAGCCCCATACGTGCACTTTGTACTTCCACATTCAATTGCCAAGCTTGTTTAAGGAGTTGAACTTTACGTAAACGGACATCCTGTAACTGAGTTGTGGCTTGTTGCACATCCGTAACAGCAAATTTACCTAAGCGAAAACCTTGCAAAGTTTTTTGCTGAACCTGTATCGCTAAAGGTACTTGTTGGTCATTTAACTGTTTAAATTGCGTTTGTAGTCCACGTAGTTCAGCAAGACGAATATCAATATCCAACTGATTTTGCTGACGATAAAAACGTTGTTGTTGTTGAATCAGTGTTTGCTTCGCTTCCGCAATCTGGATACCGTATTTTTGTGAATTAAAAATATTGAGCGGAATCTCCACCCCTAAACGAATTTGATTTTCAGTATTTTGATCTGCCGAACGTGTCCGATTTACACCTAAAGACATAATCGGTTGAGGACGAGATTTTGCTTTGAGCTGATCAATATTGGCTTGTTGACGCTGAGTTTCTAATTGCAAACCTCGCTCAAATAAATTCTCTATATCTTGTCGGTCAGTTTTTACGACTGTGGCACGAGACCAAAGTTCATTGACACTTGGAGCAATCACAAATTGATTAAGGTCACTGCCCCAAAAACTTGCTAATTGCTGCTGTGCGACTCGAAGTTGTAGATCTGCTTGTTGATAAATACGCTGATTTTCTAAATGTGCAATACGAACTCGCTCAACATCAACTTGAGCTATATTGCCAGCTTGATAACGCTTCATCGTTGCGTCTAAATTTTCTTGGCTGACTTGTAATTGCTCTGCAATCAAAGACTTTTCCAATTGAAATAATGCCACTTGTGACCATGCATATTGCACAATCAATTCAAGTTCAGCATTGTAGCGTTGCTGTTCTAAATCGACTTGAGTTGCTGAAAGCTGAGCAACTTTTTGTGCTGCACGACGTTGACCAAATAAATCTAATGGCTGTGAAATACCAATAGCAAGCTCTTGATCCTGATTACTCTGTAAACCAGTTTGCTCAATTGAAATACTTGGATTCAGACGTAAAGCACTTTGTTTGAGCTGTACATTCGCCATCTGTTGTTGGGTTTGCCAATTGGATTGGTTGGCTTGATAAGCACGAATTTGCTCAAGAATTTGTTCAAAGTTACTATTTCGCTGCGCAACAGTTGCTGGCGATTGATTCACATTGAGTAAGGACTCAGCTGAAACTGCTTGAGCTAAAACTCCCACTGATAAACCAATACTTAAAATTGACCATTTCAATGATGATAAAAGCAGATGATTTCTAAGCGTACGCTTTTTAAATGCATAACTACGCTGATTTAAACTTAAAGACATATAAAGCCCCGCAAATAAAATAAGGTTGCGGTGGGCTATTTTTCGGCTACCCCACCTATAGCGGGGTGAATACAGGTGGCGGGGTGAGTTGTGATAAATGTGGCGACTGGTACAAATTAGACCAGTAATATTTTTGTTCTATTTCATGCGTCTGTAAAATTGGTTCATTCAACTGCTGTTGCGCTTCGGTCACAACGACATGAAAACAAGATGGCAAATGATCATGATGATCTTGCAAACTTAACGGCATGGGTAAATCAGAAGCATCTTGATCTGCAACTACTGCATGTTTTTCAGAAGCATCTAAATTTTCAGGGATATGATGCCCAAAATGATTCAACGTACGATATTCAGTCGGCTGTTCATGCGCACAAAAAGCTGCCGCCACATTCCAAAAACTTTGGAACATGAACAAACTCAGCAAGAGTGTCATAAATACAGCAGAACGTTGCACGTTACACCAACTGTTCAAAATTTGGGTCACTATAGCAAGTAAAGTACATGTAATAAAATTACATTAAACAAACTAAAACAAGATCGTCATGAAATTTAGCTTTATCGCACAATCCTTGGTTTCTATTTATAATTTCTGAAAATAAAAAAACCAGCTCGAAAGCTGGTTTTTTTTAGATAGAAAATTAGCCCGTAATCTTTTTATACTTTGTACGTTTAGTTGCTGCTGTATCCCCTAAACGAGACTGACGGTATGCTTCATATTCTGCATAGTTACCTGTGTAGAATTCTGGCTGTTCATTCTCGAATGACAAGATATGCGTTGCAATACGATCAAGGAACCAACGGTCATGCGATACCACCATCACAGTACCTGGGAATACAAGAATTGCATCCTCAAGCGCACGTAAAGTTTCGATATCCAAGTCGTTCGATGGCTCATCCAGTAAGATAACGTTTGCACCTAACTGTAAAATCTTGGCAAGTTGTAAGCGGTTACGCTCACCACCAGACAATTCACCTACACGTTTTTGCTGATCTTGACCTTTAAAGTTAAAGCGACCGATATATGCACGTGATGCAATTTCGTAATCACCAATTTTTAAGATATCTAAACCACCAGAAACTTCTTCCCAAACGGTTTTGTTGTTATCTAAGGTGTCACGGATCTGACCCACATACGCAACTTTAACTGACTCACCTAAAGTCACCGTACCTGTATCAGGTTGCTGTTCGCCAGTCATCATACGGAATAACGTGGTTTTACCTGCACCGTTTGGACCAACGATACCCACAATCGCTGTAGGAGGTACCGTAAACGTTAAGTTTTCGTAAAGTAAGCGACCATCGAATGATTTACTGATGCCTTCAACTTCTACAACTTTATTTCCTAGGCGTGGGCCAGGTGGAATATAAATTTCAGAAGTTTCGTTACGCTGTTGGAATTCACGTGAGTTAAGTTCTTCAAAACGCTCCATACGCGCTTTGTTTTTCTTCTGCTGACCTTTGGCATTTGAACGAACCCATTCAAGTTCTTTTTTCAATGCCTTGGCAAAAGATTCTTCTTGTTTGTTCTCTTGCTCTAGGCGAGCATTCTTTTGTTCTAACCAAGAAGAGTAGTTACCTTGGTAAGGAATCCCCATGCCACGGTCAAGTTCAAGAATCCACTCAGCCACATTATCCAAGAAATAACGGTCATGCGTAATCGCAACGATCGTACCAGGGAAATCTTTCAAGAAACGCTCTAACCAAGACACTGATTCAGCATCTAAATGGTTCGTCGGTTCGTCAAGAAGTAACATGTCTGGCTTAGAGAGCAATAAACGACATAATGCAACACGACGGCGCTCACCACCTGAAAGCAATGATACATCTGCATCCCAAGCTGGAAGATTCAATGCATCTGCAGCAATTTCAAGCTGATTATTCAGATTGTGTGCATCCCAAGCATGGATGATCGATTCTAATTTTTCTTGCTCTTTTGCAAGTGCATCAAAATCTGCATCTGGGTCTGCATATTCTGCAAAAACCTGATCAAGACGTTCTAAAGCATCAAGCGCTTCACGTACGCCATCTTCAACGTTTCCACGTACATCTTTACTTGGGTCGAGTGGCGGCTCTTGTTCTAAGTAACCGATTTTGATTCCTGGTTGTGCGCGTGCTTCACCTGAGAAATCTTTATCTACGCCAGCCATAATACGGAGTAAGGTAGATTTACCTGCACCGTTCAAACCAAGCACACCAATTTTTGCGCCTGGGAAAAATGATAAAGAGATGTCTTTTAAGATTTCGCGCTTCGGCGGAACCATTTTCGACACTCGATTCATCGTATAAATATATTGGGCCACGCAGGACTCCTCAATTGAAAAACCAATAAATCGCAAAAAGCGAAAAATAATCGCACGTATTATACGCTGAAAACGGGATTAACATGAAGTTAAGATCATCTTTGTTTCATCCAATCAAAGGATTTTCTTTTTCAAGACATTACACAATTTTGTCTTCATAACAGAATTATCGCCTTCAATCGCTTAATATTTTGTTTATATGAATAAAAACGCAATAAATCGCATAAATTATGCACCATTTTGGATAGCTTTTCGGCTACACTCGATCAGTATTTAACTCACGTAGATGATGTAATCATGACCTATAAAGATGAAACTTTAGCCATTCATGCGGGATATTCACCAGAAGCCACTACAAAGGCTGTCGCTGTACCTATTTATCAAACCACGTCTTACGCATTTGATAATACACAGCATGGTGCTGACTTATTCGATTTAAAAGTTCAGGGCAATATTTACACCCGTATTATGAATCCAACCACTGCCGTACTTGAACAACGCCTCGCAGCGCTTGAAGGTGGTATTGGCGCATTGGCTCTAGCCTCAGGTATGGCAGCGATCACCTATTCGATTCAAACGATTGCTGAAGCAGGTGACAATATTGCATCTGTATCCACTTTATACGGTGGTACTTATAACCTATTTGCGCATACATTGCCGAAACAAGGGATTGAAGTTCGTTTCTTTGATTATCAGAATCCCGAAGCTTTACGTTCTATTATTGATGATAAGACCAAACTGGTCTTTGTTGAGTCGATCGGAAACCCTCTTGGGAATATCATCGACCTAGAATCAATCTCCAAAATTGCCCATGAATATGGTGTCCCTGTCATTGTAGATAATACTGTTGCAACTCCTGCTTTATTGAAACCATTTGAATTTGGTGCGGATATCGTGGTTCATTCTCTGACGAAATACATTGGCGGACATGGCAACAGTATTGGTGGTGTCATTATTGATAGTGGCAAATTCCCTTGGGGCAAATATCCTGAACGTTTTAAAGCGTTGAATACACCAGATCCAAGCTATCACGGCGTGAATTATGTTGAGGTTCTGGGTGAAGCTGCTTATATCGCACGTGCACGCGTTGTTCCGTTACGCAATACAGGGGCTGCGATTAGTCCATTGAGTGTGTTTTTGATCTTACAAGGTTTAGAAACTTTAAGCCTTCGTATGGAGCGCCATACGGAGAATGCACTGAAAGTTGCAAATTATTTGAAACAACATCCAAAAGTAAAATGGGTCAATTATGCAGGTTTAAGTGACCATCCACAGCATAATTTGGCACAAAAGTATGTGAAAGGTAAACCTTCAGCAATTCTTTCTTTTGGCGTGCAAGATGGCTTAGAGGGCGGTACTCGTTTTATCGATGCATTACAACTCTTTACGCGTTTGGTCAATATTGGTGATGCCAAAAGCTTGGCATGTCACCCTGCTACTACAACCCATCGCCAACTCAATGCTGAAGAACTTAAATCTGCTGGTGTCAGCGAAGATCTAGTTCGCCTTTCGATCGGTATCGAACATATTGATGATTTGCTTGCAGATCTAGATCAAGCCCTCGCTCAGGTTTAAACGCCAGTACATCAAACAGCCTCTCTTGTAGAGGCTGTTTTTTTATTTAATAAACTAAAAACTTATTTCCTTTTCAACTATCCCTATATTTAGTTTTAGAGTTTTTACTCTAAAAAATTTATTATATTTCAAATATTTACACTAGACAAACAAAAAAAATCGGTTAATATTAATACAAAATAAAGTGCAATGTTTAATCGCAATAAAAAAGCATTGCAAACAACAGCTTGATTAATGTAGGTAACTTACATGAACGCAAAACTCAAAAAACTTTTTCAACAAAAAGTCGACGGGAAAACTATTGTTGTCACTGGTGCATCAAGTGGCATTGGTTTAACGGTATCAAAATACCTCGCTCAGGCAGGTGCTCATGTCTTGTTGCTTGCTCGTACTAAAGAAAAATTAGACGAAGTCAAAGCGGAGATTGAAGCTGAGGGTGGAAAGGCTTCTGTTTTTCCATGTGACCTTAACGACATGGAATCAATTGATGCAGTTTCAAAAGAAATTTTAGCTGCTGTTGATCACATTGATATTTTGGTTAATAACGCAGGTCGTTCAATTCGTCGTGCTGTACATGAGTCTGTTGATCGTTTCCATGACTTTGAACGTACTATGCAATTGAATTATTTCGGTGCAGTTCGTTTAGTGTTAAATGTGTTGCCCCACATGATGCAACGTAAAGATGGCCAAATCATCAATATCAGTTCGATTGGTGTACTTGCAAATGCAACCCGCTTCTCTGCTTATGTTGCATCAAAAGCAGCACTGGATGCATTTAGCCGTTGTTTGTCTGCTGAAGTTCACTCGCACAAAATTGCAATCACTTCGATTTATATGCCATTAGTGCGCACACCAATGATTGCACCAACCAAAATCTATAAATATGTACCAACGCTTTCTCCTGAACAAGCAGCGGATTTGATTGCTTATGCGATTGTGAAACGTCCGAAGAAGATTGCAACCAACTTAGGTCGTCTTGCATCGATTACTTATGCAATTGCACCAGATGTAAATAATATTTTGATGTCAATCGGATTTAACTTATTCCCAAGCTCTACAGCATCTATAGGTGAGCAAGAGAAATTAAATCTTGTACAACGTGCCTATGCGCGCTTGTTCCCAGGTGAACACTGGTAATCTTGTGATTCCGATTTTAAAAACAGCGTATCTCTAGATACGCTGTTTTTTATGATTTAAATAATTTGTGTAGATGTTGCTTGTTTCATCCAATCTGTTGTTTTTGTAATGGCATCCGCTAAATCCCCTGTCTGGATATCCCAACGCTGTCTAAATTGTTTAAGCGGTTCTAAATCCAGTTGTTCAGTCCTCAAAAAACTTAACATCTCAGCCGACATTTCTAATTGATTTGCCAACCATGTCCATTTCAAAATTAATCGTAAAATAGCCAGCGGCACATGTTGTTTCGGTGCGGAGACATTTAATTGTTGAGCAATCATTTGCGTCAATTCAGACAAAGGAATGTTCTGCTCTGAGGCAACTAATAAGGACTGGTTCACTAAACCTGAATCTGTTGCAGCTCGCACCATCACTCGGCATAGATCATCTATGCTCACCAAAGGCAGATAATGTTTTGGTGTTGCAGGAATTGCACTCATTTTACGGCGCTTTAATAAATCAATCATTTGAGCAATTGGTTGATTGTGAGGGATTTCACCCGATAAAGCATCACCACAGACTGTAGCAGGATGAATAATCGTCCAATCAATCGAAAGCTTTTCAGCACGTTGTATCCAAGCGTAATGAGCCTCTATTTTGGAAGCTTCATATGCACCTAATTGTTGATACACTGCTTGCCAATCGGTTCGATTGGGTTGTTCCAAACACACGCCCGCTTGCTGTATATGCGATTGTATGGTCAACATATAGCCTGAAACATGTAGAGCACGCTGTAAATGACAATGTTGTGTTACGCAACTCAGTAAATTTAATGCACCATCCACATTCACAGCTCGAGCTTGTTGCATACTCAGGTTCCATGCAAAAAGCGCGCTACTGTTATATAACGTATCCACTGAACTTAATTTTTCCCAATCTTGCTCGCTGATTCCGAGCTTAGGCCTAGTCACATCACCTTGAATAAATGTGAGTCTGTGTGTAGGAATGTGTTGAGCACTGAACCATTGTTCTAAACTCGCTTGTTGTACTGACTGACGTCGTAACAACGCAAAAACCTGATGCCCATTCTTTAATAATTCTGCAATTAAAAATCGCCCAACAAATCCAGTTGCTCCAGCAACTAGCGCAATCTGTTTTTGCTGAAATTTTATCGGATTATTTTCCATGTTTTAGATCCTATTTTTGAAGATAGGAATAGGCTAAAGGATGGAGTACACTCTATAGTCAAGCAATTTTTGATTGCACTTTGAAAATAATAAGGATGAAATCATGTTAATTGGACAACTCGCAAAACAAACTGATTTAAGCCGAGATACCATCCGTTTTTATGAAAAAATGCAGTTAATTCAGTCTATCACCCGCAATAATGGCTATAAGGATTATCCAGAACAAACACTACAACAATTACAATTAATACGAACTGCAAAAAATTTAGGATTTTCTCTCACTGAAATTAAACAAATTTTGGCACTGACAGCGCAAGGAGAAATCCCCGCCATTCAAGTACATGATATTTTTCAAGACAAACTGAATATGATTGATGAAAAAATTTCACAATTACTGCATATCAAAACCATGTTAAGTCGATTTACACAAGGGGCTGCTTGCCCACTTAGAGCAGATTGCCCTATTCCTGACATAAATTAATTATTTTTCAAAGCATTAGACTCTAAGTTTAATTTTATTTCCTAATTTTAGTTTCATTTCTGCCTCGTTAAAATCTCTTTTTATTTAAAATATCGCTATAAAAAGCATACAAAATAGTGTCATTTTCATGTTTTTCAGCGGTATATAACATTCATTAAAAGTTAAATAAAAAATACCTGATTGGATTAAAAAAGGAATAGGAATGAACCAAACATATAGTAAGGAAGAAAGACTCAGCCGTATTAAAGGCATTGTCGGTGCAGCATCAGGGAATCTCGTTGAATGGTTCGATTTTTATATTTATGCCGTTTTTGCTGCTTATTTTACTCATGCATTGACTGCTCCAGATATGGATTCAACTACCAAAGCCATTTATGTCTGGGGAGTATTTGCGGCTAGTTTCTTTATGCGACCAATAGGCAGTTGGTTGTTTGGTCGTATTGCGGATCGACATGGTCGAAAGCAATCTATGGTGATTTCAATTTGCCTTATGGCGCTCAGTTCTTTTCTTTTTGCCGCATTACCGACTTATGAACAAGTTGGAATGTTTGCCCCTTTTCTACTGCTGATGGTTCGTTTATTACAAGGTCTATCTGTTGGTGGTGAATATGGTGCAGTCGCCACGTATATGAGTGAGCTAGGCTTGAAAGGACAACGTGGATTCTTCGCATCATTTCAATATGTCACGCTATCTGGTGGACAACTTCTTGCCAGTTTACTTGGGGTGATTTTGCTTGGTTTTATGACGGAGCAACAATTAAATGATGGCGGTTGGCGTATTCCATTTGTGATTGGTGGAGTTGCTGCTTTGCTTTCTCTTGCTGCACGAAGTCGCTTAGAAGAAACACTTTCTCATGAAGATGCTCAACGTGAAGAGTCAGGAAGCTTAGTTGTTCTATTAAAGCAACATTGGAAAACCTTTCTCTTAGTGGTCGGTTATACCTCGGCGGGTTCACTCACTTTTTATGTTGTGACAGTTTATTCAAAGACCTATCTCACCAATATTGGTATCGATGGTAAAACAGTGGGTTTCATCATGACCACTGCACTCTTTGTCTTTATGTTAGCACAACCATTTTTTGGAATGCTTTCTGACCGAATTGGTCGCCGTACTTCCATGCTCGCTTTCAGCTTGTTGAGTGCGATCTTTATTTATCCAGTCATGGTCACGGGAATGCGGAGTTTTGCTGATTCACCTGTCATCATCACCTTATTACTGATTTTCTTGATGATGTTGTTGAGCTTCTACACCTCGATCAGTGGTTTAGTCAAAGCTGAAATGTTCCCTCCCCATGTCCGTGCCCTAGGGGTTGGTTTCTCTTATGCGGTGGGTAATGCCTTATTTGGTGGTTCAGCACCATCAGTTGCCCTGATATTTAAAGATGCAGGCATTGAAAATACCTTCTTTATTTATGTCATTTTCATGCTAATTATTTGTTTTTTCTGTAGTTTGGCATTACCGAAAAAACCTGAATATTTGGAGCATGATCACTAATAAAATCAATGATTCATTTGAACCACTTCTGTTCTCGCAAAAGTGGTTTTTTTATTTCTGATCGTTTAATCAAGATATGGATTCAAACGAACCAATTGCTTAAACCCACTTTTTACTACCATTGCTGTTCGTGATTTTGGACGAATAATTGCCTCTTTCTGAGTAAATTCAATCATATTCTGGTTAAAGTCTAAACGAGGATATTGCTCAAATAGTTTTTGTCTAAATTCAGAAGAAAATTCAAAACCGCGACTGCCAATCACATCGCAACTGGCAGCTTGCTGTAGCAAATGTGCCTCAACGCCCTCATCAACCGCAACATAAGGATTCATGTGCATACTGATAACATCAAACAATTGATCTGCTCGTGGTGGTTGCCATCCTTGCGCTAAAGACCAGCCTTGAGCAGCATAAGCGCCCTGTCCTGCAAAACAACGACAATTTTCATGATGCTGATAATGTTGCTCAGTCATGCCTAAATCATGTAGTAAACAAGATACCGCCAATAATTCAGCATCATGTTTTAGATTCTGCATTGTGGAAAATGCAACGGCATAATGCCAAGTTCGTAAACAATGATTCTGTAAACTCATTGAACTACAAGATTGCATCTTTTCAATTGCCTGTTTGACATCATGACTATCAGGCAAATGTAAATCATCTACACTCAAAAACTGATGACGCTGCTTAGAACGACCCGCAAAAGCGTACATTTTTATACTTTGTTTAAGCACAGGGAATAAGCTATGACTCAATAAGACCATACGATCTTTTAAAGACAAATCACCTGAAGTTTGAGCCATCCATGCTTGTCGACCAATCTGCATTTTTATCCACCTATAGAAATTAGAGTAATTACTCTAATTTCTAGTTTTACTGTAAATTTATGCTGATGTCAAAGTAAGCTGAGCTGTTGTTCCTACAAAAGCTAAAGCAAATTTTTAAGTCGTTCATCTAACCAGTCGATAAAGTCTTGAAAATATTTTGGGCGATATTGTCGATCCGTCAGCAAAATATTTATAGGCAATTCTGAGCTTGGGATATCAGTAAATAGACGTATTAGCTGGCCTTTATGCACATAAGATTTTGCATCAAATTCAGGAATTTGAATTAAACCTATACCTGCTAAACCTGCTTGGATATAAGCTTCCGTATTTTCAACCAGTAAACGATAAGGCATTTTGACACGGTGACTCTGAAAGCTTAATTCGCTTAATTCTCGATAATGCTTTGCCACATGATAATCCACAGCAAGATGCTGTTCTAATTCATTGAAGTTTTGGGGATGACCAAATTCTGCCAAATATTTAGGCGAAGCTAATGTCCAAATTTGAGTGGTTTTAATGGGTCGAATCAGTAAATACTCATCCTGAACCTGTCCAACACGCACCACACAGTCCAGTTGTTTTTCAATCAGATTTGAAAAATCATCGCTGCCATTAATCAATACTTTGACTTTAGGATAACGTTGATAAAATGCGGATAGATGAGGGATCAACACTTGTGTTGCCAAGCGTTTCGGCATGCCAATACTGATCCTGCCCTCTTGGCTACGTACCTGCGTTTTAAAACGATTCAACTCCTTAAGCTGAGCCACCAGACGCATTGCCTCCTCATAAAACAAACTGCCTTCATGCGTTAATGCAACTTTACGCGTGGTGCGATAAAACAGTAATACTTCATATTCTTTTTCCAAAGCTTGAATCGCATAAGTCACATTGGAACGAGGCAAACCCAATTGCAACGCGGCTTGAGCAAAAGACTGTTTCTCAGCCACCAGACAAAAAATCTTTAACCGCTCAATTTTATCCATTTTATTATTCAACTTTCCTGCACAATCAGTTCAATACTAACAACTATTTCAAACAAATAAATTCAATTAGGATGCTTTTTATGCAAAAACAACATGAGGAATAAAGCAATGTCACAACATAATCTAAAAGGAAAAACGGTACTAATTACCGGTGGTGCAAAAAACTTAGGTGGATTAATTTCGCGTAAATTTGCTGAACAAGGGGCAAATTTATTGATTCATTACAACAGTACCGCAACACAATCAGATGCTGAAGAAACCTTACAAGCAGTGCAAGCACTAGGTGTTAAAGCAATTTTAGTACAAGCAGATTTAGCCAATATCCAGAACATTGAAGACTTATTTGTTCAAGCTAAAGCAGAATTTGGCGGTGTGGATATCGCAATTAATACAGTCGGGCGCGTGCTCAAAAAACCATTTTTAGACACCACCGAACAAGAGTTTGATGGTATGAATGACATCAATAATAAAATTGCCTATTTCTTTATTCAATCGGCAGGTCGTCATCTCAATCCAAATGGAAAAATCTGTACTATTGTCACCAGTTTACTTGCTGCATATACAGGTCTTTATTCAACTTATGAGGGCTTAAAAGCGCCTGTAGAACACTACACACGTGCCGCATCGAAAGAATTTGGTGAACGTGGTATTTCTGTCACTGCTGTGGCACCTGGTCCAATGGATACGCCTTTTTTCTACGCTCAAGAAGCGCCAGAAGCCGTGGCTTATCATCAGTCAGCATCAGCCTTGGGCGGCTTAACCAAGATCGAAGATATTGAACCCTTAGTACGTTTCTTAGTGACTGATGGCTGGTGGATCACTGGACAAACCATTTTCGCCAATGGTGGATACACCACACGTTAAACATTGGCAATAAAAACTGGGAGCAAAATCTATATGCTCCCAATCCATTAATTCAACCAAAACACCAATCCATAAAAACATGCCAAACTCAGAATAATCGTCAACAAGGTATGACGGACTTTATACGCAATCAAAATCGTTAAAATCGTGGCAAGAAAATAAGGATTCAGTAAAGTCGAACGAAATACACCCTGCTCATCCATAAAAACAATCGGTGTTGCGATTGCCGTCAACAAACACGGTGCGGAGTACTGCAAAGACTGTTGAAACCATTTGGGTAAACGCAAAGGCAGATTTGGTTCAAGTAGAATATAGCGATTCATAAACACCACAATTGCGAGAATAATCAGGAGAAACCAAGTCATGCTGTACGCTCCCTAAAATTCTGCAAGCAGGTTGCCGCAAACATTCCAATTACACCTGCCATAATCGCAGCACTTTTAAAACTTAAGCTTAGAAAAACAACGGTTAAAATCACTGAAACCAATACCCCAACCAAAGTATTTAAGTTTTTAATAAATGGAACCACGATTGCGATAAATGTCGCAACAATCGAAAAATCGAGATGATATTGATCTAAATTAGGAACTGCAGCAGCAAGAAAGACCCCACAAGCACTAAACAGAACCCAACATAAATAAAAGCAAAGTCCTGCGCCTAACAGATAGTGAATATAATGCTGTTGCTTTTTAATACTCACTGCAAACAATTCATCAGTTAATAAAAAGCCCAACATCAAACGATCTTTTAAAGGCTGTTTAGAAATATCTTCACGTAAATACAGTGCATATAAATAATGTTGGGTCGTAATCAAAAAAACTGAAATGATAATGGTGATTGCAGGCGTTCCTGCCATGACTAAACCTAAGGTCATTAATTGTGCTGCGCCAGCAAAGACCAGTGCTGACATCCCAATCGCTTGTAAAGTCGTTAGCCCTGCTTGAATCGCCATTGAGCCTGCGAGTAAACCCCAAGGCAGTACCGCAAAACACAATGGCAGTATTTTGATCACTCCATTTAAAAATGCCCGTGATTCGGTCATCGGAGTGTCGTCTGTGCTTTCACCTAACATCAACATCACAATTATTCATTAACGAGAATAGACTATGCCAAAAATGATTCCATGAAGCTTGTATAAAATTGCTGTTTTATTTGAGAGAGGCAGTATAACCACCCGGTGTAATACCAAACGTTTGACGGAAATGTCGACTAAAATGACTTTGATCCGAGAAACCACATTGTTGTGAAACCTCTGATAAATTCAGACCTTGTCTTAATAATTTTTGTGACTTCTGTAAACGCGCTTGAATAAGCCACGCATGCGGTGAGAGTCCAACATGCTTTTTAAATTGACGTAGAAAATGCCACTGGCTGAGATTTGCCATTTCCGCCAATTCGATGAGTGAAAACTCTTGCTCAGGTATACTCGCCATTAATTCTTTAATATTTAAGATACGTTGTTTGGCATTGCTCAGATCAGTGGCTTGAGGCTTGGTTTGACTATATTTTGAGATTAGCCAAGCAATTGTCGACAGAAATAATGTTTGTTTAAGCAGCTTATTATTCGGTTGTTCAAGTAAATCAAAAAGTAATCGTAATTGCTGTGCCAAACCTTCATCATGCAACACCGCTTCTCTAAACCACGGTGCTATGCCGTGTACAGTAGTGAGATCACGGGTTAATTCATGGAAAATTTCAGGAGTCGGATAAATCGCGCGGTAACGCCAACCGGTTTCTACGGCAGATGAGCCTGTATGCACTTCATCGGCATTCACTAAAATAATATCGCCTTGAGGTGCAACATGATTGCCACCTGTACGATAGAACCGTTGTGCCCCTTCCTCGATCACCCCAATGCAAAAGCCTTCATGAACATGTCGTGAAAACTCCTGTTGAAAGTAACTGGCTTTCAACATTTCCAAACCACCTAATTCTTTTAGGTGTAAGTAATCAACTTGTTCTCGAGGTCTGCGCGACATCACGACCTCCTAAGGCATGTATGCATCATTTCAGGTTAACGCGATTTAGGTAGATTTATAGAACAAAATTGCTATGTACTAAAAATAATTTAGCTCTACATTTCAATAAAAGGTTTTTAAAATCATCATATCCATTCAATTCAAGGGCTTTAAAATCGAATTAATCCTAAGATGATAATCAAAGAAAATATTCAGTTGAATTAAATAACCCTATAAATAAATATTATATCCTTAAAATTAATTTAACTTCTGATAAAAAGTATTTTAGAATGCACCCATAATTTATGTAATAAATTGCAATAAAACGAATAGCTAATAATGATTGTGAGATTTTTATGTTTAATCCTTTGCACCAAAAAAAATTAACGCCATTAAACTATGCAATTGCGCTGAGTCTTTCGATATTAGGGACAACTTCTATACCAAGTTATGCCTATGCATCAGCATCCACAGAAGAAACAATATCCAATGCAGCTCCAGCACAACAAACTGAAGAAAATCCGATGGCAAAATTGGATTGGCATTTAGGGCCCAAAAAAGAAAATGTCGCCAATGTTGCGACTTTAAATACGCTGAAAGATGAAGGTTTTTTAGACCCAATAAATTCAGACAAATTTTTAGAATTCACAGGGAACTTGACTAGTGGCAGTACTAATATTTTAGTCGCACCAGATAATTCATGGTGGGCTACTTTTGATTTTGATCCATCAGGTTATGTCAAAGATGATGAAAAAATTGATGCTGATGCATTATTAAAACAATTAAAAGAATCTGATGCCCCCTCAAATGAAGAACGTACACGCCAAGGTTTACCAAAACTTTATACTGTTGGTTGGGCTGTACCACCGCATTATGATAACCAAACCAAACGTCTAGAATGGGCATTAAAAATACGTGATGACTCTAATTCTGAAGCGATCAACTACACGATTCGTATCTTAGGAAGAACAGGTGTGACCAGCGCAACACTGGTTTCAGATGAAGAACATCTCACCCAAAATATTGATGAATTTAAATCAAGCCTAAAAGGCTTTGATTATAATTTTGGTGAGAAATATGCTGAATATCGTGAAGGTGATAAAGTTGCAGAATATGGTTTAGCTGCATTAATCGCAGGTGGGGCTGCCGTTGTCGCAACAAAAAAAGGATTTTGGGCAATTGTTGCCACTTTCTTTGCGGCAGCATGGAAATTTATTGCAGTTGGCGCAATTGCAGTCGGCGGATGGATAAGTTCACTGTTCAAAAAGAAATAAATTTTAAATGCATTTACCCTTCGACATATTGATTGTGATTGGGATAGTCGGGTTCTATATTTATGACTCGGCTCAACTCTATTTTTATAATGAATTCAATATTACAAAGGGTATTCGCCCCATCTTTAATTTCCAGCACATTTCAAAAACGCTAAATTGCTTTAATAAATATCTGGTTATTCCAAATCTATTTTTATCCCACCAACTTATTTTTAAATGTGCTTGGAAAATAAAAAACATTTCTTCACCAACTCATTTAGATAGTGAGGACAATATAAAAATAATCAGCAAAACCCTACGACCATTACAATTCCTTAATATTTTATTATTCTGGCTAACGATAGGCATTCTGCCCATTCTGATTATATTTAAATTTGGCTATATCGCACTTACGATTACGGTTAGTCTCATTTATTTGCTTAATGTTTTTTCAATTATTTTTGTGATCACCAGAAGAAAAGTATTACAACTATCTTGGTCAAAGGTCATGCAACTCTTACTTGATATATTACTATGCCCTCCATTTGCTTTGAATTTATTACGAAAAATTAGCTTAAATTATAATATTGAAACTGAAGGTACTGTACTCGCTGCCCAAATTCTGAATACTGACAATTATCAAAATCTACTGAACGAAATTGTTCATGATATTCAAACGTTAAAAACTGCATCAAATGACAAGAATGTTATACAGCTTGAATTACGCGAACAACAACTTTTGTCGTTAAAAAATCAAACTGATCATTAAGGCATCAAAAAACTCCCCGTAGGGAGTTCTGTGAATTACAATCTACTTTTAGCCTGAGCAACTGTTAAAATTGCTACAGTTAAACACTTATTTAGAGCCTTTAATCCCTGCTTGTAATAACAAAGCACCTAAACCACCGATTTTTTGCTCTTGCGGTTTTTCAGTTTTTGGCTTGTTATTTTGTGGACGCTTAAAGTCACCTTCTTTACGCGGTGGACGTTGACCTTGAGGCTTACGCTCTGAACGTTCAGTTCGTTCTTGCTGTGGACGCTGTTGCTGACGTGGTGCTTTAGCAGGCGCAGAACCCTCTGCGCGCATACTTAAGTTCACACGATTACGTTCCACATCAACTTGCATCACACGTACTTGCACAATTTGACCTGGTTTCACCACTTTATGTGGATCAGAAACAAATTCATTTGCAAGTTCAGAGATATGCACTAAACCATCTTGATGTACACCCACATCTACGAACGCGCCGAAGTTAGTCACATTGGTCACCACACCTTCGAGCTGCATGCCTTCAGTCAGTTGCGCAACTTCCGTAATATCTTCACGGAACTTGGCAGTACGGAACTCTGGACGTGGATCACGAGCAGGCTTTTCAAGTTCAGCTAAAATATCTTGAATCGTTGGCAAACCAAATTTGTCATCGACAAACTCATCTGCTTTGACTTGGCGGATAATTTCAGTATTACCAATAATGTCTTTTACTGTTGTGGCTTTTGCTGCAACAATTTTTTCAACAACACCATAACTTTCTGGGTGAACTGCTGATGCATCCAATGGCTCAGAACCATTTTGAACACGTAAGAAGCCTGCTGATTGTTCAAAAGTACGCTCGCCTAAACGTGGCACTTTTTTCAAGGCTTGACGGTTATCGAAACGACCATGTTCTTTACGATACTCAACGATTTGCTGTGCAATCGATTTATTTAAACCTGCAATATATGCCAAGATCGCTGGAGATGCGGTATTCACATCCACACCCACCGCATTCACACAGTCTTCAACCACGGCATCCAGTGTTTTTGCCAAACCAGTTTGATTCACATCATGCTGATATTGACCCACACCAATTGATTTAGGATCAATTTTAACGAGTTCAGCCAATGGATCTTGCAAACGGCGTGCAATCGATACTGCTCCACGAATTGAAACATCAAGCTCTGGTAATTCTTGAGAAGCAAGTTCACTTGCCGAATAAACCGATGCTCCAGCTTCACTGACCGTAATACGCGTGAGTTTTAAATCAGTATTTGCAGCCATCATCTCGGCAACAACTGCTTCGGTTTCACGACTCGCTGTACCATTACCAATCGCAATAAGTTCCACGTGGAACTCTCGACATAAGCGAGCTAACTCAGCAATTGAACCTTCTTTATCTTCTTTCGGTGCAAACGGGTAAATCGTGCTATGTGCTAGAACATCACCTGCGTCACTCACAACCGCAAGCTTTACGCCTGTACGGATACCAGGATCAACACCTAAAGTAGTACGACCACCTGCTGGCGCAGAAAGAAGTAAATGACGTAGATTTTCAGCAAACACATCCATTGCTTCAGCTTCAGCAGCTAAGCGCTTATCAGTCAATAATGAATGTTCGATTTGCGGACGAATCTTACCAAGCCAAAATAATTTTGCTGTTTGTTTTAAATAATCTTGACGGCTTTGTGGCTGAATTTGTTCAAGACTATATTCCGTTTCAATACGAGCTAACGGCGTATCATCTTCGCCGTCCACTTTTAAACCCAATACATTTTCTTGACGACCACGTAACATCGCCAATAAACGATGCGAAGGTAATTTATTTAGGTTTTCAGAAAACTCAAAATAATCACGGAATTTTTTACCGACTTCTTTTTTCTCTTCAGAAGCAACTGCGCTCTTAAGAACTGCTGTTTTAGAGAAAATTTGTTTTAATTCAGTGGTTAATCCAATGTTTTGTGCCCAATCATCAATCAAGATGTGCTGAATTGCATCAAGTTGGCTTTCGACATCTGGATAATCTTCATGACTAAAACCTGCCAATGCCTCAATTGGATCAACTTGATCAGCAATAATTTTTTCAGCTATTGGACCTAAACCAGCTTCTTTTGCCTTAAATGATTTACTGGTACGTTTTGGACGGTACGGTGCATAAATTTCTTCTAATGCATTTTTAGTTTCTGCTGCATTCACGCGCGCCAATAAATCATCACTTAATTTATCTTGTTCTTGTAAAGATTGAATCACCTTTTCACGACGCTCGTATAAATCACGTAGATAAGTTAAACGTGTGTCGAGTTGGCGTAATTGCGTATCGTCTAAGCCCTGCGTGACTTCTTTACGGTAACGTGCAATAAAAGGAACGCTAGCGCCTTCATCAATTAAACGAATAGCAGCTTCTACTTGGTTTGGACGTACGGCAAGTTCATTTGCCAACTGCTGAACTAAGTCAGTCATCGTGATTGATTCCACAAGGGTTAAGTCTAAAAGCACTGATTATAAAGTCCGTGACTATAAAATCCACTATTGTTTTTTTGAATATTTTTAGAGTAGATTATGCTAATTGCTAAATACTTATAAAATACTAAGAATTTTTCGCCTAAATATTGAAAAATAGACCGATTGTCATAATTTTACCTGTATACATTTGGTATCTATCTCTTGATTTTATTGGCAATATTTGTTGCTTTATAACATAGCCAAAACTGTGCAATGAATCGTATACTCCCTAGCATTGCATAAAGACGATGACAATAAACGATAAAGGAGCACATCATGAGTTTAGTTGTACCTGCCGAATCGACGGAAACCGTACATCATGAGACAGATCGCGTCGAACGCATTTTAGTGGTCGATGATGATGTGCGTCTGCGTACCCTATTACAACGCTTTTTAGAAGATAAAGGCTTTGTGGTAAAAACAGCCCATGATGCAACGCAAATGGATCGTTTACTACAACGTGAATTATTTTCGCTTATCGTTTTAGATTTTATGTTGCCTGTTGAGGATGGTTTAAGTATTTGCCGTCGTTTACGTCAATCTAATATCGACACACCGATTATTATGCTCACTGCACGTGGTAGTGATTCTGACCGTATTGCGGGTCTTGAAGCGGGTGCAGATGATTATTTACCAAAACCATTCAACCCAAATGAGCTATTAGCACGAATCCGTGCCGTTTTACGTCGCCAAGTCCGTGAAGTACCAGGTGCACCAAGTCAACAAGTTGAAGTCGTAAGTTTTGGTCCATGGTCGCTCGACCTTTCTACCCGCACTTTAACGCGTGAAGGTCAGGTGGTCACGTTAACGACAGGTGAATTTGCAGTATTAAAAGCTTTGGTTCAACATCCTCGCGAACCTTTAACTCGTGATAAATTGATGAATTTGGCACGTGGTCGTGAATGGGGTGCTATGGAGCGCTCGATTGATGTCCAAGTCTCTCGCCTACGTCGCTTAATCGAAGATAATCCTGCGCGTGCCCGTTATATTCAAACGGTTTGGGGTGTAGGTTACGTATTTGTTCCAGATGGTGCAGAGTAAGCTTAGGAAATTCATCGTTGAAACTTGAACCAATTGATCCACAAGCATTTACAGACTTCGCGACCTATTCAGAAAGACCGCGAACAAAATGGGAACGTTTTTTAGATAAAATTAAACCACGTTCTGCGGCCATGCGTACCACGATCTTGGTATTGTTCACAGTCGTTTTTAGCTTGTTTATGTCCTTGTGGTTCTTTTGGCGAACGTTATATTTACCAGAATTACAACAACATGCACGTTATCTCGCCATTGAGCTTGAATTAGTCAATAATCCAGATATCCGTATTTTACATCGCGATACAGAAGTTGATGTCGATACATGGCTTAAAAACCGTATTGGTATTGAATACATCACTGACCCCAAAGAATTTCCAAAAATCGAAGATAAATTCTTAGCCGAGTTATTTACCAACCAAATCGAAACCAAACTTGCGAAAGAGCTAGGAGTCGATAACGCTGATAACGTTACTGTATATTTTAAATTCAAACCGATTCCACGTATTTGGATTCAAACGCCTGAAATGCATGGCAACTGGGTGCGTGAACCATTAAAAACGTATACTAACTACAGCGTGGAACTGATTGCAGCATGGTTATTTGGTGTTCCAATTATTTCTTCAATTATTATTTTAATTCTAGTCCGACAAATGAATCGACCATTACGTCGATTACAGAATGCTGCCAACAATTATAGTAAAACTGGTAAAGCACCTTATCTCGATACCAATCATGGGCCACTCGAAATACGTCAAGTAAACCAAGCATTCAACCATATGGTATATACGCTTGAGCAAACTGAACGCGATCGACAAATCATGCTAGCAGGGATTTCACATGATTTACGTACGCCACTGACGCGTATTCGCCTGACCGCAGAAATGCTCCCAGATGAGTTTTTCCGCGAAGGTCTAATTTACGATGTAGATGATATGGATGCGATCCTGAATCAATTTATTTCGTATATGCGAGATGGATCTGATGAAGAACTATCACAAACCAATATCAATACATTGCTTCAAGAAGTCGCTGTACAATTTAAGCCCTTAGATATTCGTTTTGAAGCACAAGAGCTACCAATCATTTCTGCCCGAAGTCTCTCCTTAAAACGTTTGATTGCGAATTTAGTCAACAATGCCAAACGTTATGGAGCAGAACCAATTGAACTTTCTGCCAGCCATGTTGATGATCATATTCTGATTACCGTCGCTGATCATGGTGAAGGTATTCCACCCGATCAAGTTGAAGAACTCATGCAACCCTTTGTTCGTGGTAATTCAGCACGTACGATTCAAGGAAGTGGCCTCGGCTTAGCCATTGTAAAACGTATTGTTGACATTCATCAGGGACAAATTAGCATTCGCAATCGTGAGCAAGGTGGTTTAGAAGTGGTGATTTCACTTCCACTCAACCATGAAAATCTTGAAGAATCTCAAACGAATGCGATTGATAAAATTAAACAGACCATAACTGGACACTTTTAGAACAATTCGTGATGGAAAAATAACTCTTTTTATCTCTGAAAAAGTATCACGCATTTCACATATTAGACCTTAGCCGTAGTCCAATTCCCTTTTCAAGTTTTAACGCTAAAATCCATATCTAACTAAGAAGTATATTGAGAATGGATCATGTCTTTAAGTCGTATTCGCCTTGCTACCCTACATGACAAAGTGATGAGCGCTGAACAGGCTGCTCGCTTTATTAAAAATGATATGACGGTTGGTATGAGTGGTTTTACTCGTGCTGGAGAAGCTAAAGCTGTGCCACAAGCATTGGTCGAACAAGCTAAAAAAAATCCGTTAAAAATCACATTAATTACAGGTGCAAGCCTAGGGAATGACTTAGACAAACAATTGACAGAAGCAGGTGTACTTGCTCGTCGTATGCCATTCCAAGTTGACAATACTTTACGTCGCGCCATTAATAATGGTGAGGTAATGTTTATCGACCAACATTTGTCTGAAACTGTTGAGCAAATGCGTAATCAACAGCTTAAACGTCCAGATATTGCTGTGATTGAAGCTGTTGCGATTACAGAAGATGGTCATATCGTACCGACAACCTCTGTAGGCAACTCTGCAAGTTTCGCAATTTTTGCTGAAAAAGTGATCGTTGAAATTAATACCTCATTGAGCGAAAACTTTGAGGGCTTACACGATATTTATATTCCAACATATCGTCCAACACGTACCCCACTTCCATTAACTCAAGTCGATGATCGTATTGGTTCAACTGCAATCCAAATTGACCCAGCAAAAATCGTAGGCATCGTTTTTAATAATACGGCCGACTCACCATCAACTGTGACTGCACCTGACGATGAAACTCAAGGGATTGCAAATCACCTCATCGCTTTCTTTGAAAAAGAAGTTGCAGCAGGTCGATTAGCGAAAAACCTAGGTCCTTTACAGGCAGGTATTGGCTCAATTGCAAATGCAGTTTTGACTGGTCTTAAAGATTCTAACTTTGAAGATTTGGTCATGTATTCTGAAGTATTACAAGACTGTACTTTTGAATTGATTGATGCTGGCAAAATGAAATTTGCTTCTGGCAGTTCAATTACACTATCTGCACAATGTGGTGAGCGCGTATTTGGCAATCTTGAACACTACAAAGATAAATTAGTATTACGCCCACAAGAAATTTCTAACCACCCTGAAATCGTACGTCGTTTGGGTATTATTGGGATTAATACAGCACTCGAATTCGATATTTACGGCAACGTGAATTCTACGCATGTTTGCGGTACAAAAATGATGAATGGTATCGGCGGTTCAGGTGATTTTGCGCGTAATGCTCACCTTGCTATCTTTGTTACTAAGTCAATCGCAAAAGGCGGTGATATTTCATCAATCGTACCAATGGTAAGCCACGTTGATCACAATGAGCATGATGTTGACATTCTAGTAACTGAAGTTGGTTTAGCAGATTTACGTGGCTTAGCACCTCGTGAGCGTGCACGTGTGATTATTGACAACTGTGTACACCCACTTTATCAAGCTGCCTTAA
Source organism: uncultured Acinetobacter sp. (assembly GCA_913777945.1). Lineage (GTDB taxonomy): Bacteria > Pseudomonadota > Gammaproteobacteria > Pseudomonadales > Moraxellaceae > Acinetobacter. The sequence continues at coordinate 218,010 of CAJYTY010000005.1, read as the reverse complement.
ATGACTATTTTGATCGTGCCTGCGAGCGCGGTGGCCATACACCTCATATTCTTCGTGAAGCACTGTCATGGCATGCTAACTTTGAAGAAACAGGTCATATGTTAGCAAACGAAAAATTAGCAAAAACAGCTTAATCTTTTGCTTCACATCTTGAAAAAGGCTGAATCTATTTGATCCAGCCTTTTTCGTTTTGATCAGAATTTCAGACCATATGAAACACCTAAAATATGCTGATCCATTTCAAGGTTAGCTTCACCACCTCCAAAGTTCAAAGGAATAGATTGACTTCCTTTTACGGTTTCTTTCAAACCATAGGTATATGTAACACTAAGCTCCTGTGCACGATCAATATTCCACGTCGCCCCCACGCTGAGATGATCTTGAATTACACCAGGTGCAAGAATATTCAAGAACGTTTGATCTTGGGGAATTGGCTGATCATTATGGCTATATCCAGCTCTTATCGTCACTCGTGGATTGACTTGATATGCCGCACCAATCTTGTAAATGTTGATATCTTTCCAACCAAAACCCTGACCTTTTTCTGAACCGAAACCATTCCCCGCCATCACCGAAGCTAGGCTAAAAGGATTTCCAACTGAATCTACATCCGAATAATTAATACGCGCTATATCGGTTAATACAGTTAATGCAGGCGTCAATTGAAAAGCTGCCCCTACGCCATAGCTCTCCGGCACATCAAAACCTCCAGCTTGTGCAAATAAACCGCGATATTGATCAAATTTGTCCGATTTAATTTTTGAAGAATAATTTGCACCAACAGTTACGACATCATTTAGCTTGGCACTCCAGCCGACTTTAACACCTATGCCTGTAGCAGAGTCCTTACCATTATTACTCAGTTTTTGCCCATCAACAGAAAATGGTGCAAAACCTGAAATTCCTTTAGCTTCAAATCGTTGATAGAGAATGTTGGTCGCAACACCGATGGATTGATTTTCGCTATAACGCCAAGCCACAGATGGAGAAATAAAAATCTGCGCTAAATCCACCCCTGCTTCACCTGTATTCCCAAAAGCTGCATACGGATTTTTCTTGTAGGAGGTATTCATACCGCCGTTACCATAAATCGCTAAACCCAAAGCAACCGTATCATTTACTTTCTTATTTACCGCAAATTCAGGTAGAACAAAATATTCACGCCCATTGCCACTGTATTGACCGTTGGCACCTGCCAAATTCCCCTCAATTTCAGCAGAACGCTTAGGGTTAAATATAGTCGTGCCAATATCGACACGACTGTCTAACCAAGCCAATCCAGAAGGATTATTCGCAATCGTCAGAGCATCATTAAATGCCGCAATAGAAGCTCCAGCAGCTCCTTGAGCTTTAACCCCATAGCCATGCATAAAATAACCTGTTGTCGCGAATGCTGATGACGATAAAGCAGATAAAAATAATGTAGGAAGTGTAAACCCAAGCAACTTTTGCATAACTTATCTTCAGTAAAAATAATATATGTATAAGCATATTGTTTTTCTTTTATTCAGATAACTAAGTTAATTTGAGAAGCATATTCTTTTTATTCATAAACAGATTTTTTGATCAAAACACATCCCATTTTGCTTCATGCATAAAAAAGCCCTAAACTTGAGTTTAGGGCTTTTTGAATATGGTGGCGGGACCCAGGATCGAACTGGGGACACACGGATTTTCAATCCGTTGCTCTACCGACTGAGCTATCGCGCCAATGGGGTGTATTAAGCCGTATCTCAGCTCAATAGTCAATAATTATCATGAGCTTTTGATTTGATTGCCCATTTTTCACGCAATTAATTTTGGGTAAAAAAAATCCCCGATGGGATCGGGGATTGAAAATACAAATTATGGTGGCGGGACCCAGGATCGAACTGGGGACACACGGATTTTCAATCCGTTGCTCTACCGACTGAGCTATCGCGCCAAAGTGGGCGTATTAAACAATGTTTACCCACGTGCGTCAAGCAAATTTGTGGATTTTTCTATCAAACGTCTAATTTTACTGCAAATCGCAAACCAATTAGACTTTAATTCTAGATTTTTCCCAAATGCGATAAACAACGGTGAATTGCACCGCAGCCTGGTTCAAATTGCTTCACCCCTTGTTCTTCTTCCATACGGCAAACTTCTTCAACTAGGCGTTCTGCAACTCCACGTCCGCGGTTAGACGGATGTACGACAATATATTCTAAAACACGGCTTTCACCTTGTCCTGTTGCCCAAATTGCACCTATAATTTTGGTGTTAAATTCAGCGGTATAAACTGTGGTATATTGCTGTAGATTTTGCGCAAGTTGCTCCATTGCATCTTGCCCATCACCAAACTCTGGGCTGGTATCGTAGAGTCGCTCGAGCTGAGTACGAATTCCTAGATTATCTAGTGTACTGTAAGCATGTACGGTAATAGGCATTGATAAACCCTCCTGAGCAAACTATGATGCTGTCACTTTTTCGTCACAGCGAAATATTGGTTTTTAATTCAATCATTTTTGACGTTTTTTGAGGAACGTGTCCATGACGCAACGTATCAGTGAAGTGGTAAGAAATACCAACGAAACCAAAATTCGAGTTCGTCTCAATCTCGATGGTACAGGTCAAGGCACACTCAACACTGGAGTTCCATTTTTAGACCATATGATTGATCAAATCAAGCGTCATGGTTTATTTGATATCGATATTCATTGCGATGGTGACTTAGAAATTGATGATCACCATACTGTTGAAGATTGTGGAATCACCTTGGGACAAGCCTTTGCGCAAGCTTTAGGTGATAAAAAAGGCTTACGTCGTTATGGTCATTTTTATGCACCACTTGATGAAGCACTTTCTCGTGTTGTTGTTGATCTATCTGGTCGTCCGGGTTTATTTATGGATATTCCTTTCACTCGCGCTCGTATCGGCACGTTTGATGTCGATTTGTTCTCTGAGTTTTTCCAAGGTTTTGTCAACCATGCGTTAATGACCCTGCATATTGATAATCTAAAGGGTAAGAATAGCCATCACCAGATCGAAAGTGTGTTTAAGGCATTGGCTCGCGCATTGCGTATGGCATGTGAAATTGATCCACGTGCAGAAAATACAATTGCTTCGACCAAAGGTAGCTTGTAATGACACGTATTGCTTTACTTGATTATGGTATGGGTAATTTACACTCTGCAGCAAAAGCTTTAGAGCATGTGGGTGCAACTGTCGATGTGACCAATGATCCAAAACTGATTGCTAAAGCAGATAAAATTGTATTTCCTGGTGTAGGTGCCATGCGTGATTGTATGCAAGGCATGCATGAAGCAGGGATCGATGAAGTGGTACGTCAAGCCGCGTTTAACAAACCTGTATTAGCCATTTGTGTCGGCATGCAAGCACTACTGCAAAGTTCAGAAGAAAATGGCGGTGTCGATGCCTTGGGTATTTTTGACGGTGTTGTTAAACACTTTCCAGAAATTCCAAACTTGAAAGTACCTCACATGGGGTGGAATCAAGTCCATCAACTTGATCCAAGCCATCCGATGTGGAACAACATTGAACAAGATGCGCGTTTCTATTTTGTGCATAGTTACTATGTAGAACCAAAAGATGCTGCCATTACTGCGGCAACTTGTGATTATGGCGTAAATTTTTGCACGGCGATTCACAAAGACAATTTGTTCGCGACCCAATTCCATCCAGAGAAGAGTCATACCGCTGGTTTACAGCTATTAAAAAACTTTGTGGAATGGAATATTTGATCATCCACACGACTTTAGTTTTTGATAATAAAGCCAATTTTAAGTTGGCTTTATTTTTTTAGTTTTATTTTCTATTTATTTACCTTTATTTTTTGCATATCATGCAAATGTTTTGAATAAAAATCAAACAACACGTTGTTTCAAAATTAATTTTAAAAATCAGTGACTACAGGAAAATAATATGTCATCTAGTTTTCAAGCAAATGATTCTGGTTTGAGTGCAAATGGGCGTTTTGGCAGACTATCCTATCTAGGATGGAACATGTTACTTGGCTTGTCTTTAGTATTGGTCGGTATTATCGCTGCGATATTAATCCCTAGTTTTTATAGCTCCTCAACAGGTACAGGTGCTCTCGTTTACATATTTGCTGGTTTTTTTATTATTCTTTATATTGCTGTCATCTACTATAGCTTTATTTTCTCTATTCGCCGTTTGCATGATAGAAATCAAACAGGTTGGTTATCTCTTTTAATGCTAATACCACTTTTTAATTTATTCTTTTTTATTTATTTAAGTTGTGCAAAAGGTGATGATAATTCAAATGATTATGGCTCACCACGTATAACAAAAGGATGGGAAAAAGTTTTAGCGTGGATTTATATTATTCTCTTCCCAATTAGTATTTTAATACTCGCGGCGACTGCTATTCCAGCGTACCAAAGTTATATACAGAAAAGTCAGCAACTGCAATTTGAACAACAACATTCTTATACAGAATAAATATTTCACTTCATTAAAAAGCCAAGTTGTATCACTTGGCTTTTTCATTGCCACAAAACCGTTTAAGCTCAACCAAAAGTTTTGAGTTTCAAAAAATGGAAATGCAGCAAGCAACAGCTCTTTTAAGTAAAGAACAAATCCGCGCATTACCTGCATTTCAAAATCTAAGTGCTGAAAATATTTTAGTGATTCAAACACTCGAACAATGCATGGCAATTCAAACTGAACTTCACGCCGTTGCTGTGTTCGGATTTGATACCGAATCTAAACCGACCTTCAAAGTCGGTGAGAAATCTACAGGTCCCCATTTAATTCAACTTTCAACACATGAAAAAGCCTATCTGTTCCAAGTAAAGCCTGACATTCTTAATTTCTTAAAGCCTATTTTAGAAAATGAATATCAACTCAAAGTTGGTTTTGGTTTAAAAAATGATGTGAGTAGTTTTCGCCATAAAGGGATTGAACCTAAATCACTGATTGAACTTTCGAAGAGTTTTTCGAGTTTTGGTTATAACGCTCAAGTCGGTGTACAAACTGCGATTGCTCTACTTTTCCAACGCTATTTTGTCAAAAGCAAAAAAATCAGCACTTCAAACTGGTCTGTCAAACAGCTAAGTCCTCAACAAATCAATTATGCTGCCGCCGATGCTTATGCTGCATTGTTGATATACCAACACCTATATCATCAGCAGTTACTGCCTCCTCAAATTCGACAACAAATAGTAAGAATACTTCAAGGTTCAGCAGACAAGGCTTAGCGATTGATCAATACTTTGTTAATATGTAGCCAATTTAAACTTTATGATGACGCTAGGAGCGAAAGCATGCTAATCATCCCTGCAATTGACCTGAAAGATGGTAAATGTGTTCGTTTAAAACAAGGTCGTATGGAAGACGATACCGTTTTCTCTGATGATCCTGTCGCAACTGCACAACATTGGGTTGATGAAGGCGCACGTCGTTTACATTTAGTTGATTTAAATGGTGCTTTCGCAGGTACGCCAATTCATAAACCGGTGGTGGAAGCTATTGCACGCGCACAACCAGAACTTCCAATTCAAATCGGTGGTGGTATTCGTTCACTTGAAACCATCGAACATTATTTGGAAGCAGGTGTATCTTTTGTCATCATTGGCACAAAAGCAGTAAAAGAACCTGAATTTGTTGAAGAGGCATGCAAACGCTTTGCAGGTCATATCATTGTTGGTATTGATGCCATCAATGGTATGGTTGCGACAGATGGCTGGGCAAATGTAACTGACGTGAAGGCAACTGATCTTGCAAAACGTTTTGCTGATGCAGGTGTTTCAAGCATTGTCTATACCGATATTGCACGTGATGGCATGATGCAAGGTGTTAACGTTGAGCAAACGGTTCATTTAGCACAATACTCTGGCTTACCTGTGATCGCTTCGGGTGGTGTAACCAATCTAGATGATGTTCGCAACTTAAAAGGTCAGCAAGGCATTTTAGGTGCAATTACAGGTCGCGCAATTTATGAAGGCACATTAAACCTTCGTGAAGCACAGCTCTTGTTGGATGATAATCGTCTTTAATTCAGTACAAAAGAAGCTATCTTTTCGGTAGCTTCTTTTTTATTTAATACAACACATTACGAATAAATCTTAATACGCTTGTACCACGATTAATATAACGATAGCTCACATCACTTTCAAAAAGCATTGACTGACCTGCGCAAATCACACGAGTTTCATTTTCAAACTCAAGACTTAGCTCACCTTCTAAAACATAAATGAGTTCTCGCCAGCCGATTGGATCTGCATCAGCACAATATTCCTCTCCTACCGCAAGTGACCAGTTCCACAATTCAGTCTGGGTACGTGTTGGTACAGCAGCCAAAAGTGTAGCATGGCTGTCTAGAGCTTTTCCTTGCCAAGCAAGCATATCCACAATAGCGGATTCACTCTGCACAGGATTACTCACAAGTCTTTTAAAATCGACAGCCAAAACAGCAGCAATTGCATCTAGCTTGGCTAAACTAATATTCACTTGTCCTGTTTCCAAGGCAGCAATAGTCCGTCGACTCACACCTGCCCGATCAGCTAATTCTTGTTGGCTGAGTTGTGATTGATCGCGGAAATAACGAATATTTTTTCCTACATATTGCAGAACAGTTTCAGCTTGGTTCATTTACATTCGTAATCAAATTAATTTAAGTGCAATATATTGCACAAAACTCTAAAATAATACAATATGTGCAATATATTGCACCACCATATTAGGTTTGTTGTTGTGACAACTTTATCTCAATCTCCCAAAGCAGCTCAATTTGCACTTATTTTCATTACCATGATTTGGGGTGGAACATTTCTAGCAGTGCAATACGCCCTGAATTTTAGTAGCCCTATGTTTTTTGTGGGCTGTCGTTTTGCTATCGCAGCCTTAGCGATTTTTTTAATCTCAATGAAATCAGTGCGTGGATTAAATTTAAAAGAGATACTAGCAGGCACAGCGATTGGTACCGTGATTGCGATTGGTTATGGCACCCAAACCATTGCGCTACAAACGATTTTAAGTAGTGAATCTGCTTTTCTAACCGCACTGTATGTGCCTCTTGTCCCAATTTTAATGTGGGTTATTTTCCAAAAGAGACCTTCACTCATGACATGGTTAGGGACAGCACTCGCTTTTATTGGATTAGTTCTTTTAACTGGAAATGGTATCTCCAATATCAGTCTAAGCTATGGACAAACATTGACCTTAATTTGTGCTTTTGTGATTGCACTTGAAATAATTTTGATTGGTTATTTCGCAGGGAAAGTTAATTTAAGACGAGTCACCGTTATTCAGCTTGCGGTTGCTTCGTGCTTATCTTTTGCCAGTATGCCATTGGTTGGCGAAAATAATATTCCTAGCTTTTCATGGCAATTAAGCATTCTAGTGCTTAGTCTAGGTTTAGCCAGTGCGTTGATCCAATTTGTAATGAATTGGGCACAACGAATGGTCGATCCAACCCGTGCTGCAATTATTTATGCAGGTGAGCCTGTTTGGGCAGGTATGTTTGGAAGAATCGCAGGCGAGCGATTACCATTATTGACTTTATTCGGTGGGTGTTTAGTGGTGCTTGGTGTTTTAGTCAGTGAATTAAAATTCAAAATATTAGAAAAGAAAAAAGAGAGCTGAATAGCTCTCTTTTTATCATCTAGGGTGCTTTCTTTTTAATAATATATGCGGTTGATAATATTCTACTACGGGCATTGGATCATAGAATGGATGCAATAATGCTTTCCACTGCTGATATTCAGGAGATTTCCTAAAACCTTCAGTATGATTTTCAATACGATCCCAAAAGACCATCAAAATATAGCGATGCTGGTCTTCGACATGTTTAATGAGCTGAACAGCATTCAAACCTTCCATTGGATAAATAATCTCTTTCGCAGTTTGAAAGGCTAATTCGAAATCTTCACTTTGATTTGGTTTAATATTCAAATGTACATGTTCAATAATCATGGTTGATCCAATTTATTGATACATTGGCTTATTATCATTTAATACAATTAAACCTCGAATTGCTCGATATACAATCCACACCCATGCAGCAAAAATCACTAACCCACAAAATATAGTACTTGAGAGTGCGACACCTGCAAAAGCGTTGGCATTATCGCCTGTAAAAAACAGAAAGAAAAATGGGATAAATGCAATGATATTCCAAGCCAAATACCACCAAAAGGTACGAATTTGCCAAGTAAAATGACTCTCAAAAATTGAACCTTGCACATCACTACGTTTTACATAGTTAATAATCAAAGCAATAATCGCCAATAAACCACCACTAAAAATCGCAATAATATAAAGTACATAGAGAACCAAAGTTAAGGTACGGTTTGGATCTTGATCAACGGAATAATTCATTTTTATTTATCTCCAAAAACTCCCTTCCCAATCAATAAAACACATTGAGTGGAGAAATTAACCAACATATCAACAATATATGAAAGACTATGGTACAGAAATAAATCTTACGAAACGGTTGTTTTTGTGTTTTATGTCTCAGTTTTTGTTGAGCAAGCCATCCTCCACACCAACCACCCAAAGAATCCACGATATGCAAAGTCTGCTCTGGAATACGTCGATTCCCCAATTGTGCCGCTTCTTTGTCTTGCGCATACAACCAATAACTCAACACATTCATTAAGCTGACAAATAACAAGGTATAGGGCGGCAGCAATTTACTAAAGCTTGCAATCAGCATAAAAACGATATAAATCATGATACCAATCTGCATCGTCGACCAACGCTTGGCAGATGTCGGCTGAGCAGGTTTACTGCGGTGTTCTATTACTTGTGATGCTTTTAAATAAGTTGCTTGCTGGGCGCGATAACGACCGCGCTCATCCAAAATGACTAAATACTCCAAGGCACACCCCACGATTGGACGCGGCCCTGTGCGAGCAAAGTCTTTGATATGGATAAAAACACGATCTTTATGTGCATCATTAGGTTGAATAAAGCCATAGCCTTTATCATCGAACCATTCAACTAAACGCCCTTGATCTCGCATATTCCTACCCTAAACCTAAAACTTGTTGTAAACGGTTTTGTAACATCATGCGCATTTCCATAGGGTCTTTTTGTGAAATATCATCACCTGTCCGCCCTTCTGCTGCATTTTTCTGTGCGACCTGTAAACGCATACTCCAAAAACGACAAGCAGCCATTGCTAGGAAAATATCCATACAAGCCAATTCATCTTGTGTCAGTGGGCGAATGCTTTGATAAGCACCTAAGAATGCCTCAGCTTTTTCTATATCCAAATGGGCTTGTGGATAAGCTGTACAGAAGTCATTGATACTAATCGCAATATCAAACAGCCACTCATCTTGATTCAGCTCATAGAAGTCAAGAATGCCCTGTAATTGGTCATCGTCAAATAAGGTATTATCCCGAAATAAATCCGAATGAATAAAGCCCGTTGGTCTGTTTGGATATGCTTGCGTAATCACTGTAAATAAGTGAAAGACCTGATTTAAAAGTTGTTGATCTGCTTGAATCAATTGAGGACGTAATTGGTTTGCTACTTCAGACCAGTATTGATGATTGCGATTAAAATCACGTTCCAAAGGAAAGCCCTGCAAAGCCAAATGCAATTTTGCCTGCGCTTGGGCAATCGCCTGTACTTGTTTAATACTGGCTTCTTTAGGATGTTCACCCATCAAACGAGGTGCAATCTGAGCAGGTTTATCTGCAATGCTATGAATCGCCTGACCATCATATTTTAAGGGCACCGCCACAGGTACACCTGCCTTACCCAAACAATCCAGTACAGGTACCAGTTCACCTGCTCCCTCAGCATCTAATTCTTCAAAAACCGTTAAAACATATTGTTTCTGTGATTGATCCACCAAAAAATAATTGGTGTTTTGAATACCGCCTTGGATTGGAATCAGCTCAATGATCGCTAAACCATAAGGCTCAGCGAATGCTTGAACTTCTTCTAAACTCAACGGGGTATAAACCGACATGGAAAACCTGCAAAAAATAGCTGTGAAGTTTGATAGAATACCTGTTCCCTCCATGAAGGTGTAGCACCCCTTTCTTTATTGGCGATTTTTTGGAAAATTTTATGCTCGCAAAACGTATTATCCCTTGCTTAGATGTTGATAATGGTCGAGTCGTCAAAGGCGTTCAATTCCTTGATATTCGTGACGCAGGTGACCCTGTTGAAGTCGCACGTCGTTATAACGAACAAGGCGCCGATGAAATTACCTTTTTAGATATTACTGCTACCCATCATGGACGCGATACGACTTACCGTACGGTAGAACGTATGGCTGAAAGCGTGTTTGTACCTTTAACTGTAGGTGGTGGTGTCCGTAAAGTTGAAGATATTCGTTTATTACTAAATGCGGGTGCTGATAAAGTCAGTATCAACTCGGCAGCAGTATTTACGCCTGAGTTTGTTCAAGAAGCTTCTCAACGTTTTGGCGCACAATGTATTGTGGTCGCAATTGATGCGAAAAAAACTGGCGAAAACAAGTGGGAAATTTTCACTCACGGTGGTCGTAAGCCAACAGGAATTGATGCGATTGAATGGGCTGTGAAAATGGCTGACTTCGGTGCGGGTGAATTGCTAATTACCAGTATGGATGCGGATGGAACCAAAGCTGGTTATGACATTGCCTTGATGCGTCAGATCAATGACCGTGTCAATATTCCGACCATCGCATCAGGTGGCGTAGGTAATTTACAACATTTGGCTGACGGAATTTTGAAAGGCGGTGCAGATGCGGTACTAGCTGCCTCTATTTTCCATTTTGGTCAACATACCATTCCAGAAGCTAAGCAATATTTGGCTGAGCAAGGGATTGAAATGCGTCTCTAAAGTCTATAACGGGCGTAGCTTTTAGTTACGCCTAAATCTTTAGCTGAAAAAATATGAATGAAACTTTAGTTTGGATTGTTCTTTTTGGTTGTCTAGGTCTGATTATCTATTGGCTCAAACATAAGGAGTCTGTTTTTCTCAGTGTTGTAATTTCTCTTATAAGTGTTCCCAGTATCATTTTTTTATACGTTTATGCTCATCAAATTTACTATTATTTTGCAGTGAATAACCCCAAGCAAGAACAACACTGTGGAATTTTTAATCAACACCAAAGCATTGAGCATTATTCAAGGAATGGTAATTGGACTCAAATACTATATGAGTTTAAAACAGAAGAAGGACAAATTTTTGTTTTTGCACGTAATCGTGCTGTTGCTAAAAATTTGCCAATCATGGCTCAAATTCAACCTAAACAGAAAATCTGTTTTCAATATTCACCAAAATTTAAAGATAGTGATGGACGTTACTTACTCACAGGTTTGAGCTTCCAAAACTAACAGGCAAAAAAATACCTTGCTGAGCAAGGTATGGAAACTGCGTTTATACAACGCTAGAGGGTAAATGTGAATTTTGTCATTTTGAAAATTCTGTGCATTTCAAATGCTTGAATCAAAATAGCTATAAAATGAACAAAAATATTGACATTAAAAACTCATTTTATTGACAATTCACGACATGACTCATGAAAGCATCGTCACGATTCGTCACAATGCTTATGTTTTATGGTCACATGTCGCATTTCCCTCTAAGCCACTGATTCTTGTTGCTCAGTTTCTGCTACAGGCGCTTTGACTAATTTTGGTTTTTGCTCAACCCATTTCGCTGGAAAAACCGACTCGATCGCTTGGGTCAATGCTTTTGAAAGTGGCGCCGGTAACGGTAGACCGAGCGGATTAGCTTCTTTTAAATCAGCCGAAGATACAACTCGTGTTCCCATCACATAATCAAACCATGGTCGCGTTACACACCAGTTAGCATCTTGATTCGAATTCATATGATGATCGTAATGCCAAGGAATGGTACGCTTTGCCCAATCAGGTTCTAAGTGCGCACGGCGATGTACATAATAATAATTACCAGCACTATAAACTGCTGCCAACGACATCCCTTTTGAAAAGGGATAAAACACGACACTAGCTACACCTGCCGCAACAGCAAGTGACATTAATTCATTTCGAGTGCGCCAGCTATCCAAACCTTCAACATAACAATCATCAGAAAACTCTTGCTTACGAACCTCACGATGATGTGCCCAATGCGATTCCATACTTTTTGGTACAGGACTGTAACGTGGCTGACCCGGACGATGCACACCGTGCAAAATATATTTATGAGCAAACCATTCAAATGCATTTGCAACTGCCAAACCTGCAATAAAACCCTTAATCATGGTTTTCTCCAAATGTTTCCTTATTTTTATTAAAGATATAAATTTTTGTAGGCGAAGTATTGACGATACGATATATTTATATTGACAAAACACGACAGAATAAGGAGTAGACAGGATGTCCCAACTCAAGAACTATACAGGCTCTGTTTATGGCGGATTAGGGCATTTATTAAAGGCTTATTGCGAAACAAAAAATATTGAAATTCCTGAGCAATTACAACAAGTCCAAAATCTTGAACGTTTTGATTACGTCATTTGGCGTGACTTACTTGAAGACCTTAATCGTTTAAATCCCAAGACAGGTTTAGGCTTAGAAATTGCAGAACACGTACAACCCAAACATTTAGGAATTATTGCTTATCTAGCACTGTCATGTGAAAACTTGGGCGAAGCATTGGCGCGTTATCATGATTTTCATCGCTTAATTTATGATGGCAGCCCTCTCGTCGTTGAATTTAACCCACCCTACGCATCAATCCGCTGGGAAGCTCCAGAACCCTACCCAACCCAATTAACAGATGAAATTGCAATTGCGCTGATGGTGCAATTCCTTAAGTTATTTATGTCAGGTGAAGATATCAATCTACACGAAGTGCATTTTGTGAATACCGCACCGAAAAACATTACGGTTTATGAGCAGTATTTCCGTTGTAAAGTCCGTTTTGATCAGCCTAAAACTCAGCTACTTCTACCTGTTACCGAAGCCTTTAAGCCACTTCGAACAGGCGATCACACTTTACAGCAATTGTTGCTACAACAAGCTCAAGCTTTATTGGATAAGCTTCCCAATTCCACTCAACTCGATCAACGTCTACAACATGCGATTTTGACTGGATTACAAAAAAACCAATATCAAATCGATTTTATTGCAGAAAAATTAGGATTATCGGTAAGACAATTACAACGCCACTTACAACAGCAAAACACGACCTTTCAAGAACGTGTGCAACAAGTACGTTTTATGCTCGCAACAGAATATTTAAAAGATCCGCATTTGAGCTTACAAGAAATCGCATTATTACTTTGCTATTCTGAACAAAGTGCCTTTCAACGTGCATTTAAAATTTGGACCAACCAAACACCACAACAATGGCGAAACAACAACATAACTTACAATTCTTAATAAAACTAAAGACACACTAACGGTTTCACAACAGATCATTTTTTTTACAGCATTTATACAAGAGCATATGCAGTTTTGTGAATTAATTCACACTTTATTCACAAGGCTTAAATATATCCATAATAAATTTTGGATGCATACTTTTTTTATTTTTACAAAGATTTGGGTGATAACAATGAACAAATATTTAGCAGAATTTTTGGGAACCTTTTGGCTTGTTTTTGGTGGTTGTGGTAGTGCTGTTTTAGCAGCTGCATTTCCAGAACTTGGGATCGGCTTTTTAGGTGTTTCATTCGCATTTGGCTTAACTGTGCTTACTGGTGCGTATGCCTTTGGTCATATTTCTGGAGCGCATTTTAACCCTGCAGTCAGTGTGGGCTTATGGGTAGGTGGACGTTTAGAAGCAAAAGATTTAGCGCCTTATATTATTTCTCAAGTGATTGGTGCAACCTTTGCGGCATTTGTTTTATACATTATTGTGCAAGGCCAAGCAGGTTTTACAGGAACTGGAGGCTTCGCAACAAATGGCTATGCAGAACTCTCTCCAAACCATTTCTCTATCGCTTCAGCCTTTTTAATCGAAGTCGTTCTTACGGCCATCTTTCTGATCATTATTTTATTATCAACACATAAAAATGCGCCTGCTGGTTTTGCTCCAATTGCAATTGGTTTAACACTTACCGTCATTCATTTAATTAGTATTCCAGTCACGAATACTTCAGTAAACCCCGCACGTAGTACAGGTGTTGCCTTTTTTGCGGAGACAGCAGCGCTGAGTCAATTGTGGCTATTTTGGGTCGCTCCAATTTTAGGTGCAATCATTGGCGCAATTATTTATAAAGTCGTTGCAAGTGAAAAAAGCTAAGGTTTTAGAATAAAAAAACAGCCTTTTTCAGGCTGTTTTTTTATAGAAATGGATTTTCAATTTCTTGTTCTGGCTTACGCTCAATCTGTTTAGGTAAGCTCTGTGCTTCTAACACCATGACCACTTCGTTGATAAAACTTTGTAAAGCTTTCGCTGCCTTTAAACCTGCTTGATCTTTTGTGATTTGCAAATTGCCATATAGACTTACACAATCCGCCTGATTTTCTAGGGTCAAGTCATAAATTGCTGAGGACTCATCACCATGTTCAAAAGGTTTAAACATTGATTTCACTCCTTATCATTCTCGTTTCCACCTATTGAGTTAAGCATAATCACATTAGAATAGCTGTGAAATTAGCGCAACAATTGTAAGAAATACTGAACCAATGCATCAATCAATTGCTTGATTAAAGCTTGTTTGGTTTCCTCATCAATCTGCGGCAAATTAGTCTCATCAATTTGTGTCTTCCCAGAAGAAAATTGCTGCTGTTGCGCTTGAATACTTGCCGTGGTTGCTTCTTCAGCACATTGACTTTGTCTATCCCAACTCACATAGCTAATTTCTTTATTGGCTTTAACTTGTTGTGCCGATGTAGGCAATTGATAAACATTACGCTTTTGTTGTTCTGTGAGTTGTGGAAATAAATTAATTCCTAACTTTTCTTCTAAATAACAGATGCTCACCACTTTAACCTGTAATGAATCATTATTTGGTGCATAGTACGCACCAATAATCCCCTGTTTAGGTAAATACACTGCCTTATATACAGCAGTCGGTACAATCACACCACTACCAATGGTTTTTAAGCGCTTCGCTTCAAAAATTGGTCCAGTCACAACATAAGCATCTTTATGTTGTTTAGTCACAATAGAACGTACTGCTTCTTCGAGTTTACGCCAAACTTCCTGATTATTCTTCGGTGATTGCGGCACCATATTGGCTAAAGAAAAGCTGTCATGTTGTGCCGCAGTATTATTCATATCGCCATTCGGTGCCATATGTCCACGATCGTACCCAGAACCACGGTAGTCCGCTAACAATGCACGATGAGCGAGAGGCACTCGTGTTTCTTCGTGAAAACTATCTTCGCGTTTGATTTTAATACTTAAACGCTCTGGAGTAAGGTATTCCGCTGACCACAATGGTGTTTTTGAAATACCTGAATACATCACATTAAAATCATTAAAGCACAAAGCATAACTATCTTTTTTTAGACTTTCTTTTGTAAGTAAAGGAGGAACATCTCGATAAAATTGTTCTAAACAAGCACCATGACTCGATGGCAAAGGAATTAATTTAGAAATTTTTTCATTACCAAATGCAATCGCGAAACTGCCTGTTGCGATCAAAGCAAGAACAATTTTTCCAAAATTTTGGCTCAAAAAAGCAAATTGTGTTTTACTCTTTTTGGTTGTTTTCTTCGCCATAACTACATCAAAATCAATATGAATGCGAAGCTTAGCAATTCCATATTCAACTGTATATTGAGATAAAGCCAAGAACGACACTTTATGTCGCAAAACTGTTCACTTGATCACCAGACAATAAAAAAGGCACTCTAAAGTGCCTTTTTTGATGATTTTATGTTACCTAAATTTCAATTTGACTGCCCAACTCCACAACACGGTTGGTTGGAATTTGATAGAAGTCACTCACAGGGCTAGTATTACGTTGCATCGATATAAATAAGCGTTCACGCCACGGAGACATACCATCTCCGACACTATGGACTATACGATCACGTGAAATAAAGAAGCTAATTTGCATCAAGTCATATTCAAAGCCTAATTCTTCGTAAGCTTGAATCAAGGCTTTTGGCACATTAGGTTCATCTTTAAAACCGTAGAAAATTTTGATGCGATAGAAATGTTCATTCAACGTTTCAACACTAATTCGCTCCTCTTGAGGAACAAATGGAACATCTTCAATCACTACAGTGACTAAAATATTACGCTCATGTAGTACTTTATTGTGCTTAATATTATGTAGCATCGCATGCGGAACAACATTAGGTGTTCCGGTTAAAAAGACTGCATCGCCAGGTACTCGATGAACATTGTCCCCAATACTTTTCACAAATAAATCGAGTGATAGGGTGTCATGTTCAAGCTTAGCAAAAGTAAGCTCACGCCCACGTTTCCACGTCATCAGGATCATAACCGCGACTGCACCGATCAATAACGGTACCCAACCACCTGAGAACATTTTTAATGATGCTGCTGCGACCAGTACAGATTCCAAAATAAAGAATGGAATAATCAACAGCATTACCTTTGGTAAACTCCATTTCCATGCATAGTATATGAATACAGCAACCAAAATCGTGTCACATAACATGGTTAAGGTCACAGCCAAACCATAAGCACTTGCAAGGTTTGAGCTGGTTTTAAAAATTAGAATTAAGATGACGATCGCGATCAGCAATAACCAATTCAGAAATGGCACATAAATTTGTCCTTCCTCAGAATCAGAAGTATGTTTAATGCCTAAACGTGGTAAATAACCCAATTGGATTGCTTGACGTGCTAATGAGAAAACCCCAGAAATAACGGCCTGTGATGCGATCACAGCTGCCATCGTTGCCAAAATGATCATTGGGTACAAAGCCCAACTTGGGACTAATAAATAGAATGGATTTTCAATCGCCGCAGGGTTACGAAGTAACAAGGCACCTTGTCCAGCATAATTTAATACAAGGCAAGGCAAAACGACACTAAACCAACCGAAACGAATTGGACGCGGTCCAAAATGCCCCATATCTGCATATAAGGCTTCACCACCTGTGACCGTCAGAACAACAGCACCCATAATAAAAAATGCTTGTACAGGATGAGTGAAAATAAACTGAATTGCCCAATGAGGACTAACCATACCGAGTACGATTGGTGTTTGTACGACGCTAATGACGCCCAAGATCCCTAATGACAAAAACCAGAGTAACGTAATTGGCCCAAAGAATTTACCAACAAATGCGGTTCCGTGTTTTTGCATTAAAAATAATGTCGTTACAATCACGATTGCAATTGGCACAATAAACGGATCAAGTACATTGGTTGCAATTGATAGGCCTTCAACAGCGGAAAGTACTGAGATTGCAGGCGTAATAATACCGTCACCAAAAAATAGCGATGCCCCAACAAAACCAATCGCAATTAAATAAATCTTTTTACTGTCGGATATTTTTGCTTTACGTAGATTCAAAGCAAGTAAAGCCATGATTCCACCTTCACCATTGTTATCCGCACGCATAACAATCGCGATGTATTTAATACTAATAATCAGCATTAAACACCAAAAAATAATCGACAAGATTCCTAATACATTTTCAGGTTGAATTCCTAAGCCATGTGCAGCATGGAAGGATTCTTTCAAAGCGTACAGAGGACTGGTTCCAATGTCTCCAAACACCACCCCTAATGCTGCCAATGCAGTGGCAGGTAAGGCTGCTTTTTTTGCAGTACTTTGCATATATTGTCTTCAATATAGAACGTTATATAGCTTAATATTATCATTAGCCAAGAAGTTTTTCTGCAAATCTGTTCGACTACAACTTGGCAGTCTGCTTTTTTTTAGTTACTATCGCACACCTTGGTGAGGTGTCCGAGTGGCTTAAGGAGCACGCCTGGAAAGTGTGTATACGTTTGCGCGTATCGAGGGTTCGAATCCCTCTCTCACCGCCAAGTTTACTTTCTATGATATCTCATAGAGTCCTAAAAGCTTAAATCTAAAGGGTTTAAGCTTTTTTTATTGCCTTATGTTTTCCAATTGACCCTATTGAATCCTGAGATAGTTGGGGGTATAAATGGGGGTATAATAAATTACCCCTATTTTTATACCCCCAAATTTCTACGGGAAGCGCTGCAATGCTTACAGATGCTCAGGTCAGAAAAATCAAACCTGCTGAAAAGAAAACCAAATATTCTGATGAAAAAGGCATGTATCTGGAAGTCACACCGTCAGGTGGTATGCATTGGCGTATGAAATTTCGCTTTCAGGGCAAAGAAAATATTTTCAGTATTGGTACATATCCAGACACCACACTTGCCCAAGCGAGAAGAATCCGTGATGAAGCTCGCTTAAAGTTAAAAGATGGAATTAATCCAAACGAAGCGAAGAAACAAAAAAAATTGCAGGTAGATGAAAGCACGCTTTTTAGAGCACTTGCAATGGAATGGATGCAAGACCGTAAAGCCGTCATTAAAGAGGCAACCTATTTACGTGACTTATCTGTTTTTGAAAAAGACCTTTTCCCTGCCCTAGGCGATATGTCAATTGATCAAATTAAGGGGAAAGACGTATTAGCTTGTGCCAAAAAAATTGAAGAGCGTGGAGCACTGGAAATGGCGAAACGCTCAATCCCTTTAGCTGGACGTATTTTCCGATTTGCGATTCGTAAAGGCATTATTGAGAACGATCCTACCCCTCACTTGGGAGAAGCACTTAAACCACGTAAAGTAAAAAATATGGCTCGTCTGGATATTTCCGAATTTCCAGCCTTTGTTGAACGTATGGATCGCTACCACGGCAACCTGATCATTAGGTCAGCCTTGCAGTTGATGACTCTTACCTTTGTAAGAACGGCAGAACTGAGAATGATGGAGTGGAATGAGATTGATTATGAGAATCATTTATGGAGAATTCCTGCACATAAAATGAAAATGGCTATGCCTCATATAGTGCCCTTATCAAAGCAAGCTTTAGAGATACTAGAAAGGATTCAACCGATTACAGGTATAAAACAGTATGTTTTCTATAATTACAGTACAGCGAAGCCAATTAGCAGTAATGCTCTTTTATGTGCAATTCGCACGATGGGCTATAACGGGAAAATGACAGGGCATGGCTTCCGTGGACTTGCATCAACTACCCTACATGAACAAGGTTATATGCATGATGCAATTGAAATTCAGTTAGCGCATAGAGTTGGTAACGCTGTGTCTCAAGCTTATAATCATGCACAGCACCTAGACTATCGTATCCAGATGATGCAGGAATGGTCTGATTTTATTGATAGGTTGAGGAATTAGGCTGCTATTTTTTATTGTCAATTACAAACATATTGAAAATCTAAAACTCTATAAACTCCCTAATTGATATATAGAGTCAATAAAATCCTAAAAGATCAGATTAAATAAATCATCTATTTAAAAGATTCTTAAATTAACTTTTCTATACATTTAGCTGGATTTCTACTTTTTTTTACTTCATCATAACTTTATAAATTCACAAAAATTCCATTAAAAAATATGTTTAAGACTGAAAATTACTATCATCTTGAGTACATTGGTGAAGCTGGCATTACGCAAACATGTCTTATCAGTCTTTGTAATTTAATTCAGGTATATCCTGACCTTAATTACGCTTTACTACTTACAAATCAGCAAACACATGCATTCATTCTTCGTAATAGTATAGACAGTTATTATATAATACGTTCAGGCTTTTCATCAGGTTATCCAGGAGAAGGGCCGAAAGGTTTAGCTACTGCTCTTAGCTTGTTAAAAAAACATCAAATTGAAACTGAAGAAATTGTAGTTAGTCCCAAAATAATCAAAAAAATAAACCATTCATCACTTAATGATGTAGATATTGATACATTATTTAATCAAAAAATTATTCGCCCAATTAGATTACATGATTATATCTACCCTTTTAGAAAGGAGATTGCAGAAGCTGAAAATCCTAAACACTATTACCCTTTGGAACTACCTTATTCAATTTTAGATGATAGAATTTTTGACCTTGCCTTACTTTTTAAACAAGATCCTGACTCAGCTCTTTTAAAAGCTTACAAACGTCTAGAAGATATAGTAAGAACAAGAACTGGACTTAGCGAGCACAGTAGTAAATTATTTTCTCAAGCATTTCTACCTCCTAAAGCATGTCTGACTTGGGATCTACCTGATAATTCAGAAATTGATGGTCGAGCCAATCTATTTACAAATACTTATAAAGCTTTTAGGAATGCACGCACACATCGTGAAAAAGATGAAAATCAAATCCATCAATTTCGAGAATTTTTATTAGTTAATGAATTGTATTTACTTGAAAGAGAAGCTACCCCACTTAAATCAGAAGACTAACTCTAAAGTCAGTATTCAACTTTTAAAACTTTATCAGCTAGAACCTAATCTACCAGTTATCTAATTTTCAATGGGTATATCTGGATAAATTTATGCTAAATTCTTCTCGATATAAGTTTAGTTTTATTAAAGAATGTTTCTAGTTATGTTTACAAGCGCAGAATTTTCCTTAATTAATTTTTCAGCATTATATAGTTTTATGTAACTCTATTTAGAGATTATACAATTTTTTTACTGACACTTTTACAAAATTTCTATAGTTGATATGTACCAAAATTTTAGACACACATAAATTCATTTAGCATAATCTTATTTACGCTTTAATAGGTACATTAACTACATAGAATTTGATTTATATATCAGCTAGTTGATGTAAAATTAGATTATTAATCCGATTTCTTTAAAAAAAGTATTCATGTCTATACAGCGAACACCAAGATCATTTGCAATATCAGGAACTTTCGGGTTTTGTGTAGGTTGATTTTTATTTAAATTAATATTTTTCGTTTCACTTGTTACAATCACTAAATTATCTTTTTTTGCAATTGCGACCAACCATCCATCTGCTATTTTTTCACGTGTCCAACTTTTGTCATTTGTTAATGCTTTATCACTATAACAGTCATGAGTTGCAATATGTTGTATAACTTCACTCCATAAATCGGCATAATCCTTGTATTTACAAGAAACTCCTGTAAAATTTTCTTCCAGCCACTTTTTAAACCTTTCATCTTGATAATGTTCACTAACAACAATATCGGGGAGTACGACCTGTGAGTTGATGATTACTTTGATTTTCTCCCAAAAACTTGGGAAAAAATCAAATAGATAATATCGTTCATAAAAGTTGATATAAATATTAGTGTCCAATAAATACTTAGTCATTGCCACCTCTATTCATCAAAATTTTATATCCTTTAAAACCAACACCTACAATATTAAATGCGTCTGTATATGAAATACGATCATGATTTACTGCATTCATAACATATTTGAAAAATTTATTATCAACTCTAAATCTAATATTATTTGTATAACTTCCACCATTGGATTCGGATTCACTTGGTAAAAAACGTTCTAGGTTTTCCTTTAGGTCTCTAGTCCGATTCAGGTATTCTTCACGTGTGATCTTATTTAAGTCTAATAGTCTTCTTACAATTACAAATTCACTGACTTTAAATTTTCTAGCTAAAAAATTACTATCAGTTGAATTAAGCTTTAAGATAATCTCTTGAGGGGCTAAGATTTCTGCTGTTACTTTATTTATAAATGCTTCAGTTCGATCAAATTGATAATCACCAGTATCTACAATGTTAAATATTTCTTCAGTACCTACAAAAATATGCACTAACTCATGTACTAATGTAAAAAGTTGACCATTCTTAGTATCTTTTTGATTAATAAAAATTATAGGTGCTTTATTGTCAAGTAATACAAACCCTCGAAATTCTTTCACACTAAGAGGACGATGTGTATTGTCTTTCACTTTACCATTAAAAAAAACAAATACGCCTATACCATTAATCTTATCACGTAGATAATTTAATGAATTATCAGCTTGATTCTGGAAAAACAAAGGAATCTCCAGCTTATTACGTATTTTTTTAGCTACTTCTAGAAAATTGGAATCAATAGAAAATTGACCCACAAAATCTAAATTTTCAGTAATTTCATTCTTCAAAAATTCCTGTTTGACCTCCATTTCTGCAATGGTATCTCTTAATTCTTCACTTGCTTCATCGATTGAATCTGACTCAAGTGTCCTGAAGTCCAATCGCTTAATGTCAATATCAATAGTTTTATTCAGTAATAAGAGACCTGTCGGTACATTAATTTTTTTTGCTATTTCAGATAACTGATTAAAAGTTGGCTGTTTTTCCCCACTTAAAAATTGATCTAAATTATTAATTTTTGTTCTTAAAACACTCAACGAAATTTGGGCATTTTGAACATAATAATTCAATGTGTTAGTGTCGATACGCATTGACATTACATTTCCTCCTCTATGCCCATTTGACCTTGTCTTATGCTAACATAAATTAACTATGCAATACTGTCTATAGACACTCACAACAGCACGGCACAATTTGACGTGAAATTTTAAATAGAACTATTTTGAGGCTTTCTTTTTCGTCCGTGTATAAATATGCTTCGCCAATCGCTTAGCGACTTTTTTGCGTAATTCTTCCGTACTCATTACTTTATTACAAACTTCCTCATTTCCTGCAAGTCGGGTAAGGAACAGATCTATTAACTTTCCAGATAAATACTCTGTAAAACTGTCTAGAGAATTTGCATTCACTGCCTGTACAATTTCCTCATCTTCAATAGCAGCTTGCTCTATCTGATCAAAGAACAATTGATCAGCTACTGTAAAATCTGTACCGAATGCCTCATTCAACTCATTAATCAATTGTGATACATTTTCTGTCGATTCTGCCTGTCCTGTTCCAACATCCGTTGAACCTTTTAAGGCATTCGCTTCACCATGACCTAGATCAATACTATTTTCACTTATTTTCTGCAATCGATAAAATTGAAGTTCAACAATTTTAGATAAATCAACTTCATTTTCCTTAGAGCCTTTAGGTAACTTTTGCAATAATGCCTTTAAATAGGCATAACGCTGCTCATGTTCCGAGTCCGTAAAATCCATGATTTGCGAGACAAACAGATATAAATTTAAATAGCTTTGCAATTGGCTCTTAAATAACTTTTGTTGCTCTTGTTGATGTACAAGATCATCAGGATGAATTTTCTTATATTTATCAACAGCACGATCAATAATACTATTCAACTGCTTATGTTCATGCCCTGTTAGCTTGCTTCTATCCTTAAACCAAATATTTGCAAACTCAATTAAATCAGCTTCAAAGTAAAACTTCCATTGATCCAATGTATGCCCAAGCTCATTCAATTTTTGCTCATTTGGAATATCGCCAAGTTTAGTCCGCTCGTAAAATGGCTTAAATGCTTTATAAATGTCTTCATGGGTATTTACAAAGTCCAATACAAAAGTGTCTTCTTTACCATAAGCACAACGGTTCAAACGCGATAAGGTTTGTACTGCTTGAATTCCCGAAAGCTTCTTATCTACAAACATGGTGTGTAGTAAAGGTTGGTCAAATCCTGTTTGATATTTTTCAGCAACCAATAATACTTGATAATCATCTGTGTCAAATTGATCAGGTAATTCAGTTTCTTTAAAACCGTTCATTTTAGGTTCTGTATATTCAGTACCATCAACTTCTAGTTTTCCAGAGAACGCAACTAAAGACCTAATCCCTGTATATTTTTTTTCTTTAATATATTCATCAAATGCGAGTTTATAGCGTACTGCTTGTTCACGAGAATTCGTTACCACCATTGCTTTGGCACGACCACCAATTCGATGCATAGTGACTGTTCTAAAATGCTCGACAATGATTTCTACTTTCTGAGCGATCACGCTTGGATGCATGGAAACAAAACGAGCCATCAAAGCTTTGGTTTTATTTTTTGCAAGTTCTGGATCATTGTCAGCAATTTTGATTAATTTATAGTACTGCCCATAAGTCGTGTAGTTTGCCAATACATCCAAAATAAAGCCTTCCTGAATAGCCTGTTTCATACTGTAATGATGAAACGGGGCTTCGCCGTTATCACCTGCTTCATCAAAGCAAGCGAGTGTTTTCCATTTCGGTGTAGCGGTAAAGGCAAAGAAACTTAAGTTAGGTTGGCGATTACGCTTTGCAGCTTCTGCAAAACGTCGCTTTTTTGCATCGTCAGTTAATTCACTCTCATCCTCATTTTCATCATCCAAAAACTCTTGAGCGATTGCTGCTTCAATCCCATCTTTATTTAGAATCTGCTTCAGTTGCTGTGCCGTCTCACCACCTTGCGAGCTATGAGCTTCATCTACAATCACTGCGAAACGCTTCCCTTCTGTACTCAAATCAACAGTAATTCCTTTTTTTGCTTGGGTGCGAATAGACTGCATGATATAGGGGAATTTTTGGATTGTGGTAATAATGATAGGTACATTCGAAGCTAAGGCATTGGTGAGCTGTAAAGTATTTTCATCAATTTTTTGTACCACACCATCTTTATGCTCAAACTGTGCAATGGTTTCTTGTAACTGTCGGTCAAGTACAATACGGTCAGTAATCACAATAATTGAATTAAATATTTTCTGATCATCTGCATTGTGCATCGATGCCAATTGATGTGCGAGCCAAGCGATGGTATTTGACTTGCCTGAACCTGCTGAGTGCTGAATTAAGTAGTTATGACCTGAACCATTGGCTTTACTATGTTTTGTGAGTTTACGCACAGCATCTAATTGATGGTAGCGTGGGAAAATCATAGTTTCTTTTTCGATATATCGAAAACCTGTCTCAGTTCTAATTTTTTTGGTTTCAACACTCAAATGCATGTAACGAGCAAAGATTTCCATAAAACTATGACGAGCTAAAGTTTCGGTCCACAGGTAATGCGTGCGTACATCACCTTCTACAGGTGGATTACCCTTCCCGTTTAAATAACCTTTGTTGAAGGGTAGAAAAAACGTGTTTTCGCCATCTAACTTCGTGGTCATATACACTTCACAAGTATCCACGGCAAAATGAACTAGGGTACGTTTTTTAAATTCAAATAAACGTCCTTTGGCATTGCGATCTTTTTTAAATTGAATTTTGGCATCTTCCACATTCCAGCCTGATGCTGAAAACTCATTTTTAAGTTCAAGCGTGATCAATGGAATACCATTTAACGAAAGCACCATATCTGGAATTTCATTAAATTCCGTATGGAGCTGACGTGTACATTTGAGTACGTTAGCATCATATTGTTCTTGAGTGGTTTTATTGATGCTCGTATTCGGTGCAAAGTATGCCATTTTGATTTTTTTACCAAAGCATTTAAAGCCTTGACGTAAAACTGATAGAGCACCTTCGGTATCTAAGGCATGTGCTAAATCATTAACAATACGATTTGCCGTTTCTTCTTGGCACGAACTGTAAATTCTGTCCCAAATCTTTGGTTGCGTTTCCTGAATAAAGGCAACGACATCCTTAGGAAATAAAGCAATTCTTGGGTCATAGTCTTTCGGGTTGCCTTTTACATAACCACCAGCCGTTGTTAAGCTTTGCTCGATGGCTTGTTCAAAATAATATTCGCTATACATGGCATTTCCCCAAAAAAAATATGACACAATGTTTTTTAGTTTACTTTAAGATTTCGAACATCGATCTTACCTGTCACCACTTGCGTAATTAAGGTTGAGCGATATTCTTGTAAAGTTTGTAATGTTTTAACTATATTATCCTTAACCTTTTCAATTTCTGCTAACTCCTGATCTAAATAGTCAGTAATTTGCTTCTGTTCTTCCACTGAAGGAAAAGCTATTTCAAAATTACCTAATGCATAGGTTGTTAGCTGATTAATTGTAGAAGTCAGAAAACTGCCAATCTGGTATTTAAAAAGATCTGAACTAAGAACGTAATATAAATATTTTCGATATGGTGATCGAAGCACTGTCATAAATGCACCAAAAGCTTGTCCCACACCTTCACCTTCAATTAAGGCACACTTACCAATTAATGCTCGGCTACCATTTCGAGAGCAAATCAAAATATCTTGATCCGTAGTAACCATCTTTTTAGGTATGTTTTTTTCTACGTAAACATTATCATCTAATGTCAATACTCCATTCTGTACATTAGATGATCTTAAAACTAAAGTTCCGCTTTCGCCTGTGGTCACATCTTCTGGAGAGTAAGTTAGTCCTAAAACAATATCTCCCAAAAATTTGATGCGTGTAGTTTTCCAGTGGTTAGGGATTTCCCCTAACCACTGCACGCCACTGTCTTTCATCTCCACATCAGGATTTAAACCCTTAGTCACAGCATTAGAAATCAAAGCCACACGTTGTTCAGCCAATTTTTCCAACAAAGTTTCTTGCTTAGCAATTAAAGCATCAACTTGGGCAAGACGTTTATCTAAAAAATCTGCAATGATTTTTTGTTCATCTAAAGGCACCTTTAATAGCCGTAAATTGCGAAGGGTTCCTAAGCTTACAAAAGACTGAACACCTCCAGTTTTTTGTAGATCAAATTGAATTTTGGTAAGCTCGCTATCTAGAAAGTACTTTAACCATTTCGCAGATACTTTAGTCGGCTTAAATAAAGCTACATTTTTTATAGCAATCAGTTCTTTTGTTTTAACTAGCACAGCACCACCGACTGTACCAATCATAGGCATTAACAAATCTCCAAAATCAACTTTTGACCTTTTAGAAATTTGTGTAAAGTCTTCCTGAGAAATGTACTTTAAATTCTCAAAAGAAATATCTCCAGTAACTAAATCTTTTGATGTTATTAAAGGGTATGTATTTTCATCAAAATTTACATATTCAGGTGTATCATGCGTGCCGTCTCGCACATCGCACTCAAATTTCAGTACTGTCGTGTCCCAATGGCTAGGGATTTCCCCTAACCATTGCACGCCACTATCCTTATAACTTTCGTAACGTGGTAATTGGCTCATGCAGACAAACCTCCTAACATCTGCATAATCTCCTGCTCAAGCTGAACAATCTCAGCCTTAATATCCTCCAATGGACGTGGTGGCTCATATACGTAGAAATGACGGTTAATTGGAATTTCATAACCCACTTTAGTTTTACTATAATCAATCCACGCATCAGCCACATGCGGTAAAACTTCCGCTTTTAAGTAAGCTTCGCAATGCGCTGTAACCAATGGTAATAACTCTGACAGGTCAGGCTCTTTGTCATAATTCACAGGTAAAGGTAAAGTCAAATTGTCAGGGAATGAAACAAGTTCTGTATCACGCAATTGCGTATCTGGCTCAATATTTCCTTTACTGTCTTTGCAGACATCCGCAGTTTGATCACGCTCAGACAACGCTTCCAAAATCGCTTTCTTCACAGGTGCGCCAAGTTTAAAGCTTAATCCTTTTAAAATTGGATCAAGTACTTTTAAGAAAGTATCACGATTTTTCCAAACTTGATCAGAAATTTTTTCTGTAAGTACCTGTTTAATTTCTTCTTGCTGCAAGCGACCTGCTGCTTCTTCCTTTGCAATTTCAGTAGTATCTTTGACTTTCTTACTCTTGGCTAAGTTTTCAAAGGCAGATTGATCATCTAACAAAGCAATACGCTCAGCAGAAATTGTAAAGTTCAAACGTAAGGGGCGTTCTACAGTCAGCTTCAAATAACCAAAATCTTGATTATTAAAAATCTTCGAACACACCTTTGCCTCACCAGCTTTGGTTTGGATCAATGCACTGGTGTCTTGATCTTTAAATTTCGAATAAAACTTAGTCAGTTCAGCAATATGGGCTTTAGATAACTCATGGCGCTTGTTACCTAAACTTTTCGCCATCTTTTGATAATGTGCTGTACCATCAATGAGCTGTACTTTACCTTTACGCTGTTCAGATTTTTTGTTCGAAATAATCCAAACATAAGTATAAATACCTGTGTTATAGAACATCTGATCAGGTAAAGCGATAATCGCTTCAAGCCAGTCATTTTCAATAATCCAACGACGAATATTACTTTCACCACTGCCTGCATCACCTGTAAATAATGGCGAACCGTTAAACACTACGGCAATACGTGAACCTTCCCCACCATTTTCAGGCGAAGGCTTCATTTTAGAAATCATGTGTTGAGCGAACAATAATGATCCATCATTGATTCGTGGCAAGCCTGCACCAAAGCGACCTGAAAAGCCTTGCTTCTCTTCCTCATCAATAAATTCTTTTTGGTTTTTCCATTCCACACCAAAAGGAGGATTTGAGAACATATAGTGAAAGTCTTTATCTGCATGACCATCACGCGGAACATAACCATCTTTTTCCTTGGCATTTTTCACACCAAGCGTATCACCATACACAATGTTTTCAGCAGGTTCATCTTTTATCAACAAGTCAGAACAACAGATGGCGTATGACTCAGGGTTATACTCTTGTCCATACATATCAAGGCTGATCTTGTCATTGTATTTCTTAAGAAATTTTTCTGATTCAGACAACATCCCGCCCGTACCCGCCGTAGGATCATAAATACTACGGTGCACACCTGCTTTAATAAGCTCATCCTGATCTTCTTCAAAGATTAAATTCACCATCAGCTCAATCACTTCACGAGGCGTAAAGTGATCCCCTGCTTCCTCATTTGCCTGTTCATTAAACTTACGTACTAACTCTTCAAATAGGTAGCCCATTTGTAGATTACTCACGCTACTAGGCGCAAGGCTTAAACCTGACTCTACCAAACCATTACGGAACTCTTGGAAGACTTTATATAGGCGGTTTGCATCATCAAGTTTTTCAATTTCTTTAGCAAATTCAAACTTGGCAAAAATATCCTTTGCTTTAGGTGAAAAACCATCAATATACTTTGTTAAATTTGCCGTAAATTGATCTGGATCATCCAACAGTTTTTGTAGATTAAAACCACTGATGTTATAAAGATTTTGTTTACGATTTTTATCCGCAATTTGGCTCAACTGCTTTTGTAAAAAGACATTTGGGTTTTTGTCTTGCAAATTCGCCACAGCTTTTTCATAGCATGCTTTCATTTCATCTGCATACGGTGCAAGAATTGCATCAAAACGGCCTAATACAATTAATGGCAACATCACACGACGATACTGCGGTGGACGATAAGGTCCACGAATAATGTTGGCGATACTCCAGACTAATCCTACAATTTTGCCATGTTGTGAGTGTTGATTTACTTCATTTCTCATTTTCATTTCTCCAATTCAAAAATTCGGTTTATTGCGCCACTTTGGCTTGCACTAAAATTTGTTCGCTCTTCGCTTGATTGTATTCGGCTCTTAAAGCTGTCAATTGTTTGAATATTAAAGCTTCATTGTGTGCTTCTTCGGCAAGTCGAAGAATCTCTTCTTGTTGAAACATAGAAGGAATAACTATTTCCGCTTCTTTTAAGGTCGAAATACTGAGCATCATCAGCAATGATCCTCGACTATTCATTTCAAAATAAGATCGCATTGCTTGTGAATGATTAAAGTACCAAGCTAAAAATTCGGGTTTTATGTTATCAACATTCAAATTCACGACGATAAATTGGTTGCTCACAACAACCTGATCTACTTGCTGACCTTTGAATACATATGCTCGTGGTTCTCCACGAGCAACAACAATGAGTGAATTATGCTTTAAATATTGTGGCTTCGAATCATAAGACCATTCAAGATCAACCAGTTGATCATCTAAAATGTTGACTTGCTCCTTGGCTAAATCTTTAATTTGAATCGTTTTTAAATCAAAAGTATTTACTGACTTTTCAGGGGGGCGTTGTGTAAACCCCGTATAAATCTCAGCAATATTTTTTAATTTTTTCTCCATAGTCTTTCCTTTAATAAACTTGGAGTACTTTGTTTTTTTTTCAGATATAATCTATATAACAAAGTCTCCTGTGATAAGTGAGTTTTGTTTTGAAAAGTTATCTGATCGCTAAATCCTAACTTTTCAAATCATGCAGTAGAGCTCGTACTGAGCTTTTACTGCATGAAGTTACTATACGATCTTCTCTTGGTTAACGCAAATATATTTTGCACTTTTTATCGTACTGCAAAATTCAATTTTCTAACTCTTCTTGATATTTTTTATAACCAATATACCCCTTTAATGACCATCTTTTCATCGCAAACTTAATGTAACGCTCTTCCTGTTCACTAATAATTTCACTATAAAAATCAGAATAATAATTAATGGTTTTCTTGACATTACTCATAGCGTTAAAGGTTTTCCGAACACTTTTCCCTGCCAGTCGTACATGATATAAATCTGTTGGAGCTTCTTGTTCAAACCCTTCAAGATATCGATCTGCTTTAACCCACGCATCATCATTAGTACCTTGAATATTTAAACGGAGTTCAAGTAAAACGAAATTTCCAAGTCTTCTTTTTTGATAACGATCAACTTCTCTACAATTTTGCCCCTCAAAATTTCTATTTTCTGTCGCCCATAAATGTTCTACTGACAAATAATCATTTGTTTTACCAGATGATCGACTCTTTAAAATTTTATCGGTATTAATCGTTTTATTACGTTGTAAAGAGGACTCATAGTTCATTAAAAAATAACGAATACCTCGCCACTTATAAAAATCAAAAGAACTTTTACCATCCAAATAAAATGAAGCTTCGAACCAACCATCATGCGCAAGATTTTGAGTAAAACTTACCAATAAATATTCTAATGCTTGATCATCGTTGATGAGTTCCACCTTACCGATACTCCTCTCATCATCCGAAACACAGTGCTTTAATAAGTTGCCGTAGTAATATTTACTGGCATATTGGTATAAATCACCTTGTCCTTTATCTTTTCTCGATGTCATACCATTAGCAATGTAGACTCGAAAATTTAACGTTTCTAACAATTGTAAATGCCGTTCAAGCACATCTCCTTTTCCTTTATTTTTTAGTACCAATGCTAGGAATAAAGGCATGATTGAAGCATGGACATTTTGGGCTCTAATGTTTTCAATGAGCGGCTTTATGGTCTTGTCTAAGCCAACATAATTAGGAGCATAAAGGTGTTCATACCACTTTGCAGCTAATTTTAAAAACTGAACAAATTCTTGTAGTTTGGTTATTGTCTGATTTTTATTTTCACTTGACTGCAAACATTGATCTATTTTTATTCTATCCTTAAGAACATCATACCCATACTGACTATCAGTTTTATTCATTTTAAAAAATACGACTAAACAATATCTTAAAAAAGAACTTTCTTCACTTGGTGATGTTTTCTTGGCTTTATTTAATGATTGTAAAATATCAGACCAATGATCTGTAATTTCATCTCTTAATGACAAGGCTGAGAGCTTAATAGAACAATAAATTAAATAGTTTTTGACTTTTTCCAATTCACTGAGTTGTTTACCTCGATTGTTAATCACTTCAAACATGATACCTGTTTCAGTATCTTCAACTGGCGAATAAACTAAAAACCCTAATCGATCTTCTAAAACATTTAAAATCTGCGTAATAAGGATTCCTGAAGAAGTTTTTTGAGATATCCATTTATTGATCAAATCATAAGCGTTTAATAACCGCTCATGTGACTCTAATGTAATAGGACAATTTTCCAAATTACGATCAGATAAAATAACTTTCTCAAAAAATTTATTAGTATCTGAATTTAACTTTAAAATGAACTGATCATTCCCAAGATCACCACGCTTTAAATATTTGATCGTAATACTCTCTTTTTGCACTTTATCAGCAAATAGAGAAATACATTTTAAAAAAATGACCAAGGTAGTTAAGCGCTGTTGACCATCTACAATATTGTATTGATTCACCTGATTTTTAGACTGAGATAAAACAAGAGTGCCTGTGTAATGCCTTACAGCTGAACTATCTAATAGTAGATGATCAATATCTTTCAATAATTCATCTATCTGCTTTTCATCCCATGCATATCCCCTTTGATAATCAGGAATTTGAAAAAAATTATTTGTAAAAATCTCTGATAAAGTTAAAAGCTGGGTAACGAAATGATTTTCTAACATGCGAAAAAGCTGGATAAAATAAAAACAATTATATTGATTTAAGCTCTTTAAAAAACAAAAATTTAATAATATACCAATTATTTAAGCATATTTTACCAATCTAAAAGTAAAAATATATCTTGTCACACCGACTAGTGGGAATTCATCTGAATTTCTTCCCAATCCTTATAACTTGTTTGAGGCTGACCTAAGAGCTTCCAAGTAGATGGTCCTGATGTTGGACGGCCAAATAACATTGCAGCAGGTGTCGAAGTACTTGTAAAAGAGACATCTTGAGTAAACTCAATTTTATCATTGACCACTCGGATCATACCTTTATCTATCAAAGATTGGCGTTGATTTATAATGAAATTATGTTGAGATGAGGTCTGCTGTTCCTTACCAATAGAACCTTGTCTCACATAGAAAATTCCTTCTTTTATATAAGCTTTTCCATCTACTTTTTTATCACGACTTAAAACAAAAAATTCTGCCTCTATTGCTTCATCTATAGTAGTAGCCAATTGGGTATTTAACTGACTTGAAATTTTTACCACAGGCGTAAGTAAGTTGACCCCTAATGCAGGTAACACAAAACTTAAGTTATCTAAAAAAGTATCCATATCAGAAATATCAGCATCTGATAATCTACCTGCATAGCTTTTTAATTCTTGTTTATTTTCAATTTGATAGAGTGTTTTTTCTTTAATAAATTTATAAACCTGATATTCTAAATACGCACAATGAGTTTTAGTTAGTGTCGTATCCTTACATTGGACTAAAATGACTGTATCCCAGAAATCTTTATTATAGTCATGATGTTGCATTCTCTGAATTCCATTGACGGTTTCTCCAACATAAACATTGTATTTGCCTTCAAGCTCCTGAGACTTACTGATAAGAAAGTAAATTCCTGAACCATGTGCATCTTCTTTCTCAAGCAATTGTTTTAGACTGGCTCTCGGTGCTGCATATACATAGCCAGTCCAATTCATTAGCTCGGCTCTAACAATACCATTATGTTGTCCATCAACATAAAACAGACGGATTTGACGACCACGTTTTTGCATTCTTTCCTTTCCAATCAAGATGGTTACAAACCAATCAATCTAAAATATTTCTTACTTATTTTTATCAAATCGTAAGACTATCACTAAACACAGCTTTTACATTAAACCCCACAACAAATACCCATTCTCATTAGCCTGCCGATATGCCCAACTTGCAACACTATGTGATCTTTCAATATTTGTAAGAAAACCCAGCTTTGATAACTGCTCTGTAATGAGGTGATCAAAGTTTTGGTTGCGCTCCTGCCATTGGAACAAAAACTCTTCTGATGCTAAAAAATCACTTTTAGCCGAATTGCACTTTTCATCTGCAAGCACAAAATTATGACCTGTATCTGCTGGGTACATTGCCCAAGGTATAAAATGATCCACAGCCCATTTATTTTGTTTAATTGGCTTTTGGCAGTAAAAGCACTTACATGCTTGTAGGTCAACTAGGAACTCCCCTACTTGTCGAAGCTGATTTCGGCTTGGCTCAAACATGAATGTTGCCAGATCAGGTAAACCATCCAGAACCAATAAATTACCTTTATTTAATCTGACAAAATCAACCCATTTTTTCTGACATAACTCTTCAATGATTTCGCTAAACTGACGTAAGCAATACATGACATTTGGCAAAAGTATAAGTTGTTTTCGAGAATCTTCTAAACGATATAAAAACTCAACATTTTGACCTTTCAAATTCTGTAGGTAAGTTACAGGCATTTTCTTTACGATATCTGCCACTTTCTTTTTCAATTGCAGCCAGTACACATGATCTCGTCTAGCTAAGGCAAGGGATTTATAACGTTGTTGGGCAGTGTGAATTAAGCTAATAATTCCTGCTTGCTTGCCATTATTCTGTTGTAATAGGAGCGGTTCATTTTCATTAAAATGAAATGGAAGAGTCTGCTTCCAGTATAAATCTATGAATTTTTCTGCAATATCCAGATAGTCTAAAGTTAAGCTTTCCCCAGTATCTTTTCCCTGTTCAATCGCCAAGCGAGAAAGGCTCATCAATAAAGCAAATTTATAAGTCGAAGAAAAACTTCCTGAATGTAAAATTTGCTGAATCTGTTTCAGAAACTTGAGTTGCTGTTGTGGTGTAGGTATAGATACTGACATTATTTATTCAATTTTGTTTTTGAAATACGATATTAAGCCAATCTTCATTATGATCGGGACGCTTATCAATAGTAATCCATTGTTGTAACAGTAAAATACTATCAAATTTCCTTAATAGATTCTGTGCTTGTGATTCATCCATATCGGTAAATTGTCTTCCATCCTTGTAACGGTCTCCTGCACCATATTTAAATGACATATAGCAGATACCATTCACTTTTAATGCTTTTAGTATTTTTTCCAGTACCTCAGATAAACGATTTCTTTCACAATGTAATAATGAAGCACATGCCCAAATACCATCATACTGATTTAGCTCAGACAACTCATAGAAGCTTTCAAAACGCACATCAACTCCAGACAATCGACTTGCCTTATCGACTAGTTCTTTTGAATAATCCGTTGCTGTAACCTGATA
Organism: uncultured Acinetobacter sp.; assembly: GCA_913777945.1. Classification (GTDB taxonomy): domain Bacteria; phylum Pseudomonadota; class Gammaproteobacteria; order Pseudomonadales; family Moraxellaceae; genus Acinetobacter. The sequence continues at coordinate 183,622 of CAJYTY010000005.1, read as the reverse complement.
ACCTTTATTCTTAAAAGCCAAGGTATCCCTACCTGAACCACAACCTAAATCAAGTATAAAGGCATGGTCTGGTAGATAGCGTAAAAATGGTTGATATAGGTTCTCCATATCTACTTTGAATGTAGACTCGAAGAACCCTAATGCATTGATATCGTAATAATCTAAAGTTTGTTTCATTTATAACATGAGTAATTTTTTTCGATTCTACCAAAAAAATAAGGGAGCAAAAGCTCCCATTACTCTCGTTCTTCCATCTTAGACTCAATCCACTGGTGGATTTCCCAAGCTGACCAACCGATACGCATCTCTGTTAACCGTATAGGCTGAGGGAATGTAGGATCGTAATATTTAGAATCCTTATTAATCATCTCATAGATTTTCGATCGGCTAAGAGCAGTAAACTCAACAACATGCTTGATATTAATAATTTGGTTCATCTGAAAAGTTTGACCTGTGATCGACGCATTCATGATGTTTTCTCCTAATCATTGATGCGAGCGCGTATTCGCTCAGATGATAGGTCAGTCCAGTAAAATTTTACGCAGTCCTATGTTATCCAAGCTCATCTAATTCAAAGCCTGTACCGACTGCTGCAACCTCTTCTGAATATCTTGAACATGGGTCAACTCATGAGCCTGTTGTTGTTGCTCTAGTTTTGATTCATCTGTGTAGAACTCCTCAAAAATATCCGAGCCTTCCTCACCTCCTACCTCAAAACTGGCATTGGCATAACCCTGTCGAGCCACATGATCTAACGCCTCCTGATAAAAGCCCGCTCCCTTGCTCTGCTCATCCATCTGTTTGGCTGAAGTAATCGCATCCTGCAAATTCACACCATCACGTAAAGTTAAATCCACGTAATAGATCGGGGTGCGATAACTTTGTGTGGTGCTCTTACCTCGTAAAGTCAGTTGCAATGGCAAACATGAAAGTAGATCACCTGAAGCTGCATGGTAATAACTTAGTCGTGCCACCAAAGTACGAATGCTATTAAAACCTGTGGTTCTAAATATGAAGGTACCAAACTCATCCGATTCATCCAGATTGACGTAAAGTCTGCCATAAGGTTTACACAGTCCACCTTGTGCCAATGGACATAAATCAGGTGATGGGCATGGATGTTGTTCAATGCCATTTTGTCCGAGTCGCTGACAGGTTTCGCCATTACCTGAACAGATTAAACGTCCAGTCTGGCGATCAAACAGACTGTATTCTGCCCGTAGGTTCAGTTCAGGATCGTTAAAGATCATCCGAACTGGAATGGTTCTGAGTTTCTGATTTTGTGCCTTAGCACGTAGCTGTTCATCTAATGGGTGTTTGACCCAGCCATCTTTGTTTTGGATTTGGCTGGTAATTGTAAATTGGTCATCCTTTTCAGGGAGTCGTTTACCATTCTTTTCGACAATCTTACCGATACTGATACGACCTAAAACGGGTGGTGTAATTGCTAAACCTTTAATCACGGTGATGTCCTCTATATAGATGTATAAATAAAATTTTGGGCATAAAAAATCCCATACCTTTGAGGTACAGGATCGGTTGGTTTTGGTTGCCGTTTGGGTTTAGGTGGATGATGATAGACAGTGAGAATTATTGGTCATCCACCGTTGGGATAAATCTGAAATCTTCGTGTTCCTGCTTTGGTTTGAGGAAACTGCTGTAGATATTCAGGATGCTGTTTAAGGAGGGATTTGCTGTCTAGGCTGATTGAGTCTTGTGATTTCTTCCACGTCACCGACCCGCCTGTAAATACCGCTCGCTCTGCTTCTTTCATCAGCATTTGTAGTTGATGTTTCAATTCATCAAAATACTGCTGGTGTTGTTCAACCTTATGTCGCTCCTCAAGCAATTGGTTAAATAGGTAGTTGGCTTGTTCGTTTTGGGTCAGGTCTTCCACTGTTAATGGAATCTGTTCAGGATAGAGTTGTTGCAAAGCTTTGGCTGCTGAATCCGAAGCATCTACACTTGGCGGAATATCCAATTCCACACATTGCCAAAAGTGACGTTCTGCGTTGATGATGTGCTGGATCACGGTTTCGTTGCGTGTCACTTTATAGATTTTGCTTTCATGTCCACAGATCAAGGCACAGATATGCGCTGCCTGCTTACCTGTCACTGCAAGTTGATGTTGGACTTGGCAGAGGACATACAGTGGTACGCCGTCTCTCCACAGTTTTGAGCCATATTCCCCTACGGTTTTACATTCCAATATCTGAACTTCACCACTGCCCACCACGGCATAATCCAAGTTCGCCAACATAAAGTGTTTGTCTTCATCAGGGTGTTGTAACACTGCATTGACTCGACGCACCTTATTGTTGGTGTGCATGCTGTAGTATTCAGCGACTAAGGGTTCAAGCTGCTTGCCCCAATACAACGGTACATAGCCTGCACTTTCATCCTCAATGTTTTGTTGCATCCGTCCTGTCTTGATCATCCAAAGTTCTAGCATCGACATATAAGGATTCAGTCCACAGGCAGTTGCGGCATCACTACTGCCAATGCCCTGTTTTCTGACTTCGAGCCATTGTTGGTAATTGAGCTGTTTAGTATTGGCAAGACGTTTTGCTACTGGAGCTTTAGTTTTTCGTGGCTGCGTATTCGGTCGCTCTCGTTGGGTTCGAGTACCTACTTCAATCTGTTGAGTCGGTGGGTTTTGGGTGGAGGGATTCCGGTTTGGTGAATAAGATTGTAACGGTGGATGATTTAAAGTGTTTTGAATTTGTGTATTCGTATTCATTAGAAATATTCCTGTATCGGTAAAAGCGTAAAAGCTGAATTTCGGGCATAAAAAAAGCCACATCGGGGATGATGTGGCGAAATGAGAATTGCAATGCTTGTTACGGCTTTACCGTAGGTTTAAATTAATAGGCTTAGCTTAAATAAAACTGAAAATAATTTCAGTGAGTGAAATTGTTTTAAGACACCATTCGCAGAGCTTGTTCAAGTCCTCGTTGCTTAATGGCTGCACCCGCCCCAAACCATGCTGAATCGAGTCGATGATCGGTACTCATCGCTCGACGTTCATGATCACAGAACTCTGTAATTGCACACAGCAATCCATACGCAGTATCTTTGGCTGAACTTAGTTCTGCCCCACGCCCATGTCCGTTAAACATGGTCATAACTTTAGACATGGCACGTCCATTCGGTTCGGTTTTATTGTCGGCTTTGGATGGGCTTGTTTGATTTGGCATGGCTGCATTGCGATAGAACTGAATGATGCTTTCATCCTGTTCCGCCATACTCAGGCTAGTGTTGTTAAATACCGCATCAAAGTAAGCTGCGGCTTCTTGCTGGGTGACTTTACGCTGGCTGAGCTGTTTCATCTCATACATATGCTCATCCCATGCACGGACTGAAATACCGAGTTGACGTTTCACTCGTTCCGCATCAAATCGAGTACTGTGCGGAACTTTCACTACACCTGAATTCCCTTGCTGTCCACGTAAAGCGATTGCCAAGGTGTTGTTACACACCACTCGAATACTGGTGAACTGTGCCGTGGTGGCGAGTGTGCCATCACAGGCGGTTGCCAATAGAATGTAGCCATTACTGACATCCTTACCTTTTAAAGCTGAACTTTGTCCTGTCCGCGCCAATGCCCAGAATTTCTTGCCGCCTTTCAGTACCCCTGCGGTTTCCAGTTCAAAGCCTGATTGCTCAGTCAAGTCTTTATAGAAGTGTAGGATTTCCATCGGCTGGACTTCTTGAAAGCGTTGGCTCACGACCGACAAGGGTGCATGGGTATCGGAACGATAAAGTACGCGCTGCTCTTCAAAAGGTATAATGATGATTTGTCCCTTTTCATTCTGTGCCATGTAACTGACATCTGAGGATTCAATCCGCCAATCCATGCCTGCCTGCTGTGCCCAGACCTCAATCGGTTGGTTGGGAGTCAGTTGATTGCCTAAGCCATGCCAAGGGGTTTGTCCAACGAATGCCATTGTTTCAACTAAATGTGCCATAAGAATCATTCCTATATAAAAGTGAAGTTGTTTAAAAATAAAATTGAGTAAAATCGGGTGTATAGATTTGATACTGAAGCTTAAGCAGCCACCGCAAACTCTTGTCCGCATTGCAGACAGCGGTAATGTTGAGCGGATTTATAATGCTGATAGAAATAATGCTGACTGACCAAGACCAGTGTTCCACCGACCACCACACCAATCAGCCCACCGATATACGGGGGAATACCTGCTTCTTTTGCTAACTTGATACCCAATGCAGCCATCGCAGGCGGTGAAAATGCATCGAGGATTTTTTCAAAATACTGCGGACCATTCGGCTGGGATTCTCTGAGAATCACCTGTTCAGAATGGCAATAAGGACAATGTATGCTGCTCATCACGGAAGTCCTGTAAGTCGATTTGGATGTTGAAATATTTATGCCCAACCCTTTGGTTCAGGCATAAAAAAACCATGCCGCTTGGGCATGGTTGATGTGTGTACTTTCGGTTTGTTATTTAAAGCTATAGCTTGCTGCACCTTGATCAGTCTCAATATCTACCTTCACTACAGCATCGTAGGAACAGCGCAAGTACAGTTGTAAGGATTGTCCAATCTGGAAATAGGCAGGCAACTTGATTGGATCATTGTATCGACCTGTATAACTACAGCGGCCATTATTCACATCGACTTTGTTGAGCGTAATCGGTGCAGAGTCAACTGAACGTAAGGTCAAAATCACATAGGTACGGTCATATAGTCCACCTTGGCTATATTCCGTATTGAGGTTGACTTCCATACGATCGGGGTTAAAACCTGAACCACATCCTGTCAATATCAGTGGTAATGTGATCAAGACTGGCAGTAATAATTTAGTTAATAGTTTCACAATTCTTTTCCCTTTATTCGGTTTACTTTCTTGAATGTTAGAACAGCACCCAGTCAGGTTGTGTCTTGGCGAGGTGCTGGGTCTTCACAGAGGTAATATGTATTTGAAATTTCTTTATTCTGATTAAATATCCAAGCCATTCACGTTGGACAAAGCCGCTAGAGTCTGCAATTAAGCGGATTCTAGAAATTCCTCTAAACAGTTGCGTGCTTGGTTCAGTTGTTGTGCCTGTTGTTCAATCAACTGTCGTACTGCTGGAGGCAGTTGTTGGTATTGATCAGGATGGAAATCCGCCATCTTGCGACGGTAAGCTTGGGTCAGCGTTTGACGATCCAACTGTTCAGGAGATATTTCGAGTAATTCGCAAGCCGCTTGTTGTGCTTGAGTCAAGGTAGTGGTCGGCATTGAATATGAGAATGCAGAAGTACGCTCTTGTTCTGCTTCGCCATGGCCCGTCATAAATATAGGAAATTGCGCAAGAATACTTGAAGCAGTTGCTTGATCAACATTGAAAGCTGTACTGATCTGAAAGAAATGACTTCGTGCTGTTTCAACCTCAAAGTTCCTTTTTTCCATCAAGACGAGGACTTCTTCAAGCAAGTTATGGCACAGCTGTGGCGGCAGACTGTTTTGAATCGAAGTCACTTCATCTAGGATTTCAAAAAAATCGAATTGCTGATCTTGTTGCATGAACTGAGTGAGGAAGGTCTGATCCTGTGGATGGATAAAGTCACGGTCAAATAACTGTTGCATCAATGCCCTCATCTGCTCGGTCCACTCACCTCGCCAACCCAGTAATAAGTAGGCATACAGTTTGATGATCGGTTGTAGGTTTGGGATCGTTGTGGGTTGGCTTTGTTGATACTGTTGCTGCGTAGATGCAGATGACAATAAATCAGTCTGTGTTTTATAAAGCGTACAATATTGATTCAGGAAATCTGCCAATAGCCGTAGCCCTGCTTTTTCAGGTTGAGCCAAAGTCACTTTCACAGTGCCATTAATCACTAACTGTTTACTGAGCATTCCCATCGCATAACCCACAGACGTGATTGCTTTCATTGGATAGGTATTTGCATTGGCAAAGGCTTCTTTGAAATAGATGCCTTGTGTGGTGAGACATAATCCATTCTTACCCTGACCAAATACCGTTTCATCGACCAAGAGTAATACTTCTTCAGGCTTGGTCTTAGGAGGTAGATAGCTCATTGCACCTAGAATCTTGTTCATGGGAATCTGGGGTGCTAGGAAAATAGCAGGGTCAGCCTGTAATAAATCTAACTGCGGGAACTGTTGTTTAAATTGATTAAAGTCCATCATTATTTTTTCACTCTTCATCTTTGTGATCGTGCTTAGTTCGATGCAACCAATTGCCAACCTGTCTCTGAATCATAGGGACGTAAATGTACGACTTGATCTTTGAGGAAAGACTGCTGATATTCATCATCAAAGCGTTCAACCGTAATCTGACAGCGATAGATGTCGTATTTAGAACTTGTCCCTTCTTGCCCTGCAAACAGATTCCCAACCTGACATTGCTGTAATTTGATCTGGATCACTGAAGTATCTTGAGCATGTAATAACTGAAGCACTGCATCTGCTTGAGGCAATTCAGTCGGTGTGTGCTTACTGCCACATCCATACAGGCTGCTGAGTAACAACAGACCGCACAGCAGTTGGATATTTGGTACGGATTTATGTTTAAAGATCGCTAACATTTACAGTGCCCCCTCAACATCACTAGCCTCTGCATTGAGGCTGAGTTGTGTGATTTCTTCTTCAGTTGGCGGTCGAACTTCGAGTTCAGGCTCAGCGTGTTGCTGTTCAGGCGGACGGTATTGCTTGAGACCAAACTGGAAAGGCAACTTTTGTTTGACTGGGTATGGCTGTTCTGAATTGAGAGCTTTGTTTGACTCATCTGCATTTAATGGGCGAGTGGTCAAATACAGTTGTGAGGGATTGATGGTGGCTAAGCGCAGATAACGATCATCATTGTTGTTGTGCTGATACAGAATGGCTTGTTCTAAAACCAATTGCCCTTGCTGCATACTCAGAATAAAACCAAGATAGTTTCGCTTATCTCGTTCATCTCGTAGATTGCCTAAAATGATTTCTGCATCTTTGGCTGAAGCACCAAATACCAGATTGAGCTTGGATACAGTCGAATCATAGTAACCCGCAGCATTGCTACTAGATGCCTGTATGTGCATGAGTTGCCGATCCGCATCATATTGGGCTGAGTCTTCAGTGGATGGGCTGAGTACATTGATCGCAATCGGATAGGCCAAATAATTTAAGGTATCTTCCAATCGTCCAAGCCCAACATTGAGATGGGCTGTGGCTTTTTTTAAAGTACCTTGTTCTGCCTGAATCCGTTGCTGGTATTGCTCGGTAGTTTCAAACTCGCCTTTGCTCTCTCCTGCAACTGGCGTCTTCAGCATGCGTGCATGGTTAATCACCAAATCATTGGCACTGCCAAATAAGTCATTGTTGAGAAATTCCAGTAGCAATTCTTGGTTGGGTTTTTCGATTCCTAAGAGCAAGATTTGATTAGGCTTGAGTTGCAGTTTTTCTCGGAATTGTAGCAATGCAGATCGATTACCTGATTGACCATGCAAATAATCACGGAAGCCTGAAACATCAGATTCGGGTAGGTGTTGTTGATTGAGGAAAGGTTGTATTGCTTTGGCTTCGACCAAAACAGGTCGATGTGTTGGTTCGAGTCGTTGACTGAGTGCTGCATTTTCGTCAGGGCGTAAAACTTCAGTGGAAGCATTTTTATTTCCACAGCCGATCAGTAAAAATGATCCGAGCACACAGACAAACAGAGGATGGAGATCCTTCATTTGTTTACCCCAGATAAAATTATTGTTTTAGTTGTGCTGTTATCGGTCTAGTGATGACAAAGCCAAACAGCACTGGGATATATAAAGGAATGAGAAATTAAGAGGATGTAGACGCATGGGCGACTCCTTGTGTAATTAAAGAGCTCTACCACATCACTGCTAAATAATGGTGGCAGAACGAAAGGGGTTAGCAGACTGGTACACAAGGACCCAGCACGCGCAAGCGCGTCCCCCTCCGTCCTACCATAAAGAAAAAGGGGGACGTAAGGATCCAGCACTAAAAGGCAAGCCTTTTAATACTCTTGTGTGAACGGTCTGCTAAAACCGACTGGCAATGTAGGCCAGCATCGAAAGGATAGCCCCCACTCTGTCTGCCGTCAAGCAGACAAAGTGAAGCGATATAATTGATGCTGATTTGATAAGCAGAGGATGAATCGATTGGAAGATACTTTTTAAAAATTAAAGCCTTTGATCGATCTACCCATAAATTGTTGGAATTTTCGAGGGCGTACTCTTAACCGTGTCGCCTTATCACCTACATTGTAAAACTCTTGTTGAGCCATACCCTCAAGATCTTCACAGGCATCCTCCATTTCTTCAAACATCGCTAGAAAGCCATCATCTCGTTCTTCCCATGGTAAATCCGAATTTGAGTCGAGCATCAATCCATTGCCATAGGTTGCCATTAACCACTCCTGATTGAGTTGCTGATAAAGCATTTCTGTTTGTTTAAGCACGTTGCTATTAAACGTCAGAAAATAGGCACACACATACTGATTCTTTTCGGGGACACGAAAGACTTTGCGATAGAGATATAAGCAACCACTTTGAATCAAAGCACTCTTCTGAATCCTTTTTTCAAACGTACTGATGTGCTTAGTAAGGTCAAAAATCGAGACTAGAGGAATTTGATCCGCCTGATAGGTAAAATAGCATTTGACCGTATTGAGACGGTGATGATGTTTGGTGATTTCTTCATATTGCTTAACACATTTACGAATACGTTTTGCATGTTCTTCGTTATTTGCCTTAATCGTTTCTAAAAAGTTAACACCAGTAAATACCAAACGTAATTTTTCCAGCAACAGCGCAATAAATAGTTTGATCTGCTCTACATCTTCATTGGATAGGTATACAAGTTTGAGGTCATTCAACGTTGCGTGATAACAATAGACTTGAATTGTAATCCACAGATCAAATTCCAATTCTTGATAGAACATCAATGGTTTCCAATCAGGCAAAGTATCTAAAAATACCCCATGCCAATGCTGCATGTTCAAGATCGATTTTTGAAAGCGCGCTTGTTGATAGAACTCTTGTAGATTTTGTTCTAGACGCGTGGCATGTTGATGTTCAACTTCGTAAAAACTCATGGTAAAACTCCTATGCGATTTCATTGCATAGGAATGTGTTTGGCGTATTTTTTTAAATGCTTATGCTACGATCTTACTTCAGTCCTCTACGATAACGGGTTCTATACTGCCCTGTTCCAAATGTTTTTTGGCTTTCACTAAGTTTAACTCTGAGATACTGATCTAACTTTTCAGGTCTGGTCAAATACAGAGCTGTTGCAATCGCACAATGAACAGATTCAGGTTTATCTCTATACACCATGCCGACTCCTATAGTGTTATTAGGCTTAAACCTTTGCAGATACCTGAGGTCATTTACAATGAATGCCTTACCTCTTTCTTGAGGACTCTCTTGCGATTTAGCCTCTCCTTGAGTGATCTCTTGCCATTTTGCCTCGACCATTTTGCCAAGTCGAAATCCATCTTGATGATCCGCCCCTTGATACAGTAACAGCAAATGACAGTGATAACCCAAATCAGCACCCTGTTCCAATGCCCAAGCAAACCCCTCTACTCCCTTAAAACAGCCATCCTTATTTGAAATACGATTGCGTAATATTTCCATATGCTGAGTAAATAACTTAAATGAAATCTGATCTTGAACATCGATATAATATTTAAGGTCAACCCTTACCACTAAAAGACGTGCATAGTGATTAAACAGATCGCTAAGATATTCTCGTAATGACTCCGTATTCTTTACTTCCTGAAGCCTATAGTTCTGAATTTCCTGTACCGATAAATGATAGTTACAGATGAGTGCAGCACGTATATCTATAAGGTTTTTTGAAATTACATAATACAAATTACTACTCTGCATCTCTGTGCATAGAACATCTATCAGAGTCCAAACCTTAATAAAATCTCGTATCAATGGACTGTAGTAATATTCTTCTCGGTAACACAATCTGAATGCTTCAATAATCTGTACCAGCTCAATGACTAACGTCTCATCCCTATATCCACGATGAACAAGGGTATGAATAAGCTTTTCGATACGGATTAAGGTTGCAGGTTCATTTACTGAAGTAAACATGGGGTTGACTCACTAGAATAGATTCATAGTGATGGCAACTGATGTATTTTTTTATATTGAGCAGGTGTATGTAATTGACACCTGCCAAATAACTACCTCATCTCCCACTTGAGAATTGGTTATAATCTTTTGATTCTATTTAGTTAATTCTAATAGATAATATTTAATACCCACTAAGCCGAACTCATTTTATGCAAAGCTAAGCCCTCAGACGAAATAATTTGGACAAGGCCACCCTTGATCAGGGTGACTTATGTTGAAGCTAAAGTTGAGAGAAAATCTGAGAACCTATCAGCCAATTTTTTATCATTAAAATGATCTTCACTAGACACCGCATGAGCTTCTGTTGCTGCCATACAGGATACAGGCAGAAGTCCGAATTCTTTCAACTGCTCTAAGGTGGGAGATAATTTTGAAATCTCACCCATCATAGGGAAATCATCCCGTAAGGAGGATATTTCCAAGGAACCAGCAAAATACTGATTAGTGGTTGCTGTCCGATCCATTATAAAAAAACAAGTGCTTCCTGTTTGCCCCAAGGAACGAGGCATAATGCGAAAAGGTAGATTTTTTAATGGAATATGATGAGATAACTGATGATCAAGAAATTCTTCTTTTTGCTCGGATTCTTCTTTTGAATGATATTCAAGAAATTTAGAGAGAAATGAAATTTGGTTATAGGCAATCAAATCCATGACTTTCATTAAAAATTGTGAAATACAAGCTTGTGACATCTGCATCCACTTTGTTCGCTCTCGCACTAAATCAAGTGGCTTTGCAGCAGTAGCCTGATCCTGTGTCGTAAGAGTATTATTAAATTTTAATTGAATAACCTTCTCATCTAACTCATATGGTTCAAGATAAGCTCTAACATCTAATCTTGTTATATGATCTTCACGAATCTCAGATCGATTCTGAGCCATTAAACCCTCACGAAGCAATCTATCCTGACTATAAATTCGGGCACACCATTGCTCAAGTACGCATTGCAATAGTCCAAACCTATCCTGCCATCCATGTGAAGTGAATCTCGCTGGATCACCCTTATTCCCTTTGTTATTTTCGTGAGCATGTACTTGCTCATTATTATTCTCACCAAACACATCATGTTTCTGATCGATTTTGAACCCCTTTAAGACTGCATCTCGAGTCGGTAGCTCATCAAGTTTAGTGTAGTATTGAAATAATTGAGAGACTTCAAAATTCTGAACATCTTGAAATGTTCTCGTCTCATGCTCTAAATTCATCCAACACAGTGGATCATTCAATAGATAGGAATTCTCTTTTTTAAGAATATTTATGGCTTTGCTGTGATCAATATCCTCTTTTTTCAGACCTGCTTCTTGAAATAAGTTAAATAAGGAAGCGATCTTCTGCACCTCAAATACATGTAGTTCAGGATATTTAAGAATATAAAAATTCCCATAAATTGCACCCTCACCCCAAAAAGCATGTGAAAGGTTCAATGCATATACAGGCGCTTCCAGTTGGATAAAACTATTTCCAATCGCTCCATTCGCTTGACTACGTATCATCCCTATTTCTTTTAATTGCTTAATGGCTCTGGAAACTGCCCTATTGGTCAACCCAGTGCGTAACATTATCTCTGGCATTCCACAGTCAAAAACGAAGCCAAAAGCATCACTTTTACTGAGTAGTGCAAATAGAACCAAGCAGCTTCTAAAATCAAAAAAATTATTCTGTTGTGCAATTTCAGCCTTATTCGTAACTTTAATCTCTGAGGTATTTATAAACAAAATCTTAATAAACTGGAATAGAGGTAAATAACGCTGCTTTTTTTTATACGCGGCTGTAAGCTGTTCATCCAAGCTATTTGGATCATTAAAATCTGAATTCAAGGTTTGGATGACTAATTTTATTTGACGTACTCTAGCCCTTTCCCTTTGTTCAGGAAAACTCACCTCAATCAGCCCAGCCATTTCTAATTCCGCAATTACTTCCCTCAATTTTTTATGTTGAACCCCAATTTGCTTTGCCAACTTCTCTAAGGACAAAGAAACAGAATCTATCCCAAATTGACAGATCAACTGTTTCATCACCCACAATTCATACACAGAGATATTTTTAAGCCTCTGCACAAAAAGTTCTAAAAATAATATTAATTTTTTCTCTTCTTCACCTAATTGAAGCACAGATATTATTTTCTTCATGTTTATAGTGGATTTTCATCATAGCCTTTCGCATACCGTACCATACTCTTAAGATAGGCACAAATTGGTGATTTTATAGTTTACTTAACGTTTATTTAATATTTCAAACTATTTGAATAACGTTTATTTAATGGTAATAATAAAAGGTATTACAAACTCTTCACATAGGGTCGAAAGTGTCAAAAAAAATCATGAATCTTCAAGAGTGGCTGGAGAAGGAATTTATTCTTAAAAAAGAGTTTATTAAGCAAGAAATAGAAAAGAGTGGAACTTTAAAAGTTACATATACCAAAGAAAATAAGCGATTTCTTATTCCTAAAATATTTGATGAATATGAATCTTCGAAGCAATTCTATTTGCCTGTACAAATTCCATTTCATGAAAAGTTAGGTTCTGGTATAGCATTAGATGAAAGTACTTTTGCACTTTTAAAACGGAAATTCAGAGCATTTAAGTTTCAAAAAAAGAATAAAGAAGAGGATCGTATCAAACTTCAAATCCATATCAGTAAGAAAACTCTTTCACAATTCGATAAAATTTCTAAGAATAATAATTTAAAAGATACAGTTGATTGTTTAGAATATATAACAAATAAGTATTATACTAATCAGCAGGAGCATAAGAAAGAAATTGAAAATCTAAAAACAGAATTACAATATAAAGAAGATAAAATCAGAAACCTAGAACACGATGTTTCCTCTCTACGCAAAATCATTAAGCAAGAAGAAAATTTAAAAAATAAAAGTAGAGACGACTTGGTAGGCTATCTTATGCAGACCTCAATCAATGCAAATTGTAAGTTGGCCGAATATGAGTTGTTTATAAAGAATCAATCCGATCTTAATCTTGAAATAATCCCCCTCTTATCTAAAGAAGAAGCTCAGAGAATTAAAACAAAATTTGAGAAAGAACTCGAACTAACAAGGCTTAAAATATATGCGTTAAATTCGTCTGATCCAGTCGAGGGTGTCAATAATTTTAAGTACTGAGTCCTGCAATGGGAGATAGAAATATTTAAATCCCCAAAACCATCTGATAAGGCTTAAATCCATCCAGTACAACTCCACCAATCAGATTGATGAATGGTTCTGTATTACCATAAGCCATCCATTGATCTAAAGCCTCATAGTAGGCTAAACGATTTTCTACTGTAATCACACTGGGCGGATAGCCTGCTTTAAGCAGTTCCAGATTCATCAATAACCGAGATGTTCGTCCATTCCCATCGACAAAGGGATGGATACCTACGAAATCAGCATGAACTTTGGCAGCTCGTTCAACAGGATGCAGATTGTGAGCTTCCGTGTTATACCAAGCTATAAATTGAGCCATTTTGTCATTAAATAATGTGTGGTTTGGTGTAGCACCTGAAATTAATACATTCTGCTGGCAATATCGTCCTGCATTTTCATCATCAATATTTTTCAGTATCAACTGGTTAATGTTTCGAATTTGCCATTCTGAAAAAGCCTCTTCTTTCTTTATAATATCCTCGACATATAAGATCGCATCACGATGATTGATTACTTCAAAATGCTCTCTTAAAGGCTTACCCCCTACCGTAATCCCCTCTAGAACAACCTTGGTCTCCAAAAGGGTTAAAGTATTACCCTCAATTGCATTGGAATGGTACGTCCAGCGCAGGATCAAGTCTTCATGTAGATTTTTAACAATCGCAGGTGAAAGAGGTCGATGCTGATCTAATTTAGCTTTTAAATCATCAATGATCTCAAACATGCTTATCTCTGTACGTATGTAAGTATCAAATGATCATACATTAAAAAATGATGGCAATGAAATCCATCAGGTTAATCCAATGCTTCCATGCTATAGTAAGAACAATGGCTAAGTAGCTATGGAGTACCCTCATACAGTTGGGGGTATAACTGGGGGTAAAATACAAAATACGGTTTTTAATTTTAATTAATTATCATACACTTAAATTAATAAGTTTATTCCCTCTCTCGCCAAGATTACTTTCTATGATATCTCATAGAGTCCTAAAAGCTTAAATCTAAAGGGTTTAGGCTTTTTTTATTGCCTTATGCTTTCCAATTAACCCTATTGAATCCTAAGATAGTTGGGGGTATAACTGGGGGTATAATAAATTACCCCTATTTTTATACTCCCAATTTTCTACGGAAACTGCTGAAATGGTACATATGGCGACATCAAAAGACATATGTTTAAAAAATCCCATTCAAATTTTTAAACGATTTTTGATCAAAAAATCATGAAATAAAAAGTCCTCATTCTTGATTTATCCTATTTGCTAAACTACCCTTTTTAATTTCTACATTTATTTATGCTTAGTTTATTTGTTTACGGTACGTTAGGACCAAATCGCCCCAACGCTCATATTATGGAAAAAATTGGCGGTAATTGGGCAGAAGCACATGTATTTGGCACACTAAAAGAACAAGGTTGGGGTGCAGAACTCGGGTTTCCGGGGATTGTGTTGGATCAAAGCGAACATCAAGTCTCTGGCTTTGTCTTTTTCTCAGACAATCTAGAACAACATTGGAAAGAACTCGATGAATTCGAAGGTACAGGCTATCAACGCATCCCTGTTAAAGCGTATTTAAATACAGGTGAAGTGATTGATTCTTATGTATACGCACTAAATATTTAAATAAAAATGGATAAAAATCCCACAATCGAATTAAATCCACCTAATTGCTCATTTTTTCGCTTGTTTTTTTAGGTAGATTCTGTAGAATTCTCGCCACGTTGCCGGCATAGCTCAGTTGGTAGAGCAACTGACTTGTAATCAGTAGGTCCACAGTTCGAATCCGTGTGCCGGCACCATCAAATTCAAAAAAGGCTTAATTTAAAGATTAAGTCTTTTTTATTGTCTAATTTTTAACTGCGCTGACCTGAATATAATGTACTAAACCATCTTGATAGAGTTTTCTACATAACTTTGCTGTCATATCAATTTTTAATTGTGCTAAGTCAAAACGTTTCCTTTCTATTCTCTTATTTTCAATATGCAAAGCAAAACCATTTAAAACAGGTTCGGAAAAATCCTGAATTTCAATCTCGGTAAATCCTTTTTGTATAAGCTTTTGTGTTAATTGTTGTTCACCCATTAAATTTTGCCAATTAACATCAGCACTTTTGAGCAAATAACGATATTGTTGTTTTTTTAAATTCGAACACTCTCGCCAAGCATCTGACCACATCAAATAATGAAATGCGATTCGACCTTTTGAATTCAAAACCAAAGATGTCGAATTGAGAAATGAATTCAAATCACTGTGATAAGCCGCATCTATACACAGCACTACATCAAATGAATTCAAAAATTGCAGTACTTTTAAATTCAAAAATGATCCACAATGAATTTGAACTTGCGGTAATTGTTTTTGAATTCGTTTAGTGCATTCGGACTGTAGTTCAACCGCACTGAGTTGTTGAATCTGATAATACCTAAACCAATGTAAAAGACTTGCTCCCTGTCCACAGCCTAGGTCTAAAACATGATCAGATTGTTTGAGTTGAATAGAAGAAGCGATTTGATCTGCTAGGCTTTGGCAAGCCTGTGAGTAATCATCATATTGGTTCTGCCAATAACCTAAATTACTCCAAGAAAGTAGAGAATCATCTCCGAGACGTTTTGCATCTATTGCATATTTATGTCCGAAAATTTTCTCAATCCATCCTTGCTTGGAGTAAGCCATATTTAATAACCCAGTTCTGGTGCAACTGAAACTTTTGGTTTAAGTCCAACGAAAGGCAATGGCGCACCTAAAATCTCAGAAATATGCATCGCCGAGGTCACTGCAGATTCTAAAATTGGCAATCCATCGCATGACCACGAACCACAATAAAACACTTTACGATGGAGGTCTAAATGACGTTGTTGAATTTGTTTATTCAATGCAACCGTCTCTGAATCAACAACCGCCCGCGTGAGCTGTACCTTAGAAATAATTTTCTTAGGGTCAATATCTATTACAGGACACCAAGTTTGGAATACGGCATTTTTGCCGACTAAACTTGGTTCGATTGAATTAATCCACACTGTAAATTGCTGGCGGCTAAAATTCCGATCCATCATGTAACTTAATACTGCCCAATCTTTACGACGTTGTGGCATCACGATTGGATCGGTGTGAATAACCAAATCACCTTGTTCAAAACGGAACTTTTTCAATAGTGCAATATCATCTGCAAATTGTGGTTGCTTCAGAAAATTTTCAATGGCTGGTGTTGGTGTTGCAATAACAACTCGATCGAACAATTGGCTTTCACCTTGTCCATTTTCTACCAAAATTTTATCGCCTTGTTCTTCTACTTTCTCAACAGGTGAGCCGCTATGGATATCAATTCCATCAATCAGTCTATTTACGAGAGCAGGTGTTCCACCTTTCATTCGCAATAAAGCTTCACCTTCAGTCAATTGACGAACAAATTCTAATAGGGGTTTAGCCGGCCACTCACCAATCGTTTTTGGATGGCATGTGCAAATGGTATAAAGCACTGGCATTACCGTACCATGCCAGAACACTTCCTCAATATGGTATTGATTCATGAACTCAGCTAAGGTGATGTCTTGATTATCTGATTTGAAAAATTGATGTACAGCTGTTTTGAGTTGTAGCATCCCTTTTACCAGACGCCAGCCATATTGCTGTATCCCTTTACGGTTATTAATAATTGGGAAATTTCCAATCCGGCTACGTGAAGTTGTGAGCCAAGTATCTGTTTTATCTTCAAATAACCAACTACAAGCCATAAATGTACGCACAGGGAACGTTTCTATTCCCAAATAGCTGGCTAAACTTAAAGTATTTTTCCAAAGTTTTGGGTTCATCACACGTAATGGTGCGTCAATTAAGCCCCCATCAAAGTCTATACTGTGACTGTCCATGCCGCGCCCAGCAAGTGCTTCGAATATCGTTACGTTATGTCCTGCATCATGTAGGATTCTGGCTGAGGCAAGTCCTGCCATACCACTGCCGATAATTGCAATATCCAAAATTATGTCCCATCAGTTGATGATTTTTCTTGATTATGACTGATAGTTAACCTAAATACGGTATTAAAAAATACCAGATTCTGCATTTAAGCTAGACTTTTGTCTTAATGTGGCCATTCACTTATTGTTACATTTTAACATACTTCTTATTTTAAGCTTAACTCAATGATAATATTGACTATATTGTCTTACACATTAAATAAATATACAGAACATTCTTTATTTTTCCATTTTTACCCTGTTAGGGGCTTTGCAAAGCAAAAATTTAGCGCTATTCTGATTAAACAATAATCAGAACCGAGTCACATAATAAACTGGATAATAATAAGTGACCTAATATTAAAAAAATCAATAGAGAACCTTATAGCGAAAGCCCATAACTCTAAAGGAGTTATGGGCTTTCTTATATACCATCAAAATCAAGAGCGATCCATCACACCAAATTTACCACGATTGAAATCATTGATTGCATCCATGATTTCAGCCTTATTGTTCATCACAAATGGACCATAACCTTCAATAGGCTCATTTAAAGGTTGGCCTGTTAAAATCAAAAATTTACTGTCCTGCTCTGCTTGGATTTTAAAATCAATCTGTTCACGGCTGAGCACCACCAAGCTTGGAGCCTCTATCGTTTGCTCATCATTTAAAATCAGCTCACCAGAAAGTAGCACCAACAATGTTGTATGACCTTCGGCCACATAAAATGTGTGTGCTTGACCCGCCACAATTTTACCATCCCAAACATTGACGGGACTGAACGTTGTAGCTGCACCAATTGTCTCTTGATATTGCCCAGCAATCACACGTAATTCACTCCCTACATCATCTAAGTGAATACTTTGGATATCTGTTGCTTCAATGGCTTGATATTTTGCAGGTGTCATTTTCGAATGAGCTGGCAAATTTACCCATAGCTGTACCATTTCAAATAAACCACCTTGATGAGCAAATTCAGGGGAATGAAATTCTTGGTGTAGAACACCACCTCCAGCCGTCATCCATTGCACATCACCAGCTTTAATTGTGCCACCTCCACCACTTGAATCCTTATGTGTCACTTCACCTTGATAGGCAATCGTCACGGTCTCAAAACCGCGGTGCGGATGCGTACCAACTCCTTGTTGAGCAGTTGTTGGTTCAAAACGGTACGGCGCTGCATAATCTAAAAGTAAAAATGGACTAATCGTTTGTCCCAAACGATCATAAGAAAACAAGTTATACACAGGGAAACCATCACCGACCCAGTGCATGTTTTTATTTTGATAGATACCAAGAACTTTCTTCATTTAGTTTCTCCTATTCAGGTAGAAATTCTTTTCTTGAGACTCATTTTACGCCTTGATGATCAACGCTTATAGATATGGATTAACAACACATTATTCCATAAACAGGACAATCCTAAATTTAATACACAATTGAGTAATGTATTAAAATCATCATCCTATTTTTAGCATTGTTAATCTCAATATTTAGACTTCATCACTCTCTAGAATTTCACTAGCATCATTTCAGGTAATAGGAAAAAGATGCTTTCTTTTTATATTTATTTTTAACAAAAACTTGAGGATGCAAAAATGGGAAAAGACTATATTCGTTTAGATAAAGACAATGCTGCCGTACTTTTAGTTGACCATCAAACAGGTCTACTTTCACTGGTTCGTGATATTGATCCGGACAAATTTAAAAATAATGTATTAGCGCTAGCTGATGCAGCCAAATACTTCAATCTACCCACCATTCTTACCACCAGTTTTGAACATGGTCCAAATGGTCCTCTAGTTCCAGAACTCAAAGAAATATTTCCTGATGCACCGTATATTGCCCGTCCTGGTCAAATCAATGCATGGGATAATCCTGACTTTGTCCACGCTGTAAAAGCAACAGGGAAAAAACAATTGATTATTGCGGGTGTGGTCACAGAAGTGTGTGTCGCATTTCCTGCGCTTTCCGCACTAGCAGAAGAGTTTGAAGTTTTTGTAATTACCGATGCATCCGGAACATTTAATGCTTTAACACGCGATGCCGCTTGGGATCGTATGTCCAAAGCTGGCGCACAACTCATGACATGGTTTGGAATGGCATGTGAACTTCATCGCGACTGGCGTAACGATATTGAAGGTTTAGGCGCTTTATTTTCCAATCATATTCCTGATTACCGCAATCTGATCAACAGCTACGTTCAAAATACGTCACAGAAATAAATCGTTCACTGAAGATTAGAAGTGTTGATGCTATTCTAATCTTCATCTCATTATAGGACTGAATTTGTCTTGATCAATTCATTTGATGACTTTCATTATTTTTACTTGGTCGTGAAACATGGCGGATTTAGTGCTGCCAGTGAAGCAGAAAATATCAGTAAATCCAAACTCAGTCGCCGCATTATTGATTTGGAAAATAAGTTTAATGTCAATCTGATCCAACGAACGACACGCCATTTCAAAGTGACAGAATTAGGGCAAGAGTTTTATGAAGAATGTTGTAAGGTGATTGCACAAGTTGAATGCGCTGAAAATGTGTTGCTAAAACAAAAAAGCGAGCCACAAGGTCTGATTAAGATCAGTTGTCCTCCCCTCATGATGCATTTTCAAATCAGAAAATTACTGAATCAATTTTTAAAAGATTATCCAAAAGTTGAAATTTCTTTAGAGCTGACGAGCCGCCGCGTTGATATTCTACATGATGATATTGATATTGCGATCCGAACAAGCTTTGAACCAAATCAGGACTCGAGCTTAATTGTGCGAGATGTAATTCGAACTGAGCATTGTCTGGTTGCTGCTCCAGAATTACTGCAAGGTCAACAAATTCGACATTATTCAGAATTACAGCATTTTCCAAGCGTAGCTTTAGGAACTCAAAAAAATCAATATTTTTGGCATCTATGCCATGTAGAAAATGATGAAACCGTTGATATACCTTACCATCCACGCATAAAAAGCAATGATTTGGCAGGCGTTTATTATGCTGTTCGTGATGGTTTAGGTATCGCAGACCTACCTTATTTAACCGTTCAAGCTGATATTGAAAAAGGACACCTTATCCATATTCTCCCAGAGTGGAAATCAAATCGGGGTACTGTCCAATTGGTATACGCATCCCGTAAAGGACAACGTCTTGTGGTTGAAAAACTTATCGAAACGTTAATAGACGGTCTTCGGGAATTGGCAAAAACTGACAATGGTTACGCTTTGTAATATAAAATTAAACATATTTTTAAAAATAAAAAAAGGCATGAAACCAAGTTCATGCCTTTTTTTGAATCAGAAGATTTAGAACGGTAAATCGTCATCTAAATCAGCAGGGGCTGTCGCAGGCTGAGGTGCTAATTTTGGTGTATTAAAACCATTTCCTGCTTGTGGACTACCTGCATAACTACCTTGATTACCGCCAGCAAAACCACCGCCCTGACCATAACCATTTTGGTTGTTGTTATAACCCGTATTTTGGTAACCACCACCTTGATTATTGTTGTTATTATTAAAACGTGGTTGATTAAAGTCACCGCCGCCTTGTTCACTTTGTTGACGCGTATCTAACATCTGCATTTGATCGCCACGAATTTCAGTACTGTAACGCTCTTGACCATTTTGATCTGTCCATTGACGAGTACGTAATGAACCTTCGATATAAACTTTTGAACCTTTACGCAAATATTGCTGTGCAATTTCGCCTAAACGGTTATGTAACACAATACGATGCCATTCTGTTTGTTCTTTACGCTCGCCTGTATTTTTATCTGTCCAAGACTCACTTGTTGCAATCGAAAATTGAGTCAGGGATCCACCATTTGGAAAAGTTTTTGTTTCAGGATCTTTACCCAAAGTACCTACTAAAATAACTTTATTCACACCACGCATTAGCTGTCTTCATCCTATGTATTTCTATGTTTTACTTTATAAGAGTTATGTTTAAATGGCTACCTCTTTGCCAATCAAGTGCGTTAAATCTTGTCGCCCAGCATCATCGATACACTGTTTATCGACTTTAATATAAGCAACTTGTTGTTCAGGTATCACCACGACTTCTTCAATACCACGAATTGCCAACAATTTTGAAGTCCATTCATCCGTTTGTGTCATTTGAGGTAGAGGCAACACAATTGAAGACAAATATCGAGGTTGAGCCAGCCCAAAACTGACCAACAACCAAAGTATAGCAATCCCAGAGAGGACACTCCAGCCAAGTGCAGTATTCTGTAACATCAAAAGCTGTCCGCCCAAAGTACCACCAAAAAAAGCACCTAAAAATTGGCTACTGGCATTTATTCCCATCGCAGTTGCTTTAGATTGAATAGGTGCAACTTTCGATAGCCAAGATGGCAATAACGCTTCCATGACATTGAAGGCGATAAAGAAAATACCAAGCCCTGCGAGCAATACATATTTCGATTCATAACCAAAAATAAGAATCAGTAAACCCACAATAATTCCCGCAATTGCTGACAAGAAAATACCGCGCATTTTGCGATATTTTTCAGCAATAATAATACTTGGAAAAGCAAAGAACAGACTCAGCACCAATAATGGCAAATAAATCAAACCATGTTTTGCCAGTGGAATTTGTGCATATTCAATCAACTGAGAAGGAATATAAATAAACATTGCTGTGAGCAATAAGTGCAGAGAAAAAACAGAGACATGTAAGCGATTCAGATCGCCCATTTGAATGACTTGTTTCAACTGCGATAAATAACCTTGTTGGAAATTACGATGATGTCGTGTGACTTTAGGCACGAGCAATAACATCAAAATCGCAGCCAATCCCATAATCGTTGTCACGAAAAATAGCCCAGAAATACCGACTAAGCTAGTGAGCCAAGGCCCTAAACTAAATGCCACTACGAAAGACAAGCCTATACTCATCCCCATCGCTGCCATGGCTTTGGTCCGCTGCTCTTCACGAGTCACATCAGCAAGTAAAGCCATTACTACGGCTGAAACTGCACCTGCACCTGCAATCGCACGACCAATAATCACACCATAAATTGTGTCAGATAAACCTGCTATCGCACCACCAATCGCAAATAAGAGCAAACCAAGCACAACCAATGGTTTACGACTAAAACGATCAGCCAACAAGCTAAACGGAATCTGCAAAATTGCTTGTGTTAAACCATAGACCCCTACAGCTAAACCAATGAGAGCAGGCGTGGCATATTGATAAGATTGTCCTGCTACTGAAAAGACAGGAATAATCATGAACAAACCCAACATGCGTAAGGCAAAAATGCTGCTTAAGGCAAAAGTTGAACGGCGTTCTAAAGCATTCATTATTGATAAGACACTATAACTGGCTTAGCGAATTATAAGCGATTCGCTTAACAAGGTTGTAAGTAGATTATGAAAAACACAATCTTTAGGAGAAAAAATAAAGGAGCAAATCGTGCTCCTTTATTTAAAATATATCACTTAGCTGAAAATAAGCTTAAGAAGCTTGCTGTTCTCGCTTGCTATATTGAATAGATGCGATCACGGCCCAAACGATAAAGGCAACCCCGATCAGGCCCGTTACAACTTCAGGTATATGTAAGCCTGTACCACTTGCGATCATGATAAATGCCAAAGCGCCAATCGCATAATGCGCACCATGTTCCAAGAAAATATAAGCATCCAACGTGCCCTTTTCGACAAGATAGATGGTCATTGAACGGACAAACATTGCGCCAATCGCAAGACCTAACATGATAATGACAACATCACTGGTAATCGCGAATGCACCGATCACACCATCAAAACTAAATGATGCATCTAGAACTTCAAGATATAAAAAACCACCAAAGCCAGCTTTCACGACACCTGAAGCAGCGCCATTTGCATCATGCGTAACCGCATTACCATTTTCATCAATCTCTGGCTCCCCACCTAGGAGATGACTAAGCACCTGTACGCCAATATATACGACAATACCCCAGATCCCTGCCATGGTCACAGCCAAACGTACAGACTCTTCAACATTGGCTGCCATAATAATCATGGCAATCAATGCGAGAAAAACAGACATTGCTGGCACACTAGCTAAATTTGCTAATTTTGCTTCTAACCACTTAAACCAATGCGTTTCTTTACCATCATCAAAGAAGAAGTTTAAAAACACCATTAATAGGAAAGTACCACCAAACGCTGAAATTTCAGCATGATGTGCCATTAAACGCTCTGAATAGGTTTTTGGATCATTCAATGCCATTTTAGCGACTTCAATCATGCCCATATCTGCCGTCACAGCAACAATAACGACAGGGAAAATCAAACGCATACCAAACACGGCAATTAGAATACCTACCGTTAAAAAAATCATTTTCCAGAAATGATCCCAATTACGTAATACCGAAGCATTTACCACAGCATTATCAAAGGATAGTGAAACTTCCATTACTGCCAAGATCGCAGTAATCGTTAATGCTTTAAGCATCGTAGCTACGCCTGCTTCAGGACCATGCGTGTAGCCCCAATAGGCAGATAGTGCTAAGCACACTACCGTAAAGAATATAGAAAAACGAAAATGCTTCATGAACAGCCTTATGCGAAATCGTTGAGTTATAGAAATGTAGCTATTGTAGGCGAGTTTCGACCCAAAAAGAGAAAAGATTGTTGGACTTGTTTGGCAAAAGAAACCATCTAAACTAGACTCTGTTATAGTGCTGAAAGATTTCTTTTATATGTACTTTAATAGGTTCATTTCATGACGTTTTCTCAAGATGTATGGCAACGTAATCACGATTTATATCAAAAAATATTAGCTCTACCATTCAATCAAGAACTAGCTAAGGGTACTTTGGATCGTAAAGCTTTTTGTCATTATGTGATTCAAGACGCTCACTATTTACTGGCTTATGGTCGTGCACTTGCTGTAGCTGCGGCAAAAGCCTATGAAGCAGATGATGTAATTCAATTTTCCGAAGCTGCAAAAATTGCGATTATTGTAGAACGCAGTCTGCATAGTGATTTCATGCAGGAATTTGATATCAGCAAAGCTGCGTTTGAAAGCACGCCGTTAACGCTTGCCTGCCACCATTACACCTCTTTCCTAACCGCAACGGCTTGGTCAGAAAGTTATCCTGTGATCTTGGCAGCATTGCTTCCCTGTTTTTGGATTTATGCTGAGGTTGGTAAAGACATCGTGAACCAATCAGTTCCTAATAATCCATATCAAGCATGGATTGATACTTATGCAGGTGAAGAGTTTAATACAGCGGTTCGAAATGTGATTACAACTGTAGATAAAGTGGCGGCACGATGTGATCAAGACACTTTAGCAAAAATGCATGCAGCCTATACCATGGGCGCTAAATTAGAATGGTTGTTTTGGGACAGCGCATATCAACAACGTCAATGGTTAGGTTTGGATCAAGCTTAATCGCCTATCAGATCTTCATTTACATTTTTCACAGACATAAAAAAGCCCCTCATGGGGGCTTAGTCGTATATCGTATTGTCCGATATACTGTATGAGGCTCATCTCAAACTGGCTGCATTAAAACATAAATCAGATCGAGTGAATACCTTTAATTGCTTAAAAAAAGTTAACCGCAATTAAGGCAAGCAATGCGGGTACAGATTGGATATAAATAATTTTTTTGCTTGCAGTCAAACCACCATAAATACCTGCAATCAACACACAGCCTAAAAAGAAATTCGCCAAAGCCACCGCATAGGTTTCAGGTGCAATTAATGCCCAAAACAAACCTGCTGCAAGAAACCCATTATAAAGACCTTGGTTCTGCGCTAAAACTTTAGTGAGCTGAGCTTTTGCCAGACTATTGCCAAAAGCTTTTAAACCATAGGGCTTATCCCACAAAAACATTTCCAGTACTAAAATATACACATGTAAGACAGCAATTAATCCCACAAGCAGTTGTCCAATCATATAATTTTCCTTTTTATTTTATGACTCAATTTAAGTAGACCAGCCTCACGACTGGTCATCTGTTCTCCCAATTAAGGCTTTAACAACACTTTGCCCTGACGCGCACCCTGAGTTGCTTTGAGTGTAGCCGTTTTAATATCATCAAAACTAAAAACACCTTCCACAGGTAAAACTAATTTCTTTTGCGTCGCAAGCGTTAATAACTCAACAAATAATGCCTTTTTGCGCTCTGCTGGCATTTCTTTATTCACCACACTTGCCCAAAAACCTTTCACTGTTGCCTGTTTGAAGATCAGGTCACCCGAAGAAATTTGCATGGTTTCACCCGTCATACTGCCAAATGAAACCAATAGACTATTTTCACTCAGTAGATTCAGCATTTCACCACTTGCCGTACCACCGATTGAATCCACGCCTGCGATTAAGGGCTGTTCAGCATGAATGGCTTTGACTTGTTGCTTCCAATCCGCCTGATCAGTCGCAACCACATGTTGAATACCTAAAGCCTGCATTTCGGCAATTGCATCGGTCCGACGCACGAGATTAATTACCTGTAAACCACGCGCCTGAGCAATCATCGCTACGGTTTTACCAACCGCACCATTGGCTGTGTTTTGAATCAGCCATTGCCCTGCTTGAACATTCACAAAGTCGAGTAACATCAAAGCACTTATCGGCATCCCAATCAATTGCGCTGCTGTTTCATCATCAATCGCATCATTTAGAGGAATAATACTTTGTGCAGGCGCAATAAAATATTCTGCCCAACTGCCATGTACACCAGCAACAGCAATACGTTGTCCTAATTTGCTGTGATCAACACCTTCACCCACAGCGTCGACAATACCTACCGCTTCACTACCGCCAATTGCAGGTAAAGTTGGCTTATAGCCATAACTCCCCCGCACCGTCCAAACATCGTGATTATGGATTGGGGACATAATCGTTTTAATACGGACTTCACCTGCTTTAGGCTCAGGTTTCGGCATATCGCCTAATGCTAAAACATCTACGGGCTCGCCAAATTGATGATGGATAATACTTTGCATGATTTATTCCTATATTGGTCGTAACAGCTGTTTGGTGGTCTCTAAAGCCAAATGTAGTGGTGCTTTGTCTTGTGCCAATTTGGTCATCAAAGCAGCCCCTAACCAAAGCTGATACATCACTTGAGCTGTTTTAAATGGATCAAGATGTGTTGGAATCGAACCTTGCTGCTGCCCGTCTTGCAATAACAGCGCAACGCGTTGCGTGAGTCGATGCACACCTAAATTTAAAATCTGTCGCATGTCTTCAGATAAATCTGAAACCTCTGCTGCGAGTTTGACAATTAAGCAGTTTTCTGCCCAACTGCCATAAATTGGATCGTCTATCCATGCCTGCCACAAAGCCATTAAACGTGCATACGCACTTTGTTCAGTGTGTTGCCAGAGCTGTTCGACTCGTACTTTGTAATCCGTCATATACTGTTCTAATAAGGCACAACCAAATGCCTCTTTAGATGCAAAGTAGTGATAGAACGAACCTTTTGGCACGTCACAGGCTTTTAAAATTTCTTGTAAGCCAACTCCCACAAAACCTTTACGCAATACCAATTCAAAACTGGTATCCAAGATATGTTGTCGAGTTGCTTCACTCTTGATTGATCGTTTCATAGCCACACTATAAATTAATATTAGACCAGTCGTCTAGTAAATTTATGTATTTTTATTCTGCAACAGCTTTACGGTAGTAAAATCAGAAAAGGAATGATAAAAATACAACTCGGTTAGTATGTGATATTCGTTATAAATGTGATTTAACCGTCACAATTTGTCGTTTTAAATATTTTTATACCACTTGAACAATTTTAAGGCGCTATCATATAAGACCCATTCAACAGCAGAATGCTGCTCAGAAATTATTTTAAATTGATTAGTACTGAGCTTTCTTTCAATACATTCAACTTAAATAATGAATGATCTATGAGATTGCTGTTCAATGTATTTTGATCTTCTATTTGCATATTACTGAGATGTTTTCATGAGCCAAAGTCATATCCGTATTCGAGGCGCACGTACCCATAATTTAAAGAATGTGTCACTCGATATTCCACGTGACAAATTTGTGGTGATCACAGGGCTTTCAGGTTCAGGAAAATCATCCCTTGCATTTGACACTTTATATGCTGAAGGTCAGCGTCGCTATGTCGAATCACTCTCAGCTTATGCACGCCAATTCCTTTCGCAAATGGAAAAACCTGAAGTTGACTCAATTGAAGGTTTATCACCTGCAATTGCGATTGAGCAAAAATCAACTAGCCATAATCCACGTTCAACTGTAGGTACAATTACCGAAATTTATGATTATTTGCGTTTGCTTTACGCACGTGTAGGAACGCCTTACTGTCCTGAACATGATCTACCGATGGTGGCACAAACCATTTCAGAAATGGTTGATGCGGTAAAAGGATTAGAAGAAGGTACAGCACTGATGTTACTCGCACCTGTGGTGCGTGAGCGTAAGGGTGAATACACCCAATTATTTGAACAATTACAAGGTCAAGGTTTTGTCCGTGCCCGTGTCGATGGTGAAATCATTGATATCGATACGCCACCTGAATTAGATAAAAAGAAAAAACACACCATTGAAGTCGTGGTCGATCGCTTTAAAGTCCGTGACGATCTCGGCAATCGTATCGCAGAATCGTTTGAAACAGCATTACGTCTAGGTAGTGATATTGCGGTGTTGTCGTGGATGAATGGCGAACATCCTGAACGTGTGTTCTCTGCAAAACATTCATGTCCTGAATGTGACCGTGCCGTAGCTGAACTCGAACCACGTCTGTTCTCATTCAATAATCCATTCGGTGCTTGCCCTGTCTGTGATGGTTTGGGAACTCGTAGTCATTTCAGTGCAGAAAAACTAATTCCAAATCCTGAAGTATCCATTAGCCAAGGGGCAATTCGTGGTTGGGACAGACAGCGTCCGTATTACTACACGATGCTGCAAAAAGTAGCGGATCATTTCAGTATTGACCTTGATCAACCGTGGAATACACTGGATAAAGACACGCAGAAAAAATTCTTACAAGGCACAGGCAAAGAGAAAATCGATCTCAGTTATATCGATGAACGTGGTCGCAAACACAGTCGTGTACAAGCCTTCGAAGGTGTATTACCACACTTAGAACGTCGTTACCGTGAAACTGAATCGAACTATGTGCGTGATGATCTCGCACAATATTTATCCAATGCAGCCTGCGATGCCTGTGATGGTTCACGTCTGAATGAAATTTCACGTCATGTTCGTGTTAAAGATAAGACAATCGCAGAAATCACCAAGATGTCGATTGGTGATGCGGAAAACTATTATCAAGATCTGAATTTGGAAGGGGCTAAAGGTGAAATCGCAGATAAAATCTTTAAAGAGATTCGTGAGCGTTTACACTTTTTAGTCAGTGTTGGCCTGAATTATCTGAGCTTGGCACGTTCGGCTGAAACACTTTCAGGTGGTGAAGCACAACGTATTCGTCTCGCATCGCAAATTGGTGCAGGCTTAATGGGTGTGATGTATGTACTGGATGAACCCTCAATCGGTCTGCATCAACGTGATAATGATCGCCTATTACAAACCTTAATTCGCTTACGCGATCTCGGCAATACCGTGCTTGTGGTTGAGCATGATGAAGATGCAATTCGTGCCGCGGATCATATTATTGATATTGGTCCTGGTGCAGGAATTCACGGTGGTGCAATCATTGCAGAAGGAACGTATGATGAGTTGGCAAGCCATGCTGATTCTCTTACAGGTCAATACCTTTCAGGCAAATTAAAGATTGAAGTACCGAAACAGCGTACGCTATCCCCTCGTCCAGATGAAATCATCAAATTGTCAGGTGCAAGCGGACACAATTTACAGAATGTCGATCTCACCATTCCACTCGGCATTATGACCTGTGTGACTGGGGTTTCAGGTTCAGGAAAATCAACGCTGATTAACCGTACCTTATTGCCTTTGGCTGCGACTCAACTCAATGGCGCAACGACGTTGACCGCAGAAAAGTTTGATTCGATTGATGGTTTACAGCATCTTGATAAAGTGGTTGATATTGATCAAAGTCCAATTGGTCGTACCCCACGTTCAAATCCTGCTACGTATACAGGCTTATTTACCCCAATTCGTGAATTGTTTGCGCAAACGCCTGAAGCCAAAGCACGTGGTTATAGTGCAGGTCGTTTCTCGTTTAATGTGAAAGGTGGACGATGTGAAGCTTGTGAAGGCGACGGTATGATCAAGGTGGCAATGCACTTCCTGCCTGATATGTATGTGCCTTGTGATGCTTGTCATGGCAAACGTTATAACCGTGAAACTTTAGAGGTTGGTTATAAAGGCAAGAACATTTCAGACGTGTTAGAAATGACCGTAGAAGATGCTGCTGAATTCTTTAGTGCCATTCCTGTGATTCATCGTCGTTTAGATACCTTAATGCAAGTGGGTCTGGGTTATATTCGCCTAGGTCAAGCTGCAACCACGCTTTCAGGTGGTGAAGCGCAACGGGTTAAATTAGCGCGTGAGTTAGCAAAACGTGATACAGGTAAAACCTTATATATCTTGGATGAGCCGACTACAGGTCTACATTTCCATGATATTGCCAAGTTACTCGACATTTTGTATGAGCTACGCAATAAGGGAAATACCATTGTGGTGATTGAACATAATTTGGATGTGATCAAAACCGCAGATTGGGTAATTGATCTCGGTCCTGAAGGCGGTTCTGGTGGCGGTCAAATTATTGCAGAAGGTACGCCTGAGCAAGTGGCTGAAGTTGAAATCTCACATACAGGTCGTTTCTTGAAACCAATGTTGAAATGATTTTAATGGGCTCGAAAGAGCCCTTTTTTAATCATCTAGTCTTGTAATTAAATAGTCCACATTCAATTTGAGTATTTCTGATTCTTCTGCTTTTTCCTGTAATATTTCTAAAATTTCTTGTCTTATTTTTGGATTCAACTCAGATTTAATTGGTTGTCTAATTATTTTTTTAATCAGTTCTAACCTACTAATTTCTTTAAAATCTTCATCCTCATGGAACACTACAAATAATAGTTTACGCCAATCTTCTTTAGCTGCTTGCTCTAAAACAATAGCACTTGTTTCACTATTATAAATATCATGGATAACATATCGCTTAACAACTTCAATAAGACTTGGCAAGCCAGCTAAAGGATTCTGCTTAGCTAAAACTCTTATGTAACGATGAAATATATTTTTTGCATGGTATCCAAAACTGAATGTATCATTCGCAAAGGACTTTCCTTTAGTCTGTATTTCTATATTTATCCACTCTTTAATTTTCATTCTTAAGTTTTTTGATAAATCCGTTCTGCCAAATTCACTCAATAATATTCTACAAAAATCTAGATTTTCTAAGCTCTCAAAACCAATTCTTTTGATAGCTAAAGAATGTAGTCGCTCACAAAAATTCTTATCTATCTCAATATTTCTCCACTGAAGCATTAGCTGCCTTATTTCCATTCTAAATTGATTTTGTTCCTCTGATATCAACTCAGATGTAGCTAGTTCTTTGAGTTTTTGGAAATTCACACGATCCTTTTGTTCAAACCATTTTTTAAATTCATAAAACCATAAATCATCTTCAGTAAAGTTATAGCTAATCTTTTTCAATGCTTCATATTTCTGTTGTTTTATTTCACTCCAATGTTCTCGATCCTTGTTGGAATAATATCGACAATCACTCCAACTATACTCAAAATTTGTAAAGTCCTGAATTAAGTAGCCTTGAAGAACTCTTACTAAAATAATTTCTTTTGTCGACAGTGCAATATCGGCACCTAATTCTTTTCGAAATTGCTGATATAGCTTAATCACCTTTTGGAAAAAGCGAAAATTACGAACCTCTAATGTCTCAGCAAAATCAATCATCAAATTAACAAGTTCATCATCAATATCTTCTGTATTTGCACGTATCAAATGCTCAACAGAATTGATAATAATCGTTTCATCAACTAGTTTTTCCTTATAGTCCGCATACTTCTGCTTATTGTCACCTTCTGCTTTATCTTCATCTAAAATCAAAATGATCTGACAATTTTTTTCTAATTTTAAATAATTTGCTAAGCCCATAACGTCTTTTATATCTAATTTATTAGACATACGCTCGAAGTCATCAAAGCAGATGATGGCATCTTTGACCTGATTAAACATAAGACTATCAAAAATTTTAGTAGAAGCGTTTAATCCAAATTGTGAAACTCTGGTATCTTTTAAAATCGATGGTAACCCCCGAATCCATCGAGGAATCTCTAAAGTTGAATGATTATTCTCAATATTGCTATAAATATGCGTTTTTAAATCACTCAGCGACTCAAGACCAAATAATGAGACATAGACGTACTTCTTTTTAAAATTATATCCATCTATACATCTTTTCCAAAAGAAAGTCTTACCAACACCCCAAGGTCCAGTAATCGCAATTGCGGTACCAATTTTCTCATTTTTTATATTATGTTCTAATATGCCTTTTAATCTTTCTTCTTTCTCTGAGATATTCATCAACGCTTAATACTATAATTATAAAACCCTATAATAATTAAATAATTGAGCGAATCAAGTCTCTACGATGTTCTTCCCTTTTGCTTTTGCTTTTAACAAAGACTGATCAGCTTTTTCTAATAACTCTAACCAAGTTTCGGCTCCAATCGCAATTCCTATACTCACTGAAACCTGAATCAATTCACCAACATTTGAAGTCACAATATTCTGTTTTAATATGCCTGAACGAATACTTTCAGCAATCGCTTTTGCTGCTTTCATTTCAATACTTTCGATCACGACTAAAAATTCATCACCACCATAACGAACGATTAAATCAGAAGCTCGCACATTATGCTTGAGTTGGTCTGCAATCATGGTAATCACCTGATCACCCGCAATATGCCCATATTGATCATTCACAAATTTAAAATTATCAATATCAATCACAATGACACAGGTTTCTGATAGACCTTCAGGCTTTGACTCTAAAACATTGATATATTCTTCCAAAGCCAAACGATTTGCGACACCCGTTAATATATCTGAGTTTGCAACTTTCTTAAGCTGCGACTCCATCATGTCACGTTGTTTCAAAATACTTTTTAATCTTTCTATCGCTTCAAATAAAGAAAAGAATTCCTGCCGAGACTGCTTACCAGTAAAAGGTTCAGTTGGACTATTTGATAAACTCAAAATCATATTTCTTGCTCTAATTAAAGGCTGAAATACACGTCTCTTGGCATAGCTCATTGTGAAAATTGCTGTAAGCAATGAAACAATCGAAATACCAAAGTTAAAAATAAACTGCTGCTGAGCTTCTTTATTCTGTTGCTTAACGATTTCATAGCTATAATCTAAAATATAGTTCTGTAAATCCATCACCGTGGTAAATTTATCAACCATCCGCTCGGTCAGTTGCGTCCCTGTTAAAGAATACGGTTCAGCATTTTCACTTTGATAAAGTAATTTAGAAATTAAAGGTAACCCTTGCTCTAAGAACTCCGTTTTTACGCGTTCATGCAAAAGTTTATATTTTAGTGTTTTGGTCTGTTCAGGTTGAATCGTATCAACCAACGACCAAAGATATTCTGCCTGATGCTGAGTCTGTAAAGAACGTGCTCGATTTGCATCAGAAATCGGTTCAGCAAAAGTGATTGGAGCCATAATGTTAGATGCAATACGCCCAGCCTGATCTCGCATATCTGTTAGGATGAGAATTGAAGTAAAATAATTCGACATGTCGCTATCTTTACTTTCTAATTGCGTCATTAATAATTTTAAAAAAAGCCTATTTTCATCCCACACAGAGAAAAGCGCTAAAATTGCATGATCCAGTTGTTGAGAACTTCTTTGCGAATAAGGTGTTTCAATATAAACATCAACAACACGACGTGCCTGCGCTAATTTCACTTTGAGATCAGTCTGCAAATGTCCTGCAATAGATTGAAAACCATTGTGCTTTAATACTGAAATGGTTTGATTAATCTGAATATCTACAACCTGTCGATGACGTTGCAACTTTTCTTTATTTATAAATAACTCATTTGGTTGACTCGACATTGCCTGATTGGATGGCGCTCTTTCTTTAGAAATTTGATTTGCCGTTTGCACCAAAGCCCGCAGACTCGTAATTTCGATTAAAGCTTGTTTTGTTTTAACGTATTCTTGATAACTATGAACGATGAGAGGAATGGAAATATATAAAATAGAGAAAATAATGATGACCATACAGAAAAATAGACGAAGGCTTGTATGTCCTGAACGTAATTTCGTATGTTTTTGACTACGCTCCATGAACATATCCTGCTATTCTCAAAAAGCCATCCTGATTGATTTTTAAACAACGCTGATTTTACCTGAATTTTAAAT
Organism: uncultured Acinetobacter sp.; assembly: GCA_913777945.1. GTDB lineage: Bacteria > Pseudomonadota > Gammaproteobacteria > Pseudomonadales > Moraxellaceae > Acinetobacter. The sequence continues at coordinate 150,124 of CAJYTY010000005.1, read as the reverse complement.
CTAACTGTCATAATTCAAGGTACTTTTTCATTTAAATAAAGTATAAATTTAAAATATTTTTCAATTAAGCTGTCTTTTTTAATCTAATCTATTGTTTTAATAAAGTTAATATTAAAATCCATTTAATTCAATTATTACTTATTTGATAAAAATATAAGAGAAAAATTTGTTTCATAATTTTAAAAATAATTAAGATCTTCTTTTTAAGTTAAATAGATTTAAATTTTAATCAAAAAATAAAATAATAAACTTTAATAATTGATTAAAAACATATTTTTTAAACGTTTAGAATTTAAATCACCTTATGATTGTAAACAGAATAAATCTTTGTCACAAATTTCTATGTTATTGAAAGGTCATATCTTAAAAAATGGATAAAGAATAGGGCAAAAAAAAGCTCAACCTTGGGGAAAGTCGAGCTAGTAAAACACAATATATTGAGAAAATGTTACGAGATAATAAAATGCAAATTAAATACCTCTTCACAATCATTATGTGAATTATATCTCAAAAAGTAAAGTCGATTAAATAGATCGGGTTTAAATTTACAATCGTTTTTCCAAATTAAATTAGCTCTTAAAATTGAACTTCCCAAATTTTCTAATTTTCATGCTTCATTTACAAATTAAATTAATCACATAACACAATCTTAATGAGATTAAAATCACATTTTTATTGGTGATTTATTACAGTATTACGACAGATTAAAACGAAAAAAACGATAAATTTAATCGAATTAAACAATTAAAAAACATCGTTTCAAAACAAGATTACTCGCTTAAATAAACATAAGAAAATATCTTATCTATATATTAATATTATATTTTTTCTAAAGTTGACAACCGACACTCTAGCAGAGCAATTTTTAACCACCTCTATTATCTTACACGATCATTTGTCGGAACATGTCATTTATTACATTGACTTCATATTTTGTTACAATAGAATGAAATCCAACTTTACTCCTTACTGTAAAAGCTGGAAATTATTATGAAAAAACTCGGTTTAGCCACTGCTTTATTATTAGCCATGACCGGTGCTCACGCTTACCAAGTAGAAGTTCAAGGTCAGTCTGAATTCATCAATGCTACGGATTTGAATGACAAAGACTTTACTGGTGCTGCTCAAGGTACTTTTTACCTTAAAAATGTTGATGCATCTAAAGGTCCTTTAGCTGAAGCAGCATTCTTAAACCAAGCATCAAACGTTTCTGCAGCTTATAGCTTTGCTAAATTAAGCGGAGATAAAACTTTAACTGTTAAAAACAATTCATTTGGTGCAAAAGGTGAAGCATATATTCCAACACCTTATGTACCAGCTTACGCTAGTGCATCTTATAGCCACTCTCAAACCAAGGCTGAAGGCGAGAAAGACAACGGTGACCGTTATTCAGTTGAAGTTGGTGCATTAGTAGCACCTAATTTCTTAGTTGCTGTGGGTTACACTCGCGTATCAGATCAAATCGCTTTAGATGCTAACAATGTTCTAGAAAATGGTGTATTTAACACTGTTGCTGACTCAATGATCATTGGTGAAAAGCAAGATGTTGTTACTGCACGTACTAAATACGTAGGTAACATCGACGGTACAAATATGGCTGTTGGTTTTGAGTCTAACCTTGCGTATGGTGAGAACAAAGCTTACGGTTTAAAAACTGATCTTTATTTAACACCAAAGCTAAGTGTTGGTGCTTCATATGCTCAGGCTAATTACAGTTCTGATCAAGCTAGCGACAACTTCTCACCAATCAAATCTGCTTGGGGCGCGAATGTTAATTACTTCATCACTCCAGCGATTGCTGTTGGCGCAAGCTACGTAAATGCAAACGCAAAAAGCTTCCTAGATGAAGATGCTCAAACTGTTAACATTGATACGCAAACTATCGGCTTAAACGCAAAATTCCGTTTCTAATATTGGATTCAGGTTCTAAGCCTAAGTTTAGAACACTTAATTCATAATAAAAAACCAGTTCATAAGAACTGGTTTTTTATTATATTGAATTAAATGAGAGGTTAGCCTTCTCATTTGAATATCTTACATCTTTTTATCTTCAATATTTAATGCACTAATTGCTAAAACTGCCTGCGTACGATTTTGTACACCTAGCTTACGGAAAATAGCCGTGACATGTGCTTTGATCGTGGCTTCTGATACATCTAACTCATAAGCAATTTGTTTATTGAGCAAACCTTCTGCCACCATCATCAATACACGGAACTGTTGTGGTGTAAGAGATTGCAGACGTTCTGCCAACGCCGTTTCATCCGCAGCTCTTGGATCGAAACCATGATGCATGGGTAAATTCGGCGGTAGCCAAATTTCACCCTCTAAGACATGTTTAATTGCTTCGCCAATATGACTTGGGTGTGATGATTTCGGGATATACCCCATTGCACCATGTGCAATTGCACGTTGGATAATCGAGACTTCTTCATGTGCTGATACAACAATGATTGGAATCGCTGGGTATTGTGCTCGTACGTATACCAAGGCAGAAAAACCAGATGCACCTGGTAAATTCAGATCAAGTAATACGAGATCAGGTTCTGCACCATGCTCTAAGCGCTCATAGAATTCATCGACATCCGCAGTTTCCTGAATCTGTGCTTGAGGAAGACTATATCGAACCGCTTGAATTAAAGCATGTCTAAATAAAGGGTGGTCGTCTACAATTAAAATATTCATAAGCGCTGAGCTGTCTGCGAGTACGTCACTGTACGGTGTTTATTCAAATTTAATCTATCTTAGCCTATTTTTTAAATGAACTGTTGGTTAGACATCAAAAGTTGTTTATTTCGTCATAAATGCAAAACAATACAAATATTGATATAACTCACACAACATAGACTAATCAATAACTACTATACAGAAATAACCAATAGAAACAGAGTATTAAATTCATTTAATTTTTTCTACTGAATCCTTTATAGGTATATATACAAAACAGATAAGCTTGCAGCATTTCCTTATTTTACAACTTGGCATGCGGTGTAGATAAATAAATAGCAATTCGAAATGATCTTTTAGGCCGCTATTATGTCCAATCACAATACTCTCTCTACTCCCCTTAATATTGTTGCAGTATCTGGTGGTTTAAACAGCCCATCAAAAACAGAAAGTTTAGTTCAGGCAATTCTGGATGAACTTTCAGAGGCGATTAATATTAAAGTACATTTCGTCAAGCTGAGTGAAATTGGGCCTTTACTGGGTGGGGCAATTTATCGCAATCAGCTGCCACAACGCGTACAAGATGATTTGGCTGCTGTTGAAGCCGCAGATGCATTGATTGTTGGAACACCTGTTTATCGTGCTTCATTTACAGGCTTATTTAAACATTTCTTCGACTTTGTTGAGCAAACCGCTTTGGTTGATGTACCCGTTTTACTGGCAGCCTCAGGTGGCAGTGATCGCCATGCTTTGGTTCTCGAACATCAATTACGCCCACTATTTAGCTTCTTCCAAGCACAAACTTTACCGATTGGCGTCTATGCTACCGATCGTGATTTCACGCCTGAATATACGGTTAAAAGCGAACAATTGTCTGATCGCGTCACCTTAGCTGTGGCACGTGCTTTACCGATTTTGGAATGGGCACCTGCCAAAGGTCAACGTGCTGCTGCCATTAAAACCAAAACCGAGCAGGCCAATCAAAATCTTGGCATCAACAAACAGATTGAACAAGCAGAAGTATTGCCATCTGCGGCAGTACCGAATTTGGATGCAGCTGAATCTCGCTTACACCCGAAGTCAGCCAAGAATTTAACCCACGTCGCATAAACCATATCTTTTATGGAGGATACAACGATGACAATAGCAGCATCAGCAATTAAATTTGCCTACTGGGTTCCCAATGTGAGTGGCGGTCTCGTTGTAAGCAACATTGAACAACGTACAGACTGGAGCTACGACTATAATGTACGCCTAGCACAAGCAGCAGAAAAAAGCGGCTTTGAATATGCCCTCACACAAATCCGCTTTACCGCTGGCTACGGTGCAGAAAACCAACATGAGTCAGTAAGTTTTAGTCATGCTTTATTGGCAAAAACCGAAAAACTCAAAGTCATTGCAGCGATCTTACCTGGTCCTTGGAAACCCGTGCTTGCAGCCAAACAGCTGGCAACAATTGACTACCTCACCCAAGGGCGTATTGCGATTAATGTGGTCAGCGGCTGGTTCCGTGGCGAATTTGATGCGATAGGTGAAGCTTGGCCCGAGCATGATGAACGTTATGTTCGCTCAGAAGAGTTTATTCGTACTCTAAAAGGCATTTGGACCACTGACAATTACAGCTTTGAGGGTAAATATTACCAGTTCCAGAATTACACGCTGAAACCAAAACCTTTGCAAAAACCTTATATCGAAGTGTTCCAAGGTGGCAGTTCACGTGCCGCACGTGATATGGCTGCACGAGTATCGGACTGGTATTTTACCAATGGCAACAGTGTCGAAGAAATTAAAAAACAGGTCGATGATGTTCGCGGCAAGGCGAAGCTGGCCAACCGAGACGTCAAAATAGGCGTTAATGCCTTTATCATCGCGCGTGATACTGAGGAAGAAGCCAAAGCCGTACTGAATGACATCATTGCACAAGCCAATGTCGAAGCCGTGAATGCCTTTGGTGATGCGACCCGTGAAGCAGGCGCAGCAGCACCTGAACGCGAAGGTAACTGGGCAAAATCGACCTTTGATGATTTGGTTCAATACAATGATGGTTTTAAAACCAATCTGATTGGTACACCGCAACAAATTGCGGAACGGATTGTGGCTTTGAAGAATGTTGGCGTTGATCTGGTTCTTTCTGGTTTTCTGCATTTCATTGAAGAGGTTGAATATTTTGGAGAAAAAGTACTGCCACTGGTTCGTCAGCTCGAACAACAACAGGAAATTCAATTGGAGGCAAAATCAGCGTAAGCTTGGCATTAAATAAGAAGAAAAATAAAAGCGATTGAATATTTCTCCCCAAGGCTCGGCTTGGGGCTTTTTTATTTTAGCGAGTCTCAATTTCTCGCATGACCGTTTCAACCGAATATCGGCACCACTGCGACAGTTGCTCAATAAACTCATTTAATTGTGATGGATTAAAGTGACTGACAATCATATAGCAGGCATTGCCGAGAATTTTAAAACACTCATCCACTTGCTCATATTGTTTGACCAAACGCTCAACCTCAATAAAAGCTTGCTGATCATTCATAAACAATTGGATGAATTGTTTATGTTCATATTTTATCACGATGGTGTAATTTTTGATAAAGCCTGCATCCATTAACTGTGCAATACGAGCGCCAACGGCCTGTCCAGTCCGATGCACTCGCTGTCCTATTTCTTTATGACTTAAACGCGAATCTTGTTTTAGCAACTCAATAATTTTTAGGTCAATCGGATCAAGTTCAATATTCATTTTTCATTACGAAAGAAAACCAGCAACAATGCTTTCATCTGAATATAGCCGATTTCTGCATTTCACCCTACTCTTGTTTTATCTTAACGCTGGAAGAAAAAATAATGAAACAAGCCTTACTGATTATTGATGTCCAAAACGATTATTTTAAAAATGGCAAAATGGAATTGGTCAATCCAGACCTTGCTCTAGCGCAAACCAATCTATTAGAAGATCATTTTATTCAAAACAATTTACCCATTATTTACATTCAACACATAAACCCTGCCTCTGCCAGTTTTTTTCAGGAAAATACAGTGGGTGTTGAACTACACCCACAACTTAAAGTCACAGATCGCTCACTGATTGTTGAAAAGCATTTTCCCAATAGCTTTCTGGAAACCAATCTTCAAGCGTTGTTACAGCAGCATCAAGTTGAGCAGTTAGTGATCACAGGTATGATGACCCATGTCTGTATTGATTCTGGGACGCGTGCAGCCAAAGAGCTTGGCTACCAACCAATTGTCATCGCTGATGCCACTGCAACCCGTGATCTCGAATACGAGGGTAAGATCGTCAAAGCAGCCGATGTACAAACTGCATTTTTATCTGCACTCGGTTTCTTTGCCACGGTACAAAACACTGCTGATTTTTTAGCACAGAATTAAATTATGCAAAAAAAAGAGCGTTCCATCGAACGCTCTTTTTAAATTTGAATAGGTTTATCGGTTTGGATAAACCGTGGCAATCAGATGTTCAACCACAGTCGGCTCAGCCAATGTTGAGGTATCGCCTAAGCTATCCAACTCATTTGCCGCAATCTTTCTTAGGATACGGCGCATGATTTTACCTGAACGAGTTTTCGGCAAAGCAGGCGCCCAATGCAGTGCATCAGGGGTAGCCACTGGCCCAAGCACTTTACGCACCCAACTCACCAACTCCTTACGTAGCTCCTCAGATTCAGCGACATCGGCTTGTAAAGTGACAAAAGTACAGATCCCTTGGCCTTTAATGTCATGTGGCATGCCAACAACTGCCGCCTCAGCCACAGCTTCATGTGCAACCAATGCACTTTCAATCTCGGCTGTCCCCAAACGATGACCTGAAACGTTCAGTACATCATCAACACGCCCAGTGATCCAGTAATAGCCATCGGTATCACGGCGTGCACCATCACCAGTAAAATAATAGCCTTTAAAAGTTGAGAAATAAGCTTCAATAAAGCGCTCTGGATCGCCCCAAATTGTCCTCATTTGACCGGGCCATGAGTCTTTAATGACCAAATTACCTTCGGTTGCTCCGTCCAATTCATTTCCTTCGCCATCGACTAACGCAGGTTGGACTCCAAAGAATGGACGTGTTGCTGAACCTGGTTTGAGTGCAGTTGCACCCGGCAACGGTGAAATTAAGATACCACCTGTTTCAGTTTGCCACCAAGTATCAACAATTGGACAACGACCTTCACCAACGACCTCGTGATACCAATTCCATGCTTCAGGGTTAATTGGCTCACCGACTGAACCCAGCAAACGCAAACTACTCCGATCACTTTCACGCACGTAGGCATCGCCTTCACGCATCATGGCACGAATTGCAGTTGGTGCCGTATATAAAATCGTGATGTTATGTTTATCAATCACATGACCAATACGTGCCCAAGTTGGATATTGTGGAATACCCTCAAACATCACGGTGGTGGTGGCATTACTGAGTGGACCATAAAGTAAATAACTATGTCCCGTAATCCAGCCCACATCGGCGGTACACCAATATACATCATCTTCTTTGAGATCAAAGACTTCTCTAAAGGTGGTGTTGACATAGACCAGATAACCACCTGTAGTATGCAGCACGCCTTTCGGTTTTCCTGTTGAACCCGAGGTGTACAGAATGAAGAGCGGATCTTCTGCCTTCATCGGTTCTGGTGGACAGTGTTCATCTACTTCCATAATCGCAAGGTGATACCAAACATCACGCTCAGCATTAAACTGAATCGGATTCCCTGTACGATGCACCACAATCACATTTTCGACACTACTGGTTCCATCAATTTCTAAGGCTGCATCTACATTTTCTTTCAGTGGAATGAGCTTGCCGCCGCGCATTCCAGCATCCGCAGTAATCACTAATTTTGCTTGACTATCTTCGATACGGCTGGCCAATGAGTCTGGTGAGAACCCACCAAATACCACACAATGCACAGCACCAATTCGTGCGCAGGCCAACATGGCAATCGCTGCCTCAGGCACCATTGGCATATATAGCACCACACGATCACCCTTGCGAATGCCTTGTTTCTTTAGCACATTCGCAAAACGACAGACTTCATCGTGTAGTTCAGAAAATGAAATGATTTTATGACGTGAAGGATGATCCCCTTCCCAGATAATCGCAGGCTTTAAAGGATTATCTTTAAGATGACGATCTAAACAGTTGGCTGAAACATTCAGTTCACCATCGGCGAACCACTCAATTTTGAAATTATCTGCGTTAAAACTTGTATTTTTAACCTGTGTGAATGGTTTGATCCAATCAATATTCTTTGCTTCCTGCGCCCAAAATACTTCGGGTTGCTCAATTGAATCCTGATAACGTTTGAAATAGTCTGCTTCCGAGATTCTTGCCATTTCTTTGAATTTATCAGGCACTGGGTAGATTTCTTTCATAGCTCACTTCCTTTGTTTTTTATTTCATACCTTAGATATACACATCTATTTTTCGGGTATGTTTTGTTTTCTCTTGCAGTATGGTCACCATTTACAAGAGCAAACAATGCGGCTTTGGTCGTAAGAATGTTATGCTTTAGCGACCAAATTGTTTTCAAAAATTTACTCAAAATAATTTAAATTTGAACTGCTTGTCTATGCTTTTTACTTTTAAAATAAGTGATTATTTTGATCATTGCTAAGACCTTAAAAGATTTAATAATCAAAAAATAGGAATTCATCATGTTCGATCAAACGTTATCTGCCCCAATTCAGCCTCAATACGATCACCCTTTATCTGCTAAAGGACGTTTTAATCGCTTAAGCTATCTAGGTTGGTATGGTTTACTGAGTATCAGTTGGACGGTTCTTTTCATTCTTATTGCCACAATTTCGGCGAGTCTAAGTGTAAATAACGTACAGATTCATGAACCAATCTTATCTGCATTTTCAGGAATCGGAGGAATTGCGCTGATTGCACTATGGTTTGCTGGCTTTTATTTTCAGATCGTTTTTTTAATCCGACGTTTACATGATCTGAATAAAACAGGGTGGCTATGTCTATTATTACTTGTGCCAATCATTCAATTCTTTTTTACACTTTACGTCTTATTTGCAGCAGGCACACCTCATCGCAATGATTATGGTGATGTCCGCCCATCCACTACATGGGAAAAACTATTTGCATGGATCATGATTATATTGAGTTTCATGATGATATTTAGCGTGTTTATCTTTAGTTATTATTTTGCTAGCCCTGACTTTTGGGGTACACCAACGCAAATCTTACAAAATACAACTGAGTATTTCTAACACTTTATTGAATAGCCAAATTTGAACTACTCAATAAATAAAACCGTTACGGAATTTATCATGCATGATCAGCATAAATTCATTATGATGGCTCCACTAATAAATTCCTTACGTTGCGAAATAGAGATTTTCCCGTGGCAAATGAGCAAACGACATTAACTGAGGTCGCTAAAGATACAGGTGAATTGATTCATCAAGCAGGTGCAAAAACCACGCAAACGGTATTGGCACATACTGAAAAATATCATGATGCCTATACCACAATCGATAAAATTATGGATAGCTTTTGGGAGCGTGTACCCTATATCTGTATTGCGATCACAGTATTTGTCATTTTTTGGCTACTGACTAAGCTATTTAAATTCTTTATTCGCAAAACTTTGGAAAACCGTAGCTACACCCGACAAAACTTAGTATTGGTTCTCAACCGTGTCGGAAGCACTTTTATTTTATTCTTTGGTTTTTTAATTGCATTGGTCATCGCTATTCCGGGTTTCACCCCAAGCCAGTTAATAGGAGCATTGGGAATCGGTTCTGTTGCGATCGGTTTTGCTTTCAAAGATATTTTCCAAAACTTGCTATCCGGTATCTTAATTTTACTCAGTGAACCTTTCCGCATCGGCGATGATATTGTTGTGAATGGTTTGGAAGGAAATGTTGAAGATATTCAAATCCGCGCGACTTTCTTACGCTCACCGGATGGTCGTCGTATCGTGATTCCAAATGCCACGGTGTATACCAGTGCAGTTATCGTGAATAATGCCTATCAACGTCGTCGTTGTGAGTTTGTCGTTGGTATTGGTTATGAAGATGATATGCAGAAAGCAAAAAAAATTATTATGGATATTTTAGACCGTAATCTCAATGTACTGAGCCAACCCGGTTTCTCGGTCAATGTCACCGCACTTGCAGATTTCTCGATTAATTTAACCGTTCGTTGGTGGGTGAATACTACAGAAACCACCACATCTGCATCAATTAGTGAAATTCAAGAACTGGTTGTAACAGCCTTCGATGAGAAAGGAATTTCTATTCCCTACCCAGTACAAGAAGTCAAAGTGTATCGTGGTGATCAATCTGATAATACAGAGAACTCAGATAAATAATCGCCCTAAAATATGTGATACTGCCGTTTCAGTTCGCAAAATTCGGTTGCCTAAGCTCATCGCTTGGCAGCCGTTTTTTATGAGCAGATCGACCTCATACGGAATAAATCCACCTTCTGGACCAACAATTAAGTGACATGAATGTTGAATCGCAGATGGCATTTTCTGTTCCGCATAAGGGTGTGCGACATAAGCAGGTTTTTCATCTGAAATAAATATAGGCAAAACATCTTCAACAAAAGGTTTAAAGCGTTTATACAATTGAATTTCTGGTACAATCGTGTCACCTGCCTGCTCTAAACCTAAAGTCACATAATCATCAAGCTGCTGTAAGAATGGGCTTTGCCAATAGCTTTTATCCACTCGATAACTATGAATCAAACTGATCCGTTCCACACCTAAAGTCACCGCATCCATGATGATACGGCGTAACACTTTAGGACGTGGCAAAGCAAGAATTAAATGCACAGGTAACTTTGCTGGGATTGCTTCAACCTGAATCGGTCTTATGCGAATCTGTTGTTCAGAAACAGATATTACTTCCGTAATATAGCGTTGACCATTGCGCACGCCGACTTTTAAGGTATCACCACAATTCAACTGAATATGCTGTTGTAAATGTTGTAATTGACGTTGATTTTCAATCTGCCAGACATCATCCGTTGTCGTGATTTGATTAGGTTCGAGTAAAACAATATTCATGACAAAGCTTTGAATTCTAAATAATGATCAATCAATTGAATATGCTTTTGGAGTGAGCCTTTATTTCGTTGCAGAACCAATTCAGCCTGTTCAATCAATTGCTGAGTCTGTATTGGGTCATCTAAACAACTCAAAAGTTGCTGTGCTACTTGCACTGCATCTTTTCCAATCAAAATTCCGTGTTCAGCTACAAACTCATCCACGATACCTTGGAAATTAAAATAGCGTGGACCAATCACCGTTGGTACATCAAGCACCATCGGCTCTAAAATATTGTGTCCGCCACCCGGCTCATTCAATGAACCACCAACAAAACAAACTTGACTGAGTGCATACCACAGCCACATTTCGCCCATACTATCGGCCAGAAAAACCTGTGTATCGGTTTGAACTGGCTGTTTAAGACTACGGCGTTGCGTATTTAAATTTAAACTTTGACAAATTTTATACACCTCATCAAAACGCTCTGGATGACGCGGTACCACAATACAGAGCAAATTTGGATTTGAATTTAAATGTGGTTGTAATTGTCTTAATAAATTTTCTTCTTCGGGTGAATGGGTACTTGCAAGTACAATGACCTGCCGACCTAGCAATTGCCAATCTTGTTTTAACTGTTCAGCTTTTTCTACATAAGATTGCGGTGCTGTAATATCAAATTTAATATTACCAACAACCTGACTCTTGGCTTGATCTAGCCCTAAATCCACATAACGCTGTTGTGTAGCGATGTCTTGAGCCAATAACCATGTGAGTTGCTGCAACATCGGCTGTGTTAAACGACGAACTTTGCCATAACCTTTGGCTGATTTTGCTGAAAGACGAGCATTCAATAAGATACATGGGATTTGTTGCTGTTTCGCTTGGGCAATTAAGTTTGGCCAAATCTCAGTTTCAACTAAAGCGAGTAGCTTCGGCTGATACAAATCAAAAAATTGCTTGAGTAACGGTTTTTGATCAACAGGCAAATATACCGCCTGAAAAAGTGCAGGATATTTTTGGGAAAATAAGCTTTTAGCTCTGGCTTGTCCTGTCTTAGTGGTGTTGGTCACTAAAACTGTGTGTCCAAGTTTTAGATAGTGCTCAATCAAAGGTTGAGCAGCGTTAGTTTCTCCAACCGATACCACATGAAACCAAATCGTATCTAAATTTTTAGGTGGTTGAAACGGTCCAAAACGCTCTAGACACTCTTGCTGAAATAGCGCATCACTTTCAGCCCGTTGTTTAATTTTCCAACGGTATAACGGCTTGAGACATATCAGTAAAAAGTTATACCAAAATGGTGTTTGCTGTACTGCGTTTTGCTGCGCCATCCTAGACCATAATTTAGAATTTAATTTCAGCTCATTATGCGGAAGTTTGATATGCATTGACAATTGATTATTGTATGTTGCACTTTGATTAAATATTTCTTTATAAACAAAAATGATATCTTAGAACAAAGAATAATCTATTTTGAGAAAAAAATGCAACCTGATTGGTTCAAACAAATAAAGCAACCTTCTGATGAAACGACACAAGAATATCTACCCCGTCATCCATTTCAAATTACCCTCCCTTTTTTAATTCTAGCGTTACTGTGCTGCTTATGGGCGCTTCTAGCCAGTCACTTAGGCGCATTAATGAAAGCCAGTTTTTTACTTGTGGTTCCCTTTATTATTGGCGCACTGATTGTATATATCCAGAATTACCGAAAGGCTGTTTCATTTATACAAAGTTTTAAAGTGATTATTATTTTCCTCGTTTTGCTCTTATTGTTCTCGATTGTTGTACTACATGAAGGTGCTATTTGCGTTGTAATTATGACCCCGATTTTATTGGGCGGTATGCTGACTGGCGCTTTATTCATGAAAGGGCTGTGTTACAAAATATGGAAACCGAATAAAGCTATTTATAGTCTCGTATTATTACCATTTATTCTGCTGCCTATCCCTGAGAAAACCCAACTGCATTATGATCATGTTGATCGGAGTATTCTCATCAATGCCCCTGCTAAGGTCATTTGGCAACAACTCAATCATGCTGACAATATTCAACCACAAGAATTTAAACCGAGTGTGTTATACAGCATTGGTGTGCCTTATCCTGTTTCTGGGCTGACAAAACCAACGAATGAAGGATTAATCCGATATTCAACATGGCAAAAAAATATTCATTTTGAGGAAATCATTCAACAATCCAAACCTAATCAATATCTCAGTTGGACCTATCGTTTCTCCCCAACCTCCATTCCTCAAGGCACGCTAGATGATCATGTCAGCATTGGAGGGAAATATTTTGATCTGCGATATACCGCGTTTGAATTGACACCAATCAATGATCAGCAAACTAAGCTCACACTAAAAATTGATTATCGAATTAGCACCGAAGTCAATTTTTATGCCAATCAGATTGCACAATTGATGGTGCATGATTTTTCCAATGTGATTCTGGATTTCTACAAAAATAGAAGTGAACACGCTATACAAGCACCACAAACTTAAATTGTCAAAAACCTCCTTACAGATTCAACCTGCGAGGAGGTTTTTGCTTTACTTAAGCTTCAAGCTGTTCAAAGGCAGGATAATCGGTATAACCCGCTGCACCGGCACCATATAAAGTATCAAATTGAACCTGATTTAAAGGCAAATCATGTTCCAAACGTTCTAATAGATCTGGATTGGCAATATAAGCTAATCCAAATGCAACGGCATCTGCTTGCTCAGTTTCTAAAATTTGTTTTGCTGAAGCTGGTGTTAATTTCTCGTTAGCAATCCACACCCCTTTAAATTTAGGGCGGAGTTGCGGCTGTAAACTATCTTCCGCTGCATATTCACGGGTAAAGATAAAACCAATATTACGTTGGTCTAACTGCTCAACCACATAACCAAAAGTCGCTAATGGATCTGCATCGCCCATATCATGTGAATCTGCACGTGGTGCAAGGTGGACACCCACACGACCAGCCCCCCAAACTTCTATAAATGCATCGACCACTTGTAATAATAAACGTGCGCGATTTTCAATCGAACCACCGTATTCATCATTACGATGATTGGTCGTACTTTGCAAGAATTGGTCAATCAAATAACCATTGGCTGCATGCAACTCAACACCATCAAAACCTGCTGCTTTCGCTAACTCAGCCGCATGTTTATATTGTGCGACGATTTCTTGGATTTCTTCATGCGATAAAGCACGAGGTCTAACGAAAGGACGTTTTGGACGCAGTAAACTCACTTCACCCGCAGGTTGAATCGCACTTGGTGCAACCGGAATATCACCATCCAATAAGTCAGGATGTGAAATACGACCGACGTGCCATAGCTGAACCACAATCTTTGAACCTTGCGCATGCACTGCTTCAACAATTTTGTTCCACGCTTGAGCTTGTTCTTGTGACCATAAGCCTGGCGTATTGGCATAGCCAACAGCTTTCGGACTAATCACCGTCGCTTCAGTAATAATTAAGCCCGCATTGGCACGTTGTTGATAGTATTCCACCATTAAATCGTTTGGAACACGCTCAACACCACTACGAGCTCTCGTCAAAGGTGCTAAAACCAAACGGTTTTTAATCGTAAAATCACCCACTTGTAACGCAGAATTTAGTCCAGCCATGATCGCCTCAACTTACACTTATTCTCTTAAAGTGTTTGTTTTAAATGTTCGATGTATTGCTGAATCAAAGCTTCGTTTCTGGTGAAATAGGACCACTGCCCGTATTTCTCAACTTGAATCAAACCTGCCTGCTGTAACACAGACAAATGATTTGACATGGTTGATTGTGCAACTTTGCCTAGACGTTCAATATGACCTGCACATACGCCTCGTTCAAAACTGCCACCACATTCCTGCACCGGTAAAAATTGCTCAGGCTCTTTCAGCCATTGCAAAATCTGTCGACGTAATGGATTGGCTAAGGCCTTGCTTATAACATCAATATCCATAGACTCACCACGTTTCTCAACAGGCAAAGCTTTGTTCAGCATCTGGAATTATTATATCGATTTTTATAAATATTAATATCTATATTTTTCGATATTAATATCATATTTTTTCGATTAACTATCAAATGCTGAACGAGATTGCCGTTTTAAGTTAATTGAAACTTATAGACCTTGTTTCAAACTTGCTTCAATAAACCGATCTAAATCACCATCTAAGACTGCTTTAGTATTTGAATTTTCAATACCAGTACGCAAATCTTTGATACGCGAATCATCTAAGACATAAGAACGAATCTGACTTCCCCAACCAATATCTGACTTCGAGTCTTCCAATGCTTGAGCTGCTTCATTACGTTTGCTCATCTCTAACTCATAGAGTTTGGCACGTAATTGCTTCCATGCATGATCACGGTTCGCATGCTGTGAACGTTGGTTCTGACATGCCACCACAATACCCGTTGGTGCGTGAGTGAGACGAACTGCCGAATCAGTTTTGTTAATGTGCTGACCACCCGCACCCGAAGCACGATAAGTATCGGTACGAACATCCGATGGATTAATATCAATTTCGATATTGTCATCAATCTCAGGTGAGATAAATACCGCAGAGAATGAGGTATGACGGTTGTTATTGCTGTCAAATGGTGACTTACGCACTAAACGGTGTACGCCACTTTCGGTACGTAACCAGCCATAAGCAAACTCGCCATCGACACGGATGGTTGCTGATTTAATGCCTGCCACATCACCATCAGACACTTCCATCAATTCAGCTTTAAAGCCATGACGTTCGATCCAACGCAGATACATCCGTAGTAACATCGATGCCCAGTCTTGTGCTTCCGTACCACCAGAACCTGATTGGATTTCAAGGAAACATGGATTTGGATCCATTGGATTACTAAACATGCGGCGGAATTCTAAATTACCTAAAGCCTGTTCAGCGCTATCAAGTTCAGCCTGAACATCTTCTAGTAAAGTTTCATCATCGGCCTCTACAGCCAGATCAAGCATGGCTTTAGCATCATCTAGCTGCTCTGCAAGACGATCAAATACACCTAAAGTATTTTCTAAACTGCCCTTTTCTTTCGCAATCGCTTGCGCACGACTCTGATCATTCCAAATCGTTGGGTCTTCTAGTTCTCTTAAAACTTCTTCTAAACGCTCAGCCTTTAGATCGTAGTCAAAGATACCCCCGTAGTGTTTGGCTACGATCAGATAAATCTTTCAATTGGACTAAGTACGGATTAATTTCCACGCGTATTTTCTCACAATATTTTCCACTCAATCTAATATTTTAACATAAGTGGTTTATACGACACAGCCATGTCTTTTTAACTAAATTCAACAGTTCATCCGATACATGGAAATGTGTTTTGCTTATATAATTTCATGTTTAAAACTGGCTCTGATTACACTAAAAATACGAATCAACACAATCTATCCTAAGTTTTAATAAATCAAAACACTAATATTTTTTATTTAAAATCAAATATATATTAATTAAAATTTACATTTTATCTACGTTTGTACCGTACAGTTACTTTCTTAAGATTGACGATTAAATAATTTTCTCTAGACTAAAAGTTGTAACAAAACGTGTAATTAATATTCATTTGGTTCATTATCTCAACAGGGGCATAACCATGAAAAAATTAGCAATAGCATCAGCACTTTTATCTGCGATTGCAGTAACAGGCACTGCTCATGCTTATCAAGCTGAAGTCGGTGGTTCATATACTTATACAGATCCGGATCATTATGATAACACTCATAGTTTTGGCGTAGATGGTACTTATTATTTCAATCCAGTCCAAACACGTAATGCACCACTTGCAGAAGCAGCGTTCTTAAACCGTGCTAGCAACGTGAAAGCCAATGTTAACTATGCCGACAATAGTGGCGTAAAAGATACAAAATATGGCGCAGGTGTTGAATATTTCGTACCAAATAGTGATTTCTATTTAAGTGGTAATGTCGGTCGTAGTGAGCTTGAAGTAGACAATACTGCCATCGATCAAAAAGTAACAACCTACGGCGCAGAAATTGGTTACTTACCTGCTCCAGGCTTATTACTTGCATTAGGTGTGAAAGGCTACGACGAGAAAAATGGTAAAGACGGCGCTGATCCAACTGTTCGTGCTAAATATGTCACTCAAGTTGGTGGAAAAGATGTCAACTTAGAAGCTTATGGCGCATTTGGTGACCTAGATGAATACCGTGTTAAAGGTGATTACTATCTAGATAAAACACTGAGTGTTGGTGCAGATTACTACAATAACGACCTAACAAATCGTGATGAATGGGGTATCTCTGCGAAGAAATTCCTGAATCAACAAGTGAGCTTAGAAGGTCGTGTTGGTTTTGGTGATGACTATAATACCTATGGTATCCGTGGTGCATACCGCTTCTAAGCAATTATGCTGAATAAAAAATCCGCTCTACTGAGCGGATTTTTTATTGTGCGAGATGTGATATTTGCAATTGCAGACTCGTATTGCCATTAAAAACGTTACGTTCCAATGTATAAACTAGATCAACATAACCAAGCATTGGATTAAATTTAAAACGGTCCATGGCATTAAAAGCGATTGCATCGATAATTTGCTGTCCTAAAGATACTTTGAGTTTTAAATGCTGATCTTTAAGCCAGCGATAATCCATCACTTTAAATCTTCCCTCAAATTGAGGAATTGGAAATTTTTGTCCCCAAGGACCTAGCCGATCAATCCAGTCTAGCGTTTCAAGATGTAAAGTAGCATCAGTTAACTCACCATCTGTCCATAGAGTCGCTAGGAATAAGTTTTCGTCCATTTCAGCAATTGATTGAATAAAAACTGTTTTAAATTCATCAAAATTTTCTTTTCTTAAGGTCAAACCTGCTGCTGCGGCATGACCACCAAAATGGCTAACTAAATGTGGGTATTGTTCTGCGACTTGCTCAATAGTATCGCGAATATGAATACCTTCAATCGAACGCGCAGAGCCTTTAATATGTATTCCATCTTCATCAGGAGCAAATACTAAACTTGGTCGGTGAAACTGTTCTTTTAGACGCCCAGCTACAATCCCAATTACCCCTTGATGCCACTGTTCTTCAAACATCACCAATGCGGCAGGTAAAGAATCCGCTTGTAGCTGTACATGCTGTAATGCACTCATCGCTTGCTGTTTCATCTCAGCTTCAACTTGACGACGTTCTACATTCAGTTGATTGAGCTGCTGTGCAATTGGATAGGCTGTTTCTAGATCTGGAGCCAATAAACACTCGATCCCAATTCGCATGCTCTCCATACGACCAGCCGCATTAATTCGAGGGCCAATCACGAAACCTAAATCTTGAGCGCGTAAACTTGTAGCGTCTCGTTTTGCAATATCCAATAATGCTAAAATTCCTGCGCGACATTGATATTGCTGAATTCGTTTTAAGCCAGCATCTACTAAAATACGGTTATTATAATCAAGCGATGCAACATCAGCATAAGTTCCCAACGCAACCAAATCTAAATACTGAGTGACTTTACTGGTACTTTTTCCCTGCTGAGAACGGTAACTGGCTAATTTTGCTAGTACATAAAAAGCAACGCCAACACCTGCCAGTGCTTTACTTGGAAAAATGCAACCCAGTTGATTCGGATTGACCACTGCTTCAGCGTTTGGCGTAGGTTTTGTCGTCAAATGATGATCGGTAATGATGACCTGCATACCTAAAGCTTGAGCAGTCTCCACCCCTGCATGACTCGATATACCATTATCTACAGTAATCAAAAGATCTGGCTGATAGCTTTGCTTTGCCAATTCAGCAATTTTAGGAGTTAAGCCATAACCGTACTTAAAGCGATCAGGCACTAAATATTCAACGTTCGCCCCCATTTCTTTAAGAACCAAGATCATCAATGCAGTACTAGTCGCACCATCCGCATCATAGTCACCAATAATTACGATCTGTTTTTTTTGATCAATGGCTTGATCAACTAATTCAACGGCTTGATCTAATCCTTCGAGATCAGGTGGCAATAAATGCTTGAGTTTTAGCTCAAGCTCTTGTTCCGATTGCACTCCACGTCTCGCCAATATCTCAGCAATAAACGTAGGCACGCCCTGAAACTGTTCAGGGCGTGTCAAAAATGGTCTTTGTTGAATTTGAATCATGGTCATTTATGGCATCAAGCGTTGAATAATCCAAAGTCCATTTTGTTTTTCATAACTTAAACGATCATGTAAACGATTTGGTCGTCCTTGCCAGAATTCATAATAATCAGCATCTAAGCGATAACCACCCCAAAATTCGGGTTTATCTAACTCAGCTTCATGCACTTGGTTTTGTAAGTTTTGAAAACGCTGTTGTAATAACTCACGACTTTCAATGACACCACTTTGTGGCGTACTAATATGTGCTGCAATCTGACTATCACGTGGACGCTTATGGTAATAATCCGTCGATTCCTGTTCTGGAATCTTGGAAACCTGACCACCAATACGTACCTGACGCTCTAAACTCGGCCAGTAAAATAAAAGTTCAGCATAAGGATTTTCCGCAAGGTCTAATCCTTTTTGACTATCATAATTGGTGTAAAAATCATAACCAGCTTCTGTCGCACCACGTAACAAAACGGTTCGGACGTGTGGGCGACCTTGAGCATTTGCTGTCGCCAAAGACATCGCATATGGTTCATGTAATTGAGCAGTGAGCGCATGATTGAACCAATTCAAGAATTGCTCATGGGGATTTACACTAATCTGGGATTCATGTAACTCACCTTGTTCATAACTTAAACGAAGTTCACTCAGGTCTTTAATGACATCATTCATTATTACTCTCCTTTAAGCAGCTTGAGCATGAGCTCTAACTGCATCGGCTAAATGATTTGCGATGGCATCCACTTCCTGCTGTAGATCTCCTTCTACCATAACTCGAATCACGGGTTCAGTACCTGATTTACGAATCAAAATACGTCCACGCCCAGTCAATTGTTGTTCAGCTTTTTCAAATTCAGCAACAAGAGCAGGAACAGCATATGGATCAATCATATGCTGTAAACGAACATTGATTAACACCTGTGGAAATAATTCAAAGTCTGCAACTAATTCATGTAATGCTTTCGCTTGCTCAACCATCACCGTCAACACTTGTAGAGCGGCAATAATCGCATCACCAGTTGTGCTCTTATCCAACGTTAAAATATGACCTGAAGGCTCACCACCTGTGACCCAACCATTTTCTTCTAATGCCTGTAATACATAGCGGTCACCGACTTTTGCGCGTACAAAACCGACATCCGCTTTCTGTAATGCTAACTCAAGTGCCATATTACTCATGACTGTTCCAACAATACCTGCTGGTTTATTTTTAGCCTGAGTAGCAAGGATATACAGAATATGATCACCATCTACCAGTTGACCATTTTTATCTACCATCACGACACGATCTGCATCACCATCAAACGCAATACCTAAATCGGCTTGGTGATCAACTACAGCCTTTTGTAGAAATTCAGGATGGGTTGATCCACAATTTTCATTGATATTTAAACCATCTGGTTCATTAAAAAGCGGGATTACTTTTGCACCTAGCTCTCTAAAAACTGAAGGACCAACGCTATATGCTGCGCCATTAGCACAATCCACTACAATTTTTAGATTACTAAGATCAAAATGGTATGGAAACGTTGATTTACAGAATTCGATATATCGGCCATTTGCATCTTTTACACGAACACTTTTACCTAGGTTAGCCGTATCATCAATCACTAAATCTTTTTCTAATTCTTGATTGATCTCATTTTGTAAGGCATCTGGGAGTTTTTTACCTTCACCTGAGAAAAATTTAATCCCATTATCAAAGTAAGGGTTATGTGATGCTGAAATCACAATACCTGCATGTGCATGCAAAGCACGTGTTAAATGTGCTATAGCAGGCGTTGGTAATGGTCCCAACAAATGCACATACACACCTGCTGCGTTTAAACCTGCTTGGAGAGCTGCTTCTAGAATATAACCTGATAAACGCGTATCTTTACCCATAACCACAATTGGTTTGTTTTTGGGACTATTTCTTTTTAATACTTTTCCTGCTGCAAATCCTAATTTTAATGCAAATTCAGGGGTAATCGGCATTTGTCCAAATTTGCCACGAATTCCATCAGTTCCAAAATAGCTCATTCTTTACTCGCTTTCTTATCTTTATATGACGTATCGTCATATCATTTTTCATCTGTTTTACTTTACACCAAAACAAAAAAACCGTCAGTGGACTGACGGTTTTTTTATTGCCAAAATTACTAAAGATCAACCTACACGATAGTTTGGTGCTTCTTTAGTGATCGTCACATCATGAACATGTGATTCAGACATGCCTGCCGAAGTAATTTTCACAAATTTTGCATTTTGACGAAGATCTTCAATCACAGATGAACCTGTATAGCCCATAGAAGAACGTAAACCACCCATCATTTGATGGATGATGTTACCCATTGGACCTTTGTATGGAACACGACCTTCGATGCCTTCTGGTACCAACTTTTCAGCACCTGCTTTAGAGTCTTGGAAATAACGGTCAGCAGAACCTGTTGCTCCCGCCATTGCACCCAATGAACCCATACCACGATACGCTTTATAGTAACGACCTTGGAAAAATTCAACTTCACCTGGCGCTTCTTCAGTACCAGCAAGGAGTGAACCAACCATAATCGTGCTCGCACCTGCGCCAATCGCTTTCGCCATATCGCCAGAGAAACGAATACCGCCATCTGCGATCAATGGAATTTGATCTTTTAATGCATTGGCAACGCTATCAATTGCCGAAATTTGCGGCATACCGATACCTGCCACAATACGTGTCGTACAGATCGAACCAGGACCAATACCCACTTTAACGGCATCTGCACCTGCATCTAACAATGCTAAAGCTGCATCGCCTGTTGCAATGTTTCCACCAATCACTTGAACTTGAGGATAATTTGTTTTTACCCAACGTACACGTTCAATCACACCCGCTGAGTGACCGTGTGCCGTATCTACGACAATCACATCTACACCAGCATCGACTAATGCTTCCACGCGGCTTGGTGTTTCTACACCTGTACCAACTGCGGCACCAACACGTAAACGACCAAGGTCATCTTTACAGCTGCTTGGATAGCTTTCCGCTTTACGGAAGTCAGTGACTGTAATTAAACCTTTAAGTTCATTGTGTTCACCAACAACTAGAACTTTTTCAATACGATGCTTTTGTAGCAATGCTTGAATATTTTCTTTCGACTCACCTTCACGAACAGTCACTAAACGATCTTGACCTGTCATGATGTTGCTTACTGGTTGTTCAAGATTGGTTTCAAAACGAGTATCACGACCTGTGACAATACCCACAACTTTGCCATCTTTTACAACAGGCACACCGCTAATATTATTGGCTTGGGTAATTGCAATAAGTTCACGTACTGTCGTTTCAGGCGTTACTGTGATTGGGTCTTTCACCATTCCAGCTTCGAATTTTTTTACACGGCGTACTTCCGCAGCTTGTGCAGCGATATCCATGTTTTTATGCAAAATACCAATACCACCATTTTGCGCCATTGCAATCGCCATACGAGACTCAGTCACCGTATCCATTGCAGCAGAAACGAGAGGGATATTAAGTTGAATTCCGCGAGTTAAACGTGTCTTTAAGGAGACATCTTTTGGGAGAACAGTTGAGTAGGCAGGAAGTAATAAGACATCATCGAAGGTTAACGCTTCTTGAACGATGGTCAGCATAACAATCTCACTGGTAATTTCCGTGAGCTATTATAAACAAATTTCGATGTGATTTTCATTTTCTATGATGAAAATAATTTGATAAGCGCGTAGAAACGGTTCACTACGATGCCTTATGTCATTTAAGCAACATCGATACAGTTAACAAACTTGATCATAATTCTCATTATTTTCTGAATCTTGTTGTTCAATATTAATCAGTGGAATGAGATTGTGCGCAAGTCGTGCTTTATTACAATGATCATCGGCAATCTGAACCTCTTTACACGTTGAGCTTCGAATGGCGTAGATCGAACAACTGACTTGCTGTCCTACTTCTCCTTGTAATGCGATGCATTTGACTTGAGCTTGGTTGGTACCTTTCATACAAGAATAAACGGCTGTGAGTGGTTCGACCATGTTAGCAGGCATCCGTTCTGCTTCAGCCCAATAAAAAGAAACACGATAATTTGCACAGCATGCACCACAACTCACGCATGCATCTGAGCTTGCAACTTGAGACAACATTTTTCTTAAAATTCTCGTTATCAAATTAATTTTTTGTAACTTGAATCCTAAGAAAAGTTGTTGATGAACACAATAGATTTATAGAAAAAATATTATGAATTCATTTAGGTAGGACAACTAAACACATACTCATTCATTAAATCTACGCCACATTCTAGTTGCTCAATCCAATCTAAAAATTGATTGATCATCTCTTTACCGACAAATGCAGTCCCGTGTTGCGGCACGATCATATCAATATCCATTTGACGAACCATATTGACCCACAAACGAATGACTTTGTTGGAACACATATAACGTTGATGAAAGCCTTTCATCTTTTTAATATGCGCTTCAAAATCGGTAATAGGCTGACTTGCATCCTCCACTATGGATGCGCCCATATCACCTGAAAATAGAATTTTGGCAGTTGGATCGTAAAACTGGAAATTACCCACCGAATGCAAAAAGTGAGCAGGAATCGCTACGATTGCTGATTCACCTAAAGGAATCACTTGTCCCGTATCGGCAAGCTCAATTAAGCGTTCTTCCCAATTCCCTTTCATTCGATCACTCATAAATGCTGAGTTTAAATGCGGTAAAAAGCGAGCCCATAATTTAGACGCCACTACTTTTGCATCGGTATAAACTAACCAACGTGGCATCGAAGTAATAATATCGGGGTCTTGATGGGATGCCATCACATAATCCAAATTTTTCAATTTGGTATATCGATTCAGCTCCATTGTTAAAGGAACATAGGTCAGATCACCACCTGGATCTAGAACCGCTGCGCGATCGTGATCAATAATTAAAAATTGATTGGCTTGAATGCCTTCGCCCTTGACCAAACTGGTAAAACTAATGCATTTATGCGTACCATTATCAAATAGTATTTGCGATGTAGTCCGCTCAAAACTCATATCAACCCCATAAAAATTCTTTAAATATGAAATATTTTAATTCCTTAATAAAATAATGGGATTTTATTATTGTTTCAATCAGATATTGTACTTTTATCATAATTTATGCAAAAAGATCCATGCATAAATGATGGATCTTTTTGCGATTTAAATTTAATTAGAAGAAATAATGCTGTACCAAGGTTGAAACACCAACGACTAAGAAAATAGCAGCACCAATTTTATGAATAAGTGAAATTGGTAACTTATCAGCTAACTTATCGCCGATAAATACTGCTGGTGCATTCGCTAACATCATACCAAGCGTTGTACCACACATGACCCAAAAAATACTGTCAAAACGTGCAGCTAAAGCAACTGTAGCAATTTGGGTTTTATCACCAATTTCAGCCAAGAAAAATAGAATAAAAGTTGCACCAAATACGCCGAATTTTTGCCATTTATTAATACTTTCAGTTTCATCCCCTAATTCATCAGGAATGAGCATCCAAATCGCCATACCGATAAAACCAAGTGCCAAAATCCATAATAGAATTTCAGGACTTAGGACAGTCGTAATCCATTGACCTAATACTGCAGAGATACCATGATTAATCGTGGTAGCCAGTAAAATTGCGATTAAAATCGGAACGGGTTTACGGAAACGTGCAGCGAGTAATAATGCCAGCAATTGCGTTTTATCGCCCATTTCAGCAAGGGCAACAATTGATGTGGAGATGAGGAATTCATACATAGTTGAATGCTCTGGCTAGCAAAATATACCGATGACCTACCCCTCCTGCTAGCCAAAATCAAATAGATTGATGCAGAGTGGTAAATCAAAGGTCTTGCCAACAAAAGCACAGCTAAACAGCTGTTCTTGGTTCTTTGCTATGATGACCATGTTCTATGGAACAATTATGTTGACCATCACCTCTTTACTTTGCGTAAAGAGCGGCTACTCCCCAATGAAGTGATATTAGTTTATCAAACTCTTTAAATTTTTTAAATCACTATGCCCAAAATTTTTGGTAACCCCAAATCATTAAACGGGCAATCCCCAATAACAAAGCTAAATTCACACTCAAACCAAAAAAACCAAAAATCCCCCAACCACTTGCACCACCAACATTTTGGGCTTGATATTCCATGCTAACCACAATTGTTGCAGCTAACACTTCCAAGCCCATGACGATGTACATAACCCAATCTGATGCAAAATGTAGAAAATTGACCCACAAGCCCATTAATACAAAAATAATCAGTAATATTGGTAATACAACTCGATAAATGATTAACATCCTTGCTCCTTATTCCAAATAAATACTTCTTTCAACTATATTAATTTTAGACAAAAGCTTGCGCAAATATAGTCGATTTTTTTAATGCTATAAAATAGAAAACCTCGCATATGCGAGGTTTCTGTCGTTAAAAAGTACTAGAGCAATAAGCTACGGATATCTTTTAAAAGCTTGGTCAACTTATTGGTAAAACGTGCAGCATCAGCGCCATTAATCACACGGTGGTCATAAGACAATGACAACGGCAACATTAAGCGCGGATCAAAGTCTTTACCATTCCACACAGGTTGCATGGTGGCAGGAGATATACCTAAGATTGCGACCTGAGGCCAGTTCACCAATGGTGTAAAGGCTGTTCCACCAATACTGCCTAAGCTGGTAATGGTAAAGTTGGCACCTTGTAGATCTTTCGGTGACAATTTACGATCACGGGCTTTTTGACTAAGTTCAGCCAATTCTGCTGCAATTTGCTTAATTGATTTTTGATCAGGATTGCGCAATACAGGCACTGTTAAACCATCTGGGGTTGCAACCGCAATACCCATATGAATTTCGTTACGCAATAACACTGACTTCTGATCATAAGCCAAATGCCCAGCAAAGTACGGTTCTTCTTTCAGCAAGTGCGCAACTGCCTTAGCAATAAAGGCCAAGATGGTTAAGCTCAAACCTTGCTTTTTAAAGCCATCTTTCAGTTCGCCACGCCACGCTTCGAGTTCAGTAATATCCGCCAAGTCAAACTGTGTCACTTGAGGAATGAAATTGTTCAATGACAATTGCGGTACAGACACTTGCTGTAAACGCGTCATCGCTTTCACTTCACCACCACCAAATGCATTAAAGTCTGGCAACTTTGGTAAGCCTGAAGCCACGGCTGCAGCTTGTGGTGCAGCGGAAGGTTGTGGTGCGGTCAGACGTGTTTTCACATAAGCAAAAACATCGTCTTTCATCACACGACCATGTTCACCAGATGCTTTGACCTGCCCAAGAACAACACCTAACTCACGTGCTAATTTACGCACGGCTGGACCCGCATAGACTTTGGCATTATCAGCTTCTTGCGCTTTGGTCAGTTTCTCAGTTTGCACTGGCGCACTCGGTGCTACCGTCTGTGGTTTTGCTGGTGCTGCTTGAGTAGCAGGCGTAGCGGCTGATTGAGCTTTTGGCGCTGCTGTTGGTGCAGCGGTCGAGCCACTCACTTCAATCGTTGCTAATGCCATGCCTTGACGAACTTCTTGATTGGCAGAGACATGGATTGCTTTCACAATCCCTGCAACCGAGCTTGGCACTTCAACCGAAGCCTTATCTGACTCAACCACGCATAAGCTTTGTTGAGCTTCGACGCGATCGCCAACATTGACCAGAATTTCTGAAACAAGTGCTTTTTCTACACCCAGATCAGGCACTTCAATTTCAACATTACCTGTTGAGGTATTCGTTGCAGTTGGTGCTTCTGTTGTTGCTACTGGCGCTTCTGTTTGAGCAGGTGCTGCTTGCGATTCTGGTGCAGCAGCCGAACTTGCAGTCTTGACCTGAATCAAGACCACACCTTCTTTAATGCTATCGCCTTCTTTGATTTGAATGGCTTCCACAATTCCCGCAATTGAGCTTGGTACTTCTACAGTCGCCTTGTCCGATTCAACCACCACAATGCTTTGTTCAGGTTCAATCTGATCACCCACTTTGACCAATACTTCTGCAACCAACGCTTTTTCTACACCAATATCTGGGACTTTTACATCCACAATCTGGCTTGCTGTCGCTGCTGGAGCAGCAGCGGGTTGTGCTTTTGTTTCAGCTTCGACAGGTTTTGCTTCTGCTTGTGGCGCTTCTGACTTCGGTGCTTCTTTCGCAGGCTCTTCAGTAGCAGACTCAGACTCTAATTCGATCAATGCGACGCCTTCTGTAACTTCATCGCCTTGTTGAACCAGAATACTTTTAACGATCCCTGCCGCAGTGCTTGGTACTTCTACCGTTGCCTTATCTGACTCTAACACCAGAAGGCTATCGTCAACTGCAACATGGTCGCCTACTTTGACCAAGATTTCTGCAACGAGCGCTTTATCTACGCCAATATCAGGTGCTTGGATTTGCATGATTATTTCCCCTCACCTGTTTGCGCTTCATTGTATTCAGCAACTGCCTGAACTTCTGGATGCGCTTGTGGCGCCCATGCAACTGGACGATCCGTATCTAACTCAAAGTTAGAAATTGCATCTTTGACTAAACGTGCGTCTACTTCGCCTTCGTCAGCGAGTTTTTTCAAAGTCGCAACCACGATATGCGCAGCATCAACACCAAAGAAACTACGTAAGTTTGCACGTGTATCTGAACGCCCGTAACCATCTGTACCTAATGCAACAAATGGACGACCATCTGGAAGATATGCACGGATTTGTTCGCTATACGCACGCATATGGTCTGTCGCAGAAACGACAATACCTTCAGTTCCACGTAACTGTTTAGATACCCAAGATTCTTTCACGTCTTCAGTAAGCGGGTGTAAACGGTTGTACTCTTCACATGCCATACCATCACGTGACAACTCATTGAAGCTGGTTACACTCCACACGTTTGAGTGGATCTGGTATTCGTCACGTAAGATTTTCGCAGCTTTAATCACTTCACGAAGAATGACACCTGAACCCAGTAATTGAACTGTTGCTTTTTCATCTTTTTCGAACAAGTACATACCACGTTTAATGCCTTCCTCAGCGCCTTCTGGCATTGCAGGATGCTCGTAGTTTTCGTTCATTACGGTTAAGTAATAGAACACTCGCTCTTGATTCACATACATACGTTGTAAACCGTCGTGTACGATCACAGCCAATTCATAACCAAAACATGGATCATAAGATACACAGTTTGGAATGGTGTTCGCCAAGATATGTGAATGACCATCTTGGTGCTGTAAACCCTCACCGTTCAATGTGGTACGGCCAGCAGTCGCACCAAGTAAGAAACCTTGTGCCTGCGCATCACCCGCAGCCCATGCAATGTCACCAATACGTTGGAAACCAAACATTGAGTAGTACATGTACATTGGAATCATTGGTAAGTTATTCGTTGAATAACTGGTTGCCAACGCAGCCCAAGCGCTCATCGCACCCGCTTCGTTAATGCCTTCTTGTAACATGTGACCATCACTTGCTTCACGGTAATGCATTAACTGTTCTTGGTCTTCTGGAGTATATTTTTGACCGTGAGCTGCATAAATACCAAGCTGACGGAACATTCCTTCTAAACCGAAAGTACGTGCTTCGTCTGGAACGATTGGCACGACGCGGTCTTTAATTGCTTTTTCTTTCAATAATGCAGCAATTAAACGAACCATCAGCATCGTGGTCGATTGCTCTTTACCGCCAGAGCCATTTAATACAGCATCAAATACTGATAATTCAGGAATCGCTAAAGTTTCACTCTCACGACGACGTGCAGGTAGATAACCGCCTAACGCTTCACGACGCGCCTTCATATACTTCATTTCTGGAGAGTTTTCACTTGGGCGATAGAATGGAAGCTCTTCTAACTTGTCATCTGTAAATGGCAAATTAAAACGGTCACGTACATATTTCAAAGAGTCGATCTGCATTTTCTTGATTTGGTGAGTTTTGTTCACTGCTTCAATTTCTTCAGACAAACCATAGCCTTTGACCGTTTTCGCAAGAATAACGGTAGGTTGACCTTTGGCTTTCATTGCTTCTGCATAGGCAGCAAAAACTTTGTATGGGTCGTGACCACCACGATTAAGATTATCGATGTCTTCATCGCTTAAATCTTTGACCAGTTCCGCAGCTTCTGGGTACTTGCCAAAGAATTTCTCACGTGTATATGCACCACCTTTCACTTGATAGCGTTGGTACTCACCATCCACTGTTTCTTCCATGACCGCTTTTAAAGCACCTGAAGCATCTTGAGCAAGTAGTGGATCCCAATGACGGCCCCACACCACTTTAATCACACGCCATCCCGCACCACGGAATAAAGATTCTAATTCTTGAATAATTTTACCGTTACCACGTACGGGACCATCGAGACGCTGTAAGTTACAGTTCACCACCCAAATCAGGTTATCCAGCTTTTCACGACCAGCAAGTGAAATTGCACCCGTACTTTCTGGCTCATCCATCTCACCATCGCCCAGATATGCCCAGACTTTACGATTTTCTTCTTTAATCAAACCACGATTCATCAAGTATTTTTGAATGTGTGCTTGGTAAATCGACATAATTGGACCCAAACCCATGGATACAGTTGGGAACTGCCAATAGTCCGGCATTAAATACGGATGTGGATAACTCGGAAGACCATTACCACCGACTTCACGGCGGAAATTATTCAATTGATCTTCAGTTAAACGTCCTTCCAAGAATGAACGTGCATAGATACCAGGGGCACAGTGACCTTGGTAATAAATCATGTCGCCGCCAAAGTTATTGCTGTTTGCGCGGAAGAAATGGTTAAAACCAACATCATATAAGGTTGCAGACGATGCGAAACTCGCAAGGTGACCACCAAGATCATCGCCCGTTTTATTCGCACGTAATACCATCGCCAAGGCATTCCAACGAATCAAAGCACGAATACGACGCTCCATATCTTGGTCGCCTGGCATCGCTGGTTGTTCTTCAACAGAAATCGTATTGAGATAAGGTGTATTTAAGCGTTGGATCGGAACATGTTTTGCAATGGCCTGTTGATAAAGTTTTTCTAATAAGAATGCGGCGCGTTCCGTGCCCATATGTTGTAATACTGAATCAAATGCTTCTTGCCATTCCTGGGTTTCCTGCGCGTCTGAGTCGCCATAAAACGCCATACAATTCACCTTTTCCCTTAAGTTATTTTGACCTTATATATTTATCATGTTTTGGTACTATGGAGGTATCGCCCCAAATGAATACAAAATCCCTTAATATTTTCTTGCTAAATAGTCATTGACTCAAATGAAACAAAAAACATAAAAAAACGCCAATTAAGGCGCTTTCTTTTTAAATTTAATATACAACTGTTAACAAATTACATTAAGGCAACATGGCAAGGTAAGTTGTTGGATTTTTACGTTGACCATCTTTGACAACTTCAAAATGCAAATGTGGTCCGGTACAACGTCCAGTACAGCCTACATTGGCAATATGTTCACCTGCACTAACGCGATCACCCGCATTCACCATTAAGCGTGAAGCATGTGCGTAACGAGTGATATAACCGTTGCCATGATCGATTTCAACATATTGACCATAACCTGATCCCCAACCTGATTTGGTTACAACACCAGAACCTGTTGAATAAATAGGTGTACCTGATGGTGCCGCTAAATCAACACCCGAATGATGACGTGTCGTTCCTAATAAGGTACGGTTACCCCATGTTGAACTTACCCGCCCTTCTTGAAGTGGGTGATTAACTAACCACGAATAACCTGTATTTGCTGAAAAAGATGGTGCATTATCTTCGGCAGTCGATGAAATCGCTGAACGACCATATTTTCTTTCGATCGTAGCATTATTCAATTCAATGGTTTTTTCGCGCAATTTAACTGATACATTCGATACGGCAGGCAAATCAATATCATCAGGATGGCTATAAGAACCTTGTGCTAAGGTTTTAGATAATTGCTCTAGGCGGTCACCATCTGTTGCTTGACCAATATTTTGATAATCTGCAAAAGCAACCGAAGCGGCTGAAGCAGCGAGTGAGAATGCAAGTAAAATACGACGCGTATGCATAAAAAACCTCTTGAAACCGTCCTTAAATAGTTCCTTTATCATCTCTTCCTTGATAACAGTTAAAATGAACGCTTAAGATGAGCCGATAACCTCGAAGGAAGTTAACATGTCTGAACCTAGCAACGTTTTTCAACAGAAAGGACAACACATAAAAACTGGAAACTTAACGTTTCTGACTACGCAAGTGACTCAATGGAAACAACTTACGAAAATTATTCAACCTATACTGCCCCAACCAGAGCAATGGCAGGTTGTTTGTTATCAACATGGAGTTCTGATCATAACTGGTGAAAATCAAGCGATGATTAGTCAACTCAGCTATTTACAAAGCAACTATGTTGCGCAGTTAGCTCAATTAGAAGGACTCAAAGACTTACGAAAAATCCAAGTTCGTCTAAGAAACAAAATGAATGTTCCTCGTGAACCTTCTCCCCCATCTAAAACACTTTCTTCAGAAACCCAAGAGCAGTTACGCAGCGCCGCTGAATATGTGAGCGACCCTAAGCTTAGCCAAGCTTTACTACGTTTGGCAAGCAATAAAAAGTAAACTACTTATCTTAGGTATTGAAATATACACTTATTTTATGTGAACTAAATCTCAACTTTTATTGTTATAATATAACATAGCCAATAAAAGACAATGACTTATGTCACACTCACATAAGAAATTGGACAATCATTATCGTTATTAAATGTTACAATTTCATAACTGCTCGGATCATTTTGAACATTGCGTAACAGCTGATTATTGAGTGCATGACCTGATTTATAGCCATCAAACTTGGCAATTACCTGATGACCTAATAAATATAAGTCACCAACAGCATCTAAAATCTTATGACGCACGAACTCATCAGCAAAGCGCAACCCCTCTTCATTGACTACACCTGTATCATCAACACCAATCGCGTTCTCTAAGCTCGCCCCTAAAGCCAGATTATTCGCCTTTAAATAATCAAGATCTTTCATAAAGCCAAAAGTTCGCGCTTCACTGACTTCGTATACAAAAGTTTCCGTTGAAAAATCAATCGACACGGATTGGTACTCTTTAGCAAATGCGGGATGATCAAAATCAATCGTAAAATTGAGTTGAAAACCTGAATGCGGGGTGAAAATAGCACGCTTATCTTCAATGAGTGCTTCAACAGGTTTCAGAATTCTAATAAATTTCTTTGGTGCATCTTGCTCTGCTAACTCACCTTGCATGAGTAAATAGATAAATGGACCTGCACTGCCATCCATAATAGGTACTTCGGAAGCAGAGACCTCGATGATTAAATTATCAATGCCTAATCCCGCTATAGCACTCATCACATGCTCAATCGTACCGACTTTTATATCTTCTCGCACAAGATTGGAACACATAAATGCTTCTTGAATGAGTAAAGCATTCGCAGGAATTTCTACGGGAGGATTGAGGTCAATACGGCGAAAGATAATACCTCCATCAATATGGTGAGGAACAAAATTAATCAGCACCTTTTGACCACTATGCAGACCAATCCCGCTCGCTTTCACCACACGCTTGAGAGTACGTTGTTTCACCATACCATGACAACTTCATTTGCAAAAACCGATATAACTTAGCATATTTTGCCATTTTAAAAAAATAAAAAAGGGAGCAATTACTTGCCCCCTTTCTCTAAATATATGATTTTATTATTTACGCTGCTGATTTTTCAGATAGTCTTGAATACTCATTGGTGATGAACGTGGTGTAGAACTTGGCGCTGCTGTAGCAGGTGCGTCTACATTTGCACGTTTACTGATCGCTGGAACATCATCTTCATCAACTGGCTGCTGAGCAGCTGCCTGAACAGGTGCATGATGTGCAGTCACTGTACGTTTCTTATGTTCAACCTCAGATGCATTACGGGTCAAACCAGTCGCAATCACAGTGACACGTAGCTCATCACGTGCATCAGGATCAAATACCGTACCATAGAAGATTTCACCTTCATCCAAATCAACGATTTGGTTGACCACATCGGTAATAATTTCAGTTTCACGCAAGGTGATATCATCACCACCCGTGATATTGATCAGTACACCTTTCGCATTGATAATATTCACATTATCTAATAATGGGCTACGAATCGCTTGTTCAGCAGCTTGGCGTGCACGGTCTTCGCCACGTCCTAAACCAGCACCCATCATTGCATAACCACGAGTACTCATGGCTGTTTTCAAGTCTGCAAAGTCGAGGTTAATATGACCACGATTTACAACCAAGTCAAAGATACTACGAACGGCATTTAATAATACGTCATCTGCCTTTTTATAGGCATCTTTCATTGAAATATCGCCATAAACGCTGAGTAAGCGTTGGTTTGGAATGATAATCAGTGAATCAACATGAGCCTCTAAAGCATCTATCCCTTTTTCAGCTGATTTTTGACGGCGACGACCTTCGAAATTAAACGGGGTCGTTACAACACCTACGGTCAAGATGCCCATTTCTTTAGCAACTTCAGCCACAACTGGCGCAGCACCTGTTCCAGTACCACCACCCATACCCGCGGTTACGAATACCATATCCGTACCTTCAAGGTGTTGTCGAATCACTTCGCGGCTTTCTTCAGCTGCGATTTGTCCAACTTCAGGGTTTGCACCTGCACCTAATCCACGCGTACTTTGCTCACCTAATTGGATTTTAAAAGGGGCATTCATGCTATCAAGTGCCTGTTTGTCAGTATTGGCACAAACAAATTTTACACCTTGGATATCTGACTGCACCATATGTTGGACAGCATTACCACCACCACCACCGACACCAAATACTGTGAAACGGGCTTGACCGTTGCCATCGTCTAGTTCATCTTCTATAAATTCAAATGAGGCCATGACCTTTAGATTTCCTAATATATTAAGTGGCAGTTACTTCAGCCCGTTACTGCCCTGATTTTTAAAACAACCGATGTTTAGGATGCTGTTCAATAATAGCTAGCTTGTCAAGTACAACGGCTCACTATTACAACTTCCTAACAAATTTTCCCCAAAATACGTACAACTTAAAATATAGCTTTTAATTTGCTATTTAATGCATTCCAACCATTGGTCACTCGATCCATAAAACTTCGATCATTCGATTCTTCTGGTTCTTCTACTGCATCCTGCAAATCACTTTGGCTAAACATCAATAATCCTGACGCTGTCGCATACATCGAACGACGTAATGCAGCAAGATGTTGGTCTTCAGCATAGACCTGTAAAGGTGGATTACCTAAATGTGCAGATACTCCAAGCATACGACGTGCCAAATTCACCATACCTTCAATTTGACAAGCATCACCTGTGAGTACAACACCATGATATAAACCATGTATTGCCCCACTATGCTCTAACTCTTCACGAATTAATGTAAAGATTTCTTCATAGCGCGCAATAATAATTTCTGCAAGCTCAATACGACTAATGGTCTGTTGTCCATCAATCGCTTGCACTTGGATCATATGGTCAGGTTTCACCACACTAAGATCAACACAACCATGTAAAATTTTAATACGTTCAGCTTCTTCAGTGGTCGTTTGTAAAACCGCTGCAATATCGCGGGTCACATTTTCACCACCACGTTGCAAGGTACGTACTAATGCTAAACGACCATCTAAATATACTGCGATATTGGTAATCCCTGCACCAATATCAACTAAACACACGCCATATTCTTTTTCATCTTTGAGCAAACTAGCTTCAGCCGTAGCTAAACTAGATACCACCATTTTCTCTACCCCGATATTCGCACCTTTCATGGCACGATCAAGGTTTTGCATGGTACTAATCGGCATCATCATCAATTGATAATGCCCGGTCATGCTATGAGCCGACATATTGACTGGGTTCTGCACCCATTCAGCCGAATCGCCTAACTCGAAGCCTAATGGAACAGCACTCGCAAGATAATAATCTGGCGATACATGGCTCGCTTTGGCTAACTCTAATGCTCTAACTACTTCATTTGTCGTAATAATATGATCATGATTAGCCACTGGTGTACGGCCTGATGCATAAAAACTTTGCAATTCAGTACTTGGAATTGACACCCATGCGCTATGGATACGACACTCCGCCATATCTTCGGCTTCAGAGACTGCATTTTTAATCGCAGCAATCACCTTATCCAAGCTCACAATTTTGCCTTTAACCATGCCTCGGTTGCGAGCAGTTGCCATGCCAATCACTTGGATCTTATCCGGTGCATGGACCTTACCAATCAAAACTGAGACTTTATGCGTCCCAATATCAATCGCAACAACTGAGGAAACAGCTTCACTCATTACTTCATTACCATATCTTTTGTTGTTTAGTACGGGCAAACTGCCTGTTATTTTCAAGCCACGTATTATGGCTTTGCCTGAATTGCCCCTGCAAGGCTTGTGTCATCAATCGTTACAACTAACTGACCGTTGACAATCTTTGGCGGGATTGCGTTTTTCCATTGAATAGCCAGGCCATTCCGATAACGCAAATCAATTGCTGAGATTTTCGACCATACAGGTTTGAGATCCGTTTGTGCCAAATGGCTTAAGCGTTGAAGCTTATTCATGGTTTGATCTTGATCAACAATAATCCGTAGACCTGAATCAAACTGCATAAACCACGTCATTCGCTCTGTTAAATACAATTCTTTTAATCTTAAATTCGCTGGATGAAACAGTTGATTAATTTCATTATAGCGACGCATCATCATTTTGGATTGGCTGACTGGCCCATGTAAAAGTGGCAAGTTTGGATGTACTTTTAATACAGCTTCACTAAAGACATCACCATTATCACTGAGCAAACGCCCTGTTCCCCAACGCGCAATTGCGTGACGCGGCATAACTCTTACACGAATCCCATTCGGCCAAGCTCGTGATACCACGACACGGTCAACCCAAGACACTTTTAACGCCTGATCTCGAATTTGCTCTAAATCAGAAGTGAAATAGTTATCTTTGATAATTGGACTTAGATATTGCACTAACTGCTGATTTTCAATATCCGAGTTAGTCCCAACCACCTGTAATTGTGCGACTTTTGCATCAGTCATCACTTTATATAAACCATATAGACCAATTGCCAATACAATAAAAGCAATGATCAACAACGCCCAGCCACCCGCATTCACCATTTTTTGTTTCTGTGAAGGCGGTTTCTCATGAATCGAGCTAATGGCTGGCCGTGTTTTACGGCGCATAGAAGCAGGGAGTTGAGCCATATATCATTAAGCCGATTGGGTTAAAGTTTGCTCTAAAATTGCAACACAGAGCTGATCGAAACTATAACCTACGGCTTGAGCTGCTTTAGGCACTAAAGAATGACTGGTCATTCCCGGTACGGTATTGACTTCTAACAACCAGAAATTGCCTTGCTCATCCTGCATTGCGTCAATACGCCCCCAACCTTCCGCACCGACTGCTTGAAAAGCACGTAGACACAACGCTTGTAAGCTTTTCTCTTCATCTTCGCTTAAACCACAAGGAATGCCATATTCCACGTCATTGCGTTGATACTTTGCCTCATAGTCATAAAAAGCAACGTCTGCAGGTGGCTGTAAACGAATCACAGGCAAAGGCTGACCATTCAAGAATGAAATGGTGAACTCACGACCCGTAATCCACTTTTCAGCCATCACGATAGCATCATGATGTGTCGCTTTTTCAATTGCGGCCGCAAAATCTTCAGCTTTCTCAACCTTACTCATCCCGACACTCGAACCTTCGTGCACAGGTTTGATAATCACAGGCAAACCCAGATCTGCAATGACTGAATCCAGATCTGAGTCTTTCGTAATGATGCGGTATGGTGCGGTTGGTAAATCACTGCCCTGCCAAATTTGTTTGGTTTTGACTTTGTCCATCCCAATCGCAGAACCCTGTACACCCGTACCTGTATATGGAAGGTTTAACCACTCCAACACACCTTGGATCTGACCATCTTCACCACCACGACCATGCAATACGATAAAAGCACGATCATAACCGACTAACTCAGTCACGCTTCGCTCTTGTGGATCAAATGCTTCTGCTTGCACACCTGAGCGCAACAAAGCCTCTAAAACGGCTTGACCACTATCCAATGACACAGCACGTTCAGCTGACTTCCCACCAAACAACACAGCAACTTTGCCGAATTTTGCAGCATTTGACACGTTTATATCCTTAAAACTGTAAAACTTTTATATTCACGAAAATAAATTATTTGGCATACAAACGATGCTGAGCCAATTCTACCGAAATTGCGCCCACGTTACCCGCGCCTTGTGTTAATAACAAGTCATTCGCTTGTAACACTTTTTGTAAAACATTCGGCAAATTGCCATCAACTGGATCAACTAGAATCGGTTCAACTTCACCACGTAAACGAATACTGCGTGCTAAAGCACGGCTATCCGCACCCACAATCGGTTTTTCACCTGCTGGATAGACTTCCAGTAATAACAGTTGATCCACTTGCGATAACACATCGACAAAATCATCAAAACAATCACGAGTACGACTAAAACGGTGTGGTTGGAACAACATCACCAAACGACGGTCTGGATGGCTGGCACGCGCTGCTTTAATGGTGGCTTCTACCTCTTTCGGATGGTGACCATAGTCATCGACCAATTTCACCAAGCCTTCGCCCACTTCAAATTCACCTTGAACTTGGAAGCGACGACCCACTCCACTAAAGCCTTCTAAAGCACGGCAAATCGCACCATCAGAAACACCTTCATCAGTTGCCACACCAATCGCAGCCAATGCATTCAAGACATTATGCAGACCTGGTTGATTGATGGTGACGCGTAATGGCTCACGATCTTTACGCAGCACAGTAAAGTGCGATTGCATACCTTCTTGTACCACATCGACTGCACGAATATCGTTATCTTCACCAAAACCGTAAGTCAAAGTTGGACGACCAATACGAGGAAGAATTTCACGAATATTGGCATCATCACCACAAACCACAGCCAAACCATAGAATGGTAAATTATGTAAAAACTGAATAAAGGTATCTTTTAACTTATCAAAGCTACCTTCATAAGTGTCCATATGATCTGCATCAATATTGGTCACGATCGCAGCCATCGGTTGCAAATACAAGAAAGATGCATCTGACTCATCAGCTTCTGCAACGATAAAACGGCTTTCACCCAGTGCAGCATTAACACCTGTGCTATTCAGCAAACCACCAATCACGTAAGTTGGATCTAGATTTTCTTCTGCTAACATCGTCGTTAATAAACTGGTAGTTGTGGTTTTACCATGTGTACCTGCAACTGCAATACCGTGACGATAACGCATCAACTCACCCAGCATTTCAGCGCGGCGTACAATCGGTGTGCGTTGTTCAATCGCGGCTTTAATTTCTGGATTTTCAGGATCAATCGCAGTTGATACCACTAGCACATTGGCATTTTTAATATTTTCAGCCGAATGCCCAATATAAACTTTAATACCATTGCTTTCGAGTTGAGCTGTGGTCTTTGAGGCTTTAATGTCTGAACCAGAAATTTTATAACCTTGATTGGCCAATACCTCGGCGATACCACACATCCCCGCACCACCAATCCCAACAAAGTGGATATGTTTAATACGGCGCATTTCTGGCACTTTGATGAGCTTTTTGGCTTGGTTTGGATTTGTTGGAGACATAAATAAACTCGAATTACAATTTTTTAATCAGATCAACCACATGCTGAGTTGCATTCGGTTGTGCTTGTTGACGTGCTTTAATTGCCATTTCAGACAGTAGTTGGCGATTTAATAATGTGGCTAACAACTCATCTAAAACAGCGGGTGTCATGTCTGCTTGTTGACAAATCTTCGCAGCGCCGACATTTGCTAAAAATTTCGCATTTGCAGTCTGGTGATCATCCACTGCGATAGGCAGCGGAACAAACACTGCAGCAAGACCAGCAGTTGCGACTTCTGTAACCGTTAATGCGCCAGCACGGCAAATAATTAAATCAGCGTCACTGTAGGCTTTTGCCATATCATGAATAAAGGGCTCAACTTGAATATTCAAACTCGAAGGCGTGCCTTGGTAACGCTCACGCGTTGTATCTTGCTGATTTTGGCCGCATTGATGAAACACATTCAATGGAACATTGACCTTTTTCAGAGCTTCAGGCAAACGCTCATTCAGTGCTTGTGCACCCAGTGAACCACCAACAATCAAAATATTCAGTGGTAATTGTTCTTGCTCACGGGTTTGATAACGCCATGATGGGTTCAAAATCGCAGTAATCTCAGCACGTACAGGATTACCCGTCGTCACGACTTTATCACTGTTTGCAAATGTATTTGGAAAAGCCTGACACACGGTCTTGGCAATACGCGCCAATTGGGTGTTGGTAAATCCTGCAATCGCATTCTGTTCATGGATTAACACAGGAATACCGAGTAAACGTGCTGCTAAACCACCTGGTCCAGCGACATAACCACCAAAACCAGCAACAGCATCAATGTTTAATTGCTTCATATAGCGCATCGCGCTTAATGTTGCTTTTAGAATTTTAAATGGCGCACTCAGCTTACGTAAAATACCATTACCGCGTACGCCTTGAATATCAATCTGATAAATCGGAATATTTTGATCTTTGAGTAACCGATTTTCCATTCCCGTAGGCGTTGCTAGCCAAGAGACTTGGCAGCCATCCTGTTGCAGTTGTTTGGCAACAGCAAGCGCAGGGAAAACATGTCCACCTGTACCAGCGGCCATCATCATGACATGTTTAGGTTTGTTCTGTGGTGAATTGGTCACGGTCTAATTCTTCAACTCAAAAGAAGGTTATCGTCTATTGTTTTCGGAAGTTATTCTAATCCTAAAGCTTCATTCACGAAAAGCGAATTTCACCTGTTTACAACAGAAAGCTGAGCTTTTTTTAATTCTTTGTTGAAAACAAGGTTCTGCCAATATCCAAACGCCCATTTGCACATAAATTTAATCCAAATACAAACGGGCAGTTTGGTCAAAAAATGGCGTAATCTTAGCTGTTTCGCCCTGCTTCTAGCACATCAAATAAATTATCTGCAATCGAGGTACCAAACTGAGCATCAATCTCACGAATACAGGTTGGACTCGTGACATTTATTTCAGTGACATAATTACCAATCACATCAAGACCCACAAAAACCAAACCTTTTTCACGCAAGAAAGGTCCTACTTTTGCCGCAATCATTTTGTCATTTTCAGTGAGTGGGCGCGCTTGACCTAAACCACCTGCCGCCAAATTACCTCGGACTTCACCATTTTGCGGAATACGCGCTAAACAATATGGAATCGGCTCACCATTCACCATCAAGATTCGTTTATCCCCTTCAACAATTTCAGGAATATAACGTTGTGCCATGATCGGACATGTGCCCATTTCGGTGAGCATTTCCAGAGTTGAACCAATATTTACCCCATCTTGGTATAAACGGAAAATCCCCATCCCGCCCATACCATCGAGTGGTTTTACAATCACATCTCCATGTTCTTTGATGAATTCACGAATCAAGCTTTGTTGTGAAGTCACCAAAGTAGGTACTTGTAACTCGGGGAATTGAGTCGCGAACAACTTTTCATTACAGTCGCGTAGCGATTGTGGTTTGTTAATAATCCACGCGCCTTCACGTTCAGCTTGTTCCAAAATATAAGTGGTATAGACAAAATTCATGTCAAACGGTGGGTCTTTGCGCATCAACACCACATCGTAGTCAGCCAATGACTCTTTGCGCTTCTCACCCAACTCATAATAATGATCGTAATCTTCAAAGACTTTAAGCGGTGAAATCAAACCAAAAGCTTTGCCTTGATCAATATATAAATCGTGCTGTAATGCATAACCCAATTCATGACCACGACGGCTTGCCGCCCATAACATTGCCATGGTGGAATCTTTCTTGAGATTCACCGTTTCAATTGGATCCATCACTACAAGTACACGCATAATTTAACGCTCATATTTTTAATCTTGGCAAAAAGTATAGCGAAGTTTACTGATGATGTTTAAACAAGTTATGTAATTATTAAATCTAAAAAATTCTAATTTATTCAAATCACTAGATTCGATTTATTTAAATAGACGATTTTCTGAGTGATAAAAATTAAAAAATTACTGGTAGATGATTTCGATACCAGTAATTTCTAAAGCATTCAATTTTATATTCAACTTATGCCAACAGTTTTTGAATATCTTTGCTAATTTTTTCAGGTTTAGTCGTTGGTGAATAGCGTTTGATGACTTCGCCATTTTGATTAATCAAAAACTTGGTGAAATTCCATTTGATGCTTTCACTACCTAAAATGCCTTTAGCTTCTGAAGTGAGATATTTATAAATCGGATGTGCATTTGAACCATTCACATCGACTTTGGCAAACATTGGAAATGATACGCCATAGTTACGCTGACAGAAGCTGCCTATTTCCTCATTGCTTGATGGGTCTTGGTTAGCAAACTGATTACATGGAAAGCCTAAAATCACTAAACCTTGTTGTTGATAGTCTTGATATAGCTTCTCAAGCCCTTCAAATTGTGGGGTTAAGCCACATTGACTTGCAGTGTTCACTACCAATAAAACTTTGCCTTGATAGTCTGCAAGGTTCTTTTGTTCGCCTTCTAAAAGTTCAGCCTGAAAATCATAAATTATGGTCATACAACATCTCGCTCTGATTCAATCAATCTTATTTGCTTAATAGCTTTGTCTATTTGTTCAGCTATGCGAATTAATATTGCACACAATTATATTGCAT
Organism: uncultured Acinetobacter sp.; assembly: GCA_913777945.1. GTDB lineage: Bacteria > Pseudomonadota > Gammaproteobacteria > Pseudomonadales > Moraxellaceae > Acinetobacter. The sequence goes on along the minus strand of CAJYTY010000005.1, from coordinate 108,612 downwards.
GCAAGTTAATTATGCGCAATATACTTTTTATATTAATCAAACTATACTATGAGTTCGCAAAGATGACGTTGAGGAGCAAAGCATGACTGAATTTTCTTACTTGGATAATCAAGTGTGTTTTGCAATGTATTCCGCGACCAACGCAATGATTCGTCAATATCGTCCCTTGCTTCAGGAATACGACCTGACCTATCCGCAATTTATTGTGCTGTTGGCTTTATACGAAAAAGACAATGTGACGTTATCTGAAATTGGTCAAAAGACCTTTTTTGATTCAGGCACGCTGACACCAATTATTAAAAAACTAGAAGAAAAACACTTTTTAAAGCGCGTTGCGGTGAAAGAAGATGAGCGTATGAAAAAAGTGATCTTGCTTGAAAAAGCACTTGCTGCAAAAGATGAAATTACGTTAATTCCTTTTAAACTCGCCTGCTCTTTGGGTGTTGATCCAAATGATTTGGTGGCAATTCATAATCTATGCCATCGTTTTTTAAAGGGTTTAGAGGATTCTAAACTCGAAAGTTTGAGTGAATAAATGCAACAAGCCATTGTTGGATTTCATCTCGATGAAGAAAATCATTGGGTGGCTGACCTCGCCTGTGGTTATACGCAGCATGTACGTCATGATCCACCGTGGCAAAATCGCCCTTGGGTGTTGACTGAACAAGGGTGAAATGAGAAGTTAGGTGTGATGTTGGAGTGTAAGAAGTGTGAAGATGTATAATTCGCATAAGAGATTTTATGTTAAATGACCCCATTTATTTCAGATAATAAAAAACTCTTTCACTTCTAGATTTGACTGGTAACTAATATGCTAATATCAATTTATAAGTAACAAATGATCAACTTTAGGAAAATATAATGTCAAATCAAGGCAATAAAGCTTGGACATTTTCAATCAAAAAGCTTGGTAATCTTGATGAAGGTACAATTGAGGTCAAACCACTTACCTTATTGTGCGGACCAAACAACACAGGGAAAACATGGGTAATGTATACCCTTTACGGTTTTTTAAATAATCGTGATATTCATAATTTGGCAGGTGTTGACCAAATAATTGCTGATCTTAAAGAAAATGGTTTATGTCAATTTAATTTAGAAGAATGGCTAAACGAAAATTTTAAAAGCACGTTAAAATCAATAGAAAAAACAATCAAATATAAGTTACCCAGTATATTTAGTTCAGACAGTAATCTCTTTGAAAATGCTGTATTTAGTTGGGAGGCTTCTCTAAATGACATAGTAGAGAGAAATCAAGCAGAATACTTTGAGTTTGAATTTTCTCTAGGTTCTAAGCAAATTCCAGCCTTTAAAGCTCTTAAAGAAAAAAATAGTCAAATTTTATCAATGACGCTTATAAAAGATTTACCTAAAGAAATCTTGAGAGATGTTATTAGCTCTTTAATTTATGGGTATTTAGTAGGTAAGGATTCACAGGAACAAACGGCATTTTTAATACCTGCTGAAAGAAATGGTTTACATCTTTTTTATAGAGAATTGAGTAGCAGAAGAACGGCTTTATTACATCATGCTTCTAGAGATGAACTAGATTTACAACTATTACTAAAGGATGTTCTTGGTTCTAAATATGCTAAACCTATTGCTGATTATATAGACTGGTTAAATGATTTAACTAATATAAAAAAAGGCGCAGAAAAAACTAAATATCACGATTTAGCTGAAGAGGTTAAGAAGCTAATTGGTGGTAGATACAATATTGATGCCGAGGGTAATATCACTTTTGTACCCAAAAAGAAAAGAGGTGGTCCGAATGCTCCTAAAATGGATTTACACTTATCCTCTTCAACGGCTAAAAGTCTGTTTGGTCTTTGGTTTTATTTAGAATATCAAGCGAAAGAACATAGTATCTTGATGATTGATGAGCCAGAGCTTAATTTACATCCAAGTAATCAACGATTAGTTGCCAGACTAATTGCAAAAATGGTCAATCAAGGATTAAGAATCGTAATAAGTACACATAGTGATTATTTTGTCAGAGAATTGAATTCCTTGATCATGCTAGGTGAAACTAATGGAAGTGAAATATTAAAAAATCAATTACTTAAAAAATATTCTATAGATAATGAATCATTATTAACTAAAGACAAAATTGGCGCGTATGTTTTTGAATGTGGTTTTCTTAAACCTATGGAAGTCAATCAAGAAGGAATAATTGCTACTACTTTTGATGAGCAAATTAACTCTTTAAATGATAGTAGTGATGATATCTATTATTCATATGTGCTGGGTGAAGGTTCTGAGTAATGCCAGTAACGTTAACTCAAGCATTTGAACAAATTATTGAAAAAAAATATAGACTTAAAAAATTTGGAAATATGTTTGAAATTGAAGAAAAATCTTCAACTTCAACAAATAGATTTTTAAAAATTGGTGGTTCTCTGGGTTTCGGGTTTTCTTTAGACCAAAATGGTCGCCACCCTTGGGGATTTATTGTTGACGGACCTTTAGAAGGTATCGTCAGTGTGTGTGATGGAATAATTATTCTTAATTATGAGAATGAGAATTACATTATTGTTTTAGATCTAAAATCAACAAAAGCTGGAAGTAAAGCCTATAGACAAGTGACTTCAGGGATCTATCTATGTGAATGGTTATGTGACTTGTTAAAGCTAAATAGACATTTGATAGAAGAATACAAGTTTATAGGAGTCGTATGTAAAGCAAGAGGTAGTGTCTCAAAAGGGACATCTAAGAAAGGTCTAAATGCTGAAGTAAATAGAGATTATGAAATACCTTTAGTAGTTATTTCTAATCCTGGAACAATTCATATCAAAGAACTTTTACCTTTAATTTAGTTTTTAGTATTTCTAAAATTAACATAATACGCCTTATACAAAAAGGCTTAAAGTTTTCTATTTAACATCAATACTTTAAAGTAAGCCGTTCTAGGGTTCAGCGAACTGGAACAGCTTTTTCGTGATCTTTCGCTTTCCACGCTTATTTCTTAATCATTATTTTCAATAATCAATTAGCTTAACTCAATAAAAAGGAAGCTTTCGCTTCCTTTTCTCTTACGCTTAAAATTTAGATGCCATATTTTTCACGATAAGCCTGCATATTGGCTAAAGCGTCTTTTTCGCCTTTAGTATCCAAATAATCCATCAAATCCTTCATCGTGATTAAAGCATGCACAGGGATTTCGAGTTCTTTTTGTACTTCCTGAATCGCAGAAAGCTCACCTTGACCACGTTCTTGACGGTCTAGCGCAACCAACACCCCTGCAATCGTCGCACCCGCATTTTTTAAGATGGTCACCACTTCACGAATCGCAGTCCCCGCAGTGATCACATCATCAATGATCCACACTTTTTGACCTGCAACAGATGCACCAACCAACACACCACCTTCACCATGATCTTTGGCTTCTTTACGGTTAAAACCCCAAGGAACACTCTTGCCATGTACTTGAGACAACGCCACCGCGGTCGCCGCAACAAAAGGAATACCTTTGTACGCAGGGCCGAAAATCACACCAACGTTTTCACACTGAACCAATTTATCGGCATAACCTTGTGCTAATAAAGACAACGCTTCGCCATCATTGAGCAAACCTGCGTTAAAGAAATAAGGACTGACACGACCTGATTTTAAGGTAAACTCACCAAATTTAAGCACACCACGTGATAATGCGAGTTCGATAAAAGCTTGCGGATGAAATGACACAGGCGTTGTCATATAAGGTGCTCCAAATTCTTTAATTGAGGTTAAACAGACGTATGATACCAAAGGATAGCTATCCAAGTGATGTAAAAATTCTTCGAGTGGTTTCAATTAACGTAAATGGTCTACGTTCATCTGTGACCAAAGGTCTGCTTGAGTGGTTAGAACAGTCCGATGCCGATGTGGTGTGTATGCAAGAAAGCCGCATTACCCATGAACAATGGACGCATAAATTTAAACCTGAAGGTTGGTACACGCATCTATTTCCTGCTGAACGTGCAGGCTATGCAGGCACAGCCATTTATAGCCGCTTACCTTTTGTCTCTGTTCAGAATGGCTTAGGCTTTGAATTAGCAGATTCGCAAGGACGTTTTATCACGGCGGAATTCGATTTAGGTCTGTCACACCCTGTTCATATTGCCTCGTTATACTTACCATCAGGTTCAAGTGGTGAAGAAGCACAAGCACGTAAAGATTTATTTCTTCAAGAATACGCCCAAATACTCAAACAATGGCGAGATGAAAATAAATCGATCATCATATGTGGTGACTACAATATCGTGCATAAGCGTATTGATATTAAAAACTGGTCAGGCAATCAGAAATCATCAGGCTGCTTGCCACATGAACGCGCATGGCTCGATCATATTTATGATGAACTTGGCTATGTAGATACCTTCCGTGAGGTACGAAAAGAAGCCGAATTGTATTCATGGTGGTCAAATCGTGGGCAAGCACGTGCGAAAAATGTCGGTTGGCGTATCGACTATCAAGCCTGCTCTCCAGATTGGAAAGCACGGACTGCAAATGCTTGGGTGTATAAAGAACAATGGTTTAGTGACCATGCACCTGTGATTATTGATTATAAAATACACGAATAAGTGAACACTTGTTCACTTTGACCGCCTCTTTAGCTTACATATCATGTCGTTTTTTGTGTATTTTTATTTACCAGCTGTAACGGCATTATAGCACCACGGCACAGGGAAGCGGTCAGGATGACCAAAAAGGGATAGGACGCCGTAGGAAGACAAAATAAACTTAGATTAAGTTTATTTGCAAGGATGAGACATTGGACGTTGAAATGAGACCCGCATGATCAGGATGATTAGATGCGGGTTTTCTCTTTTTCAGATATTAAATATTTTTCCTATCCTTTGTATTTAGCAATTTTGTTCAAAAAATAAGAAAGATTTAGTCATTTAATCTACGCTTAATACATAACATCGATTAACTTGATAAAAATTTTCAACTGGTACATTCCCTGTCTTTTACGTTAGGCTTTAAGGCATATCTTTCATTGTGTTGTTATGGTTTTCAGTATGTTTAAAATTTATGGAATTAAAAATTGTAATTCGATGAAAAAAGCTTTTGATGCACTACAAGCAAAAGGAATTTCTTACGAGTTTCATGATTATAAAAAACAAGGGATTGATGCCGACACTTTAGCAATTTGGCTAAAAGAGATTGGCGCAGATAAGGTCCTAAATAAAAAAGGTACGACTTGGCGTAAATTAACCGAAGCAGAGCAGGCACATGCAACCAGTAATCAGGAAAATTTGATTGAAACTTTAATTGCTCAGCCGAGTTTGATTAAACGTCCCGTTTTACAAACGCCTGAAGACTTTGTAATTGGCTTTGATGAAGCGACTTATCAAGCTTTATCAGCGTAAGTGACCCACTAATAGAAATAAAAAAACCGAGGCATGAGACTCGGTTTTTTTACGCTTAAAATGTGATTAGTTTGCACGAATCCAAGTTTGGTTACGACCAAGCGCCGCTACACCAATATAACCGCGTAATTTAAGCTTTTTACCACCTTCGATGATCTCAGCTTTCAATTTATAAGTTTTGCCATTCTTAGGATCGATAATCGAACCACCATCATAATTTACGCCACCAACATTTTTAAGGCTATGAACAATCGTTACCCCTTTTAATGTCTTGTTATGAAATGTTCCTTCGCATTTTGAACATGCATTCTCTTGGCCTGGAACTAAATATTTTTGAATAGATGCTGTAAGCGTGCCATCCTTCAGCTCCGTAAATTTCACGATCGCTTTTGGCTGTTTTGTTTCATCATCAATGGTTTGCCATACTGAGCCATTTAATGCATCTGCAGCATTGGCAAAAGTTGTTAAACCGAGCAATCCAAATGCTAAAGCAATTTTCTTCATTTTTGTAATATCCTTAAGGGGTCTTTTCAAGACTAAGAGTATTGAGAATTTCTATCAATATTGCAATTCTTGATTATGACTATTGGGTATAGCCTGAGCAACAACAAAACATTGCTGTAATTACAGCGCAAGGCACACGAGTCAAAACTCTCTTAGTTATATACTGACCTAACAATATGGAAAAATTATGAAATTTGGTACTGTTTGGAAATATTATTTTACTGAATCATTACTAAAAGCGACCATTCGTACGCCGAGTCAGTTTAATTTAGCCCCGAATGCTTTGCGACCTTTATTAGACCAACTTTGTCGTCTATTCCCCCAAAATCCAACAGTACAAATTCGACCATTGCGCTTAGCAGGCGTGCGTGGTGAAGAAATCAAAGCACAAGCTTCTGCCACACAACTTATTTTTCATATTCATGGCGGCGCTTTTTTCTTGGGGAGTTTAAATACTCATCGGGCCCTCATGACTGATATTGCTGCGCGCACGCAAATGCAAGTGGTTCATGTGGATTATCCTTTAGCCCCTGAACATGCTTTCCCTGAAGCAATTGATGCGATTTTTGATGTTTATCAAGCACTATTGGTACAAGGTATCCAACCCAAAGATATTATTATTTCGGGTGATTCTTGTGGTGCCAATCTTGCGTTGGCATTGTGCTTACGATTAAAAGCACAACCTGACCTCATGCCAAGCGGTTTAATTTTAATGTCACCCTATTTAGACCTGACCCTCACCAGTGAATCATTACGCTTTAATCAAAAACATGATGCCCTGCTCTCTATTGAAGCCTTACAAGCAGGAATTAATCATTACTTAAAAGATGGTATTCAAGCGGATGATCCGCGTGTTTCACCTCTATTTGATGATCTTAAAGGCTTACCGCCAACACTGGTGCAAGTCGGCTCAAAAGAAATTTTACTGGATGATTCAAAACGCTTTAGAGAAAAAGCTGAAAAAGCTGGAGTCAAAGTACACTTTAAACTTTACACAGGCATGTGGCATAACTTCCAAATGTTTAATGCTTGGTTTCCAGAAGCCAAGCAAGCTTTAGCAGACATTGCTGATTTTGCTCATGCAATTGATCGTGATTAAAACATAATTTGATGATTGTGCAGAAAATGGTCAGCTATGTCTGACCATTGTCATTCTTAATTCCTTTTTGTCATTATAAGAACAAACTGATCGAATATTTAGATTAAGCTTCCTTTTTCAAAGAATTTTTCCTCTCCTAATTTACATTAAAAAGCACATAGCTAGACTTCCTTCTCATTCTAAAGGTGCTATTGTTATTTTAATAATCGTTTAATAATGTTTTTGATGACGAATTTACACTAATAACGTTTCTTAGGAATCTCATTGCATATAAGGAAGCATGCCAATGATGAAGATTCATTTTAAGAGGTTAGTTGACAGAGAAAAATGGAATTTCTCGCAGTTCTGGGAACATGAACCATTAATTAATTGGAACATGTTAAAGAAATGTATTTTGTTGCTAATCTTAGCCTCACTTATGAGTCTGTTTGGAATTATTTGGGACAGTTTTGTCCTGCTCAATCCATTTACATGGCAATGGGTAAATTTACCGTTGGTTCGATCTAAACTTTGGACCAATGTAATCATGCTTTTTGTCTTTTTAAGTTTGATTGTGCCTTGCTTTATTTATAAAGATAAATCTTGGGTACAAGACATCATTCCGATTTTAAGCGTACAGGTCTTTACTGTTTTACTCTGTCATACAGGCTATCTGATTGGGAGTTTTAGTCCTGCAACTATGGTTGCGTATGTCAGTGTTGTGGGAGTAGGTCTCGTTCTGTTTGATCGTAAAATGATTTATTGTGCGCTAGTGCCAGCAACAATCGCACTGCTGTTTTGCAACTTTTTAAGTATGTATGGTGTCCTACAATATGCACCGATATTTAAACTAGAAGTCCTGAACCAAGCTCAAATGCATCCTTTTTGGGTTGGCAGTATGTTTTTCTTCTTATTGCCAATTTTAATTGCTTGTTTGCTGCTATTTGAAAGTCTGCTCAAACAATGGCGAATTCGAGAAACGGCTATTCAAGTACTTAGTCGTTTAGATCCACTCACCAATGTGATGAATCGTCGCAGTATTAGCAATCATTTAGAGCGCTTACATCAGCAACCAAATCAACTGTACTCGATTGTATTACTCGATTTAGATCATTTTAAAAATATTAACGATCATTTTGGGCATAGCGTTGGGGATCAAGTATTGGTCAATGTTGCAAAATGTTTGGCGAATAATTTACGTGACCGAGATATGATTGGGCGCTTTGGGGGCGAGGAATTTATTTTATTATTGCCCAATACTACGCCTGCACAAGCACAAAATGTGGCGGAGCGCTGTCGCTTAGCGATTGGTGAGTTAAAATTTACCTCAGAAGATCATCAAGAGTTTTCTATCAGTGCCAGTTTTGGAATCAGTAGCACACTCAGTGCCGATGAACCTCACTTAATTATTAGTCAGGCAGATCAAGCATTGTATGCGGTAAAAGCATCTGGTCGAAATCAAGTCAAAATTTTTACTGAACTTTTCTTAAATTAATCCCAAAATAAAGGCATCCAAAGATGCCTTTATTTTTGATCTGTTGTTTAGTCTTTTAAATATTCTTCACGATGATTACGATAAGGCTCATCAAAGGGTACAAACATCTGTTCTTGTTTAGCTTCTGCAATCCACTCTTGAACTGATGCTAAAGACAATATCTTGTGCATATAACTTTGGCTAGAAGCAGAGATGGGTAATTTATAACATTCAAAACGCATAGCCACAGGCGCATAAAATGCATCGGCTAGACTAAACTCACCACATAAAAACTGCTCTTCACTTGGTCTCTCTGACCAAATTTGATCAATTCGAGCCACGTCATTCCTTAGTTGCCCATGATCAGCCCAAAGCTGTTTTCCAATATGGGAAAAATCGGCCTCAACATTCATTGGACACAAATTACGTAAACTTTGAAAACTACTGTGCATTTCTGCACTGATGCATCGTGCTCTGGCTCGTTGCTTTCTATCTTGAGGCAATATCTTCTTGTCTGGATTTTGTTCAGCAATATATTCACAAATCGCCAGACTATCCCAAATAATCAAATCATCATGCATGAGTGTTGGGACTTTGCCCGTTGAATTCAATTTTAAAATCTCAGTTTTAAATTGGCTATTAGGTTCAAAACTATCAAATTGAATTAAATGCTCCTGAAATGGAATGCCAAGTTGTTTTAATAAAATCCACGGTCGCATCGACCAAGTTGAATAATTTTTATTGCCAATAAACAATTGATACATAATTATAATTTCCCTTTCAGCAAGATGAGTTGTTGTAATAATTCTGATTTTTGAAAAGCACCAGTTAAACGCAGTGAACGTACTTCTTGTTGTTTTTGATCTAAAAATAAATAGGTTGGGGGTCCTAAAATGTCCCATTGATTTAATAAGGCCTGATGCGACGCATCATAATGACTTAAATCAAGTTTAATCAAATAATAGTGAGATAATGCCTGTTGAACTTCCGCATCTTTTAATACACGATGCTCAATCGGCTGACAAGCCACACACCAATCTGCATACACATCAATCACAATGGCTTGATCTTTTGGCGAGTTAGCTAGAATCCGCTCAAACTCAGCAGCGGTTGTTGCGACATGCCACTCTGCTAATTTATCTGCCTGAACTGCGCTTAAATTTTGAATATGTTGATATTGGTTAAAAGCTAAAAACGGAACTGAGATCATCAGCAACAATGCATATAACCACTGTAATTGCCCTTTCTTCACAAACAGACGATATATCGCGAAACCAATAAATGCCATGCCCAATACAAGACTAAGTATTTGAATTGCCAATTCAGGCAACAACGGACGGATAAAATAAATACTTAAAGCCAACATCAAAAAGGCAAAAATAACCTTAATTTGATGCATCCATTCCCCTGCTTTCGGTAGTGCCTTTGCACCTAGAACACTGGCAAGCAGTAATGGAATACCCATACCAAATCCCAAGGTGAATAATAGTAAAGCACCTTGCCATTGATTTTGCGTTTGTGAAATAAAGAGTAATGTACCCGCTAGAGGTGCTGTCATACACGGACCGACTAACAATGCGGAGATCATGCCCATGATACTCGCACCAAGCAAAGTTCCACCTTGTTGCACGGACTGCATTTGGTCGAGGCGATTCACCCATTTCTGTGGCAGTTTCAATTCAAATAAACCAAACAGATTTAAAGCGAATACTACGAACAATAGACTAAATGCAACTAATGTCGCAGGTTGTTGTAACCATCGTTGGAAATTTAGCCCTGCCACAGAGGCGATTAAACCCAATACGGCATAGACCATTGCCATACTAAATACAAAAGTAAGCGCAATCGTCCATGCTTTAACGCCTTTATGTTCACGAACAATCAATGAGGTCAAAATCGGCAACATTGGTAAAGAACACGGCGTGAATGCCAATAAAATTCCTAAACCTAGAAATAATAACAAGCTATAAGCAAGAGAGTGCTGTGCCAATGTGCTTGACCACTGTTGGTCTTGTGCCATATTGGCTGAATTATTCAGCTTTACATCATTAGATTTTTCAGTTGTAAATTCATCCGTCTCTGCAGTCTGAGCATTTAAGCTATTCGCAGAACGAGCAACATCTAAAAAACGTTTTTGTGAATTAGAACTGACATTTTCGACACTAACCAACCCATCAGCATCGGTTTGAAATTCAATATTTTGAGGTGGATAGCAAATACGGTCTTTGGCACAACCCTGCCATGTAACACGATAATGTTGAGATGCTTGAGTGCTAATCTCAAACTCTGCTTGCTGATAATAAACTTGGCTATGACCATAGTTTTCATCGTACTGTTCAACTGCTTTGGGTAATTTCAACGTAACAGGTTGATTGCCTTGTTGAACCTCAAATTTGTGTTGATAGAGATAATAATTGGGCTGAATGGTCCAGTGTAACCGCGCTTGATTGGTTTTGGTCGATTCAACTGAAAATGCAAATGCCTGTTCAGGAGTCAGTAACGGTGCTGATAGATTGTCTTGAGCGTAAACCAAAGACGTACATAACAACAATAAAGTAGCCAAAAAGTAGCGCATTAATTGGCTAAGGTACCCACCCTGAACAGACATTTTCATGTTCATCTCACTGTAACTCTTCCGATAACTTAAGACCTCATTCTGCATAAGGATTTCAAAAGTTAGCGGAGATTTTGACTAGAATAAAACAGATAAACCTAGACCACCGTTATAGCTTTTTTGATCGCCATTCAAATCCACACCTATACTGGCATCAAGTTGAGCTCGATCATTTAAGCTATACACTAAACCTGTTCCTAAACCATATTCATAGTCTTGGCTTTCTGCTTTACGATAAACAAACTCTGAAAAGCCAGACAATTTACCCGCAATTTTATAATCAATGGTTGGAATTGCAGTCACGGCCCAATCACTGTTTTGTGCTTCATAACGCATAGTAATTGATGTACCCACCAAATCGCTGAACTTATATGCAACTGCTGAAGTGAGGCTATAAATATCATCGTGATTCGTGAATTCATCATTGCCAGTTGCAATAATCGCTTCTGCTAACAATGCCATTGTTAAACGATCATCTTTTAAATTAATCGCCTTTTTCAAACCAATACTGACATCACCTAAACCATTGGTTTCTTTCTTAGTGCCAGCATGTTTATATTGCTGCCAAACAGGACCTTGCCAACCCAGTTGCAGTTCTAGACCATCAGCTAAACCTGTGCGTAAAAGCATGTCACCGTTCAATGTAAGCGTTTTATCTTTTACGCCATCGACTGTCCCTTCTTGATAGCTTACGCTCGGTAGTCCTTGCTCCCACGCCAAATGGCCTACAGGTGTAATACCCGTACCTATACCTGAGCCTGGACGGTCAAAAGAAAATTCTGCTGCAAATGTTGCAGTTGTCATGATTGATGCAGCAACCAAGCCTAATACTTGAAACTTTTTCATTGTTCTCCCCTTTATATCTTGTTGGCTAGACTTATGCCGTTAGCTCTTTTGACATTTTTGCGCCATGTTTGCGTAATAATTCGAGTGTTTCACGCTCTTCTACCAAAGATTCTGACCAGTCAATTTCATCAAAATCACAATCAAAAAATAGTTGGCTAATTGAAGACAAAATCGTTAGACCCTCTTCATCTCTTGTGTTTGGATCGACTTTTTCATCAAGTAAGCGTTGAACCACAGGTACGCATGCTGAACTTGCAGCATCCCAAAGCGGGCCATAAAACTCTTCCGCATCCCATAAATGAAGATTGGCTTTCGCTTGAATTAATGCTTCTAAAATGTCTTGATAAACTTGTAATTGTTGTTGTTTGTCTGCTTCAGTCAATGGCTGACCTGCTTCATAAGCTTCACAGACATTCTCCCACCAGACAAATAAGCCATCACATAAAATAGAGACTGGGAAACCATGTTCTGGATCAATAAAGTTCGGGTCGAGTCCTTCAGCAAGTAAAGATTGCACTTGGGCTAAATCGAGTTGTTGTATGGCTTGCACCAAGGCCTGCTGCTGATTGCTTAACATGACCAATTCTCACAATATATTTAATGTTTCTATTATGCCGAATATCCCGACAGGTTTTTATAAAATCACGTATAAATTTGATATACACAAAAAAAAAGCCCAAAACTGGACTTTTTTTTCGCGTTTATCTTTACGCTTCATCATCAACTTTCACATCGTCATCGACGTCAACATATTCTGGTAAACCACCGCGATGATGTTCTTTTTTCTCATATAAATGTTCCAAACTACGTTTTAGCTTATCAATCGCACCATGGATAGATGCATCAATATTTGCAGCTTTATGAGTCACGGCTAGTGGCTTCATACCTGCTGGACGAGCTTCGATCATACAACGTTTGTCATGATCGCCCGTTTTCTCCCCATTCTCATCACTAATATGAACCGAAAAATGTGTAATACGCTCGCTATAGCGTTGAAATTCTTGCGTAAGTTCTGCACGGACATAACTAATTAAACGTTCGCTACCTTGAATGTTTTTATCTGTACGGATTTCAATATTCATAAATATCTTCCTCTCTTTTCTGTGAGACGGTTCTACGAAACTTTTTTATTTAGCACGCTTTGAGCATGCATTCATTCAGTGCAGTTGTATATTTTGATTATGTAAATGCTTGTGGTCTCCTTGCTTCACATCTGTTGCTTTTCAGTAGTTAAGAAGATCTTCTATAACTCCAATATCTGACTTTCATAACAAATATGCAAGCTGATTTTTGACATTTTTATTAAAACTTGATCAAAAAGATTTTTAAATTCATTGGCTTTTTTCTTTTGGTCGGCTCTATACAATTCTTTTGAGCATTTGGTCAAATTTGGCTTTATTTTTGCTTAATTCCTTGTATGCTTGACACGCCATTTTTGGGGGGATTTTTTAAATGCAATTGAAGCAACTTGCAGCGACTTGTTTATTGGTATCTACAGCAGCTTTCGTTCAGGCAAAGCCTATTTGGCAAGATTTTAGCCTCACTGGTTTATACGGTGAAAACTATGAAGTTGTCGATGAAAAGCAAACGACTTTAACCATTGAATACGCTGCAAAAGTACAATATGCCGACGTATTTTTCTTTATGGATCGTATGCGTGGTGGTGACGACAACAAAAGTACCTATTTCGAACTTTCTCCTCGTTTGAGCTTAGGCGAAATTTCTGGTCAAAAACTTGCTTTCGGCCCAGTCAAAGATGTGTTGATCTCAACAACATGGGAAAGCAATAGTGCCAATGGCAATAACTTTGACAACTTCTTGTACGGCATAGGCTTTGATTTAGCAATTCCATATTTCCAATATGCGAATGTAAACTTCTACCGTGCCAATAATGAAAAAACCGCTGATGACTATCAAATGACGATTGCCTATGCATTACCATTTAAAGTATCAACTGAAGATTTCTTGGTCGATGGTTTCCTTGACTGGTCGACTGGTGAGAAAGATCACGCAAGTGAACTCAACTGGACGACTCAATATAAGTGGAATGTCGGTAAACATATTTCACCTGAAACACGTTTATATTTAGGTATTGAACACTCAGTTTGGAATAACAAATTTGGTATCAAAGGCAGCGACGAAAACAATGTCAGTGCTTTAGTGAAATATCATTTCTAAACAGTCAATCTATTGAAAAACAGCAAGCTTAGTCTTGCTGTTTTTTTTGCAATCACGCATATTCAGAATATGTGAACTTTCATTAATTCATCCATGTCATTCAAACTTAAGCTTGCAGCACATCCTTTGCATTCACCTTATCAAATTCGTTTCGCCACGATGACTGATTTGGAACAGATTCTTACGATTTATAATCATGAAATCCTGACGGGTACAGCCAACTGGAATGATCAAGCCGCTGCTTTAGAACAATATCAACAACGTTTTCAAGACATGCAACAGCAACAATTCCCAATGATTGTGGTTGAAGACCAACACTATAATAAAGTTGCTGGCTATGCCTACTATGCTGCATTTCGCAGTATCAGCGGCTATCGTCAAAGTATAGAACATTCTGTTTTTGTTGATCCAAGCTACGCACGTCAAGGTCTAGGCAAAGCCTTGATGCAACAACTGATCCATCTCGCGATACAACAAAACATGCATATTATGGTGGCTGCAATTGATAGTGAAAATACGGGTTCAATTGTGCTACATGAACAGCTTGGTTTTGTACAAACAGGTTATATGCCACAAGTCGGACAAAAATTTGGGCAATGGCGTGACTTAGTTTGGATGCAGCTACAACTTTCAAGCTAACAATTTGCTCACAGCATATATTTTCACTTATTGTTTAAAATGAGTATCAAGCAGCTTTAGAAATATTGAAAATGATGAGAACAACGCAACTTTGCCTAATGGCTATAACAGCAATTGGCTCAGCTTCAACTTTTGCTGAAGATTCATTTGAACAAGAGTTACAACAAGGCTGTGCCAAAGTGAAACAATATGCGCAAGCAGGTAAAAAGTTTTACGATCAAAAGCAATATGCCAAAGCAGTAAAACAATTTGAAGATCAAGCTGCATGGGCTCAGTTCTGCCAAATGAATGCTGAGGAAAGTGGTATTCAGGTGACTGACCGAGACATTGAAATTGCCAATAATAATGTGGGATTGAGTTATGCAAAATTAGGCAAACCCCAATGGGCAAGAGTTTGGTTTTTAAGAGATAAAGACTCTAAAACTAGCCAATACAACCTCAAACAACTATCAAAGCCCCAAATATCTAAAGACCTACAAGGCACTTATGTTCGAGCCAATGGTTTTGGGCAATGGGATTACATTAAGGTCAGTAAAAAGCAAAATAAATATCAGATCGCTTTTGATGGTTATTACTTTGGGATTCGAGGTCTGATTTATGGCCCAAATATGGGGCAATTTGAAACCACCATGCCGATCACAGCAAAACAAGCAAACTACCGTTATGAAGACTGCCAGATCAAACTTCTATTTGCTAACGATCCGAATCTAGGTCAAAAAATTGAGGTGGAACAGAAAGATAGTGAATCTTCTTGTGGCTTTGGACACAATGTTTATGCTGGTGGGACATTCCATAAAGTGGAGAGTAAATAAGTAAAAAGCCTCTTACGAGGCTTTTATTAAATCGCCACCAACTCCCTTATTCCCTTTTCAGGCATTTCCGCACCTTGCCCCTTTGCAATCACCTGTCCACGAGCCATCACAGTATAGTTATCCGCCAATTCTTCAGCAAAATCATAAAACTGCTCAACTAAAACGATCGCCATTTCCCCTTGATCTGCCAATTTACGAATGACCCGACCAATATCTTTAATAATCGAGGGCTGAATACCCTCAGTTGGCTCATCCAAAATCAAGACACTAGGCTCAGAAGCCAACGCTCGAGCAATCGCAAGCTGCTGCTGCTGACCACCCGATAAATCCCCACCACGGCGATGTTTCATTTCATCAAGTACAGGAAAAATTTCGTAGAGATGACTCGGTACTTTCCGCGTTTTTGCACCTGAAAATTTCGCCATACCAATTAAGATATTTTCCTCTACCGTCAAGGTTGAAAAAATATCTCGTCCTTGCGGTACATATGCCAAGCCAGCACGCACCCGTTGCTCAGGCGACATCTTGGCAATATCTTTGCCGTCTAACAAAATTTGTCCTGATTTAATCGGTAAAATCCCCATCAAGCATTTCAGCAACGTGGTTTTGCCTACGCCATTACGTCCTAAAACAACGCTGCATTCACCTATAGGCGCAGATAAAGATACGTCACGCAGAATATGACTGCCACCATAAAACTGGTTAATTTCTTTCACTTCTAACATGGCGGTCTCCTAGCGTCCTAAATACTTTTCAATCACATCTTCATTGGCTTGTACCTCTGCCAATGTGCCTTCTGCCAAGATTGCACCCTGTGCTAATACCGTAACTTTTTCGCTGATGGTGTCAATAAAGCTCATATCATGCTCTACAACCACAAGCGTATGATTTTTTTTCAATTCCAAACACAGTTCAGCCGTCCGTTCTGTTTCTGCATCGGTCATTCCTGCCACAGGTTCATCCAATAAGATCAGCTTCGGACGTTGCATCAATAGCATGCCAATTTCTAACCACTGTTTTTGACCATGGGACAATAATCCTGCGGGCTTTTTTACAAACTCCTTTAAGCGAATTTGCTCTAAACTTTCATCCAATGCCAATTGTGCTTCTGGGTCTAAACGAGAAAATAAGCTCTTCTTGACTCGCTTATCTCGTGGTGCAGCTAGCAGTAAATTCTCCATGACTGTAAAATTTTCAAATACCGTTGGTTTCTGAAATTTACGTCCAATCCCTGCTTCGGCAATTTGCTCGGTACTCATTTTGGCAAGATCATAGTTTTGTCCAAAAAATGCCGTGCCTGTGGTTGGGCGGGTTTTACCTGTGATCACGTCCATTAGCGTAGTTTTGCCTGCACCATTCGGTCCAATGATGCAGCGTAATTCACCCTCAGCGATGTAGAGTGATAAATCATTTAACGCACGAAACGAATCAAACCAGACACTGACTTTTTCTAAATACAAGGCAATGCCATGACTAAAATCTGCACCTTGGGTTTTGGCACGACCATAGCCCTCACCAAGTTGACCGCCATGTTGAGCTGAGTCTATGAATAAACCACTCATTTAATTGCTCTCCTTTTTAAAACGATCAAATAAACCAATCACGCCTTTAGGTAAGAAAATCGTCACTACGATAAATAAAGCACCTAAGATCAGTAACCATGCTTCGGGAGCGGCCACAGTGAAATAAGTTTTCACTGCATTAATTAAACCTGCACCTAAAATCGCTCCAATCAAGGTGCCACGACCCCCTGCCGCCACCCACACTGCCATTTCAATCGAATTGACTGGATTCATTTCACTTGGGTTGATAATACCAACCTGTGGCACATACAACGCACCTGCGATACCTGCAATTACGGCAGACAGTACCCACGCTGAAAGCTTGTACCACAACGTGCGATAACCCAAATATTGCAAACGGTTTTCGCTGTCACGAATCGCCCCCAACACACGCCCATAAGGGCGATTCATCAGTTGACGTAAGCCAATAAAGCACAGCATCAAAGTCAAAGCAGTGACAAAACATAAAGTGGCACGCATTGGTGCAGACGTGATGTCAAAGCCGAGTAAGGTTTTAAAACCCGTGAAGCCATTGTTACCACCAAAACCCGTCTCATTGCGGAAGAATAATAAGGCTGCGGCAAAGGTCATGGCTTGGGTAATAATTGAGAAATACACACCCTTGATTTTGGAGCGAAAGGCAAAGAAACCAAAAATAAAGGCAACCAATGCAGGCACAGATAAAACCAAGATGATTGCCCAAGCAAAATGCTCAGTCCCGACCCAGTACCACGGCAATTCTGTCCAACTCAGGAAACGCATGAAATCGGGTAAACCATCGCCTGCGGATTCGCGCATCAAGTACATGCCAAAGGCATAACCACCCAAGGCGAAATACAAACCATGCCCCAAGCTTAAAATCCCTGCATAACCCCAGACCAAATCTAGAGCCAATGCGACCAAAGCCAAGCACATGATTTTGCCAATCAACGTAATCCAATACGCTGACAGATAAAATGCGGAATCAGGTGATAACAAATGCAACCAC
The DNA here is from genome assembly GCA_913777945.1 of uncultured Acinetobacter sp. Classification (GTDB taxonomy): domain Bacteria; phylum Pseudomonadota; class Gammaproteobacteria; order Pseudomonadales; family Moraxellaceae; genus Acinetobacter. Next base: position 90,563 of record CAJYTY010000005.1, on the reverse strand, counting down.
GGTAAGCTCAATAACACGGCAAAACAAATGGCAATCGCGATTGCGCTATAAGATTTATCTGCAAATAAAGAAGTGATTTTCATTGGCTTACTCCACGAAACGACCTTTGATGGCAAACAAACCTTGTGGACGCTTTTGGATAAACAAAATCACAAGAACCAAGAGAATAATTTTTGCTAAAACCGCACCTAAACCAATCTCCAACACTGTACCGCTAATACCCAATCCAAGTGCTGCCAATACCGCCCCCCAGACTTGACCGACACCACCAACGACAACAACAAGGAAAGCATCGATGATGTAGTTTTGTCCAAGATCTGGGCCGACATTGCCGACTTGTGCTAGCGCACAACCTGCCAATCCAGCTAAGCCAGAACCTAAGCCAAATGCCAGCATATCGATACGTGCAGATCGAATACCCACGGCACGCGCCATTTGACGGTTTTGTGTCACAGCACGGACAAATAATCCGAAACGGGTTTTGTTTAATAAGAAAACGAGAAGCAGTAAGACCGCCACAGTAAAACCAATAATCGCAATACGGTTATATGGCAACATCAGGCTTGGCGTCAGGGCAATACCACCACTGAGCCATGCGACATTCGACACTTCAACGTTCTGTGCGCCAAAGATCATCCGAACCGATTGCATCAAGATTAAACTCACACCAAAGGTTGCCAATAATGTTTCCAATTGGCGACCATAAAGCGGGCGAATCACAGTACGTTCAATCAACATGCCCATCAACGCACTCACCAGAAATGCAGCAGGAATCGCAGCCAATAAATACCAATCGACTAAGCCTGCAAAGTGCGTTTTAAAAAAACTTTGCATCACGTAAGTGGTATAAGCACCAATCATGATGAGTTCACCATGTGCCATATTGATGACACCAAGCAAACCATATGTGATCGCAAGACCAAGCGCTGCTAAAAGTAAAATACTAGCGGTACTGAGACCCGAAAATACATGCCCTGACCACTCACTGATTTGAATACGCGTTTTAATTTTATTTTGTGCTTCAATCAAAGCTGCTTTTAATGCAGGATTACTTTGTGGTTGTTCTAAGCTTTGGTTGATCAACGCCAATACATCGGGACGGTTCGAATCTGCCAAAACTTTTACCGCTTCGATCTTAGTAAACTCATCTGAGCTATTAAAATCTAAACGTGCTTTCAGTTGTGCCAAACGTGCTTTAACCGCTTCACTTTTTTCATTGAGATAGAGTTGCTTAACTGTGGCAACATCGAGCTCATCTAAATTATTTTCTAAAATGTCCGCCGCAGCTAAACGTTGTGATGCATCGTCTGAATTGAGCTTCACTTTGGCTTGTCCGAAGTTCAGTGCCTTACGCAAGGTATTGACCAGCGTCACTTGAGATAAATCTGAGGGCCATGTGTCGATGGCTTGCAATTGCGGATAACTTAATAATTTTTCATCGTTTTTTAAAATGTAAGTATGACCTGAACTATCGGTATATAACTCATTTTGATCGATATATGCGACCAATTGATCCAGTTGCTCAATACTCGCTGGCCATTGATTCAACATGGCACGACGAGCAGTAAAGTCGGATTTAACAAAGGTCTGGATGGCATCCTGAGAAGTTGTAGACGTCACTGTTGTTGGTGAGGTAACTTCTGCCCATGCAGGATTAAAAATGATCTGTGCCATGATGCAGAGCAGTGCCAAAACATAGTGTTTCGCCATAAGACTCCCCTTATATTTTCTATTTAAACCAATCAATCAGAGATAAAACTAAGAAAAACCTGCTGCCAAAACAGCAGGCTGCATAGGAAAATTATTTCGGAATATATGGACTCCAAGGCTCAGCTTTGATGGTCTGAGGTGTTTTATAAACCACATCAAACTGACCATCACCACGGATTTGCCCGATCATCACAGGTTTATGTAAATGGTGATTGGTTTCATCCATTTTGAGGGTATAACCCGATGGTGCTGCAAAAGTTTGACCCGCCATCGCATCACGAACTTTATCAACGTCCGTTGTACCTGCTTTTTCAACCGCTTGTTTCCACATATTGATACCAACATAGGTCGCTTCCATCGGATCGTTGGTCACAACTTTGTCGGCATTTGGAAGCTTGTACTCCACTGCATACTGTTTGAATTTATTCACAAATTCGGTATTTTTCGGATTTTTAACTGACATGAAATAGTTCCATGAAGCTAAATGTCCAACCAATGGTTTGGTATCAATTCCACGTAATTCTTCTTCGCCAACGGAGAAAGCCATCACTGGAATATCAGCAGCTTTAATACCTTGGTTGCCTAACTCACGATAGAAAGGAACGTTGGAATCGCCATTGATAGTTGAAATCACCGCAGTCTTTTTACCCGCAGAGAATTTCTTGATATTGGAAACGATGGTTTGATAATTGCTATGACCAAATGGCGTGTATTCTTCCATGATGTCAGCATCAGCAATACCTTTAGACTTCAAGAAGGCACGGAGGATTTTATTAGTGGTACGTGGATAGACATAATCTGTGCCAAGTAAAACAAAACGTTGTGCTTTACCACCCTCATCTCCCATTAAATATTCAACGGCAGGAATGGCTTGTTGATTCGGCGCTGCACCTATATAGAAAATATTTTTAGACTGTTCCTGACCTTCATATTGCACTGGATAGAACAATAAGCCATTCAGTTCTTCCACGACAGGCAGAACAGACTTACGTGACACTGACGTCCAGCAGCCAAAAATCACTGCCACTTTATCTTGAGTAATTAACTGGCGTGCTTTTTCCGCAAATAATGGCCAATCTGATGCTGGGTCAACAATGACAGGTTCGAGTTTTTTACCCATCACCCCACCATTGGCATTGATTTCATTAATTGTCATCAATGCAGTATCTTTCAGAGATGTCTCAGAAATTGCCATCGTGCCTGAGAGTGAATGTAAAATCCCCACTTTAATCGTATCGCCACTTGCTGCAGGTGCCGCTTTCGTTTCAGCTTTTGTTTGTTCTGTTTTTTCTGCTGGTTTTGAACAACCGACCAGTCCTACCCCCATCATCGCTGCCATAAGTACAGACATCGACATCAATTTATTTTGCATCTTTGTTCTCCACAGGTTGATATTGTGATTTTTACTGAGTGGAGTTATTCAATTTTTATGCCAATAATTTAAGTTATTGTTTTATTTTAATATTTATCAGATCAAATAAATAAGAATTCAATCTTGTATACAACATTGCATACAAAAAGAACGAGGTGAACTAAAAGGGTGCAGTATGAGACTAAACCAATCTGTTTAAACAAATAAAATTTCAATACGGTCTCAAAATAAAATGAGCCTATACAAATCACCTTTAGTAATTATCCAAATCTCCATTAAATTGATTTAAAATTTCTGTGATTTTCCGCCAGACTTGCTCCCATCGTTGAGGTTTAGCTTTTTAATGAATGACCAACACTCGAAATATCCTTTCTCTATGGAAGAATGGCAGATATGTCTTAAAGTCTTAACCCATCTTAAAGAACAACCTTTAGAAAACCCTGACAATCTGGCTTTCTCAGGACTAATAAGTAAAATTTATAAAAAAGCTAAAAAATTAAATCGCTCACACTCTTTTTCAGAAAAACGCATTCAAGATTTATCATGTTCACAGAAAAGTAATATTGCTCAAACTGCTTTATCAGGAAGAATGTATTATACACATCAAGATAATCCTCAATCTTATTCCCCTTTATGTATCCCTAAATCTTGTTATTGTTGTCAACGTAAATATACATTATTACATTCTTTTTATAGCCGATTATGTCCAAACTGTGCAGAACTTAATTATCAGCAACGAAAGAAATCAGTTGACCTATCTGGTCGCTATGCAATCGTCACAGGTGGACGTGTCAAAATTGGCTATGCAACAACTTTAAAATTATTACGCAGTGGAACTTATGTTGTTATCACTACACGTTTTCCTGCATTACTTTTAGAACAGTTACAGCAAGAAAAAGATTACGCCATCTGGCAAAATAAATATTATATTTATGGATTAGATTTAAGAAATTTATCTTCAATTTATACTTTCATTGAATTTTATCGTAATAATTTTCTGTCACTCGACATCATAATTAATAATGCTGCACAAACCATCCGTTATCCTGATAGCTACTACTTGCCACTGATTGAACGAGAACAATATTTACTGACTACTGAAACTGTACCGAAAAACTTAATAGAAAATACCACAGCAATAACTTCACATACTCCTAATATTCCTTATTTTTCTATTCCTAAACCTATTTCACAACTCACACGATTTGGACAACCAGTAGATGAACGTGACAAAAATAGCTGGAATTCAAAATTAGATGAAATTGAACTAGAAGAATTATTAGAGGTTAATTTAATTAATCATATTGCACCATATATTTTAATCAAGGAACTTAAATCACTTCTTGTACAGTCTCAATTTAATGAGCGTTTTATTATTAATGTGACATCATCCGAAGGTATATTTAGCTACACCAATAAAACCATTCATCATCCACATACTAATATGACCAAAGCGGCATTAAATATGATGACACTCACTTCTGCCCAAGAATTTGCTAAAGATCAGATTTATATGTGTGCAGTCGATGTAGGATGGGTTTCTACAGGGGTAAACGAAAATCTGCGTAAACAGCAATTTGCTCAGGGCTATATTCCACCATTAGATCCTGTTGATGGTGCTTCAAGAATATTGCACCCCATCATTCAAGGTTTAAATGGCGAATATTTATACGGCATTTTATTAAAGAACTATAAAATTCATACATGGTAAATTCTCATTGTGAACAGCAGTAAAAGCCTTTACCCTAGTAGATGGATACATAAAGTTTAACTGGAAAAAATGACCCAGCTCGGGTCATGTTGTGAGTTCAAATCTCACTATGTTTCCACCTAAATAAAGAATAAGACTCAAACTTTTATTGCGAAAATCTTTCATATACTTTATCTTCGGCAGTGGAAACATATAGTTTAATTGGAAAAATTTTTTGCCCTCACGCTTTAGGTTGTGGGTTCAAGTCCCACTATGTTTCCACCCCCATTAAAAGCGGAATCACACCACAATATCCGCTAAATTACCTTTCTGTTCTAACCAATGCTTACGGTCAGCCGCCCGTTTTTTTGCCAGCAATTTATCTAATAATCCTGCGGTAAAATGTGCATCATCTAAATCGAGTTGGACTAAACGGCGAGTATTGGGATCCATCGTGGTTTCACGCAATTGATTCGCATTCATCTCACCCAATCCTTTAAATCTGGTGATTTGTGGATTTTTATTACCTTTTACTTTTTTCAGAATTGCCTCTAACTCATCATCATCTAGGGCATAGTGCACATCTTTACCAATATCAATACGATACAGTGGTGGCATTGCGACAAACAAATGACCATCTTCAACTAAAGTCGGGAAATGTTTCACAAACAACGCACAGAGTAATGTCGCGATATGTAGACCATCCGAGTCTGCGTCGGCAAGAATACAGATTTTGCCATAACGTAATTCAGATAGATCATCGCTACCTGGATCAACCCCTATGGCAATCGCAATATCATGAACCTCTTGAGAAGCGAGCACCTCATCCGAAGATACTTCCCATGTATTTAGAATTTTTCCACGAATCGGCATAATCGCTTGGAAATTCTTGTCACGCGCTTGTTTAGCACTGCCACCCGCAGAATCTCCTTCGACAATAAATAATTCGCTGTCTTCACGCGTTAAACCTACACAATCAGCCAGTTTTCCGGGTAACGCAGGACCAGAGACGATCTTTTTACGCTCCACTTTTTTCGCTGCTTTTAAGCGACGTCCAGCTTTAGCAATTGCCATTTCAGCTAACTGCGTTGCAATCTCAGCATGTTGATTTAACCATAAAGCAAACGCATCTTTGGCGATATTCAGAACAATATTCGATGCTTCACGACTGGATAAGCGTTCTTTGGTTTGCCCTGAAAATTGAGGTTCTTGGAATTTCAGCGATAGAATGAAATTGACCCCATCCCAAACATCTTCTGCCGAAAGTTTCATATTACGTGGTAATAAATTACGTAACTCACAGAACTCTCGTAACGCCTCCGTGACCCCTGAACGCAATCCATTGACATGCGTACCACCTTGCGCAGTTGGAATCAAATTGACGTAACTTTCTTGTATTTGTTCACCACCCTCAACATTCCAACAGATCGCAAATTCACAAGCTGCTCGCTCTGCTTGTCCACTACTGACAAAGGCAGGATCAGGTAGAATCTCTCGATCCTCGAGTTCATCCATTAAATAGTCGACTAGACCATTTTCAAACTGCCATTCAATTTTTTCGTTATTAATTTTATCGTCATAAATAATTTTCAAGCCCGCCGCTAAAACGGCTTTAGCTTTCAAATTATGCTTCAATGCTTTTAGTGCAAATTTTGGACTATCAAAATATTTTGCTTCTGGCCAAAAACGAACGGTTGTTCCTGTCGCACGTTTCGCAACTTTACCTTCTAACACCGATAATGGCGCAACAGGCTCACCTTGTTCAAATGCCATTTGATACAAGTTACCTTGGCGTTGTACCGCAACCTCAACGCGTGTTGATAAAGCATTCACGACAGAAATACCAACACCATGTAAACCACCAGAAAATTGATAATTATCGGTACTAAATTTTCCGCCTGCATGTAATTTGGTCAAAATAATTTCGATACCACTTTGTCCATATTCAGGATGAATATCGACTGGCATACCTCGTCCATTATCTTCGACTGACAATGAACCATCTTCATATACGGTGACACAAATTTGATTGGCATGTCCTGCAAGTGCTTCATCCACCGCATTGTCAATCACCTCTTGCGCCAAATGGTTTGGACGTGAGGTATCGGTATACATACCGGGACGACGACGAACAGGATCTAAACCTGAAAGAACTTCAAGGGATTGTGCCGTGTATTGTGTCACTGGGTCTGACTTCCTTATTAGAGGGCTGTCGATAAAAATCGGAGTACGAAAGGTAATTTTTCTTCAAAATCATCCATTGCATGATTACCATCAGCGTCGGTTAAAATCAATGCAGATGGCTGTGCTGCATTATAATAACGTTGTGCTTGACGATAATCCAAGACTTCGTCACCTCGTTGCAACAGTACAAGAATTTTATCAGCATGCTTTAACTTCGTGTCAGCAATTGATTGTAATTGCTGCAATTGGTCGGCATCGAGTGTCCATGAATCAGTGACTTTGAGCGGGATTTGTTCAATCCCGAATAAATCTTCGAATAACTGCCATGGTTGCATAGCAGGATTAATCAGTACAGCAGGGCATCCATATTTTGCGACAAAATATGTCGCATAGAATCCCCCTAAGCTACTTCCAACCAATCTAACTTGATCGAGTGGTAAACTTTCAATCAGCTTAGAAACATCTCTTAAAACGTGTTCAGGCGGTTTATTCAAATCAGGTAAATGCACATCAGCATGCTCAACATTTGTGCAATATTGTTCTAATTGTTGCCCCTTTTTTGACATGAGGCTGCTTTGAAAGCCATGTAAATAAATAATTTGCATACGCACCATAATAGACAACAGCTTGACTTATTGCCAAATAAATCACATTATTTAGGTTAATGGATAAACAAATAACAATATAAATTACATTTAAGCTTGATATTGTCTGACACAAAAAACGATAGTGCACTCCGTTCATCAGTATTCTAAAAAAATTACTTATGAAACACATAAGATGTAAGCGTTTGTTGTAGTTTATCTAAAGAATATTAAGTCAATTACTTCAAACCTTCGGTATATATCAAGGATGGGGAAATCAATATGCCAAGTTTAACGCCTCTGCATGAAACCTACTGCAAATGGGACAGTACACCCCCTAGTCAGGCAGATGTTTTAGAAGGTTTGGCACAAGTTGTGAGCACGAGCTTAAGTGGTGTTCACGAATTGGTGCAATTAGTGCAAACAGAAGTGTTACGGACAACACTTGGTTTAAGCGCACAAAAAGCTAAAAAATTACAGAAACTTCCACAGTTGCAAAAATTTTATCAATTTTCTTATGATGCCTTACAGAAATACGGTAGCAGTTTTCTTGCACCAAGTTTACGTCATATTATTGAAAAATTCCCAGTGCTGCATGATAAGCCCCTGACACCAACACTGCATTTTGTGGTGGGTGCATTAAATGGGATTTTTGGAGACTTTTTCTTAAAACAACACAACCCAATGGCTTTACCTATGGTGCTTTATGATCATTATGGATCATTACAACAAGGTGAATTAACTGGTCGTATTGTCATTCTTACACATGGTCTGTGTATGAATCATCTCAGCTGGTCAAATAGCCGTTATGGTGGAATTGGTGAACGTTTGCTTGCGCAACGGGATAACAACACCATGTTATATCTGAATTACAATACAGGGCGTCGTATTTCTGCAAATGGTCGAAGCTTTGCAAATGTACTTGAAGATTTAGTACAACGAAATCCAAGAATCACCAGCATTGATTTGATCGGACATAGTATGGGTGGCTTGGTTTCACGGAGTGCCCTATTTTATGGCAAACAAAATCTCTACCAATGGGTGCATATGGTTGAGAATTTAGTTTGTATTGGTTCGCCACATCACGGTGCAGTGCTAGAACGTTTTGGCTTTATTTTGCAAGATAAATTGGGCGCTTTCCCTTTTATTAGCTTAATTGGTCAACTGGTCAACATTCGTAGTAATGGTATTTTAGATTTACGTCATGGCAGTGTTCGAGATGATGATTGGGAACATAATGATGCACGTATTGGCTTTGCTGATGACAATCGTAAACCTGCACCATTACCCTCACATATCAATACCTTCTTAATTGCAGGTACTTTAGAATTTGAGAAATTGCGTAATAAAGCACTCTCCGTCATTGGCGACTATTTGGTCAGTGTAAAAAGTGCTTTAGGTGAACATCAAAATCCACGCTTCCAACTTAAATTACCAGAAACCCATAAAGCCGTATTCTATGGTTTAAACCATTTTGAAATTCAGTACCATTCGAGTGTTGCTGAACAGATTACACGTTGGTTATATCCTGATGTTGACGAGGTCGTTGAGGAAGGTATCCAAACACATTTAATCAATGTTCCGAATAATTATACTTTTGATGATTTAGATGGCATCGTAGAAACCTGATATCAGTCTTCTTGATCCAATAAAAAAGCCAACGTATCGTTGGCTTTTTTATTATTTAGCAGCACTATAATGTCTAAACAACTGCCACAAACATACCAATAAGATCAAACTGAAATACAGCAACGACCATACTGGTAGTGATTGTCCTAAAAAAGTCCAATCAATTGCTGCACATTCACCTGAACCTGAAAGCACTTCCTGAAATACCGCTTTCATTGGCAATGCATCAACTAAATAGTCTAAGCCTGGCCCACAACTTGGCACCTTATCAGGTGGTAAATGTTGTAGCCAAACATGACGAGATGCCACACCCACTGACCAACCGATGGATAAGGTTGCTAATAGTGCATAAAAACGTTTAAAACCATTTGAAATTGGATTATGAATAAATGCGACTAACGCAATCAATCCCATTCCAATTAAGCCAATACGTTGGAAAATACACAGTGGGCAAGGCTCTAAACCTTGCACATGTTCTAAATACAACGCAAACGAGATACCAATAATACTCGTTAGTACCAGTAATGCACTAACTAAGCGGTAAGTCCATCGCATGGGAAGTCCTCTAAAATTTTAACGGTATTGTGCAAGATATTGTTCGAAGCTGATGTCGTTATCTTGTTCAAGTTGCGCCTGTTTTTGCAACGATGTTTGCGCTAATTCTGCAAAATATTGTTCTCTTTCTGCACCCAACTGGTGTTGTTCATAACGATTGACATGTTGTTGAGCCATGATACTCCCAAAGCTCCATGTCCCACCATTATCCAAAGTATCTTTAATCACATGCGCGGAAAGCGTATTTTCAACATGATCTAAACGCTGCTGCATCACTTGGATTGCCTCAGAATATAACTGTGAACCATCCATTTGATCTAACAAAGTAGCGCAGTCTTGAATCGCATTTAAATGACGTTGTGCCCAATCATGCAGTGAAACTATTGTTTCACCTTCTATAATTTTAGCATCTATTGCACGTCCACGATTGACCACTTCAGTTTGATTATGATCAATTTGCTCTTGCTCTTCTGCAAACAAATCAGGACTGTCATTTAATAAACAATACAACGCTAAACTTTCAAGAAAACCCGCTGAAATTTTATCAATTCCAATCGCACTATAAGGGTTCACATCTACGGCACGTAATTCTACATATCCAACACCACGATTCTTCAATGCTTGCGATGGAGTTTCACCCGCTTGTGGTACTTGCTTCGGACGAACTAGACTGTAGTATTCATTTTCGATTTGGAGCACGTGATCATTGATTTGAATCGGCTCACCTTGTTCATCATTTAAACCTAAATCGGTAAATTCAGGATAAGGGGTGTGTACCGCTTTTTGTAATCCATCAAGATAATCGTGTAGATCGTTGTAATGAATACCTAATTCTTTTTGCGCTGAGTTTTGGTAGCCTAAACGTCCCATACGCAAAGCTGTTGCTTCTGGTAAATATAATGTTCCTTTAACCAAAGGCTGCAAGTGATGCTCGCGCCCTGTTAAAAAGCAACGACAAACCGATGGGCTAGCACCCAACATATACATCACTAATGGGATCAAACGAATAAAGTTTCGAATCAAACCAAAATAACGATGGCTACGATAATCCTGTAAACTGAGTTGTTTTAATTCTGGCTTGATTTCATGTTGTTGCAATACTGCAAACAATTGATCAGGGAAAGATAAATTGTAATGCACGCCCGAAATGGTTTGCATACGGCGACCATAACGTACACCTAAACCATGACGGTATAAGGTTTTAAAGCGGCCAATATTAGAAGTGCCGTACTGTGCTAATCGGATATTTTCTTCATTATCATCCAACATACACGGCATGGACAATGGCCATAATCTTTCGCCTTCTTCTAGCTGCTGATGCACAATGCTATGAATATCTCTTAATTCATCTAATGCAGCCGCGATGGTTGTTTTCGGCGTAGTAATAAACTCCATCAATGCTTCTGAATAATCTGTCGTGATATGCGGATGTGTCAGTGCAGAACCTAAAGCTTCTGGATGATTTTTTTGTGATAAAAATCCATTGCTTTGCATACGTAAACTTTCGCGTTCAATGCCGCGTAGCATCCCCTTTAATAGCGAAGCATCTACCCAAGTCGGTATCACAGAGGAAGAATGTATGCTGGGTTGATTCATAATTTATATGCTCGCTTATTTAAGATCAGCCAACCACATAAATGGTCGCGACTTGGTTATTCTGCCAATTATAACGACAATTGTGATCTAGTCATCTGATTTAGTTTGGCAATTTTTATCACAATCTTGTTATATAAGACATGCTGAAATTGTGATTTTATTAAAAAATAAATCTTCCCATGAGCACTGAACTATGCAAGCACAGGACATTCTTAATTTTTGGTTTAATCCTGAACACCGTTCACTTTGGTTTGCCAAAAGTGATGAATTTGATGCAAAAATTCGCGACCAATTTCAAATAATTCACCATCAAGCGATCCAAGCAGAGCTTTGGTCTTGGCGACACACACCAGAAGGTCGCTTAGCCGAGATCATTGTGCTAGATCAATTTTCTCGCAACTTATATCGTGATCAAGCGCAAGCTTTTGCCTATGACAGCATGGCATTGATGCTTGCTCAAGAAGCAATTAGTTTACAACTCGATGCTCAACTTAATCCCGAACAACGCTCATTTTTATATATGCCATTTATGCATAGTGAATCTAAATTAATGCACGAGTTTGCTTTAAAACTGTTCCAACGTTTAGGGAACGAAATTAATTTGAGCTTTGAAAAAAAGCATAAAGTGATTATTGACCGTTTTGGGCGTTATCCACATCGTAATGCCATCTTAGGTCGAAGCTCGACACCTGAAGAACTGACCTTTTTAACAGAACCGAATAGCAGCTTTTAAGTCTATCGTCTCCTGAGACATTGAACATAGGAATTGCAAAATGAAATCTTTATTCATATGTGCCCCTCTCCTTGTTACATTAACACTGGCAGGATGTGCAACTGTTCCATCAAAACCTAAAACTTTCGATCAACTTGGCCAGTTCACAGCCTATCCACTAAACAATAAAACGTTCCGTGTCGGTTTTCAGGCAGATAATAATTTGAGTTATGGTACGGCAGAAGAAATTACTTTACTCAAAGCTGCACAAACTACAGTCAAAAACGGTTTCCGTTATTTTACCGTTGTCGATGATCCAAGTAATGCACGTCACAAGACACAACGCCAAGCTGTGATTTATCCGACACCCTCTTATTACCCATATGGTTATTATCGCCGACATCCTGCCTTTTGGCCTGATCCATTCTATGATATGCCTCAAGTGGTCAATCTTGATCCAATCCAAGTGTCGTATACTATCGAGTGTTTTCAGACTCAGCAGCAATCACCTGATGCTTTTGATGCGCAACTCATTTTGCAATCATTAGGGCAAAAATACGGATTGAGTCCAACAGGAGACGTGTTGCAGCCCCCTGCACCACCTCAAAACAAAAAGTAAATTGATAAGGATGACTCAATGAATTCAGTCGAAGAAATTCACGTACCTAGCCTGCAAAGAAGTAAGTACTTCGCCACTATGGCATTGATCATTGCGGTTGTAGCATGGATTGGCTTAATGGTCGCGGCGCATTTTTTACCTGAATATAAATGGGTCATTCATATTTTTATGTTAGGTGCGGAAGCAGGTGTAGTTGGTGGGCTGGCTGATTGGTACGCTGTCACTGTGCTTTTTCGCAATCCTTTTGGAAAAATGCCTTTACCCAAACTATTGCGTGACCATACCGAAATCATTCCACGGAATAAAGCGCGTATTGCAGAATCAATGGGCCGCTTTGTACAAGAAAACTTTTTATCACCTCAAATTGTTGAACGCAGTTTAAAAAATGCCGACCTCAGTTTGGCCGTCGGTCAATGGCTAGCAAACCCTCAAAATAACCAGCAAGTCGTACAGATGATTCAGCATACTGTACCGAAAATTTTTGAATTTGTGAGCCAAGATCAAATTGCCCACTTTGTCCAAAACAATAGTGTGCAATGGGTCCGCAGTACTAAAATCAATAAATTGGCCAGTGAAATGTTACGTGCTGTTTTGGAAAATGATTTCCATCAAGACGTATTACAACGCGGTCTTGATCTGGCGCATGAGTGGATGGTCTCTCATCCTGAAGAGGCACGAGATCTATCACGTAAACTATTCCAAGAATTAGGTGTTTGGAAGCTTGCTAAAGGCGCAAGCTGGATTGGGATTGATGTGCAACAACGGACGATTGACTCACTGATTGAAAAAGTTGAATCGATGTTGGCTAATCCTGAACATCCATGGCGACAAGATATTGAAACAACCACACATTCACTCATGTTACAACTCGCTGATACGGAGAGTGAGGCCAGTCAACGTTTGAATAGTGGTAAAGATGCCCTTCTTGATAGCCCTCAAGTTCTGAACTTTATTAGTGGTGCTGTGGCAATTTTATGTGATGCGATTAAAACGGATTTAATGCAGGAAGATTCTGGTATTGCAACTAATTTACAGGCTGCGATACAACAGCTTGGTGAAAGCTTGATTCAGAATGAAAAAGTACGCCAAGTATTGAATGAGAAAATGGTCGGCTTAGCGACGAATTTCAGTGAGCAATACAGCGATAAGATTATCCGCTATATCAGTGAGCGTATTCACGAATGGGATTCACGCGAAATGATCGCCAAAATCGAAAGTGAGGTGGGTGGTGATCTGCATATGATCCGCGTCAACGGTGTGATTGTCGGTGCTTTTATTGGTTTAGCCCTCGGTATCATTCGTGCCATTGTTGAAAATGTTTTGTAAATGATATGATTAAGGACGGTAAAACAGTGATGTTTTGTCGTCTTTTTTATTACTTCATTGAAATAAAATAAGCTCCAATGTGAATATAATCAAATTTAGAGATGTGTTATTTCACTCCCTTTTCGTAGATCAAACCATGTATTTACTTTCTTGATAATAACGAATCAAAGTATCTGTATCTTGTTTTAAAAATGCAGTGAGATAGGCTTTCACTTGTACCAATGAAAGTTGTTTAAAATGAACTTTTTCTTTCGCCTGTCGTGTAACTAATCCAAACATTTGTTTTTTAGCAACAACAGCAGGAATATCTGTCTTGACGATAAAATTAAGTTCTTGAAATGACCCATAGGTATTTAATACGATTTCGATCGTCTGTTCTGTCTTTTCATCGGTAATGGTAAACGTTGGGCTAGCACCATTCAGCTGCAGCCAACGGCTTAATTGTTTTTTCCAGCCCATTTTATCAAAACGAGTTAATACCCCAATGGTATTCAGTGCCTCAAGCTGCTCTACATCTTTTAAATCAATATGATGTGGGTAGCGTATTTTTAGATCGAAACTGTCCATTACTGAATGCCCTATTTGACAAAAAATAGTATTTATTTTAATCACTATCTGTAAATTATATCGCTTAAAAAATAAAATTTAAACACCATATATATTTGAAAATTAACAATTAAATTTACAATTTTAAATCAAAATTGACCAATTCTGTCAGTATTGTTTTTATTAAGACACAATTCCAATATTTCTCTTCATGTGAAACACATGTTTCAAACCTATAAGAGACATATCTCTTTTTATTTAGAGATCGATAATTTGGAAAAGGCCACTCTTTCTAGATACAATCAGTCCTAAATAAAACATCAATCAGGTTAAAAACCATGTTGCAGCTTCAGTCAAAACTCCCAAGCCAAGGTGTTACTATTTTTAGCGTGATGACTGAACTCGCACAACGACTGAATGCACTGAATCTGTCTCAAGGCTTCCCCGATTTCCCTGCTCCACCTGCATTGCTTGAAGCGCTGAGCCAAGCCACGCTTTCAGGTTATAACCAATACCCTGCGGGAGATGGTGTTTTAGTACTCAGAGAACAACTGGCCAAACAGTTTTTACAGCGAGATCAACTGCAACTCGATTCTGTCAACGAAATTACCATTACCCCTGGCGCAACCATTGCGATTTTTTGTGCCATTCAAGCCTGTATCCATGCAGATGATGAAGTCATTATTTTTGACCCGAGCTATGACAGTTATGCCCCTGCAGTACAACTGGCAGGGGGAAAGTCCGTTCATATTCATTTAGAAGCACCAACATTTCAAGTGAATTGGCAAAAAGTTAAAGATTGTATCAATGCAAAAACTCGTATGATTATCGTCAATACACCGCATAATCCGACTGGTGCGATTTGGTCAGAACAAGACTGGCATCAACTTATTGAACTCATTCAAGATAAAAATATCGTTGTGCTATCTGATGAGGTGTATGAACATCTCGTTTTTGATGGACAAAAACATTTTAGTGCACTGCAATTCCCCGAATTACGTGAACGCAGTTATGTAATCGGTTCTTTTGGAAAAAGTTATCATGTCACAGGTTGGAAAACGGGTTATTGCGTTGCAGCACCACATTTAATGCGTTTGTTTCGTCAAATTTATCAATTTGCCAATTTTTGCGGAATCACACCTTGCCAAATAGCATTAGCGAACTATATGCAGCAACATCCTGAGCACATTCAGGAACTCCCGAACTTTTATCAGGCAAAACGAGATCTTTTTAATACTCAAATTCAAAGTTCACGTTTCAAATTTATTCCATCACAAGGTACCTACTTCCAAAATTTAGATTACAGTGCGATTCGCCCTGACTTGAATGATGTGGAAATGTGCCAATTCCTCGCAGAGCAACACAAAATTGTCGCGATTCCTATTTCCGTTTTTTATCAACAAGCGCCTGAATCACTACGCCTGATTCGTTTTTGTTTTGCCAAAACAGACCAGACTTTAGAGCATGCGAGTCAAATCCTCGTACAATGTTGATCTACAAAAATAAACTGAACAATCATGCCTCCAACAGTAACGATAATGTTATGTTGGAAAAAATATAGCCGTTTCAGGATGAAGCGTGAAGGAAACTGAATGACACCACGCCAACCTTTGGTCATGCAACCCAATCTATGGAAAACTTTTTTTGTTTTTCTTGTTCCGTTGATTGCTACCAACATTTTACAAAACTTGTCGGGAACGATTAATACCATCTTTGTAGGTCAAATGATGGGAGTTGATGCGATTGCTGCGGTTTCTGTATTCTTCCCAATTCTTTTCTTTTTATTGGCATTTGTAATCGGGATTTCCGCAGGAACGACTGTACTGATTGGACAGGCATGGGGTGCGCAAAATCTTGAAAAAGTCAGAAGTGTGATTGGCTCTACCCTATTTATGACTTTGATTGGGGGCAGCATTATTGCTGTTTTAGGTTGGAGCTTTGCCGAGCATATTTTGCAATTATTAGGTACAGATCCTAAAGTCATGCATCTTTCTTTACCCTACGTTCGCTGGATGCTGGTGGGTAGTCCATTATTGTTTGTCTATATTATTTATACTTCGATTTTACGCGGTGTCGGTGATAGTGTTACCCCTCTGATCGCATTGAGCCTAACCAGCCTGATTGGTCTGGCAGTAACACCTGTTTTACTCAAAGGCTATTTTGGATTCCCTGCTCTAGGCATTGTCGCGCCTGCTGTTGCAACAATCATGGGATATGCTGCTGTACTGATCTTTCTAAGCTTCTACCTCAATTATAAGAATCACCCTCTCAAAATAGATGCGCGACTTTTGCAAAGCATTCGCCATGATGCAACATTAAGTAAACTGATCCTAAAACTTGGTATCCCAACAGGCATCCAGATGGTGACAACTTCATTGGCAGGCTTAGTCATTATTGGTTTGGTTAATCATTATGGTGCACATGCGACCGCAGCATATGGTGCAGTGAACCAAGTCCTCAACTATATTCAATTTCCAGCCCTCTCTATTTCAATTGCGGCTTCTATTTTTGCCGCTCAAGCGATTGGTGCAGGCAAACCCGAATTATTAGCCAAAGTCACACGAACGGCTTTAGGAATGAATGTCATATTTACTGGCTGTTTGATCACTTTGGCTTACTTATTTTCCAAATATTTAATGGCTCTATTTATTACCGATCATAGCGTCATTGAACTTGGGCAGCAGCTCTTATTTATTGTGTTATGGTCAATTTTATTCTTCGGTGCGAGTGCTATTTTTGCTTCAATCATGCGGGCTAGTGGAACCGTCAATGTCCCAATGATGATAAATATTCTGACCATTATTTTAATTGAAGTTCCTTGTGCCTATTGGTTTAGTTCGTTATGGGGCTTAACGGGCATTTGGACTGCTTATGCACTTTCTTTTGTGTGCTTATGTGTATTACAAGCATCTTATTATCAGTTCGTTTGGAAGAAAACCAAGATCAAAGTCCTTATTTAAAAATTTCTTTGATCCTCAAATAAAAAAGCCATTCTCTAAGAATGGCTTTTTTTATGCTTGCAACTTACATCATTTTCGTTGCAAGTGCAGCAATACGTTGATAACCCGTCGGGAATAGACGTTGGAAAGAATCCACAATACGAGCATCTGTTCCAATTAACAAACGGCGTTTATCTTTCAACACAGCGTTTAAAATCTGACGTGCAGCTTCTTCTGGTGGTGTACGTAAGAATTTATCAAACTGCTTGATCGATTTATTTGGATCCATGCCCAAGCTCTTTAAGCTGTCATTCATTTTAGCAGCTTTTGCGATATTGGTACGGATACCACCTGGATGTACGCAAAGAGAACTTACGCCACTCTTTTCAATATCAAGTTCTTGACGTAATGATTCAGTAAAACCACGTACTGCAAATTTTGTTGCATTGTATGCAGATTGTGTTGGTTGCGAAGTTAAACCGAAAATACTTGAGATATTGATGATATGCCCATCTTTGGTTTGCTTAATGAATGGTAAGAATTCTTTCGTGCCGTAAACTACGCCCCAGAAGTTAATGCCTACGATCCACTCCAAATCTTCATAACTTGCGCCTTCAACAGTTGAGCCAAGTGCCACACCTGCGTTATTGAAAATCATATTCACTGAGCCATGATCTTGAACAGTTTCTTGCGCCCATTGCTTCACCGCTTCACGGTTTGAAACATCAAGAACTTTGGTCGTTACTGTGATTGGATTTTGTTTTACCAACTCAACAGTTTGCGCTAATCCTTTCTCATTGATATCACTCAATGACAAATGGCAACCTTGTTTAGCCAATAAAATTGCCAATTGTTGTCCAATCCCAGAACCTGCACCTGTGATCGCTGCGACTTTATTTTTAAAATTTTTCATTGCCTATCCTTTGTATTGCGAATGATATGCACACATTTGTCTTGATCATGTGCAGTTTAAGCTATAACCAATATAATTTTGACAATACGGGTTGTCAATATAGTACACTACAGCTTTAAGACAAATGGCAATAACCAACATATTGCTTGTCATATTAGGTCTATTTACATTTCATGACGTAAGATGTTTAGACACGATGAAATAAGTTTTACGAAATTTAGTTATTCTAAATTCGCAAGACCTGTTTAAAATGCAAATAAATCTTAGACATACGATTTAAAGACTTTTTTAGGGAACGGTTTTTCCATGGCAACTGAAGATCTAGCGACACGCAAGAAAAATAATACCGAAGCGAAAGAGCGTCAGTTTAAAGGTCTCTCTTTAACTGAACGTAAAGAAGCTCGCCGCGAAAAATTGATTGAGGCAGGGATTGCAACCTACGGTACACAGGGATTTTTTTCGGTCACTGTCAAAGATGTCTGTAATGAGGCGAAGCTGACTGAGCGTTATTTTTATGAATCATTTAAGAAAAGTGAGGAACTTTTCCAAACGGTATTCTTAAAAATGATTGGCAAAATGCAAAATTGTTTAACCCAAGCCGTGCTCATGGCTGCACCTGAACCTAAGAATATGGTCACGGCAGGTTTATCCGCATTATTAAGTGCAATTAAAGATGACCCTCGTATGGCACGAATTATTTATATCGATGCCATGTTGGTGCAAGATTTACATAATCAGGCGACGATTCAAGAAACCTTGACTCAATTTGACCGAATTATCCAAGCTTTCGTGATGATTACCATGCCGAATGCACCTCAAAGTGGTGAAGAGGTTTCATTAATGGCAACAGGTTTAAATGGTTACGTCACGCATATTATTATTCGTTGGGTTTCCGAAGGTTTTAAACAGCCCTTAGAAGATGTGTTATCTGCTTGTTGTGCTGTGTTTTTATCATTTATTGAAACCACCTCACAAAAAAATTAAAATCCTTTTACAGTTTTGTGACGAACACAATAAAAAGGTTTCAATGGTATTAACCAAATGAATTCATTTGTTTTATTTGCAAACAACTTGTCATCATTTGGTCACCACTCTGCCCTAGAATTGTCACAATTTATTGCTAAATTCGACTTTATTAACTCTTTTGCAATGATATTGTCATAATTAATCTTTGTAATAAGCCTGTCATAACAACAAAACGGTTCACCGTTACAGATTTTAAGGGTATTGCGCAGTGAAAGATGACTATATTTTAATTGTCGATGATGAGCTACCGATCCGCGAAATGATCCATACCTCTTTGGATATGGCAGGCTTCCAATGTTTACAAGCTGAGGATGCCAAACAAGCGCATCAGATTATCGTCGATCAGCGTCCTGCTCTTATTTTGCTGGATTGGATGCTACCGGGTGGTGTCAGTGGTGTAGATCTATGCCGTCGTCTCAAACGTGATGAAAACTTAGCTGAAATTCCTGTCATCATGCTGACAGCACGTGGTGAAGAAGACCATAAAGTGCAAGGGCTAGATGCGGGTGCAGATGATTACATGACCAAACCATTCTCTACACGTGAATTGGTTTCTCGTATCAAAGCCGTGTTGCGTCGTGCAAATGCACTCAGTGGCGAAAAAGTCATTGATGCTAATGGCTTAATGCTCGATCCAGTTAGCCAGCGTGTGAGCTTTGGTAACAGTATTCTCGATATGGGTCCAACCGAATATCGTTTATTGGCTTTCTTTATGACACACCCTGAACGTGCGTATACACGTGCACAATTACTGGATCAAGTTTGGGGCGGTAATGTTTATATCGAAGATCGTACCATTGACGTGCATATCCGACGTTTACGCAAAGTCTTAGAACCTTTCGGCGTAGATCGTTTTGTACAAACAGTACGTGGCACAGGCTATCGTTTTTCTACACGAGCTGATTTAGCAGCAGGTTAAAATCCTTTATGTATGAACCTTATCCCGTCCCTGAATTGGCACGTGAACATCAACGTTTCCGTCACAGCAATTTATGGACGTTTGCAAAACAAGATCTAAGACTGCTACTTTTTTTCTTATTGATTGCGAGCTTAATTGGATTCGGGGTTGGATACTTTTGGAGCTGTATTTTTGTCGCGTTCGTCGTTTTTTTTATACTCCAACTCCGCTCACTGTATTTAGTCAATGAGTGGATTTCAAATCGTCCCTATGATGTCCCCCCAAATCTAAGCGGTATTTGGGGTGCATTATTATTTAATGTCTATCGAGCTCAGCGACAAGAACGTATCGTTCAAGCCGAAATGGTAGGTTTGATTGATCGTGCTCAATCATCTCTGGTTGCATTAGCGGAAGCTGTCGTTTTGATTGATGACCAACATCAGATTGAATGGTGGAATCCTGCTGCCGAGAAGTTATTGGGCATCAATCCTTTGGATCGCGGACGTAATTTACTGGCTATTTTGCGTCAACCTAGCTTTATTGAATATTTCAATCATATCGATCAAGCACCTGATGGTATCCGTTTACAGGCTCAAATGGACGAAGACCGATATGTTCAAGTGAAGTTGACTCGTTTTGGTGGCGAAAGCCGCTTATTGGTGGCATATGACACCACTCGCGTACATAATCTTGAACAAATGCGTAAAGACTTCGTGGACAACATTTCTCATGAATTACGTACACCACTCACCGTACTGAGTGGTTATATCGAAACATTTATCGATCAAGATGACATTACTCCTCGCTGGAAACGTGCTTTCACTCAAATGCAATCACAAACCAAACGCATGAATGCATTGGTGAATGATTTATTGCTTTTATCCAATTTAGAAAACAATAAAAAAGTCGCAAAAAATCAAATTATTGACATGGCAAATTTGATGAATCAATTATTTGATGATGCGCGTGCTTATAATCTCGATTATGGTCATACTTTAAATTTAGATATCGACAGTCATTGTGATTTAATCGGCTCTGATATGGAAATTGCCAGTGCGTTTAGTAATTTAATCACCAACGCAATTAAATACACACCGAAAGGCGGCATTATTACAATTGGCTGGCATGAAGATGGCGATCACGCTTACTTTACCGTACAAGACAATGGGATTGGCATTAATCCAAAACATCTGCCCCGTTTAACTGAGCGTTTTTATCGTGTTGACAGCGCACGTAGCCGTCAGACAGGGGGCACAGGTTTAGGCTTAGCAATCGTCAAACATGTGTTAATGCAACATGGCGCCCATTTAGAAATTAGCTCTAAAGAAAACGAAGGCTCAACCTTTACCGCTGTCTTTCCCAAAGAACGTTTGTATCGTATAGGCTAAATAAAGGGAGCTAAAATTGCTCCCTAAATATTTGATATTACAATTTAATTACAATAATAATATAATAATATTTTGATTAATTTCACCGCTCACACATTCCTCTTTAGACGTAATATATTTTATGAATTCTCATTTCTTTCGTAGTTTCGCCTTTCTCCTAGGCTTAAGTAGTTCATTTTCAGCGATCGCAATGCCCACTGATCCATTGATCGGCACTTGGAAAGTGGTAGATGAACGGAGTGGTTCTTATCTATCTGATATTGTGATCAGACGTAATTCTAAAACTGAACAATACAGTGCTGTCATTGTGAAAATGTACCCTCAAGGCAAAGAGGCGATTCCTACACTATGCACCCCTTGTACTGGTGCTTTAAAAAATCAGCCGATTATTGGTATGGAAGTACTGAGTAATCTTAAAATGCTGAATCTAAATGAAGAATTTGGACAAGGTGTATGGATCAATCCTTATGATGGATATAAATATAGTTTGAATGCGCGTTTAAGCAAAACAGGTAAAATGCTCACGATAAATGCTAAAAACTCGAATAATAATACGTTTAGAAATATGACGTGGATTCGTCTCTAAATTAGAAATCTCTCTTTCAAAATTAGATTAAAAATCCATCAAAAAGAGCGTATATAAATACGCTCTTTTTTCAAATAATTCTGTGATTTTGAGATCAATAACACATAGATAAAAATATATTTCAAATGAAGGAATGACTTAAACAGATACAGTTTTCGACTCCACCAAATGACTGGGTAAACCAAAAATATGGTCGAAAAGATAATTATAAACAAAGGTATAACAAGGTATCAGAACCATCAGGCTGAAATCTAACAAAAATGCTTTTATTAAACTAATCTGCATCCACCATGCAATCAGTGGAATCAAAATCATCACTAAGACAATCTGAAAGCCGATGGCATGTACTACCCGTCTCATTACTGTGCGTTTTTTGGAGATCTGCTTTTTTTCCCACATCTCAAATACATGGTTATAAAAGTAATTTATCGTCACTGCGATCAAAGCAATCAAGATCGACAAAGGTCCTGTATGACTTATGCTTGTATCCGAAAGTACAGCCAGCACCATCGCACAGATGAAAAAGCTAAAAACTTCATAGAAAAATACGTAGGTGACTCTTCTCTTGGTTCCTTGCATGACCACGCCTTAAAATCAATAATGAGTGGATTTTACGCTTTAAATTTGATAAAAAAAGTCAATCATCATCAGATTTACTGACAAGGAAATTGTCATGAAGCTCAGCAGTGATCAGTTAGAATTGATTCTTGAAATTATTGATCGTGGTAATTTTTCCGCAGCGGCACGTGCCTTGAATCGAGTGCCCTCGGCTGTCAGCATGGCGATTGCGAACCTAGAAGCTGAATTGAATTTAAAATTATTTGAGCGCAGTAAAAATCATCTCGCCCCTACCAAAATCGCTCTTTCAATTGAACCGCATGCTCGATTAATTGTCACCAAAATGCGCCAACTTGAAATGCATTTAAGCGAGCTTTCGATGGGACTCGAAACTGATATTTCGATTGGGGTTGCTGCAGACGTCAACCAAAAGTTTTTATTGGCGGGAATTGAACAACTGATTCAACGTTATCCACTACTCAATATTGAAATGGTTTCAGCACCTCAACAAGAATTAAAAGAGCGCCTAGAAAAAAATGAAATTGACTTATATGTTGCTTATAGTTCTTCAAGTATTGATACAAACCAACGTTTTCGATTATTAGCGATGGAAAAGTTTGTAGCAGCCATTTCACCCTACAATGCACAGAAATTGAAAGAGCAGCAGCGCAATGAACTCACCACGCTGTCTGAATTAAGACAAATTATTGTGGCGAGTAAACATTATGCTTTACCGGATCCACGCATTCTGGTTTCTGAAACCTATTGGACGACTGATAATTTGTCGATGGCAATTCAGATGGTCGAGCAAGGATTAGGTTGGGGAAATTTTCCCCTTTCTATTGTGAAAGAGCATTTTAACCAGCAAAGTTTAGCTCGTTTAGCATTTAGTGATACGACCAATGGGTTAGATATGCCAATTCATGCGATTTGGCCAAGCTACAAACCGCTCAGCCAATCTCTGCAATTTCTTATTGAGTTTTGGGCAAAACAAATTCAAATCGAATAAAAAAAGCCCGACATCCTGTCGAGCTTTTTTCATATTCCTTTCACTAGGTACAACTCCTGTCATACCTCACATCCTGATGCACAAACTTATCATTCTTGTTTTATGTTTTGGAACTTCCTGTTCCTGATGAATTGATATTAGACAATTCAATTAAAGCTGCAAATGGGATATTCACCTTAATCAATGTAAGAAAAAGCGTACATGATTAAATCTTAGATCAATTTATCAAATAGATTAAATCTAAGCTTGAACTTAAATGAATGCTGTTAATCACCCAATAAATTCATATGATCTATTGAACTCGTCATTCCCATATAAGCATCATAGCTTTGAGCGAGTAGACAAATGATAACAAAAGCGATCAATATTAATATTTTCTTTGTCATGGTCATCTTCAGTTACTCAAATAAAGAATCTATGAAAAAGGTATAAGATTTTTACCATCTAATCTAATATAGAAAAAACAAGCAATGATCTAATTTTGAGATATGTGGACATTAAAACAATTCAATTATCTAATCACGATTGTTGAAACTGGTGGCTTTATTGCAGCGTCAGAAAAGCTTTTTATTGCCCAATCAGCTCTCAGCAGGCAAATTAAAAATTTAGAAGAAGAACTGGGCTTTGAAATTTTTGATCGCTCAGAGAAAAAAATAAGGCTCACCCCTGCAGGTGAAGCACTATATAAAAGCTTAAAGACCAATCTTGATCATTTAAAAAGCTCGATTGTGAGTGCTCAAAGTATTAGTCGCGGTGAAGGGAGAATTATTAAAATCGCACATTCTAGTAGTATTGTGCTTGATCAAAATAAGCTCGAAATCTTTGAGCAGTTGTGTGATACACATTTGATTGATATTGAAATGAATACTTTATCATCTGAACTACAGCTCGAATATTTATTAAATGGCAGCATTGACTTGGGCTTTATTCGCCCGCCGATTTATCACAATCTAAATGATGTAAATTCGATCAGTTTATACACTGCCCCTTTATACGTTGCTGCTCATAGCTCAGACTCCTTTTTCTATGAAAAAGAAAGTGTGACGATTCGAGAGTTAGCACAACTTAATTTTGTTTCTGTGCCTCATAAAGGACGTGGTGGGTTAAGCTATCTGGCAGCTAATTTATGTTTGGTTAATGGTTTTACTCCCAAAAGAACCAAAATCTATTCGAGAAAGAGGTCTCAACTGGAGTTAGTCGCGAATGGTTTTGGCATTTGTATCGTACCTGAGGAATTTAAAGTGATTCTTCCAAATAATGTCAGACTCATTCCCATTCACGATGAAAACGCATTGAGTGAAGTCAAATTAATCTGGAAAAAGGATGAAGACCCAATCATTAACAGTTGTGCAGATGCTATTCATGCTTATTACAATGCTAAGCAGATGAACTTTTAGAAACTTACTGAGTTTCAGATCAAATGAAAAAGCCCGACATCCTGTCGGGCTTTTTCGTATTTCGCACTTTAGGTATAACTCCTGTCCTACCTCACGTCCTGATGCTCAAACTTATCATTTTTGTTTTATGTTTTGGAACTTCCTGTTCCCGATGAGCCCATATTAGGTGATTTAGATGGGTACGGATATGGGTCATTGACTGGAATTGGTGTAAGAAAAAGCGTACAGAGCATTTTAGTTCATAGATTAAATAAAGTTTACTTATGCGAGATAAGAATCCTTTTAAAGTATGTAGTGTGCTTAAGTTATTTAATGATAAAGTAATTAAACTTAAAAAATTTCTTTATCTGATTTTTAATCAAATTATTTTCTAAAGAGCCATTGTATCGCAAGAATTATTCAACATACTTTTTCAAAGTAAGACTTAGAAATGTATTTTTACTCCATACATTTAAATAAAATATTGTAAATGAAGTTGTATACGTAGCTTCTAATAACTGATTAAAATATATCTAAAAGAGGATACATTTTCGTGTTAACTGAAATAGCTATTGCAGATGCATATGGTGCAGGATTCGAATTTTGTGCCATAGAAAAAATCAGTATTCATAATAACTTAGAATCTTATTGTAAACATGAGCTATATGATATCTCAGGTAAATATACAGATGATACTCAAATGTCAATTGCTATAGCAGAATTTATCTTGTCAGGAAAAGAATGGAATAAAGAAAATATAGCTGCCAAGTTTTTAGAATCTTTCAAAAGAGATATTAGGTTTGGGTATTCCGAAGGCTTTTATAATTTGTTAACCCAAGTTAGTTCAGGGAAAGAATTACTTAATAGGCTGATATCAACTAGTGAAAGAAACGGTGCTGCTATGCGTTCAGTACCTATCGGATTTTTAAAAAATAAAAGTGATGTTGTTACTTTTGCCACACTGCAAGCACAAATTACGCATAATACTAGGTTAGGAATATCCTCGAGTTGTGCTGTAGCTTTAGCGGCATATTATGGTTTACAAGAGAGAGGCACATTATCAGAATTGGAAAGTTTCTTAGAAGATGAAGGCTTTAATGAATGGAATTTTAATTGGCAAGAAAGAGTTTCTTTAAGTGCATATGATACCGTTAGCGCAGCTTTTAGCTGTTTATTAAAATATGAATCAATGAGCTCACTCTTGAAAGCATGCATTGAATTGGGTGGAGATACGGATAGTGTTGCATCTATCGCTATAGGACTAGCAACATGCTTTTCAGAATATAAGAACGATTTACCAAATCACCTTTTTCAGATGTTAAAAGAAGACAAATATGGAATATCTTTTCTAACGAATTTAGATAAAGATCTAATGAAGTTACTGCACGATTCATAGTAATAAAAAAAGCCCCTAATTCCGGGGCTTTTTTAACTCAATTCTGAATTAAATCGAATGACCTAAACGCTCACCCATTACTACAGTTGAATTGGCTTTAAACTGCTCTTCCCACACCATTTTATCTTTTTCAAATAAGACTACAGCAGTAGAACCTAAATAGAAACGACCTAACTCAGCCCCTTTATCTAACTGCATTTGGTGATGTTGTAATTCAACACGACCTGTTGGTTTTACTTTACCCGTTGCAACAGTTTCAATGCCTGCCACAATCATTGCACCGACTAAGACCACCGCCATACGACCAAGTTCAGTATCAAACAAACATACCATACGCTCATTACGTGCAAACAAACCTGGTACATTTTCAGCCGTGGTTTGGTTGACTGAGAACAACTCACCTGGGATATATAAAGTTTCAGTCAATGTACCTGCAAATGGCATATGTACACGATGATAATCTTTCGGTGACAAATAGACTGTTGCAAACTCACCATCAATAAATGGTTTTGCCAGTTGTGGATCGCCAATTAATTTCTCTACAGAAAAGCTTTGACCTTTGGCCTGAAAAATATCACCTGCTTCAATTTTACCTAACTGTGAAATCGCACCATCCGCAGGGCAAACAATACTATCCGCTTGTTCATCTACACCACGTACACCTTGTTTTAATGCACGAGTGAAAAATTCATTAAATGATTTATATTGATTCGGATTAGTTTGTTCGGCAATGCTCATATCAATGCCATATTTTGCTTTGAATGCTTGAATCACAGCAGTTTTCACCAAAACATTTTCACTTGCGGCAACTTTGCCAATAACACGGCTCAGTTGATGTTGCGGTACTAAATTTTGTGCTTTGATAAAAAGTTGTTTTTTTAAATCTGCTGAAAAACTCAAGACGGTGACTCCCCTGAAATAATAGGACTATCGAGGCGATTGCCCCATTCACTCCACGCACCATCGTAGGCTCTGACTTGCCAATTGAGCAATCTTGCCAATATATACGCCAAACCCGAACGATGATGTGACTGACAATACACCACCACAGGTTGTTGTAAATTAAAGCCTAATTGTTCTAAACGTTGTTGAGTGCGTTCAAGTGGGTGTAATTTTAGATGATTTTCACGGTTTAGGGCAGTACTCCATTCAAAATGCAATGCATTTGGGATGTGACCACCGCGTCGCGCAGCTAAACGTAGTCCAGTATATTCTTCATTAGTGCGACAATCCCAGAGCTGAATATTCTGTTCTTGAACCTGCTGAAGTAATTCATTGTATTCAACTCGATACTGTTGCAAGCTATTCAAATTAACTTGCACAAGCTCATTCACAGGGATAAATTTATCTATATCTGCTGTGGTTGGTAAGCCTGCCCCCAACCAAGCATGAATCCCACCATTAATCAAACTGGTGCGGTTAAAACCAAGACAATGTAAATTCCAGATTAAACGCCCTGCCCACGCCCCACCTTCATCGTCATAAACGACAATATGATGTTGAGATGAAATATTTAATTTTTCGACGAGAGCTTGTAAACCTGCTAGATCAGGTAATATCCCATTCGCCTGTTCATGCTGTGCAACCAAGAATTTAGGCTGTAAATGAATGGCATGAGGAATATGCAATTGTTCATAAACCGATGCTCGGCTTAAATCAACGACACGAATCAGCTCATGTCCTAAATAAGGTACAAGTTCTTCAGGCTCAATCAGTAAACCCAGTTTAAAATCTACGTCAGTCATTTTTATGCTGTTTTGTCATCCGCATTAGATTGATTTTAACATAGCCGACTTTTTATCTTTGTCTGATTTTTTGGATTATGTTTGCAAAGAATGAGATATGCCTTGCCCCAAACCACAACGCTTGAAAATATTTATTGGCGTAAACCCAAAACTAAATTTTTGAAAAAATTAGCTTGTGCAAAGGCGGCATGGATGCCGCCCGTCTGGCTGCGGCATCAAGGATGTGCCGTCAGCCAGACAGAGGATTTTTGCTTACTTTTCATCCTTGAAAAGTAAGTCCAACTGAAAGCTTATCCTGAAATAAGATGAGAATTCAGTATGGCTCCGTTACGTTTACACCGCCTCACTTTACATTCAAAGTTTAAATATTCACGTGTAGGCGATACCTTACTTTTGAAAGATCAAAAGTAACAAAAATCTTTTGTTGGACTGACATTACATCCATGTAATGCAGTCCAACAGGCGGCATCCATGCCGCCGCCACGATAGCTAAATGCACACAAGATTTTTAATTTATTAAATTTTAGTTTTTTCTGTCCTCAATCTCAAACACCTGCCTTAAATATGCAAGGAAAGTTTCATTATCGCTCATGGTTTTACCCGAACTATCCGAAATCTTTGCAACCGACTGACCATTACATTCCACCAATTTCAACACAATATTCAATGGCGTCTGTCCCATATCATTGGTTAAATTTGTCCCGATACCAAAACTGACTTGGAAACGGTCTTTAAAATATTGATGTAATAACCATGCTTTTTCTAAATTCAAACCATCACTAAAAGTCAGCATCTTGGTTTTGGTATCAATCTTTAATTTGCGATAGTGTGCATAGGCTTTATCGCCCCATTCATACGGATCACCACTGTCATGACGTAAGCCATCAAAGAGTTTGGCAAAGTACAAATCAAAATCACGTAGAAAAGCATCCATGCCAACCACATCGGTCAAAGCAATGCCTAAATCACCACGATATTCTTGTACCCATGCTTCTAGAGCCGCTTTTTGAAAATTACGTAATCGGACATCTAAAGCTTGAAACGCTTGTAAAAACTCATGTGCCATCGTCCCGATTGGGCTAATACCCAGCTCTTTAGCAAGTAGAACATTACTGGTTCCACGAAACACTTTTGGTGCAACCGCATGAAAGGCTTGTACCACATGTTTTTGCCATTCAAAACTATAACGACGGCGTGTGCCAAAATCCGAAACTAAAAATGGTGGATCACTCTCTTTTTGTTCTTTAGCATATTGTTCTAACTGAAGTAATTTCTGTTGTAAGCGACGTTCACCTTCCGCCAATACCTCATCGCTACGGATACGGTGGAAATACAACTCATTAACGATCGCCAATACAAAAATCTCAAACATCATGGCCTGAACCATCGGTCCTTCAATCCGAATATCTAACCTACCCGATTCATCAATACTGGCTTGGATAAAACGTCTTTTTAGCTGGAATAATTCAAGGTAATCAACAAAATCACTTTTAATGAAACGTAAAGAACGAAGATATTGCAACTCATCTTCAGCAAAACGCAATTCACAGAGTAAATCAAGCTGATGATTCAGATCTTCTAGAATCTCAACCAAAGGATAAACCGTATCTTCTAAGTTTCGACAACGAAATAAATACACGCTATGCGTCTGTGGAAATTGATGCAGCACCACTTGTAGCATGGTGAATTTATATAAGTCAGTGTCGAGTAAAGATCGAATAATGGCAGACATAGCGGATGGTTATAACCGATTCTTTTGCATAATAGCTATTGTTATACAATCAATTGACTCGTATTGAATAGTAGACTTTTGCTGCACAACTCATTTTTATATGCGGTGTCTGTTACACTGCCTCACTCTATTTCACCTATTTTTTAATCTTATGCGCGCATTAATTCAACGAGTTCTAGAAGCTAAAGTCGTAGTTGAGGGTCAAACCACTGGCGAAATTCAGCATGGCTTACTCGTGTTCTTAGGTCTAGGTAAAAGCGATACTTTAGAGCAAGGACAAAAGCTCATTGATAAGATTTTAAAATATCGAATATTTGATGATGAACAAGGCAAAATGGGGTGGAATCTGAGCCAAGCTCAGGGGGGACTTTTATTGGTCTCACAATTTACTTTGATGGCGCAAACACAAAAAGGCTTACGTCCTGACTTTGGACCTGCCATGCCGCCAGCCGAAGCGAAAGCTTTGTATGAGCAATTGGTTGAGTATGCGCGTCAACAATTTACTCATGTCCAAACAGGTATTTTTGCTGCTGATATGAAAGTCCATTTAATTAATGACGGACCTGTGACTTTTAATTTAGAAATTGAATAAATGAGACATAAAAAAACTCCCTTTTAGGGAGTTTTTTTCAGGTTGGTTTATTTACCTGTTTTTTCTTTAATAAATGCACGTGCTTGGCGAATTTTTTCTTTTACTGGTTTTGGCACTTTCGGTGGAATCAATTTAGCTGCTTGGTTAAACCAAACTAACAAGCTGAAGTCACCTTCCATTTTAATGCTGCCATCTTGCATACCTGTCATGAATGCAGTTGGATCACCCTTCACCAAAGTTTTTACACCTTGCTCACTTGAAGCAAATTGCAAAATAAAATCAGCTTTTTCAAGACTACCCGCAACCGTATCAATTTTGCCACGATTAACAATAATCTGGCGTGCCAAACCTAAATCTGTACCAATTTGAATACGAAATTCACGGTCATGAACCAATTCAATAAACTTTGGGCTCGTACGTGCCAATTGCTTCATACGTAACGCCAAACCTGCCACTAATAGATCAAGTGGGTCAGTGCTTACATCAACGATCGGTAACTGAATCACAGGTAAAGAAGAAAGCTTCATGACATTTATGCCTACAGTATAATGATGAAAATTAAGACAACCGTATCCTAGCACAATTGTCCATATGTCTGTAAAAGCTTTGTTGCAGAAAGTTAGCACAAAAAAGGCATGCTGAGCATGCCTTTGATGTAGTTCAAATTATTATAAATTATCGGCTAGAACATTGTTGTTGGTCATCCTTGTAGACTGGCGTATGTTCAATATACTGACGTTTCGCCAATTGCTTTTGTGTTTGTTTGTCTTCACGTAAAAGTATGAATGTAACCGTTACCATCGCAAGGCTCAGGGCTGTCAAATAACTATAGGCGACCGACATTTCGAACATGGTTTGCATACCAAAGCGCACCACTTCTAATAGTCCCCAACTCAACATACCCGCTAGCATAAAGCCTAACCAACGACGATAAGGAGAAAAGAAAACAGCAATAACTGCGACAGCGATTAAGCCAAATCCAACCCACATGGTGAAATTCGCTGCTTCCATAGAAACCTCCGTCTTTAAAAGGTGGTTTGGATCGTGTCCAAACCTCATATTTGTTCTGTAATCTCTAAACAGTATTCGGTGTTGCATTAACGTCTTTATGCATTATGGAGGGTTTTTTATAGAAAAAAAGAGCTTGAAATTAACCATACGACACAAGGTGTCGCAATATGCTTTTGTCATTACATTTTTTTAAATTACAAAAGTCTCAAAGTGCTATATAGTATCAATTGCGGCGTGTCATTACAAAAAAATATAGCTCTTTTTAATCATTCAGAAACTTTTTTCAGAATTTTTTTATCGTTGTTTTTCTATACATTTAGACATAAATATGACGAATTAATGACGCTTGTAGAATAAATAAAACCGCTTCGAAAGCGGCTTTATTTACATCTAAGAACTCGCGTGTTAAGCACGATTTAAATCTTTATCATGCATACCCAATAAGTACAAAACACCATCTAAACCTACACTCGAAATCGCCTGATTCGCATTTTGACGAACAAGTGGTTTAGCGCGGAACGCCACGCCTAAACCAGCGATTGATAGCATTGGTAGATCATTAGCACCATCACCAACAGCCATCGCCTGCTCTAATGAAATTCCCATTTTATCTGCCAATTGACGCAATAATTCAGCCTTACGTGCGCCATCCACGATTGCGCCTTTGACTTCACCTGTCACCAACCCGTCTTGTACATCTAAAATATTGGCATGTACCTCATCAATACCGAGCTTTGCTTGTAAATATTCAGCAAAATACTGGAAACCACCCGATAAGATTGCCGTTTTATATCCTAATGCTTTCAGTGTCGAAATTAAACGTTCCGCCCCTTCCATCACGGTTAAACGTTCTGCAATTTTAGGTAATACAGAGGCATCTAAACCTTTCAATAATGCAACACGTGCACGAAAACTTTGTTGGAAATCGAGTTCACCTTGCATGGCACGCTCAGTAATTTCAGCGACCTGTTCACCGACACCTGCTTCTAGCGCCAATTCATCAATCACTTCTTGTTCAATCAAGGTGGAGTCCATATCAAAACAAACTAAACGACGATTACGACGGTAAGCATTATCTTCTTGTACCGCCACATCAATATTCAGTTCACCTGACAAACTCAAACATGCAGCTCGCATCGCTTGTGCATCCAACATTTGTCCACTTAGGCCAAACTGAACACAGGCACGACGTGGAAATTGGCTTTCTGCATCGAGATCTAAACGACCAGATAAGCGTGTTACTGTTTCAATATTGAAGCCCTGACTCGATACAATTTTAGTGACTGCCTGCAAATGCGCAGCGGTAAGCTCAGGCGCAAGTGCCGTCACGATATAACGTGTACGC
The DNA here is from genome assembly GCA_913777945.1 of uncultured Acinetobacter sp. Taxonomy (GTDB): domain Bacteria; phylum Pseudomonadota; class Gammaproteobacteria; order Pseudomonadales; family Moraxellaceae; genus Acinetobacter. The sequence continues at coordinate 57,526 of CAJYTY010000005.1, read as the reverse complement.
CCACCTTCACTCACCCATTGATCATATTCTGCGTTGGAGATTGGTTTAAATCGCACAGTTAAGCCAATATCATGTGCTAAAATCAAAATCTCTTTCATTGCTAATGCTGTTGCAGTCTCATTATCCGAAGCAACAACAATTCCTAAAGTGAGTTGATTATGGATAACAGCCTGACCCACATCGAGTATTTGCAAAGAATGCACGGAAAGTACCTGCATTAATCGAGTAAACTGATTCGGTTGATCTGGTCCTAAAAAGGATATAAGAATGATTTCACGCATGAATTGACTCGTGTTTGAGCGACAACTATTGTATGTAAGAATCATAACATAACCCAACCTAAATCTATTTGCCTTGGAAGTTTAACTTGAATGCGCCTCGCCAAGGGCTATTTGCTAGCCTACTGATCGTAAGTTTTGCATTGCATACCTTTTTATTGGTGATTGCAACGACACATCAACTCAATGAAAATCGCGCCAGCCAAGGACAACTGATGACCAGTCAGTTAGTGGCGGATAGTCTTTCAGAGTTGGAACCTGCCAATACCGTCTCATTAGCATTGGTTGCCAATCGCTATGCTACCAACCCCAGTATTGCTTCAATTCGTATCTTAGATGCCAATAAACAAGTCCTTGCAACCAGTGGTATGGCAAAGACGCGTCAAGGTGAAGTTTTTGTTCGAGATGCACTACAAAATGAGAAGAAAGTTGGAACGGTTGAAATTACGCTTATCCAACCAAGTATTGGTGAAATCTTACGCACGCAGTGGCTGGCGATTTTGGCATCTTTATTTATTCATGGGTTGATCTGGTTGGCGTATCGTGCCATTGCACGTCCAACACGTAGTGAATATTTAGCTCGTATTAACCAAGAAAATCATCTTAAACATGAAATTCAACGTTTAACTCAGGCTCTCGCACTTGAGAAGCAAAATACAGTCACGTTAGTTGCACAAGCACAGCAACAGGCAAAAGTACAACCAAAATCACGTATTGAAAAAGCTTCAACAGATCAACAAATCAATTTAGATCATCAAACTGTCGCACTGAATATCCAGTTTTATGATCCAAAACAACTGTTGAGCAGTGTCAATCAATCGGTTTCTGTGCCTTATTTTAAACTCTGTCAATTGTTCTTGGATAAAAGCATTGATCTCTGTGCGAAACATTACCAACTCGACGCTGCACAAATTAACGTTGTTCAAGAATTTAATGCCGAAGGCGCAACCTTGTCGACGACATCAGAACATCCTCATGCATTAGAATGCCTGATGATGATTGGTGCTGTTTTTCAGTTATTGGCAGATGTTTTATATAAGCGTTATCGTGAAGATAAACGTTTTGCACTACAAACACGCGGTGCTGTTGCTAGTGCTGTAGACGCAATGCAATTAGATGCCATAGAAGCAGCCAAGCGCTTAACTCAACACTTACATGCCAAAGAAGCAGCTTTACACCTCAATCATGAGCAACTCAAAACGGTTCAAAACAGTTATGAATTAGTTGTGATGCCAAATCCGAGTAGTATTATGACTCGTCATGCCTTTATGATTAATGGGATGAATGAGCAATGTGCTACCGTAGCACAAAATCTGCGCACTGAAATTTTGATGGGTAAAAAAGTAAAAGCTTCGACTGAATCTTAGGTCGATCGAATGTATCGGTTCAAATTCAAAATGCAACGCTCCCTTACAGGGCTATAAATGCCCATTAGGATAAAGCGTTGCTTTATTATTTGCTTGATTCACTTTTTTAATTGATAAAGAAGCACAGGCGAAATTTATTAAAATACGGTAAACTACACCAGATTTATCGAATACTAGTGCCCTAAAAGGCAGCATAAAAGGTGAAAGCGAATGCCGCTGAGTCGTGTTGAAGAGCTTGTCGCAGATATTCGTGCAGGCAAAATGGTCATCCTAATGGATGATGAAGATCGTGAAAATGAAGGTGACTTAGTCATCGCTGCGACGCATGTTCGCCCTGAAGATATTAACTTCATGATTACGCATGCACGCGGCCTAGTTTGCCTAACTTTGAGCCGTGATCGCTGTAAACAGCTTAATTTACCGTTAATGGTAGATCAAAACGGTGCACAACATGCAACTAACTTCACGCTGTCAATTGAAGCAGCTGAAGGGATCAGTACCGGTATCTCCGCTGCTGAACGCGCGCATACGATTCGCACCGCAGTTGCAGCACATGCTAAACCAAGTGATATCGTTCAACCTGGTCATATTTTCCCATTGATGGCTCAACCGGGCGGCGTACTGCATCGTGCAGGTCATACGGAAGCAGGGTGCGACCTCACCCGTTTAGCAGGTCTAGAGCCTGCCTCTGTTATCTGTGAAATTATTAATGATGACGGCACTATGGCTCGTCGCCCTGATTTAGAAGTCTTTGCAGAGAAACATGGCTTAAAAATCGGTACGATTGCGGATCTGATCCATTACCGCATGACTAATGAACAAACTGTTGAACGTTTGTCTCAAGAAAGCATTGATACAGAATACGGTACATTTGAACTGTATAAATACCGTGAAATTGGTAATCCAGATATCCATTTAGCTTTAGTAAAAGGCGAACCGAAACAAGGCATCACCACTGTTCGTGTGCATGGTTTTAATCCTGTCCGCGACTTATTAAAATTAAATAAGGCCGATGGTTCGGCAGCGTGGAATTTAGATCTAGCAATGAAAACAATTGCTGCAAGCGATCGCGGTGTATTGGTATGGATTGGTCAAGATCATTTAGAAGATCTAGGACATGCCTTAGAGCAGTTAAATCAGCCAAAACCGCTTAAGTCTAATGCAGCACTTTCGCATCAATACCAGACGATTGGTGTTGGCGCGCAGATTTTACGAGATTTAGGTGTTGAAAAAATGAAGCTTCTGAGTTCTCCGCTTCGTTTCAATGCTTTATCTGGTTTCCATTTAGAGGTAGTGGAATATATCACTGCCGATCAAATCACAGCAAAATAATCGAGGTTGCTATGGCAATTCGCCGAATTGAAGGTTTATTACATCTCGCAAGCGAAGGTCGTTATGCGATCTTAGTAGGACGTTTCAACAGCTTCGTGGTTGAACATTTACTTGAAGGCGCGATCGACACTTTAAAACGTCATGGCGTTTCAGAAGATGCGATTACTGTTATTCACGCACCAGGTGCGTGGGAACTTCCTATCGTTGCAAAAAAATTAGCGGCTTCAAACAAATTTGATGCCATCATTGCACTCGGTGCAGTGATCCGTGGTAGCACACCACATTTTGATTTTGTTGCAGGTGAATGTGCGAAAGGTTTAGGTGTAGTTGCACTTGAAAGCACAATGCCTGTGATCAATGGTGTCTTAACCACAGACAGCATTGAACAAGCAATCGAACGTTCAGGTACGAAAGCAGGAAACAAAGGTAGCGAAGCTGCATTGACTGCAATCGAAATGGTTAACTTATTAAAGGCAATTTAAAGCATGTCGCAAACACTTCAGGCCGCTTATGCAGCGAAACGCAAAGCACGTCGTTTTGCTGTACAAGGGATTTATGAATGGCAAATGAGTCATAACCCTGTCCATGAAATTGAAGCACGTACACGTGTAGAAAATGCTATGCACAAAGTTGACCTTAACTATTACCATGAATTGCTCACTCAAGTGGTTGCTCAACATGAAGCTTTAGATGAGTTACTCATCCCTGTACTTGATCGTGAGTTAACTGCACTAGATGGTGTAGAGCTTGCAACCTTACGACTTGGTGCTTACGAATTACGAGATCATCTCGAAGTTCCATACCGTGTTGTACTTGATGAAGCAATTGAGCTAGCAAAACACTTTGGTGGTGCAGACAGCCATAAATACATCAATGGTGTATTAGACCGTCTTTCATCAAAGCTTCGTGAAGCTGAAAAACAACAAGCAAAATAATAGGCTTGATGTTGCATGGCTGAGTTTTCAATTATTGAGCGGTACTTTAAACGTACATCAAAATCTGATGTCAGTTTAGGCATCGGTGATGACTCAGCCATCGTCACCCCTCCTTCTTCACAACAACTCGTGATCTGTGCAGATACATTAGTTGCTGGTCGACATTTCCCTTTAGATACGACAGCCCATGCCATTGGCTGGAAAAGTGTCGCGGTCAATTTATCTGATCTCGCCGCAATGGGTGCAAAACCCCATAGTATTTTACTCGCACTCAGCCTCCCTACCGTTGATCATGACTGGTTGGCTGGATTTAGTCAGGGTCTTTTTGATTGTTGCGATCAATTTGGTGTTAGCCTAATCGGTGGCGATACCACTCAAAGTACCCAACTTACTATAAGTGTCACCGCTTTAGGCTGGATTGAACAAGGTCAAGCCATCACGCGTGCAGGCGCACAAGTCGGCGACTATGTCTGTATTAGTGGACAGATTGGTGATGCCGCGTTTGGATTACAACACTTAGGACATCCTCTACAACAACGCTTAGATTATCCAACACCTCGTTGTAATTTGGGGCAACAGCTGAAAGGTTTAGCATCAAGTATGATTGATGTTTCAGATGGACTCGCACAAGATTTAGGACATATTCTGAACGCCTCAAAAGTAGGTGCAACATTACAGCTTGAGCAACTTCCGATAGATCAGTCACTGAAAAATATAGATTTGCGACAAGCTTGGCATTACGCCCTCGCAGGCGGTGATGATTATGAATTATGTTTTACAATATCACCGCAAAATTTTGAAAAACTGTCGCGACAACAATTAGATATTCCGCTTACAATAATCGGCAAAATTACCCAACAAACTGGATTGTTATTTGAGTATATGGGTGAAAATTGCCCACTACAAATTCATGGATACCAACATTTTGCATAAGCCTCCCATTCACTTCAAACAGATGACTTGGTTCGATCGCTGCATCGTTTTCTGCGGGGTTGGATTTGGTTCTGGTCTCAGTCCTAAAGCACCGGGAACATTTGGTTCTGCATTTGCATTGTTATTTACACCATTATGGTTATATCTCGGTTTTAATTTGAGTGTTTTAGCAATTTTTATCATGTCTTTGGTGGGCATATACATCTGTGGGCAAACAGCTAAAGTCATTCATGTACACGATGATGGTCGAATTGTGTGGGATGAATTTGCAGGGCAATCTATTACGCTCCTACCCTTGCTCTATCTACAGCAATTAAATTGGTTATGGGTCATTGTCGGTTTTATTTTTTTCCGTATATTTGACATCTGGAAACCATTTCCGATTAGTTGGGCAGACCAAAAAGTTACTGGTGGTTTAGGGATTATGCTTGATGACATCATTGCAGGTCTTTGGGCTGCGCTTTGTATTTTTATGATTCATTTTTATTTTTTGACTTAAACCATTGATATTAGGGTTAGTTATGTCAACAACTGTTATTATTCTTGCAGCAGGGAAAGGAACGCGGATGCGTTCGAAACTACCCAAAGTTCTCCAACCATTGGCAGGTCGTCCACTTTTAGGACATGTGATTCAAACTGCAAAAAAATTACATGCTCAAAATATTATTACGATCTATGGGCATGGTGGTGATCTAGTTAAACAAAGCTTTGCTGCTGAACAAATAGAGTGGGTTGAACAAGCAGAACAGTTAGGAACAGGTCATGCTGTTCAAATGACTCTCCCTGTATTACCTCAAGATGGTATTTCTTTGATTTTATATGGGGATGTTCCACTCGTTCGTCAAAGCACCCTTGAACAGTTACTTGAAGCTTCTAGCCAATCTGGTATTGGTATGATCACCCTGAATGTTGAAAATCCAACAGGCTATGGTCGTATCGTTCGTCAAGCAGATAAGATTCAAGCGATTGTTGAGCATAAAGATGCCAATGACGAACAGCGTCTAATACAAGAAATTAATACTGGCATTTATTGTGTAAGTAATGCCAAATTACATCAATGGTTGCCAAAGCTTTTGAACAACAATGTTCAAGGTGAATATTACCTTACGGATATCGTGGCAATGGCCGTTGCGGATGGCTTAGAAATTGCTTCAATTCAACCTGAGCTTGAATTTGAAGTTGAAGGTGTGAATGACCGCCTACAACTTGCAACTTTGGAACGTCAATTTCAGCAACAGCAAGCAAAAGAATTGATGCAACAAGGCGTACATTTAATTGATCCAAATCGTTTTGACCTACGTGGAACTGTGAAATGTGGTCAAGATGTACAAATTGATGTCAATGTCATTATTGAAGGTGATTGCGAATTAGGTGACAACGTTCAACTTGGCGCAGGCTGTATTTTAAAAAATACTCGTATTGCGGCAGGCACTAAAGTTCAAGCCTATAGCATTTTTGAAAATGCGATCGTTGGAGAAAACACCCAAATCGGTCCTTTCGCCCGTCTTCGCCCAGGAGCAAATCTTGCGAATGATGTGCATATTGGCAACTTCGTCGAAGTCAAAAATTCAAATATTGGACTCGGTTCTAAAGCCAATCACTTTACTTATCTAGGTGATGCAGATATAGGTGCTGATTGTAATATTGGTGCAGGGACAATCACTTGTAATTATGATGGCGCAAATAAACATCGTACTGTTATTGAAGACAATGTATTTATTGGTACCAATAACTCATTGGTTGCACCAATTAAAATTGCTCAAGGTGCAACCACAGGTGCAGGCTCAACTTTAACTCGAGATGTGGCAGAGCATAGTTTAGCTGTCGAACGATCAAAACAGTTTGAAAAAGCAAATTATCAGCGCCCCCAAAAGCTGAAAAAATAAGAGGATAAAATTATGTGTGGTATTGTTGGTGGCGTTGCTGAACGATGTGTAACTGATATTCTGATTGAAGGATTAAAACGTCTTGAATATCGCGGTTATGACTCTGCGGGTTTAGCGTTATTGAATAATCAACAAATCTTACGCGAACGTCGTGTAGGTAAAGTTGCAAATTTAGCTGAAGCAGTATCTGAACAGCATTTGACTGGTAATGTGGGTATTGCACATACCCGTTGGGCAACCCATGGTAAACCAACTGAAAATAATGCTCATCCACATGTTTCAGGTGATGTAGCTGTTGTACATAACGGTATTATTGAAAACTATCAAGAGCTTAAAGATGAATTACAAGCGCTAGGTTATATCTTTACCTCACAAACAGACACTGAAGTTGTTGCTCATCTTGTCAACGATGCTTTAAAGCAAACTGATAGCTTACTTGAAGCTGTACAAAAAGTTATTCCTCGCCTAAAAGGCGCTTTTGCGCTGGGTATTGTGCATACCGCACATCCTGATGAACTGATCACTGTGCGTGAAGGTTCTCCATTGGTGATTGGTGTAGGTATTGGCGAGAACTTTATTAGTTCAGACCAATTGGCTTTATTACCTGTTACTAATCGCTTCGTCTATCTCGAAGAAGGTGATATTGCGCGCTTAACACGTACTAGTATTGAAGTTTTTGTCAATGGAATCCGTGTTGAACGTCCAATCAAAGAGTTGGATGCAACCGTCAGCAATGCATCAAAAGGCGAATATAAGCATTTCATGCTCAAAGAAATTTATGAGCAACCAGAAGCGATTCAACAAACCATTTCACAAGCATTGAATGGCAATAATTTGCGTGAAGATTTTCTTCAACATGCCAATGCAGATTTTGACAAAATTCAGCAAGTACAAATCATTGCCTGCGGTACTAGCTACCACGCAGGTATGATTGCAAAATACTGGTTCGAGCAATTGATTGGTGTACCTTGCCAAGTTGAGATTGCAAGTGAATTCCGTTATCGCACGCCTGTTATTGTTGCTCATACACTGTATATCTGTATTTCTCAGTCTGGAGAAACTGCGGATACCTTGGCTGCATTACGCGAAACACAAAAACGTGCTCAAGCTCAGAACATCGATATTAGTACCATGACCATTTGTAACGTTGCCACTTCATCAATGGTTCGCGAAACAGATCATCATTTACTCACGCTTGCAGGTCCTGAAATCGGCGTTGCATCAACCAAAGCTTTCACCACTCAACTTGCAGCATTGATGTTGTTGATCTTAAAAATTGGTCAAGTTAAACAACGTCTTGCAGATGCTCAATTGAATGAAATTACAGAAGCGCTATGGCATTGCCCGAAAGTAATTTTAGATACTTTACAAGGCAATACTGAGATTCTGCGTCTATCAGCACTGTTCGTTGAAAAGAACCACTGCTTGTTCCTAGGACGTGGCACACACTTCCCTATCGCACTAGAAGGCGCATTGAAACTGAAAGAAATTTCATACATTCATGCTGAAGGATATGCGGCTGGCGAATTGAAGCATGGTCCATTGGCTTTAGTAGACAATGAAATGCCTGTCGTGATCTTGGCTCCACAAGATGAAATGCTCGATAAGTTAAAATCGAATATGGAAGAAGTTCAAGCTCGTGGTGGGGAACTATTTGTTTTTGCTGATGAAAATAGCGGTATTCATGGCAAAGACCGCCAACATGTCGTTCATGTTCCAGCTGTCAACGAATGGTTAGCACCAATTGTGTACAGTATTCCTGTGCAATTGCTCTCGTATCATGTTGCTGTATTACGTGGTACCGACGTTGACCAACCACGTAACCTTGCTAAGAGCGTAACAGTCGAATAATTACAAAATAAAAAAGGAGGGTTAACCCTCCTTTTTTATTGCCATTGATGGTCATGTTTAAGCCACATAACGACTGCTTTTATGATTCAAAAGAATAATTGAATTTAAAATAACAGCCCCTAAAATTGAAATTAGAATCAATTTCCAATCTACGAAAAACAACGAAACTAATAAGATGGTAACATCAATTGCCATCTGTACTTTACCTGCTGGAATGTTAAAGCGTTCTTGTAAATATAGAACTAAGAGGTTGATTCCTCCTAAGCTTGAGCGATGGCGAAATAAAATCAGAAAGCTTACCCCCATCAACACATTCGCAAAAATCGCAGCATAAATTGGATTTACACTAGATAAATGAAAAAAATGAGGAATAATTTCGGTAAAACCAGCTAATAATCCAACGGCAATAAATGTCTTGACGACTAATGCCATGCCCATTTTTTTATAAGCAAAATAATAAAATGGAATATTGATGAGAAAAAATAAGATGCCAAACTTCAAGTCCGTTATATAGTGGATCAACAACGATAAGCCCGCTGTACCACCTGTCATAATCCCTGCTTGCTGCAATAAAGTCATGGCAAACGATAGAATGAATGTTCCAATTAACATGGCCAATCCATCTTCAATCTTAGAGTGTTGGTCAATCACGGGCATGACTGGACTGACCAAAGATATATTCTGATCGGTATTCATAAGGATACAACTCAATAGGAGAACAACAGCAGGGAGAAAGATCTTTCAAAGAAAGATATGGCATATTTGATCATTTTTATTCAAATTTCGCAATTTATTCTTATATTTTCACCATAAATGCAATTTATACTCAAAATATCCTTTTTTGAATAATCTTTATGCAATAAAGTCCAATGCTTCAGTTTGAATGATATTGATCTAAGAGAAAGATTTTTTACTTAATCGCGATCCCATTTTCTTTTAATTTTTCCAACACAATCGATGTATTTAAATTACTGACGCCAAAGTTACTAGATGACAAAATCCCAATCAACTTGACCATTTCATCTAAATTTTTGACTGCAACCTTCAGTGCAAAATCATAACTTCCTGTGAGTTTATGAATATCTTTCACCGCAGGTTCATTTAAAAGAAACTCAACAAAGCGATCGTGTGTCGCATCATTGTAGTTTTGCAATTTCACTTCAATAATACCCATGATCGGTGTCGGATCTGCGCTTAATGCGATTTGCGCATAGTAACCCGTTATAATTTTGTTTTGTTCAAGCTGAATACGACGACGTGAACATTGAGAAGTTGATAATCCCACCAATTCTGCTAATTCTTGATTAGCTAATCTTCCATTCATTTGTAAATAATGAATAATTTTCTGATCAAAATCATCAAGTTCAACTGACATAAAACACTCAATTCTGTCCGAAGTTAGAGTTTAACTGATATTGATTTATCAGTTTTAGAAGTTTAACGCCTTTGGATCAAGCTGCTCAAGCTTATGACAAAATTGTAGTCGATTGAATACGCTCAATCCCCTGCTCTAACATACTTTGCCATGCGCTTTGTAGTGAACCATCCAAATCAATCGCTTTACAGGCATCTTCAATGACATAAGTTTTAAAGCCCATTTGTGCAGCATCTAAGGCAGTCCACGCCACGCAAAAGTCTGTGGCAATCCCTACGATATACACTGTATCAATTTGATGTTCTGTTAAATAACCCTTCAGACCCGTTGGTGTTTTACGATCTGCTTCCATAAAAGCAGAATAACTATCAATATCGGCATGAAAGCCTTTACGAATAATCAGTTGTGCAGTTGGAACATCCAAATCAGGATGAAATTCCGCATCGTGAGTGCCTTGAACACAATGTTTCGGCCATAACACTTGGGTTCCATATGACAATTCAATGGTTTCAAACGGCAGTTTATTGCCGTGATTATCTGCAAAAGAAATATGTTGCTCAGGATGCCAGTCCTGTGTCAGCACGATATGCTCAAACTTTTTTGCAAGTTGATTAATAATCGGAATAATTTGATCTGCTTTTGCAACGGCCAAATTCCCCCCAGGAGTAAATCCGTTTTGGACATCAACAACAATTAATGCGACATGATGAGATTGTGTCTGCATACCATGCTCCAGTTTAAAACTTGTATTTTTACAATACCCTGCTGATTATGTTCTGGCTACTCATGTTTTAACTTTTACAAAAGATGAAAACGATTCAAGATAAAGATGAATTAAAGTTTTCCACAGTTTGACTAAAGCATATTGTTCTTATGCCTCCGATCAGTCATAATTTGCGTAATTGTCATTCAACCCGATCGAATTGTTGGATGACCAATCAAAATACTGCAACCATCCAATATTTCGTTTCAACTAATTCAATCTCGGATGGGAAAATAGGATAGTTTTTTAAAATGACTCAGCTAGCACAGAATATTCAAGGCTCAATTGTCGCAATCGTCACCCCTATGTTTGAAGATGGCAGCGTAGATTGGAAGAGTCTTGAGAAGCTCGTTGAGTGGCATATCCAACAAGGTACACATAGTATTGTTGCGGTCGGCACAACGGGCGAAGCGTCTACATTAAGCATGGAAGAACACACACAAGTCATCAAAGAAGTGATTCGTGTAGCCAACAAACGTATTCCAATTATCGCAGGCACAGGTGCAAATTCAACGCGTGAAGCGATTGAATTGACTAAAGCTGCAAAAGAATTAGGTGCTGATGCGGCCTTACTCGTTACGCCATATTATAATAAACCAACACAAGAAGGCCTATATCAACACTACAAAGCGATTGCTGAAGCTGTTGATATTCCACAAATTCTTTATAATGTACCAGGTCGTACTGGTGTCGATATGCAAAACGAAACCGTTATTCGTCTTGCTGATGTTAAAAACATTGTTGGTATTAAAGATGCAACAGGCGACGTACCACGTGGTCAAGCCCTCATCGAAGGTTTAAATAATAAAATCGCTGTTTATTCAGGTGATGATGAAACTGCTTGGGAACTCATTTTACTGGGTGCAAAAGGTAATATCTCTGTAACAGCCAATGTTGCACCAAAGCAAATGAGCGAAATTTGTGAAGCTGCGTTAGCTGGAGATAAAGCAAAAGCACAAAGCTTGAATCAACAAATTGCAAATCTACACAATATTTTGTTTTGCGAATCAAACCCAATTCCTGTGAAATGGGCATTGCATGAGATGGGCTCAATTGGTACAGGCATTCGCCTACCATTAACCGCTCTAGCACAACAATATCGTGAACCGCTCCGCACAGATTTAAAAGCTGCGGGAATTATTTAATACGAGCAATTTATGATGCAATTACGTCTTGGTGTTGTCCTAGTCATTTCAGCTTTAAGTTTGGCTGGTTGTGGTCGTTTTGCCCTCAATAATCATTCTTTAGATTATAAAAAAGCACAAGCACTTGAACCACTCAAATTTCCTGAGGGCATAACGGCAAGACCATTTACGCCATTGTATCCAGCGCCTACGGTTGATCCACTTGCAATTGAGCATGCACCAAAGCTTGAAAATGAAAGTGGCAACCGCTATGCATTGCCTCGTCCAAAAGCGATGCAAAATTCAGCCGATAATACTTCAGCAACCGCTTCAACAGTGGGTCGCCCACAGCTCGTCACTGATGGGAATAAAAACCCATTACTCAAAGTTGATGGCCCGACAGCAAGTGCATGGCAATATACTTTTGCAACCTTGAGCAGCCTTAACTACAAAGTTATTTCTCAAGCAGAAAATGGCTATGAAGCAACGATTAAAGTAGGCGATCAAAATTACCTACTGAAATTATCGGCTGTAGGCTCAAGCAATACAGTTGCGCTATTCAAACTTGATACAACATTTGCAGACCCTGCTGTTGCAGCTGAAGTGTTAACCCAGATTTACCAAAATTGGCCAGCCTAGTCGTTTACTAGGCATACTTTTTCAAAAGGTTCCCCCATGTTAAAACAAACCTTGCTCTATACTGGTAAAGCAAAATCTGTATATGAAACAGATAATGCTGATCACCTGATTTTAGTCTTTCGTGATGATGCATCAGCATTCAATGGCGAAAAAATTGAGCAACTAGATCGTAAAGGCAAGGTGAACAACCGTTTTAATGCCTTCATCATGGAAAAGTTGGCTGAAGCGGGTATCGAAACTCATTTTGAAAAGTTACTTTCTCCAACAGAAGTGCTTGTGAAGAAATTACAAATGATCCCTGTTGAATGTGTTATTCGTAACTACGCAGCAGGTTCATTATGCCGCCGTTTAGGTGTTGAAGAAGGTAAAGAATTAACGCCTCCAACATTTGAATTGTTCTTCAAAGATGATGCGCTTGGCGACCCAATGGTAAATGAATCTCAAGCAATTGCTTTAGGTTGGGCAACAGCACCTCAACTTGAAAAAATGAAAGAACTGACTTACCAAGTGAATGATGTACTGAAAGCATTATTCGATGCAGGTAATATGATTCTTGTTGATTTCAAACTTGAATTCGGTGTATTCCACGATCGTATTGTATTGGGTGATGAATTCTCTCCAGACGGCTGCCGTTTATGGGATAAAGACACCAAGAAAAAATTAGACAAAGACCGTTTCCGTCAAGGTTTAGGTGGTGTGGTTGAAGCTTATGAAGAAGTCGCTGCACGTTTAGGCATTAACTTAGATAATATCTAAGCCTTAAGCTGCCGTTCTTAATAAAAAAACCAGCCTGATTAGGCTGGTTTTTTTATTGGTTTATCTAATTTCCCAGTTTCTGATAAATCAGATTCCCTTCTTTATAGGTTGCCAATACCTGAATATTTTTGATCTCTCGACTTGGCACAGTCAACGGATTTTGATCCAAGATCACTAAATCAGCCAGTTTCCCTTGAGTTATCGTGCCCTTGTGCTGATCTTCAAAATATTGATAAGCTGCCCAATCAGTCATCGATTTTAAAGCCATATAGGGACTCACGCGCTCATCTGCACCTAATACATAATTACTGCGTGTCACTCGATTGACGGTTGCATCTAACATCATCAAACTATTCGGCGGCACAACAGGTGCATCATGATGCTCTGTAAAAATAAGCTGTTTCTTCAAAGCACTTGCCGTCGGTGAAATGCGTGCTGCTCTCGCCTCACCTAAGGTTTGTTGACGATGCCAATCCCCCCAATAGAACGTATGCAATGAGAAGAAAGATGGAATAATATCCAAGGCTTTCAGTTGATCCAGTTGATCATCACGAATCGTTTGAGAGTGAATCAATACGCTTCTGCGATCTGCTTTACCTTGTTTTAATGTGGCATCTTTTACAGCTCCAATAAATTGATCAATTGCCGCATCACCATTGGCATGTGCAAGTACTTGCCAACCCTGTTTAAACGCTAAATTAATATATTGATTGACCTGTTGGTTATCTTTAATCGCAGGATAGCCCTTATAGTTTTTATCTTTACCTTCAGGTGGAATTAAGTAAGGTTGTGTCAACCAAGCTGTTTTACCTTGTGGTGAGCCATCTAAACTGATTTTCACGCCACCAATACGGAAGTGCTGATCATACTGACGACTACTGCCTTGCTTAAGCATATACTCCTGACTGGTAGTAATATCTGGATAAGAGACCACATCAATTGGCAATTGATTTTGTTTGGCTAATGCATGCCACATCTCTGTTGTACCCTGATCAGCACGCCCTTCTTGTACCGTGGTAAAACCATTTTTGACGTAGGCATCAATACCTTTTTGCGCGATTTGGAACATCACTTGTGGTGGTACATCTTTAAAAATTGAACCAATCGCAGTAAATAAAGCCGACTCTTCTAAGACCCCATTCGGAACATTCGAATTCGCTTCGCGACGAATCACTCCTCCTTCTGGATTTGGTGTATTTTGATTAAAATTCAGTAATTCTAATGCTTTATGATTCACAGAAGCTAAATGCCCAGACTGATGTAAAATCATTACTGGTTGATCTTTGGACACCCGATCTAAATCACTCGCCGTAGGATGACGTTGTTCAGATAATTGTGCATCATCATAACCATTTCCCAAAATCCAACCGCCCATCATTTTAATCACTGCTGGATTTTGTGTCTTCCACGTATTCATTACGTTTACAAGTGAGTTGATATCTGAAACTGAACCATCAGGCATCGGATAAAGATTCGCTACCATTTGATGAAAACCAACCATGTTTACATGGCTATGCGCATCAATAAAGCTCGGTAACAAAGTTTTGTTGTTTAGATTAATATATTGAACTTGGGTATTTGCCAACCGTTCTGCTTGCTGCTTCGAGCCAACAAATACAATTTTCCCATCCTTTACTAATAGCGCCTCAGCATATTTAGGCTGCATTCCTTCCATCGTCAGAATAGAGCCACCATAAAATAATTTCTCCGTTGACTGCTGTTGAGCTGACTTGATGCTCATACAACCAGATACAGCAACGGCAAACAAAGTGATGAGAGAAACTGGATAAAAATATTTTAAATGCATAGAGCTAATTCCATGTTTTTATTATGCCTTTATTATTAAACCTTATTCTTTTTCTGTTGAAAAAGGTTAAAAGGATTCTTTTTGTAATACGAAAATAATATTTATAGTGCGATACAATATTCAAAAGACGAAATGAATACTGTGAAATTAAAATATCTTTGTAAGCCTATTAGAGACTTTAATTGCAATATCATCCACATAGCGACTATAAGGAGTAGCTAAAACAATACTTATCATCACTGTAAACAAACTCGCCCACAGACCCGCTACCCAATACGAAAAACCCAATTGAATATGCAATAGATTAAAACAAGGAATTGCTAAAGCATAAATCACAGCAAGATGAATTAAATAAATAGAAAATGAGATCTTGCCTAAGAAAACTAAAAATGGCGAATCAAAAAATTGTGCTAACCATTTGCCTTTTAATACCGCATACACGATACAAAAACCGCCAATAAAATTCAGGTAATCGTAGGTTTGCTCACCTAAAAATTGAGCAAAAATCCGATAACTCAAACTTTCATTATGCGCACCACAGAAATATAGCCCCAGCGTGAATAGCAACACAGATAGCCCTGTTGCTAATTCTGATGCATATAGAAATAAACCCATACCTAAAATAAAACTCAGGATACCGAGTAATACTGTTTGTGAAATCGTATAGGCTGTCGCAATACTCAACAGCAAGAACACACCTGCAAGCGTCGATCGTTTGCTATAAAAATAACTAGCGAGATAAATTACCAATGAACCGAGCAGCTCAATCTGCATCGTCCACAGCACCCAGTTATAACTTGAGTCCCCAAATAAAAATGCTCCGATACTACCCTCATACAAAGCTATACTTAATTTTGGATGAGGATTTGCCAAAGCTGCCCCCCATTCAGAAACATGCGTAACATCGACAGGAAGGAAACACACGAGGTAAGCAATAATACAAGAGATAAACGCGGGAATAGCCAAACGTGGATAACGCTTAATTAATGATTTTTTAAGTTTTTCAGCTGAATTTTGCTTTTTTAAACTCGATAAACTTAGGACATAACCGCTTAAAACAAAAAAGACAAAAACTGCGCCTGTACCTGAATAGAAGAATGCAAATGGAGAATGATAAAGTTGATCAAAAAAAGGATATTGAGGTACGACACTTAAATCAAAATGATGCATTTGGGGAAAGAAAGTCAGCGATAGATGTGACAATACAACTGCAAGGCAGGCTAAGCCTCGGATACTTTCCGCAGCATTGATTTTGTTTGTGATCATGGCAGAGCTTTATCATCCGTGATATGCCGCGATAATGCGATCTTTTATGTGAAGTGTCTAGTAGCCTCTTACAAAAATATAGTGACTATAAAGCACTTAAATAATAATTCCGCTACACACTTAAACTAAGTTGATGATTTCACTAGAGTCGAAAACCAACATAAGATCGATCCAATACACACCATAAAAGCAGCATACCAGAAAGAAACCGTCAGTGGCGTACTGAGTAAAATTGCTGAGAAAAAAGCTGAGAATACAGGAATGAAATACGAAGCACCTGCCAATAACGTGACATTGCCATGCAAAATCCCAACATTCCATGCAGCATAACCAAAGCCCATAGCGGCAGCAGCAAAAAGTAAGGACGTGGAAGATGACCAATCAAAATCAAATGCGCCGCCACCCATCAATGCATATTTAATCCAAAGCACCATCGAGACCAACATAAAAAATAAGGTAATCCCATTACTACCCTTAGCCATCTTCGCAGTGAGGGTACAATAAGCCGACCAAAGGAGCGTTCCGATGAAAGCCAGTGCATAACTCAGTGGGTTATGTTGTATATTTGCCCACATGCTAGGTAAATCAAGACCTTGCTCACCGCCCAATACCCAGCAAATGCCCAAGAGAGAGATCATAAAACCAGGAATAATGAGAAAATTGGCTTTTTGTTGATTAAATACAATAGCCGCAACCATCGTGAATGTTGGCCATAAATAGTTCACCATCCCAACTTCAATCGCTTCTCGATTATTACTGCTATAGCCAATAGATAGTGATAAACACACTTCATAGCTAACAAATAAAATACTGCCCCAAATTAAATAGGCTTTTGGAAAACTTTTAAGATTACTCCAACCTACTGAGAAAAATAGGAAAATAGAGGCAAGCGTATAAATTAATGCTGCGCCACCGACTGCACCAAAATGCGAACTGACATCCTTGATCAACGCGACGATCAAGCTCCAAAGGAAGATCGCAAGCAATCCAATGAATGTGGCTTTTTTTGAGTTCATATTGAAATAAATCGAATATAAAACCGCAGCCAAATTCCCATTTACGCTTTTGGGAATTTGACTAGGTGAAATGTGAAAATACAACTCATCTGTTTAAACAGATCTTTATTGTTGCTGTTGTTCCTGCTGCCAACGGCGTTGCTGCAAACGTTCGGCTTCAACTTCACGTTTATTTAAGGCTCGCTCATACAGCTTCGTACCTCGCAACTCAGGCGGCAAATATTCCTGTAAAACAAAATGCTCAGGGTAATTATGCGGATAGAGATAATCCACGCCATAACCTTGTTGCTTCATCAATTTGGTTGGTGCATTACGTAGATGTAATGGCACAGGTAAATTCGCAGTTTTTTCGGCAAGCTCCAAAGCTCGGTTAATGGCGAGATAGGTACTATTACTTTTCGGACTGGTTGCGAGATATACAGCACATTGACCTAAGATAATCCTTGCTTCAGGCATACCGACCGCTTGTACTGAACGGAAACACTCACCCGCCAACAACAAGGCATTTGGATTAGAATTGCCAATATCTTCCGATGCTGCAATCAACATTCGACGTGCAATAAAAATAGGGTCTTCACCACCTTTGAGCATGCGTGCCATCCAATATAGGGTCGCATCAGCATCGCTACCACGAATCGATTTGATAAATGCCGAAACCAAATCATAATGCTGCTCACCTGATTTGTCATAACGTGCAATATTCTGCTGTGCGACTTTAACCACAATTGCATTGGTCACGATATTTTCAATATCAGGCTCAAAAGTACTGGCGATTAAATCAATCAAATTAAGCGCTTTACGTGCATCACCCGCAGCAAATTGAATCAGCGCATCATATTCTTCAATCTGAATAAAACGCTCTTTCAAAAACTTATCACTTTGAATCGCTTTATTGATCAGGGTTTGAATCGCATCAGCATCCAAACTGTTTAAGGTATAAACCTGACAACGAGAAAGTAGTGCACTATTCACTTCAAAAGATGGATTCTCCGTGGTTGCACCAATCAAAGTGATTTTGCCTTTTTCAACTGCATTCAGTAAGGCATCTTGCTGCGACTTATTAAAGCGGTGAATCTCATCGATAAACACTACTGGCGTCAGTAAATCACCGCTTTCAGCAATCACTTCGCGCAGCTCTTTTACGCCCGTATTCAATGCAGATAAACTAATAAAAGGGCGATCAACTGCCTGTGCCAATAATAAAGCAATTGTAGTCTTACCTACCCCAGGCGGCCCCCAAAAGATAATCGAAGGCAAATGCCCCTGATCAATCATTTGACGTAACGGTGCATGCTCACCGAGCAAATGATCTTGCCCGATGATTTCTGACAAATCACGAGGGCGTAAGCGTTCAGGTAAAGGAATATGCGTATCTGACATCATCACGGACTTTATACTGTTTTATCCTAGTCTATTGCGTCTGATCCAAATCTACAATTTGAATCTGCAACCATGCGACATTCTATTGCGCAGTATTCTTTTGAAGTAACTGCTGCATGACATGGTAGCTCGCAGTAATTCGAGCTTCATTCGGAAAATTAGTGTTAGCGAGCATCACAATTCCAATTTTCTGCTGTGGAATAAATGCAGCATAGGCACCAAAGCCATTACTTGAACCAGTTTTATTAAACAATGTTGCTGCTGGAGCACGCTTTGGTTGTTTGATCGGTGTGACGATATGGCTTTCTAAAGCCATTTTACTGGAGTTACCTTGTAAAAGTGTTTCAAGCTTAACAGGATAAGCATATTGCTCCCAGCCTAGCCCTTGGGTCATCGCACCAACTTTAAAATATCCCACATGCGTTGTTTCAACCGCTGCTCTTAAGGGCTGTTTTAGCTTTTGTGGGTGAATTTGAATATCTAAAAATTTCAGCATATCGGAACTACTACTTTTCACTCCGTAAGCTTCAGCATCCAACATCCCAGCAGAAACACGAATGGGTTGATCATTTTTATAACCCCACGCATATTGTGACATCTGCTGTTCAGGTACTTGCACAAAACTCTGACTCAATCCCAATTGTGGAAAAAGTGTTTTTTCTAACAATTCAGAATAGGGTCTTTTTAATGCTAGTGCCGTGATATAACCCATCAAACCAATGCTTGGATTTGAATATTGTCGTGCGGTACCAACCGTGGTCTTTGGCTGCCATATTTGAAAATATTGAACCATGTCCTGCTGAGTAACAACTTCATCTGGAAATTGCAGCGGAAAGCCACCTGCAGTATATGTACCTAAATTTAAAATCGTAGCTTTATTCACTGCGGTATTTTTTAATTCTGGAAAATACTTGGCGGGATGATCAGACAATAATAACTGCCCTTTCGCCTGCGCATAACCTGCCAAAGTTGCATTAAACGTCTTACTGACTGAGCCAAGTTCAAATAAAGTATTGTTACTTACTGCTTGTTCGTTTGATTTTGATGCCAAGCCATAATTGATAAAATAATGCTTACCATCTAATGTGACACCGACCGCTAATCCAGGAATCTTATATTGATCTAATAGTGGTTTAAATTGTTGATCTACAATTTCCTTAACTTGTTGCTCACTAAGCGGTTTTGCCCAAATCGAAGAATTACAGGATAAAAGCCCTGCAAGTAAAAAAAGCATTCTTGATGCGATCATGTATATTTCCCAAACTCATTTCATTTAAACAAAGAGGATCTCAAACTACATCGACCTCTCAGTGTTCATCATATGGGAATGCATAGATAAAATACTGTAAAAGTATTGTTTTTTATTAATAAAAAACACAGCTATAAGAAATATATATCAAGATCTAACGTACCCAACGTACAACATAATCTTCTATATCTTCTTCATTTATATCTTGTTCTGAAATACAGCGCCCAGCTGCTGATTTCTTCGCTTTAATTACACTCTGACGTGAGCCCGTATTTAAATAATGCCATGACGGTAAATTTTTACCTTCATTCAAACGACGATAAGCACAACTAGGAGGTAACCATGTAATTGTTTGCAATCGTTCAGGTGTTAATTGAATACAATCTACAACATGCTGTTGACGATTCGGATAATCAGAACAACGAGCAGTTTTACAATCTAATAATTTACATGCAACTTTGGTGTATGCGACTTCTGCCGTTTCTTCATCTTCAAGCTTAACCAAACAACATAAACCGCAACCATCACACAATGCCTCCCACTCAGTATTATTCAACTGATCAAGCGGATATAGTTTCCAAAAGTTAGGGCGCAATTCGGTAGACATGGCAAATGTATTAGGCTTTTAAAATTTGTCTTGATTATAGCATTTATTCTCAATCAAGCTGTTTTCCAAGCGACTTAAGCGATTAACAATACTTAAGTTATTGAACATTTCAACCACAGAAACACCACATTTGGTTCAAAAAACACACGCTATAGTAATCCCATAACGATAAATTTAGGAGGAAGTAATATGTTCCGTTGGGCTATTATCTTTGCAGTGATTGCATTAATCGCCAGTTTATTAGGTTTTGGTGGTGTTGCTGGTTTATCCAAAGACTTTGCCGTCATTTTATTAGTGATCGCGGCTATTCTTGCTGTAGTGGGTTTCTTATCACGCGGTAAAGCTTAGTTTAAAGAGAAATAAAAATTCAGAAAGAAAAAAGAAGAATCGCCGTATTCTTCTTTTTTTATTGTCATCATTTCAGCCGAATAAAAATTTGTCCTTCCGCTAACATCATCAATTTTTGCTTTTTTATGCTTTAATCAAGGCATTGAAAATATAGATCAGGATTAGAAAATGAGCTTTCCAATTACAACGCGTGAAATTGAATACACTGCCCCAGATGGTCAACGCCTTATTGGCTATTTTGCAACACCTATCCGCGATGTACCAGTTGCAGGAGTTATTGTTGCTCCAGAATGGTGGGGACGTACCAAATATACCGAGCAACGTGCGCGTGAACTTGCAGAACACGGTTTTGCCGCTCTCGCAATTGATATGTATGGAGACAAAAAAGTTACCTCTGATGTTCCTCAAGCATCTGCGTGGATGATGCAAACATTTGATCATGTAGACACCGTGGTTGATCGTGCTCAAGCAGGCTTAGATGCTTTAAAAGCACAACCAGAGGTCAATACTGAAAAATTGGCAGCAATTGGTTTTTGCTATGGTGGTAAAGTTGTTCTGGATTTGGCGCGATCTGGTGCCGATTTGAAAGCTGTGGTGACTTTCCATGCGAATTTAAGCCCGAAAGCACCTGCACAAAAAGGAAAAATTCAGGCTGAAATTCTTGTATTACATGGTGAGATTGACACCATGGTTTCTTTAGATGATGTCGCAAGCTTCCGTCAAGAAATGCACGATGCAGAAGTCGATCATGAAGTGATTATTTTTGAAGATGCCAAACATGGCTTTAGTAACCCCCTCGCAGATGAGCGAGCTAAAGCAAATAATGTTGACTTAGGCTATAACGCCGAAGCTGAACATCAAGGATTAGAAGCAATGTATGAATTACTAGATAAACATTTAACCTGATTCAAAATATTGGCATAAACTTTCGCAAAGACTTCATTCTGTGTAGGTGGCATTTATGTCTCCTATACACTAACAAATGTTTTTATCATTTAAATGAGTCCACGATCATATTTTCATTATACTAAGCCTCTGCTTTTGATAGTTCTGATTCATGTCTGATTTCTCATTTTCTGATGCACTACTCACGTGGTTCGACCAACATGGCCGCCACGATTTACCATGGCAAGTCGCTGATGATCCCTACAAAGTTTGGGTATCAGAAATCATGCTACAACAGACTCAAGTTAAAACTGTTCTGCAATATTTTGATCGCTTTATCGAAAGGTTTCCAACCGTAGACGATCTTGGTCAGGCCAGTTGGGATGACGTTGCCCCTTATTGGGCTGGTTTAGGCTACTATGCCCGTGCACGCAATCTGCACAAAGCCGCTGTTATCGTAAAGCAGAAAGGAAAGTTTCCTGAAACATTAGAACAGTGGATTGAATTACCAGGCATTGGTCGTTCAACTGCTGGTGCATTAATGTCTCTTGGCTTACGACAATATGGCGTCATTATGGATGGCAATGTGAAACGAGTTTTAGCACGTTTTTTTGCGATTGAAGATGATCTATCTAAGCCACAGCATGAGCGTGCTTTATGGCAAATTGCGGAACAGCTGTGTCCGAAAGAACGTAACCATGATTACACCCAAGCAATCATGGATTTGGGTGCTACAGTCTGCACACCGAAAAAGCCTTTGTGTCTATACTGCCCAATGCAACAAAACTGTCAGGCCTATCAACAAGGTTTAGAACAAGAACTCCCATTTAAAAAAGCAAAAAAACCTGTCCCTGTTAAAACGGCGAATGTTCTCCTAATTCAATCAGGTCATGAATGGCTTTGGCAACAACGTGAAGCCCATGGTCTATGGGGAGGTTTGTATTGTCTGCCTATTATTGAACAGGCAACCGAATTACAACAGATTGAACAGCAATTTAAGCTCCAAGCTCAAGTATCATCACTACAGATTAGTCATAGTTTTACCCACTTTACATGGATACTGAATGAGCAACTGTTCCACGTGGAACATGATCAAAAAGAACAGCTCAGTATCGAATTAAATGGAGTATGGCTAAGTCCAGAAGCTGCGATTGCCAAAGGCATTCCAACCGCCATGAAAAAATTGATTACAGCAAAACAAAAGACCTCCTCTACTTAATTGCTGTAAATCGAAATCACAAGGAGTTTGTGTGCGTCTTTCGATTCCATTTATCGTGATTAGTCTGTTGGCTATTCTAATTTCTGCATGTACGACAACACCTAACAAGCCTACGCCCCTACCAGCCACTCAAATCAATAAACTTAAAAATCTGCGTTTAGACAGCCGTTTGCCCGTTCCAGTCAAAGGTATCAGTCGAAGTGAATTACGAGATACTTGGGGAGCTGCACGTAGCCAAGGACGCAACCACGAAGGGATTGATATCATGGCGGAGCGTGGGACGAAAGTGTATAGTGCTACTGAAGGGTTAGTCGCTGATTTACGTAATAATAATTTAGGTGGCAAAATCATTTGGATTCTTGGGCCTTCTGGTTCTTGGCACTACTATGCCCATTTAGATGGTCATAAACGTGGTCTCAATGTGGGAGACTATGTTCACAAAGGCGACCTCATTGGTTATGTGGGCAATACAGGCAATGCCCGTGCGACTGCCCCACATTTACATTATGGTATTTATTTAAATGGCAAAGGGCGTGGAGCAGTCAATCCATACTCATATTTACGTTAGGAACATAGAATGTCAGAAGCATTGATTGAACGACTGGTTAAATTTGCAGAGTCTGGAAATCAGCAAAAAATCATCATCAATGGTACAAGCTATCAAGGCTGGATTATGGAAATTACCGAAGATGCTCTGCTGATTAGCACAGGATTTGCAGATAAATCTGGTAAAGACTTTTGGCTTAAATTTACTGATTTAAATACAGCTGAACTGTATTATTGGGATACTCGCCCAAATGAATGGGTGACATTCACACTTTAATGATTTTATATGAATAACAATAGGGAGCATCAAATATGACGATTCAACGCTGTGGCTGGTGCTCCGATGATCCACTCTATATTAGCTACCACGATGAAGAATGGGGCAAAGTAGAACAAGATGAAAATCGATTATTTGAAATGCTTTGTCTCGAAGGTCAACAAGCTGGACTATCATGGATCACGGTACTAAAAAAGCGCGAGAATTACCGTTCACACTTCTTTCACTATCCAATTACTAAGATTGCAGAGTTTACTGATGATCAACTCGAAGACAAACTAAGTGATGCAGGATTAATTCGTCATCTAGGTAAACTTAAAGCGATTCGAGACAATGCAATTGCATGGCAGCAACTCAAAAATGAAGTTGGTGATGTATCTCATTGGCTATGGGCCTTTGTTGACCATCAGACTCCAAATAACGATGTCATTTATTATCGTGATGCACCTGCACAAACCGAAATCAGTCAAAAACTTTCAAAAACACTGAAAAAACGTGGTTTTAAATTCGTTGGTCCCACAACGTGTTATGCGTTTATGCAAGCGGTAGGAATGGTCAACGATCACGAAAATCACTGCCATTTTAAATAATACGAATTCATTTTCCTTTCCAAGGAGTTATCGAATGAGCAATAACCAAATTCGTGCTTATGCTGCAATGAAAGCAGGAGAGCAATTGGTTCCTTATCAATTTGATGCAGGTGAATTAAAGCCACATCAGGTTGAAGTTAAAGTTGAATACTGCGGTTTATGTCACTCAGATTTGTCTGTGATCAATAATGAATGGCATTCATCCGTTTATCCTGCTGTCGCTGGACATGAAATTATTGGCACAATTATCGCACTCGGTTCAGAAGCCAAAGGACTGAAACTTGGTCAACGTGTTGGCATTGGTTGGACAGCTGAAAGTTGCCAAGCATGCGATCCTTGTATTGGTGGTCATCAAGTTTTATGTACGGGTGGCAGCGTTGCGACTATCGTTGGTCATGCGGGTGGCTTTGCAGAAAAAGTTCGCGCAGGTTGGCAATGGGTAATTCCTCTACCTGAAGGTTTGGATCCTGAAAGTGCAGGACCATTGCTTTGTGGCGGCATTACCGTGTTTGATCCTTTACTTAAACATCAGATCCAAGCAACACATCACGTCGGTGTGATTGGGATTGGTGGCTTAGGACATATGGCCATCAAACTACTTAAGGCCTGGGGTTGTGAGATTACCGCCTTTAGTTCAAATCCAGACAAAACTGAAGAACTCAAAGCCATGGGCGCTGACCATGTGGTGAATAGTCGTGATGCTCAAGCGATCAAAGCGCAACGTGGCAAATTTGATCTATTGCTTAGCACCGTCAATGTAACTCTGAATTGGCAGGCCTATCTCAATACCCTTGCACCGAATGGTAGTATGCATTTCTTGGGTATTACCTTAGAGCCTATTCCAGTTTCTGTAGGTACTATCATGAGTGGGGCGAAATCTGTTACAGCTTCACCAACAGGGTCACCTTTAGCGCTGCGTCAACTACTACAATTTGCCGCACGTAAAAATATTGCGCCACAAATTGAGCTATTTCCAATGTCTCAACTCAATGAAGCCATTGAACGACTCCATTCAGGTCAAGCACGCTATCGTATCGTACTTAAAGCAGACTTTGATTAATTTAAAACCGACGACATACGTTCTCTCACCCAATCCGCCAACTGTTGAATTGCTTGGCGGATTTCGGTGGTCAACGCATGCCCTGCATTTAAGCGGATGAAGTGCTGATAACGCTGATCTTCACCAAACACTTCCCCTGGTACGATATTAATCCCTTGGCGCTGCGCTAAATAATATAACTCTAAGCCCGTAATATTTTCTGGCAGTTGCAACCACAAAGCATAACCACCTTCTGATTGACTCAAGGCGATTGGAATCCCATCAAATACTTCCAAAATATAAGCACGATACTGTTCGACTTGTTGCATCAACTTCGGTCTTAAGTCATCCAAATGCTCACGATAACCACGACTATAAATGAAATCAGCCAAGCCTAACTGTAAGGGTGTATTGACACCGACGTTATTTGATAAGAGTTGTGGTCGTAAGTGTTGCAATTGTTGTCCCAAGCAAAACCATCCTACACGATAGGCGGTAGACAGTGACTTCGAGACTGAACCACACCAAATTACGTAGCCTTGTTGATCCCAATAACGAATCGGCAAAGGTCTCTCTTTTTGGAAACTGCATTCACCATAAATATCATCTTCTAAAATAAAACATTGGTATTGCTGTGCAAGTTGAGCAATTTTTTGCTTCTGTGAATGACTTAAACAGTAGCCCAATGGATTTTGAAAATTAGCAGTGAGTAAACACAGCTTGGCATCGCCCTGTTTCATAAAAAACTCAAGACGTTCAAGATCAATACCACGATGATCTGCTGGAATCTCAATAATCTTACGCTTAAGACTTGCCAACATTTGCAACTGCCCATTAAAAGTAGGTGTTGGAATTAAAATACTGTCCCCTTCCTGACTGATCTGCTGAATTAACAAGGACAAAGCTGGCATACAGCCATTGGTAATAAAAATATCTTCCGTAGCGACATAAATTCCATCTTCACGCCAATGATCTGATAAAGCCTTACGTAACTGCTCATGTCCCTGTTTATTACAATATAAAAAATCTTCAGGCTGACAGTGTTTAAGCGCTCGCTGTAAGGAACGACGTAGCCCATCTACAGGAATTAAGTGGGGCGACAACTGAATAGCCCCTAAAGGGGTTAAATGATTTTGAATCGATGCTGTTTGAATCTGATTCTGTAAGTCTAAATTCGAGACTTGCCGTGCTTTGGACTCAAAGCTTGGACTTTTAGGGGCAGCACTTTGATATTGTCTTGAACTTACAAAATAGCCTGATTTGGCTTTGACATAAATCAGTCCTTTTGCTTCTAACAGTTCGTAGCATTGTTGTGCGGTACTCAAACTAATACTTTGCTGACGAGCAAATTCCCTTAAAGAACTTAACTTTTGCTGTGGCTGTAATTCATGTTGATAAATTTTATGAGCCAATTGATCTGCTAGGCGTTGATATTGAAAAGTCATATCTGTACTGCTTTTTTATAAATTTCTGTATCTGTATTGGTTAATACAACACCGTTAAGCTATAAAAATCAACTGACGAAGGATAAGAGCATGAAAAATAATATCTTATTTATATTCTGTACAATTTTTTTTACAGGTTGCCAAGCCACCAATCAAAGTGTTGAACAACAGCAAACCATCTGCAAAACTTTATCTCAAGGCTATTTGAAAATACAAAATCAGCAGGAATATGAGTTTTGGAGGTTAGAAAAAGTTGTGAATCAGCAAGATCATACTTTGAAACTAACCTATAAGCAGCCTACTGAGAATGGTGTGATTATGTCGAGTTTGCTGTTACCTACCGTTGAATTTGTATGCACGCAACAACAGCAACAGATCAAAGTTGCAGTACAACAACCGACTGGACAACTTGTTCAAGTTTTAGAACTCAAACTCGCTGAAACAGCTATTGGCAAACCGAAAATCCATGACTTAACTGCTCACTCAAAAACTCAATAAATAAGCGAACCCGTTTCGGCAAATGCGCTTGTTGATAATACACAGCATGGATGCTTTGATAAGAATGCTCAATCTGATCTTCGAATAGCGCCTCAAGGCGACCTTCTTTCATATCCTGCCAGATTTCAAACTCTGATAATCGGGCAATCCCCTGCCCACGTAAACAGAGTTGTCGAACGGTTTCGCCACTCGATGCTTTTACTTTAGGTTGGGCTTGAAAATACTCACCATCAATTTTAATGGGCCAAGTATTGATATAGGTTGGACGGGTGAAGCCAATCACATCATGCTCAATTAATGTCTGAGCTTGTACAGGTCTCCCTTTACGCTGTAAATATTCAGGACTAGCAACAATATAAATTCGGCTTCTACACACCAATTTCGCATGCAGACTGGAATCATGTAATTCACCAAAACGAAACGCCACATCAGTCTTATGTTCTAATAGATCTATCACTAAATCATTACTATTCAGCTCAATCTCAATATTGGGATAACTTTGTCTGAACTTATGTACCAATGGCGTAATGACATGCAGAATAAACGGTGTAGCTGAGTCAATCCGAATCACACCCGAGGTATCCTGATCCGATTTTTCTAGAGCTTCTTCAGCTGCACTTAAATCACTGAGAATTTTACGCGCATGTTGTAAAAACTGTTGTCCTTCTTGGGTCAGTTTTAACTTTCGAGTCGTGCGCTCTAGCAAGGTGACTCCAAGCTTTGACTCTAGACGACTGAGAGAGCGGCTCATTCCTGATGCTGTCTGTCCAAGCCGCTCAGCAGCGGCAATAAACGATCCTGTATCGATAATCGTCATAAAAGCAAGCAGTTCTTCTACCGTAGATTTCATTGCCACCTCATCAATTATTGATATTTAGTCAACTATATTTTGCAAATTCATCTATTTTTTAGCAACAATAATCATCGCAAAATGGCAGCCATCAATAGCTCTCCAGAGCATAAAAAAATCAGGTGAAAATATGCGCATTCCTCAATTCGGTTTAGGTACTTTCCGTCTTAAAGATCTAACCCTCATTGATTCAGTTAAAACCGCCCTAGAAGTAGGCTATCGTGCCATTGATACTGCACAGGTTTATGAAAATGAAGCAGCAGTAGGCCAAGCCATTGCTGAAAGTGGTGTTGCACGTCAAGATTTATTCTTAACCACAAAAATCTGGGTCGATAACTTTACTGAAGACAAATTCATTTCAAGTTTAAAAGACAGCTTACAAAAACTTCGCACTGATGCTGTCGATCTCACCTTGATTCACTGGCCTGCGCCACAACTCGGTATATCCATTCCAATCGTCATGCAATTGTTATTAGAGGCCAAACAACAAGGTTTGACGAAACACATCGGGATTTCAAACTTTAATATCACCTTGACCCAACAAGCGATTGATAGCATTGGTGTCGAACACATTGCCACCAACCAGATTGAACTCAGTCCTTATTTGCAGAACCGTACCTTGGTCAATTTCTTAGGTGAACAAAATATCGACGTGACTTCATATATGACTTTGGCTTATGGCAAAGTACTGCAGGACCCAACCTTAGTTGAGATCGCTGCACAGCATCAGGCAACGACTGCACAAGTCGCTTTGGCTTGGGCCTTACAAAATGGTTTTGCTGTGATTCCATCATCAACCAAACGTGAAAACCTGATCAGCAACTTAAAGGCACAAGACTTAACTTTAAGTGCAGAGGAAATGCAGTTGATCGCTCAACTTGAACGTAATGGTCGAGATGTGAGTCCTGAACCATTTGCGCCTGAATGGGACAAATAACATGAGCAGCCGCATCAACCTTCCTTTACTGGCGCTGGCAATTGGTGCATTTGCAATTGGAACAACAGAGTTCTCCCCAATGGGGCTGTTGCCCAATATTGCCAATGATCTTGGGGTATCGATTCCAAGTGCGGGCATGTTGATTACAGGTTATGCACTGGGCGTGATGCTCGGTGCGCCGATCATGACCTTATGGTTTGGCGGCTTTGCCCGTCGTAATGCCCTGATTCTACTTATGGCAATCTTCACCATTGGTAACCTGATCGCAGCCTTTTCACCCAACTATATGAGCTTAATGGGTGCCCGATTAATTACCAGCTTAAACCACGGTGCCTTCTTCGGGATTGGTTCTGTGGTGGCAGCCAGTGTTGTTCCAGCAAATAAACAAGCCAGTGCGGTTGCCACCATGTTTATGGGCCTCACCATCGCCAATATTGGTGGCGTACCACTGGCAACGTGGGTAGGACAAAACATTGGCTGGAGAATGTCATTC
Source organism: uncultured Acinetobacter sp. (assembly GCA_913777945.1). Lineage (GTDB taxonomy): Bacteria > Pseudomonadota > Gammaproteobacteria > Pseudomonadales > Moraxellaceae > Acinetobacter. Next base: position 27,835 of record CAJYTY010000005.1, on the reverse strand, counting down.
CTTGCGATTTCTGTACTCGGTGTCATCACCATACTTGCGCTCTGGAAAGCCCTACCTGTCGGTGCTGTGGGTCAAAAACCCAATATAAAAATGGAACTCAAAGTGCTCACTCGCCTGCCTGTGGTGTTTGCACTCTTGACCACGGTATTTGGTGCTTCGGCGATGTTTACCCTATACACCTACATCGCGCCAAGCTTGGTTGAGTTTAGCCATGCTTCACCGACCTTTATCACTATGATGTTGGTCTTGATTGGAATTGGTTTCTCCATTGGGAACCATTTCGGTGGAAAGTTTGCCGATTTATCAATCAATAAAACCCTGATTGGCTTCTTGCTCTTATTGATCAGCTTGATGTTGATTTTCCCAATCCTTGCTCAATCACAACTAGGTGCAGCCATTGGCTTAGTCATTTGGGGCACAGCAGCATTTGCCATCGTTCCACCTTTACAAATGCGCGTCATGTCAGTTGCTCATGAAGCATCTGGTCTCGCATCTTCTGTCAATATCGGCGCATTCAACCTCGGTAATGCAATTGGTGCGGCAGCAGGTGGAGCAGTATTAAGTTTTGGTTTGAACTATAGCGCGGTATCGATCATCGGTGCTGTGCTCGCGAGTATTGGGCTTATTTTGGTTTTGATTCAAATGAAATTAGCGAGTAAAGCCAATCTGCGGTTACAACAATGCTCTCAAGTTTAATCTGCAAAAAAAGCCTGATTTAAATCAGGCTTTTTATGTCGAATAGAATTCTACAAATTAGTTCATTATTTAAGTAAATCAGGTAAATGTGGCTGCGCATATAATGGATTGTAAATTTCTTTCTTCATCTTCATCAGCATTTGATACGGTTGCTGCTGCACAAACATATTCACAAAACTCAATGGAATCGAACCTGCTGGGTCGGCATAACCACTGGTCATGACTTTAACCTTATTATTGGCAAGTCTTTGGAACGTCCAATCTCCTGTATATTGATTCAAACGAATCACATCAGGTTGTTCAGGATAACTATTTTTAATCGCGTTATTCTTAATACTAATACTGCCATCAGCATTCTTATTCATTTTACCCTTAATTACCACATCACGGTCTTTCAAAGGAAATGGGAAATCTAACAGCATATACAGGGTGAATTCCCCTTTCTTTTCATCCCGAGACAAAAGCTGTGCCTTAGCAACATAGGGTACCCATTGTGGTGTGCGTTCAACATCAAGTACTACCGCAACTGCCCGTTCCAAAGGTACATCGAAAGTCGTTTCTGCTTTGTACTGAAAGACAGGATTATTCTCTGTTTGGTAGGTCCAAACTTTAATATTATTGCGATGTAAACTCAGTTTAGGTGCTTCTGCGGCACTGACGACTAAACTCGTCGCACTTAGCAGTGTAGCAAGAACAATATGCTTTTTATTCATGTCATGCTCAATTGTTGTAATGATGGCGAGAGCTTGTTGTATTTCTATCAGAAAGAAAGCTCAACAAGCTCTTTTATAGTACAAAAAAAGTACCTTTTAAACTTCAATCTCATTAAAGCCTAAAACATCTTTCATATCATATTTACGAGCTTCACGACCGACGACCCATGCAGCCGCACGAACAGCGCCTGAAGCAAAATTCATTCGATTGGTCGCTTTATGTGTGACTTCAACACGCTCACCTTCACCAATAAACATCACGGTATGTTCACCGACGATATCGCCACCACGAATGGTTTGAAAGCCAATGCTTTGACGCTCACGAGCACCTGTATGACCTTCACGGCAATACACTGCGTCCGTTTTCAAGTCACGACCTAAGGTATCTGCAATCGCCTCACCCATCATAAATGCAGTACCAGATGGTGCATCCACTTTATGACGGTGGTGTGATTCGATGATTTCGATATCAACGGTATCACCAAACACTTTCGCTGCAAGCTCTAATAATTTGATTGAAACATTCACACCAACTGAATAGTTAGCAGCATAAACGACTGGAGTCTGTGTTGCGGTTTCATCTAAGAAAGCCTTTTGTTCATCCGACATCCCTGTGGTGCCAATCACCATTGCCACGCCGGCTTCACGGCATAACTTTAAGTGTTGTTCAGTGGCAACAGGCGCAGTGAAATCAATCACGACATCACAGTCTTTTAAAACCTCACTTAAACTTCCCACAATCTTGACGCCGATGTTGCCAATCCCTGCAAGTTCCCCTGCATCTGCACCCACCAAACTGCTTTCTGGACGTTCAACAGCTGCTGCGAGTTGGTAGCCTGCTTGTTGTACTGCTTGAATCAGAATACGCCCCATGCGTCCGCCTGCACCCAAGATTCCAATGCGTGGAGAAGTCGACATAATTTTTCCTAGTCTTTTATTTAAACAATTGAGCTACTATAGCAAAACTCTGTGCCTACGCTAAAAAATTCCCATAAAAAAACCTGCCGCAGCAGGTTTTTTATTGATGCTAATTAATCAAACAAGCGATCAAAGAAAGATTTTTTCTTTGGCGATGCAGCATGACCATCACCATCAAACGACGCTTGTAATTCTTTCAACAATTCACGTTGGCGACTGTTTAAATTCACAGGTGTTTCTACCACGATACGGCACAATAAGTCACCGACCATGCTGCTACGTACAGGACGAACACCTTTACCACGTAAGCGGAATAGCTTACCTGTTTGAGTACCTTCTGGGATTTTTAAGCTAACGCGACCATCAAGCGTCGGGATTTCAATTTCTTTGCCCAATGCAGCATCGGCAATACTGACTGGCACATCCATATAGAGATCTGCACCGTCACGTTGGAAGACTTCGTGTTCACGAACTACGACTTCAACGTATAAATCACCCGCTTGACCATCACGAATCGCTTCACCTTTACCTGTTAAGCGAACACGATCGCCATTGTCGACACCCGCAGGAATAGTGACTTCAAGCGTTTGTTGACGATCGGCAACGCCCGAACCATGACAAGTATTACAAGGGTTTTTGATAATTTTGCCTTGACCGCGGCAAGTACTACAAGTTTGCTGAACTGAGAAGAAACCTTGCTGCATACGTACTTGACCAGCACCATGACAGGTACGACACGTCTCAACATCATTTGGATTCTTAGAACCTTTACCATCACAGGTTTCACACGGCGCTGGTGCAGTAAAAGTAATCGTTTTTTTCACGCCTTTGACTGCTTCTTCAAGCGTCAATTCCATCACATAGCGAAGATCAGAGCCACGACGTTGGCGTTGCTGTTGGCGACCACCGCCACCACCGAAAGCACCACCAAAAATATCACCAAACTGGCTAAAGATATCTTCTGCACTAAAACCACCACCGAAGCCACCGCCGCCACCAAAACCGCCCTCAAAAGCGCTATGACCAGCACGATCATACATGCTGCGTTTTTCGCCATCAGAAAGTACTTCGTAAGCCTCTGCCGCTTCTTTAAACTTTTCTTCCGCTTCAGCATTGTCTGGGTTACGATCTGGATGATATTTCATCGCCAACTTACGATAGGCTTTTTTAATCTCATCATCACTTGCGGTTTTCGAAACGCCTAAAACCTCATAATAATCACGTTTAGCCATGGTTGGCGATGCTCCTCACGGAATTGGTTCAATCTCTACAAATAAATAAGCTCTGTTGACATTTTATTAACAAAGTCAACAGAGCCTTAATAAGGGCACTACTATAAATTTACAAGGTCTAGCACAATAAAAAAGCGATAAAATTAGAATACCGCTTTATTTTTAAAATACTTAGCAACACCTTTGATCCATGCATTTAACAAAAACAACCATGCGATTGCACTGAAAATCACACCTGCAACGGTCATTCCTGTCACCCACAATGCACTATCCCATGCAAAAAAGAATAATGGAATAAACCATAACGCAGCAAAGCAGACAATCATAGTAAATAGCAGCACGTTACGCATAATCCATAGGGCATGCGCATGAATCCATACTTCAGCATTATCCACAATCGCAACTTTTCGTGCTAACAAGTATGCAAACGCTGCAAACACTATTGTAAATAATGCAAGAAACATGAACACATAAGATATCGCCACATAGCGGCGATGCTGCTCAATATTGTCTTGCCCCATGCTCTAGATCACCTCATTCATCGCATTTTGCCAAACCAATCATGCAATGAAATTCAATTATTTTTTGGTCTTTAAATATAGGTGCTACTATATTGAAATTTTCAATATTTCGCACCTTTATTCACAAAATAATTACGATAGTTGTGTTGTTTTCTTTACTCTAAACCAAGCGGCATAGAGTGCAGGTAAGAAAAATAAGGTCAACAAGGTGGCAACAATCAAGCCTCCCATAATCGCAACTGCCATCGGACCAAAGAAAATACTGCGTGATAATGGAATCATTGCAAGTACTGCAGCAAGTGCGGTTAACACAATTGGACGGAAACGACGCATAGTTGCGCCAATCACCGCATCCCATGGCGTATGTCCAGCCTGAATATCTTGTTCAATCTGATCAATCAGGATCAATGAATTCCGCATAATCATTCCAGATAAAGCAATTGTCCCCAACATCGCGACAAAACCAAAAGGCTTATTAAACAGGAGTAAGAATGCAACAACGCCAATCAAACCAAGAGGTGCTGTCAGTAAAACAATCGTTGCGCGTGACATACTACGTAATTGAATCATCAGCAAAGTCATCACCACAGCCAAGAATAATGGCATGCCTGCATTCACCGAATTTTGACCTTTTGCAGACTCTTCAACCGTACCACCGACTTCCACTAAGTAACCATTGGGTAAATCAGCACGTAAAGCTTGCATTTTGTCTGCCAATTGCTGAACCACTGTTGCAGGTTGTAAATTGGTTCGAATATCCGCGCGAACTGTAATCGTTGGTAGACGATTACGATGCCAAATCAGACCTTCTTCAAAACGTGACTCAATTTTTGCTATTTGTGCTAGAGGTACAGTAGTTCCTTTGGTGGTTGGCACAGCTAAACTTGCTAATGAAGCCACTTCAACACGTTCCGACTTATCACCACGTAAACGAATTTCAATGAGTTCACGTTTTTCACGATATTGATTCATCACCGCCCCTGTCACAGAAGCGTTTAGGAAGTTAGCCAAATCAACACTGGAAACACCCATTTGACGGGCACGATCTTGGTCAATTTCAATTGCAATAATTTTGCTTGGCTCGCCCCAATCTAAATGGACGTTGGTTGTATTGGGGTCTTCACTTAAAACTTTAGCTACTTTTTGCGCCCATTGACGTACCGTACTTAAGTCCTCACCTGAAACACGATACTGCAATGGATAACCCACAGGTGGACCATTTTCGAGTAAAGACACACGAGTACGAACCTGTGGCAATAATTGCTTAATCTGCTTGTCTAAAGAGCGACGGATTTCATCACGATCATCAAGAGAAGAAGCCAAGACCACAAATTGAGCAAAACTGGCTTGTGGGAGTTGTTGATCTAAAGGTAAGTAAAAACGTGGTGAACCTGTTCCAACATAAGCGACATAATTGTCAATCCCTTTTTGTTTGGATAGGAATTGTTCTACCTTATGTACTGCTTGTTCTGTCGCCGTTAGGGAAGCCCCTTCTTCCAGCTTTAAATCCACTAAAATTTCAGCACGATTCGATGGTGGAAAGAATTGTTGCGGTACCAACTTAAACATCGCAACAGACAACACAAAGATACCAACCGTAATAGCAATTACCGTTTTACGATAGGTAATACAGATTTCGACGATATGCCTGAAGGATTGATAAAACTTGGATTGGTAAGGATCATGATGCTGATTATGGGATTCAACCACCGGTGCAGGTTGCTTGCGTAACCTTGCCCATAAACGTAAATACCATGCCGCTTGTTGATTCTGTTTGGTGAAATCAGGTAATAATTTTTCACCTAAATAAGGAACAAATAAAACAGCAGCAATCCATGAAACTATCAATGCAATCGTCACGACTTGGAAAATAGAACGTGTGTATTCACCTGTTCCAGATTGTGCCGTGGCAATTGGCAAGAAGCCTGCTGCGGTAATCAATGTACCTGTGAGCATTGGAAAAGCAGTGGTTTGCCATGCAAAACCTGCCGCTTTTAATCGGCTGTAACCCTGTTCCATTTTAATCGCCATCATTTCCACAGCGATAATGGCATCATCGACCAACAAACCCAACGCAAGAATCAATGCGCCTAATGAGATCTTATGTAAACCGACGTCAAATAAACTCATCCCAGCAAATGTCATTGCTAAAACCAATGGAATCGACAATGCAACAACAAGTCCCGTGCGAAAACCGAGTGAGAAGAAACTGACCAATAAAACGATAATGACCGCTTCAGCTAAAACTTTTAAGAATTCTTGAATACTACGTTGTACTGCGACAGGTTGGTCTGAAACTTTTTGCAGTTTCATGCCCAAAGGTAAGCTTTTTTGTAGACTGTTAAATTCGGTTTCTAAATTTTTGCCCAAGGCAATGATATCTCCACCTTTACGCATGGACACCGCAATGCCAATCCCATTCTCACCCATAAAGCGCATACGTGGTTGAGCAGGTTCACTAAAGCCGCGATAGACCTCAGCAACATCACCAAGTTGAATGGTTTTGTCACCCACCAACAACGGCATTTTTTTCAGGTCATCGACACTATGTAAGTGTCCGCTGACTCGGATTTGAATACGGTCTGTACCTGTTTCAAAGAAACCTGCACCTGCCATATCATTTTGCTTCTGAATCGCTTCCTGAATTGCAGTCACGGGGACACCGAGCTGAACAGCTTTGGTATTGGATAATTCGATCCAGATCTTCTGATCTTGTAGACCCACCAAATTAACCTTGCTGACATCTTTGACCCGTTGCAGTTGTAGTTGCAAACGATCGGCATATTCTTTCATTACCGCATAGTCAAAATCTTTGCCCGTTAAAACATAGATATTGCCGAAGGTATCACCAAATTCATCATTAAAAAATGGACCTTGTACACCGCTTGGAAGTTGTGAACGGACATCATTGACCTTTTTACGTACGTTGTACCAAACATCAGGAATTTGGCTCGATGGCAAACTGTCTTTTGCAACAAAGGTCACCAATGACTCACCTGGACGCGAATACGCCATGATGCGGTCATATTGACCAGTGGTCATCAATTCTTTTTCGATCCGATCCGTGACCAAGGTCGACACTTCTTTAGCAGTTGCCCCTGGCCAATAGGTCTGTACCACCATCACTTTGAAAGTAAAGGGTGGATCTTCACTTTGAGAAAGTTTGGAATAAGACATAATTCCGACAATGCCGAGTAACAGCATAAAATACAGAATAATTCCCTTATTCTTAAGTGCCCATTCTGAAAGGTTAAATTTCATGCTTAACCTCCTGTTTTAACCGTGACTGCGCGATTATCACGATCTACAGGATGAATTTTTTGCTGGTCACGTAATAGATGTACACCACCAACCACAACCCAATCTGAAGCTTTTAGACCTGACAGAATAGGCACACTGTCACGCCCATAAGTACCCAACGTCACTGGGACTTTACGTAAAGTTTGATTACTATTCACGACCCAGACATAGGCTTGTTGATTATTGGCAGTAACACTGGATAGAGGCACACTCAATACATTATTTTCATTTGCGACAAAGAATACCCGAGCGCTTTGCCCCAGTTGGATACTCGCTTGCCCTTCAAGCAATGAAACTTTCACGGTGAATGTTCGCGATTGGTCTGCAGCGGGTGACACTTCACGGACTTTTGCCGCAAAACGTGCTTCTGGCTGAGACCACAAAGTGACCCAAGCCGGTTGCCCGACTTTAATGGTACTGACGGCCTGCTCTGGTACACCAAAGACCACTTCTCTCTCACCTTCAATTGCGAGTTGATAGGCAGGTTGACCTGCCGCAATTACTTGTCCAATTTCAATTTGACGTTGAGTAATCACGCCATTTTTATTCGAAATAAGTTGGTTATAACCTGTTTGATTTGAAGACACTTCATAATTAGAGCGTGCTTGTTGTAAACCTGCTTGAGCAGATTCGTACTGATTTTTTATTGTATCAAATTGTGAACGACTCACCGCATTGACAGGTAATAACTGTTGATAACGCTGATATTCTTCAGAAGCAATTTTTGCTGCGGCTTCAGCACTTTGCAATTGCGCTTTGGCAGCATTCATTTGCAATTGTGCATCTTTGACATCTAATTTAGCCAAAACCTGTCCAACTTTTACTCGATCACCCACATCAACATAACGTTCGGTAATTTGCCCTCCGACACGAAATGCCAATGCGGTTTGTTGCTTGGCTTGAACATCACCCGCATAGCTTTTTTGATCAATATGATTACTACTTGGCTGCGTCACCATGACATAAGGTATTTCCTCAGTCTTGGGAACCTCTTTTTGACATGCTGTTAAAGTGACACTGCTGAGTACGAGCAACCCCACAATTACATGATTTAGCAGATTCATCTCTTTTTCGCTCTTATTCAAATTGATTTTTTAAGGCACAATATGAACATTATGATAGATTGTTTATTTTTTAATTAATATACCCATGAGTACACTAATTAAAAATTAAATCTAGCATTTTGATTTTGAATTGAATTAAATGAGACAGCTAACGTGCAAATTCACAGTGGTCGCCCTAAAGATTTAGAAAAAAGAGCCAAAATCTTACAGGCTGCAAAATCTATTTTTTTAAAAATGGGTTACCACGCCACCAATATGAACCAAATTGCAAAAGAAGCAGGCGTGACTAAACTCACGGTTTATAACCACTTTCAAGATAAAGCCAATCTATTTATGTGTGCTATTGAGGAAAGTTGTGAAGAATCGATTCGAGCGAAACAATTTGAACTCACAGCTGAGTCCGATTTTGGGCAAGCACTATATTTAATGTGTCATCGAGCTTTAAGTATTATTTATTTGCCTGAGGCGCTGAAATTAGATTGTCTCTTGTTTGAACTTGCAGCTGAACAAAGTCCTCTTACACAACAATTTTTTGATGCATCGCATACGCGTATGTGTAATGTTTGGTGTGATTTTTTTGAGCAAGCGATCGCTTTTAAATTCATTCAAGCAGATGAGCCACTAAGACTAACTGATCTCATCATGTCATTGATGTTAGGAACACGACATCATAAAGTTTTGCTTGGTTTAGATCCCGTTCCAACCACCATGGAAATCGAGCAGATGATTGAACAAGCAATTCAGTTTTTTTTGCTTAAATATCAACCTAAAAATTAGATAAAATTCACATTTATTTACGATCTCCACTTGGATTGTCTTTCAATCGCGCTATAGTCGAAAGAGACCATGAGGAGAAATAGAATGATTCAACAAATCACAGCTCCATTACGTGAAGATGTCCGTTTATTGGGCAATCTACTTGGAGAGACCTTAAAGCAACACGCTGGGCAAGATTTGTTTAATCAAATTGAGCAAATCCGTGCATTAGCCAAAGGTGCTCGTGACGGTCAAATTGAAGCAGAAAAACAGTTAGAACAACTTTTCCTTGGTTTGAAAGATGAAGAAATTTTGCCACTGACTCGTGCATTCTCACATTTTCTCAATTTCGCCAATATCGCAGAACAATATCATGTGGTGCGTAATCGTCGTCAGGCTGAGTTTGACGAACAAGCCCCTAATCCAAATCCTTTGTCACATTTATTTGAAAAATTCAAAACTGAACAGATCAGCTCAAAACAATTATTCGAACAAATCTGCGACTTAAAAATTGAATTGGTACTCACAGCGCATCCAACTGAGGTCAGTCGTCGTACATTGATTCAAAAATATGATGATATTACCGATTGTCTCTCGCAACTCGATCAACAAAAACTCACTCCACGTGAGCGTCAACACACCCTTGCTACACTGAAACAATTAGTCAGCTCGGCATGGCAAACCGATGAAATTCGCCAACATCGCCCAACCCCTGTCGATGAAGCAAAGTGGGGCTTTGCCACCATTGAACAAACTCTGTGGAATGCCGTACCTAAGTTTATTCGTGAGCTAAATGAACTGACTCAACAGCATTGTGAACAAAACTTACCGCTCAATATCGCGCCAATTCGCTTTGCCTCATGGATGGGCGGTGATCGTGATGGCAATCCCAATGTAACTCATCAAGTAACACAAGAAGTATTATGGTTATCACGTTGGCAGGCAGCTGATTTATATCTACGTGATATTGAAAATCTACGCTGGGAATTATCAATTCAAAGCTGTTCAGATGAACTCACTCAAGCATTAGGTTATGAACACCCTGAACCCTATCGTGAATATTTACGTGAAACCCGTGAACGTTTAAAAGCAACACGCTATTGTTTAGGCCAACGCTTACAAGGTCATGAAGCTGATGATAGCCAGATCATTCGAAATAAAGATGAATTATTACAGCCCTTATTACTCTGCTATCGCTCCTTAATCGAGAGTAACCTCGCTGAAATCGCCAATGGGCAATTACTTGATTTTATATACCGAATCAATTGTTTTGGAATTGAGTTACTCAAACTCGATATTCGCCAAGAATCAGGTCGACATCGTCAAGCCATTTCAGCGATTACTGAATATCTAGGTCTAGGCAATTTTGAATCATGGACTGAACAGGCTCGTCAAAACTTCCTGATCCAAGAGCTACAAAGTAAGCGTCCTTTACTCCCTAAATATTTCAATGAACCTGAAGGCAGCTTGATTCAACATCCTGATGTACTCGAAGTATTTGCGACCATGCGCACTTTGGCTGAACAACCAGCTGAGAGCTTAGGTGCCTATATTATTTCGATGGCAGAATATCCAAGCGACGTCTTAGCTGTTTTACTCTTACAAAAAGAAGCTGGTATCCAACATCCTCTTCGAGTGGTGCCCTTATTTGAAACCTTAAAAGATCTTGATGGTGCAGCCAAAACCATGAATACCTTATTCAATATGCATTGGTATAAACAGCATATTCAGGGTAAACATGAAGTGATGATCGGCTATTCAGACTCGGCAAAGGACGCGGGCTTTATGTCTGCGAACTGGGCACAATATCGTGCGCAAGAAGAACTCACCGCTGTCGCTCGACAACATGGGGTGCAATTGACTCTATTTCATGGTCGTGGCGGTTCAATCAGTCGTGGTGGTGCACCAACACAACAAGCATTGTTCTCACAGCCACCAGGTTCAATCTCTGGAGCAATTCGTGTCACTGAACAGGGTGAAATGATTCGTTTTAAATTTGGTTTAGAAGGCATCGCGCTACAAAATTTGGAAATCTATACAGCGGCAACATTAGAAGCAACACTATTACCACCGCCAGAGCCAAAGAAAGAATGGCGAGACTTAATGAATCAAATGACTGATTTATCGGTACAGGTTTATCGACAAACTGTGCGTGAAAATCCAAATTTTGTCAGTTATCTACGCACAGTCACGCCTGAGTTAGAATTACAAATGCTACCGCTTGGTTCACGCCCAGCCAAACGAAAAGTCAGTGGTGGCATAGAATCTCTTCGAGCGATTCCTTGGGTATTTGCATGGACACAAATCCGCTTAATGCTGCCCGCTTGGTTGGGTACAGGCACGGCGATCAATCAGGTACATGGACAACACAAAAACACCTTAAATGAAATGCTTGAACAGTGGCCGTATTTCCAAACTTTAATTGATATGCTGGAAATGGTTTTATCCAAATCTGATGCAGATATTGCGCTATATTACGAGTCTCACCTGACACAAGACCAAGACTTAAAAAACTTGGGGGTTGAATTACGCCAACGCCTACAAAATGCTGTAGATACTCTACTCAGTCTCAAAGGTGAGTCTAAGCTTTTAAGTAATAATGAAGTGCTTGATCAATCTATGCAGGTGCGTAAACCATATTTATTGCCTTTACATTTACTGCAAGCAGAGTTAATGAAACGTCGTCGTCTGTATTTAGCGGAACATCAAACTGAGCATAGCCCTGTCGATCATGCCTTAATGGTCAGTATTGCAGGCATTGCGGCAGGTTTGCGCAATACCGGCTAAATAAAGACCTTGCCATCAACATAAATCAAATGTGTTGATGGCAAGATTGGCAAAACATTCCATTTTTAGAAAAAAAATTTAGAAAATTTTTTTAAATATTAGGCGTAGGTTTTTTAAATTAGGCGAATAAAATAAATAATAAATACGATAGTTTATTTTTAAATATATTTTACCAAAAGGTAAAAATACAGACGTAAAAAACATGATCTGGCAATATTCTCAATGACTTATAGGTGAAAGCTCGTTTTAAGACAGGGTATCATACCCGCTGATATCACATAATGAGTCTCATCTATGTCAAATTGGTTTCCAAAATGGCAGCCGTATCAGGGAAAGATTGATCATCGCCCTGTCGCGACAAATGAATATTTACCGCCCCTACAAAGTGCGGTATTAGGGGTACAACACGCATTTGCAATGTTTGGTGCAACTGTTCTTGCACCCCTTCTGATGGGCTTTAGCCCAAACCTTGCCATCTTAATGTCAGGGATTTGTACTATTATTTTCTTCTTGATCACGGGTGGTCGTGTTCCAAGTTATTTAGGCTCAAGCTTTGCATTTATTGGTGTCGTTGCAGCCGCAACTGGTCATATTACTGGGTCAGGAGCCAATCCAAACCTTGCAGTTGCGCTTGGTGGAATTGTTGCCTGTGGTATTTTTTATGCCTTGATCGGTTTTGCGGTCATGCTCACAGGCACACGTTGGATTGAGAAACTCATGCCGCCTGTTGTCACAGGCGCTGTGGTGATGATTATTGGTCTCAACCTTGCACCTGTCACCATTAAAGGCGTTGCTGGACAGCCTTTTGAAATGTGGATGGCACTCATCACTGTATTAAGCATGGGCATTATTGCTGTATTTACCAAAGGCTTATTACAACGTTTATTACTGTTAGTGGGTTTATTGATTGCTTATGCCGTATATGTGGTTGCAACAAATATTCTAGGATTTGGTAAACCGATTGATTTCTCCCAAATCGCAGCAGCACCATGGTTTGGTATCCCAACTTTTTCACACCCAACTTTTGATTTAAATGCAATTTTAATTATTGCTCCCGTTGCATTGATTTTAGTCGCTGAAAATCTAGGTCACATCAAAGCAGTCGGTTCAATGACAGGCGAAGATCTTACACCTCAACTGGGTAAAGCTTTTGTTGCGGATGGTTTGGCCACAACGTTATCGGGTAGTGTTGGCGCACCGGGTATGACTACCTATGGTGAAAATATTGGTGTGATGGCAGTAACTCGTGTTTATTCTACGATTGTGTTTGTAATCGCTGGCGTATTCGCAATTTTCTTGGGGCTGTCTCCTAAATTTGGCGCAGTGATTAGTACTATCCCGACAGCAGTCCTCACGGGTGCTTCGATCGTAGTATTTGGTTTAATTACCATTGCGGGTGCGAAAATCTGGATCGAAAATAAAGTCGATTTTTCTAATAATAAAAACCTTATTGTTGCATCTGTCACTATTATTTTAGGTGCAGGTAACTTTGAATTACTGTTTGGTAGCTTTAATTTAGGGGGAATTGGAACCGCAACTTTTGCTGCGATTTTCCTGAACCTGTTATTCAGTTTAAAAGATAAAAATTAGAAAATTGAAGGCAGCTGAGGCTGCCTTTTTTACACCACAATAATATCCTATCTTTATTTAGCGCCTTTTTAGTATGATGGATTTTTATATTTCAATACGTTGCCATCATGCGTTTTGATTTTTTTGATTTACAATTATTCCTGCATATTGTCAGTACAGGCAGCTTCACCAAAGGGGCAGAACGTTCTGCGATTTCACTGCAAGCAGCCAGCGAACGGATTAAAAAACTCGAACAATATTTCGATACCCCGCTCTTTCTTCGCCACACCTCTGGGGTCGAACTTACGACGGCTGGGCATGCTTTGGCTGAACATGCACAGCGTTTGATTGGACAAAAAAATCAACTCGAATACGAGATGCAACGCTTTAGGCAACAACAGCCCGAATCTTTAACTCTGTGGTGTAATTCTTCGGCACAAAGTGAATATCTACCACCGCTATTACCACAATATTTGATGCGTCATGTAGAAATGAATATCGATCTGCACGAAGCAGAAAGTTCTGAAATCGTCGCGGCACTAAGCAAAGGCATTGCTAAACTTGGATTGGTTTCCAGTTTTTTTGATACTCAACATTTACAGACACAGGAATTTGCCAGCGATCCTCTTATTCTAATCTGCCCTGCGGCTCATGCTTTAGTTCAGCATACGTCGTTAAATCTAGTCGAAGCACTGAATTATGGCTTTATTGGATTGATGCAACATCATTCTTTGCAGCAATCCATCGAAACTCAAGCCAAATTACTTGGTTTTAATATCCAATACCGTTTGCGCTTACCCAATTTTGCTGCGATTGCAGAGGTAGTCGCCAAAGGCGTCGGCATCGCGATTATGCCTGCGCGTGCTGCACAACGCTTACAACCCGATTATCATTTCCATATGGTTCAATTGTTAGGTGCATGGGCCAATCGAAAGCTACTATTGGCAACACAAGATTTCAGTCAACTGCCTGAAAATTATCAGCAATTTTCTGAGTTTCTGTTACAGCATCGTCCTTAGTTCACAGCAAGATTAATGCGATAGCATATATCCGCCTAACGCCACCAAACCGATAAAAAATAAACGGCGGAAACGTTGCTCATTCAGTTGATAACGGATTTTTTTACCCAACCACATCCCAACCAAAGCTGCCACCAAGGCCACAACCGATAGACGATAATCCAGTGTGATTCCCTGCATCGGGTTATGGTGTATAAATACGGCCAAGCAAATGGTGGACACGGTAAAGGTCAATCCTAAAGCTTGAACCAGCTCATCACGTTTCAAATGCAAAGACTGCAAATAAGGTACGACGGGAATAATCACTACACCTGTTGCGACAGTCACCGCTCCGCCGATATATCCAACCACAGGTGAGAGCCAATGCTCATATTTGCCCAAGTGAGGCAGATTCTTAACGCATAAACCATACAGGCCATAGAGCACCAACATGCTGCCCAATAAAATTTCACTGGTCTTGCCATGACTCTGATTTAAGGTCGGTAAAAAACTCCAGATCGAACCCATCACAATCCCCAACAGCAACGACCAGAAACGACGGACAAAGGTCCAAACTCGGCCTTCTGCAAACAACTGCCAAATATTGGTGATCATGGATGGAACGATCAGCAGTGATGCTGCCTGAAATGGACTCATGGCAATCGTCAGCAGTCCCATCGAGACCGCAGGTAAACCTAAGCCGATCATGCCCTTAATCATGCCGGCAAAGACAAATACCATCACAATAATTGCTAAAAAAGTCACGTCCGATCTCCGATGTTGCATCGGAGTTATGCTACGAAAAAAGCGTAGCTTGCCCTATTCTTATTTTTGGGAGTAGGCCTCAGGCAGAGCTTGAGGCTGTTTTATATTTATCTTCTAGAACATTGCTGATAATACTTTCAATCATCCAAACTCGATACAAACTATTAAAGACATAGCTCTGTCCATCTATACGTAATTCCAGTACTGGAAAATCTGGCTGATGCTTTTGTTGACAGAGTTCATCATTCTGTTTTAGCAAAGCTTCAACATCTTGTTCAGTGATTTTTTCAATCTCTAAACGCTTCTGCATACGTTGAAAGTGTGTTTTGAAAGAAAGATCTTTGCCACGCGTCCAAACACCTTGCAATATCTCATGAATACAATCGATCTGTTCTTCTTCAGGCACGCTATAAAATAGTTTTGCCATTTCATAAGTCGCTTCTTTAGTAGGCCGACAGAATGGCGTGAATGCCACCTGTGTACGTTTGGAAACACGGGTCGCCAAACTCCAGTCAAACCAATCTCGCCCATGATAGCTCAGCGGATAAACGCTCAATTGAATATTATAATAATTAGCCAATTCTTCTTTGATATAAGCCAATAATAGCCAACTCATAGGGTCTTCAAGCGCAATATACAGATCTAATTCTGGATGTAAGCTTTGGACTTCTGTCAGTGACTCGCCGTCATTAATGAGATGCTCACGCCATTCAATATGATTAATCAGAAAAATTGGATTTCCGGTGAGTAATTTTTGTTGTTTCAAACGGCGTGTAAGGCGTAATAAATCATCAACGGCCTGATATTTACGCTCACCAAATTCGAAGTAACTGGCTGCAACAGGCACATCTTTAAAAATACGTTCAGGATAATCTTGAGGTGTTTGATGCTGACTTGCCATCGCATAAAGAGTACGTAATTTCCCATATTGTTGTTGCCATAACATGTGGAATACATCTTCGAGTAAATGTAAAAAATTTTGTTCTCTCAGAGGTGTATTTTTTAGAATTATTTCTGCTTGTTGTAATGCTTCTGGATTAGGTATTTCAGGGGTTTCATCGAAACCAAACCGATGTTGTTTGGCGAGAATTTTAGCATCATTTAAACAATAACTCTGCCAATCTTGTTCTGACATACCATTAGGAGGCTCAGCACCCTGTCTTGAAATAATCACTTTTAAAGGTTTTAGTTCATCACTCAAAATTTCATTGAGCTGATCAAGCTGTTGTACTGCAAGATAGCTATAAACATCGTCTAAACGCAGGTAAATACTTAAACCCTGTTCCGTGGGCAACACCGCCTGACGAGAAGGTTTTTGGTAAAACCAACGCGATCGGATGGGATCAAACCAACGACGTAACAAAGACATGTCGATAGCCTCTAATGGTCATAAAATCTGTAAGTGAATGAAATTGTACTCACGTATCAATTTATACGTCAGCAAAAATTATCTTCAGTATCTAATAAAATCAAAAAAAAATCCCCCTTTTATTGTAAGAGGGATCTCGCCGCTTTAAGCGGCGATCAGAATTACAGAACGCGAACAGCGCCTTTTGCTGCGCTCGTAGAGTGCATTGCATAAATCTTAAGTGATTTAGAAACTTTACGCTTGCGCTCTTCAGCTGGATGCCAGCCTTTCGCTTCTTGAACCGTACGACGATGAGCCATCGTTGCATCATCTACATTCAAGTGAATCGTACGATTTGGAATATCGATTTCAATGGTATCGCCATCTTCAACCAAACCAATCGCACCGCCTTCAGCAGCTTCAGGAGACACGTGACCAATGGATAAGCCTGATGAACCACCAGAGAAACGACCATCCGTAATCAAAGCGCAGTCTTTACCTAAACCTTTTGATTTCAAGTAGCTTGTTGGATACAACATTTCTTGCATACCTGGACCACCGCGTGGACCTTCGTAGCGAATCACAACAATGTCACCTGCAACGATCTTATGATCTAAGATTGCTTCAACCGCTGAATCTTGGCTTTCAAAAACACGTGCTGTGCCGGTGAACTTCAGAATCGATTCATCTACACCCGCTGTTTTAACGATACAACCATCTAATGCGATGTTGCCGTAAAGTACCGCCAAACCACCGTCTTTAGAGAAAGCATGTTCCGCATTACGGATTACGCCTTTCTCACGGTCACCATCAAGCGTTGAATAATAACGGTTTTGTGAGAATGCGACTTGCGTAGGAACACCGCCTGGAGAAGAGCGATAGAACTCATAAACATCAGGATCTTCAGTGCGAATAATATCCCACTTATCTAAAGCATCTTTCAGTGTTTTTTCATGTACGGTTGGGCATGAAGTATTCAGTAGATTGGCACGATCAAGCTCACCTAAGATCGCCATAATACCGCCCGCACGATGCACATCTTCCATATGTACATCAGATTTTGCAGGTGCAACTTTAGACAACACTGGTACTTGGCGAGACAAGCGGTCAATATCATCCATTGTAAAATCAACTTCAGCTTCATGTGCAGCTGCAAGTAAATGTAATACAGTGTTGGTTGAACCACCCATTGCAATATCCAAAGTCATCGCATTTTCAAATGCTGCTTTGGTTGCAATTGAACGTGGCAGAATGCTGTCGTCATTTTGTTCATAATAACGCTTCGCAAGTTCAACTACTAAACGACCTGCTTTTAGGAATAATTTTTCGCGGTTAGCGTGAGTTGCAACAATAGAACCATTACCCGGCAATGATAAACCCAAAGCTTCAGTTAAACAGTTCATTGAGTTTGCAGTAAACATACCTGAACATGAACCACAAGTTGGACATGCCGAACGCTCAAATGCTGCAACTTCTTCATCGGTATAGCTTTCATCTGCTGCAACGACCATGGCATCAACTAAGTCGATTGCCTTTTCATCACCACGGAATTTGACTTTACCCGCTTCCATAGGACCGCCAGATACGAACACCACTGGGATATTCAAGCGCATTGCAGCCATCAGCATTCCCGGTGTGATCTTGTCACAGTTCGAGATACATACCATTGCATCGGCACAATGAGCATTCACCATGTATTCTACAGAATCGGCAATTAAATCACGTGATGGTAGTGAATACAGCATCCCATCATGGCCCATGGCAATCCCGTCATCAACGGCAATGGTATTAAATTCTTTTGCGACACCACCAGAAGCTTCAATTTCTCGTGCAACCAGTTGCCCTAAATCTTTAAGATGCACATGTCCAGGAACAAATTGGGTAAATGAATTGACCACCGCAATAATTGGTTTGCCAAAATCTTCATCTTTCATACCTGTCGCACGCCATAAACCGCGCGCGCCAGCCATATTTCTTCCATGTGTTGATGTTTTCGAACGATAATCAGGCATTTTTGATTCCCAACAAGTTTGTGCTCGAGAAGAATGGGACATTCTCTCTGGCGAAATGATACTGAGCTTTTTCCATCATACTACAAGTCATCGTTTAACAGATGACCTACTTAGAGAACTTTTTCAGCTCTTTTTTACATCATTCAGCCTCACAAGCTTCTGATCTGATCAAAAATTCTGGAATTTTCCGCTAAATACAATCATCAAGCTAAGTTGATACATAAAGTTCCAATACTCGGGTAATGATGGTTGCTAGGATCAAAATGAAACTAATTCTACTGCCTAATATGAGCTCTTTACTGTTCATATACTCACCTATTTTTATTATTGAATGACCATAGCTTTGGTTGATCAAGGTTTAGGTATGATGTTAACGAGACATCGCTTATCATCATTCCTTTTTTGCTTTATATAATCATTCGAGCTCCTAAAAACTCACCGCCCAAATGATTAAAGATGCTCAAATTAGATTACATGTAAAAATGTTTGATTTGCACATTTTTATGTATAATCTGCGTATCCTTTCTCATTTGGGATTGATCTTTTCCGTTTAGGACTTTGATATAATCAACATAGATTGATTTATTTTGAAGAGTTGACCGTTTGAAAATCATTTTTGCTGGTACACCTGAATTTGCAGCAACTGCATTAGCGGCATTATTAAAAACATCACACCAAATTATTGCTGTTTACACCCAACCTGACCGTAAATCAGGACGTGGACAAAAATTAACACCATCGCCTGTTAAACAATTGGCACTTGAACAGGGTTTACCCGTTTACCAACCTTTGAATTTTAAAGCATCTACCGAAGAAGGCTTGGCGGCTCGACAAGAACTTGCTGCTCTAGGCGCTGATGTGATGGTGGTCGCAGCGTATGGCTTGATTTTACCGCAAGCCGTTTTAGATACACCGAAATACGGTTGTTTAAATATTCATGGTTCATTGCTACCACGCTGGCGTGGTGCTGCGCCAATTCAACGTGCCATCGCGACAGGCGATGCTGAAACAGGCATTACCATCATGCAAATGGCGGCAGGTTTAGATACGGGCGATATGATGTATAAAACCTATTGCCCAATTACTGCGGAAGATACATCTGCTAGCTTGCATGACAAATTGGCGCTTCAAGGTGCAGAAGCGATTTGTACCGTACTCGAATCTGAACAAAGCTTGCAGGATTTTATCGAAAAACGTGAAGTACAAGATGAAGCACTCACCGTCTATGCACATAAATTGGTTAAAGCAGAAGCTCGGATTGATTGGAGTGTGAATGCTGGTCAAATAGATCGTAATATTCGTGCTTTTAATCCTTGGCCAGTGGCTTTTATCCAACTGGATGAAAACAATGCTTTAAGGGTTTGGAATTCGATCCTTTCTGAACACAGTAAAACGGATGCTCAATTGGGTGAAATCATAGGAATTGATAAACAAGGCGTACATGTTGCCTGTGGCGATAATAGCGCAGTGTGCTTAACCAGTTTGCAATGGCCAGGTGCTAAAGCCCTCAATCCAGTTCAAATAGCTCAAACCCAAAAATTACATCTTGGACAAATTCTCCCATGAGCCAATCGAATCAATCATCTGCAAAAAATTTGAACTTGCGTGCGCAAGTGATCAAAACACTTTTGGCTGTTCAAAATGGGCAATCTTTGGCTTCTGTTTTAAATCAACATATCAATATTGTTTCTGAACGTGACCGTGGTTTATATCATGAGCTTACTTTAGGTTGTTTACGCCAATGGTTTTCTTTAAAAGCAATTACTCTACCATTGCTTACGAAACCATTAGACAATGAAGCGCTAGAAAGTTGTTTATATCTAGGTTTATATCAAATTTTATGTACGCGTATTCCTGTACATGCTGCGATTTCAGAAACGGTAAATGCGGCTAAGCAACTCGGTTTCGAACCAATGAGTGGTTTAGTCAATGCCATTCTGCGTCGTGTTTCACGTGAAACAGCTGAATTTGAAACCGCTTTGAATAATACGCATGGTTTACCAAGCTGGTTATTCAAGCGACTTAAAAAAGATTGGCCTGAGCAAGCAGAGACTCTATGCCAAGCCTTAAAACAAGTCGCCCCTCTGACCCTGCGGGTCAATGAACGTCAAATCAGTCGTGATGAGTATCTTGATATTTTAGATGAAGAACAGATCGATGCTCGTGCTTGCACGCTTTCAGATGTTGGTATTGTTCTGGAACAAACGGGCAATATTACGCACTTACCTGGTTTCGAAGAAGGTGGCTTTTCTGTTCAGGATGAACATGCACAATTGTGCGCGATGCTTTTACCCAATTTAGATGACCAAGTGGTTGTCGATGCATGTGCTGCACCTGGGGGTAAAACTGCACACATCCTTGAGCGCTATAATCCTAAAAAATTGATTGCGCTTGATCATGACGCGAAACGTTTACTGCGAGTTTCTGAAAATTTAGAACGTCTTGTACTTGATCAACATAATGTTGAGATCGTGACAGCTGATGCAACCACTTGGCAGGCTAAAGAAGCTGTGGATTGTATTGTATTGGATGCTCCTTGTTCTGCAACAGGTGTAATTCGTCGTCATCCTGATATTCGTCTGCTCAGACAATCGACTGATATCGCACAAACAGTTGAATTACAAAAACAGATTCTTCAACAAATGTGGCAACAACTCAAAGTTGGTGGAACGCTGTTGTATATCACCTGCTCAATTCTAAAAGCTGAGAATGAACAGCAAATGGCGGCATTCTTCGCCGCACATGCCAATGCTGAAGAAATCAAAATCAATGCGGATTGGGGTATTGAACAGACTTATGGTCGTCAATTATTACCGTCTGCGCACTCTGGTGATGGTTTCTATTATTGCCGAATTAAAAAATTGGCATAATCAAAATAAAAAAGCAGGCTTCAAAGCCTGCTTTTTTTGAATCTATTTTAAAGTGTATGATGATCTTTG
Source organism: uncultured Acinetobacter sp. (assembly GCA_913777945.1). Classification (GTDB taxonomy): domain Bacteria; phylum Pseudomonadota; class Gammaproteobacteria; order Pseudomonadales; family Moraxellaceae; genus Acinetobacter. The sequence goes on along the minus strand of CAJYTY010000005.1, from coordinate 6,217 downwards.
ACTTCTTCTAAAACGTCATCTAACTCTTCTGGATGTTTCATTAAGTGCAGAATCGACAAAGCAAGTCCGCCCCATAAAAACACCATTGAAATGATCATCATCACGATTGCTGAAGTATTCATAACTGCGCTCCTAGCGATCTTTCATCTTGCTGAGTATAACTGCAACGACAGCACAGAAAATCACACTGCCCCATCCAAAGATGCCTTGTAAGCTCATACTATACGTATCGTAACCGTTTTTGACCAAGTTAAACACAGTCATGCTCAATGTGGTTAATAAGATCAGAGAGGTGATCACAGTTAAAGTGAAATCCCAACCTTTACCCAATTGAATTGTCGAAATACGGTTCACATGATCACGAAGTTCGATTAAAGCTGAACGCTTAAACCAAGCCACACTGATGATGGATAATAATGCACCACCAATAATCCCGATGTTATTGATAAAGTGATCCACAATATCAACCAGTTTAATCGCATTTACGCTTGAGAATAAGATAACTGAAACGAATGCACTACCACCACCAATGATGGTTACTGCTTTCTTACGGCTCCATTTTAACTTATCTTGCATCGCTGCAATCGGTACTTCCAAGATACTGACCATGGAAGAAATACCTGCGACAAAAAGCGAAGAGAAGAACAATAGACCAAATAGATCTGCACCTGCACCCAAGCTTGAAATGATTTTTGGAAAAGCAATAAATGCTAGACCAATACCACCACTAACAACATCATGTACTTCTTTACCCGCCGCATGAGCCATAAAACCCAATGCTGCAAAAATACCAATACCTGCCAAGATCTCAGTTGAAGCATTGGCAAAACCAACGATCAAACCCGAACCTGTTAAATTGGTTTTCGGCTTTAAGTAAGAGGAGTATGTCACCATGATCCCGAAGCCAACAGATAGTGAGAAGAAAGTGTGCCCGTAAGCAGCTAACCACACTTTATAGTCCATCATCGCAGACCAGTTCGGAGTGAAGAATGCATTTAAGCCTTCAGCTGCACCAGGTAAACGTAATGATTGAATTACCAAAACTGTGAACAGGACGAATAACAAAGGCATGAAAATCTTATTTGATAATTCAACACCTTTTTTAACACCACCATACAAAATCACTAAGGTCAGTGCCCAAATCCCAACAATTGGCCAAAATAAATGGCTGACAAACTGCAAATCAAAGCCAGTTGCTTTCGAGGTCTGTAAGTACGTATTAAAGAAGAAACTTTCTGGGTCACTGCCCCACGCCTGACCAATCGAGAAATATACATAACTTCCCGCCCACGTCAGTACGCTGGCATAGTACAAACCAATAATGATACAGACACAGACTTGCCACCAACCTAGTGTTTCACCACCTTTAAATAAAGCACGATATGCTTTAGGGGGTGAGCCTGTACTACGATGTCCAGTCGCATAATCTAAAAATAAAAGAGGTAAACCAGCTGTAATCAGTGCGAGTAAATAGGGGATAAGAAACGCACCACCACCATTTTCGTAGGCAACATAAGGAAAGCGCCAAATATTACCTAAACCTACAGCTGAGCCAACAGCTGCAATAATAAAACCAGATCGTGATGTCCAGTTTTCACGAGAATCTGCCATATGACACCTAAATATATACCGCTGGCATTTTTCATACTGCGTTAGGTTTTATTATCCAACAGACATGAAAAGTGCCATAAAAAATCTTGTTTTGCTTGCATGAAATTTCAACCTTGTGGGCCTCTCATTTTCATGAACAAACAAGCAAAAACCAAACCATCTTCCTTAAAGATTGGATTTTGTTTTTCTGCTTTTTAATAGCCGAACAATACCTGTTTTTATTTCTTTTTACTGTAATTTCTGTCTGAAAAATTATGTTTTTTAAATAACTGATTATTTTTCAACTGAATGAAATTTTGACCTTACAGTCAATTTATAAAATCAAGTATATAAACTAATCAAGCGAAGTCAGAACTCCGCTTGAACTTCTATTTTATTGTTTAATTGCGAGCAAGCGTTCTTCTTGCATATCACGAATCGCTGAGTGAATTCCTTCGCGACCTAATCCAGAATCCTTCACGCCACCATAAGGCATGTTATCGACACGGAATGTAGGCACATCATTAATGATGACTCCACCAACATGCAAATTATCCCATGCATACAGCATTTTATTCAGATTTTGGGTATATACCCCTGCCTGTAAACCAAAACGACTTTGATTAATTGTCTTAATACCCTGCTCAAACTCTTTAAATTTTTCTAAAATAGCAATCGGGCCAAATGCTTCATCCTTATAGATTTCTAGCTTGGCATCAACATTCTCCAGTAAGGTTGGTTCAAATAATACCCCTTGTAAATGTCCTCCCGTCAGAACCTTTGCCCCTTTTTTCTCGGCTTTATCAATCCATTTTTTCAGGCGAACAGCTTCAGCTTCCTTAATCATCGGACCTACCAATGTGGTATTTAGCTTTGGATCATCTACTTTAATTTTTTTCAGTTTAGCAATCAGTTTCTTTTTCACTTCCACATAAAGATCAGCATGAACTAAAATCCGTTGTACACTGATACAGACTTGCCCTGCATGCCCATAAGCGGCACTGATCAAACGATCAATCAGCGCCTCATCAATCACGCTATCTGCATCGATCAGAACCGCAGCGTTCCCACCCAGTTCCAAAGTAACTTTCTTGCGCCCTGCACGCGCTTTCATGTCCCAACCAACCTGATCTGACCCCGTAAAGCTAAGTAATTTAAAGCGATCATCTGTTACCAAAATATCCGCTGCTTGGCGATCACAAGGCAACACTGACCATGAGCCTTTTGGTAAATCAGTTTCCGCCAAAACCTTGGCAATCATTAAAGAACTGATCGGTGTCAAACTCGCAGGCTTCAATACAAATGGACAACCTGCTGCAATTGCAGGTGCGATCTTGTGTGCCACCAGATTTAAAGGGAAATTAAATGGGCTAATCAGCGAAACTGCACCTATTGGCACATGCTTAACCATACCTCGAAAACGAGCAGCCGCAGGAGTTACTGCCAAAGGCAACATTCGACCATCATCAAGTTGTGTGACTGCATCTGCAGCCAATTGGAACGTATTTATCAGACGTTCCACTTCTGCACTTGCCGCACCTCGCGGCTTCCCCCCTTCAATAATCAATATTTCTGTCAATTCTTCACGTAATTCATTAAAACGCTTAACACAATGTAATAGAACTTTTTGTTTTTCAAATGGCTTAAGAGTCGCCATATCTACCTCAGCTTTAACTGAAGCAGAAATTGCTTTTTCCAACACTTTTTCATCTGCTAGCGCAACTCGAGCATAGACCGTATTACTATATTTATCATGAACTTCTAACCATTGACCTGTCGTTACTGCTTTCCCTGCGACATATAAAGGATAATCTACAACATTTTGTGCATCGGTCATTATTCTTCATCCCATTATTAAAATTTAAAATTAGACTACTGTATATTTTCAAATATCACTATATGATTCGCCCAATCACTGATGAATTCACAACAATTCATTACGGTTTTTGATATGAATTAGGACAATCAAATGAAAATATTAAAAATATCAATGCTTGCTATAGGGACGAGTATTTGTGGTCTGGCGCAAGCAGATGTAATTGGCGTGAAGGCAGATGCAAGCTATTGGTCTTATGATGGTAAGACTCAAGTTCAACCCCATAATACAACGTCTTTATCCAACCAAACTGGCGTAGATAATCTTCTATTGGATCCTTACGCAGACTCTCGAGAATATAATTTAGACCGTAAAGGCTCAGCTCAAATTTCTCTTGCATTTGAGCACCCAATTCCATTCATTCCAAATGCAAAAATTCGCTATGTGAATTTAAAGTCACAAACTGAAAATGAAGTTGCAGGTCAGCCAGTTTATGACTTGAACATAGACCATACCGATTTCATTTTATATTATGAAATCTTGGATACCATCGTAAATGCAGATGTTGGTTTAGGCGCAACCAGTTTAAATGGTGATGTTAAAACACTCGGTTTAAGCAAAACAGACATCGATAAAACTGTTCCTGTGATCTATGGATCAGCAGGCGTAAAATTACCATTTACAGGCTTGAGTGCTAAAGCTGAGTTGTTATACAGTAATATTAATGATACCAAAATTACTGACGCACAGGCCGAGTTACAATATAACTTTATTGATAATCTGTTAGTCGATGTTGGCTTGAAAGCTGGCTACCGTATCTTAGACATTAAATTAGATGACTACGAAAAAAACGATCTTAAATTTAATTTTAAAGGTCCTTATATCGGTTTAGATGTTCATTTCTAAATCCAGATTAAGTTAAAAAATGGAATCATAAGATTCCGTTTTTTATTATTTATGATTACATCACTCAAAATTTCTGTAAGCCAAAACCTACAACAATCGCAGCGATTGGCGAATATCCCAACCTAAAACTTTCACCTATCATACAAATTATAGAGAGACAGGAAGTCTCATTGAGAATAAAAACATACACAGGATGTGGTCGTTAATAGGATATCAACGACATAAACTGAATATGAAGAAGCCCCGTCAGGATGATGGGGCTTCTTTTTTATCTGTCATTTTTATACGCGACTCAAAGACTTTTTAAATACGCAACCACATCGGTATTTTCTGCCATTTCAGCAAGTTGTAGCGCAGTATATTCACCTTTATAAGCAACATTTGCACCTTTACTCACTAACACCTTCACTACCGCTAAATGATCATTCTCAGCAGCTGCCTGTAATGCACTATAGCCTTCGTCATCGGTCTGATTGGGATCTGTTCCCTCTGCCAATAGCTGCTCGACTTGTTCCACATCACCTAGTGATGCCCAATAGACAAGCTCAGGAAGATGTAGTTCTGCATCATCTTCAGAAAGTGGAGAGAAAGAATTGAGTTTCATTAATATTTTCCTAAAACCATAACATAAATAATTGATTCAATTTAACTCATAGTAAATGATTTTTCAGTCAAACTATCATAAACAAAAATCTCTTTGAAACTATGTTCGATATTTAAAGCCCTAACTTTTTCTTCTAGAATATTCCATTCTTTTGAAAAATAGCCTATATCTAACTCGCAACAAATAACTAAAATTGTGTTTTCTGGATAATTTTTGCTCATTTTCTTTTGGATTCTTAGAGCAATTAAATCTACAAAATGTTCAATAAAACTAGAATTATCATAGCTAATACATTCTGTAATTATATTTCTACCAATCTTCTTAACTCCATCAGCTGCATAACAATACCCTTGCTTATTTAACAATTCTCTTACCAAATACTCTTTAGGGTGTACAGCACAAGTTACTTCTAGAAAATAACTTTCCTCCATTACTTTAATTTCAGCATCAAAACGTGCAGTACGTGATGTCCAACATACTTGAATATAATTTCCCAATCTATATTTAGTTCTTACATATACTGATATTGGAAGAATTTCCTCTATTAACTCTTTTATATTACGGGGTCTTTTTGTTAATTCATAACTATCTTGATCGTGCTCTTTAACATATTCAAATAGATCATAGGCTATTCTGCAGAACTCTAATCCATCTACATAGCGATCTTTTAACTTATTGAAAAATTCAGCCTCATCTTTCCAATCTAATTGTTTCATAGAATTTGAATAATAATTTTAATAAAAGAGCAGTATATAAAATTCTCTGCAATAAAAAACACCCCCTCTGCTTAAGCGGAGGGGGTGTTTAGTATTTAAAAGCTGGCAATGACTTACTCTCACATGGCAAACGCCACACTACCATCAGCGCTAAGAGGTTTCACTTCTGAGTTCGGGAAGGGATCAGGTGGTTCACTCTTGCTATTGTCGCCAGCAAACTGTTTTGGCTTTCGGTGGTCTTACGTTCTTTGCCACTTATTACCGAAAGAGTTATTAACGGATTAGATTATTGGGTCTGTATTGTAACTAGTTTTCACACTAAATCAAGTTGTGTATTGAATTTATCTTGAGTACAACAACTGTTTGGGTGTTGTATAGTCAAGCCTCACGAGCAATTAGTATTGGTCAGCTTCACACGTCACCGTGCTTCCACACCCAACCTATCAACGTCCTAGTCTCGAACGGCTCTTTAGAGGAATAAATTCCTAGGGAAATCTTATCTTGAGGTAGGCTTCCCGCTTAGATGCTTTCAGCGGTTATCCCTTCCGAACATAGCTACCCGGCGATGCGACTGGCGTCACAACC
>CAJYTY010000004.1 GCA_913777945.1 uncultured Acinetobacter sp. | reverse complement strand
TGCATTCACTATCATTATAATAGTTAGATGGCAGGATTACACTCATAGCTTTGTGGTATTGTTTTTGTAGTGATATTTAGGACCAGGGATCGCACAACTGGGAGCACAAGGAGACCGAACCAACATCTTTTTGTCTACAATGTCAAGAACATCTCATCCTCTGCTTGTTATTTTTGTCCTGGTTAACTAACAGTTCATTCATTTTTTGATATGGCAGTTCATTGCCCAAGACGAACTGCAAGAACTTTGCTGCACATCAATACACAGTGATATTCTCACTGATCACTGGATTGGTGGAGCATTAGTATGCACTAGGATGCCATTTGAACGTCTTATCACTGATATGTTTGACGCACAGCTTGTTTCTGGCTACTTTATCAGCTGTAAGCCTGTAACAGCTGCTGCTTGATGTAATAGTAGTAAGGCATGTTATGCTAGACAGCAGCTAAGATTTTTTAATGCATATTAAGTGCACTTTTGCTATTTATCAATTGCCTGATTTCTCTCTAAATGATGGTTTTTCTATTTAATGGGATTTGGGTTTTTGATTGGTTGGCAAGCTCGGATTTTCAGTGGTTTTGGGGGTGGTGGGTGGTGAATGTTTTGTGCTTTTTTATTTGGCTGCAATTTTTTGGGAGTAAACTGTGGATGCAACAGAAAGAAGATCAGCAGTCGTTTGCTTGCAAATATTTGTCTGCAGTTTTGTGATTTGTCTGTTTGGCTGCAATTTTGGATTAAACTGTGGATGCAGTAGCAGCAGTAGGATCAGCAGCGGCTGACTGGCAGGTTGATGGAGCTTGAGGACTCAGACGCCGACTAATAGAGGAGCTCCTATAGCTGCCTGATTCCCTATCAGCTTCCTCTTTCGATTTTCTGTCTTCACCGCAGCAGGTTGGATTCATTTTTTCCTGGCCATGAAGGCTTCGCTGCTGTCGGTGCCATCTCAGCACCTGCTTATTGGAGGATTAACGTATTTTGATTTGGTGCAAAGCATGGCCTGATATT
>CAJYTY010000003.1 GCA_913777945.1 uncultured Acinetobacter sp. | reverse complement strand
TTAGTTGCAGCCTTGCAAGCTTACATTTTAACGCCTTGATCTTCCTTTTCTGAAGTACTACACTTGCTTCCAGAGTTTCAGAGTACTATCTATGATATTTTTTGTTAGGCTTGGAATGGCTGGTATATATTGTAGCATGTTGGTGTTATGAATGCTGCTGGAATTTTCTGCCAAATCGTTTTGCTGTGCCTAGAATGAGCAATAGTCTGGTGTTTCAGTGAGGTTGTTTTGCTCGGCTTTCTCTGCAGCCCAGCCCGTGGACAACGTCTCTGGCAACAAGAAGAGGCCGTTCCGGTACAATGGATGTTGCCATGTTGGTATGGATGCCTTCATTTTATTTTATACCAGTACTACTAGCTGTGAAGTGTTTGAAGAGGTCATGTGTACTCGTACTCTCGAGTGCCAAGTTGAAATTTTTTCTTTTCTGCCGCCAAGGCCAAAGGGGCGCAACTTGCAAGGAATCTGGGATCGTTGGTTGACATCTTAATTTAAATATGTTACTCATGAACTTGGGAATCTGGGATTAAGATAAGATAAGCATACACGCTCCACTAACCAATTCAACACGCTCACTCATTAGCCGCTTATATTGTTTGGGTCAAGCTAACAGATACATCTACGGAATTTCACATCCGTGAAACAGTAGATATCTCAACCTGGTAAAAAAAAAACTCTATATCTCAGCGACGCATTCATAATCACTACAACTAATCACATAAAATTGAAAAAAATAGGTAACACCAGAGCTTTGTATAGGGCCTGTTCGGCTGCCTGTGCTACGGCTGTGGCACAGCCAGCACCAACAGTGTTGCACACGCACGACGCAGCCTCAGCTTTAGCAACCGCAGCCAGCTTGCCGACCAGACCCATAATTTGCTCTGTTTGGCTTACCTTGCTTTTTCTTAGAACCCAAGGTGATTTTGAATTTTAACTTTCAAGAATGATTTTGGCTGAGTTTTTTTACTCATCTTTTAGCACCTGTAAAAGGGAGATCTGGACAAAGTAGGTGGTGAAGAAAACACCCTAAAATTAATATAAAATCAAAACTTAAAATTTAAAA
>CAJYTY010000002.1 GCA_913777945.1 uncultured Acinetobacter sp. | reverse complement strand
AAGCCTAATAAAATGCCTGAAATGAGATAAAAATAGGCACGTTTGGGTTGTTCAAGACGATAAACAAAATAACCTGTCATTAAAATAAAGCCAGCGCTTGCATGTCCACCCGGAAAGCAATGCCCATGTTTCGCAGTAAAGTCCCAAATATAGCCACCTAAGCTGTTAGGATGAATCATATTCCAAGGGCAGGCATGAGCAGATTGTGATTTTAAGAGACCAACCAGTGCGCTGCCAACCATGCTCACGAAAAACATATAACCATATTGCCAGCGATAAAGCTTTAATTTCTTAACTTTAAATGACGCAAGCCATAGACCGAAAAAAATGACATAAATGCCAGTAATGATCTGCTTTACAATCTCATGATTAAGTCTTTCCAGATACCAATTGTCTCGATTGAAAAAATGACCTGTTGAATCAATCCAAGGTTGGATGAGGTACATATCAATTTTCCCACCCACTGGAAAAACGATTAAAAGCAGCAAAAAACTGAGAAAAAGAAAGATGATATTAATTTGGAAAAATTGTTTTTGTTGATTCATACCATGCAACATCAATTAGATTGTGAGTAAAGGCATTACATAAAATAAAACTTAAATTGCTCTTAAACTATACTGAAGAAAGAGTTCAATCTTCTTTAAAAAATAAAAAAGCGACGAGAAGTATCGTCGCCTTGAGCACTTTAGAAAGTATTAAAACATACCCTCTTCAGAGTTCGCCGAAATTTTATGAATAGACAAATCTGCACCACGAAACTCGTCTTCTTGAGATAAGCGAATGCCAATGGTCGCTTTAAGAATGCCATAAACAATAAAGCCGCCAGCAAGTGCAATAGCGATCGCGAGCGCTGTTCCGATGAGTTGTGAGGCAAACGATACGCCGCCTAAACCACCAAGCCATTGTTGACCAAATAGGCCTACTGCAATACCACCAAATGCTCCGCATACGCCGTGTAAAGGCCAGACACCTAACACATCGTCAACTTTAAGTTTGTTTTGAGTATAGGTGAATAGATACACAAACATAGCCCCAGCTGCACCACCAATCACAAGTGCACTGATTGGATGGACAATGTCAGAGCCTGCACAGATTGCCACTAAACCAGCAAGAGGACCGTTGTGTAAGAAGCCTGGGTCATTTTTCCCAATCGCATTGGCTGTAATTGTACCGCCAACCATTG
>CAJYTY010000001.1 GCA_913777945.1 uncultured Acinetobacter sp. | reverse complement strand
ACTCAGAAGTGAAACCTCTTAGCGCTGATGGTAGTGTGGCGTTTGCCATGTGAGAGTAAGTCATCGCCAGCTTTTAAATACTAAACACCCCCTCCGCTTAAGCAGAGGGGGTGTTTTTTTATTCGGGAAATTATGTAATTATCTTATCAAAACTAAGTTATTAGATTTTAATTTGCATTACTATTCGTAATTTGAATTTATTAAAATTATTTTAAATAATAGTCTCGTTTTATTTGGATAATTTGATTGAATTCACTTTAATATTTTTTACTTCGAGTTAATGTATATTTACATGAAAACTATATTGTGATTACATTGGTTATATTTTTATAATGAATAATCTAGTTCCATTTTGTGAGCTTGATTGGGGATAAAAAGCAATGATGATGAATAAAAAACAACTGACTTTGAAGTTGTCAGCCATTACTGTGTCAATTTTATTGGCAAGTTGTGGGGGCGGCGGTGATGGATATTATGGTTCATCTTCAAGTAGTAGTGGCTCAGGGACTGGGACAACTCCTGTTGCTACTGTAAAGATTAGTGATATTAGTTTAACAAATTCAGATGGAGGGGCAACATCAACTATTGCTGCTTCAGGCACTAATGCCAGTGTTACTGTTACTGATGCAAGTGGTAAACCTATTAAGGATGCTTTAGTTACATTTACGAGTACTGGTGAAGCGAATTTTGGTACGAGTAATGGTGCTGTATTAACTAATGCCAATGGTATTGCAACTATTTCAGTAACACCTGTTAATTCAACAGATTCTGGTGCCTATATTTTAACAGCCACTGCATCTGCAAATGAAGTATCCGCTACTGTATCAAAGAACATTACCTTTACTGCAGCTAATATTAAAGTGGCGCTAACTGGTGCGGACTCCTCATTGACATCAGGTGGTTCAACTTTACTTACAGCAGTAACAACTGACTTGAATACTGGAAAATATCAAAATGGTGTAGTTGTAACTTTTTCAGCTGAGTGTGGTACTTTCAGTAATAATAATGTGACTTCTTCTAGCCAAGGAAATATTTCAACTACTTATTATGCTATTACCTCAGATGGTAAATTATGTAGTGGCGAACAGAAAATTATTGCAACACCAACATCTGGAACTGCGGGAAGCTTTACGGCTAATATTGCAGCTGCTACAGCAACCTCAATTGCTTACACTAAAACAAGTGATGTGGTACTTGGTGTTAAAGGAAGTGGTACTTCTTCATCTGGGCAAATTACTTTTACTGTGTATTCTAGTGGAGCTGTTCTAGCTAATCAGGATGTTGTTTTAAGTCTTGAAAAAGCACCATCTGATTTTAGTTTTGTGACTTCAGGTAATCGTGCTACTACAACCGTAAAAAGTGATAGTTCTGGTAAAGTCACTGTGAACCTTTATCCAGGTTATAAGTCAGGGCCTGTTGAGGTAAAAGCAGCATTAGCATCTGATAGTAATACTTATGCTTTAGCTAAAAATGTTACTGTAACAACAGGACGAGCTACGCAAAATAGTTTCAGTCTATCAGCAACAAAAAATTCATTACATAATGATGTCGATGGAGATGTGGCTGTAATTACAGCAATGTTAGCTGATCGCCTAGGTAACAGTGTACCAGATGGGACTACTATTAATTTTGTTGCTGAAGGTGGAAAAATTGATGGGTATTGTACAACATTAGATGGCAAATGTAGCGTCCAATTAAGAACTCAAAATCCTCGCCCAGCAAATGGTCGAATTACTGTGTTGGCTTATGCTGAAGGAGATAAGGCATATCAGGACGTCGATTCAGATAATGTTTATACCGCTGGTGTTGATAAGCTTCTTACTTTTACAGATACAAACAACGATAACATTGATGACACTTGGATAAACTCTAATGTCGGAGATTTCTTTATAGATTGGGACGAGAACTTAACATATACAACAGGTGAATATAAGTATACTCGTGTGATTACAGGTTCTTCAGCCATTTGTGCAGCATCAACAATTAATCAACCTAATATTTTAGGTACATGTGATAATGATTTAGCAACAACTTTGCGTCAGCAAATGCTATTCTCATTTGCATCAAGCACACCGACTGTTGTAAGTCTGAATAATGTGAATTTTAGTACATCAGAAATTACTGCAAATAATTTTTCATTCCAACTATTTGGTAATTCTGCGAAGACAGTTCCATTGCCTTCAGACTCAACGATTACTGTTTCTGCGAAGGATAACACTGATAATAATCTTGGTTGTACAGCAGAAATTAGTAGTGGCAGTGTTACAGTTCCTTCGGTGATGAATTTATTGACACCAACAACATTTCCAGTCACAAGCAATGGCTTGACAATATATGGTGTTAAGCTCAGTAAATGTGCAAGTGGTGATGATGTTAAGGTAACAGTTTCTGTTCCAGCTGCAACTAATGGTAGTGGTGGTACAGTTACCAGCTATCTTTTGACTTATAATCCATAGTTAGTAAGATAAAAAAACAGCACTTCAGTGCTGTTTTTTTTGTCTTATTATCAAAATTAAACTGGTATATAGATTTGAAAGAAATATAAATTCATGAATTTTATTTAAAAATAAATTTAATCATTTGAATTAGCTAATCACTTCAATCATCCAACAAATCCATCTGCTTTGCTAATTGGTATAGGTTATTAGAGCGATTACCTGTACGACAAAACATTAAAATAGGTTTTGGCAATTCGTTATAGTGATTAGCAAATGTGCGAACATCTAACTCTGTGATCTGACCTGCAACAACTGGTTGGTAAACATAATCTAGGCCAGCATTACGAGCTGACTCTTCAATCTGTGCGCTTGTAGGTTGTTCAGAACCACCTTCCATGTCTGGACGATTATTAATAATAGATTTGAAGCCTTTTTCGACAACTTGATCTACATGCTCAGGGCCGATTTGACCTGCAAAACCAACATTTTCTGACATCTTGTCACTCCAAAAATAAACAAAACATTTTATGCTCTATCATAGCATTAAGCTTGATCTTGAGTTTAAATGTCTGTAGCAAATAAATGATGATAAGTAATAAGATAAAGCATTGGAGCGCGCATGCACACCTATACAGTTGAGCCGTTGTATGTTCCTAGTGGCGAAGAAACCATAGCAGCAGATTTCTACCTACCAAAGACCAATATTAAACCTGCTGTAATTCTTATGGCACATGGATTTGCTGGATTACGCCAATTTAAATTAGTTCAGTATGCACAACGTTTCGCTAAAGCTGGATATGCTGTCATTTTATTTGATTATCGCTATTGGGGGGGAAGCACAGGAAAACCGCGTGAATTGGTTTCACTTGGTGCTCAATTAGATGATTGGAAAACCATTGTTCAATATGCTTCGAATTGTAAATTAATTGATAGTCGACGTATTATTTTATGGGGAACCTCACTAAGTGGTGGATATGCGCTTAGTTTAGCCACAGACCTTAAAAATATTCAGGCCGTGATGGTGCAAGTGCCTTATGTTGATGGCGCTGAAACAGCAAAATTATACCCATTACAACGTTATCCAGAGGCTTTAAAGCGTTCTAGTCAGGATTACATGGGGTCTAAGATGGGCTTAGTACCTAAAACTTTGCCGGTTGTAGATCAGCATAAACTATGCTTTTTACCGACCTCCGATAGTTATTATGGTTATCATTCGATTGTAAATCCTGACTATTATTGGAGTGGTGAAGTTCCTGCACGTGTATTTTTTAATTTAATGCGCTATCGTCCAATTCAATTTGTACGCAAAATTAATATCCCTGTTTTGTTTATTGCTGCGAAACATGACTCTTTGATTCCAATTGAATCTAGTCGTGAGGCAGCTACAAATATTGCACCATTTGTAAGCTATCATGAGTGGGAAATGAAACATTTCGATATTTATCACGGTTCTTGGTTTGAAAAAGCAGTCACAACCCAATTAGAATTTTTACATCAACATATCGGAGTGATGTAAATGATAATTGTCTGTGCATCCTGTGGTGCAAAAAATCGTGTACCTGAAGAAAAATTAGCAGTTCATCCAAACTGTGGGCAATGCCATCAACCATTATTAACGTTAGCGCCAATTGAATTAAATGAACAAAATTTTAGCCATTTCATTAGTAATTCAGATTTACCTGTACTAATCGATCTTTGGGCAGAATGGTGTAATCCTTGTAAAATGATGGCACCTCATTTTGCTGAGGTTGCTAAACATAATCCTCACGTCGTGTTTGCTAAAATTGACACTGAAGCAAACCCACGTTTAAGTGCTGCATTTAATGTCCGCAGTATTCCAACTTTGGTCTTAATGAATAAGACGACTGAATTGGCCAGAATAAGTGGTGCATTACGTACACCAGAGCTACAGCAATGGTTAAATCAGCAATTACAGCAACATCAAGGACATTAACATGACTGAACGTTCAAATCATCCAGAAGGGGTTTTATCCTTGCAGAATATTGCTATGCCAGCAGATACAAACTGGAGTGGTGATGTATTTGGAGGATGGATTGTTTCACAGATGGATCTCGCAGGAGCGATTCATGTTGAGCGTTTGAGTAAGGGACGATGTGCAACAATTGCGATTAATGAAATGACTTTCCTTGTGCCTGTTAAGGTTGGAAATGTGATTAGTTGCTATACTAAAATTTTGAAAGTCGGCAATACTTCTGTACAGGTGCAAATCGAGGTATGGAATAGTCACGACAATTCACGTGATCCGATTCGAATTACTCAAGGTGTTTTTACATTTGTTGCTGTTGATGTGAATGGTAATAAACGACAAATCTCAGAACAAATTAAGCAAGATTTTTTAGCAAGCTGATAAAACAATAAAGCCCAAATTTAATTGGGCTTTATCTTCAATCTAAGATTATTTTTTACGTTTTGGCAACCAAGCCCAAAGCATCTGACATTGAATTGGTTCATTACCAGAATCGTCAATTACGGTCACAGGAATCAATAACTCGCCTTTGTCATGCTCAGCAATAAACTTTTTTTGGTCTGCTGACAAGCTTGCTGTAGCAGTTAAACCGCCTTGCGCAACTTTTAAATAATCGACATGCAATGATTTAATCAACAAAATCCGATCATCTGGGATATGTAAGCCCGTTAAAAAGCCCGTTGCAGTTTCTGCTAATAAAGCCATTGCTGCTGCGTGAACCCCTTTAATATGATTTTGCATATTACGTTGGTTTTCAATGCGCACAGTGACATGGTCTTTATCAACTTCTAAATAACGAATATTTGCTGTTCCAACCATAGGAACAACACGACCAAAAGCTTTACTCCATAGCGTACTACGGATACTTTTTGGAAATTTAGAAGTGGTTTTAACCAGCGTATAAAGACGGTTATCTTTTGCCATAGTGAACCTAATGTTTAGTCTTTGAAATTATTAAATTGAAGTGGTAGACCAAATTGTTGTTCACGTAAAAAGTTCATGACTTGTTGCAATGTATCGCGCTTTTTATCTGTGACACGGATTTTGTCTCCTTGGATAGAAGATTGCGCTTTGATACCACTTTCTTTAATGGCTTTATTAATTTTTTTTGCGGTATCTGAGTCAAGTCCATCTTTCAGCTTGATCACTTGGACCACATTTTTACCAGAAGCAGTGGCTTTTTGTGGATCTAAAGCTTGTACATCAATCTTACGTTTATAGAAGTGATTTTCAAGCATGGTATAGACTTGTTCGCATTGGAAGTCACTTTCAGTTGAGATTTTGATTTCTTTATTTTTTTCATTTAACTCAATTGAAACGTCTTGTCCACGGAAGTCAAAACGTGTTGCAATCTCTTTTTCTGTATTTTGTACAGCATGATTGACTTCAAATAACTCTAATTCAGAAACAATATCAAAAGAAGGCATGGTTAGACCTTTACAAAGGGAAAGAATATTTGAGATGCTAAGGGTGTTTTCTTCATTTGCCAAGTGTTGTTTACATCAAAGGAGTGCACAATGATCCGTAAACAAGAAATTACAACATTTGAGTTCCCAGAAGGCGCAGTCATTTGGGATGTCCGAGATGCCAAAGCTTATGCAGAGGCACACGTCAAAGGGGCGTTAAATCGTCCAATTGCTGAAATTAATGCGGATAGTTTGACTCAGGTTGCAGCGGATCAGCCGATTTATATTTTATGTGGTGGTGGAAGTAAAGCCCCACGCGCAGCAGAGCTTTTAGACGGTTTAGATGATTCTCGTGAATATGTTGTATTGATGGGCGGTACACGTGCAGCACGTGATGCTGGCTTAGCTTTAGAACAAGGCGCATAGATCAGTTAAATTTGCCAAAATACTTGGGTATTTTGGCAAATTTAAAGAATTAACAACTAAAATAATAATTTACCCAGAATAATAAGGTTTTTTAGCTTTTAATTTCTTTTGAAATCTTTGAGGATTTAATTTATCCAATAAACTTTGAGGAACTGGGCAAAGTTCACCTAAAATTAGTGCTGCTAAGATTTCACTACATAATGGCGCAAATAAGAAACCTTTCGATCCTAAACCAGCAAAAGTATAGATTTGATCAAGATTTTGTATTTCCCCAACTAAGGGGAAATAATCTAAACTTTGTGCGCGAACTGATGCTCTTCCTTGCCAAGTCTCCAGTTTTGGAAGTTGTTCTACATATTGGGGGAAGACACTGTGGATAAGTTCGTAGTTATGCACATGATCTTCAGTTAGCACTTCTGCATCATCCCGATTGGGATAAAAAGATGCACCGAGAATTAACTGTGAAGCATCCAGTTGCATGCAATAGCCGCCATAACTATAAGCTTGATCCAGTGCTAAAGGTCGCTGGCTATTCTCAACCCAGCTGACTTGTCCCCGAATTGGCTTTAAGACAGGATAGTTTTCAAAGAGTTCAGCACTTTGTTTAGCACAACAGACAACCGCATGGTCCGTTATGGCAATTTTTTGTTGGTCATGCCAGAGTGTAACTTGGCTATCAGTCGACTCTAATCGAGAAATTTTTGCTTTTTCAATTCGAATATTAGGATGTTGTAAAATCTCATCACGTAATTTATGTGGTGAAACTGCACCTGCTTCATGTAAGGTCAGACTTGAAAGCTCTGTTTCAGGAAGGCATTCAAGCGTTGTATTTGCAGTTAAAACGTTTTCCGGATATTGCTCAACCAGTCCTAGCAGTTCATCTGCATTTTTTAATGCAATCTGCTGTACTTGAATGGGTCTAAATGCCTTAAAACGAGGATAAAAATTCAGCGCATGTTGCCAACTCAAGGTCATCAAGTGTTCATGCGCCTGTTCAATTGGGCATAGTTTTGGATTGAGCAACGCCAGTGGATTGCCAGATGCACCTGAAAGCGGCTCATTTTGCTCGTAGATCGTAACTTGATGTCCTCGTTGAGCAAATGCCCATGCTGAGCTTAAACCTGCGATTCCTGCGCCAATAATCGCAATATGTCGCTGTACAGATGCTGAGCTCTCTATTTCAGATTCATTTTGAATCGTTATGTCTTGCTTCGAATCGCCGGTGTCTGTTTCTTCTTGTGAAGCATTTAGCCAAATAGCTTTGAGCATTTCTCGTTTATGACCAAAACCTCGTGGACGGCTGATTTGGATGCCGTGTTGTTTAAGCCCACGTTTTAATATGCCTGCGACACTAAAGGATGCGAAAGTTGTTCCAAAATCAGATAAACGCACCATATGATCTAAGACATTTGCTTGCCACATATCTGGGTTACAAGAGGGAGCAAAACCGTCCAAAAACCATGCATTCACTGCTTGGGTTTTAGGGATCGTTGGAAAAATATCCTGAGCATCACCTAGCCATAAATCAATACTAAAACGTTCTTCAGGAAAACTTAAACGATGACAACCTGCAATTGGCAAGGGATATTGCTGAATCAATTTTTCTGCTAAAGGTTTGAGTTCTGTCCAAACATTAAGTGCACGGATCAAATCAGCTTTATTTAATGGAAATTTTTCAACGCTGACAACATGTAAATGGCTGTGATTATCTAAGCGAACTTGTTGCCAGAGTTGCCACAGGGTCAAAATATTGAGTCCTGTACCAAAACCAGTTTCACCTACACAGAAATATTGATAATCATGTAGTTGAGAGAGGCGTTCGGTTAAATCATTGCCATTTAAAAATACATGTCGGGTTTCAAGCAAACCATTGTCTTTAGAAAAGTAAACATCACCGAATTGCTTAGAAATAGGAATTTCGATGTCATCGACTATTTCCCAATCTAATTCAGCAGTTTGTAATTTTGATGAGTGAGACATAAATAAAAATTATATTTTTACCACTGGCGACGACGTTTGGTGTAGACATAGCTCGCAATAAAGAAACCTAGAATGACACCAACTGCAATGGTCATAGCACCATACAAGAACATTTGAGCGCTGCGCTCACTTTGTAAAACTTGAATCTGAACAGTAAGATTGTCATTTTTGAGTTGTAATTCTTGATTTTGCGAGAGCGCTTCAAGATTGGCATTTTCAAGTTGCTTTAAGCGATTGGCTTGATCTTGAACCAATGCTTTGACTTTTGCTTCTTGTTGCTGTTTAGCCTTTGCAATTTGTTCAGCAGTTAAGGGCTTAGCAGTTGCCGTAGCAACAGGGGTGGAAGCTGTTGTTGAGTTTGGTTTAGCTTGAACAGTTGTTATCGGTGCAACAGCTGGTGTTGGTTCAACAGCCCAGACTGATGAACTCATTAAGCATAAGGCGAAAAAGCTTTTGGCTGCAAAGTGCATGATTTACCCTTTTGGAAAAGCTTTGTTGAAAGGCTTTACGTCAATATTTGAGTAAATTCCTTCTTTTAAAAAAGGCTCTTCCTGAATCCAGCTATCTAGAGCTTCACGCGTGTCAAATTCAACAATAATCGTACTGCCTAAAAAACCTGCTTGTGGATTATTTGGATCTTTAGGATGAGCGCCAGCAGCAATTAAACGTCCTTCATCATCTAGCTTTTGCAATCGTTCAATATGTTGTGGACGAGTTGCTAAACGTTTTTCTAAGGTACCTTCATGATCAGTACAGGTTAGGACAAAATAAGGCATGGCAGTCGCTCAATGATTCAAAATTCAGTCGGTGGTTTTAAAATGCTTTCTTAAGAAAAATAGTATAGCAGCAAGGTAACTGATAGAAACGATAATATCGCCGAAAGCCGTGAATTCACCCCAATATTTGCCTTGCATATAGACGAATCCAAAGAAAAAATGTAAAGCGGCAAGCAAAAAGAATTGTCCACACCACGCTAAGTTCAATCTCATCCAGCCTTGATGACTTAACTCGAGTAATGAACCAAGAAGCTTTTTAATAATCGGGGTACGTTCTTTATTGAATAATGGGGTAACTAAAAAACCTATTCCAATACCGATATTGATGATGATTGCTTTCATTTTAATGTAGGTCACATCACTGAATACGAGTGTGATTCCACCAAAAATCACCGACATTACTACAATAAACCATTGCATTTTTTCCAGTTTAAATTTCTGGAAAAAGAACAAACAACCGTAAACAACAAGCGTTGAAATTAAAAGCGCACAGGTTGCAACAAGAATATGATTTTGATCGGTATTTCCTGCGCTACCAACCAACTGTAATAAAGGGTGATGACTATCTTTGGGATCAGTGGTTTTATAAAAATAAAAGAAGATAATAATCGGCAGATAGTCGAGCAACGCTTTCATGTTACAGTACGATGATGAAATAGGTCAGATAGCATAATACAAACCATGTTCGGTGTCGATTTACATACACATACCCACATTTCAGATGGTACGTACTCTCCAGAACAACTGGTAGAGGCGGCTGTTGACTTAAAAATAAAGATGCTTGCCGTGACAGATCATGACACGATGGATGCTTTAAACCGTGCCCAAAAACATGCTCAAGACTATGATATTAAAATCATTTCTGGTGTGGAGATATCCAGCCAATGGTCAAGGCCAAATATTAAAAAGAGTTATGGTGTTCATATTGTTGCTTTGAATATGCAAGATGAGACGCCTATAAAAGCAATGCTTGAAAATCAGAAAAAAGTCCGTGCTGAACGTGCGAAAGTAATTTGTAGCTTATTAGAGAAATGTATTGATTTTGATATTTACCCAGATGTGATTGCCAAAGTTGATGGACATCTAGATCGAGTGACCCGTACTCATATTGCGAAAACATTAGTAGAGAAAAATATTGTCAGTCGCCCACAACAAGCATTTGACCGTTTTCTTAAAGAAGGAAAAAAGGCATTTGTGAAATTTGAAGGTTTAGGGTTGAAAGAAACGATTGATGTGATCCATGCCAGCCAAGGCTTCGCAGTTTTAGCCCATCCAACCAGATATGATTTATCAGCGACCAATATTCGTTATTTAATTGAATTATTTGCTGAATCGGGCGGAGATGCTGTTGAACTTCCTCCGAGTGTAGAACCTGCATCAACACGTCAAATGGTGGATCGAATGATTCAGCAGTTTGATTTGGCTGTTTCAATCGGTAGTGATTTTCATGGTGAAAATATGCCGTGGATTAAACTGGGTAATACACCTAAAGTGAAAGAAGGGCAGATAGGTATTTGGGAAAGTTTTAGATAAATCTGTGCATGAGAAAAATAGCATTATATTTAATCATCATCTTTTTGATCATTATTTTATGGGGCATACAATGGATGTTTCACGGTTTTGCATGATGATTTCTTTAATCTAAAAATCAATCTTTGCCGCTACCAGTATTTGATAAATCATCAAATACTGGGTTTGGTTACAACTGAACGAAACGTCATCGGTTTATCTAAATTTATAATTTACAATAAATTATGATCATGTGCTTGAATCGGTGGAGGGGTTGGGCGACCTAATGTTCCCAGTAACTCAATTTCAATTGAACGCACCATCGCATCTAAAGGTAAGTCATTGCTTTGTGTTCCAAATGGTTCTTCAATTTCTGTACTTAAAGCATCTAACCCCAAAAATGTATAAGCCAAAATTCCGACTAAAAGTGGGGTTACTAGACCTAATAAAGACCCTAAACTAAACGGCAGCATAAAGCAGAAAAAATACACAGTACGATTCAGTAAAACAGAGTAGGCAAATGGAATCGGGGTATTCGCAATACGATCACAACCCGTTTGCATTTCACTTAAAGCCGCGACATGGCGGTTCATTTGAGTATAAATAATATCTGATATTTCACCTTCTTTCATGGCTTGTAATAGTTCCCATTGAATCAGGCTAAGTGTGTATTGTGGTGCATTATGTTGTTGATAGAGTTGGGTTAGTGCTTGCTGGCTTAAACCACTGGTTTCCGTAAGTTCAGTGGGATTTGCTGTTTGGTGACGTAAGCGGTCGCGTAACACATTCGCAAATACAATTACATTTTGAATAATACGTTCACGGCGAGCCTGAGTTAATACACGACAGTCACGATCAAAGTGGCGAGAAGTTGCAATTAAAACACCCCAAAGCTTACGTGCTTCCCACCAGCGATCATAACAAGCTGTATTCTTAAAACCTAAAAAAATTGAAAGGACAACCCCAATCAGTGTAAAACCTACCAAAGGAATTTCTGGAAATCGATACAGATCTACATACTCAACACCACCAATAATGGCAGAGATGAGCATGACAAATCCTAGAGAGGGTAAAATTTTAGGTAAAATCGTCCCGCGCCATGAGAATAAAACTTTAAAAATACTCGGTTGATCACGGACAATCATGTTATTTGAATCATTAATTTTATGTGTTGATGTTCGGGTTAGATTTATGCTTTGTCAAGCTCAGATTGCTTGATTTGAATAGGGCTGAGTAGTTGTTGTTCAGAAAATGAAAAATGAGCATCAGGCGCAATAATGAAATGATCAATCAGTTTAATTTCAACGAGTTTACAGGCTTGTTTGAGTTGCTGAGTCAGATAAATATCTTCTGGTGAAGGTTGAGCAATACCATAAGGATGATTATGTGCAACCACGATTTGGCAAGCCTGTTGTTGTAAGGCATAACGTAAAGTTTGATTCAGCGAAACACTACATGAATGATGTGAACCAAAAAAAAGTTTTTTAAAATGTAGTTTTCTCAGCTCAGCATCTAAACACAATACAGCAAATACCTCTTGTTTTTCACCTTGAAGTTCGTAGCGTAAATAATCGAGCACTAAGCTTGAGGTATCTAGACATAAACGTTGTTGATGAAAATAATTATGCAGGTAACGTCTTCCTAACTCTTTGACGGCCATCAATTGGGCATATTTGGTGGATGCAATTCCATTAAACTGAGATAAGTCCTCAAGTGAAGCATCAAAAATTGGATTTAAGCCGCCAAAATGTTGAATCAGAATCCGAGATAGTTCAACAGCAGAATGTTGCTTTGAGCCTGAACGTAGAAAAATTGCTAAAAGTTCTGCATCAGATAAGCTTTGCGCACCTTGTAGTAATAAGCGTTCACGTGGGCGTTCTTGTTCAGGCCAAGTTTTTATAGATTGATTCATTTTTATTCACGTAATTTTTTTATGATGATGATTTTTCCAAGTACATCACTTGGGTATGATCGTATTTAATGCTATTGTGAGCGCCACTGCAACAGTAAGGTATCCTGTTTGTGAGCTTTGATCTAAGTGTTATTCCACATAAAAACATTATATTAGCGGTTACTGGTGGTATTGCTGCCTATAAAAGTGCGATTTTAGTACGCCGTTTAAAAGATTTTGGTTTCGATGTTCGTGTCGTAATGACGCACGGCGCACAAGCATTTATTACACCGCTCACTTTCCAAGCTTTGTCAGGTAATCCTGTACATACTGAATTATTGGATCCTGAAGCAGAAGCAGGCATGGGGCATATCGAATTGGCGCGTTGGGCCGATCTCGTTTTGGTTGCACCAGCAAGTTGTGACAGCATTGCAAAATTTGCCAATGGTTTGGCAGATGATTTACTGAGCACGTTATATTTAGCAACGCAAGCTCCTGTGTGGGTTGCACCTGCTATGAATCAACAAATGTGGGCAGCGAAAGCGACTCAGCGTAATTTGCAAACTTTGGTTGAAGATGGTGTACATGTCATTATGCCTGATGCAGGCGAACAAGCATGTGGTGATGTCGGCTTAGGACGTATGCCTGAGCCTGAAGATTTGGCACGTCAAGTTGCTGCATATTTTCATAAAGCTCAGCGTGCGATCGCTGAAAAATTTGGCTTATTGGCTGGTAAACGTGTCACTATTACAGCTGGTCCGACACGAGAAGCAATTGATCCTGTTCGTTATATCTCCAATCACAGTACTGGTAAAATGGGTTTTTCACTAGCAGCTGCTTGTTACGCAGCTGGTGCAAAAGTCACTTTAGTTGCAGGTCCAGTGAGTTTAGATACACCAAATGGTGTACAACGAATTAATGTAAGTTCAGCCATGCAAATGCTTGATGTCAGTATGAATCAGCTTAAAGAGGGTTGTGATATTTTTATTGCGACGGCGGCAGTTGCTGATTATCGCGTGGCTCAAGTTGCAGAACATAAAATTAAAAAAGCAGGTGATGAACTTGCAGTCGCTTTGGTGAAGAACCCAGATATCGTGGCGACGATTGCAGAGCAACAACAACGTCCATTTATGGTTGGTTTTGCAGCTGAAACCCAAAATGTTGAGCAATATGCAGCAGGGAAATTGGTTGCTAAAAAACTCGATATGATTGCGTGTAATGATGTATCACGCCCTGATATTGGTTTTGCCTCAGACGAAAATGCAATGACGGTTTTCTTTGCCCAGTCTTACCATATGCAAAAACGCGAATTAGAGAAAGCATCAAAACAAGAGATTTCACAACAATTGGTGGAGTCAATTGCGGATGCATTACGGCGCCGTTTATAGAATGGAAGAAGGGAGTGTTTTACACTCCCTTCTTCTTTAGTTTCAAAATAATGAACCAGCATAAACTGCCTAAAATGGCACTGAATACACAGCCATAAAAAATAATTGAATAAGAAATTAAGCCTAATAATGGATTTTGCAATATCCACGGATAAAACAAATAAACATCATGATGCATGAAGGCATCTAAGAGAATATGACTAAAACTACCGATATAGGCACTGATCGCAGTAGTTTTCCATGAGATACTCCATTTTCTATGACTTATAATTGATAACCCCCATTCACTGATGGGTTTACCGATCAGGAGAGCAATACTACCTATGAGAGTCGCACCCATTAAATTATGTGTATATAGGTGTAAATATTGCCAGCCATAGATCAAACCCAATAAAGGTTCCATATCCATTAAAACCTGTGTACCTGCAAAAATCATCATGCTAAATCGTTGTTGACCAATTGCTTTACAACAACAGCCAATTCCTAAATGTAAAGGTGTGATCGGCATTTTATTCTCTCTTATTATGGTTCTTTATCTGGATCTGCCATCATAAAGCAGGGTAGTAGCGTTATGAATAACATCTTCTATAGAACAGATCATGGAATGTGTGATTAAAATGTCTACATCCTATAACTGCACACATATCCTTTTATTAAAATGCAACGAAATCATTGCATTTTTTATGTATGCTAAAACAGCGCAGCAAAATATGCAGCCAAATCAGAGTTCAATAAGTTTTGCTTCTGATCAGCCATCTACAGCCACAGTTTTCGATAGGATATCTTGATGATTAAAAAAACTTTAGCCACCGTGATTATGTTGTCTTCTCTTGCCCTTAGCAGCACCGTTATGGCTGCGGGCTTATCTGATGACATGAAAGCTTTAGGTAAAAACTATAAAGCGTTTAACCAAGCTGAAAATCCACAAGCAGCGACAACTGCTTTAAATAATATGCGTAATGCAGCAACGCATTCAAAACAATATAAATTAGCTGCAAATACAACGGACAAAGTACTGACCTCAACAGCTTTATTTGATCAAATTATTGTTGAGATTGATAAGGCTAAAGTACTTGTTCAAGCAGGTAAATTAGATGAAGCAAAAAAACAAGGCAAAAAAATTGCCGAGTTACGTGATCAGGGACATAAATACTATACACACTAATCTCATCGAGATGATTGGTGAGTCATCCCTTGTAATGAGCTAAAGTATTTTATGTTCTATCTTTTAAAAGCTGTGCTTGAATGAGCGCAGTTTTTTATTTGTACAGAGAGAAGGATAAACAAAAACTTAAACTTAGCATGATTCAGATTTTCACTGCATTTTAAAATTGATACAGTGAAAATATGAATGATGAGAGGTGGTCTATGTCCTCACAACAACATTATCAAAAAGTTGCTCAAGCAATTGCTTATATTCAACAAAATTTTCAGCAGCAGCCACAACTTGAAGAGGTGGCAGCTCATATTCATTTGAGTCCAGCACATTTTCAGCGTCTGTTTACAGAATGGGTGGGGACGAGCCCTAAGAAATTTTTGCAATATACCAGTATTGAATATGCAAAACAGATTCTGAAGCAGCAACAGGGCAGTATCTTTGATGCGACTTTTGCCACAGGGTTATCGAGTACCAGTCGATTACATGATCTTTTCCTTCAGATTGAAGGAATGACACCTGCTGAATATAAAAATGGTGGTGACGCTTTAATAATTTCTTATCAATTTGCAGAAACATTATTCGGTGAGGTTTTAGTTGCTTCAACATCCAAGGGGATTTGTGCTTTAACATTTGTGAGAAATCCAACAGAAGCTTTACAGCATTTAAAAGCACAATTTCCTAAAGCAATGTTTATTGCTCAATCAGATTCACTTCAACAAAGTGCTTTAGCCCTGTTCCAGACAGATCACAATCAATTGGCTAAAATTAAATTACATTTAAAAGGGACAGCGTTTCAGTTAAAGGTTTGGCAATCTTTACTCAAAATTCCAATGGGTCAACTCACGACTTATGGAGAGCTTGCAAAATCAATTGATCATCCTAAAGCTGCACGTGCGGTGGGTACCGCAATTGGTAGTAATCCGATTGCTTTCTTGATCCCATGCCATCGTGTGATTCAATCGACAGGTGCATTCGGCGGATATGAATGGGGACAAGTGAGAAAAACGGCAATGATTGCTTGGGAGGGCGCATATACCCATGCAACTATTTGATATTGATGCTGATCCAAATCATAACTATTTACCCTATCAAGGCACTGTTCAATATTATGGAAAAGTGATTCCAAATTTGAGAGCAGATGATTATTTTGACAAGCTCATGCAAAATATTGCATGGGAAAATGATCAAGCAATCATTTTTGGGCGAAAAATCATCACCAAAAGAAAAGTGGCTTGGTATGGTGATCAGGCATTTGAATATACCTATTCAAATATCAATAAATATGCATTACCTTGGACAAAAGAATTACTCGAATTAAAGGTACTTGTCGAAAGCTTAACAGGTGAATTATTTAACTCATGCCTGCTCAATCTTTATCACACAGGTGAAGAAGGCATGGCTTGGCATAGTGATGATGAAACAGATCTGAAAAGAGATGGTGCAATCGCTTCAATTAGTTTTGGTGCAGAAAGAAAATTTGCATTTAAACATAAACATAGCAAGGAAAAAATCGAGTTGTACTTAGAGCATGGCAGTTTGTTGGTCATGAAAGATACAACTCAAAGCTACTGGCTACATCGTTTACCACCAACCAAGAAAGTGACCACACCTAGAGTTAATTTGACTTTCAGAACAATTGTTGATTGATTATTTGACAATAAAAAAGGACTGAAAATCAGTCCTTTTTTAATACAATGATCAGCTTGATTATGCTTGACCCTGTGCATCAGCATCTGCTTGTAAACGTTGCATGTTTGCTTCGAACTCAGCATCGAAGTTAATTGGTGTAAGTAACAATTGTGGGAAGCTACCCTTAGTGACTAAGTCATTTACAGACTCACGTAAGAATGGGAATAGAATATTTGGGCAGTATGCACCTAAAATGTAAGGAAGGCGATCTTCTTCTACACCATCAATAAGGAAAATACCTGATTGAGTTACATCAACGATGAACGCAGTTTCATTTTCATTATTTGCTTGAACCACAACTTTTAAAGACACTTCGTAGTGTGTTGGATCAATTTTTTCTGCTGAAGAAGATAAATTGATGTTGAGTTCTGGCTGCCATTGTTTAGTAAATACTTGCGCACCAGGAACCTCAAAAGAAATGTCTTTTGTATAAATACGTTCTAACGCGAGTTGTGGTTGAACTTGTTCTTCGCTCATTGTTTTTCCTTAAATCTTGGAGTGTTGTTAAGCTAATAATTGGTCGAGTTTACCTTCACGCTCTAAAGCATAAAGTTGATCAAAACCACCGATAAATTGATCTTTAATAAAAATTTGAGGCACAGTACGATGATTGGTACGTTGCATTAACTCAATACGAACTTCAGGGGCTTCGTTGGAAAGATTAATTTCTTTATAAGCAACGCCTTTACGCTCCAATAATTGTTTTGCGCGTACGCAATATGGACAAGAAAGCGTTGAATAAATTGTGACGTTTGAGGTTGTCATTTCATCTCTCCTTAAGCTTTGGTTTTACTTTTCACTAAAGGTAAGCCTTGAGCTTTCCAGTTGCTAATACCACCATCTAAACGATAGCTATCCGTATGAGCAACTTTTTGCAATGCAGAGCCTGCAACTTGCCCTAAGTTACAAATAAATACCAATGGACGATCACTTGCTTTTAACTCATCAATGTGACTAGTGATTTGGCTATATGGAATATTTTGACTACCACTGATATGGCCATCACGGAAATCTTTCGCATCACGTAAGTCGATCAACATGGCATTTTTTGCCTTGACCAAAATACCAAGTGATTGTGGTGAAATTTTACGACCATTACGTTGTCCTTCTAAAATAAAGAACAACACAATTAACACGCCGAGCGCACCAAACAAGAAGGGGTGATTCCCCATAAACTCTAACCAGCGTTCCACAAGTCACCTAAAGTTAAAATCAAAATTGACCCTGAGTATAACTTATCTCTATGGTGATCAAAAATGTTAGTTCAAGGGCAAAACTAGAAGAAAACTAACTTTTTTGCTGCGCTTCTTGAATCTCGTCAATGAGACGTAAGTAACTGTCTAAACGACGTGGCAAAATTTCGCCTGCATCAACCGCTTGTTTTAGGGCACAATTTTTCTCATGAGTATGGGTGCAGTTACGGAACTGACACAGCCCTAAATGTGCTTCGATGTCTGGAAAACCTGTACGTACCTTTTCTAAACTGAGATGCCATAGCCCAAATTCTCGAATTCCAGGAGAATCAATGAGCGCACCGTTTGTTCCAAATTTAATCAAACGCGTTGAGGTGGTGGTGTGCTGACCAAGTGCTGAATTTTCGGAAATCACATTGGTTTTCTGTGCAGCATCTGGAACGATAGTATTGATGAGCGAGCTTTTACCGACACCAGACTGCCCAACGAAAGCCACCGTCTCATTATCTAAACGTGTAGATAACTCAGATAGATCACCACGAGAATGACAAATCAGGGTTTCATAACCCAAAGTTTCATACTCACTGAGCATCGTGAGAATAGGATCATTCTCAGTCAGTAAATCTGATTTGTTGAGTACCAATAACGCAGGAATGTTGGCATCGGCACAGGCCACTAGATAACGGTCAATCAATGTTGGAGCGGGTTCTGGTAACGGTGCAAATACAATCACAATCAGACTAATATTTGCCGCAACAGGTTTAACTTTATGATAACGATCTGGTCGAGTGAGCAATGATTGTCTTGGATAAATCGCAGTAATAATACCTAAGCCCGTATTCGGATCTGCTTGCCACTTGACTCGATCACCTGTAACCAATAGTTCTAAATTAGTACGAGTATGACAGCGCCAAATACTATCTAACTCGATTGGTTTCCAGAATGGCTCTGGTTCGCCTTCGGCAATTTGTGGTTTTTCAGGATGCTGTTCTGGAACCGATAAGGCTTGCACTTCGAGTTGACGACCATAATGCTGAACAACCAGTCCATCTAAATCTTGCGATGTATCAATGTCGTCTTGACGTGATTTGTGTTGTTTCTCAATACGACGCTGTTGTTGTTCAGTTAAACGACGCTTACGAATTAAAGCCATTCATGTCCCAAAAAATCCACACTTTGAAGACCGCAAAAATAGCATGAAGCCACTATAGAATTACAGCCAAGATGTAATTAATTTGCTACTATTGATGTTTTTAAGCCCTTTAGAATCGCCATCTATGAGCAGCACCCCAGATACACGATTAATTTGGATTGACCTTGAAATGACAGGTCTTGATACGGATAACGACAAGATTATTGAAATCGCAACAATTATTACAGATGACAACCTTAATATTTTAGCTGAAGGGCCTGTTCTAGCTGTCCATCAATCAGATCTCATTTTGAATGCAATGGATGAGTGGAATACCAAGCAACATGGTCAATCTGGTTTAATCGAACGTGTACGTCGTAGCAAGTTGAATGCACAAGATGTAGAGCAGCAAACACTTGAGTTCTTAAAGAAATGGGTTAATCCAAAATCTTCACCGATGTGTGGTAATTCGATTTGCCAAGATCGCCGTTTCTTGCATCGCTTGATGCCAGAGTTAGAACAATTCTTCCATTACCGTAATTTAGACGTGTCTTCTGTGAAAGAGTTAGCGAAACGCTGGAGACCTGAAATTATGAGTGGTTTAAAGAAAAATGCTTCACATTTGGCGATGGACGATATTCGTGATTCGATTGCTGAATTAAAATATTACCGTGAATACTTTTTTATTATGAATCATTAAAAGTTATTGATTCTCAAAAGTAGTTAGCTGTGATATTGGCTAATAAAATAGTAACCCCAAAATAATGAGCATTAAGCTGATTGTTTTGGGGTGCGTTTTTGATGTATGCATTGATTGATAAGTGATTTTAGTTGGAAGCCTAGCAATTATTTGCAGTATTTTCATTTTTATAAATTAAGTAATTATCCAATAAACTAAAAAGCATACAGGCAAAAACCAGACTTATTCCAGCGATGCACGTCATTGTCCAACCGCCATGGTTCCATGAAAAAATCCCAAGTGCAGAGCCACAAGCACCGCCTGTAAAATACGCCGTCATATATATGGCATTAATTCGAGATTTTGCATCAGGTCGTAAGCGGAAAATAATACTTTGATTACTGGTATGGACAAGCGCTAAAGCCAATTGGATAACGGCAAATCCAAGAATGTAGCTGAATAGAAAAGTTTGTCCAAAATAGAAACAAATCCAACTGATGATGAACAAGCCACAACCGATCCAAGTTAATTGTTTGGTATAACCTTGGTCAGCGTAGCGACCTATATATTGAGTTGATAATGCGCCGAAGATACCGACTAGGCTAACCATTCCAATCACAAGGTCAGGAAGGTGATGTGCTGCTGTGAGCAATAACGCAATCGTTGAGTACAAAATACTGACTGCTGCAAATGCAAAAGCACCTGTCAATGCACGTAATAGCAAACGTTTTTCTTGTTTTAATAATTCAGCCATAGAGACAAAAATTTGTCTGTAATCCATTTTGATTCGCATAACATATGGGAGTCGGCTTTTGAGTGCATAAGCCAAAATCAACATTAAAATACCACTCACGACATAAATGACTTTCCAATGAAACAAATTTGAAAAGAGCCCCGCAAGACTTGTGGAAAGTAAAATACCAACCAATAAACCACTCATGAGAAAACCCACAACTTCACCTGTTTTTTCTGGTTCAACAGTCATGGTTGCGAGTGGAATTAAAACTTGAGCAGCGACAGAAAATAGTCCAACTAGAATTGTACCAATCCAAAGCATTGGTAGATTCACAGAGAAAGCACAAATAAATAGGCCTACCGCACATAATGCCATTAAGAGCGGAATAAATTTTGTCTTATTAACGACATCGCCCATTGGAACAATAAAGAGCAAACCGAGCGCGTAAGAAACCTGAGCAAAAGTCACAGTCAGAGCTGCTTGTCCCTCTGTAACTGCAAAAAATTGCTGAATGGAGTGAATTAAAGGTTGGCTATAATAGTTTGCACCTGCGCATAAACCACATGCTGCTGCCATAAACCAGAGTAAGGCTTTATTTTGACTAATATTTTGGGTGTTTGACATAATATTCTCTTCTC
Source organism: uncultured Acinetobacter sp. (assembly GCA_913777945.1). Classification (GTDB taxonomy): domain Bacteria; phylum Pseudomonadota; class Gammaproteobacteria; order Pseudomonadales; family Moraxellaceae; genus Acinetobacter. The sequence continues at coordinate 34,847 of CAJYTY010000001.1, read as the reverse complement.
TGGTTCTTAGGCAGTATACGCAGTCGCTTCGATTTCAATTTGCATTTCTGGTAATGCTAAGCTTATGACTGGAATAAGTGTACAAACAGGGAATTCATGAGTTTTCCAAAGATCTACTATTGTTTTGATCACAAGCTGATGTTTCTGAGCGTCATGATCAACAATCAGAACACGTAACACAGCAATATCTGAAAGCGTTGCTTGAACTGAGGCTAAAGCCTGTTGAATATTATAAAAGACTTGTTGTACCTGTTGGTCAAAAAAAGGTGAAAGTTCACCATTTTTATTTTCTCCACCTTGCCCCGCGAGATGAATAGCTCGCATATTCGGTTTTACAACAGCAATATGACTATATCCATTGCTTTTAGGATGATAGAGCGCTTCAGGATTAATTATTTGAAAGGCTTGAGTATTTATTTTATTCATTACGGTACATCTTCATAAAATCTGATATGTGCTAGTATCAAAGCTCAAGTTAACTAGAGGTCAAGAAAATTTTGAAGCAATATTCGCCAGAAACATGGCTTAGCATCGGAGAACTTGCAAAACGTAGCGGCGTAAGTGTTCCAACGATTCGTTTTTATGAAGAAAAAGATCTGATTTGGAGTACTAGAACGGAGGGGAATCAGCGTAGGTATCAGCGTGCGATGCTTAGACGAATTGCAATTATAAAAGCAGCTCAACAGGTTGGGATCAGTTTAAAACAAATAAAACAAACGCTGAGTATCTTACCAAAGCAACAAGTGGCTACGAAAAAAGATTGGCAAATTATGTCACAAGAGTGGCAAGGGCAATTGGATCAGCAAATCATGATGTTGTTGCAGTTACGCCAACAATTGGATCAATGTATCGGTTGTGGTTGTTTATCTTTGGAGCAATGTCCTTTGCGAAATCCTGAAGATTGTCTTGCAGAGGAGGCAATGGGTGCACATTTTCAAGAAATTTTATTTTTATTGAATCAAAAAAATGAGTCAGAACTTTAAAAGATGATTTTATTGCACTAATTTTGTGCAATTTTCAGGATTTGATTAGACAAAATCATACAAATATCACTTGAAAAAATGCCATTTAAAATTTTTACATTTATTTTTGATAATTATCTATATCGATCACTATTTAAATCTTTAGAGCATTTTGAATGATTTGCTTAGTCTTTACTAATCGATGATTTTATCTGTAAAAACTTGATCGAAGTCGCTCTAAAAACGCTATAAATGTTCTAAGAAGCCAATCCCTCCGATTAATTGCATGATTATGATGCAGATTCGAATGATTTATAAATCACAATATGTTCAATATCTAAACCAGATAGGCAATTTGTGTTGATTATGAGTCATTGATGGAACAAAGCCCTGATTTGTTATTTGTACCTTACTTTTTTTATCAGTTGTTGATGACTGAAAAAGACAGTGAGCTGGTGAGTTTGTCTAAATAATCAGACTTACTCATATAGTATATAAAGATAAAGTGTTTTTACTTATAAGCAGGCAAACATGCTGATTATACAAGTTGTAAACATTAATCTGAATCATCAGTTCAAAATATAGGTATTTATTAAATAAATATTGGGTGGAATTTTAAAAAAGTTCCATTAGAATCCAAAATTCAACAAAGAATACTCCTGGGGGAAACATTGCTACTCGCGATGTTTACTTAAGAAAAACTAGCTTGAGGAACGCTCATGCAGATCGGAATCCCAACCGAAACTGTTGCAGGTGAAAGTCGTGTAGCGGCAACACCAGAAACAGTTAAGAAGTTGATTAACGCAGGTCATAGCATTGTCATTCAACGTGGCGCTGGTGTTAAAGCAGCCTATATTGACAGTGCTTATGAACAAATTGGCGCAACTATTACGGACGATGCTTATACAGGCAGCCAAATTATTTTGAAGGTACGTGCTCCTAGCGGTGACGAAATTCAAAAACTTGCGGCGAATACAACTGTAATAGCTATGTTTGACCCTTACCGCAATCCAGAACTAGACCAGTTTGCTACTCAGCAAGTGTCTGCTTTTGCTTTAGAGTTACTTCCTCGTACGCTTTCACGCGCACAAAACATGGACGTACTTTCTTCTCAAGCAAACTTGGCTGGTTATAAATCTGTATTGTTAGCTGCGGCTGAATATCAACGTATGTTCCCAATGTTAATGACTGCTGCGGGTACCGTAAAACCTGCGCGTGTCGTGATCATGGGTGTTGGTGTTGCTGGTCTTCAAGCGATTGCGACTGCAAAACGTTTAGGTGCAGTTGTGGAAGCAACTGACTTACGTCCAACTGCTAAAGAACAAGTTGAGTCTTTAGGTGGTAAATGGTTAGACGTACCAATGTCAGACGAAGAAAAACAACGTGCTGCTGAAGCTGCGAAAAGCGGTTATGGTTGGCAGCCGGGTGAGCAATACATCAAAGATCAAGCTGCGATTGTAGATAAAGCTGTATCAAATGCTGACATCGTAATCACGACTGCATTGATTCCGGGTCGTAATGCTCCGCGTCTGATCAAAGCTGAAACTGTTGCCAAGATGAAACCGGGTTCTGTCATTTTAGATATGGCAGTTGAAACGGGTGGTAACGTTGAAGGTTCTAAAGAAGGCGAAACTGTTGTTACTGAAAATGGTGTGAAAATTTTGGGTATTCCAAACATTCCAGGCACAGTTGCAACGGAAGCATCTGCATTGTATGCACGTAACGTTTTTAACTTCCTTGAAACATTATTCGACAAAGACAAAAACTTTGCGATTAATCCAGAAGAAGAAATCCAAAAAGCGTTACTCGTGACTCATGGCGGTCAAGTACTGCTCAAGCGCGGTTAAGGAGAGTTCTCATGGTTGAAACGATTACAATTTTCGTCCTTGCCATCTTCGTAGGTTATTACGTGGTGTGGGGTGTAACGCCAGCGTTACATACACCATTAATGGCAGTAACGAATGCGTTGTCTTCAATTATTGTGGTTGGAGCGATGATCCAGACTGTAGGTATGCCTGCAATTGGTGTTGATGCCAATGTAGCATTCCAAAGTGTAAATGTTGTAAGCATCTTAGGTGCTGTTGCTGTGTTCTTGGCAAGTATCAACATTTTTGGTGGCTTTGCTGTAACTGCTCGTATGCTTGAAATGTTCAAGCCGAAGCAAAAGAAAAAAGAGGGCTAAGCAATGGAATTTATTCGAGACTATGCGGATTGGTTCTACCTGATTGGTGCTGTCCTCTTTATCTTAACTTTACGTGGCTTGTCTGGCCCTAAGACTGCAATTGCAGGTAACCGCTACGGTATGATCGCAATGGCGATTGCTGTAGTAACAACCTTCTTTGTTGCTGAGCATCCAGTAGTTTGGATGATTGGCGGTGCAATGGTATTGGGTGCTGTTGTTGGTATCGCACGTGCGAAAACAGTTCCAATGACGCAAATGCCAGAGACGGTTGCATTGATGCACTCTCTTGTGGGCTTGGCTGCGGTATTAATTGCGATTGCTGCGATTCTGCACAACAACCAACTCAATGTATTATTTGAACAAAATGAAGCTGCTTTAACTGCTGCTGGTGTTCAACACGCACATATGAGTCCAGTTCATTTATTCGAATTGTTTGTTGGTTGTTTCGTTGGTGCGATTACATTTACTGCGTCGGTATTTGCTTACGGTAAATTGGCTGCGAAGAAATGGGCAAAAACAATTTCTGGTGCATGGGTTAAACCAGTTCAAGCAACAATCTTTATTGCGATGCTTGCATGTGGTTTCTACTTCTTCACTACGGGTAACATGACTGCATTCTGGGCAATGACAGCACTTGCACTTGCATTTGGCTGGGTATGGATTGCGCCAGTAGGTGGTGGTGATATGCCAGTTGTGGTATCACTATTGAACTCATTCTCTGGTTGGGCTGCGGCAGGTATTGGTTTCACACTTGAAAACAATATGTTGATCGTTGCAGGTTCACTTGTAGGTTCTTCTGGTGCAATTCTTTCTTACATCATGTGTAAGGCGATGAACCGTTCAATCATCAACGTCTTGTTTGGTGGTGCGATGGGTGGTGCAGCAGTTGCATCAGCAGATAAAGGTGAGCAAGTTCAACGTAATCATCGTTCTGGTTCAGCAGATGACGCAGGCTTCCTGATGTCAAATGCAGACAGCGTTGTGATCGTACCTGGTTATGGTATGGCGCAAGGTCGTGCACAGAATGCTGTAAAAGAATTGTGTGAAATTTTGAAAGAGCAAGGCGTAAAAGTTCGCTTCGCGATTCACCCAGTTGCTGGTCGTATGCCTGGTCACATGAACGTATTACTTGCTGAAGCTGATGTTGCGTATGAAGACATCTTAGAGATGGATGAGATTAACTCAGACTTCCCTGCAACAGACGTAGTACTTGTGATTGGTGCGAATGACGTAGTTAACCCTGCGGCGAAAGATGATCCGACATCACCAATCTATGGTATGCCGATCCTTGAAGCACATAAAGCTCGTACCATTATGGTGATCAAGCGTTCTATGGCAACAGGTTATGCTGGCTTAGACAATGATTTGTTCTATAACGAAAAAACTATGATGATCTTCGGTGATGCCAAGAAAGTTGTGGAAGATATGACGAAAGCAATCAATGGTGGTGGTCACTAATCTGACCTCAATCAGGATTATAAAAGCCACCCTCGGGTGGCTTTTTTATTTTCGATTTAATTAAAGATATTTTTCTACCAGATCCATAGACTGAGCATAAAGATCACGTGCAAGCTGTTGGTTTTTAGCGTGTGGTGATTTCCAGTCTGGCATGTGTGCACTGACATATTCTCCATTACGCTTTGCCCACTCATCTCCAGTCGCCATTTGTGTAATCAACTTTGCAGGAACAGAAGTGGGTACTAAACCAATTTTCATGACTTCATATACTGGTTTAGGGAGTTCTCTATAGATATCTGATGCAACACCGCCTGGATGTAAAGCATTATTGCTAATTGTGCTGTTTGCCATTCTTTCTGCTAGTGCATTACTGAACAATAGATTTGCAAGTTTAGACTGGCCATAATAAAACAGTGGATTATAAAAACCCTCAGCACGAAATTTATTTGGTTTGATTGAACCCGCCCAATGTGCAATTGAAGCAAGGTGTACGATTCGGGCTTTAGGTGCTTTTTCTAGAACTGGGAGTAATTTTTGAGTTAAAAGGAAATGTCCTAAATAATTCACTCCAAATTGTTGTTCAAATCCATCAGCGGTGAGTTGCTTGGTTTTGGCAAAAAGACCAGCATTGTTAATTAAAACATCTAGATTGCCATATTGATCAGCGATTTGATCTGCTGCTTTTCGGGTTTGTTCAAGACTATTTAAATCAAGTGAAACTAAGTCTACTTGTGCTTGATCAAGTTTACGTAATTTTTCTTGTGCAGCTTGTGCTTTTTGAGGATTGCGGCAGGCAAGAATGACATGCTGTCCTTGTTTGACCAATTGTTCCGCTGTAGCAAAGCCAATTCCTGTATTTGCACCTGTAATCAAGACCTTCATGTGTTACTCCTGTGATACTTTTTATTAACTGAGTTCTTAGGTGGTGTTATAGTGCGTTAAATTTGACAATTTGTCATGTCAATTTTTTAAAATTACCAAGAGCTCATCTTTGTACTTTGAGTAAAAAACTTTAATCATCAATATGAATGTTAAATCGCTTTTTTATGATAGATAAATATAAACCAATAAATTTTTTGAATAAATAAAGTTTGTTTTGGCATTCTCTTTGCATCTAATTTCTTGTTCTTTTTAGGGGAATTATATGAAAAATGTCGTATTGATTTTGCCATTTCTGTTGTTTCTCTCTTCCGCTACTTTTGCCGAAACTGTACCTAATATTCAAGAAATTCGCCTTTCCTTGGATAGCGTGTGGGTGGTTGTTGGTGGAATTTTAGTTTTCTTTATGCAAGCAGGATTTGCTTTAATTGAAAGTGGATCTGTTCGTAGTAAGAATACCGTTAATGTTCTTATGAAAAATTATATGGACACCTGTATAGGTGGCATCATTTTCTGGCTATTTGGTTTTGGGTTGATGTTCGGTTTAAATCAAACAGGCTGGATAGGGTGGGGATATTTTATGCCGAGTCAATTAGATGACTGGCATTGGAATTTATTGTTTTTCCAAATGATGTTTGCAGCAACAGCAACCACGATTGCAAGTGGTGCGATGGCAGAGCGAATACATTTTGTGGCCTATGTGGTAAGTGCAATCTTTGTCAGTGGCGTGATTTATCCGATATTTGGAAGTTGGGCTTGGGGGGGATTGTTTGGTGGAGATGGTTGGTTAAAAGCTCTAGGTTTTATTGATTTTGCAGGTTCAACAGTCGTGCATTCAATTGGTGGTTGGGTGGCACTCGCAGGCATTATCGTGTTAGGACCACGTTTAGGTCGATTTGGTCGCAAAGGGCAAAGCCATTTTTTAGCAGGGCATAACTTACCTCTCGTTGCATTAGGAGGCTTTATTTTGTGGTTTGCTTGGTTTGGTTTTAATGCCGCTTCAACTGTTACAGCCAGTGTTAGTATTGGGCGTATTGCACTGAATACACATCTTGCTGCGTGTGCAGCAGCTTCAACTTACATGATTCTTGCACTGCTTCAATCAAAAGCAGTCTTGATGCGTCATACGATTAATGCTTCATTAGCAGGCCTAGTCGCAATTACGGCAGGATGTGCCACAATGTCACCGCCGTTTGCGATTATCACAGGGGCAATCGCAGGATTATTAATTACCTTTGTTCCACAATTTATAGAAAAGATGCAATTAGATGATGTTGTGGATGCTGTGACTGTTCATGGTGTTTGTGGTGCATGGGGGACATTAGCCGCAGGTATTTTCTTTGAAAAAGCACTATTTAATTTAGATATTATTCTTGTTCAGGCCTTAGGTGTGGGGGCTGCATTGATTTGGGGATTTGGTGCATCTTTTATTATGTTTAAATTACTCGATAAGCTCTTGGGTGGTTTGCGAGTTTCACAACAACATGAACAACGTGGTTTGGACTACACTGAACATGCGGAGTTATCTTATCCTGAGTTTCAAAGAGATGTAACTTTTGAGACTGAAAACATCACTCATCGGCATTAAGGGGTGATCGCTATGGTAGAACTGACAATTGAACAAAAGAAGCAGGCAGTCACAAAAGGATTATCTCAATTTTTGCCAGATACCGTGTTGCAACGTGTTTTGCAGTATTGGGAAAGTGAATATGGACATCAGCCTTCTTTTGTATTAAACCGTTTTTTAAGTGAAATTTGTACAACACATGAGTTGCGGTTGCTCCGCAAAGACATGTTGCGTCAGGTCTTGCATGAAATATCGATTGTTGAAAAGCAGCAACATCTTGAGGTTAAAGAAGATCTAGAGGTGGTGATTGCGGAAGAAGAGCAGCCTGTAGATCTATTTCAAGCTTTTTATGATTTTATTATCACAATTTTAAAGTCAGTTCATCGGAATGATTATTTAGAGTTCGTAGATGAATTGGGGGTAAAAATGAAAAAGCATCGCTTATTGGCTGCTTATCGATTTATTGATGGTTCAGAAAAAAATTGTCTTAAGCAAATACCTCAAACACTCTATGCGGAGTTGATTACAATTTTTTATGCCATTTATTGTGGTTTTTATGGGCCAAATAAAGCTGATCAGCTTTATGCACAGATTAAGAATATAGTGAAGCAACAATATCCTGAAATTGATTTAAAACAGTTATTATGAATATAAAAAAAGCGACCAATTTGGGTCGCTTTTTTGAGCATTACGCTACTGATTCTGGTGCACGCCATAAACTTTCTAAGTCATAGAACTTACGGGCGGTAGGTAACATAACGTGTACAACAACGAACCCTAGATCAATTAGGATCCATTCAGCGTCTCGTTCACCCTCAACACCAATTGGGCGAAAACCTGCTTTACGTGCTTCATCAGCAACATTATCAGCAAGTGCTTTGACATGACGAGTAGATGTTCCGCTTGCAATCACAATTGCATCGGCAACATTGCTAATAGAACTTACATCAAGTTCTAGAATATCTTTGGCTTTTACATCAGTAAGGGCTTCATGTACAACTTTTAAACAAGCATGTACATCTTTGTTTGCTGTTTTGATTTTTAGGTCGTGAGAATTAGAAGCGCTGGGCGATGGTTCTAAATTCATAGAGGGTATATTTTCCTGACAATTACTCATCGTCAAATATACCGTTTTTCTCTATAAAATTCAAATTTCAGCAGTAACAGTTTATGTATTCACGTCATTGGAAAAGTACTTTTCTTTCCATGCAAAAGATTGATCTGACTGAGTTTTTGGTCGGTATTCTGCACCAATATAACCTTGATAGTCACTTTGACGTAACCAGTCAAAAATTTGCTTATAGGGAATATTTCCGGTGTCAGGTTCATGTCGATTTGGATAATCGGCGAATTGGATATGTCCAATTTGATGTAGATTTTCCTGTAATCCAGCCAAAATTTCTTCACCCATCATTGCCATATGGTAACAATCGTACTGCATCTTTAAAGTAGGATGGTTGACGACTTCCAGCATTTCTTGGGCTTGAGCGATATTCTGAATTAGAAAGCGTGGCATATCTGTGCCATTAATCATTTCAAAAACGGGTTCAATACCTTGTTCACTGAGCATGTGGCAAGCGAGTTTCAAATTGCTTGCTAAGGTATTTAAACAAGGTAAGAGGTCAGCATCTTGAGGCTGTTTACCCGCTAAAATATTGACTCGAGGAACATTCAGAGCCTTTGCATAACGAATTGCAAGCATAAGGGCATGATGAAATTCAATTTCTTTTCCAGGAATACCTGCTAGGCCATTACCGCCCTGCATTAAATCGCCAGCAGGCACATTAATGAGGCAAAGGGAAAGATCGTATTGTTCAAGCTGAGTTTGAATATCAAAAATTTCTAATTCATATGGGAACTGAATTTCGATATGTTGGAAGCCATGTGCATGAGCTAAAGCAAAACGCTCAATCAAAGGGACTTCCGTAAAAATCATCGACAAATTGACTGCAAGATGGCTCATATTCAATCTCCTTCAATCAATTATTATTGCTCTATATATTGAATAATAGTCGCTAAATCATTATCAGCAAAGCCGTTTTCTTGGTGGGCTTGTAACTGTAGTAGAGCTTTTTGTGCAACAGGTATATTTAGGTTAAAACTATGTGCAAGTTTTAATGCATTGTTAAGGTCTTTGGATAAGGTCTGTACTTTCCATTGCACAGGCTCGAAAGTATGGGTTGCCATACGAGGAGCTAAAATTTGAAATGGTTTAGAATCTGCAAAACCGCCCGCGAGAGCAGGGGCAAGTAAGTTGGTATCTACGCCTGCTTGGCTCGCTAATGCAACAGCTTCTGCGATCAAAGTGCTATTTGCTGCAACAATTAATTGATTACAAATTTTGGTGGCTTGTCCAGTCCCTGTTTCACCCATACGGGTGACACGTTGTGATAAGACCTTATAAATAGGCTCGAGTGCTTGGATGGTGTGTTCATCGCCACCAGCAAAAATGACCAATGTACCTTGTTCTGCCCCGATAGTCCCGCCTGAAACAGGCGAGTCAATCCAAGTCACTTGTTGCTGTTGGGCAAATTGCGCCAATTGTTGTGTCACAGTTACCGACAAGCTAGAAAAATCAACAATCACTTGCTCTGCTTTTAAATAGGGCTGGATTTGATCGAAAACGCTTTGAACAGCTTGATCATCCGCTAAACATATTAAAATAACAGAGTATTCCGCAATCTTGTTTAATTCTAACTGAGTTGCACCTTGTTGAATAAGTGCTTCACATGCATGTTGGCTTCGATTCCATACAGCTACAGTATAACCAGCTTGAAGAAGTCGAGAGGCCATACGTGTACCCATTAAACCCATACCTAAGAACGCGATAGGTGTTTGTTGATTCGCATGCATGTGAATTTATCCTCGTGCTTATTTATATTGGCGCGGCAAGAATTGAATTTCTGGATTCTTATCTTTTTTACGTGCAAGGCTACTGTTTTTACCTAAAAGTAATTTAAGCTGCCACAGTTTTTCTAAACGTAAAGCCTTTTCAGGTTGATGTTCCATTGCATCCAATACTCGTTTCGCTGCCATAATTGCATCTGGCGAGCGCTGTAAGATTTCTTGGGCGATCACGTTTGCTTTGGCTAATGGATCTTGATCTAAATGTGTCACTAGACCAATTTCTTTAGCGTATTCTGCGTCAAAGATACGTGCAGTCAGCGTTAATTCTTTGGCTAAATCAACGCCGATCAATCCTTTTAATGAGCGTGTTAAACCCATGTCAGGTACTAGGCCCCAACGGCTTTCCATAATCGACATTTTAGTAGTGGGAGTCGCAATACGAATATCCGCTGCGAGTGCAAGCTGTATCCCTGCACCAAAGCAAAAACCTTCGATCGCTGCAATAACTGGAATAGGCAAATTTTGCCAAATTAAAAAAGCTTTTTGAAATAAGCTTTGTCCTGGTTTGATCAGTTCCCATGCTGCAAATGCTGTATTTTTTGGATTATTTAGATCTGATAAGTCGATACCAGCACTAAATACCTGTGCTTCACCTGTGAGGATGACACAACGAATTGAACGATCTTTCTCAATTTTTTTAGCTGTTGCAACCAGTTCTTTTAATAATGCAAAACTCATTGCATTGCGTTTATCTGGTCGATTTAAGGAAACAGTTGCAATCCCATTGTTCTTTTCAACGCGTAAAAGTGCCATTTACCATACTCTTATTGTGTTTGATTGGGGCAGCATAACATGAGTCTTTAACCTGAAACATGACACCGCAGTCACATTAAATGTCATGGGCGTGTAAGATGAGATTTGCGGCTTGTCGTACCTGTTCAATGGCTGTATTTAATTCGTTAAAGCGATAATTTGTTTCCCGAATAAAGCCGTCGTCTGCTTTACGTCGTTCTTTACGCAGGGTTGAAACGAATTGTTCAAACTCGCCAGAAACCTGTTGCAAATTCGGTGTTCCTACGTATCGAGTAGCACCATATAGACGGTGCAATACATGTTCCAGTTGCGGAAAGTCTTCCATTTCAATCAATTGTTGCATTTCAGCAAGTTCAGTATCGAAACTGTCTACCAACATATTCAATAGGTCTTGTGCTAGATCTTCTTTATTCGCTGCTAGTTGAACGCTTTGTTGCCAATTCAAAATTTGAGGATCAATCGTTTCAGTCGAACGTTTTTGTTCCGTATTTGCTGCTTGAGAAGAGAAATTGTTTTTCGTCCAGTGCGTTAAGATTTGAATGATTTGTTCCATTTGAATCGGTTTAGTTACGTAATCATTCATACCAACTTTGAGTAATTTTTGCTTCTCGTCTGCTAGAGCATGTGCCGTAAGTGCAATAATCGGAAGTTGCATGCCTGTATCTAAAGTTGACTCTAAGGAACGAATTGCTCGTGTTGTATCAATTCCTGACATCACTGGCATTTGGATGTCCATAAAGACTAAGTCAAATGGTGGTAATTTTTGTTGTATACGTGCTTGAATGATATCAATCGCTTTCTGCCCACTGAGCGCTTTCGTGGTTGTGACGTTCAATTCACCGAGTAATGCTTCTAGTACAATTAGGTTAGGTAAATGATCGTCTACAGCAAGTATATGTAATCCTTGACCATTAAAGTTTTCTGGTTCTGGCTCAAAGATAGGTTGATTTCCCAATAACTGAACTAGTTCACGACGACTCAACGGTTGGTAGAGCGGGCGCGCACGATATTCATTCAGCATGTTCGGCTCAAGGCTCATTTGATAACCGTAAACGGCTAAGTTTCCTTGATAACGCTGACGAATTTCTTTGAGTAGTGCTTCTGTATCACCACTATGGTCGACAATCAGCCATGTATTTTCTTGCTGATTTAAATGATTCAGACGACTAAATAAATCCAAAATTGATTGTGTTTCGATATGTGAGACACGGTAGTTTTCTAAATATGAACGAAGCACACTCGCTGTGGCAGGATGGGCAAGGTAAGAGACCACTTGTAAATGATCAAAATGTGGATGCTCAACAAATTCATCTTGTTCATCCACTTTAAATGAAGCCGTAAACCAAAAGGTTGAACCTTTTTCTGTCGGGGCACGTTCTTGGTTGTCTTCAAAGCCAATTTGACCATGCATCAAATGCACAAGTTGTTTGGAAATTGCTAAGCCTAATCCTGTACCACCAAATTGACGAGTAACGGAAGCATCGCCTTGAGAGAATGATTCAAAAAGTTTTTTACGGTCGGTACCACTGAGACCAATACCACTATCTTGAACGCTGAAATGTAATAGGCATTGTCCAATATCATCATCTTCCATACGTACACGAACGATGATTTCACCATCTGGAGTGAACTTAATGGCGTTGGAAATGAGGTTGGTCAGAATTTGTTTAAAACGTAAGGCATCGCCAACCACATGCTGTGGAATATTCTCAGCGTAGTAAAATGCCATATTGATATGTTTTTGCGCTGCAAGCGGAGAAAGCATATCCATCACATCAAAAATAGCTTCTTCCAAATCAAATGGCGCTGTTTCGAGCTCTAATTTACCTGCATCAATTTTAGAAAAATCGAGGACATCATTAATGAGTGCTAAAAGGTGAGCTGAGGATTTACGAATAGTTTGAAGATACAGGTTCTGTTCATTACTTAAGTTCTGCTGACGAAGTAAGAGGTGAATAAAACCGTCAATACTGTTGAGAGGTGTTCTAAGTTCATGACTGATATTGGCTAAAAAGACTGATTTAGATTGATTCGATGAAATCGCTTGGTCACGTGCTTGACGATAAGTGATATTTTGGACTTCTAGTGTATCTAATGTACGACGTAAATCCTCTTCGGTTTGTTCAGTATGCTCTTTCAACTCCAAGAAGCTAAAATGTAAACGTTTGACTACATTGGCAATATCACGCTGGAGTAAACGTAACTCACCTGTACTGTTCACCACGATATGCTGATCAAGTGTATCTGCATTTAAGCGTTGCATTTGCATGCGAATTTCATAGAGTGGCGCAAGCCAAATTCTTGAAAATACGTTTAAGCAAAGTAATAAAAGTAATAGGGTAATTAGTCCAGTCACGACCAAGGCTAATAGAATTTTATAGCGAGCTAACTCAAGTGGCTGATTGTCTAATTCAATCATGAGCCAAATTGATTCGTTATTACCACCAGCCAATTTTGCACCATAGATGCTGTTGTGGTTATGTGCGATTGGACCAAAAAAATTACTGTTATTTGGAAAGGTTGGCCAAAAACGATTATTTTGATAACCAACACTGAGATAGGTTTGCCCTTGGTTATCAATAATGACAGCGCGTTGTAAGTTTTTCTCATCAAACATTTTTTGCATAATGTTTTGAGCGCGATCATATTGATCGGGGTGCTGTTGTACCAGTTGCAGCAATTTTTCTGCGGTTTGATGGTAGCGAGCTAAAATCGCAGAAGCATCTGAATATTGTTGTTGTTTTGCTGCACTCGTGGTTTCAGATAGAACCCATAAAATACCAACTCCTGTTAGAACAGCGATTGGCACTAAAATAAGTGCAATCAATTGTCCATAAGCATGATTGAGCCGTAAGCGTTTAGATAGGGTTTTATTGAAATTTGACATAGCACGGTCAGATTTATCATTCTGTGAAACATCTTATCATGCTTTGCCGAAATCAGAGGTATTGGCTAGCCAATAAAAAGCATAGTGAAAAGGTGCAGTATTTCTTATTTTTTCATACAATAGTCGCCACCTTAATATCGGTGTCGATCATGACGAATACGCAAACTGATTTTTTAGCAGATGAATTTTTACTAGACTATTATGTCGGTAAAAGCCCTTTAGTGCGTTTGCAGCGTTTAGCAAGTCATACTCAAGCTACCGTATTAGCGAAATTAGAAGGTAATAATCCTGCTGGTTCAGTCAAAGATCGCCCTGCTTATAACATGATTGTTCAAGCAGAGAAGCGTGGACAAATTCAACCTGGTGATACTTTAATTGAAGCCACTAGTGGTAACACTGGCATTGCTTTAGCCATGGTTGCAGCCATGCGTGGTTATAAAATGAAGCTGATCATGCCAAATAACATGAGCCAAGAACGCAAAGATGCAATGTTGGCTTATGGTGCTGAGTTAATCGAAGTGACTCAACAGCAAGGTATGGAAGGCGCACGCGATTTAGCTTTACAAATGCAGGCTGAGGGCAAAGGTTTTGTCCTAAATCAATTTGGTAATCCAGACAATGTAGAGGCGCATTACCTCACAACTGGACCTGAGATCTGGAAGCAAACGGGCGGAAAAATTACCCACTTTGTGAGTTCGATGGGGACGACAGGAACCATTATGGGGGTCTCTAAGTATTTAAAAGAACAGAACCCTGATATTCAAATTGTGGGCTTACAACCATCTGATGGTTCGAGCATTGCAGGGATTCGTCGTTGGCCGGAAGAATATCTTCCAACTATTTTTGATCGTCGTCGTGTAGATCGAATTATTGATATTCCACAAATCGAAGCAGAAAAAACCATGCGTAAGTTAGCACGTACTGAAGGTATTAGTGCAGGTACTTCTTCTGGTGGTGCAGTTTGGGCATCAATTAAAATTGCTGAAGAACATCCAGATGCTGTGATTGTCTGCATTATCTGTGACCGAGGTGATCGTTATTTATCAACAGGGCTGTTTTCAGTTCAAGATTAAAATCTCCCCCTAATCCCTCTCTGTTAAAAGAGGGAGAACACCTCCCTTTATAAAAGGGATGTTGGGAGGGATTGGAAGAGATTTCAAGATGAATTTACGTTTTCCAATTTTAGTTTTTGATATTGAGACACTAACCGATTTAAAGGCGGGTGCTCATCTTTATCATCTTGATTTACCTGAAGCCGATGTTGAACAAGCATTAACTAAGATTCGCCGTCAAGAATCTGGTATGGATTTTCAACGCCTACCTTTGCATGAAATTGTGTGTATTTCTGGTTTGTGGATTGATGAAAAAGGTGTTCGACTTTTTTCATTTAGTCAGGAGCAAAATACAGAAGCTGAGATGTTGACTAAATTTTTATCTATTTTTGATAAGAAGCAACCTACATTAATCAGTTGGAATGGTTCGCAATTTGATCTGCCTGTGATTTTATTCCGCGCCATGTATCATGGTTTGTCTGCGTCAAGCTTATTCGATCAGGGTGAAATTGATAACCAAAAGCGTTTCAATAACTATCAAAACCGTTATCACCATCGTCATGTCGATTTGATGGATGTGATGGCAATGTTTAATGGTCGAAATTTTCAAAAACTTGATGATGTTGCTTGCCTTTTAGGATTCCCTGGGAAACGTGGTGAGACTGGTTATCATGTGCCAGAGTATGTACGTACTGAACAATGGTTAAAACTGACCAGTTATTGTGAAGGTGATGTTTTAAATACATGGTTGATTTATTTACGTTGGTTGTTGCTCAAAGGGCAGCTTAATCAACATGATCATCAGCATTGGCTTCAAACCACGATCGATTATTTACAAACTCAAACGCAACAAACAGAATTCTTACAGGTATGGCAACAAACATCGCAATATACTGTATTTACCGCAAATACGTTTGCGCCAAAAAATTAGGTTGATCTTTTGAAACATAAAGCGAAACAGCGCCCAGCTCAATATCCAACATATACCTTTCAAATCGAAGCTTTTTCTCATGAGGGGCGAGGGATTGCGCATTATGGAACGCATCCTGATCATCCAAAAGAAAAGCACGGCAAGAAGGTTTTTATTCGTTATGCTCTCGTGGGTGAAACAGTACAAGCCAAGATTAGCAATCAAACTTCGCGTTTAGAAGAAGCGGATATGGTTAAGCTAGAAAGTGATGCGGCTGTGGGACGAGTCGATCCGATTTGTCCGCATTTTGGGGTCTGTGGTGGCTGTAGCTTGCAACATATTCATCCAGACGAACAGATTTTATTAAAACAGAATGTATTGAAGTCACATTTACAACATTTTGCTGGTTTACAACCAGAACAATGGTTAGATCCAATCCGCTCTGAAAAAATAGATTATCGTCGTCGTGCTCGAGTGGGCGTTCGCTATATTGCGAAACAAAATCGTTTGGTGATGGGCTTTCGTGAGCATCACAGTAATCATTTAACACCGATTCAGCAGTGTCATGTTCTTGATCAGCATTTGTCCGAAAGTTTGGTAGAGTTGAGAAAACTACTCGAAAGTCTAACAGGCAAAGCCCACATTGGTCATATAGAATTAGCAATGGGTGATACCGAGACAGCGTTATTGATTCGCCACTTGGATGAATTAAATGTGTCGGATGTCAACCAATTACGTCAATTTGCGTTACTAAAGGATTGGCAGTTGTATTTGCAACCTAAGGGCGCAGATAGTTTACATCGTGTTGATGATGCTCAAGCACCTATGCGTTTGCACTACAGTCTGGATGAGTTTGCGGTTAAATTTGCATTTTCACCTTTAGACTTTACTCAAGTAAATAGTGGTGTAAATGCAAAGATGATTCACTTGGCATGTGAATTGCTAGATTTACAGAAAGGGGAGAGAGTGCTCGACCTATTTTGTGGATTGGGTAATTTTTCCTTACCTTTAGCACGTTGTGTTGGTGAGACAGGTCAAGTCGTTGGTGTTGAAGCAAGTGATGAGATGGTACAACGGGCAATTGAGAATGCGAAAGCAAATCAATTGTCTCAGGCATTGTTCTTTTCACAAGATTTAACAAAAGACTTTTCGCATCATTCTTGGGCAAAACAGGGATTTGATGCATTATTAATTGATCCTCCTCGATCAGGTGCATTTGAGGTTATGCAATATGTACCGAATTTTGGAGCAAAAAGAATCGTTTATGTTTCATGTAATCCATCAACACTGGCAAGGGATGCGGGTGTACTGGCACAATATGGTTATCAACTTAAAAAAGCTGCAGTAATGGATATGTTTACCCATACTGAGCATGTTGAATCAATTGCCTTGTTTGAAAAAATTGAGCAATTTGAAAAGACCCAAGAAATAAACGATTAGAGAATGAGTTACATATCCAGAGGAGAATGGTATGGTCACAGTACGTGAGCAGTTACCTGGACGACTCCATGAGTTGTCAGAGGAAACGACTGTAGAACATGCCGCTGAAGCGCAAAGTGGTCTGGTCTCTTGGCTAGATCGAGTGCGTGATATTTTGGATGGGGCAGAGCTAAAGCAACTTCAAAAAGTTGCAGAGCTGACCTTGGCAAAAGAATTAGAAACCACGGTTCATCATCGTAGCAATACCTTTAGTACAGGTATTGGTATGGCTGATATTTTGGCGCATTTACATGTTGATGAAGACACATTGTCAGCGGCAGTGTTGTATCGAAGTGTGCGCGAAGGTTTAATTACTTTAGAGGATATTCAACAACAATTCGGCGAACAGGTGCTTGGTCTTGTACAAGGCACACTTGCGATGGGTAAGCTCTCTGAATTGATTGAAAAAAATAAACGTTTAGAAGATCATTTTAATAACAATCAGCGTGAGCATTTAAACGGCATTTATAAAATGCTGATTTCAGTGACAGAAGATGTACGCGTCGTTTTGATCAAATTGGCTGAACGTACTTATGCTTTACGTGAATTAGCCACTGCAAGTAAAGAACGCCAAGAACGCGTTGCACGTGAGATTTTAACGATCTATTCACCACTTGCACATCGATTAGGTATTGCACAGCTAAAATGGGAATTAGAAGATCTCGCTTTCCGTTATTTGGCACCTGAGCGTTATAAAGAAATTGCATCGTTGCTGAATGAAAAGCGTTTAGAGCGAGAGCAATATATTCAGTTTGTGATTGATAAGCTAAAAACTGAACTGGGTATGCATCATATTCAGGCGGAAATCACTGGACGAGTGAAGCACATTTATTCGATTTATCGAAAAATGAAAAGCAAAAATCTGAGTTTTGATCAGCTTTATGATATTCGTGCAGTGCGTGTATTGGTAAAAAGTGTACCAGACTGTTATCACGCTTTAGGTATTGTGCATCAGTTGTGGCGTCATATCCCGAACCAGTTTGATGACTATGTCACCAATCCAAAAGCCAACGGCTATCGTTCATTACACACAGCAGTGATTGCTGAAAATAAGTCTTTAGAAGTACAAATTCGTACCTTTGAAATGCACAATGAAGCCGAACTGGGCGTTTGTTCGCACTTCAATTATAAAGAAGGTGCAAAAAATACAGATCATTCATTTAATCATCGTCTACATTCTTTACGTGCGGTACTGGAACATTATCAAGAGCGTACCGAAACCACACCACATGGTGAAGATGAAGAGTCAAATGGTATAGATCAAATTCAAGATTTTGAGAATTTTGAAAAAATCTATGTGTTTAGCCGTGACGGTGATATTAAAGAGTTGCCACGAGGTTCGACGGTTTTAGATTTTGCTTATCATGTACATACTGAGGTAGGTAATAAGTGTTATGCGGCACGTGTCAATCAACGTTATGTGCCATTAACCTATACCTTGAAGACGGGTGAACAGGTTGAGATTTTAACCAAAAAGGATCGCGAACCGAATCGTGATTGGTTGGTGAATTCTTTAGGTTATATCAAAACTGCTCGTGCGCGTGACAAGTTACGCCATTGGTTTAGACAACAAGATCGTAGTAAGAATGTTGAGGTGGGGCGTGAGTTACTCAATAAAGAGTTAGCACGGTTAGCAATTCACCCTAAAAGTATCGATCTTAAAGACTATTCATCTCACTTTAATCTGAAATCTGGCGATGATATTTTAGTTGCTTTGGTCAGCGGTGATATCAGTTTGCATGCCTTGATGAATCAAGTGAATCGCCAGATGCACTTGGATCAAGATGAGCCTGAACTGGTCTTAAAACCTGCCTTAAATCCACGTGCCAGCCATACCTTATCTGCGCATGGGATTTTGATTGATGGTTTGGATAATGTTGAATTGCATATTGCACAGTGTTGTCAACCTGTACATGGTGAGTCGATTGGGGGCTATATCACTTTAAATCGTGGTGTCAGTATCCATAAGGTTGCTTGTCCAGATTATTTGCGTATGACTACACAAGAGCCTGAGCGTGCTGTTGAAGCAGATTGGGAAATGCAGCCAACGCGTGGTCAGAGCGTGCAAATTGTGGTTGAAGCCTATGATCGTCGTGGTCTACTTAAAGACCTCACGCAAGTGATTTTCTCAGATCAAATCAATATTCGTCAGGTGAATACGATTTCTGAGGCAGATGGGATTGCCAATATGAAGTTACTGATTGAAGTGAAAGGTTTGGCGCAATTGTCTCGGCTTTTAGCTCGTTTAGAGCAGCAGCCGGGCATTATCAGCGCACGACGATTGGTTCAAGGAAGTTAGATCATAAATATAAAAAAGCTGCATTTATATGCAGCTTTTTTATGCTTATCGCTTGGCTAAAAAGATATTAGTGAGGCGATTTAAAAACTGAGGGCTGATGCTCGACAATTGATACATTAATTTAGTTTTAATTCCTATAGGAGTGTGTGTTGGAATCAAGGCGTGATCTTTTTGTTGTGCTAGATGTAATACTTGTTTTGCTACATCAGCGGGGGTTAAATCTACGCCAATATTTTGAATACTGCCCGCATCCATATTCTTCACCATATTGGTTTGTACAAATAAAGGCATTACATCAAGCACACGAATATTATATTTCTGCCACTCGACGTCTAAAGCTTCTGTTAAACCACGAACAGCAAACTTACTTGCTGAATATGAGGCTAAATCTGCTTGTCCATAAATTGCTGAAGCTGAAGAAAGATTAATTACACGAGCAAAACTGGCTTTTTGTAGGTGAGGTAAGGCAACATGGCAACCATTAAAAACACCTTTTACATTGATGTCGATGGTGCGATAATGAGATTGGATGGGGGTGTTTTCAAATGCACCTGAATATAGGATGCCAGCGTTATTAATTAAAATATTGAGTTCACCCGCCCAATTACTAAAGTCTTGTAAAGCGATTTGCCATTGGCGAAAGTTGCTTACATCGAGATAGCCCGCTTTCGCATTTTCCCCAAGTTCATCGGCTAATTGTCGCGCTTGTTCATCGTTAATATCATATATACCAACTTTATAACCTTGTCGATAAAACATACGTGCGATCTCAGCACCAATTCCTTGTGCGGCCCCACTGATAAATACGCTATGTTGCATTACTTTCCCTTGCTTTATCATATTTCTTTAATCGGCGTATATTACGCATAAGCAGGTTCAGGCTGCAACAATTTGGTGTATTTGGAGAAACTCATGGAAAAGTTATTAGAAATCATGCACGAATTAAGACAAAAGTGTCCATGGGATCAACAACAAACACCAAATAGTTTGACCCGTTATGCGATCGAAGAAGCCTATGAGGTAGAAGCTGCGATTCGAGAGGGTGATCTAAATGAAATTCGTAATGAGTTAGGCGATTTGTTATTGCAGGTCGTGTTCCAATCTCAGATGTATAGTGAACAAGGAGCATTTAACTTTCATGATGTGGTAGATGCGATTAGTGAAAAATTAATTCGTCGTCATCCACATGTATTTCAAGCTGAAAAATATCAAAATTTAGATCCAGAACAAGTTAGTGAATTATGGAAAAAAATTAAGCAACAAGAAAAACAAGGTAAGGCTCAATCTCGACTAGATGAAGTGAAACATGCGCCAGCATTGGTACAGGCACATGAGATTCAAAAAAAAGCAGCGCAGTTGGGTTTTGATTTTGAAACAGTTGAAGATGCTTATGGAAAGTTAAATGAGGAATTAGAGGAATTACAACAGGCAATAAAAACTCAAAAAACTGATGAAATACAAGAAGAATTTGGAGATTGTCTATTTTCTTTAATTAACGTAGGACGTAAACTTGGCGTGTCGAGTGAGACTGCATTATTGGCAACGATTCATAAATTTAGAAGCCGATTTGCATATATTGAACAACAAGCACAAAGACAAAATAAAGACTTGCAAGAAATGAGTTTGGCAGAAATGGATGAACTATGGGAGCAAGCAAAACGACATTTAAAACTTCAGGGGAAATCCAATGAATTTGCCGCAACCATGCAGCAAACATAACTTTATTCTGTTTATTTTTATATTTTTAAGCTGCTTTGTTTATGTAAGTGCACAGCCATTCGATCAATCCTATGAAAAATGGAAAGCTCAACAACAAGCACGTGATCAGCAATTAGCGAAGCAGCCTAACAATAATTATTATTTATCAAGACCTACGCCACAGAAGAGTTCTCAGCAAGTTTCATCTTCTACCAATATTCAGGGCGATAAGATTAGTTTGAACCAAGCAAATTTACAGCAGTTACAGACTTTAAATGGTGTTGGTGAGAAAAAGGCTCAGGCAATTCTTGAATATCGCCAAAAGAATGGTGGTTTTAAAACGGTGGATGAGTTGGTCAATGTAAAAGGAATTGGTCCAAAATTGCTTGAGAAAAATAAAGCACGCTTAGCATTATAGGATAAAAATAAAGATGATATTGCAATTAAAAGATACTGATCTGTTGAAACTTCAACAGAATAAATTGCCCTTTGAGTGTGTTAGAGCTATGATTAGCGACAAATTGTTATTTACGTCCTGACGTAGGAGACAGTGTCTTTTGCAAACTTTGCGTGCGTCAAAATGTGGTTTGTCCACAGCCCAACTCCCTTCTTCAATATTAGATGTAATCGATAGCCTAACGAAAGCTGGCTATGAGGCATATATTGTGGGCGGCGGTGTTCGCGATATGATGTTAGGTCTTAATCCTAAGGATTTTGATGCTGTCACCAATGCAACACCAGCACAAGTGAAAGAAGTTTTTGGTCGACGTTGCCGAATTATTGGTCGACGTTTCGAATTAGCACATGTTTATTCTGGTCGCGAACTGATTGAAGTCGCAACTTTCCGCGCTCCTCCCAAAAAAGCAGTCACCAGTGCTTCTGGTATGATCCTGCGAGATAATAATTGGGGAACAATTGAGCAAGATTTTGCACGTCGAGATTTCTCAATTAATACTTTGTATTATCAACCGCGCCAAGCGATCGTGCTAGATTTTTGTCATGCGGTTGATGATATTAAAACGCGCACTTTACGTTTTCTAGGTGAGCCTGCACAGCGATTTGAAGAAGATCCTGTTCGGATGTTACGTGCTTTACGTTTTGCTGCGAAACTCAACTTCCAAATTGATCAATCGATTATTGATGTTTTTGATGTTGAAATGACGCAACTGTTACGTGACGTTTCACCTCATCGATTATACGATGAGTCTCAAAAATTATTTACTATGGGACATCTTGCACGCGTTTTGCCGATGTTGATTGAGTTTGGGGTTTGGAAGCAATTATTTGCTGAAATTCCTCCAAATCTAACAGCTTTTATCGAACGTGCAGCTAAAAATACTGATCAACGAATTCAAATTGGTAAGACCATTAATCCCGCATTTTTTTATGCAGTATTGTTGTGGAAGCCGTTCTTAGAGCGTTGTGATTTTTATTTAAATAAAGGTGTTGTTCCTGCTGAAGCACGTGCCCAAGCTGGTTTAGATGTATTGAAACGTCAAGCCACACGTACCATTATTCCTCGTTTTGCTGAAACTTTCATTCGTGAAGTATGGGAAATGCAAACCCGTTTGCTCAATCCAAAACCACAGCAAATTGAAGCTTTAGCTGGACATGCACGTTTCCGTGCAGGCTTTGACTTCTTGTTGTTACGTGAGAAATCAGGTGATAGCAGCACTGAAGGTATGGGTATTTGGTGGGAAGCTTACCAAGAAATGTCAATCGATCAGAAAGAAGTCGCAATTCGTCAATACAACCGTCAACGTAGTAAAACACGTCGTAAGACAGTTGAAGTTGATGAGCCAAAGACCACTGAGATTGAGCCTTTGGTAAATGTCCCTGAGCCTAGAAGCCGCCGTGCCAAGAAAGAACGTGTTAGAGCAGATGAATCAACTAGCCGTTTTATTGAAAAAGCGACTGCCGTTTCAGGACAAATCAATGCAGATCATCCGATCCTTAAGCGTAAGCGTGTACAACGTGATCTGAGCCAAGTGGTTTTTGGACCGACGCAATGACTATTCGTACCTATATCGGTTTAGGCAGTAACTTAGGTGATTCACAACAGATTCTTAGCGAAGCTGTTGTGAAGTTGGCTAGTTTAGGTTCGGTAAAAGTTTCAAGGCTTTATCAAAGTCCACCGATGGGTCCTCAGGACCAGCCAAATTATCTAAATGCCGTTGTTCAATTGGACACGACACTTGAAGCACTTGCCTTATTAGACCAATTACAACAATTTGAGCAAGAAGCTGGTCGTATTCGTTTAAGGCGATGGGGAGAGCGCACGCTTGATTTAGATCTATTGATTTATGGTCAAGAGCAGATTCAAAATGAACGTTTGACCGTACCACATATTGGTATTTTAGAACGTGATTTTGTGATCCTTCCCTTATTAGATTTAGATGCTCATTTACAGTTAAATGGGCACTCATTAAAAGATTTAGAACTAGTGCAGCAAGCAAACTTGACTGTAATCGCAGATCAATCTTGGGCAACTGCGTAAGATTGTTTCGTTCTGGAAATGCCTGCAGAGGATATCATCATGATTAGTCTAAGTGACTTAAGAAAATTTAAAGCTGATGGACGTAAGTTCTCATGTCTTACTTGTTACGATGCAAGTATGGCTAAAGCGATGGAATTGGCTGAAATTGATACAATTTTAATTGGTGATTCTCTAGGAATGGCGATTCAAGGAAGAGATTCCACACTTCCTGTGACAGTTGAAGATATGGCTTATCATACAGCAGCTGTACGTCGTGGTAATTCGCACGCCTTAATTATGACTGATCTACCATTTATGAGTTATGCAACGCTTGAAGATGGTTTGAAAAATGCGAAAGCAGTGATGCAAGTTGGCGCGCAAATGGTCAAGATCGAAGGTGGTGCTTGGTTAAGTGAATTAGTCCAAGTTTTGACACGTAATGGTATTCCTGTCTGCGTGCATTTGGGTTTAACGCCACAATCAGTACACGTATTCGGTGGCTATAAACTTCAAGCACGAACGCGTGAAGCAGCAGATCAATTAATTGCGGATTGCCAAGCTGTGGTTGATGCAGGTGCTGCGGTATTATTATTAGAGTGTGTTCCAGCTCAGTTAGGCAAGGAAATTGCTGAACTATTTCCTAATACTCCAGTGATTGGTATTGGTGCAGGCAATGAAACTGACGGACAAGTTTTGGTTGTACAAGACATGCTTGGTTTGACTTTTGGTCGAGTTGCGCGTTTTGTCCGTAATTTCATGAAAGAACAAGCGGGCGAAACAGCAATTGTAGATGCATTTAAATCGTATCATGCAGCTGTTCAAAACCAATCATTTCCTGCTAAAGAACACACTTTTCAAGTTGAGCTCTAACTCATGAAAACAGAAACAACAATACAAGGCTTAACTGCATCATTAGCTCCAGCAAGAACAGCAAAAAAACTTATTGGTTTTGTTCCAACTATGGGGAACTTGCATGAAGGTCATTTGACTTTAGTGCGCGCTGCAAAAAAAATCTGTGATGTCGTGGTGGTGAGTATTTTTGTTAATCCAATCCAGTTTGGTGCGGGTGAAGATTTTGATAGTTATCCACGTACGTTAGAACAAGATAGTCGTTTGTTGGCAGATGTAGGGTGTGACATTATTTTTGCCCCTTCTGTCGATCAAATGTATGGCAAGCAGCCTCGTTTAACCAATATTAGTGTTAGTCAAATTACAAATGATTTATGTGGTCAATCGCGTCCAGGTCATTTTGATGGCGTGGCGGTTGTTGTCACTAAACTATTCAATATTGTACAACCTGATTATGCTTTTTTTGGGCAAAAAGATTATCAACAATTGGCTGTAATTCGTCAGTTGGTGCAGGATTTAAATATTCCATTAGAAGTCATCGGCGTACCAATTGTACGAGCAGCAGATGGTTTGGCTTTAAGTTCACGCAATGGATATTTGTCAGAAGAGCAACGAAGTATTGCGCCAACAATTTATCAGTTGTTAAAACAAGCTGAGGTTGGTTTGGGAGAGGGGCAATCACTTTCACAAGTGTTAGCAAATATCTCAACGGAATTGACACGAGCTGGATTTGTTGTGGATTATGTAGAAGCTCGTCAACCTAATTTGCAACCAATTGAAGAGTTTGATCGTGATTTAGTTTTATTTATTGCGGCTAAATTAGGTTCAACACGTTTGATTGATAATTTACAAATTAATTTCAAAACATAAAATAAATTAAAGGTCGATATGCGATGAAGCGTATTCTTATCGTTACAGGACAGTCAGGTTCAGGAAAATCATCTGCATTACAGGTGCTTGAAGATTTGGGCTATTATTGTATAGATAATTTACCTTTGGCATTATTGCCTGAAATTGTAGCTAAACTGGATCATGAAAATAATTTAGAGCAGTTAGCTTTAGGTGTGGATATTCGAAGTACTCGTGCGGATATGCAAGAGTTCGATCATGTTTTTGAGCAATTAAAAAAACATGGTACGGTGGATATCATTTATTTAACCACGCAAGATCAAGACTTAGTTGCACGGTTTAGTTCTTCGCGTAGACCACATCCTTTAGCAAATCGTTTTAATAGCCTGTTGCAATGTATACAGGAAGAAAAACAGTTGCTTATACCGATACAATTCCGCTCTACAGTGCATATTGATACGACGGGTAAAAGTGTCCATGATCTTAAACATATTTTGCTGTCTCGATTGGGGCAGTCTGATAAGTTAATTGTGATTCTACAATCGTTTGGCTATAAACATGGCATTCCGCTTGATGCCGATTATGTATTTGATGTTCGTCATTTACCTAATCCGCATTGGGATTTAGAGTTGCGTCGTCTTTCTGGGTTGGATGATCCCGTCTGCCGTTTTTTAGAAAGCAATCAACAAACCAATGAAATGTTTACCGATATTTATAACTTCTTGGAAAAATGGTTGCCAGCTTTTGCGGAAGGACATCGACATTACATGACCATTTCAGTGGGATGTACAGGTGGGCAACATCGTTCAGTTTATATCGTGGATAGACTCAAACAGGCTCTTAAGGCAAAATGGACTGTCCAAATCTTACATAGAGAAATGAAGCACTGGTCATGATAGACACAACAATTGATGTAATTAATAAACTCGGTTTACATGCACGTGCATCTGGTAAACTTATTGAAGTCACAACCAAGTTTAGCTCTTCGATACAAATTGGTAAGGGTGAAAAATTGATTGATGCAAAAAATATTATGTCATTGTTGATGTTAGGTGCTGGTAAAGGCACAACATTAAGATTGGTGATTGATGGTGCTGATGAAGAAAAAGCACTGGAAGAAATTCAAACGCTGTTCGCAGCAAAATTTTATGAGGCAGAGTAATAGTGGCACGTGGTACCCAACAACGTTATACAGATGAAGATTTTGAGTCATTAGAAGGACGTGCGAGTAGAACCGAGCAAAAAAAAGCTGTGCAACGTATGGCTGCTTTAGGTGAGCAATTGGCTCAACTCAATCCAAAACAAATTCAAAAGCTTCCTGTGGATGAGCGTTTGATTGATGCATTACTTGAAGTGCAGAAGATCAGTTCATTTGAAGCACGTCGTCGTCAGTTTCAACGTGTTGGTAAGTTATTGCGGAATGAAAATGAAACCACGATTTTATCTTATTTGACACCGCAACAAGGCGCTAAAAAACAAATGCAATTGATGCGTTGGGTAGATCGGATGATTGATCAAGGTGATCCAATCATTAATGAGTTTAGTAAAGTTTTTAATGCTTCTGAACGCCATACTTTGCGCCAGCATGTTTTGCGCATTCATCGAGATATCAAACAGCAGGTGAGTGAAGAAGAACTTGCCTCATCCAAGCTCAAATTTGTGAACTATGTACAGCAAGTCGCCTTGTTATCTGATCAAGGTTAAAGCCAAAAAGAAGTTTCAGTTGAAACTTCTTTTTTTGTTTTTAGGGGTTAATTCTCAAACGAAACGCTTGCTCGTTCTTTTGCCCATTCTCTTAAAATAAATTTCTGTAATTTCCCTGTCGATGTTTTCGGAATCTCAGTAATCACCACATCTTTAGGAACTTTAAAGCGAGCCAGTTCTTTTTGGCAATGTGCAATAATCTCTTCTGCGGATGCAGATGCACCTTGTTTGAGTTCAATAAAAGCACAAGGTACTTCTTGCCAACGTTCATCAGGTTTTGCGACCACTGCGGCGGTGAGTACAGCAGGGTGGCGGTAAAGTACATCTTCGACTTCGAGCGATGAAATATTTTCGCCACCTGAAATGATAATATCTTTAGAGCGATCAGTAATTTTGGCATAACCATCAGGATGGCAAACGGCTAGATCTCCTGTATGAAACCAACCACCTTTAAAAGCTTCTTCGGTCGCTTGTGGATTTTTGAGATAACCTTTCATCACGATATTACCACGGAACATAATTTCGCCCATGGTTTGCCCATCATTCGGTACGGGTTGCATCGTTTCAGGATCAAGTACTCGCATACTGTCTTGGAGTGGATAAGGAACACCTTGGCGTGAATGAAGTTGAGCTTGTTCTTGAATAGATAAGTCACTCCATCCTGCTTGCGAAGCACATAATGCCGATGGGCCATACGTTTCTGTCAAACCGTAGACATGATTAACATTAATTCCAATATGACGCATCCCCTCGATGATTGCCACAGGTGGCGCAGCGCCCGCAACCATGACTTCAACATGGTGTTTGAAAGCTGTTTTTTGTTCTGCTGGAGTATTGATGAGCATCGACAAGACAATTGGCGCACCGCAGAAATAATCGACTTTGTGTTCAGCGATATATTTAAAAATTAAAACTGGATCAACTCGACGTAAGCAAACATTGGTGCCGCCACTAGCTGCAATTGACCATGCAAAACACCAACCATTACAGTGAAATAGTGGTAGTGTCCATAGATAAACTGCACGAGGTTTCATACCACATGCCAAAATATTACTGGCCGCATTGAGATAAGCACCGCGATGGTGATAAACCACACCTTTTGGATTGCCTGTGGTTCCTGAAGTGTAATTCAGACTAATCGCATCCCATTCATCTTGTGGAAGTAGCCATTCAAATTCAGGATTACCTTCAGCCAACCATGATT
The DNA here is from genome assembly GCA_913777945.1 of uncultured Acinetobacter sp. Classification (GTDB taxonomy): domain Bacteria; phylum Pseudomonadota; class Gammaproteobacteria; order Pseudomonadales; family Moraxellaceae; genus Acinetobacter. Next base: position 6,732 of record CAJYTY010000001.1, on the reverse strand, counting down.
CATATTCATAGTGCCCAAGTGCAATTTGCTCACCCTCATACTCCTGATCAAATACATCAATCACAATAATATCTTGAGTGATCAGCTTTAATGCTTCTTCAGCAAGTGATCTGAATTCTGGATCGACCAAAAGAACTTTTGATTCTGCATGAGCCAGCATAAAAGCAATGGTTTTGGCATCGAGACGAGTATTCAGCGTATTGAGTACTGCACCTGCCATTGGTACAGCAAAATGTGCTTCAATCATTGCAGGTACATTCGGCAAGAGTACCGAAACGGTATCATTCTTTTTAATTCCTAACTGAGTGAGCTGATGTGCAAACTGGCGGCAACGTTGATAGCTTTGTTGCCATGTGATTTGACGTTCCCCATGAATAATTGCGGCTTGGTGTGGATAAATATAAGCAGCACGTTCTAAATAACGTAAAGGCGATAAAGCAACGAAATTTGCAGGGGTTCTCGGTAATTCATCATATGCACTAACCATGTGTTTGCTCCATTTGTGTTTTTTTCATTTATATCTATATCAACATAGTGTGTCATTCAGTCTAAATCATTTAGGCTTTAGTCGGAGATGAAGCTTAATCAATCTAGGTTTTTATGATTCAAAGGTTTCATCCTCAACTAAACCTGTGTAAAATCTTGAATACTTTTTTATCCGCCGTTTTTTATCTTTTGAGGTTCGCCTCAATACATAATCTCGCGGTGATATGCTCCTTCGTATAGGGCATCACTCCTTAAGGATTTTATTATGCCAATTATCACTTTGCCAAATGGCGATCAAAAACAGTTTGATCAAGCCGTATCTGTGATGGACGTTGCATTAAGCATCGGTCCGGGTCTTGCGAAAAATACCGTAGCAGGTCGTGTCAATGATCGTTTAGTTGATGCTTCAGACTTGATTACCGAAGATGCAACTGTGCAAATTATCACGCCTAAAGATGAAGAAGGCGTAGAGATTATTCGTCACTCTTGCGCACATCTCGTTGGTCACGCTGTTAAGCAGCTGTTTCCAGAAGCAAAAATGGTAATTGGTCCAGTCATTGAAGAAGGTTTCTACTATGACATCTGGATGCCACGTCCTTTTACTTTAGATGATATGGCAGCGATTGAAGAGCGTATGAAAAAGCTCATCGATCAAGATTATGATGTCATTAAAAAAATGACACCACGTGATGAGGTGATTGCAGAATTCACAGCACGTGGCGAAGAATACAAATTGCGCTTGATCGCAGACATGCCGAATGAAACACAAATGGGCTTGTACTACCATCAAGATTATTTGGATATGTGCCGTGGTCCGCACGTACCAAACACTAAATTCTTAAAATCATTCAAGCTCACAAAAATCTCTGGTGCTTACTGGCGTGGTGATGCGAAGAATGAACAGCTTCAACGTATCTATGGTACGGCTTGGGCTGATAAAAAACAGTTAGCTGCATATATCAAACGTATTGAAGAAGCAGAAAAGCGTGACCATCGTAAAATTGGTAAAGCTTTAGATTTATTCCATATGCAAGAAGAAGCACCGGGTATGGTGTTCTGGCATCCAAATGGTTGGACAATCTACCAAGTGCTTGAGCAATACATGCGTAAAGTTCAGCAAGACAATGGCTACCTAGAGATTAAAACGCCGCAAATCGTCGATTTTACGCTTTGGGAAAAATCTGGTCATGCAGCCAACTACGCAGACAACATGTTTACAACTCATTCAGAGAGTCGTAACTATGCTGTTAAGCCAATGAACTGTCCTTGTCACGTACAAGTGTTTAACCAAGGCTTGAAATCTTACCGTGATTTACCAATTCGTTTGGCTGAATTTGGTTCTTGTCATCGTAATGAGCCATCAGGTTCTTTACACGGGATTATGCGTGTTCGTGGATTTACCCAAGATGATGCACATATTTTCTGTACCAAAGAACAAATTGGTAAAGAAGTTGCTGACTTTATTAAGCTGACTTTAGATGTTTATAAAGACTTCGGCTTTGAAGAAGTGCAAATGAAATTGTCTACACGTCCTGAAAAACGTGTCGGTGATGATGCACTTTGGGATTTGGCTGAAAAATCTTTGGCGGATGCTTTAGATAACGCAGGCTTGGCTTGGGATTTGCAACCTGGTGAAGGTGCATTCTATGGTCCGAAAATTGAATTTTCATTGAAAGATTGCTTAGGCCGTGTATGGCAGTGCGGTACGATTCAATGTGACTTCAACTTACCAATTCGCTTAGATGCGTCTTATGTCACTGAAGACAACGATCGTGATCAACCAGTCATGCTTCATCGTGCAATTCTTGGTAGTTTTGAGCGTTTTATTGGTATACTAATTGAACACTATGCGGGCTTTATGCCGCCTTGGTTAACACCAATTCAAGCGTGTGTTATGAATATTACTGATTCACAAGCAGAAGCATGTGAACAAGTGGTTGCAAAACTCAAAGAAAATGGTCTTCGTGCTATTTCTGACTTGAGAAATGAAAAGATCGGATTTAAGATTCGTGAGCGTACCCTAGAGCGTATTCCTTACCTTCTAGTTCTTGGTGATCGAGAAGTTGAAGAAGGTACTGTTAATGTGCGTACTCGCTCAGGAAAAAATTTAGGTACTATGTCAGTAGATGCATTTATTGACCTAGTGAAATCTGCCGTTGCCGAACGCGGCCGGTACATTGTGGAGTAATAAAGATTAAACAGCCTGACCGTAACCAGCAACAAGGTGCTAAAAGTAACCGTCCTGCAATTAACGAAGAGATCCGTGCGAAAGAAGTACGCCTCGTCGCTGCAGATGGAGAACAAAAAGGTGTTGTTTCATTAACTGAAGCATTACGTGCTGCTGAAGAAGCTAATCTTGACCTTGTTGAGATTGTTGCTAATGCAGAACCGCCTGTTTGTAAAATCATGGACTACAACAAGCACTTATTTGACTTAAAGCAAAAGCAAAAAGATGCGAAGAAAAAACAGCATCAAGTGCAAGTGAAAGAAATCAAGTTACGTCCTGCAACGGACGTAGGTGATTACCAAGTAAAATTGCGTGCAATTTTACGTTTCCTTGAAGAAGGAAATAAGGTAAAAATTACTTTGCGTTTCCGTGGTCGTGAGATGGCACATCAACAGCTTGGTTTGGCTCAATTGCAAAAAATTGAAGCTGACGTTGCTGAGTTTGGCGTAGTTGAACAAGCGCCGAAGATGGAAGGTCGTCAGATGGGCATGTTACTTGGTCCGAAAAAGAAAAAGTAATTTTTCTTTAGAAAAAGCACCGCAACAAGCGGTGCTTTTTTATGTCAGAAAATAATATATTTATCTACTTAAAATTTATCCATATTACTCAACAATATCTAAAATAAAATATGATAGGTTTGATTGATAATTACATAATTTAAGAATAGGAACATTTATGACTACAATTATAGGAACTAAAGAACTCGCAGAAATTAATCAAAAAGTGCTACAAGATGGCGAAGTGTTGCCACAGGTAAAGCTCAAAGATGGTAGTCGAGTGCAAACAGGAACGGTTGCCACCATGCTGCATAATATTAATCTCTATAATGCAGGCGTTCGAGGTGCGGTAGAGGAAGAGCTGATTTTAGCAATTCCAACTTTATTTAAAGTGGGTATGTTTGACCTATTCTCTGCTGATGAGTGGATCAATGGAACTAATGCGGGGCGTAGATTTGTAGGAGAACAAGCAAAACAATTCTTAGCTGATCGAATTTAGATATTTAAAAAGATTACCTTTGAAAACACGGTTTTATTGTTTCTTTTGGTGCTAGTTTGCTGATCATTTACTATAAAATGTGCTATAACGCAACAACAGTCAAGATAACGATGAATAGGACAATATAATGATTGACTTATATTATTGGGGTACACCTAACGGCCATAAAATAACAATTGCCTTGGAGGAAATGGGACTCGAATATCAGATTTTTCCTATTAATATTTTAGAAAATGATCAGTTCCAACCAGACTTCTTAAGAATCTCTCCTAATAATAAAATTCCAGCGATAGTTGATCAAAATGGACCGCGAGGTGAACCGATTTCTGTATTTGAATCAGGTGCAATCCTACAATATTTAGGTCGGAAGACTGGATTATTCTATCCTACGGATGAACAAGAGCGAGTTGAAGTGGAGCAATGGTTAATGTGGCAAATGGGTGGGTTTGGTCCAATGCTAGGGCAAAATCATCATTTTAATAAATTTGCACCTGAGCGTATTCCTTATGCAATTGATCGTTATATCAATGAGACTAAGCGCCTTTACACTGTTTTAAATAAACAATTGATTGGTCAGAAGTTTGTGGCGGGTGAGTATTCAATTGCGGATATGGCAATCTTGCCTTGGGCATTGCGTTATGAATGGCAAGGCATTCAACTTCAAGATTATCCGTATGTACAAGATTATATTGAACGTTTAACTGCTCGTCCTGCGATACAAAAAGCTTTGTCGATCCAAGTCTAATTTTTCTATAGTGTCTAAGTTCGCCTCATGAGTTATTGGTTGTTGTTTATATCTGCTTTTGGGGCTGCGACATTATTACCTTTACAGTCGGAAGCAGTATTAATAACCTTATTGATACAAGGGCTTTCCAACCCTCTTTATCTGATCTTAATAGCAACCATTGGAAATGTCTTGGGTTCATGTGTGAACTGGTGGTTAGGACTGAAAATTGAACATTTTAAAGATAAAAAATGGTTTCCTGTTTCTGGACGGCGTTTAGAGCAGGCACAACAGATTTATCATAAATATGGTTTTTATTCCCTGCTACTGAGTTGGACACCTGTGATTGGTGATCCGATCACCTTGATTGCAGGATTGATGAAAGAAAATTTTTGGCGATTTTTATTGATTGTCACCATCGCCAAAGGTGGGCGTTATTTAACATTGTATGTGTTATATCTTGGAGTTTTTTAAAAAATAGGGAAAGTTTGACCTTTCCCAAAACCTTTAAGGATCAGCACCTTCGGTAATATCGACTTTAAACAAATCGCTGGTTTTAAACCAACAGTAAGTTACAACTGCAAGCGTCATACAACCACCAAAAATGGTTGCAGTGATTGTTCCGAGATATTTGGCTGCAAGACCAGATTCAAAAGCCCCCAGTTCATTACTCGATGAAACGAACATTCCATTTACAGCAGCCACGCGACCTCGCATATTTTCAGGCGGGAAAATTTGCAGCACTGTTTGACGAACCACGACAGAAACACTGTCACAAGCACCAGTCATGGCTAAGGCAAATAGCGACAGCCACATATTGTTTGAGAAAGCGAACAGAATGGTAAAAATACCAAAGCCAGCGACAGCCAATAACATATTCCGCCAAGCGTGATGCATCGGTGGGAACTTGGTGAGTACGATCATCGTAATGAGTGCACCGATCGAAGGGGCTGCACGTAAATAGCCTAAACCTTCAGGACCAACCTTTAAAATCTCTTCTGCAAAAATTGGCAATAATGCAATTACACCACCAAATAATACTGAAACAAGATCTAATGAAATTGCCCATAAAACGATTTTAGTTTTCCAAATAAAGCGGAAACCATCGGTCAGACTTTGTAAGACATTCTCAGTTTCCATTTTTGGGAAAGTTCGTTTCTGTAAGCAGTTAATCAAAACAAAGCAGATCGCTAATAATGTAGCTACTGTAAAAAGGCTGGTTTCTCTGCCAAGAAATGCCAACATAAAACCGCCGAGCATTGGTCCAATAATTACACCACTTTGCCAACCGATCGTTGTCCATGTAGCACCATTGGCATACAGCTCGCGTGGAATTAAAAAGGGTTTGAGTGAGGTTGCTGATGGATTGTAAAAACCTCGAATAGTACCCAAGGCAAATATGACAGCATAAATGCCCCAAGAAAGTGTGCTAATACCAATTTTTTCTAAGCCATGTAAATGGAATAAGCCCCAAAGAACCAAAGGTAAAGGAATGGAAAAGAATAAACAAACCTTCATAATGCTTTGTTTATTCAGTTTATCTGCAAAATAGCCACCCCATAAAGAAAGCGTGATAAATGGGATTGCTTCAGCCAGACCAATAAAACCTAAGGTTAGGGGATCACGAGTGATTTGATAGAGTGAATAAGCAACAATAATTTCCTGAATTAAAATTGCCAGTGTTAAGCAAAATTGATTCAAGGTCACGATAGAGAAATCTCGATACCGTAACGCGGCGAATGCGTCATTCTGAATATTCATAAGAATAAAGATTTAATAATTTGATTCTATTATAGGTGCTGATTTTGTGGATGTTTCTCATAATTTGAGAATTAATTATGGAAAATAACGTTTGAGAAAAATAAAGTAGTTGCTGTTAAAAAATGAGCATTTTACTTTTGTTTTAAAGGCAGATGCTATATGATACTGCCTTCCTTACCTGCAGGTCGATTTGCAATAGTGCAAACGAGCCGAACAGGTGCCCAAAAGAGGTTACTATGGCTAAGTTAAAAACTCGCCGTGGTGCAGCTAAACGCTTTAAAGCGACTGCAAACGGTTTCAAGCGCAAACAAGCATTCAAGCGCCACATTTTGACCAAAAAATCTGCTAAGCGTATCCGTCAATTGCGCGGTTGTGTAATGGTTCACGTAAGTGACGTTGCATCAGTTCGTGCTATGTGCCCATACATCTAAGGAGATTATAAATGGCTCGTGTAAAACGTGGTGTAGTGGCTCATCGTCGTCACAAAAAAATTCTTGCTCGCGCTAAAGGTTACTATGGTGCTCGTTCACGCGTTTAC